>NZ_JBXALN010000004.1:0-776817 GCF_058799535.1 Pseudomonas sp. GW822-FHT06D10 | reverse complement strand
CTGGGAGAGCGCTTGCATGGCATGCAAGAGGTCGACGGTTCGATCCCGTCTAGCTCCACCAATTTACAGTTCAAGGCCTGGCCACACCGGCCTTGGATCGATCGGTACTCAGCACCGGTCAGTTGTACAGAAGGGTTTGCGTCCCCTTCGTCTAGTGGCCTAGGACACCGCCCTTTCACGGCGGTAACAGGGGTTCGAGTCCCCTAGGGGACGCCAGTTTCACACAAGCGATGTTGCAAGATGTCGCTGCGCCGCGAGGCGAAAATCCGGGGCTATAGCTCAGCTGGGAGAGCGCTTGCATGGCATGCAAGAGGTCGACGGTTCGATCCCGTCTAGCTCCACCAATTTACAGTTCAAGGCTTGGCCACACCGGCCTTGAATCGATCAGTACTCAGCACTGATCAGCTGTTAGAAGGGTTTGTGTCCCCTTCGTCTAGTGGCCTAGGACACCGCCCTTTCACGGCGGTAACAGGGGTTCGAGTCCCCTAGGGGACGCCACGTTTACCCGCTCTGCGGGATTTTTAAGGGTCATTCAATCATTGAATGACCCTTTTGTTTTTCTGGCCTTTGGCCAATCTCTCTTTCTTCCTCACCTGCGCTTCTGACCGACGGTCACACTGGCGACTTGCGGAAAATTATTATGAGAATAATATTTTTTCCGTAATATTCGGAGGTAACGATGAACGACAAAAAAGCTCAAACCCGCGAACGTATTCTCCAGGCCGCCAGTTCTGCACTGATCCAGCGCGGCCCGGCCGAACCGAGTGTGGGTGAGGTGATGGGGGCTGCCGGCCTGACTGTAGGCGGCTTCTATGCGCACTTTGAGAGCAAGGATGCGCTGATGCTGGAAGCTTTCACTCAGCTGCTTTCCCATCGACGCGGCCTGCTCGATGAAATGGATGCAAGCCTCAGCGGCGAGGAGCGCCGGGCGTTGGCAGCGGCGTTCTATCTGTCGCGCAAACACCGCGACTCCACCGGGCAGGCGTGCCCGATTCCAGCCTCGGTCGGCGAACTGGGGCGCTTGCCCGAGAGCTTTCGCAAGGCCTTGAACGAACACATGGAGCTGATGGTCGCGCAACTGGCTGCCAGCCCCGAAGATACCGACAAGGCCTTGGCCGACATGGCGCTGATGGTTGGCGGCCTGTCCCTGGCGCGGGCGTTGGGGCCCGGCGAGTTGTCCGATCGTTTGCTGCGTGCCGCCAAGTCGGCGGTGCTATGACCTGAAGTGCAACGGCGAGGTAGGTGATGAGCAGATTGAGCTGGATTCGTGGAGTCAATGGCACTCTGGGGTGGGTGGCGCCGCAATGGGCGGCGAATCGGATGCGTCATTTGTTCATGACCCCTCGCGAGCTGCCGCCACGAAAGTGGGAGTTGCCCCTGCTGGCGCGCGCCGAGCGCCTGACCTTGCGTTTCGGGCTTTCAGCCTTGCGTTGGGGCCAGGGGCCGACGGTATTGCTGATGCACGGCTGGGAAGGGCGGCCCACGCAGTTTGCCAGCCTGATCGAGGCCCTGGTGGCCGCCGGTTATACCGCCGTGGCGCTGGATGGCCCGGCCCATGGTCGTTCCCCGGGCGATGAGGCAAACGTGGCACTGTTTGCCCGGGCGATGCTGGAGGCAGCAGCCGAATTGCCGCCCCTGCGCGCGGTGATCGGCCACTCCATGGGCGGTGCCAGCGCCATGCTCGCGGTGCAATTGGGCCTGCGCACCGAAACCCTGGTCAGTATCGCCGCGCCGGCACGTATCCTGGCCGTGTTGCGCGGTTTTGCCAGCTACATGCGGTTGCCGCCCAGGGCGCGTTCCGCCTTTATCCGCCAGGTGGAGAAGAAGGTCGGAATGCGCGCCGCCGCCATGGACGTGGCCCAGTATCAGTTGGATATGCCCGGCCTGATCATTCACGCCGAAGATGACCTCTTCGTTCCGGTCAAGGAATCGGAGCTGATCCACCAGGCCTGGTTCGACAGCCGTCTCCTGCGCTTGAGTGAAGGTGGCCACCAGCGGATATTGGCCGACTCCCGAGTGGTGGATGCGGTGGTGGCGCTGGTCAGTGGAC
Organism: Pseudomonas sp. GW822-FHT06D10; assembly: GCF_058799535.1. NCBI lineage: Bacteria > Pseudomonadati > Pseudomonadota > Gammaproteobacteria > Pseudomonadales > Pseudomonadaceae > Pseudomonas > Pseudomonas sp. GW822-FHT06D10. The sequence goes on along the minus strand of NZ_JBXALN010000004.1, from coordinate 774,767 downwards.
GGCATCTGCAAGCGCGCCAATCGGCCTGAGCATCCGTTACACTGCCCCGGTCAAAAAAACTGACCGGGAGTCGGGCATGAGTTGGGATCTGGCAACGCCATTCGTCATCGATCTGCAGGTGGCCGCCGAGGATATCGATGGCCTCGGGCACGCCAACAATGCGGTCTACGTGACCTGGCTGGAGCGTTGCGCCTGGCGACATTCGCAACGCCTGGGGCTGGACCTGGCCGAATACCGGCGCCTGGACCGGGCGATGGCCGTGGTGCGGCACGAGATCGATTACCTGGCGGCGGCCTATGAAGGCGATGAGCTGCAACTGGCCACCTGGATCGTCGATTGGGACCAGCGCCTGAAGATGACCCGGCGTTTCCAGCTGATGCGCCCGAGCGACGGTACGACCCTGTTGCGGGCCCAGACCACCTTTGTCTGCATCGAGCTGTCCACCGGCAAGCCCAAGCGCATGCCCGCCGAGTTCCTGGACGGTTACGGCCCGGCCCTGCAGGGCGCCTGACACCTCCCTGTGCCCGTGCAGGCGCCGGCTTGCCAGCGAAGGCGCCTGCAACGGCTGGCTCGCCCCTGTAAAACTCCTGCTGAAGGTCGAAACCCAGTAAACTGGCGGACGTTTTTTTGCCCGTTTTCTTGTCGAGTGTGTTTCATGCAAATTGCCCTGGCGCCCATGGAGGGGTTGGTCGACAACATCCTGCGGGATGTACTGACTCGTGTTGGCGGGATCGACTGGTGTGTCACCGAGTTCATCCGCGTCAATGACCGCCTGTTGACGCCTGCCTACTTCCACAAGCTCGCCCCCGAACTGCTGCACGGTGCGCACACCGCGGCCGGCGTGCCGCTGCGAGTGCAGTTGCTGGGTTCGGACCCGGTGTGCCTGGCAGAGAACGCGGCCCTGGCCTGTGAGCTGGGCAGTGAGGTCATCGACCTGAACTTCGGTTGCCCGGCCAAGACCGTCAACAAGTCCCGGGGCGGGGCGGTGCTGCTCAAGGAGCCCGAGCTGCTGAACCAGATCGTCGAGCATGTGCGGCGTGCGGTGCCGGCGCACATTCCGGTCACGGCGAAAATGCGCCTGGGCTTCGACAGCCCGGATGGCTCGCTGGTCTGTGCCACAGCGCTGGCCGAGGGTGGCGCCGAACATATCGTGGTGCATGCGCGGACCAAGGTCGACGGCTACAAGCCGCCGGCCCATTGGGAGTGGATCCCGCGGGTGCAGGAAGTGGTCAAGGTGCCGGTGTTCGCCAACGGGGATATCTGGAGCGTCGAGGACTGGCGCCGTTGCCGGGAAATCAGCGGCGTCGAGGACATCATGCTGGGTCGCGGGCTGGTCTCGCGTCCCGATCTGGCCCGGCAGATCGCCGCAGCCCGGGCCGGTGAAGAAGTGGTGGAAATGTCCTGGGCCGACCTGCAGCCGATGCTCCAGGATTTCTGGGCGCAGGTAGTGGTGCAACTGACCCCGCGTTCGGCGCCGGGGCGCCTGAAGCAATGGCTGGCGATGCTGACCCGCAACTACCCGGAAGCGGTCGAGCTGTTCACCGCCCTGCGCCGGGAAACCGAGCTGGATCAGGTCGGGCGCCTGTTGGGCATGCCCCGAAGCGAGGCAGCGTAAAAATTTTTTAAGGCATGTCTTGAAACGCTGGAGCCCATCCCTATCTCTTGGGTACGCGATGCCGAATTCGGGTCGCGGAGATAACCACTCGCTGAATAATCAGGAGAAACACCCATGAGTACTGCATTTTCCTTGGCTCCACTGTTCCGTTCCTCTGTCGGCTTCGACCGTTTCAATGATCTGTTCGAGTCGGCACTGCGCAACGAACCAGGCAGCAGCTACCCACCCTACAACGTTGAGAAACACGCTGACGATCAATACCGCATCGTCGTTGCCGCCGCCGGTTTCCAGGAAGAAGACCTGGAACTGCAAGTGGAAAAAGGCGTGTTGACCGTGAGCGGTGGCAAGCGCGATGCCAATGAAAGCGTCACTTACCTGCACCAGGGCATTGCCCAGCGTGCATTCAAGCTGTCCTTCCGCCTGGCCGACCATATCGAGGTCAAGGCCGCGGCCCTGAGCAACGGTCTGTTGAATATCGACCTGCTGCGGGTCGTGCCGGAAGAGGCCAAAGCCAAGCGCATCCCGATCAACGGTGCGCAGCAAGCGGCTCTGCAACACTAAGACCGCTGCAATAAAAGGGCGCCCTGGTGGCGCCCTTTTTCGTGCCTGTCATTCCAGCAGCTTCTTGAATTCGCTCAGCGGCAACGGCCTGCTATGGAGGAAACCCTGGTACAGGTGGCACTCCAGTCCCTGGAGGAACTCGAGCTGCTGCGGGGTTTCCACGCCTTCGGCGATGACCTTGAGGTTCAGGCTGCGGGCCATGGCGACAATGGCCCGGATGATTTCCGCATCGTTGGGGTCGTGGGTCGCATCGCGGACGAAGGACTGGTCGATCTTCAAGGTGTCCACCGGCAAGCGCTTGAGGTAGGTCAGGGACGAGTAGCCGGTGCCGAAATCGTCCATGGCAAAGCTCACTCCGAGTTTCTTCAGCCGGCGCATCTTGTTGATGGTGTCTTCCAGGTTCTGGATCACGATGCCTTCGGTGATCTCCAGCTTCAGCAGGCTCGAGGGCAGTGCGTAGGCGTGCAGGCTGTGTTCGACCCGCTCGACAAAGTCGGTCTGGCGGAACTGCCGCGGGCTGATGTTGACGCACAGGCTGAAGTGCTGGGGATCCACCAGTTTCTGATCGATCAACTGGCTGAAGGCCAGGCAGGCCTCGTCGAGAATCCAGGTGCCCACCTCGAGGATCAGGCCGCTGTCCTCCAGCACCTTGATGAACTCGGTCGGCGACTGTGCGCCCAACTCCGGGTGTTGCCAGCGCACCAAGGCTTCGGCGCCGACGATGCGGTTGTCGCGGGCGTCCACCTGGGGCTGGAAGTGCACGCTGAATTCGCCCCGGGACAGGGCCAGGCGCAGGTCGGTTTCCATGCGCAGGCGTTCGCTGGCGGCTTTTTGCATGGTGTTGTGGAACATCTGGGTGGTGTTGCGCCCTGAATCCTTGGCCCGATAAAGGGCGATGTCGGCGCGTTTGAGCAGGTCGGTGGGGGTCGAGCCGTGGTCGGGAATCAGTGCCACACCGATGCTCGGGGTGACCTGCAGGCGCTGACCATCGAGGAACATCGGTTCGGACAGCAATTCGCGCAGGGTGTCGGCCAGTTGGCGGACCTGTTCGCTGACTTCGTTGCGCGTGCCCTCAAGGCCACTCAGCAGGACCACGAACTCATCGCCGCCCAGGCGTGCCACGGTGTCTTCCATGCGCACGCTGGCTTCGAGCCGGGCGGTGATGATTTTCAACACGGTGTCGCCCACCGGGTGGCCCAGGGAATCGTTGATGTGCTTGAAGTGATCGAGGTCGAGAAACAGTAGGGCGCCGCGCAGGTTATGACGCTTGAGCAGGGCAATCTGCTGGCTCAGGCGGTCCATCAGCAGGGCGCGGTTGGGCAGGTTGGTCAGGGGGTCGTGGTAAGCCAGGTGGCGGATCTGCGCCTGGGCGTTCTTCAGCAGGCTGACGTCCCGGGCGGTCATTAGCAGGCAGGGCGTTTCGTTGAGGGTGATGGGCTCCACCGAGACTTCCAGGGTGAGGATTTCCCCGCGCTTGTTGCGTCCGAGCATTTCCAGGTGGTGCACCCGGCCCTTGATCTGGAGCTCCGCCAGCAAGGTGGAGAGTTGCGCTTCTTCGGCCCAGATGCCGATCTGGTACATGGTGCGGCCGATCACCTCGTCGTTGCGGTGGCCGGTCAGGCGGCAGAAACCATCGTTGACTTCCAGATAGCGGCCCGTGTCGCGCTCGGTGATGCTGATGGCATCGGGGCTGGAGTGAAAGGCCTTGGCGAACTTCTCTTCGCTGGCCTTGAGGGCCGCCTCCGAGCGCTGCTGCTGGGTGATGTCCCGCAGGTTGGTGACGATGCAGGGCTGCTTGTCCACGGTGATCAGGCGGCTGGAAATGATGCAGGTCAGCGGCTGGCCGTTCTTGTGGTGGACCACCACTGCCACATTATTCAGCGCCTGTTCACGAATCACCTGCTCGATGCGCCGCAGGCGCGGCGCGGCGTCTTCCCAAAGGCCGATCTGTTCGGCGCTGCGGTTGAGCACTTCGTCCAGGGTCCAGCCGAAGGTCTGGGTGAAGCTGGAGTTGATCTCGATGAACTGACCGGTTTCCAGCAAGGTCACGCAGATTGGGTCGGGGCTGACCTGGAACAGGCTGGCGAACTTCTCTTCGGAGGTGATCAGGCGCTGTTCCCGTTCCACCTGCTCGGTGATGTCCAGCAGAGTGCCGGCCATGCGCAGCGGGCTGCCCTGTTCGTCGCGGTAGAGGCGGGCGCGGCTTTCCAGGTAGCGCGAGCTGCCGTCCTCCAGTTGCACCCGGTAGGTCAGTTGATAGTTGCCCGCCGGCCCTTCGCGCAGGCTGCGGTAGGCATCGCGCATGGAGTTGCGCTCTTCGGTGGGTACGCCTTCGAAGAAGGCGTCGAAGGATTCATGGAAAGGGATGGGTTCCAGGCCGTGCAATTGCGCGGCGCGGGCCGAGCCGTAGAGCATGCCGCTGGGAATGTGCCAGTCCCAAGTACCCAGTTGCGCCGAATCCAGGGCCAGGTCCAGGCGCTCCTGGCTGTCCTTGAGTGCCTGTTCGGATCGTTTGCGCTCGCTGGTGTCGAGAAAGGTGCTGAGCAGGTAGGCCTTGCCCTCCAGTTCAACCTTCTGGGCACTGAGGATGCCGTCATGGATCTGCCCGTTGCTGGCGCGAAATTGCACTTCGAGGCTGGCGGCCTGGCCCTTCTTCTGGACCGCCTTGATCAGCTGGGGGCGCTGTTCGGGGTTGACCCAGAGGCCGATCTCCAGGGTGGTACGGCCGATCACGTGCTCGGCGGGCCAGCCGAACTGGCTTTCGAAGTACTGGTTGGCCTCGCTGATCAGGCCATCTTCCAGGCGGGTCAGCAGCACGGTGTTGGGGCACAGGTGAAACAGCGTGGCAAAGCGCTTTTCCGAACTGCTGAGGGCTTCTTCGCGTTGGCGTTGGTGGGTGATCTCGCGGATTACCCCGATCATTCGCGGCTTGCCGTGCTTGTCCGGTAACACGCTGCCGTTGATCTCCAGCCAGTGCAGGCTGCCATCGGGCCAGCGAATGCGGTGGTGCATGGCGTGTTCCAGCGGCGCGCCGGCCAGCACTGAATGAAAGGCGCGAATCGTCCTGGCCCGGTCCTCGATGGGCAGCAGGTCGAGGTATTCGAGGTTTTCCGGCAAGGGCTGGCGCGGATCGAAGCCGAACAGCGCCTGGGTGCCCCGGGACCAGCTGATCTGCCCGCTTTCAATATCCCAATACCAGGCCCCCAGGCGCGCACCATTGAGGGCGGCGAGCAACTGCGGTGCGCTTTCCCAGCTTTGCTCCGACTCCCGGGGGTCGACAGCATGGATACGCGGCAAGGGCGGAATACGGTCAGCGGGTTTGGGCATGGAGGTCAGGCCTTGAGCTGAGTCATTCGTCGGGTGCGGGATACTCATGGCGCTGCAGCGTGGCACGGGCGATACCCGGAGTGTTATGCCGGGTTCCCTGGCCAATCGACTTGTGCATCCAGTAAGGCCATGAAAGCCCGCGCAGCGTTCGAAAGTGTCCGTTCGGTATGCAGGATATAGCCTAGCTGGCGGTGCAGCTGTATGCCCGGTAAAGGAATGCGCGCCACCTGGTCGTCGAGCATGGTGCGTGGCAGCACGCTCCAGGCCAGGCCGATGGACACCATCATCTTTATAGTTTCCAGATAGTTAGTACTCATGGCGATGTTCGGCGTCAGGCCCTGGGCTTCAAACAGGCGTTGGACAATATGGTGGGTAAAGGTATTGCCGCCGGGGAAAACCGCGGGATGCAGGGCAATATCCGCCAGGCTCACCTGGCCGCTGCTGACCAGCGGGTGTTCCGGCGCGGCGACGAAGTCCAGCGGGTCGTCCCAGACCGCAGTGGCCTTGACCAGGGAGTGGGGCTCGGGGGCCAGGGTGATCACTGCCAGTTCGGCGCGGCCATGGAGGATTTCCTCGTAGGCCACTTCGGAGTCGAGGAACTGGATGTCCAGGGCCACTTGCGGGTAGCGCCGGGTGAAGGCCCGCAGCAATGGCGGCAGGCGGTGCAGACCAATGTGATGGCTGGTGGCCAGGGTCAGGCGCCCACTGACTTCGCCGGTGAGGTTGGTCAGGGCGCGGCGGGTGTCATCCAGCACATTGATGATCTGGTAGGCCCGGGGTAGCAGGGCACGCCCGGCCTCGGTCAGGCCGATCTCCCGCCCCAGGCGGTCGAACAGCCGCACGTTGAGTTGCTGCTCCAGGCCGGCGATGCGTTTGCTGATGGCTGGCTGGGTCAGGTGCAGGCGTTCGCCGGCGCCGGAAAAGCTGCCGGTCTCGGCGATGGCTATAAAGGCGTTGAGGTTGGCCAGGTCCATAGTTGCATTCCAGTTGGTTATCCAAAGCATGAAAAATATGAATTTGAGTTATTTAATCTAACGCCATAGGATCGGCCTCACAAGCCAAAGGGTTATTGATCGGCGCACGATCGGAGCCCGGGGCATAGAAACAAGCTGATGAGGAATGGTCCGATGGCCGGCAAGACGCTCTACGACAAGCTCTGGGATTCGCATTTGGTCAAGCAGCGCGACGATGGTTCGGCGCTGATCTATATCGATCGTCACATCATCCACGAAGTGACCTCGCCGCAAGCCTTCGAAGGCCTGCGTCTGGCCGGGCGCAAGCCATGGCGCATCGATGCCAACATCGCCACCCCGGACCACAACGTACCGACCACGCCGGAGCGCAAGGGCGGGATAGAAGCGATCGCCGACCAGGTTTCCCGCCTCCAGGTGCAGACCCTCGACGACAACTGCGATGAATACGGCATTGTCGAATTCAAGATGAACGACGTGCGCCAGGGCATCGTCCACGTGATCGGCCCGGAGCAGGGCGCCACCTTGCCGGGCATGACCGTGGTCTGTGGTGACTCCCACACCTCGACCCACGGTGCTTTCGGCGCCCTGGCCCATGGCATCGGCACCTCCGAGGTAGAGCACGTCCTTGCCACCCAGTGCCTGGTGGCCAAGAAAATGAAGAACATGCTGGTGCGCGTGGAAGGCACCTTGCCTTTCGGCGTGACCGCCAAGGACATCGTCCTGGCCGTGATCGGCAAGATCGGCACCGCCGGCGGTAACGGCCATGCCATCGAGTTCGCCGGTAGCGCGATTCGCGAGCTGTCCGTCGAAGGCCGCATGACCATCTGCAACATGTCCATCGAAGCCGGTGCCCGTGTCGGCCTGGTGGCGGCGGACGAAAAGACCGTGGCATACGTCAAGGGACGTCCGTTCGCCCCCAAGGGCGCCGAATGGGACTTGGCCGTCGAGGCCTGGAAGGACCTGGTGTCCGATGCCGACGCCGAGTTCGATACCGTGGTCGAGCTCGATGCCGCACAGATCAAGCCGCAGGTCAGCTGGGGTACGTCCCCGGAAATGGTCCTGGCGGTGGATCAGAACGTACCGGACCCGGCCAAGGAAATGGATCTGGTCAAGCGCGATTCCATCGTCCGCGCCTTGAAGTACATGGGCTTGAGCGCCAACCAGGCGATCACCGACATTCAGTTGGACCGCGTCTTCATCGGCTCCTGCACCAACTCGCGGATCGAAGACTTGCGCGCCGCCGCGGTCATCGCCAAGGGCCGCAAAGTGGCTTCCACCATCAAGCAGGCGATCGTGGTGCCGGGCTCGGGCCTGGTCAAGGCGCAGGCCGAATCGGAAGGCCTGGACAAGATCTTCCTCGAAGCCGGTTTCGAATGGCGTGAGCCGGGCTGCTCGATGTGCCTGGCGATGAACCCGGACCGCCTGGAGTCCGGCGAGCATTGCGCCTCGACCTCGAACCGCAACTTCGAAGGGCGCCAGGGTGCCGGTGGGCGTACCCACCTGGTCAGCCCGGCCATGGCCGCCGCCGCCGCTGTCAGCGGTCGTTTCGTCGACGTCCGTGAATTGATCTAAGGAGCGCAGCATGAAAGCTTTCACTCAGCACAATGGTTTGGTCGCGCCTCTGGATCGTGCCAACGTCGACACCGACCAGATCATCCCCAAGCAGTTTCTCAAGTCGATCAAGCGCACCGGCTTTGGCCCCAACCTGTTCGACGAATGGCGCTACTTGGACGTGGGCCAGCCCTACCAGGACAACTCCAAGCGCCCGTTGAACAAGGATTTCGTGCTCAACGCCGAGCGTTACCAGGGTGCCAGCGTGTTGCTGGCCCGGGAGAACTTCGGTTGCGGTTCCAGCCGCGAGCACGCGCCGTGGGCCCTGGAGGAGTACGGTTTTCGCAGCATCATCGCGCCCAGCTACGCCGACATCTTCTTCAACAACAGCTTCAAGAACGGCTTGTTGCCGATCATCCTGAGCGACGCTGAAGTCGACGAGCTGTTCCAGCAGGTCGAGGCTACTCCGGGCTACCAATTGCGCATCGACCTCCAAGCGCAGACCGTGACCCGCCCCGACGGCAAGGTGCTGAAGTTCGAGATCGATGCCTTCCGCAAGCATTGCCTGCTCAACGGTCTGGACGACATCGGCCTGACCCTGCAGGACGGCGACGCCATCGCCGCCTTCGAGGCCAAGCATCGCGCCAGCCAGCCCTGGCTGTTCCGCGACGCCTGATTGCCTGATCGACGGCAAGCCGGCCCCTACGGATGGCGTTGTAGGAGCTGGCTTGCCAGCGAACGCCGTTTCCCTTGCCCAAAAGGATCGCCCCATGACCAGCAACGCCCACAGCCAGGTAGTACAGAAGCAATTTGGCGAGCAGGCTTCGGCTTACCTGAGCAGCACCGTGCACGCTCAGGGTGCCGAATTCGCCTTGCTGCAGGCCGAGGTGGCAGGCAAGGGCGCAGCCCGGCTCCTGGACCTGGGTTGCGGTGCCGGCCACGTCAGCTTTCATGTCGCGCCGCAGGTCAGGGAAGTGGTGGCCTACGACCTCTCCCAGCAGATGCTGGATGTGGTGGCAGGGGCGGCGCAGGAGCGCGGGCTGGGTAACATCCGCACCGTACTGGGCGCCGCCGAGCGCCTGCCGTTCGCCTATGGCGAGTTCGACTTCGTCTTCAGCCGTTACTCGGCCCACCATTGGAGCGATCTGGGCCTGGCCCTGCGGGAAGTGCGCCGGGTCCTGAAGCCGGGCGGCGTGGCGGCGTTCATCGATGTCTTGTCGCCGGGCAGTCCGCTGCTGGACACTTACCTGCAAAGCGTCGAAGTGCTGCGCGATACCAGCCATGTGCGCGATTATTCGGCGGGTGAATGGCTGCGCCAGGTCAGCGAGGCCGGCCTGCACACCCGCAGTACCAGCCGCCAGCGCTTGCGCCTGGAGTACAGCTCCTGGGTCGAGCGCATGCGCACTCCCGAGCCGTTGCGGGTGGCGATCCGCCAGTTGCAGCAGGCAATGGGTAACGAAGTGCGTGAATATTTTGAGATTGCCGCCGATGGTTCGTTCAGTACAGATGTACTGGTGCTGTGGGCCGAGCGATAGACTTTTTCCGGGTGCGCCTGCGGGCGTGCCGACAGAGCAAACGAGGAACGCATGAGCAAGCAGATTCTGATTCTCCCCGGTGACGGTATTGGCCCGGAAATCATGGCCGAGGCGGTCAAGGTCCTGGAATTGGCCAACGACAAGTACAGCCTGGGCTTCGAGCTGAGCCACGACGTGATCGGCGGTGCGGCCATCGACAAGCACGGTGTGCCCCTGGCCGATGAGACCCTGGATCGTGCCCGGGCCGCCGATGCGGTGCTGCTGGGCGCCGTGGGCGGCCCGAAGTGGGACAAGATCGAGCGTGACATCCGCCCTGAGCGCGGCCTGCTGAAGATTCGTGCGCAACTGGGCCTGTTCGGCAACCTGCGCCCGGCGATCCTCTACCCGCAATTGGCCGATGCTTCGAGCCTGAAACCGGAAATCGTCTCCGGCCTGGACATCCTCATCGTTCGGGAGCTGACCGGTGGCATCTACTTCGGCGCGCCACGGGGCACCCGCGAACTGGAAAACGGAGAACGCCAGTCCTACGACACCCTGCCGTACAGCGAGAGTGAAATCCGCCGTATTGCCCGGGTCGGCTTAGACATGGCCCGCGTGCGCGGCAAGAAGCTGTGCTCGGTGGACAAGGCCAACGTCCTGGCGTCCAGCCAACTGTGGCGTGAAGTGGTCGAGCAAGTGGCCAAGGACTACCCGGATGTCGAGTTGAGCCACATGTACGTGGACAACGCCGCCATGCAACTGGTGCGTGCGCCGAAGCAGTTCGATGTGATCGTCACCGACAACATGTTCGGCGATATTCTTTCCGACGAAGCCTCGATGCTCACCGGTTCCATCGGCATGCTGCCGTCGGCGTCCCTGGACGCCAACAACAAGGGCATGTACGAGCCATGCCACGGTTCGGCGCCGGACATCGCCGGGCAGGGCATTGCCAACCCGCTGGCGACCATCCTCTCGGTGTCGATGATGTTGCGCTACAGCTTCAACCTGACCGAGGCCGCGGACGCCATCGAGCAGGCCGTGAGCCGGGTCCTGGACCAGGGTTTGCGCACCGGCGACATCTGGTCGGCCGGTTGCACCAAAGTCGGTACGCAGGAAATGGGCGATGCAGTAGTCGCCGCGCTGCGGAATCTGTAATCTTTCGGGCCCACTGCACAGACAGTGGCCCACTTTTGTATAGGTGTAGTTGCGATGAAACGTGTAGGTCTGATCGGTTGGCGCGGTATGGTCGGTTCCGTGCTCATGCAGCGGATGCTGGAAGAGCAGGACTTCGATCTTATTGAACCGGTGTTTTTCACCACTTCCAATGTCGGTGGCCAGGGGCCGTCGGTGGGCAAGGATATTGCTCCGCTGAAGGACGCCTACAGCATTGAAGAGTTGAAAACCCTCGACGTGATTCTGACCTGCCAGGGTGGCGACTACACCAGCGAAGTCTTCCCCAAGCTGCGCGAAGCGGGTTGGCAGGGCTACTGGATCGATGCCGCATCCAGCCTGCGCATGGAAGATGACGCGGTGATCATCCTCGATCCGGTGAACCGCAAGGTCATTGACCAGCAGCTGGATGCGGGCACCAAGAACTACATCGGCGGCAACTGCACCGTCAGCCTGATGCTGATGGGCCTGGGCGGCCTGTTCGAAGCCGGCCTGGTGGAGTGGATGAGCGCCATGACCTATCAGGCCGCCTCCGGCGCCGGCGCGCAGAACATGCGCGAGCTGATCAAGCAGATGGGCGCCACCCACGCTGCCGTCGCTGATGAACTGGCCAACCCGGCCAGTGCCATCCTCGACATCGATCGCAAGGTGGCCGAGGCCATGCGCAGCGATGCCTACCCGACCGAGAACTTCGGCGTGCCACTGGCCGGCAGCCTGATTCCATGGATCGACAAGGAGCTGCCTAACGGCCAGAGCCGTGAAGAGTGGAAGGCCCAGGCCGAGACCAACAAGATCCTCGGTCGCTTCAAGAGCCCGATCCCGGTGGACGGCATCTGCGTGCGCATCGGCGCCATGCGCTGCCACAGCCAGGCGCTGACCATCAAGCTCAACAAGGATGTGCCGATCGCCGATATCGAAGGGCTGATCAGCCAGCACAACCCTTGGGTCAAGCTGGTGCCGAACCAGCGTGATATCAGCATGCAGGAGCTGAGCCCGACCAAGGTCACCGGCACCCTGAACATTCCGGTGGGCCGCCTGCGCAAGCTGAACATGGGCTCGCAGTTCCTGGGCGCCTTCACTGTCGGCGACCAGTTGCTGTGGGGGGCGGCCGAGCCGCTGCGCCGCATGCTGCGGATCCTGCTGGAGCGTTGATTCTCTGAGCGCTTGAAATAGCCCGCCCCTTGCACAAGGCGCGGGCTTTTTCATGCCCACCGCAGGAGTGGGCTTGCCCGCCAAGAGTGCTTCGTTCCAGCCACAGCTCCCCCCGCGAATTGCCTCGCCACCCCGTGCCGGGTAAAGTGCCGCTCCCCCCGTTTCGCCTGAGGTAGCACCATGACTCCTTCCCTTGATATTGCCGTGATCGGTGCCACCGGTACTGTCGGCGAAACCCTGGTGCAGATTCTGGAAGAACGTGACTTCCCCGTTGCCAACCTGCACCTGCTGGCCAGTAGCGAGTCGGCCGGTCATTCGGTGCCGTTCCGCGGCAAGAACGTGCGGGTGCGTGAAGTCGACGAGTTCGATTTCAGCAAGGTCCAGCTGGCGTTCTTCGCGGCCGGCCCGGCGGTGACCCTGAGTTTTGCCCCGCGTGCCACGGCGGCCAACTGCGCGGTGATCGATCTTTCCGGTGCCTTGCCTTCGGCCCAGGCGCCCAATGTCGTTCCCGAAGCCAATGCCCAGGTGCTGGCCGGCTTGAAAAAACCATTGCAACTGAGCAGCCCGAGCGCTTCGGCTACCGCCCTGGCCGTGGCGCTGGCGCCGTTGCAAGGCTTGCTGGACATCCAGCGGGTCAACCTGACCGCCAGCCTGGCGATCTCCAGCCAGGGCCGTGAGGCCGTCAGCGAACTGGCCCGGCAGACGGCCGAACTGTTGAATGTGCGCCCCATGGAGCCACGCTTTTTCGATCGGCAAGTGGCCTTCAACCTGCTGGCCCAGGTCGGCACTCCAGACGCCCAGGGCCATACCCTGCTGGAAAAGCGCCTGGTCCGGGAGTTGCGCGAGGTGCTGGGGCAGCCTTTATTAAAGATTTCTGTCACTTGCATTCAAGCGCCGGTATTTTTTGGCGATAGCTATAGCGTGACTCTGCAGTCAGGCAGCGCCGTTGACCTGGCGGCAGTCAATGCGGCGCTGGAAGCGGCCCCCGGCCTGGAGCTGGTGGAGGCGGGCGACTATCCGACTGCCGTGGGTGACGCCGTGGGCCAGGATGTTGTCTATGTGGGGCGGGTTCGTTCCGGGGTCGACGACCCGACGGAACTGAATCTGTGGCTGACCTCGGATAACGTACGCAAAGGTGCGGCCTTGAACGCTGTGCAGCTGGCTGAATTGTTGATAAAAGACCTGCTGTAAAAGATACTTGGCAACAATTTGCAGAATGAATCTAGCCGGGCGCTATGCTTGGCAAGTTGCTGGAGGTGAGTGGCCGTCAGGTGCTCCCGGGGCATGCAAGAAATAATCGCGCGTCGTGGTCGTTGATGGTCCCGCGCAATGCCTGTTGGCAGCCGCTACAAAACCTTCTCGCTGGCCGAGGAATGTTCAAACAAAGGATGAGGCTATGGTTCAAGTTCGCAAACTGGTGTTAGCAATAGCGGCCGCCTCGGCGCTGTCCTCCGGTATGGCGCAGGCGCTTGGGCTTGGGGAGCTGACCCTGAAGTCGAGTCTGAACCAGCCTCTGGTAGCAGAAATCGAATTGCTCGATGTCAAGGACCTCACTGCCGCCGAGGTAGTGCCCAGCCTTGCGCCGGCAGAAGAGTTCGCCAAGGCCGGCGTTGATCGCCAGGCCTTTCTCAACGACCTGCGTTTCACCCCGATTCTCAATCCCGGCGGCAAGAGCGTGCTGCGGGTGACCTCGAGCCAGCCGCTGTCGGAGCCGATGGTCAAGTTCCTGGTGCAGGTGATGTGGCCCAACGGCCGCCTGCTGCGCGACTACAGTGTGCTGCTGGACCCTTCGAAATTCTCCCCGCAGGCCGCCGCCGCTGCGCAGAGCGCGCCAGTGGGCGCCCCGGCGGTGAGTGCCCCGGTCACCCGCGCCAACAAGTCCGGCAAGCCGGAGCAGTACACCACCTCGGCCCGTGACACCTTGTGGGAAATCGCCGCCAAGAACCGCAACGGTGCCTCGATCCAGCAGACCATGCTGGCGATCCAGGCGCTGAACCCGGATGCCTTTATCGATGGCAACATCAATCGGCTGAAGACCGGCAAGGTGCTGCGCCTGCCCGATGTGGTGCAGAGCACCGCGCTGCCGCAGCCCAAGGCAATTGCTGAAGTGGCGGCGCAGAATGCTGCCTGGCGCCAGGGCCGCCGTGCCGGTGCCCGTGGCCAGCAGCAGGTGGACGCGACTCGTCGCGCCGGTGCCGACAAGGCGCCCAAGCAGGTCAACACCAAGGACAACCTGAGCCTGGTGTCCGCTGAGAACGGCAAGACCCGGGGCAAGGGCGCGGCCGGCGATGCCAAGGCGCTGAACAACAAGCTGGCGGTGACTCAGGAAAGCCTCGACGCAACCCGTCGTGACAACGCCGAGCTCAAGGAGCGCATGGCGGACCTGCAAAGCCAGCTGGACAAGCTGCAGCGCCTGATCGAATTGAAGAACAACCAGTTGGCCAAGATGCAGGCCGAGGGCGCAGGTACTGCGGTACCTAATGCCCAGCCAGCTCCGGCAATGCCAGCTGAGTTGGTGGCCAAGCCCGAAGCGCCAGCCCCAGTGGTGGCGCCAGCGGCCCCGGCCAGCGAGCCGGCTGCCAAGCCTGCTGAGGATGCCGTTCCCGCCAAGAGCGACGAGGATAAATACTCCGATCTGCTGTCCAACCCGATCCTGCTGGGGCTGGTGGGTGGCGGTGCGGTATTGGCCTTGTTGCTGCTGTTGCTGTTGCTGGCTCGTCGCCGCAAGGCTCAGCAGGAAGCGGAGAAGCACTTGCGCATGGCGCGGGCACTGTCGGAGGAAAGCGATTTCACCGAGGAAATGGACCTGCCGGAAAGCAGCTTCGAAGGCCTTGAGGTTCCAGCCCCAAGCGTTAATCTCGCTCCAGCTCCAGCTCCAGCTCCAGCTCCAGCTCCAGCTCCAGCTCCAGCTCCAGCGCCGGTGGCGGCGCCCGCTCCGGTAGTCCCGGTCGAGCGGGCCACCGATGTGCTGGGCCAGGCTCAGAATCACATCGATGCCGGCCGCCTGAACCAGGCCGCGGCGATTCTCGAAGAAGCGGTCAAGTTGGAGCCGCAACGCAGTGATCTGCGCCTGAAGCTGATGGAGGTCTACGCGCATCAGGGTGACCGCAGCGCCTTTGTCGCCCAGGAACGGCAGTTGGTGGCCAATGGCGATAACCACGCTCAGGTCGAGCAACTGAAAAGTCGCTTCCCGGCAATGGTCGCGGTAGCGGCGGCAGCTGGCCTGGCCACTGCGGCCGTGGCAGCCGAACTGGATGCCGAGTACGTCAAGGAGCTGCTGCAGGACGAGCCGCCAGCGCCTGAGCCGGCTGTTCCGGTAGAAGGCCTGGATGCGGATTTTGACCTGAGCCTGGATGACCTGGAGGCGGCTTCGCCGGCAGTGCTCACCCCTGAACCTGAAACCGAGCTGGAAGACTTCCCGCTGGATGACGACCTGAGCTTTGGCTCGGTGCTCGAGCAGCAGCTTGCTCCCGAGGAAAACCTGGACGACCTGGGTGATTTCGATCTGGACCTGGGGGCTGATCTACCGGCGGCGAAGCCGAGCGATGAAGATTTCCTGCTGAGCCTGGACGACGACCTCAAGGACCTGCCGGCAGGCGACGTGCCTACCGTCACCGACCCGGCCCTGGACGACCTGGACCTGTCGGCGGACTTCGATCTGTCCCTGGCCGATGAGCTGGATGCTGGCGCGGACTCCAAGGACGCCTTCACTTCCGAGCTGGATGATGTCAACGCTGAACTGGACCGTCTGAGCCAGAGCCTTGATCAGCCGGAGCCGGCGATCCCCAGCTTCACTGCCGAGGATGCCGCAGCAGCGCCTGATGAGGCGGACTTCGACTTCCTCTCCGGCAGCGACGAGGTGGCCACCAAGCTCGATCTGGCCCAGGCCTATATCGATATGGGGGATAACGACGGTGCGCGGGACATCCTCGGTGAGGTGCTGAACGAAGGTAACGAAGGGCAGAAGAGCGAAGCCCAGGAGATGTTGGGGCGACTGGCCTGAAGCAACCTGATGCTTGAACAGAACGGCAGCCGATGAGGCTGCCGTTTTTGTTGGTGGCGCTGCGGTGGCGGTGAGGCTCAGGCCAGCAGGTCTTCGTAAAAGGCGCCGAAGGGCCGGGTAGGGTGGGCGATCTGGATTTCCAGGATCCACAGACCCACTTGCGGGCAGGCGGCGAAATCTCCCAGGTCCCCGGCGCGGTAGATGGCGTGGGGAAAGTCGCTGACCCGATGGCCCTTGATATCCAGATTGAGTACCCAGCCCATGGCTCGGGCCTGTTCCTGTGCGTAGCGATAGAGTTCAGGGCCAGCCACCTGGTGGCTCTGCCAGTGGTCGTGGACCTGGTCGAACAGGCTTTTCGCCGCGGCGGCACAGGCATGCATTTCAGCGTCGTCGCCGACCACGAACGTCGCCCCGCAATCACCTTCATGGCGATCCCAGACTACGCCCAGGTCGATGAAGAACAGATCGTTTTCCTGGAGTAGCGGATCGCCATCGGAGCGTTGCTTGAAGGTTTTCAGGGTATTGGCTCCAAAGCGGATCAGCAGCGGATGCCAGATTCGCTCCATACCCATCTCCCGCAGGACTTGCAGGCCCATTTCCCTGGCGGCGGATTCCTGCATGCCCGGCTTGACCTGCAGGGCGATCTGCCCGATGGCCTCCCAGGTCATGCGCTTGGCATGGAGCATGCCCTCCAGGCTGTAGGCCAGGCCTACGGCTTCTTTGCTGGTTGCGATCATTCATCGGTTCTCGATCAGGGGGGGGGCTTTGTTGTTTTCGATATATAAAAAACTATATAGCGTTTGCCTGGGGGCGGATGCAATCGCCCTGTGGGCGGCTGTATGGCTGATCAATCTGCAAACAAAGCCCGACAGCCCGTGGCGTCTATTATCTACGGCCCTATAATGAGCGCCTTTGCGCATATCAGCAGGCTGTAAGTTCTTGGCAAATATAGATAACCCGGCCGCCGAAATGGCAGCCGAAGGCTTTTCCCGAATCGCCCTGGGTGTGGAATACAAGGGCTCGCGCTACCGCGGCTGGCAGCGTCAGGCCTCCGGTGTGCCCAGTGTCCAGGAAACCCTGGAGAAGGCCCTGTCCCGGGTCGCGGATTCTCCGGTGGTGGTGTCCTGTGCCGGACGCACCGATGCCGGGGTGCATGCCTGCGGGCAGGTGGTGCATTTCGATACTCAGGCCGTGCGTTCGATGAAGGCCTGGGTGATGGGGGCCAATATCAATTTGCCCCATGACATCAGCGTCAGCTGGGCCAAGGAGATGCCCGCGCATTTTCACGCACGGTTCAAGGCGATCGCCCGGCGTTACCGTTATGTGATCTACAACGATCAGATCCGTCCAGCCCATCTCAACGAAGAAATCACCTGGAACCACCGGCCGCTGGATATCGAGCGCATGGCCCAGGGCGCCGCGTTCCTGGTGGGCACCCATGATTTCAGCGCGTTCCGGGCCGGGCAGTGCCAGGCCAAGTCGCCGATCAAGGAGATCCATCACCTTCGAGTCACCCGGCACGGCAAGATGATCGTCCTGGATATTCGTGCCAGCGCCTTCCTGCATCACATGGTGCGCAACATCGCCGGGGTGCTGATGACCATCGGTGCCGGCGAGCGGCCGGTGGAGTGGGCGCGAGAAGTGCTGGAAAGCCGGATCCGGCGTACCGGCGGCGTCACCGCCCATCCTTTTGGTCTGTACCTGGTGCAGGTCGAATACAAGGACGAGTTCCAGTTGCCCGAGCGATACATCGGGCCACATTTCCTCAGCGGATTCTCGGAACTTGACGGCTGACGCCCGGAAAAGCATTTGCTACCATCCGGGACTTTCCGGATTTGCCCCCGAGGTTCATGACATGCCAGCTGTTCGCAGCAAGATCTGCGGGATTACCCGCATAGAAGATGCGCTGGCAGCAGTGGCGGCGGGGGCCGATGCCATCGGCCTGGTGTTCTATGCCAAGAGCCCGCGGGCGGTGAATGTGCAGCAGGCGCGGGCAATCATCGCCGCCTTGCCGCCGTTCGTGACCAGCGTTGGCCTCTTCGTCAATGCCAGTCGTTGCGAGCTGGGGGAGATCCTCGACGCCGTACCGCTGGACTTGCTGCAGTTTCATGGCGATGAGTCGGCGGCTGATTGCGAGGGCTATCACCGGCCCTATATCAAGGCGTTGCGGGTCAAGGCCGGGGATGACATCGCGGCGGCCTGCCTGGCCTATCCGCGGGCCAGCGGGATTCTGCTGGATACCTATGTCGAAGGCGTGCCGGGTGGAACCGGCGAGGCGTTCGACTGGTCCCTGGTTCCTCAGGGGCTGAGCAAGCCGATCATTCTTGCCGGTGGCCTCACGCCAGATAACGTGGCGGCAGCCATCGCCCGGGTGCGCCCGTATGCGGTGGATGTCAGCGGCGGGGTGGAGCAGGGCAGGGGCATCAAGGACCCGGCAAAGATTCAGGCATTTATGCAGGCAGTGCGTCGCAGCAACGAGTCGATGTGACGGCTGGCAGTCTGCCGCCGTCCATAACACCACTGTACAAAACAGGCAGGCGTCGCCTTCAGGCGGGGTCGGAATCGAGTGGCAACCGCTCTGGAGCGGGTTGTCGGGATGGCTGAGGAAAGGTTCGTTGCAGGCAGGTCGAGCCCGGTGCTGACCGCGGCAGCGAACTGATCATCGCCGCACACATGAATTTAGCTCAAGGGCATACGCGGGGCTGCGAACCAGAGCGTTCGGGCCGCCGGTACTGGAGAAAGAAAGCATGAGCAACTGGTTAGTAGACAAACTGATCCCTTCGATCATGCGTTCCGAGGTGAAGAAAAGCTCGGTGCCTGAAGGTCTTTGGCACAAGTGCCCATCCTGCGAGGCGGTGCTCTATCGTCCGGAGCTGGAAAAGACCCTGGATGTTTGCCCCAAGTGCAACCACCACATGCGCATCGGTGCGCGTGCCCGTATCGATATCTTCCTCGACGCCGAAGGTCGTGCCGAACTGGGCGCTGACCTGGAGCCAGTGGACCGTCTGAAGTTCCGCGACGGCAAGAAGTACAAGGACCGCCTGACCGCTGCGCAGAAGCAGACCGGCGAGAAAGATGCGCTGATCTCCATGAGTGGCACCCTGCTGGGCATGCCGGTGGTGGTCTCGGCTTTCGAATTTTCCTTCATGGGGGGCTCCATGGGCGCCATCGTTGGCGAGCGTTTCGTGCGTGCCGCCAACTATGCTCTGGAAAATCGCTGCCCGATGATCTGCTTCTCCGCCTCCGGTGGTGCGCGGATGCAGGAAGCCCTGATCTCTCTGATGCAGATGGCCAAGACCTCCGCGGTACTGGCGCGTCTGCGTGAAGAAGGCATCCCGTTCATCTCTGTGTTGACCGACCCGGTCTACGGCGGCGTTTCCGCCAGCCTGGCGATGCTGGGCGACGTGATTGTCGCCGAGCCAAAAGCCCTGGTGG
Organism: Pseudomonas sp. GW822-FHT06D10; assembly: GCF_058799535.1. NCBI lineage: Bacteria > Pseudomonadati > Pseudomonadota > Gammaproteobacteria > Pseudomonadales > Pseudomonadaceae > Pseudomonas > Pseudomonas sp. GW822-FHT06D10. The sequence goes on along the minus strand of NZ_JBXALN010000004.1, from coordinate 755,465 downwards.
GCTTCGCCGGTCCTCGAGTGATCGAGCAGACCGTGCGGGAAAAACTGCCTGAAGGTTTCCAACGCAGTGAGTTCCTGCTGGAGCATGGTGCGATCGACATGATCATTTCCCGTCAGGAGCTGCGTCCGCGCCTGGGCAACCTGCTGGCCCAGCTGATGGGCCTGCCGACGCCGGAATTCGTCGCGGCACCGGTCGAGCCGATCGTGGTGCCGCCGGCTCCAGCAAACCTATGACCCAACGTACCCTGGGCGAATGGCTCGCCTACCTCGAGCAGTTGCACCCCTCGGCCATCGACATGGGGCTGGCGCGCTCGCAGCAGGTAGCGTCCCAGATGGGGCTGGGCAAGCCGGCGCCCCGGGTGGTCACGGTCACCGGTACCAATGGCAAGGGCTCTACCTGCGCTTTTGTCGCTTCCCTGCTGCGGGCCCAGGGCCTGCAGGTGGGGGTCTACAGTTCGCCGCACCTGCTGCGTTATAACGAGCGGGTGCAGATCAATGGCGTCGAGGCCACTGACGAGCAGTTGTGCGAAGCCTTTGCTGCGGTAGAGGGGGGGCGCGGCGAAGTCACCCTGACTTACTTCGAGATGGGCACTCTGGCAGCGTTCTGGCTGTTTCAGCAGGCGGCGCTGGATGCCGTGGTCCTGGAGGTGGGGTTGGGTGGCCGCCTGGATACGGTCAATCTGGTGGATGCCGACCTGGCGCTGGTGACCAGTATTGGTGTCGATCACATCGAATACCTGGGCGATTCCCGCGAATCCGTGGCCTTCGAGAAGGCCGGGATCTTTCGTCCTGGCGCTCCGGCGCTATGTGGCGACCTGGATCCGCCGCAACCCTTGCTGGACAAGGCGCGGGAGCTGGGCTGCCCGTTTTTCCTGCGGGGGCGGGACTTTGATCTTGGGGTCACTGACCAGCATTGGCAGTGGCGTGGCCTGGATGCCCAGGGCAAGCCGGTCGAGCTGCAAGGCCTGCCATTGCTGGATCTGCCTATGGAAAATGCCGCTCTGGCGTTGCAGGCCTATCTGCTCACCGGTTTGCCATGGCAGCCGGAGCGGATCAGCGCAGCCTTGCGCCAGACCCGGGTTACCGGGCGTCTGGATCGCCGGCAGGTCGACTGGCAGGGCAAGCGCCTGAACCTGCTGCTGGACGTCGGTCACAACCCCCATGCCGCCCAGTACCTGGCTGAGCGCCTGGCGCGCCGGCCTGTGCCGGGCAAGCGTCTGGCGGTGTTCGGGCTGCTGGCGGACAAGGATCTGGAGGGCGTGATTGGCTGCCTGAAAGGGGCGGTCCGGCACTGGGCGGTAGCGCCTCTGGACACGCCGCGGGCGCGCCCGGTGGAGGATTTGCAGCAGGCTCTGGAGAACCTTGGTGCTCCGGTAGCGTCCTATTCCAGTGTGGCTGCCGCGCTGGAAGCGCAATGCGCGCAAGCCACTGCAGATGACGAAATTCTGCTGTTCGGTTCTTTTTATTGTGTTGCCGAGGCGCTTGAGTGGCTCGCCCGGCGCTCCACGGAGGAAGCTGCACATGGCAATGCTGGATAACGTCTACAAGCAGCGAATGGTCGGAGCACTGGTGTTGGTGGCCTTGGCGGTGATCTTTCTGCCAATGCTGTTCTCGCGCGAGGATGAGCAGCGTCATGTGACGGTGGATGTGCCGTCGGCGCCGCAAGCCGCGGCCATGCCGCAGGTCCAGGTCGAGCCGGTGGTTGTGCCTGAGCCTCAGGTGCTGCCCGAGGGCTCTGTGCCAGCCGACGAGCACGAACCTGTGGTGCAACAAGCGCCATCGACCCCGATCGCACCGGCCCCGGTGGTGGCTCCTGCTCCGACCGTGGCCAGCAAGCCTGCGCCTGTGGCCAAGCCTGCGCCGACACCGGCTCCGGTTCCGCCGCAGCCCGTGGCCAGTGCCAAGCCCGATACCAGCCAGAGCCGGGTCGATGCCAATGGCCTGTCCGTCAGTTGGTCGGTGCAACTGGCCAGTCTGTCGAGCCGTGAAAGCGCGGAAAACCTGCAGAAAACCCTGCGCAGCCAGGGTTATAACGCCTATATCCGTTCCGCCGAAGGCAAGAACCGGGTATTTGTCGGGCCGCTGATCGAGCGCGCCGAAGCTGATCGCCTGCGTGATCTGCTGGGGCGTCAGCATAATCTCAAGGGCTTCGTGGTGCGCTTCCAGCCAGAGCGTGGCTGAGGCTATCCGCTTGATTTTAAAAGCACAGTGAATCGCAGCTTACCGACAGCCAAGCGCTCTGTTAAAATGCGCCGCCTTATCCGTCTGTAGGCTGCACTGTGCCATTTACCTGGGTTGACTGGGCGATCGTTGCAATAATCGCCATCTCCGCTTTGATCAGCTTGAGCCGCGGTTTCGTCAAAGAAGCCTTGTCGTTGCTTACCTGGATCATCGCAGGAGTCGTTGCCTGGATGTTTGGTGGCTCACTGTCCGAGTACCTCGGCGGTTATATCGAAACTCCCTCGGCTCGCGTGATCGCGGGCTGCGCAATCATGTTTGTCGCCACCTTGCTGGTGGGGGCAATGGTCAACTATCTCATCGGCGAGTTGATTCGCGTCACCGGCCTCTCCGGGACCGATCGATTCCTCGGCATGGCTTTCGGCGCTGCGCGTGGCGCGCTGCTGGTGGTCGTGGCGATCGGGCTCCTGAGCCTGGGGCCGGTACAGCAGGATTCCTGGTGGCAACAGTCGCGACTGGTGCCACAATTTCTATTGGTTGCAGACTGGTCCAAGAACCTCATATTGGGGTGGAGCAGTCAGTGGCTGGCCAGCGGTATCAGCGTACCCGCTGAAATACCGTTCAAGGAGCACCTCTTACCGGCCAAAACGCCTCAGTAAGATGGGTTCAGTTCAGTTTCATTAAGTAGGGGTTGCGTCGCATGTGTGGCATCGTCGGTATCGTCGGTAAGTCGAACGTCAATCAGGCGCTGTATGACGCGCTAACCGTCCTCCAGCACCGCGGCCAGGACGCTGCCGGTATCGTGACCAGCCATGATGGCCGGTTATTCCTGCGCAAGGACAACGGCCTGGTGCGTGATGTGTTCCAGCAGCGGCACATGCAGCGCCTGGTAGGCCACATGGGCATCGGCCATGTCCGCTATCCAACCGCGGGCAGCTCGACCTCGGCCGAGGCTCAGCCGTTCTACGTCAACTCGCCTTACGGCATCACCCTGGCGCACAACGGCAACCTGACCAATGTCGAGCAGTTGGCCAAGGAGATCTACGAGTCCGACCTGCGCCACGTCAACACCAACTCCGACTCTGAAGTGCTGCTCAACGTGTTCGCCCACGAGCTGGCCCAGCGCGGCAAGTTGCAGCCTACCGAGGAAGACGTGTTTGCCGCCGTCACCGACGTGCACAACCGTTGCGTGGGTGGCTACGCGGTGGTGGCCATGATCACCGGCTACGGCATTGTCGGTTTCCGTGACCCCCACGGTATCCGTCCGATCGTCTTCGGCCAGCGTCATACCGACGAAGGCGTGGAATACATGATCGCCTCGGAAAGCGTTTCCCTGGATGTGCTGGGCTTCACCCTGATTCGCGACCTGGCTCCGGGCGAAGCGGTCTACATCACTGAAGAGGGCAAGCTCTACACCCGCCAGTGCGCCACCAACCCGCAACTCACGCCGTGCATCTTCGAGCACGTATATCTGGCCCGCCCGGATTCGATCATTGATGGCGTCTCGGTGTACAAGGCGCGCCTGCGCATGGGCGAGAAGCTGGCAGAGAAGATCCTGCGCGAGCGCCCTGAGCACGATATCGACGTGGTGATCCCGATTCCGGATACCAGCCGCACTGCGGCGCTGGAGCTGGCGAACCATCTGGGGGTCAAGTTCCGCGAAGGTTTCGTCAAGAACCGCTACATCGGTCGTACCTTCATCATGCCGGGCCAGGCGGCGCGGAAGAAATCCGTACGCCAGAAGCTCAATGCGATCGAACTGGAATTTCGCGGCAAGAACGTGATGCTGGTGGACGACTCCATCGTCCGTGGCACCACCTGCAAGCAGATTATCCAGATGGCCCGTGAAGCGGGCGCGAAGAACGTCTACTTCTGCTCGGCTGCACCTGCCGTGCGTTACCCGAACGTGTATGGCATCGACATGCCGAGCGCCCACGAGTTGATCGCCCACAATCGTTCGACCCAGGACGTGGCAGACCTGATCGGCGCCGACTGGCTGATCTACCAGGACTTGCCGGACCTGATCGAGGCGGTCGGTGGTGGCAAGATCAAGATCGAGAACTTCGACTGCGCGGTGTTCGACGGCAAGTACGTTACCGGCGACGTCGACGAGGCCTACCTGAACAAGATCGAGAACGCTCGTAACGATGCGTCCAAGGCCAAGACCCAGGCGGTCAGCGCCATCATCGATCTGTACAACAACTGATCCGAGCATTTTAAGAAGACATTAGGAGTAGGCGGCATGAGTCAGGATTGGGATGCCGGTCGGCTGGACAGCGACCTTGAAGGCGTAGCGTTCGATACCCTGGCGGTGCGCGCCGGCCAACACCGCTCGCCGGAAGGCGAGCACGGTGACCCGATGTTCTTTACCTCCAGCTATGTGTTCCGCACGGCCGCCGATGCGGCGGCGCGGTTTGCTGGCGAAGTGCCGGGCAACGTCTATTCGCGCTATACCAACCCCACGGTGCGTTCCTTCGAAGAGCGCATCGCGGCGCTGGAAGGGGCTGAGCAGGCTGTGGCGACCGCCACTGGCATGGCGGCCATTCTCTCGGTGGTCATGAGCCTGTGCAGCGCCGGCGATCATGTGCTGGTGTCGCGCAGTGTGTTCGGCTCCACCATCAGCCTGTTCGAGAAGTACTTCAAGCGCTTTGGTGTTGAAGTCGATTACGTGCCCCTGGCGGACCTGTCCGGCTGGGATGCGGCGATCAAGAGCAATACCAGGCTGCTGTTCGTCGAGTCGCCCTCCAATCCGCTGGCCGAGCTGGTGGATATCGCCGCGTTGGCGGAGGTGGCCTATGCCAAGGGCGCAATGCTGGTGGTGGATAACTGTTTCTGCACTCCGGCCTTGCAGCAGCCGTTGAAGCTGGGGGCGGACGTGGTGGTGCATTCGGCGACCAAGTTCATCGACGGCCAGGGTCGTTGCATGGGCGGCGTGGTGGCCGGGCGCAGCGAGCAGATGAAAGAAGTGGTGGGTTTCCTGCGTACCGCGGGGCCGACCCTGAGCCCGTTCAACGCCTGGATCTTCCTCAAGGGCCTGGAAACCCTCAACCTGCGGATGCGTGCTCATTGTGCCAATGCCCTGGCCCTGGCTGAGTGGCTGGAGCAGCAGGATGGCGTCGAGAAGGTGCACTACGCAGGCCTTGCCAGCCATCCGCAGCACGAACTGGCCAAGCGTCAGCAGCGTGGTTTTGGCGCGGTGGTGAGTTTTGAGGTCAAGGGCGGCAAAGAGGGCGCCTGGCGCTTTATCGATGCCACGCGACTGATCTCCATTACCGCCAACCTCGGCGACAGCAAAACCACCATCACCCATCCGAGCACCACGTCCCACGGGCGCCTGGCGCCTCAGGAGCGTGAAGCGGCGGGCATTCGCGACAGCCTGATCCGCATTGCGGTGGGGCTGGAGGACGTGGTCGACCTGCAAGCCGACCTGGCTCGCGGCCTGGCAGCCTTGTGATCGAGTTGTCCACGCCCCAGGGCGGCGGCAACGGGCGTGTCGCGCTGGTGACCGGCGCGGCCCGGGGTATCGGCCTGGGTATTGCTGCCTGGCTGATCAGCGAAGGCTGGCAGGTGGTGTTGACCGACCTCGATCGTGAGCGCGGCTCCAAGGTGGCTAGGGTGTTGGGTGAAAGTGCCTGGTTCATCACCATGGACGTGGCCGATGAAGTGCAAGTGGCCCAGGGGGTGGCTGAGGTGCTGGGGCAGTTCGGGCGCCTCGACGCCCTGGTCTGCAATGCCGCTGTGGCTGACCCGCACAACATCACCCTGGAAAGCCTGGATCTGGCCTACTGGAATCGGGTCATGGCGGTGAACCTGGGCGGGCCGATGCTGCTGGCCAAGCACTGTGCGCCGTATTTGCGCGCCCATGGCGGCGCCATCGTCAATCTGGCCTCTACCCGCGCCAGGCAATCGGAGCCTGACAGCGAAGCCTACGCGGCGAGCAAGGGGGGGCTGCTGGCCTTGACTCATGCCCTGGCGATCAGCCTGGGGCCGGAGATTCGGGTCAATGCGGTAAGCCCCGGCTGGATCGATGCCCGGGATCCTGCGGCGCGTCGCGCAGAGCCATTATCCGATGCCGATCATGCCCAGCATCCGGCAGGCAGGGTAGGGACGGTGGAAGATGTGGCCTCCATGGTGGCCTGGCTGCTCTCCCGCAATTCGGGCTTTGTCACCGGCCAGGAATTCGTGGTGGACGGTGGCATGACCAAGAAAATGATTTATCAGGAATAAGGGTGGTAGCGAGTTTGTGGCTGCAAGCCCAAGAGGAGCGCCTCTGGCTCTTGGTGCGAAGTTTCTGCTTGCTGCTGTTTTTGAAAAAAACTTCAAGCCTGCTATTGACTTAGCTTCGTTACCTGCGTAAATTTCGCGGCCTCAGCGAAGCAAAGGGTGATTAGCTCAGCCGGGAGAGCGTCTGCCTTACAAGCAGAATGTCGGCGGTTCGATCCCGTCATCACCCACCATTCCCTGAGTCTCTTTCGCAAGAAAGAGGGAAGCTTCCAAGGAAGCCTCCAACCGACGCGCAGCGGTAGTTCAGTCGGTTAGAATACCGGCCTGTCACGCCGGGGGTCGCGGGTTCGAGTCCCGTCCGCTGCGCCATATTTTCCAAGTCGGGTTCGCCTGGCTTGAGATTGAGGAAGCCTCGAAGCTCTTCAATCAGATGATTTAAACGGTTCACATGGACGCAAGTCCAAGCGATACGCAGCGGTAGTTCAGTCGGTTAGAATACCGGCCTGTCACGCCGGGGGTCGCGGGTTCGAGTCCCGTCCGCTGCGCCATATCAGCCTCAAGGATCACTGAACGCCTTGAAGCAACGAAACAAGCCAACAGCTTGTTTCGCATCGATAGCAAAGACCCTGGTCGCAAGACCGGGGTTTTTTGTTTTCGGGATTCGCTCTTTGGCAGCGTCTTTTGCTTGCTGCTGATCGAACACAAAAAAACCGCCTGCTCGGCGGTTTTTTTGTGCTTGTGAGGTTTGGCTTTCAGAAGCCGAGCTTGTCCCGAAGGCTGTAGTACCAAGCGCCCAGGGCGGTGAATGGCGTGCGCAGCAACTGGCCGCCGGGGAAGGGGTAGTGAGGCAGGTCGGCAAAGGCGTCAAAGCGCTCAGCCTGGCCGCGCAGGGCCTCTGCCAGGACTTTCCCGGCCAGGTGGGTGTAGGTCACGCCGTGGCCGCTGCAGCCTTGGGAGTAGTAGATATTGTCCCCCAGGCGCCCAACCTGGGGCAGGCGCGACAGCGTCAGCAGGAAGTTGCCGGTCCAGGCGTAATCGATCTTCACGTTCTGCAGTTGCGGAAAGGCCTTGAGCATCTTCGGTCGGATGATGGCCTCGATGTTCGCCGGGTCGCGGGCGCCATACACCACGCCGCCACCGAAAATCAGGCGCTTGTCGCCGGAGAGACGGTAGTAGTCCAGCAGGTAGTTGCAGTCTTCGACGCAGTAATCCTGGGGCAACAGGCTGGCTGCCAGCTCATCGCTCAGGGGTTCTGTGGTGATGACCTGGGTTCCGCAAGGCATGGACTTGGCTGCCAGCTCCGGAACCAGATTGCCCAGGTAGGCATTGCCGGCAATGATGATGAATTTGGCGCGGACCTTTCCTTGGGGCGTGTGGACCACCGGATTGGCGCCGCGCTCGATGCGGATTGCCGGGGACTGCTCATAGAGGGTGCCGCCCAGCGACTCCACGGCAGCCGCTTCACCCAGTGCCAGGTTCAGTGGATGGATGTGGCCGCCGCTCATGTCGAGCATGCCGCCCTTGTATTGATCGCAGGCCACGATTTCGCGGATACGCCGCTCATCCAGCAATTCCAGCTGGGTGTGGCCATAGCGCTCCCACAGGCGCTTCTGCGACTCCAGATGACCCATCTGCTTGCTGGTCAGCGCTGCGAATACACCGCCGTCCTTCAGATCGCACTGGATCTTGTATTTGGCCACCCGTTCACGAATGATCCGGCCACCCTCAAAGGCCATCTGCCCCAGCAATTGTGCCTGCTTGGGGCCGACGCTGCGTTCAATCACGTCGATATCGCGGCTGTAGCTGTTGACGATCTGCCCGCCATTGCGCCCTGAAGCGCCAAAGCCGACCTTGGCGGCCTCCAGTACGGTCACACGAAAGCCGTTTTCCAGGAGGAACAGGGCGCTGGACAGGCCGGTATAACCCGCACCGATCACGCAGACATCGGTTTCAATCTCGCTTTGGAGCATCGGACGTTCCGGAGCCGCATTGGCCGATGCCGCGTAATAGGACTGTGGGTAGGGAATGTTCGCCATCCTGCGACCTCATGTGTTTAATATATTTTACGAGTGCGCCGATGCTACCTGAGTTGCAAATGAGCTGCCAGACAGAAGAAAAAACTTCTTCATCCCGCGAAAATTAAAAAATTCGCATATTCATAGGCTTAGCTGCAAAAAAGGTGTTGACACCCCTTTGGAATTCCGTAGAATGCCGCCTCACAGCAGGCACGTAGCTCAGTTGGTTAGAGCACCACCTTGACATGGTGGGGGTCGTTGGTTCGAGTCCAATCGCGCCTACCAAACAAAATCCGCTCTGCTGGGCGGTCTAGAAGGGGTTCACCGAAAGGTGAGCCCCTTTTTTGTTTCTGGCCATTTTGATGGCTTTGCACGATCCGCCAAGAAGCCCACTGGCATTGCAGCGCTCACTGCGATCTTGGCCAGTGATCAGTCGGGGCGGATGTGCTCCTGCCAATGTTCAAACAGCGCCTCGACATTGGCACTGGTCATCAGTGGCATCACTGCTTTCAACTGCTCGCTGCTCCAGTTCCACCACTGCATTTCCACAAGCATTTCGATACGCCGATCATCGAAGCGCTTGCGAATCGTCTTGGCGGGGTTACCGCCGATGATTGCGTAGGGCTCCACGTCCCGTGTCACCAGGGCTCGAGTGCCTATCACGGCGCCATCGCCAATCCTGATGCCCGGCATGACAATGGCTTCGGAACCGATCCAGACGTCATTGCCGATCACCGTGTCGCCTGCGGCTTGATATCCATTCTGCGCGCCCGCGAAGACCGGCTCCTCGGGCATCCAGTAGAGCGGAAAGGTGCTGATCCACTCGCTTCTATGCCCCTGGTTGCCAGCCATGATGAATGCGGCTCCCGAGCCGATTGAGCAGAAGGAGCCGATTATCAGCTTGTCCGCGCCTTCCTCGTGGGGCAGGTAACGCGCGCACTCATCGAAACTATGGCCGTGGTAGTAGCCTGAGTAGTAGCTGAAACGACCTACTCGAATATTCGGGTGGGTGACTTGCCGATCAAGCGTGATGCCCTTGAAGGGGCTTTCGAAGTAGTTGTTCATCGGGACTCTGCTCCATGTCTTCAGCGTCCTCTGCATTTGCCGCATCGGTCACCGGTTCAAGATCTTTTACGTATTGCCCTCTGTAGCCACCAACCTGGTTCGGGGAGCCGTCGTGACGAGCGGCTTCCCGTACCAGGGCGGGTCAGTCCAGAGGGGTGAAGGCGCTGCCACTGAAGGTGCGCACGGCATTGCCCCGTTCAACCCGGTGATGGGCGTCACGACGCTGCAAGCGCAGTTCCTGTACGGATTGCTCTTGCCGATCGGCAAGCCGTTGCTGGATCAGTAGACGAGCCAGGCGCTTGTTATCGTGCTGGCTGCGTTCGGACTGCACCTTGACGCTGATGCCGGTCGCTACATGGGTGGCACGTACCGCGGAGTCGGTCTTGTTCACGTGCTGCCCGCCGGGGCCGGAAGCGCGCATGGCCTCGAAGCGGATCTCGCCGCCCTCGGCTTCTTCCAGGGCGCAGAATGGTTGGCCGGCGAAATACCAGTTCTTGCGTCGATGTGCGGGCCGCAGAGGGCTTTTGCAGATCCACAGCAGGGTGCCTGTCCAGCGTCGAGCCAGGTTTGCGGCGTGCTCGCCATCCAGGCTGACCAGTACCGAGCGATGGGCGTCGCGAGCCTGGCTGGCAACCTGCTCGATGATGCCGAGGCGCACGTTCTGCGCTTCGGCTTCGTGATGCAGGCGGCGTAATGCGTGGGTTACTGCCAATTCGCATTCGGCAGGCCCTTGGGCGGAGGACAGCTGTAGCAACATCATCATCAGCAGCACCCCCGGCGTTTGTAAGTCAGTACCGGTTTGAGTCGGGCGATGATCTTCACCAGGCCGGCGTCGCGCAGGCTGCCCACCACGCTGTCGATGCTCTTGTAGGCTTCGGGAGCCTCTTCGTACATCAGGCCGCGGTCCTCGCAGATCACTCGGCTGCCCAGCCGGGTGCGCTTGAGTTGATCGAAGCTCAAGCGCGTTGCCAGCCGGCCCTTGCAGTCGCTGCGCAGCCACTTGCGCCCGGCGCCGTGCGCCAGGGAGTAGAGGCTGAACGATTGGGGGAGCGGTTGCACCAGGTAGCTGTAGTCGCCACGAGAGCCGGGAATCACCACCGGACCCTGGTCCGATGGTGTGGCGCCCTTGCGATGCAGCCAGCCCGATACGCCGTCGACCTGCGCCGCAGACACCAGGTTGTGATTGATATCCAGCAGCGGATGGCCCTTGGCCCGCAGATTGTGCAGCAGGCGCTCGGCGATCAGCCGTCGATTGGCCTCGGCAAAGCGCAAGGCCTGGTCGTGCTGCTCCAGGTACTGGGCGCCGGCGGTGCTGGTCATCAACAGGCCGTTGTGGCCGTGTTGGTCGACGTGGCTGCGCAAAATGGCCTCTCCCAGGCCTCGGGAGCCGCTGTGCACCAGCAGCAGCAAGGCTTTCGGGTCCAGTGCCAGCGCTTGCAGGGCGTCGGCGTCATGGACCTGATCGAGTTGTTGCAGTTCGGCGAAGTGGTTGCCGCCGCCGATGGTACCCAGGGAGTGCTCATGACCGCTGACGGGCAATGCCAGTTGCGCGCGTTGTTCATCCCACTGCTCATCCAGAGGCAGGTCGATATTGCCGATTTTCTTTTCCAGCTTGTCGAGGTTGAGGCGAGTGCTGGAGAGGTCGGTTTGCCACAGCGCCATGCCGCAGCCGATGTCGTTGCCCACCAGTGCCGGGTAGGCCACTTCGGTGGAAAAAAATGCCGCGCCCACCGGATAGCCCCGGCCTGGATGCAGGTCGGGCATGCCGACGACCTGGCGCATGCCGGGCAGTTGTGCGGTGGTGTGCAGTTGCTGGAGCGCTTTGTCTTCGATCCAGGTGGTGTCGGAGGCGATTAGAGAGACGCCGTTCGACAAATGACGGATGCAAGTGTCCATGTCCAATTCCTGATTGGAAAAAATATTCAGGTAGTGGCAGGACGAAGCGGGGGTTAAGCGAAGGCGCTAGCGGGTAGCGGTTGCAGCGTTTAAACCAGGCACGTCCTGCAAGGGGTGATCAGCTGTTGCATGGTGGATCTCCTTGGCAAAAGTGTGGAAAGGGCGCGCAGGTTAATCTTTTGCCCGGGGACTGGCAATGGTGTGGGCAAACAAAGTGCACCTTCTGCGGCCGTTACGGTCGTAAAACCATCACCTTGTTGAATGAGGATGGTTATGCAGACCTTTGGTGAGCGCTTGAAAGAACAGCGCAAGGCGTTGGGGCTCTCCCAGCAGGAATTCGGTGCCATTGGCGGTGTTGAAGCCAACGCCCAGGGCCGTTACGAGAGCGGTGAGCGGGTGCCCAAATCGGATTACCTGATGGCCATCGGGCGCCACGGCGTTGACCTGCTTTATGTGTTGACCGGCGAGCGCTCGCGCTTGTCCGAGGGCAGCCTGAGCCTGGATGAAAGCACCATTATTCAGAACTACCGCCACCTCGGAGATGAGGACCAGGAGGCGATCGCCCAGCTGGCGTCCTCCCTGGCGGAGTGCTGAGTGGGCGCGGGGGAGTTTTTCTGCTGTTCGCGCGCCTTTTTAACGCGGCCTGAGCGATACTCTCGCGTTTTCAGGACGAGGAGGCAGCATGCGGGTTTTGATGGCGGTAATGGTGGCGGCGCTATTGGCTGGCTGTGCGAGCTCTACCATGGATGAAGCTCGGGCCCGAACGCCCAACAAAACCCTGGCCTCGGCCAAGGCTGATCAACTGGTAGCGCAATGTGTGCAGTTCGCCTGGCAGGACGAGTCGGTCTTTGGTGTCGATGCCGCTGCCTATCTGCAACCGGGCAAGGCTGGGGGGTACACCGTGTATACCCGTTCCGCCGAGACTTTTGTCGATATCAAGGCCGAGGCCGCGACGACCACCGTCCACTTTTATGCGGTTGCAGACGGCTATGTCTCGAAGCGCCGCCTGGCGGCGCTAGCGACCTGTCTGTAACGCAGCGGATAGTCACTGGCGTTGGCATTTGACGCTATCAGGTACAAACCCGGCATCGGCCGGGTTTTGTCATTTCTGGGGAAGGGTTTCCAGCTGGTCAGGCCAGCTGTTATTGGCGATCTGTGGAAACACCCAATAAGCCTGTAGCAAAGCGTGTAATACATTGCCTCTTCAAACTGTCAGTTGAAATAAGGAAGTCCAGGGATTAAGGGGGCTAGGGCGGACTTTTGTAAATTGTCCTGAATGGTTAGTTTTTGTGGTGATGAAAAAAGCAGGGAAAAGTGCGCTAAGTTGAGGGTGCTCAATAAGGAGCAGTAGTTAATTAATCAATGGAGTGAAAGATATGAATAAGCCACAGGCTCAACTAAAACATGGTCGCGTTGTTTCTCCGTCCAGCCGCGGTGCGGTAGCGGTGGAACTGGGGCTGCTGGGAACCTGGCAGGTCAACGAGATGGAAGGCGGGAAAAACTTTCCGGCCCTCGCCGCCGGTCCTTTCCCAAAGCCTTACGACAGCGATGTGGCCAGTGTTGCGCCACCCGCCGACGGTCATATTCTCAGTGGCGGCAAGGTTGATGATCGCGATTGCATCAACTTCACCAACGAGGAAATGTCGAAAAAGATCAACCGGCCCTTCACTTGGCCGCTGGTGAACGTGAACCCGGGCCAGGTGTTCCAGGTGCAGTGGGAATACACCGCCCCTCACGTTACCCGGGGCTACAACTGGTTCATCACCAAGGACGGCTGGGACCCGAAACAGCGCATCAGTCGCGCCCAGCTGGAACCCCAGGCTTTTTATCAGGACTTCTATACCGAAGTGCCTTTCGACAAGTTTGGTTCGGTATTGAAAGCCAAGACTCATCATGAGGTTGTGCTGCCCAAAAATAAAAAGGGTCACCATGTTGTAGTACTGGTGTGGATTGTTGCCAATACCGGCAATGGCTTTTATCAGGCTTTCGACCTGGACTTTAAATAAGTTTCAGGTAGTTAACATTTTCTGACAGTTCTGAAGGATTAGAACGTGGATAAGATCGATTTTGCATTAATCAAGAGTCAGGCCGCAGATGCTGCTTCCCTGATGCCGAGCATTGCCGGCAAAAAGGTGCTCATGGGCTTCTGGCACAACTGGGCCGCCGGTCACAGCGACGGCTACCAGCAGGGGCAATTCGCCAACCTGGATCTGGTGGACGTGCCCAAGGAATACAACGTGGTTGCAGTAGCCTTCATGAAGGGCAACGGTATTCCCACCTTCAAGCCCTACAACCTTTCGGACGCCGAGTTCCGGCGCCAGGTGGGCGTGCTCAACAGCCAGGGCCGGGCGGTATTGATCTCCCTGGGCGGCGCCGATGCCCATATCGAATTGCACAAGGGCAACGAACAGCCCTTGGCCAACGAAATCATCCGTCTGGTGGAAACCTACGGCTTCGATGGCCTGGATATCGACCTGGAGCAGAGCGCCATCGACTTTGCCGACAACAAGAGTGTGCTGCCTGCCGCCTTGAAGCTGGTGAAGGATCATTACGCCGGCCAGGGCAAGCACTTCATCATCAGCATGGCGCCTGAGTTTCCCTACCTGACCAGCAATGGCAAGTACGTGGCCTACCTGCAGGCCCTGGAAGGCTACTACGACTTTGTCGCGCCGCAGTTCTATAACCAGGGAGGCGACGGGCTCTGGGTGCAGGAGGCCAATGGCGGGCAGGGCGCCTGGATCGCCCAGAACAATGACGCGATGAAAGAGGATTTCCTCTACTACCTGAGCGAAAGCCTGGCCTCCGGTACCCGCGGTTTCACTCGCATTGCCGCGGACAAGCTGGTGATAGGCCTGCCAAGCAACGTCGATGCCGCGGCCACTGGCTATGTGATCGACCCGTCGGCGGTGAGCAATGCGTTCAAGCGCTTGCAGGGCGCCGGTCACGCCATCAAGGGGTTGATGACCTGGTCGGTGAACTGGGATGCCGGCGTCAGTCGGCAGGGCGTGCCCTACAACTGGGAGTTTCGTCATCGCTATGCGCCGCTGATCCATGGCGATGGCGGTGAGCCGGAGCGCCCAGGTGCTCCTGGAAACCTGATGGTGCTGGGCACCAGTCGCAGCAGCGTCAACCTGAGCTGGGGCGTTTCCGGTAGTGTGCGGCCGGTGGAGTTCTACACCTTGTACCGCGACGGCAATGCGGTCGCTCGCACTCCCTCTCCGGGCTTCGAGGATCAGGGGCTGAGTGCGGACACCCAATACAGCTATTTTGTGACCGCTACCGACACTCAGGGCCAGGAGTCGCTCCCCAGCCGCAGTGTGAGTGCCAGGACCGCAGGCGGTGCGGTCGATCCGAGCTTTCCCGAGTGGCGCACCAGCCAGCACTACCTCAGGGAGGATGGAGTGACTTACGAAGGCAATCGTTACCTGTGCCTTCAGGAGCACACCTCCAACCCGGGCTGGACGCCGCCCGTAGCGTTCACCCTGTGGAGCAAGGTGCTGCAGGAGCGTCATGGCTGAGTTGTGACGGCCATTGTTGAAGTTGAGTGGCCAGGCGGTTCTCGCGGAAGTTGTCGATCCGTGCGAGCCGCCTTTTTCGTTTCCGCTGGCCGGCAACAGCCCGGGTTATGAGCTATTACTGAGCTGCCCGGATGTGTCGATCAATCAAGCGGAGATGAGCTCGATGTTGCAGCAATGGTTGCTGGCGGCTGTGCATTTGCTGGCGTTTGCCAGTGCCTTTGCCGGGGTACTGGCGCGCGCTTCGGCATTGCGTCGCCTGAGCGGCGGCGCTGCGGCGCCCGGGCAGGTGTTGCGGGCCGACAATGTCTGGGGGCTGATGGCCGCGGTGTTGTTGATCACCGGGTTGTTGCGGGCTTTTGGCGGTTATGGCAAGGGTACGGAGTATTACCTGCACCAGCCGCTGTTCCATCTGAAGATGACGCTGTTCGTGATCATCCTGTTGCTGGAGATCATGCCGATGCTGACCTTGATCCGCTGGCGCATGGCCCTGGGGCGAGGGGTGGCGCCACAGATCGGGCGGGCGCTGCTGTTCGCCCGTATCAGCGATGTGCAGGCCCTGCTCATGGTGTTGATGGTCATCGCCGCCAGCGGCATGGCGCGTGGGGTGACCTGGGCTCAGTTGTAATCATTGGTAAGTGGGGCTGCACTGAGTGGCTGCTTGAGAGTAGGCTCGCGGCTCTATCAATGAGCAATGGAAGCCTTCGATGTTTCAAATGAATGACCTGGTGCCGGAGATGCTGGTCACCGACCTGCAGCGCAGTCTGGCCTTCTACTGCGATCTTCTGGGCTTCAAGGTGGAGTATCAGCGGCCGGAACACTTCTTTGCCTTCCTCTCCCTCAATGGTGCCCAACTGATGCTGGAGCAGGATGACCAGCAGGAATCGGAGTGGCGCGTGGGGCCCTTGCAGGCTCCATTTGGCCGCGGCATGAACCTGTCCATCGAGTGCCCGGATATTCGCCAGTTGGCATCCGCCCTGGCCCGGGCGGGCATTGCCTTGCGTCGAGAGATTCAGGAGTGCTGGTACCGTCACGACGAATTGCTGCACGGCGAGTTGAACCTGCTGGTACTCGATCCGGATGGTTACCTGCTGCGCTTTACCCAGGACCTGGGCTTCAAGCCTGTGGAGCCTGCAGCGGGCGCCTGACCGCCGAACCGGTGCGCCGCCTGCAATGCAGCGGCGGCGTGTGTCGGGAATCAACGGTCGGGCTCGCTATCGCGAAAGGGCGATAATCAGTGGTTGACGACAGTCTGATGGGCGGGAATCTGCTGTGGCTGCAACCGGGCGAGGGTGTGCGGGCCGTCTGCGGGGAAAAGCTCAAGGCAAACAAGACAGGCGCTGCGCCAGCCGTTGTGCGCGGGCAAAAGGCTGGTGCTCATGCTATTCAAGGGGTTTCGCGTTTGTCCGGAGCGGTCAGGCCTGCCTGAATGCGTTGATAGATTTCTTCACGGTGTACCGCGACGTCTTTTGGCGCGTTGATACCAATGCGCACTTGCTGGCCGCTGACGCCGAGAATGGTGATCGTAATGTCGTCACCGATGTTTATGCTTTCACCGACTTTGCGGGTGAGTATCAGCATGATCTTCTCCTTGATAGCTTTGTAGGGCACCAGATTCAAACAGTGCAGAGGTCGGTCTTAGGTATAGATTAGTGCGAAGTTCCACTGAGTGGGTGCCTCTTTCTGACGCGCAGAAGATCTATTAATTCCCAAGGCGCAACTATACATAGGCAATAAATATCATTCTTCCTGTTTCGGTCCGATTTTGTGACGAGGTCTCTCGGGTCATGAGTGCTAAAATCGCCACCTCAGACTTTCTAGGGGTTAGGTTGTGCGCACAGTAGCGATGATGATGGCGGTATTGGCGTTGGCCGGTTGTGGGGAAGGCAAGCGGGTCGAAGCGAATAAGAGCACGGCGGTGGCAGTACAGACCCAGCCGGCCTCGACCGAGCCGCAATGGGATGTGCTGGTGGGCAGCCCGCTCCCCCTGGCGGTGAGTGACCTGACCGGCTGGCTGATCGAGCACGGGGTGATTTCCAATGTGGTGACCGTGGACGGCAAGCGTCTGGTCGTGGTCGGTCCGTTTGCTTCCCAGGCCGAGGCCGAGGCGAAGAAGAATGAAGTGACCGAAAAGTTGGTCAAGGCCAAGAAGCGTGACATCGAAGTCACGGTCATCGAGCATCAAGCCGCGCAGTAAGCCCGTTTCCATAGGCTCAATGATCGCCCGCCACTCGCGGGCGATCTGCGTTCAGCCACAAGCCTTGAGGTTGACTGCGCCGACGAATTCATTGCCGCGCCCCATCACGCAAGCCACGCTCTGATTGCGCTGGCGCTCCCAGGCCTGTACTGGATAAGTTTTGTTCCAGGCTTCGAAGAGCTGCCGATCCTGTTTGGAAAGGCGCAGGCCGTACTGCTTGCTCATGTAGAAGTAGGTGCGGGCGATCATCCCGCGAATCGAAGGGCGAGGCATGACCTTCTTGGCCTTGAAGTCGACCTGGGTCAGGCACGAACCGTACTGGCCCGATTGTTCCGGCAGCCAGCCGAAGCTGAAATTGCTGCGATCACCATTCACTTCGCCAATGCTCGGTACCAGATTGTGCAGGTCGGCCTCGGCGCGCTGATAGACCGAATCGGTGCGTGTGCAGTTCTTGCGACCGCCTTGTTGCCAGCACTGGCGCTGATGGCCGATCTGCCAGGCCGGCACTATATGCTCCCATTCAATGCGTTCGGCGCGTTTGGCGTTCTTGCGCGGAACATAGCCGCAGGCCGCCAGGTTCACCCGGTTGCCGTTGTATTTGCAGCCGCAATAGAACTCGGTGGATTGGGGAGCGTAGAGCTTCCAGGCGACTTTCTTGGCTTCGCTGAAGGTGCGGGGCGCATCGGCTTGGGCGGAACAGGCGAGAAACAGCAACAGCAAGGCAAAACAACGGACACTCATCGACTCAATCTTCCTTCGGCACGACCCAGAAAATCTGCACACCGCCATCGTCGCGGTAGGCGAGGGTGACGTTGTCGTTTTCGGCGATCTCCTCCAGCAGGCGTTCCCACTCATCCTGTGGCTCATCGGCGAGGCGGAAGATCAGCGCTGCCTTGGCCTTTTGTGCGGTGGGAGAGTTGATGATTTTCTGGATGCGCACACCCAGGCGTTCGTAGGAGCTGAGGGGCGTTTGGGTCGTGGCCACGGAACATTCCTTATTAAGCTGTACGTGCATACAGTATTTAACTGTAGGGCATTTCGCAACTGCTTAAAATTCAAGAAGTTCCTCTGACAACGCTTTATGCATTTGTCTCACGAGGAGAGCAGATTTTTTTGCATGGGGGAAAGGGGGGAACCACCCGCCCGGGCGGGCGAGTGGTTGCAAGCATGCTCGACCGGGGCCGGTCGAGCAGAGGGGCTGTCAGTATTCCCAGAACATGCGTTGCAGTTCCTTGCTGTCCTGGGTCTTGGTCAGGGCGACCATGGCCAGGATGCGGGCTTTCTGCGGGTTCAGGTCATGAGCCACGACCCAGTCGTACTTGTCGTCAGGCTGTTCGGCGTTGCGCAGTACGAAACCGCCGGCATTGACGTGGGAAGAACGAATGATCTGTACGCCATTCTTGCGCAGTTCCTGCAGGGCAGGGACCACACGGGAAGACACCGAGCCGTTGCCGGTACCGGCGTGGATGATGGCTTTGGCGCCACCTTGGGCCAGGGCCTTGTAGGCGGTGTCGCTGACGTTGCCGTAGCCGTAGGCGATTTCTACGTCAGGCAGGCTCTTGATGTTCTTGATGTCGAATTCCGAATCCATGGTGTGGCGCTTGGCTGGCAGGCGGAACCAGTAGGATTTGCCTTCCACCACCATGCCCAGCGGGCCCCATGGGCTCTTGAAGGCTTCGGTCTTGATGTTGATCATCTTGCTGACATCGCGGCCGGACTGGATTTCGTCGTTCATGGTCACCAGTACGCCTTTGCCGCGGGCGTTCTTGCTGCCGGCCACAGCCACAGCGTTGTACAGGTTGAGCATGCCGTCAGCCGACATTGCGGTACCTGGGCGCATGGAGCCGACCACAACGATTGGTTTGTCGGTCTTTTCCACCAGGTTGAGGAAGTAGGCGGTTTCTTCCAGGGTATCGGTACCGTGGGTGATGACGATGCCATCGACGTCCTTGCTGTCGGCCAGTTCGGCAACGCGGCGGCCCAGTTGCAGCAGGTTTTCGTTGGTGATGCTTTCCGAGGCGATTTGCATGACTTGCTCGCCACGCACGTTGGCCAGTTGGCTCAACTCGGGAATGCCGGCGATCAATTGTTCGATGCCGACCTTGGCCGCCTGGTAGGTGGCGCTGTTGGCCGCGCTGGCGCCGGCGCCGGCGATGGTGCCGCCGGTGGCGAGAACCACGACGTTGGACAGTTTCTGTTGGGTTTCAGCTTCTTTGGCTTGCAGGGCTGCCGGTAGAAGCAGGAGGAGGGCCAAAGCGCCCGGGGCGAAGGATTTGAAGGCAGATTTCATTATTTTCTCTCTAGTAGTGAGACGGTGCTGATGCAGGTTCATCTAGAAACACCCCGGCGGCAGATCTGTATGCGCCGGGGCAGCGAGGGTGGAGCAGGATCTGTACCAGCGCTACCTTGGCTGGGAGGTTATTTTAAGTTACTGATTTATATCAATTTTATTTCTGTTTTTATGCGTAAGAAGTCATGTGGCGTCCGGGTTTCCGAACGTTTTCACGGTGGCGCGTTCGGCAATCCGAAAATGCTCGTCACAAGTCTCGTGATGACTTCTCGCTCATCCATTAAAGATTGTTCTGCAGCGGTCGATGATCCTTCTAGGATTTTTCACCAGGAGTTCCCATGTCACTGTCAGTAGGATTTCCAGGGGCAGGAGCCATTCTGATCAATGGCAAGTCGCCCGCGACCATCGATGCGTTGAGTAATGCCGCCGCCGAACAGGCGTCTGCGGCGTTGGGTACCGACGAGTCGGGCACTTTGCGGGTCGGTTCCAGCAAGCAGGCCGAACAGTCTGAAAGCGAAAGCCCAAGCGAAGACAAGCACGGCATCGTGGTAAAGATGCTGCTCAAGCGCATGCAGGAGCTGCAGCAGCAACTTCGCGAGCTGCAACAGCAACTGGCTGCCGCCCAGGCCGCCAACTACCCAACCCCTGAGGCCAAGCAGACGGCAGTGATGGCCATTCAAGGGCAAGTCGCCGATACCAACGGCGCGCTGGCGGAAGTCTCTGGCAACCTGGTCCGGGAGTTGGCCAAGGAGTCGTCTTCCGGTGGCCTGGTGAACACCACTGCCTGAATCATCAGCCTGTCCGGGAGCATTTTTCGGGCAGGTTTTTCTCCTCGTGGCCGGCTGCGGATGGCTACCCACTCTCTCTGATCGCACTTTGAACAGCGTTGACAAACGCTGGCAAGGTTCGCATAGTTTGTTTTACGCAAACGTTTGCGCGGCCTTCGGACAAGGATAATCGTCTATCTTTGCAAGGTTCGCCGTCGGCCAATGGTGCTGCCAATCAGGCGGTTCCGTCTGACGAACGCTGCTCACAATAATCATAAGATCGGAGTGAACCCATGAAGCTGCCCTTTGCTGGACGTCTCCTCGCTGTCGCCGTTCTCGCCGCTGCATCCGCGGCCCTTCCTTTCTCCTCGGCTCAAGCCGATACCCCGCAGAAACCCAAGGTCGCCCTGGTCATGAAATCCTTGGCCAACGAGTTCTTCCTGACGATGGAAGATGGTGCCAAGGCCTATCAGAAAGAGCATTCCGCCGATTTCGACCTGGTGTCCAACGGCATCAAGGATGAAACCGATACCGCCAACCAGATCCGCATCGTCGAGCAGATGATCGTCTCCAAGGTCAACGCACTGGTGATCGCCCCGGCTGACTCCAAGGCCATGGTTCCGGTGATCAAGAAGGCCGTGGACGCCGGGATCACAGTGATCAACATCGACAACCAGCTCGACCCCGGCGTGCTGAAGAGCAAGAACATCAGCGTGCCTTTCGTTGGCCCGGACAACCGCAAGGGCGCGCGTCTGGTGGGTGAGTACCTGGCCAAGCAGCTCAAGGCCGGTGACGAAGTGGGAATCATCGAAGGGGTTTCCACCACCACCAACGCGCAGCAGCGCACCGCCGGCTTCAAGGATGCAATGGAAGCCGCGCAGATCAAGGTGGTGTCGCTGCAGTCGGGCGACTGGGAAATCGACGCCGGCAATCGTGTGGCCTCGGCCATGCTCAGTGAATACCCGAACCTCAAGGCATTGCTGGCCGGTAACGACAGCATGGCGGTAGGCGCGGTTTCGGCAGTCCGGGCTGCCGGCAAGGCAGGCAAGGTGCAGGTCGTGGGCTACGACAACATCAACGCCATCAAGCCGATGCTCAAGGATGGCCGGGTCCTGGCCACTGCCGATCAGTTCGCTGCCAAGCAGGCGGTGTTCGGTATCGAGACCGCGCTGAAGGTCCTCAAGGGCGAGAAAGTCGACAGCGGCACCAATGGCGTGATCGAAACTCCGGTTGAACTGGTCACTCAGTAGTCATTGCGGCGGTACAACGGCGCTCGCCCGGTTGGGCGGGCGCATGGAGAGTTTCCTATGTCAGTTTCTGCTGCCAACGCTGTCCTATCGGTCAGTGGTATCGGCAAGACTTATGCGCAACCGGTGTTGACCGGCATCGACCTGACGCTGTTGCGCGGTGAAGTGCTGGCGCTCACCGGCGAGAACGGCGCCGGCAAGAGCACCCTGTCGAAGATCATCGGTGGCCTGGTCAGCCCCACCACTGGGCACATGCAGTTCAATGGTCAGGATTATCGTCCGGGCAGTCGCGCCCAGGCCGAGGATCTGGGCATTCGCATGGTGATGCAGGAGCTCAACCTGCTGCCGACCCTGTCGGTGGCCGAGAACCTGTTCCTCGACGACCTGCCCAGCAGTGGTGGCTGGATCAGCCGCCGGCAATTGCGCAAGGCGGCGATCGAGGCCATGGCCCAGGTCGGTCTGGATGCCATCGACCCCGACACCCTGGTGGGCGAGCTGGGCATCGGCCACCAGCAGATGGTGGAGATCGCCCGTAACCTGATCGGCGACTGCCATGTGCTGATTCTCGATGAGCCCACCGCCATGCTCACGTCCCGCGAGGTAGAAATGCTCTTCGAGCAGATCACCCGCCTGCAGGCCCGCGGCGTGTCGATCATCTATATCTCCCATCGCTTGGAAGAGTTGGCCCGGGTTGCCCAGCGCATCGCGGTATTGCGTGACGGCTGCCTGGTCTGTGTCGAGCCGATGGCCAACTACAACAGCGAGCAACTGGTGAACCTGATGGTGGGCCGCGAGTTGGGCGAGCACATCGACCTGGGCGAGCGCCGGATCGGCGCGCCGGCCTTGACGGTGAGCAACCTCAGCCGCTCGGACAAAGTCCGCGATGTGTCCTTCGAGGTCCGCAGTGGCGAGATCTTCGGGATTTCCGGGTTGATCGGGGCAGGGCGCACCGAGCTGCTGCGCCTGATCTTCGGTGCCGATGTCGCCGACAGCGGCACCATCGCCCTGGGCACCCCGGCACGCCCGGTAAGCATCCGCTCGCCAGTGGATGCGGTGGCCAACGGCATCGCCCTGATCACCGAGGACCGCAAGGGTGAGGGGCTGCTGTTGACCCAGTCCATCAGCGCCAATATCGCCCTGGGCAACATGCCGGCGATTTCCAGCAGCGGCCTGGTCAATGGTCAGGACGAGGAGCATCTGGCGCGACGCCAGATCGACGCCATGCGTATCCGCAGTTCCAGCCCGGCGCAACTGGTCAGCGAGCTGTCCGGTGGCAACCAGCAGAAGGTGGTGATCGGCCGCTGGCTGGAGCGCGACTGTTCGGTGCTGCTGTTCGATGAGCCGACCCGTGGCATCGATGTCGGTGCCAAGTTCGATATCTACGGCCTGTTGGGGGAGTTGACCCGGCAGGGCAAGGCCCTTGTGGTGGTGTCCAGCGACCTGCGCGAGCTGATGCTGATTTGCGATCGCATCGGCGTGCTCTCGGCCGGGCGGCTGATCGATACCTTCGAGCGCGACAACTGGACCCAGGATGAACTGCTTGCCGCGGCATTTGCCGGCTATCAAAAACGAGATGCGCTGATCGATGGAGCGGCGCCTAGGAATGCATCATGAAAACTGCAGCAAGCGGCAAGCGAGGCGGCCACTACTACGGCCTCGGCACTTACCTGGGGTTGGCGGGGGCGCTGCTGGGGATGATCGTGCTGTTCTCCCTACTCAGTAGTCATTTTCTGTCCTATGACACCTTCAGTACCCTGGCCAACCAGATTCCCGACCTGATGGTGCTGGCGGTGGGCATGACCTTCGTCCTGATCATCGGTGGCATCGACCTGTCCGTGGGCTCGGTGCTGGCCCTGGCGGCGTCGACCGTCAGCGTGGCGATTCTCGGCTGGGGCTGGAGCGTGGTGCCCGCGGCGTTGCTGGGCATGGCTTGCGCGGCGCTGGCGGGAACGGTGACCGGTTCGATCACCGTGGCCTGGCGCATTCCTTCGTTCATCGTGTCCCTGGGTGTACTGGAAATGGCCCGCGGCGTGGCCTACCAGATGACGGGCTCACGCACCGCCTACATCGGTGACGCCTTCGCCTGGTTGTCGAATCCGATTGCCTTCGGCATTTCGCCGTCGTTTATCATTGCCCTGCTGATTATTTTCCTGGCCCAGGCGGTGCTGACTCGCACCGTGTTCGGTCGCTACCTGATCGGCATCGGTACCAACGAAGAGGCGGTGCGTCTGGCGGGGATCAACCCCAAACCCTACAAGATCCTGGTCTTTAGCCTGATGGGGTTGCTGGCAGGTATCGCTGCACTGTTTCAGATTTCTCGCCTGGAGGCGGCAGACCCGAACGCGGGCTCCGGTCTGGAGTTGCAAGTCATCGCTGCGGTGGTGATCGGCGGCACCAGCCTGATGGGCGGGCGCGGTTCGGTGATCAGTACCTTCTTCGGTGTCTTGATTATTTCCGTGCTGGCTGCGGGCCTGGCGCAAATCGGCGCATCCGAACCGACCAAGCGCATCATCACTGGTGCGGTCATCGTGATTGCCGTGGTGCTGGACACCTATCGCAGCCAGCGCGCCAATCGGCGGGTTTGATTCATGGCAACAATCAAGGATGTGGCGGCGCTGGCGGGGATTTCCTACACCACGGTGTCCCATGTGCTGAACAAGACGCGGCCAGTCAGTGAGGAAGTTCGGGTCAAGGTCGAGGCCGCTATCGCGCGCCTGGACTATGTGCCCAGCGCGGTGGCGCGTTCGCTGAAGGCCAAGACCACGGCGACCATCGGCTTGCTGGTACCCAACAGCCTCAACCCGTACTTCGCCGAGTTGGCTCGGGGGATCGAGGATTATTGCGAACGCAACGGCTACTGCGTGATCCTCTGCAACTCCGACGACAACCCGCAGAAGCAGCGCAACTACCTGCGGGTATTACTGGAAAAACGTATCGACGGGTTGATTGTCACCTCGGCCGGTGGCGATAGCGGCCTGGCCCAGGGGCTGGCCGGCGTGCGCACGCCGATGGTGATTGTCGACCGTGGGCTGGAAGGGGTGAACGCCGACCTGGTGCGTATCGACCACCAGCACGGTGCCTACCTGGCCACCCGACACCTGCTGGAGCTGGGGCATCGGGACATTGCCTGCATCGGCGGCCCGGGCAATACCAGTGTGGCGCAGATGCGCCTGGCGGGATTCCAGCAGGCGCTGCGTGAGGCCGGTGTCGAGGTGCCTGCCGAGCGCATTCTGGAAAGTGATTTCAGTAGCACTGGTGGTTATCGCGCAGCCGCGCAGTTGCTCGATGGCGGACAGCCGCCGAGCGCGATTTTCGCTGGCAACGACATGATGGGCATCGGGGTGCTGCGCGCGGCAGCGGAGCGCAATATCCGCGTGCCCAGCGAGCTTTCGGTGATCGGCTTCGACGACATCCTCATGAGCCGCTACGTCTACCCGGCGCTGACCACGGTCGGCCAGTCGATCCTGCAACTGGGGGAAACCGCGGCAGAGTTGCTGCTGCGGCGGATCGCCTGCCGGGAGCTGCCGGTCGACCAGCGCATCGTTACGCCGAATATCGTCTTGCGGGAGTCGACGGCGCCGCTCGGTGGCGCTTTCGCCGAATACCGCTGAACCCAACTGATTGAGTACCGATGTATGTCAGCAAAAGTAGTGGTAGTGGGTAGCCTCAACATGGACCTGGTGACTCGGGCCGAGCGCCTGCCCCGAGGGGGCGAGACGCTGATTGGCAAATCCTTCGCCACGGTATCCGGTGGCAAGGGCGCCAATCAGGCGGTGGCTGCGGCCAGGCTGGGAGCGCAGGTGTCGATGGTCGGCTGTGTCGGCGACGATGCCTATGGCGAGCAACTGCGAGGTGCCTTGCTGGCCGAGCAGATCGATTGCCAGGCGGTGAGTGTGGTCGAAGGCTCCAGTGGGGTGGCGCTGATCGTGGTGGATGACAGTAGCCAGAATGCGATTGTCATCGTCGCCGGCGGCAATGGCCAGCTCACTCCCGAGAAGGTCGCCGGGTTCGATGGGGTGCTGCAGGATGGGCAAGTCATCATCTGCCAGCTTGAAGTGCCGCTGGCGACTGTGGGCTACACCCTCAAGCGCGGGCGCGAACTGGGCAAGACGGTGATCCTCAATCCGGCGCCGGCCAGTGGCCCGCTGCCGGCGCAGTGGTATGGCGCGATCGACTACCTGATTCCCAACGAGAGCGAGGCTTCGGCTTTGAGCGGGGTAGCGGTGGACTCCCTGGAGAGCGCTGAAGTGGCTGCCGGTCGCTTGATCGCTGCGGGTGCTGGCAAGGTGATCATCACCCTCGGTGCACAGGGCTCGCTGTTTGCCGATGGCCAGCGTTTCGAGCATTTCCCGGCGCCCAGGGTCAAGGCAATCGATACCACGGCGGCCGGGGACACCTTTGTCGGCGGATTTGCCGCGGCCCTGGCTGCCGGCAAGAGCGAAGCCGAGGCCATCCGCTTTGGCCAGTTGGCTGCGGCGCTGTCGGTGACGCGCGCCGGTGCGCAACCTTCCATTCCCACGCTGTCCGACGTTCAGGCGTTTATCCCTTCATGAAAAAGACACCTTTGCTCAACATTGCCCTGTCACGCTTGATCGCGTCCCTGGGCCACGGCGATATCGTGGTGATCGGCGATGCCGGCTTGCCGGTGCCCCCGGGCGTGGAGTTGATCGACCTGGCGCTGACCCACGGCGTTCCCGACTTTCTCACTACCTTGAAGGTGTTGCTCAGCGAGATGCAGGTGGAGCGTCATGTGCTGGCCGAAGAAATTCTGCTCAAGCAGCCTACGCCGCTGGCGGCGCTTGAAGGCATGACCGCCGGTGGTGAGCTGGGGCAGCGGCAGCTCATGAACCACGAGGGTTTCAAGGTGCTCAGCCGCCAGGCCCGTGCGGTGATCCGCACCGGGGAGTGCCAGCCGTATTGCAATATCGCCCTGATTGCCGGGGTGACCTTCTAGGCCGCTGTCGGGCCTTTTCCATCTTGCACAAGGAGTGCGCCATGCGCCGCTATGCTCAGTTGTTTCACCACTGGTTCCGGAGTCTGCTGCTTTTGTCTCTGCTCACTGCTACCGGCGCTCAGGCGGCGGAAAAAATCGATCTGATCATCGACACCGATCCGGGGGCTGACGATGTGGTAGCCCTGCTGTTCGCCCTGGCTTCCCCCGAGGAGCTGCAGATCCGCGCCCTGACCACGGTGGCGGGCAACGTGCGGTTGGACAAGACCTCGCGCAATGCGCGTCTGGCCCGTGAGTGGGCGGGCCGCGAGGAGGTGCCGGTATACGCCGGAGCGCCCAAGCCGCTGCTGCGTACCCCTATCTATGCCGAGAATATCCATGGCAAGGAAGGCATTTCCGGGGTGACGGTGCACGAGCCCAAGGCGCCTCTGGCCAAGGGCAATGCGATCAACTACCTGATCGATACGCTGCGGGCGGCCAAGCCCCACAGCATCACCATCGCCATGCTCGGCCCGCAGACCAACCTGGCGCTGGCGCTGATCCAGGCACCGGACATCACCCAGGGCATCAAGGAAGTGGTGGTCATGGGCGGTGCGCACTTCAACGGTGGCAACATCACGCCGGTGGCCGAGTTCAACCTGTTCGCCGACCCCCAGGCGGCCGAAGTGGTGCTCAAGAGCGGCGTCAAACTGACCTATCTGCCGCTGGACGTGACCCACAAGGTGCTGACCAGCGATGCGCGGCTGCAGAAGATCGCGGCGTTGAACAACAACGCCAGCAAGGTGGTGGGGGACATCCTCAACGAGTACGTCAAGGGCGACATGGAGCACTACGGTATTCCCGGCGGCCCGGTGCATGACGCTACAGTGATTGCCTACCTGCTCAAGCCCGAGCTGTTCACCGGCCGGCAAGCCAATATGGTCATCGACAGCCGCGAGGGGCCGACCTTCGGCCAGACCATCGTCGATTGGTACGACGGCCTGAAGCAGGAAAAGAACGTGTTCTGGGTTGAGAACGGCGATGCCCAGGGCTTCTTCGACTTGCTCACCGAGCGCCTGGCGCGTCTCAAGTAAACCTTGCCCCCGCAGGTACCTGCCTGCGGGGTTCTATTCCCGTTCCGGGTCCTGTACGCCCAGGTGGTCGGCCGGGTATTTCTCGAAGACTTGTTCAATGAAGGCTCGGGCGGACTGGGTGCCCAGTTCCTTGACCAGCAGGTCTATGCCAATGATCGCCAGCTCCTCCGGGCTCCCCGGGCTGTAGGAGCATTGGCCCTGGGGCCATTTGGCTTTGATGTCGGCGTCGATACTCACGGTGGCCATGAAAGTCTCACGAATTCGGATAAGGCGGGCGCCAGGGCAGGGCTCTGGGCGGGTATTTGCTGCGTTGCAGAGTTAACCATGTTGCCGGGCGTTTGGCACTCCGACTTAGGCATCAGGCGAGTGCTGTGCGACACTGCGGCTTTTCCTGTGCTCAAGGAAGCCTCCGTGCAAATCGATTTGAACCAGCCTGATGCCCTGACCCTGGAGGCGGTGCGTCAGCTGCTGGCGTCTGCCAGCGACAACGTGCATACCCAGTTGCGCGTGAGCAAAACCGGAATTGCCTATATCTCTTCGGGGGTAGTGGGCGGCGCCGAGATAGAAGGTTTGCTATTTCGCCTGGAAACCTGGGCGGCCGGATCCGGGTATGTCGGCAAGGTGGCTGCCGCCGACGAGGTCTGGGTGATGCAGATCTTCAATGCGCTCAAGCAGAACTGGCCCAAGCCGGCGTTCGACTACATCGACATCTATTGAGCGTCGCTCATATCCGGTGACGATTGTCCCGTGAAAGAGTGGCACCGGCTGAGGCAGACTTGCCCGCTGTTCACCTGATACGGCAAATGGCCATTTGTTTTGAAACCAAAAGCCAAATCGGCTGTCGCACGATCTCTGCTTAATTTTGAAAAGGAGGCTTCATGCCTTGGAAGCTCGCTTCATTCGGAACCTTGTTGGCCGCTGTCGTCCTTGGTGGGTGCAGCACTGCCGGGTCGACAAAGGAGCCTGTGGCCGCTGAGTCCGGGCACACTCGTTGTGAAGCATCGGCCGCCGAATTCGCTGTCGGCAAAAAGGCTTCTCCCGAGTTGCTCGAGCAGGCCCGTACACGCGCAGGCGCGCAGTACGCACGGTTCCTCAAGCCTAGCGACATGATCACCCTGGAGTACCGCTCGGATCGCCTGAACCTGAACACTGATGCCGGCCTGGTGGTGACCCGGGTCAACTGTGGTTGAGGGCTGAGGCCTTTGGATCACGCATAAAAAACCCCGTCACATGGACGGGGTTTTTTTAGCTCGCTGAGAAATTACTCAGGGCGAACTTGTGCAGCTTGCATACCCTTTTGGCCTTTCTCAGCCACGAAGGAAACGGTCTGGCCTTCTTTCAGGCTTTTGAAACCGTCGCTTTCAATAGCTTTGAAGTGTACGAACAGGTCGTCACCGCCACCTTGAGGAGTGATGAAGCCGAAGCCTTTTTCATCGTTGAACCATTTTACGGTGCCGGTTTGGCGATTAGACATGGTGTATCTCCAAGAAACATATATTTTCAGTAGTGCTGTGCTGCTCAGGCCAACTGGGCACACCGAGCTATCATAGTCGAAATGTTCGGCTTGGGAGCCCCCCAGAGGCGCTCTTTGCCCGATGTACCTGTGTATTTTGCCATCTGAGTTGGCTGCAGGCCCCGGTTTAAGGGGCTTTGGCGTAAAACAGAGGGTAATAAAAAAACCCGTAAAAGCTGCGTAAATTGTGAAAAAGACCGCGTTTCAGGCTCTGTGGCGAGCACTGGCGCAGCCTGTTCCGGGCATCAGCAGCTTATTTGACCACCCGGCAAGCAGCGATGGCGTCCAGTGCTCGGGTTCGCAGATCTGCGCTGGGTTGCTTGGTTTTGCTCATCAGCTCCTTGATCTCCTCGGTGGTGAATTTTTCATTTAGCTTGTCGGCGCCGCAGGCACAGTGCTTTTCGGCGCTCTTGGCGTCGATGTTCTGGCTGGCCGCCGCGGTGCAGTCCTTCATGTAGTCGGCGCGTGCTCCGGCAGGCCATGCCGCCTGTGCACTCAAAGGCAGTAGCAGGGTGAGCGGTGCGGCAAGGGCGAGCAGTTTGATAAGGCGCATGAGTCGGGTTCTCCTGAAGTCGGTAGCAAGGACGACGATTCTCCGGTTATTTGAGGCTCGACGTACATCTCAAGTTCACTTTCAACAATAAAAGACTGTAAACCAGGCTCGCGATAATTTGCTGCACGGCGATTGCGATGTATCTGTGCTAGCATGCCCGGCTTCGGTGTTTTCAAGCTTTGGGCCTTTTCTAGCCCTTGCCGTCTATGCCTCATTAATCTTGATGTGAACCCCAGTCACTCTGGTTCGGTTTTTCGGTTGGCCGCAAGGCTCTTGCCACTGTGAGGCAGGCGTTCGTAGCAGAACGGCCGGACTGAATCGCGTACTGGCTCATCCCAACCCACGTGACCTTTGGTAGGGGTCACCACTAGGAGAGGAGGCGCCATGCCCACTATTACTCTTCCCGACGGCAGTCAACGTTCATTCGATCACGCAGTATCCGTAGCCGAGGTCGCCGCTTCCATTGGCGCGGGCCTGGCCAAGGCCACATTGGCTGGCAAGGTCAACGGCAAGCTGGTCGACGCCTGCGACGTGATCGACGGCGATGCAACCCTGCAAATCATCACGCCAAAGGACGAAGAGGGGCTGGAGATCATTCGCCACTCTTGCGCTCACTTGGTGGGGCATGCGGTCAAGCAGTTGTATCCGACCGCGAAAATGGTCATCGGTCCGGTCATCGATGAAGGCTTCTATTACGACATCGCCTATGAGCGTCCTTTCACGCCTGAGGATATGGCCGCCATCGAGCAGCGCATGCAGCAGCTGATCGAGAAGGACTACGACGTGATCAAGAAGGTCACGCCGCGCGCCGAAGTGATCGAGGTGTTCAAGGCCCGTGGCGAGGACTACAAGCTGCGTTTGGTCGAAGACATGCCGAACGAGCAAGCGATGGGCCTGTACTACCACGAAGAATATGTCGACATGTGCCGCGGTCCGCACGTGCCGAACACGCGTTTCCTGAAGTCCTTCAAGCTGACCAAGTTGTCCGGTGCCTACTGGCGCGGTGATGCCAAGAACGAGCAGTTGCAGCGGATCTACGGTACTGCCTGGGCGGACAAGAAGCAGCTTGCTGCCTACATCCAGCGTATCGAAGAGGCCGAGAAGCGCGATCATCGCAAGATCGGCAAGCGCCTGGGCCTGTTCCATACCCAGGAAGAAGCGCCGGGCATGGTGTTCTGGCACCCTAATGGCTGGACCCTGTACCAGGTGCTCGAGCAGTACATGCGCAAGGTGCAGCGTGACAACGGTTACCTGGAGATCAAGACTCCGCAGGTGGTTGACCGCAGTCTCTGGGAAAAATCCGGGCACTGGGCCAACTACGCCGAGAATATGTTCACCACCGAGTCGGAAAGCCGCGACTACGCAATCAAGCCGATGAACTGCCCTTGCCACGTGCAGGTGTTCAATCAGGGCCTGAAGAGCTACCGCGAGCTGCCGATGCGCCTGGCCGAGTTCGGTGCCTGCCACCGTAATGAACCCTCGGGCGCTCTGCACGGCATCATGCGTGTGCGTGGCTTCACTCAGGATGATGCTCACATCTTCTGTACTGAAGACCAGATGCAGGCCGAGTCTGCGGCGTTCATCAAGCTGACCATGGATGTCTATGCCGACTTCGGCTTCAAGGACATCGAGATGAAGCTGTCCACTCGCCCTGAAAAGCGCGTGGGCTCCGATGATCTGTGGGACCGTGCGGAAAGCGCACTGGCAGCGGCTCTGGATAGCGCCGGCCTGCCATACGACCTGCAGCCGGGCGAGGGCGCATTCTACGGTCCGAAGATCGAGTTCTCGCTGAAGGACTGCCTGGGTCGTGTCTGGCAGTGCGGTACCTTGCAGTTGGATTTCAACCTGCCGATCCGTCTGGGTGCCGAGTACGTTTCCGAAGATAACAGCCGTAAGCATCCGGTGATGTTGCACCGGGCGATCCTCGGTTCCTTCGAGCGTTTTGTCGGGATTCTGATCGAGCATTACGAGGGCGCATTCCCTGCGTGGCTGGCTCCGACTCAGGCCGTGGTGATGAATATCACTGATAAACAGGCAGATTTTGCCCTCGAAGTGGAAAAAACACTCAATCAAAGCGGATTTCGTGCCAAGTCCGACTTGAGAAATGAAAAGATCGGCTTTAAAATCCGCGAGCATACTTTGCTCAAGGTTCCCTATCTCTTGGTTATTGGAGATCGGGAGGTCGAGATGCAGACTGTCGCTGTGCGTACCCGTGAAGGTGAAGACCTGGGCTCGATGCCTGTCGCCCAATTCTCGGCGTTCCTCGCACAAGCGGTTTCCCGGCGTGGTCGCCAAGATTCGGAGTAATTATTATTAAGCGTGATATGAGACAAGATAAACGAGCTGCACCGAAAGCCCCGATCAACGAGAATATCTCGGCACGCGAGGTTCGGTTAATTGGCGCTGACGGCGAGCAGATTGGCATCGTCTCGATTGATGAAGCGCTTCGTATAGCTGAAGAAGCCAAGCTGGATCTGGTGGAAATTTCCGCCGACGCAGTCCCACCTGTTTGCCGGGTGATGGATTACGGCAAGTCGATCTTCGAAAAGAAGAAGCAGATTGCTGCTGCGAAGAAGAACCAGAAGCAGATTCAGGTTAAAGAAATCAAGTTTCGTCCAGGGACGGAGGAAGGGGATTACCAGGTAAAACTGCGCAACCTGGTACGTTTCCTGAGTGACGGGGACAGGGCCAAGGTATCCTTGCGATTCCGCGGCCGTGAGATGGCCCACCAGGAGCTGGGGATGGAACTCCTCAAGCGGGTTGAAGCTGACCTGCAAGAGTACGGTTCGGTCGAACAGCATCCTAAGATGGAAGGACGCCAGCTGATCATGGTCATCGCCCCGAAAAAGAAGAAGTAATCAACAGGGCACGGCAGGCCTTCTGATTATGTTTATCAACTGAATGCGGAGTATCCGAACATGCCAAAGATGAAAACCAAAAGTGGTGCTGCTAAGCGGTTTCTGAAAACTGCTAACGGTATCAAGCACAAGCACGCTTTCAAGAGCCACATCCTGACCAAAATGTCGACCAAGCGTAAGCGTCAACTGCGCGGTAGCAGCTTGCTGCATCCGTCTGACGTGGCAAAAGTCGAGCGCATGCTGCGCCTTCGTTAATTTTTGGATCAAGAATAGAGGAAGTAACTCATGGCTCGTGTAAAGCGTGGCGTCATTGCCCGTAAACGTCACAAAAAAATTCTGAAACTTGCTAAAGGCTACTACGGCGCTCGCTCGCGCGTATTCCGTGTTGCCAAGCAAGCGGTAATCAAGGCAGGCCAATACGCCTACCGTGACCGTCGTCAGAAAAAACGTCAGTTCCGCGCTCTGTGGATTGCTCGTATCAACGCTGGTGCTCGTAATAACGGCCTGTCGTACAGCCGTCTGATCGCTGGCCTGAAAAAGGCGTCCATCGAGATCGACCGTAAGGTTCTGGCTGATCTGGCAGTGAACGAAAAAGCGGCGTTTGCTGCGATTGTCGAGAAAGCTAAAGCCACCTTGGCTTAAGTACCCCCGACAGTCATCCGGGCTCACCTTTCGTGAGCCCAGATGTTAAACGTCATAAATAGGGGAAGAGCCTTCAAGCTCTTCCCCTATTTTGTATCTGGAGTCTGTACATGGAAAACCTGGATGCGCTGGTTTCTCAAGCACTTGAGGCCGTGCAACACGCTGAAGACATCAATGCCCTGGAACAGATCCGGGTTCACTTCCTTGGCAAGAAGGGCGAGCTGACTCAGGTGATGAAGACCCTGGGCAACCTGCCTGCCGAAGAGCGTCCGCAAGTCGGTGCGCTGATCAACGTTGCCAAGGAGCGTGTAACAGAGGTTCTCAATGCTCGCAAAGCGGCTTTCGAGGAGGCGGAACTCAGCGCCAAGCTCGCCGCCGAGTGCATTGACGTCACTCTGCCGGGCCGTGGCCAGACCTCGGGCGGTCTGCACCCGATTACGCGGACCCTGGAGCGTATCGAACAGTTCTTCACTCATATTGGC
The DNA here is from genome assembly GCF_058799535.1 of Pseudomonas sp. GW822-FHT06D10. Taxonomy (NCBI): domain Bacteria; kingdom Pseudomonadati; phylum Pseudomonadota; class Gammaproteobacteria; order Pseudomonadales; family Pseudomonadaceae; genus Pseudomonas; species Pseudomonas sp. GW822-FHT06D10. Next base: position 722,000 of record NZ_JBXALN010000004.1, on the reverse strand, counting down.
TACGGCATCGCCGAAGGCCCTGAGGTTGAAGACGACTATCACAACTTTGAAGCGCTCAACATCCCAGGCCACCACCCGGCCCGGTCGATGCACGACACCTTCTATTTCAACGCGAACATGTTGTTGCGCACCCACACCTCGCCGGTACAGGTCCGCACCATGGAGTCGCAGCAGCCGCCGATTCGCATTGTCTGCCCAGGCCGTGTGTACCGTAGCGACTCCGATATCACTCACTCGCCGATGTTTCACCAGGTCGAAGGCCTGCTGGTCGATCGTGACATCAATTTCGCCGACCTGAAGGGCACGATCGAAGAGTTCCTGCGGGTGTTCTTCGAGAAGGAACTGGCGGTGCGTTTCCGTCCTTCGTACTTCCCGTTCACCGAGCCTTCCGCCGAAGTCGATATGGAATGCGTGATGTGCAGCGGTAAAGGCTGCCGGGTCTGCAAGCAGACTGGCTGGCTGGAAGTCATGGGATGCGGCATGGTTCATCCGAACGTGCTGCGTATGTCCGGGATCGATCCGGAAGAGTTCCAGGGCTTTGCCTTCGGCATGGGCGCCGAGCGTCTGGCCATGCTGCGTTACGGTGTCAATGACTTGCGCCTGTTCTTCGACAACGACTTGCGGTTCCTTGCGCAATTTCGCTAGTCGCGCGTCCGTAACGAATCTATTAGGAGAGCAGGATGAAATTCAGTGAACAATGGCTGCGCGGCTGGGTTAGCCCGCAGGTAAGTCGTGACGAGCTGGTAGCCCGTCTATCGATGGCCGGTCTTGAGGTCGACAGCGTAACGCCGGCCGCCGGTGATTTCAGTGGCGTGGTAGTGGGCGAGGTGTTGAGCACCGAGCAGCACCCGGATGCCGACAAGCTGCGCGTTTGCCAGGTCAGCAATGGTTCGGAGACCTTCCAGGTTGTCTGCGGCGCGCCGAACGTGCGCCCGGGCCTGAAGGTCCCGTTCGCCATGATCGGTGCCCAGTTGCCGGGCGACTTCAAGATCAAGAAGGCCAAGCTGCGTGGAGTGGAATCCAACGGCATGCTGTGCTCCCAGGCTGAGCTGCAAATCGGTGAGGGCAATGACGGCCTCATGGAGTTGCCGGTCGATGCGCCGGTGGGTGAGGACGTTCGCACCTACCTGAGCCTGGACGATGCCAGCATCGAGGTCGACCTGACCCCTAACCGCGGGGACTGCCTGTCCCTGGCCGGCATGGCCCGTGAAGTGGGTGCCTTGTACGCGGCCAAGGTGCAGCGTCCGGAAGTGCCGGCGATTCCTGCGGCGCATGACGAAGTGCGTCCAGTGGAAGTGCTGGCTCCGGCTGCCTGCCCACGTTACCTGGGGCGTGTCGTCCGCAATGTCGACCTGTCCAAGCCTACTCCGCTGTGGATGGTCGAGCGCCTGCGTCGCGCCGATGTGCGCAGTATCGATGCTGCAGTGGACATCACCAACTACGTGATGCTCGAACTGGGCCAGCCGCTGCATGCCTTCGATCTCGCCGAGATCAATGGCGGCATCCGTGTACGAATGGCTGAAGAGGGCGAGAAGCTGGTATTGCTCGACGGTCAGGAAGTGTCCCTGCGCAGCGATACCCTGGTGATTGCCGACCATACCCGAGCCCTGGCGATTGCCGGCGTGATGGGTGGGGAGCACAGTGGTGTCACTGCCAATACCCGTGACGTATTTCTGGAAAGTGCCTTCTTCGACCAGATCGCGGTTGCTGGCAAGGCGCGTTCCTATGGCCTGCATACCGATGCTTCCCATCGCTACGAGCGTGGTGTGGACTGGCAGCTTGCTCGCGAAGCCATGGAGCGGGCTACTGGCTTGCTGCTGGAAATTACGGGCGGCGACGCGGGGCCGATCATTGAAACGCTCAGCGAGCAGCATCTGCCATCCGTTGCGCCTGTCACCTTGCGCGCTGAACGCATCACTCAGATGCTGGGCATGGAAATCGACGGCCTTGAGGTAGAGCGTTTGCTCACCGCCCTGGGCCTGACTGTAACTGCCGATGGGGCAGGGCAGTGGCGTGTTGAGGTGCCGAGCCATCGCTTCGATATCAGTCTTGAGGTTGACCTGATCGAAGAGCTGGCACGTCTTTATGGTTACAACCGTCTTCCGGTTCGCTATCCGCAGGCTCGTCTGGCGCCTCAGGCCAAGGCCGAGGCCGAGGGTGACCTGCCTGCTCTGCGTCGTTTGCTGGTTGCTCGTGGCTATCAGGAAGCGATCACCTACAGCTTCATCGATCCGAAGCTGTTCGAACTGTTCAACCCAGGCGTCGAACCGCTGTTGCTGGCCAATCCGATCTCGGCCGACATGGCAGCCATGCGTTCCTCTCTGTGGCCGGGCCTGGTCAAGGCGCTTCAGCATAACCTGAACCGTCAGCAGGATCGTGTCCGCATGTTTGAAAGCGGCCTGCGTTTTGTTGGTCAGCTGGAAGGTCTGAAGCAGCAGCCGATGCTGGCAGGTGTTGTATGTGGCAGCCGCCTCCCTGAAGGCTGGGCGCAAGGTCGCGATGGCGTGGACTTTTTCGACGTCAAGGCGGATGTCGAAGCGGTACTGGGTTTTGCCGGTGCTCTTGATGCATTCACCTTTGTGCCGGGCAAGCATCCAGCGCTTCATCCTGGTCAGACGGCTCGCATCGAGCGTGATGGTCGTGAAGTCGGTTTCCTGGGGGCCATTCACCCAGAGCTGGCGAAGAATCTCGGCCTGGACCGCCCTGTCTATGTGTTTGAACTGGTCCTGAGTGAAGTGGCTCAAGGGCGTTTGCCGAAATTCCATGAGCTGTCGCGCTTCCCGGAAGTACGTCGCGACCTGGCATTGCTGGCGGATCGTGACGTGGCGGCCAGCTCCGTTCTGGACGTAATCCGTGAAAATGCAGGTGAGTGGCTGACAGACCTCAGGCTGTTTGACGTCTATCAGGGTAAAGGCATTGATCCGCATAGAAAAAGCCTTGCCGTCGGCTTGACCTGGCAGCATCCATCGCGCACTCTTAACGACGATGAGGTGAACTCTACGACGCAAAATATCCTCACCTCGCTCGAACAAAGGTTGAACGCCACGTTAAGGAAGTGACGTATGGGGGCTCTGACGAAAGCTGAAATGGCCGAACGTCTCTACGAAGAGCTGGGCCTGAATAAACGCGAGGCCAAGGAATTGGTCGAGCTATTCTTTGAAGAAATCAGGCACGCTCTCGAAGATAACGAACAGGTCAAATTGTCCGGTTTCGGTAACTTCGACCTTCGGGATAAACGCCAGCGTCCTGGCCGTAACCCGAAAACGGGTGAAGAAATTCCGATCACGGCGCGCCGTGTGGTCACCTTTCGTCCAGGGCAGAAGTTGAAGGCCCGAGTTGAGGCTTATGCTGGAACCAAGTCATAACGACGAGCTCCCGGTCATTCCGGGCAAGCGCTACTTCACCATTGGTGAGGTCAGTGAGCTCTGTGCGGTCAAGCCGCATGTGCTGCGTTATTGGGAGCAGGAGTTTCCTCAACTCAACCCCGTCAAGCGCCGCGGAAATCGCCGGTATTATCAGCGCCAGGATGTGCTGATGATCCGGCAGATCCGCGCGTTGCTTTATGACCAGGGGTTCACCATCGGCGGGGCGCGCCTGCGTCTTTCCGGTGATGAGGCCAAAGACGATACGACCCAGTACAAGCAATTGATCCGTCAGATGATCTCTGAGCTGGAAGATGTGCTTGTGGTGCTAAAAAAGTAATTCTCTGTTTTAAATACTTCCACTTTTCAAAAGCTTGCGGTATATTCCTCAACGTTTCCTGAGAAGTGAAACAGGTTTCACGCCTAGTCGGGGCGTAGCGCAGTCCGGTAGCGCACTAGCATGGGGTGCTAGGGGTCGAGTGTTCGAATCACTCCGTCCCGACCATATTTTCTGATTTAAATCAGACACTTAAGCCGATCATCTAGATCGGCTTTTTTGTGCCTGCGCAAAACCCGCGCAATAATCGCGCAAAACTATTCGGTAATTTCGCTGATATTTAGGTCTGGAATTGCTTCTGACCATACGATCTCGGCGTGGTCTCGCTGGTAGTTTTTTGGTCATCGTCTCGCTGGAGTGCCCGGTGATCTTCTGACCATCCTTTCCGGCTTTCTGATACAGGTGCAGCGACAGCGCCCGCACTTCGTGGAAGCCCGGTATTTCCTCCTCTTTCCATCCCTTGTAGCAACCCGCCGCTTCCCGGGCTTCTTTGAAGGCTCGCGACAAATATCGCTCTTCGACTTGCGTCCAGTGGTCCTTCGTCTGTGCCTGTTTCTGCTTCTTGCGTTCAGGCCGGCGGAGGATCAAGTAAGGCGAGACGATGTCATCCCGGAACCGACTGATCACGGCCTGTAGTTCTTCGGTCACCTTGAACCGGATCCATGCCGCGTCGCTGGCCTTGGCCGTCTTCTGTTGCACCACATACAAATACCCTTCCTGAACACGATCGAATCGCATGCTCAAGATGTCCGTCCGGCGTTGTGCGGTAATCAGAGCAAGGTCGGTCGCGTTCTGTAGCCAGAGCGGCGACTTCTCCCGGATGGCTTTCAGACCTTCGACGGTGTGCCGCTTGCGATGTCACTGGCGAACTGCTCATCAAGAACTGGAATCCCTCAGGGCTTGGTCAGATCATTTCGCTTCGCACAACCCGTGGCCGGAATCCGTTACTATGCGAGCCTGTGGGAAGCACTCCTGCGAATGAGAATATTTACTTTAGGACGGGCTAATGTTCGCAACATTGAATGGGATTCAAGCGCTTCGAGCGGTCGCTGTAGTGTTTGTTCTTTTTTCACATCTTTTCAGAGTTTAGGGGAAATATGCTGCAGAGACTATTCTGCCGAACGCTACCCTTATCGGCGTGTCCGGAGTGGATATTTTCTTCGTGATTAGTGGGTTCATCATGGTCTACGTAACAGACGGAAAGCGTGATGGACTATTGAGGGCAATCGAGTTCTTGTATCGTAGAGCTGTTCGGATTTACCCAATATATTGGGTGTATACTTCGCTGGTTTTAGTGTTATATATCGTTGCGCCAAGTATGGTTAATAGTGGTGCGCCTGCTGATATTTTGGCATCCTATGCGCTGTGGCCGACAGAAAATCCATTTCTCGTGGCAGTAGGGTGGACGCTTGCTCATGAGATGTATTTCTATATTATCTTCTGTCTACTATTTTTTATATCGGATAGATATCTGAGCTTATTCCTTGTGGCTTGGGCTGTAGTAATTTTCTTAGTTGGCGGACTTTATGATGGGGATTCACCGGTACTTAAGGTGGTATTAAGCCCGCTTACTATAGAGTTTATAGGTGGTGCTATGTTGGGGCAGTTGATTCTGCTTAGAAAACCATTAATGCCAATGTTGATTGCCATATCAGGCCTTGCTGCATCACTTATCGTCTTGATATTTGCTGGTGGGTGGTATCTTGAAGCCACAGGAACTACACCTAGCGGGTGGTGGAGGGTTTTGGTTTCTGGTGTTCCTGCCGTATTCATTGTGTTTTTTATGTGCAGTGCTGAGTTAGCCGGTCTTAAAATACCTAAGCTCCTCACTGTTGTTGGTGATTCATCGTATTCCATCTACCTTTCTCATGTGCTGGTTATGTCAGCGATGGGTCATGTGTGGTTTAAGATTCATGGTTATGTGGATATAAGTAGCGTGGTAGTTCTTCCGGTTATGGTGGTGGCCTGTATTGTGTACGGCTATTTAAGTTATCGGTTTATCGAGAAGCCAATCATTTCATCATCTAAGCTTGTGGGATTGAATAAGTTAGCGCGAGCTTGATATTAGCTGTATGTCATTTTTCTACGAAAGTTTTTTGTGAGCTATATAGCTTTCGTTGTTCCGGCGCTCAACCCCGGTTTCCGGGAAGGACGCCTTTTCGTTCTATCGAAAAATTGGCGTAGGGGATGTGATCGTTCGGCAGGACGCCGGAGGAGGGGATGCCTTGCGTGACTTTTGCGTGACTCTCTCACGCACTTGTAGACGTTCCTGTGCATTCGATTGCAGCGAGCGCAGAGGTTACAAGGCTTTTTCCGTGGCTCGCAGAGAGTACTGCGCGCATGGGGTGCTAGGGGTCGAATGTTCGAATCACTCCGTCCCGACCATATTCCTAAAAGAGATCAAGCACTTAGCGGCTTGATCTCTTTTTTCGTTTAGAGGCGGCGCAAACTGATCGCGCTGGCGGTAGTTGAATTTCGTGCCCCAGTGGTTTTCTCATCGTTCCGTTAAGCATTTAGATAGAGACGCAAACAGCTCTCTGTCACAGGTCGGTACCCCCTTTCTCCTCCCATTCCTATACCAGGCTGGCATTCATTGGATGTTCGGTGTGGTCATGGCTGTTGTAGTGGCCGTCATTTCACGCTGCACACCCAACGATGATTATTCCGGTATGGCGCACGAATGAAGGTCACATCCGTAAGCAGGATCATGCCTTTGTCCTGCAGGGCTTCAGTCAATTCAACAAGTGTCTCTGCTTCGATAGTCATTGCTGTTACCTCGTCAGATTTACTGTGTTCATAGTTGTGGACTGAATCCGCGCTCGTGGAATTCAATTTTCCTGCGCGGTTGATTGGGTTCCCAAGGGGTAGCTGTGACCGGGTTCCAATCTGGGGCTTGGTGCCCGGATTGATGAGCGGGTTCGGCCTGGCTTGCTAGGTTATCGGCTCGATGGGGGGGAGGGCGCACGGGTGGCAACTACTCCTGCCACGTCCATGACTTGGCACTTGTTACGGCTGGATCACGCAGACTAGTGGAGGGTGGCAATGCGCCGGTTTTCGCCAATCCTGATTCGGTCCAGCGCTCGGTTGAGTGCGTCCAGGGCATTGAGCAAGGCTTGTGCCTCGGTTTCCCGACCCTGACCCCAGAGGCGCTCGGCCATCTTGTTCAAGGCCTGGATGGAGCGCTCGATATCGGCGGCAGTGACTGCCTTGGCATCCTCCGGCTCTTTTCTAGGCATGGGCTGAGGCCTCGATTGTGGTTTGCTGGCGAACTGGATGACGGGTTTGCCAGTGTTCGATGGAGGGCTGTTTCCGGTTCGGTCTGGCGAGATTCATGGAAGGCCTGTCACTGACGACATTTCAAGGCCGCGGCTTGTATGTCGGAGGCGCTACCGACGTTGACGACGCTCATGCTGTCGGCGCCAAGTTCGGCTGCTTTATTGAAGGCCATATTCAGCGCGTCCCCATTGGAGGAGCCCTTCACGGTAAATGCCGTCAGAACCTTGCAGGCCTGTGCCGAGGAGGCCGTCACCAGATCGACCTGCCTTCCTGCTTCCGTCAGTTGTGTGGTGCAAGCCGAGACCGAAGCCGCAGCGACGACAAGCAAGACAAGGCCACGCAGATTACGCATCACTGAACACTCCTGTCGACGAGGTTGCCGCCCTATCCCGGCCAGCCAGCCCCGGGCAATCATCGCGAGTACATCGCCCACCAGAACACATGGCCCAGGATCGAGATCTGCTGTTCCTGGATTTCGGCGAAGCTATAGTCTTCGTCCGGATGTTCATCCCGGTTGAAGCTGCGCAGGCGCAGCCCGATCGGCAAACGGTAAACCTGCTTCACGCGCAACTGGCCATTGTGGTTGAGTGCATACATCTCCCCGTCGACTACATCCTTCAGGGCATTCCTGCCGACGTTCACGCCAACGGTTGCGCCGTCGCGCAGCACCGGGACCATGCTGTTGCCGCTGACCGACACGCACTTGGCGTTGTTGAACTGCACCCCGTTCTGACGCAGATCTTTCTTGAAGAAGCGCAGCCGGGCGGTATCGCTTTCTTCGATGACAAACCGGCCCGAGCCTGCAGCCAGCTCCACCTCGTGAAGAAAGGGGACGTAGACCTCGTTGTCATCGAGCGGGGTCGCATCGTCCCAGGTATCGATATCGTCCAAATGCACGCTTGGCTGGGTGCGTGCCGATGCGGTATCCGCCGCCTTGAGCATTTCTCCAACGCCTTCAGCGAGCCACATGGAAGAAACGCCGCATACCGAGGCAATCTGGGCGACAAAGGCCGTGGCCTTCGATTTGCCACGTTCCAGGTCGGAGATTGAGGTTTGGGTCAGGCCGGCACGTTCAGCGAGCTCTGTTTGATTGAGCTGGGCGTGGCGACGAGCTGTTTTGAGTCGATCTTTAAATTCCATTCGCCCAGTATTACGGGGCTTCCCATAAGCTTGCAAATGGGTATTCCTATATCGTACTATATGGGTGTTCCCGTAAGGGTGTCAGGCAGATAATCAAATGGATTTGCAGATGTTAAAAGAATGCAGATGTGGAAGTTGCAATCGACTTCTCGCTCGAGTGGGCGAGTTTACTGAGCTCCAGATCAAATGTTCCCGCTGTGGAACCTTGAATCATGTAAAGGCCGCGAGTCTCGAGCTATCGCCAGGAGCGGCCAGGTGTGACAGCGGCGTCGGTCATTGAGCCTGTGATGCAACGGCTCGTCCGGGACAGAGGCCCGAACTCCTGTTGCATGACGGTTCCAGGCCGCGCGTAGCGCTGTCGCAGTCATTATTGGAATGGGTGGAGCTCTCACGCCGTGGCGGTCATAACTGCGCGTTGAAGCTATCGCCCCCTTCGTGAAAGCCAAGAGCTTCGATTTCCTCGCCTTTGAGCGACATGCAGGCGGAATCCTCCGCATCCATCATTCGACTCAATAGGTAACAACATGGCTTGGATTCGATACGACTTTACCGATAACGGCTCTTCTGTGCTGCCGGCTCGCTACTACATGGCGCCGAACCAGTATCTTCAATCCCCCAACAAGCGCTTCAAGCTGCTCTTCCAGCCCGATGGCAACCTGGCACTGTATGACGGCGCCCAGTTGGCATGGGTGGCTGACCAGAACACGCCGTTCACCAACGTGAGCAAGGGCAACAAGAAAGATCCGATGATGGTCTTCATGAACTACGGCTTTGTCCTGGATGACCCGCTGCGCGGCCGTATCTGGTCGACCACTCCGAGTGACCCCACCATGGGTTCGCGCGAAGATGCCTCGCTGCGTGCGTTCACCCAGCTTCAGGACGACGGGAACATCGTTACTGTCGACACCATCCCGCACTGGTATGCGCCCAATGGTCGTGTATTCACCCCGGCGGTGGGTACGGCAATGATCATCAGCGGTCCGGCCGAGCTGGTACCGGGCCAGTTCTACAGCGCTGGCGATCACGCTCTGGTCTTCCAGGGCGATGGCAACCTGGTGGTGTACGGGCCGAACTGGAGCGTGGTCTGGGCGACCTATACCCAGAACAAAGGTGGTGTGCGCTGCGTCATGCAGGCAGACGGCAACCTGGTGATCTACGCCGCGAACAATGCGGTCGTCTGGCAGAGCGGCACGGCTGGTCACCCCGGCGCAACCATCCGCCTGCAGGCCAACGGCAGTTTCACGATAGTGACCGAGCGGCCGATCTGGGCCCGCTTCGGCTATACCCCGACCATCAAGCCGCCGCGGGTGTTCTACCCCGATCACAAGTGGAAAACCGGTAGCTACACTTGGGACAACGTGTTCTAACGGCCTGCAAGAGGCTCCGCGACGATGCGGGGCTTCTACAGGCTTCACTCAAGGGCCCGGCAGGCTTGTTCTGCCGGGCTCTGCCCATTGGTGGCGCAGATTGAACGGGGTCACGAACGGGCAAGCGACAGCTGGCCTTCAAAGGCCGTGCGTTCAACCTTGAAAAACAGATTCTCCTGAGTACCGCCATTCACCTGCTTCAGGACGGTGTGCGACAACTGCCCGCCGATTTTCTCCATGGCTCGCTGTGAGCGGATATTCGAACCCGCAACATGGAACCAGACGGTGTCGACCCACTGAAAGGCGTGCCCGAGCATCAGGTACTTGAGTTCCTTGTTGGCACGGCCTCCCCATTTTTCGCGCGCCAGAAAGGTGTAGCCGATGGCAACTTCACGCTGGTCCTCGTTGAACTCGTAGTAGCGGGAGCTGCCTGCAACCTTGCCGCTGTCGCGGTCGATCACGATCAGGGTGCTCCTGGCCGCCAGTGCGTCGTCGAACCATTGGCGAAATACCGGCTCCTGATAGCGGGTCGAGCTTTGGTGCTGAGCCCAGATCAAGGGATCGCAGGCGACGCCATACAGCGCCGCGAAGTCCACGGCCTCAAGTGGGCGCAGTTCAAGTGATTCACCAACGAGCAGGGGCGAGAGGGGCAGCGATTGCATCAGTGGTCTCCAAAGGACGAATGCATCTGTTTCGTTGCGCGAGGCTTGCTGGATGAGCAATATGCTCCGGTTGCATCACGGCTACGCGGGAGCCGGAACCTTAACAAGGCTCTGGCAGGCCTGAATAGCGCGGCACGGCTGCTGTTGGCCGCGAGCATCCCTGATCGGCCTGTGGCGCACACCTGGTCAACCCCGCGCAATACTCAACAAGCGCGCAAGCGCTCTGAGCACATCAATGGATGGCAACGCGACGATGAAATACCCCATTAGCCTGTTGGCATGCACGCTCTTACTGGCCTCGCCCGCGTGGGCGCAGGGCAAGCGGGTGATTCCGGGTAGCGAGCAGGTCGAGGCGGGTTATCTCTCGTCGCAATTGTTGCTGAAGCCCTGTACGGACGTGACGACGCTGGGCTTCAGCGCGGACGACAGCGCCCTGCACGATGCCGCCGCCGCGCGCCAGGCCTTGCCTGCGGGAACCTGCAACGACGCAGCGCTGGTGGAGAAACTGTTCAAGGCGCGCTTTGTGCAGTACGGCTCGATCACGCAGGTGTTCACCCCGTGGCAATTGGCACGGCAGGTCGATAGGCAGAACCGCGCCATCAGCCGTTGCCCGGATACCCGATGCCTGGGCCGCGAGCTGGATGCAGTGATTGCCGCGCTGGCGCCGGTGTATCTCGGCGCCCGCCGGGCCTGGCCCAGGGGCAAGGGGCTGTGCGCCAGCGAGCCGGTGGACAGCCCGGCGAACCAGGCCCTGGCGGTTCTGGGCGCCGACACCCGTCAGCAGATCAATGCTCAATGCGCGCAGGAGGGGGTGATTGCCACAACCTGCCGCGGCCCCCATGGCCAATTGCTGTTCTTGAGCTGTGGCATGAGCGGCAATCAGGTCAACTCAAGCCAATGGCTTTATCGTGCCGGCAAGGCACACGCCGAGCCGCTGTTCGCCGTCGAGGATGGCCCCCTGGGCGTACTGGCGACTTCCTGCAACGGCATGCCCGACCTGATGACCAGTGCACGGGTCAGTGCCGGAGAGCACAACGACACCTTCTACCGGTACGACGGCAAGGCCTATCAGCAGGTGTATTCCTACATCAGCACCTTTGTCGGTATCGATGCCAACGGCAATGACCTGGCCATCGCCCAGGCCGGAGCACTGGCCAAGGTCGCGTGCCGCTAGGGGCGCGCATTGCTCACAGCGCGCGGCAAAGATCAAGATTGACCTCCCTGGCCGACGCCCAGAAGATGCGGCCCTTCGTATCCAGTCTCGGGAGAGGGCATGCAGGCTCATGACGCTTACTTCACTATCGACGCCGTGGCGCTGCAGGACCGCTCCCTGGCCGAGCTGGCCGAGCTGGCCGCCGGGCAGCCGCTGCCGCTGCGCTGCGCAGGGCTGGACCTGAGTGGCCAGGACCTGTCCCGCATCAGCCTGCCCGGGGCCTGGTTCGAACGCTGCCTGCTGACCGGCGCCGATCTCACCGCGGCCAACCTGATCAATACCCGCTGGACCAGCTGCCGCGGCGGCCAGGCCAACCTGCGTTCTGCAGTGCTTACCGATGCCCGTTTCGAACGCTGTGACCTGAACAACACGCAATGGCAGCGCAGCAAGGTGGCCCATGCAAGCTTCGATGGCTGCAAGCTCACCGGCGCCCACTTCGGCGACGTGTCGGCCCTGGGCCTGAGCTTTTCCGACTGCCTGCTCAACAGCGCCATGCTCTCGGGCATCTCGTTCTACAAGTCGCAGTTGCACAACATCGATTTCAGCGAAGCCGACCTGACCTACTGCGACTTTCGCAAGGCGGTGTTTGTCGACGGCGGCAGCCTGTCCATGGCCCGGGTCAACAATGCCCGCTTCGATGACGCCGACCTGCGCGAAGCCAGCCTGCATGGGCTGCGCCTGGTGGATGCCAAGCTGTTCAAGGGGGCGATCATTTCCCGCAGCCAGGCCGGCATGCTCCTGGCCGGGCTGGGCCTGACCGTGCTCTGACTAGAGCCCGGCCGCTGCGGGTTGGGCCTGCAGCAATTCGTCGAGCACCCCCATGAACGCTTCCACCAACTGGCTGCGGCCCTGCTTGCGGGTCAGTACCAGCAACTGGGCGGTGGCGCTGGGGTCGGCGAGGGGGCGGTAAGTCACGCCTTTTTTCGCCAGGGTCTGGGTGCAGCGGGGCACCAGGGCAATGCCCTGGCCGGCGGCGACCAGGGCGATGATCGAGGTGATCTGCCGGCCGCTGGGGCCCGGGCGCAATGGCAGGCCGTTGCGTCGGTAGAGTTGTTCGATGGCTTCGTTGAGCCCCGAGCCGTAGTCGGCGGGAAACAGGATCAGCGGATGCTCGCTAAGCTCGGCCAGAGTCACTTGCGCCTGCGCGGCCAGGGGGCTGTCGCTGGAGATCGCCGCCACCAGCGGTTCGTCCCCCAGGGACAGGGACTGGATATCGCTCTGCTCGCTCGGCGGTTGCATGCGGCTCATGCCGATGTCGATGCGCCCGTCGACAATCTGCGACCACTGGCTGACCGAAGCACCTTCCACCAGGGTCAATTGCACGTCCGGGAAGCGCTGGGCGAAGGCCTGGATCGCCTGGCTGAACAGGTCCGAGAGGGCGATGGAACTGGCGTAGCCCAGGGCCAGTTGCCCGGCGCAACCTGCAGCCAGCTTGCCGGCCATGACCTGGGCCAGGTCCACCTGTTCCAGCACGGCCCGGGCGTACGGCAGGAAATGCCGGCCCTGGGCGGTGAGGGTCACGGTGCGGCTGGTGCGGTCGAACAGGCGAAACCCCAGTTCGGTTTCCAGGGCCGAAATCTGCCGGGTCAGCGGCGGTTGCGCCAGGTGCAGGCGCAGGGCGGCGCGACCAAAATGCAGCTCTTCGGCGACCGTCAGAAAATAACGCAACTTGCGTAGATCGAGCATCCTGTTCCCTGGGTATTGATCGGTCGGAATTCGGTATTGGTCTTGGCTTGGCGACGTATTTTATAAAGGCCTTTGGTCATAAAACGAGAGGTTTCATGAATTCGCGTCAGCATTGTGCGCGCATCGCCCTGTTTCTGTGTGGTTGTGCGGCATTTCTCAACCTGTATGCGACCCAGGGCATTCTCCAGGAATTTGCCCAGAGCTTTCAGGTGAGCATCCGGGAAGCCGGCTGGAGCATCACCGTCACCACCCTGGCGGTGGCCTTCACTGCGCCCTTTGTCAGCCGCTTTACCGGGCGTTTCGATCAGCGCCGGGTGATTGTGGTGGCCGCGCTGTTGCTGGCGGTGCCGGCGGGGCTGGCGGCCTGTGCCGGCAGTTTTACCCAGCTGCTGGTCTGGCGCCTGGTGGAGGGCATGCTGATCCCGGTGGTGTTCGCCACCAGCGTGGCCTACATCGGCGACCGCTGGAGCGGCGGCACCGTGACCGAAGTCACCAGCCTGTATGTCGCCGGCACCGTGCTGGGCGGCTTTGCCGGGCGTTTTGTCACCGGTTTCATGACCGAATACGTGGGCTGGCGCGAAGCCTTTGCCTTGCTCGCGGGCCTGAGCCTGCTGATCGGGGTGGCCATTCATTTGCTGCTGCCGACCAACCCGCCCCTGACCGCGCCCCGGGCATCCGGCGGCCTCGGTGCCCTGCGCGAGCTGTGCCGGCGGCCCTTGCTGGCGGCCTACGGCGTGGGCTTCTGCGTGCTGTTCTCGCAAGTGGCCACCTTTACCTACGCCGGGCTCTACCTGAGCCAGGCGCCGTTCGACCTGGGGGCTGCTGCCCTGGGCGCGATCTACAGCGTGTTCCTGCTGGCCCTGGTGGTGATCCCCATCGCCGGGCGCCTGAGCAAGTCGCGGCCCCAGGCCGAGCTGCTGGTGGCCGCGGCGTTGCTCGGGGTCTGCGGTTCGGCCCTGACCCTGCTGCCGTCGCTGTGGCTGATCGTGCTGGGCCTGGCCCTGAGTTCCACCGGAGTGTTCCTGGCCCAGGCCGCCGCCAACTCCTTTACCACCGCCACCGCCCGCCACAACAAGGCCGGCGCCGTGGGCCTGTACCTGACCTGCTACTACCTGGGCGGCAGCTTTGGCGCCGTGGTCCCGGCCCTGCTCTGGAGCCACTGGGGCTGGCAGGGCTGTGTGGCGCTGATCGTGCTGTTCCAACTGCTGTCGCTGCTGATTGCCTGGGGCGGCTGGAAGCCCCTCGAACCCCAAACCCCGGTCGCGGCTCGCGAACCGTCCAACCCGATAGATTCATCATCCAACAAGGAATACGTGAGGTGACCATGAATAACGTACTGACCCGGCAGAGCCAGTTGCTGAAGATTGTCGAACCTGTGTTGAACGACATGCCGGCCAGTGTCTTGAAGCATGCGCTGTTCGAGGCGTTCTGGAGCGAAGAGGGCGCCCTGGTGGACATCGAGCATGCCTTCGAGAAGCTCACCTCCCGTCGCCACGAGCCGGCGGTGCTGCGCAAGTTCTTCGCCAGTTGGTCGAAGACCAACAACTCCGCCACCAGTGTGTCCGGGCTGGCCAACCGCATCACCTTGCTGGCCCGCTCCGGGCAGGGCTCGGAAGCCGCCGACGGCCTGTACCGGGCCTGCGGCAGCCTGCAGCGGATCACCGATGAAGACCTGGGCGCCCTGGGCAATACCCTGCATTCGGACCTGTTCTACAACATGGCCACGCCGATCTGCGGCGATGACCAGTGGCTGCTCAAGGAAAACTGCCTGCCCTCGGCCCAGGGCTTCAAGGACTGGACGGATTTTCGCCGCCTGCGTGACCGCGACCTGCTGCAGGGCCTGCTGACCACCCTGATCCACGAGGTCTACACCCACGGCGAAGTGGAGTTCATCCACCCGCTGTACAAGCAGTGGTTCGTCCGCGACATGGGGGTGCCGGCAGAGAAGGCGCGCACCACCGTGGCCTGGGTCACGGTGCACACCGGCGGCACCGAGAGCAATCACTTCGCCCATGCGGTGGCGGCGGTCAACGAGTTCGTCGATGCCATGCAGGTGCGGGTCGACCCGCAGGCCGCACGGGAAATCTTCGCCGAATACCTGCAGCGCAAGGCTCGGGTAATGCGCGACTGTGCCCAGCTGTTGCGTTGATGGCTCCGGCCCGGCCCCGGCAACGGGGCTTGTGGCTGACCCAGGCTCGCCTATCCTGTTGCTGATTGACCCTTCCTTTTCATTTTGCAGCCTGTCTCGACAATGAATGACCTGAAACATCACGCCTCCCCGGAGGCATTGCCGGCGTCCGATGTGTCGGTGCGCCGCCGTTCCCTGGTGGCCGGTTGCGGCGCCCACGCGGTGCATGACGGCCTGACTGACGTGATCTATGTACTGCTGCCGATCTGGCAGGCGCAGTTCGCCATGAGCTACGCCCAGATCGGCCTGCTGCGCGGCGCCTATTCCGGGATGATGGCCGGCTTCCAGTTGCTGGCCAGCCGTGGAGCCAAGCGCTGGGGGCGCGAGCGCCTGCTGGTGGGTGGCACTGCCCTGGCCGGGCTGGCCTACCTGCTGGCGGGGCAGGCCGGGGGGCTGGGGGTGCTGCTTCTGGCGCTGCTGCTGGGCGGCCTGGGGGCCAGTACCCAGCACCCGCTGGCGTCCTCGATCATCACCGACACCCACGAGGCTGGCGGCGGGGTCAAGGAAGCGCTGTCCCAGTACAACTTCGCCGGGGACATCGGCAAGACCCTGATTCCCGGGTTGGTGGGGCTGCTGCTGACCGTGATCAGCTGGCGTGCCAGCGTGACCCTGATCGGCCTCCTGGGGCTGGCCGCTGCGCTGGCGCTGTGGTGGCTGATCCCGTCCCGGGCGGCGACCCTGGCCATGCAGGAAAAGGCGCCGAAGACGGTCAAGGGCCAGGGCTCGGTCGGCGGCCTGCGGGCACTGATCCTCACCGGCACCCTGGACAGTGCGGTACGCATGGGTTTTCTGACCTTTCTGCCGTTCCTGCTCAAGGCCAAGGGCGCCGGCACCGCCGGTATCGGCCTGGCCCTGACCCTGCTGTTCGTCGGTGGCGCTTTCGGCAAGCTGCTGTGCGGTTACCTCGGGGCGCGCATCGGCATGATGAAGACCGTATGGATCACCGAGTTCACCACCGCCAGCCTGATCGTGCTGGCGGTGTTCCTGCCCTATGTGGGGTTGATGGTGATGTTGCCGCTGCTGGGGCTGGCGCTGAACGGCACCTCGTCGGTGCTCTATGGCGCGGTGCCGGACCTGGCGGGGGCGGGCAAGCGCGAGCAGGCGTTCTCGCTGTTCTACACCGGCACCATCGGCGGCGGGGCGCTGGCGCCGGTGCTGTTCGGCAGCCTCGGCGACGTCACCGGGATTCCCCTGGCGGTGATGGCCCTGGCCGCGACCCTGCTGCTGACCCTGCCGCTGTCCTGGTACGTGCAGCGTGGCCTGGACGCCGACGCCCGGTCCTTACCCAGCCCCGGCTGAGGTCCCGCCAATGCCCTGAAAGCGCAGGCCCGGAGCGGGATTGTCCGGGCCTGCTGCTTGCTGGTGGAGCGCTAGCCGCGCAGGCGCCATTCGGGCCCCGCGGCAGGGGCCGGCAGCGGCGCTGCCAGGGTCCTGGCCAGTTCGACGAAGCGCTCCAGGCAGCGCGACCCCAGGGGCGTGCGCCAACTGACCGTCTGTTCCAGCACATAGGGCTCGGCCAGCGGCACATAGACCACCCCGGGACGCTGCAGGGTCGCGGTGTAGTCGGGCACCACGGCCACCCCGCGCTCCGCCGCCACCAGGGACACCAGGGTGGTCATCTGTGACGCCGTGGGCCCCAGGCGCGGGATGATCCCGCTGTGGGCGCAGAGGTCCTCCAGGGCGGTGTTCAGGGCCGATCCGTAGGCGCTGGGAAAGGTCACGAAGGATTCCCCCGCCAGTTCGCAAAACCCCAGGCTGCTCCTGCCGGCGAAAGCGCTGCGCGACGGCACCGCCACCACCAGGGAATCGCGCGAACTCACCAGCGACTGCAAACCGTGGGCCGGCAAGTTGGGCGCCCCCCAGCCAAAGCCGATATCCAGGCTGCCATCGATCAACTGCTGGCGCTGGCTGGCGGTGGACACCTCGCGAAACGCCAGCTCCACCTCCGGCAGGCTGCGGCTGGTGTTGCGGATCATCTCGGAGAAAGCGTTGGACAGGGGAATCGAGCTGGCATAGCCGATGACGATACGGCCGATGGCGCCATGGGCGATCTTGCGCGCGGTGGCCTCGGCCTCGCCGACGGCACTGATCACCCCCCGGGCCTGCTGCAGGAACAGTTCGCCCTCCGGGGTCAGGCACACGGTGCGGGTCGAGCGTTCGAACAGGCGGATGCCCAGGCGCGCCTCCAGGGCGGCGATATGCCGGGTCAGCGGCGGTTGGGCGATCCGCAGGCGCAGGGCGGCGCGGCCGAAGTGCAATTCATCGGCAACGGTGACGAAATAACGCAGACGACGGAGCTCTAGCATTTCTTGTTTTTCCAGTATCAATCACGACGCAAACAGTATTGGCCGCTATTTGCGACTGTCATCAGAATGTAAGACGACCAGCCTAGACCAGCTTTCCAGGTTGCCGGAGGCGCATGGGTACAGGCTCGGTTCACTCTGTTTTCCGATTGTTTTCGCAGGTACAAAAATGACAAGCAGCGAAGCCACGGCCGTCCGTTTTTCTTTGTCCCAGCGTGCGCTGGGCCTCAGTGCTCCAGGCACCTCGAGCATGCGCAGCAAAGCCAACGCCCTGAAGGAAAGCGGGATCAAGGTGATCAATTTCGCCGCCGGCGAATTGTCCTTCGATGCCTGCGAGGACATGCGCGCCGGGGCCATCGAAGCCATCGCCAATGCGCGCAACCGCTACACCCCGCCCATCGGCCTGCCGGCCCTGCGCGAGAAGCTCGCGCAACGGGTCAGCCAGCGCACCGGGGTGGAGTTCGCCGCCAATGAAGTGGCGGTCACCGCCGGGGCCAAGCAGGCGCTCTACAACGCCTGCATGGTGCTGCTCAACCCCGGGGACGAGGTGATAGTGCCGACCCCGTACTGGGAAACCTTTCCCACCCAGATCCGCCTGGCCGGCGCCACCCCGGTGTGCGTCCAGACCCGCGCCGACCACTACCGGCTGACGGTGGACGCGGTGCGTGGCGCGCTCACCGAGCGCACCCGGATGATCGTCATCAACACCCCCAACAACCCCACCGGCACCGTCTATGAACGCGAGCAACTGCTGGCCATCGCCCAGTTGGCCCAGGAGCGGCAACTGTGGGTGATGTTCGACGAGTGCTATCGCGGCCTGGTGCGCGAAGGCCACGAGCACCACAACATCCTGGCGCTGTGCCCGGCATTGAAAGGGCAGACGGTGCTGATCGATTCCTTCTCCAAGAGCCAGGCGGTGACCGGCTGGCGGGTCGGCTACGCCTGCGCCCCGGCGCCGGTGATCGCGGCCATGCACAACCTGCAGGGGCACACCACCTCAAACCCCAGCAGCCTGTCCCAGTACGCCGCGCTCAATACCCTGAACGCCGATTCGTCGCACTTTGCCGACCTGGTCAACCCGTTCCTGCAACGCCAGCTGCACGCCGCACGCACCTACCTCGACCGCCTGGAAGGGGTGAGCTATGCGCCGCCGGAAGGCGCCTTCTACCTGTATATCGATGTCTCTTCCCGGCTTGGCGGCTACTACCACGGCGAAGCGGTGCGCGATGTGGATCACCTGGCCGACCTGCTGCTGACCGAGGCGCACATCGCGGTGGTGCCCGGCTCCGGTTGTGGCGACCCCCACTGCATCCGCATTTCCTACGCCGTGGAATATGAGGAACTGATCGAGGGCCTGGGCCGTTTCGCCCAGTTCATCTCGGCGATCGTCATCGACTGAAGCGGCTCCCGGCAGCCCAGCCCCCAGGGGGATCAAGCCCGTTCCCGAGCCCACCGTGGCCCGGGCCGGCGTCGTTCATCTTGTTGTCCGTGAAGTGAAGAACAATTACAGGAGAAAAACATGGAGAGTTCCCGCAAGGCGTTCATCGGCTACGTGCACCAGGCCCTGGTGGATGTCGAGGACCGCAACCTGGTGGAGGCCCTGCTGACGGGCTTTGAAAACCACCCCGACAAGCTGGACGGCTACTGCCTGACCTACCAGCGCATGACCTCGCGCAAGTGGTCCGAGGACTCGCTGTGCACCTTCTTCTGCGGCTGGCGCAGCCCGGATGGCGCGGCCCATGCGGTGTCCAGCATCATCGTGCGGCTACTGCAGGAGTCCGAGGACCTGCCCGGTGATGACAACAAGCTCAAGCTGCTGGAGGCGGCCCGGCACTGCGGCGAGATCATCGTCGAGGACGTGGGCCTGGGCGAGATGCACGGCCATCCCCACCATTCCAAGCTCTACCACCGCATGGCCTCGGCCATTTGCGGCTCGGACAACTGGCGCCTGCAGGACAAGTACCTGAACCCCATCACCAAGGAGTTCTCCACCTGGGTCGGCGAGAAGCGCCCGCTGGCCCCGAACCTGGTGGAAGCCCTGGAGATGATGGCCCTGACCGAGCTGTTCAACACCGGCGAGTACAACCTGATGACACCACTGTGGAAGAACTGGCTGCGCGAATCCTGCGGTTACCCCGCCGGGGAAGCCAACCGCATCGCCGGCTTCCTCAGCGTTCACTGCGGCGCCGTCGAGGCCCGGCATTTCCGCCACGCCACCGACGCCCTGAAGCTCTACACCCAGGCCACCGGCCAGCAGGTCAACTACCGGCGCATCGCTGCGCTGTCCGATGAGTACGTGCTGCGCGCCTGCCAGCACCTGGAGAAGATGGCCTCCGTACTCAAGGAATAAGCGCCTGCCAACCAGGCCGGGCAGGGCGCCTGCCCGGCACCGCAGGCCGGACCCTCATTCATTTATTGGAGAACTACCCACATGCGTCTTGAATCCGACTCGATGGGTTCCATTTCGGTACCGTCCAACAAGTACTGGGGAGCCCAGACCGAACGCTCCATCCACAACTTCCCCATTGGCCGTGCACGCTTCCAGTGGGGGGCGCCGATGATCCGCAGCATGGGCATCCTGAAGAAGGCCGCGGCCCTGGCCAACCTCAAGCTCGGCGAGCTGCCGGAAGCCATTGCGCTGCCCATCGTCAAGGCGGCGGATGAGGTGATCAGCGGGCAATTGGACGAGCATTTCCCGCTGGTGGTGTTCCAGACCGGTTCCGGCACCCAGTCCAACATGAACGCCAACGAAGTGATCGCCAACCGGGCCATCGAGATGCTCGGCGGCGAGCTGGGCAGCAAGAAGCCGATCCACCCCAACGACCACGTCAACCGTGGCCAGTCGTCCAACGACACCTTCCCCACGGCGATGTACATGGTGGTGGTGACGGAGATCTTCGAAACCCTGCTGCCGGGCGTCTCGGTGCTGCGCGACACGCTGTTCGAGAAGGCCGAGCAGTACCGCGATGTAGTCAAGGTCGGACGCACCCACTTGCAGGACGCCACCCCCATCACCCTGGGCCAGGAGATCGGTGGCTGGGTCGAGCAGATCGACTATGCCCTGGCGGCCATCCAGCACAACCTCACCGGCCTCTACGATCTGGCCATCGGTGGCACTGCGGTGGGGACCGGGCTCAACTCCCATCCGCAGTTCGGCGACGAATGCGCACGAATCATCGCCGAGCTCACCGGCTACCCGTTCAAGTCCTGCGCCAACAAGTTCTTCGCCCTGTCGGCCCACGATGCCCTGGTCAACACCTCGGCGGCGATCCGCACCCTGGCCATGGCCCTGATGAAGATCGCCAACGATGTGCGCTGGCTGGCCAGCGGGCCGCGCTGCGGCATCGGCGAGATCGACATTCCAGAGAACGAGCCGGGCTCCTCGATCATGCCGGGCAAGGTCAACCCGACCCAGTGCGAGGCGCTGACCATGGTCTGTACCCAGGTCTTCGGCAACGACGCCACCGTGGCCTTCGCTGGCAGCCAGGGCAATTTCCAGCTCAACGTCTACAAGCCGGTGATGGTGCACAACGTGCTGGAAAGCATCACCTTGCTGGCCGAGTCCTGCCGGGCCTTCAACGACCACTGCGCGGTGGGCATCGAGCCGAACCGGGCGCGCATCGAGGCCAATATCGAGAAGAACCTGATGCTGGTGACCGCCCTCAACCGCCACATCGGCTATGACAAGGCCGCGATCATCGCCAAGACCGCCCACCACGAGGGCAAGTCGCTGCGGGAAGTGGCCCAGCAGCTGGGCTATGTCTCGGCGGCGGATTTCGACCGCTACGTGGTGGCCCTGGACATGACCCATCCCTGAGCGAACCCGGTGTTCCCCAACCACAAGAGGCGTGTGAATCCCATGCAGGAAGCTGATATTCGCCGAACCAACCTGAGCCAGTTGCTGCGCCGCAAGCGCTGCCTTCGCGTGCTCGAAGCCCACAGCCCGATCTCCGCCCTGCTGGCGGAGCAATCCAGGCTGGAGCGGGGCAGCGGACCGAGCCTGGTCTACGACGCCATCTGGTCCAGCTCCCTTACCGACTCGACCCACAAGGGCCTGCCGGACATCGAGATCCTCTCGCCGAGCAACCGCTTGCACGGCATCCGCGAGATCTTCGATGTGTGTTCGTTGCCGATGATTTTCGACGGCGATACCGGGGGCAAGGCCGAGCACTTCGCCATCCACGTGAAGATGCTGGACCGGGCCGGGGTCTCGGCGGTGGTGATCGAGGACAAGTGCGGGCTGAAGAAGAATTCGCTGTTCGGCAACGCGGTGAGCCAGCTCCAGGACTCCATCGAGGAGTTCTGCGAAAAGATCCGCGTGGGCTGCGCCAACCGCAGCCACGAGGATCTGCTGATCATCGCCCGTTGTGAAAGCCTGATCCTCGACAAGGGCATGGACGATGCCATCGAGCGCTGCCTGGCCTATGTCGCGGCCGGCGCTGACGGGATCATGATCCACAGCCGCAAGAAGGACGGCCTGGAGATCCTCGAGTTCGCCCGGTTGTTCCGCCGCCACTGCCCGCGGGTGCCGCTGATCTGTGTGCCCACCAGCTACGCTCACTTGAGTTTCGACGAGCTGGAGGGGGCTGGCTTCAACGCGGTGATCTACGCCAACCACATGCTGCGCAGTGCCTACATGGCCATGCGTGATGTGGCGGTGGGGATTCTCGAGCATGGCCGGACCCTGGAGGTGGAACCGCGGTGCCTGGGCATCGACGAGATCCTCGACCTGGTGCCGGGCACCCGTTAGGCACTCGCGGCCAACCCCCGTCGCAGGGCCCTGGAGCGGGCGTGCTTTATCCGGTGCCGTGGCAAGATTCGGAACGTCCTGAAATCAGAATTTTCCTACAGACGCTGTGGGGGGCGCTCTCTAGACTCGCTCCCCGTTCGCCCGGCCAGCTACCACAGGCAACACGCTGAATGGCGGTGGTTGGTCAGGGCGGGCTGCAACACGGCTGTACCTGCCTGCCCGGTCCATGTTTCGCCTACTGCCCTGGCTGACCGGGTTGGTTCTACAGCGTGGGGCACTCATGGCCCCGGTCCCCGCATCCCCCCAACATCTCATCGCCCCAGCCCCCTGATACCCGGCCGTCGCCAGTGGCTCAGGGCAAGGTCTGGGCGCGGGCCAGGCTCGGTGCCTGCGCGCCATCCTCCCAGGCACCACCCAGGGCCCGGAACAGATTTACCTCGGCCAGCAACTGCGCCAGGCGGTCGTTGATCAGCCCTTGCTGGGCGCTGAACAGCGAGCGCTGGGCATCGAGGAACACCAGGTTGCTGTCGACGCCGATGCGGTAGCGGTGCTCGGCCAGGTTGTAGTAGTCCTGGCTGGCCTGCACCAGGCTGTGCTGGGCACTCAGTTGCTGCTGGAAGGTCTGGCGCGCGGCCAGGCCGTCGGCGACTTCCTGGAAGGCGGTCTGGATGGCCTTTTCATACTGGGCGACGCTGATGTCCTTCTGCAGCCGGGCGTAATCCAGGCTGGCCCGCAGGCTGCCGGCATTGAAGATCGGCAGGTTGATCTGCGGCTGGAAGGTCCAGGCCCCGGCACCACCCTTGAACAGCCCGGACAGCTCCTTGCTGGCGCTGCCGGCGTTGGCGGTCAGGCTGACGCTGGGGAAGAACGCTGCACGGGCCGCGCCTATATTGGCGTTGGCGGCCTGCAACTGGTACTCGGCCTGGAGAATGTCCGGGCGCCGCTGCAGCAGGTCCGAGGGCAGGCCCGCGGGCACCTGGGCCAGCATGCCCTCGGCCAGCCCGCGCCGGGGCAGGGCGTCGGGCAGCGGCGCCCCCACCAGCAGCGTCAGGTTGTTCAGGTCCTGGGCCACCTGGCGCTGGTAGCGGGCCAGGCTGGCGCGGGCACTGTCGACGCTGGTGCGGGCCTGGGCCACATCCAGGGCCGAGATCTTGCCGGCGCTGCCATTGCGGGCGGTCAGGCGCAGGCTCTGTTCGTCCGCGGCCAGGGTCTTGCGGGTCAGCTCCAGCAACTCCTGGTCGGCACACCAGCTCAGGTAGGCCGTGGCGACATTGGCCACCAGGCTCAACTGCGCGCTGCGCCGTGCCTCTTCGCTGGACAGGTAGGTCATCAGCGCCTGCTGGCTGAGGCTGCGGATGCGCCCGAAGAAGTCCAGCTCATAGGCACTGATGCCCAGGTTGGCGGAGTAGCTGGAGCTGATCAGTGCCTTGCTGCCGGTCATCTGTTCCGGCAGGCGCTGGCGCTTGCCCGAGGCGCCGGCGCTCACCGCCGGGAACAGGTCGGCACGCTGGATGCGGTACTGGGCCTGGTAGGCCGCGACATTCAGCGCCGCCACTCGCAGGTCGCGGTTGTTCTGCAGGGCGCTGTGAATCAATTGCTGCAGCAACGGGTCCTGGAACAGTCCCTGCCAGTCGGCCCCCGGGTTGCCGACAGCGGGGGCGAAGGCTGCGCCCTGTGGGTACTGGGGCGCCACGGGAGCGGTCGGGCGCTGGTAGTCCGGGGCCAGGGAGCAGCCGCCTAGGGCCAGGGCCAGGGCCAGGGCCGCCAGGGTCAGTGGGGAGTTACGCATTGATCAGCCTCGTGACAAGGACATCCTGATGGCGGACAGCCAGGGGCGTGCGGGCGGTTTCAGGCGCCGACCATCCACTTGGCCAGCCCGTGACGGCCGCTGACCCCGAGCTTGGCGGCGGCGCGCTTGAGGTAGGTTTCCACCGAGCTGTTCTTGACGCTCAGGCGCTGGGCCATTTCCGGCACGGTGCCGCCGGTCAGCAACCCCAGGCAGACTTCCTTTTCCCGCGCCGAGAGGGTGATGTCGCCCAGGGACAGGCGCTCATCGAACTCCCGTTGCAGCGGTGTCTGCTGCAAGGCATCGGCGGGCTTGGCACTCCAGCTGCGCAAGTTCTTCAGGGCCTGTTGCCGGTGCAGTTGGGCGTGGCGTTCCAGCAACGGCAGCAGGGTCTGCGACAGGCTCTTGAGAAACGACAGTTCGGACAGGGAAAAGCCGCCCTGGTCGGGAGCCCGGTAGAGGGCGATGACACAGCGGCGATTGGCTTTGCGCGAGACCAGGTGGCATTGGTGCGCGGTGGTGCGGGAAGGGCCGCTGCGGGCCTGGGCATTCATTTGAATCAGCAGCGAGTCGTCCATTTCCAGCATCTGCTGCAGCAGCGGGTCATGGCGTCGCGGCGGCTCCGGCAGTGGCAGGTCCTTGTGCAGCCCGGCGCGTCCCAGCAGGGTAATGGCCAGGGGGCTGGCCTGGCGTTCGTCCAGGGTCCATTCGCTGAGCACCAGTTGGGTCAGTGGCACCAGCTTGTCCACCAGTTGCAGCATTTCGCTGGCGAACTGCGGGTGGCCGGAGCAGGAAATCAACTGCCCCAGTTCGAAGTAGAAGTGCGGGGTTTCCAGGTTCGCAATACTGCTGGTCAGACTCATATCCTTATCATCCTTGATCGAGACAAATCGCTGATCGACGCGCGCTTGCCGCGGCATGCCGTGGCAGATTCCCGATGAACCTGATCCAGTTCCCGGGCGTTGATTTAAGCCTATGGCTTTGCCTGGCGTCTGTAGGGGGAAACCGGGACATCATGGCCCTGCCAGGGCCTCGCCAAGGCTCTGGGTCAAGCCCTTGCGACGGTCCCGCCGCCCCCGCCGGCGGGGTGTTTCCCGGCGTCAAGGTTGCCCGAGGGGCAAGCCTGCGGTGGAACGCAAAAGCCCTCCGCCAGGCCATGAGCGTCGTTCACGCGTAGCCAATTTCCTACAGCCGATTCAGCTGATCAGCAGAGCCGCTGCAACAGCCCGGCGCGGTGCTGCCCGAGATGGCCGACCGGGGCCGGAACTGTCCGGGTTTCGGGTGACATACAGGCCCTGGGGCCGATGCTTAAATCCGCGGACGCCGGTGCCCGGGCCCATCACATGAGAAGGATCTTATGACGCATTTTTCCGCCGCAGCCGTGGGCGCTTTCGTCGCGCCAGTCACCCCAGCCAGCCACTGCCCGCCATGGGCCGGGCACCCCGCCCGGGGGCGCGCATGAACGCCGGCCCGGTACAGGCCCGGGGCCTGCCGCTGACCGCCGGGCAGCGCGATATCTGGCTCGACCAACTGAGCCGGGGTGACTCGCCGCTGTACAACATCGGCGGCTATGCCGTGCTCAAGGGGCCGTTCCGGCCCGAGCTGATGCAGCGCACCGTGGAGCTGCTGGTGGACAAGCACGACGTGCTGCGCACCGTGCTGTCCCTGGAGGGCAGCGTCGACGGCCTGCCCTTGCAGCACTTCGACCGGCAGTGGCCGGTGGAGCTGGTGTTCCATGACCTGTCCGCGGCGGCCGATCCGCTGGCGGCGGCCCAGGCGCAGATCCGCCGGCAGATGCAGCAGGCGTTCAAGCTCGACGGCGAACGGCTGTGCCGCTTCTCGCTGTTCCGGGTGGGCCCCGAGCATCACCTGATGGAAGTCGAGGCCCATCACCTGATCCTCGACGGCTGGGGGTTCGCCCAGCTGTCCCAGTCCCTGGGCGGGCTCTACAGCGCCCTGGCCAGCGGCGAGGAGCCCCAGGCCACGGCGCCGTCCTTTGTCGACTTCATCGAGGACGACGCCCGCTACCACCAATCCAGCCGCTATGCCCGGGACCGCGACTACTGGCTGGACAAGTACCAGAGCCTGCCGGAGCCGGTGCTGCGCCCGCGCTACCGGCCCGCCGCCGACGCCGCGACCCCGGGGGCGACCCTGGTCCAGGCGTTCCCCGCGGCCTTGCACGAACGCATGAAGGCCCTGGGCAAGAGCACCGGGGCCTCGGCCTTTCATGTGCTGCTGGCGGCGCTGCATGTGTACTTCACCCGCACCCTGCAACGGGACGAATGGGTCCTGGGCATGCCGGTGCTGAACCGCCCCAATGCGGCCTTCAAGGTGACCCTGGGTTCCTTCACGCAGGTCAGCGCGGTGCGCATGGACTTCGGCCGCGAACTGAGCTTCGAGGCCCTGGTGGGGGCGGTGCGCGATGTACTGAAACAGGACTTCCGCCATCAGCGCTTTCCCCTGAGCGAACTCAACCGCGCCCTCGGCCTGCTGCGCGAAGACCGCGCGCAGCTGTTCGAGCTGTCGCTGTCCTATGAACTGGAAGACCTGGACTACCGCTACGGCGAGGCGGCGGCCTCGTCGGTGAAAGTCTCCAACCGCCACGAGCCCACGCCCCTGGCCATCCACCTGCGCAGCAACAGCTTCGATGACAGCGCCTGGATGCACTACGTCTACGACTCGGCGTATTTCCAGCCCGAGGAAATCGAGGCCCTGGCCGCGCGCCTGCTGCATGTGCTGGAGCAGGGGCTGGACAATGTGCAACTGCCGGTGGCCCGCTTCTCCCTGCTGCCTGCCGCCGAGCTGCGCCGCTTGCAGGCCTGGAACGCCAACGAACAGCCAGCCGCCGCCGAACAGCGGATTCACGCCCGGGTCGCAGCCTGGGCCCGGCGCACGCCCCAGGCCATTGCCCTGGTCGCCCAGGGCCAGGCCCTCAGCTATGAACAGCTCGACCGCCGGGCCAACGCCCTGGCCCTGCACCTGCGCGAGCTGGGAGTGGGGCCGGATGCGCGGGTGGCCATCGTCGCCCGGCGCAGCCCGGAAACCCTGGTGGGGCTGCTGGCGATTCTCAAGGCCGGCGCGGGCTATGTACCCCTGGACCCGGCCCATCCGGCTGAGCGCCTGGCCTTCCTGCTGCACGACAGCGCGCCGCGGGCGGTGTTGACCCAGGGCGCCCTGCGCCAGTGCCTGCCGACGCTGAACGTGCCGCTGATCGACCTCGACAACGGCCAGTGGCTGGACGGCCCGGGCGAGATTGCCGAGGCCGCCGGGCTGACCGCCGAGCACCTGGCCTACGTGATCTACACCTCCGGCTCCACCGGCCAGCCCAAGGGCGTGATGGTGGAGCACCAGAGCCTGTCGAACCTGGTGGACTGGCATGGCCGGGCTTTCGACCTCCAGGCTGGCAGCCACACCTCATGCCTTGCCGGTTTCGGCTTCGATGCCATGGCCTGGGAAGTCTGGCCGGCCCTGTGCGCCGGGGCGACCCTGCACCTGGCGCCGGTCAGCGACGGCCCCGAGGAGCTGGACCGCCTGCTGGCCTGGTGGCGCGCCCAGCCGCTGGAGGTGAGCTTTCTGCCGACCCCGGTGGCCGAGTACGCCCTCAGCCAGCAACTGGGCCACCCGACCCTGCGCACCTTGCTGATCGGCGGCGACCGCCTGCGCCAGTTGCCTGCTGACCCCGGGTTTGCCGTGATCAACAACTACGGCCCCACCGAGGCCACGGTGGTCGCCACTTCCGGGGCCATCGAGGCCGGGCAGGCCCTGCATATCGGCCGGCCCATCGCCAATACCCGGATCTACCTGCTGGATGAACAGCAGCAACTGCTGCCCATCGGCGTGCCCGGCGAGCTCTATGTGGGCGGTGGCGGGGTGGCCCGGGGTTACCTCAACCGCGATGGGATGAATGCCGGACGCTTCCTTGCGGACCCCTTCAGCGACCGTCCCGGCGCGCGCATGTACCGCAGCGGCGACCTGGCTCGCTGGCGGGAGGACGGCAGCCTGGAATACCTGGGGCGCAACGACGATCAGGTGAAGATCCGCGGCCTGCGCATCGAGCTGGGGGAAATCGAGACCCGCCTGGGGGATCACCCGGCAGTGCGCGAGGCGCTGGTCCAGGCCCGGGACGGCCAGTTGCTGGCCTGGTTCATTCCGCGCCAGGCGGTCACGGCCCTGCAACTGCGGGAATTTCTGCGCCAGCAGTTGCCGGAGTACATGTTGCCCATGGCCTACGTACCGCTCGACGCCTGGCCGCTGACCGGCAACGGCAAGCTGGACCGCCGGGCGCTGCCGGCGCCGGGGCCCGAGGACCTGATCAGCCGCGCCTACGAGGCGCCCCGGGGCCCGCTGGAAATCACCCTGGCCGGGCTCTGGAGCGAACTGCTGCAGGTGGAGCAGGTGGGCCGCCACGATCACTTCTTCGAACTGGGCGGGCATTCGCTGCTGGCCCTGCAACTGATCCAGCGCATGGCCCAGGCCGGCCTGCAGGCCGATGTGCGGGTGCTGTTCGGCCAGCCGACCCTGGCCAGTCTCGCTGCGGCGGTGAGCACCGGGCAGGTCGTCGAGGTCCCGGCCAACCGCGTTCCGCCCGACTGCCAGCGCATCACCCCGGCGATACTGCCCTTGGTGGAGCTGGACCAGGACAGCATCGACCGCGTGGTGGCCTGCATCCCCGGCGGCGCTGCCAATGTGCAGGACATCTACCCCCTGGCGCCGTTGCAGGAGGGCCTGCTCTATCACCACATGACCGCCGCCCGCGATCCCTACCAGCAGCACGCGCTGTTCGCCTTCGCCCGGCGCGAGGACCTGGACGCCTTCGCCCTGGCGCTGCAGGCAGTGATCGAGCGCCACGACATCCTGCGCACCAGCCTGGTCTGGGACGTGCTGGAGCAGCCGCTGCAGGTGGTCTGGCGCCAGGCCCGGCTGACGGTTCAAGAATGGCAGGCCGGGCCCGGCGGCCATGTAGCGGAGCGACTGCGCGAGCACTTCGACCCGCAGCACAACCCGCTGGATATCCGCCAGGCGCCGATGCTGGCCCTGGCCTGGGCCGAGGACCGGGCCAATGGGCGCTGGATCGGCCTGCTGCGCTTCCATCACCTGGTCAACGACGCCACCAGCACCGCGGTGCTGCTGGCGGAAATCGCCGCCCATGTGCAAGGCCGGCAAGCCAGCCTGGCGCCGGCCTATGCCTACCGTGACTACGTGGCTCGCACGCGCCAGGGGCAGGCCGCCCACAAGGCGTTCTTCGAGGCCGGCCTGGGCACGGTGGACGAGCCGACCCTGGCCTTCGAACTGCAGGAACGGCCCGGGGAACATCTGGACCTGCAACACGCCAGCGGCCTGCTGGAAGCCGAGCTTGGCCAGCGCCTGCGAACCCAGGTGCGCCAGCTCGGGGTCAGCGCCGCCAGCCTGTTTCACCTGGCCTGGGCCCTGGTACTGGGGCGTACCAGCGGCCGTGAGGACGTGCTCTTCGGCAGTGTATTGCTGGGCCGCCTGCAAGCCGGGGCGGGGGCCGACCGGGCCCTGGGCATGTTCATCAACACCTTGCCACTGCGCCTGGAACTGGCGGGGCTGACGGTGGCCGAGGGGCTGGGCCAGGCCCAGCAGCGCCTCAGTGCCTTGCTCGCCCACGAGCAGGCGCCGCTGTCCCTGGCCCAGCGCTGCAGCGCGGTGGCGGCGCCGACCCCGCTGTTCAATGCCTTGCTCAACTATCGCCACAACCTCGGCGGCGACCTGTTGCAGGGTTTGCCTGGGGTCGAGTTGCTGAGCAGCGAAGAGGTGCTCAGCTACCCGCTGATGCTGGCGGTGGACGACCTGGAACCGGGGTTCCGCCTGGGCTGCCGGGCCCCGCGGCGGATCGGCGCGCAACGCCTGCTGGGCTACCTGAGCACCGCTCTCGAAGCGCTGGTGCTGGCCCTGGAACAGGCGCCGCAGACGCCGTTGCACAGCCTGTCGATCCTGCCGCCGGTGGAGTCGCGCTACCTGCTGCAAACGCTCAATGCCACCCGTTCGCAATACCCGCGGGAGCTGACCCTGCATGCCCTGTTCGAGGCCCAGGTGCGGCGCACGCCCGAGGCCATTGCACTGCAGGCCGGCGCGCGGCAACTGAGCTACCGGCAGCTCAACCAGCGCGCCAACCAGCTGGCCCATTACCTGCGCGAGCAGGGGGTGGGGCCGGATGTGCGAGTCGGGCTCTGCGTGCAGCGCAGCCCGGAACTGCTGATCGGCCTGTTGGGCATCCTCAAGGCCGGCGGTGCCTATGTGCCCCTGGACCCGGACTACCCGCTGGAGCGCCTGCGCTACCTGGTGCAGGACAGCCAGCCACTGGCGGTGCTGGTGCACCAGCCGACCCGCGAGCTGCTGGGCCCGCTGCCCCTGTCGCTGATCGACTTCGACCGCAGTACCTGGGAGCAGGCGCCGCAGCATGATCCCGTGGTGGCAGGGCTGACGGTTTCGCACCTGGCCTACGTGATCTACACCTCGGGTTCCACCGGTACACCCAAGGGGGTGATGGTGGAGCACCGCGGCCTGGGCAACCTGATGCACTGGAGTTCGCAGCTGTGTGGCGAGCGGGCCCGGGGCACCCTGCTGCAAAAGGCGCCGTTCAGCTTCGACGGCTCGGTCTGGGAGCTGTTCTGGCCCCTGGTCACGGGCATGCGCCTGTTGCTGGCGCGGCCCGACGGCCAGCGCGATCCGCTGTATCTGGCGCAATTGGTGCGCGAGGAGCAGGTGAGCATGATCAAGTTCGTGCCGGCCATGCTCCTGCAATTTCTGCAGCTGGAAGAGGCCGGCCAGTGCCACAGCCTGACCGATGTGTTCTGCGGCGGCGGCGAGCTGACCGAAGCGATTGCCCGGCTGTTCCGCCAGCGCCTGCCCGGGGCCCGTTTGCACAACGTCTACGGCCCCACCGAGGCCACCGTGGACAGCAGCGCCTGGACCCTGGAGCCAGGGGCGGCGGTGCCGCCGGTGCAACTGCCGATCGGCAAGGCCATCACCAACACCCGGCTGTATGTGCTGGATGCCCATGACCAGCCGGTGCCCCAGGGCGTCAGCGGCCAGCTGCACATTGGCGGGGTCGGGGTTGCCCGGGGTTACCTGGGCTTGCCGCAGTTGCAGGCCGAGCGCTTTATCGACAGCCCCTTTGTCGCCGGCGACCGGCTGTACCGCAGCGGTGACCGGGTGCGCTACAACGCTGACGGCGACCTGGAGTTCCTCGGGCGCAACGACTTCCAGGTCAAGCTGCGGGGGCTGCGCCTGGAGCTGGGGGAAATCGAGGCGCGGCTGGCCAGCCACCCGGCCCTGCGCGAGGTGGCGGTGCTGATGCGTGGCGAGCGCCTGGTGGCCTATTTCAGCCTGCACCCCGGGGTGGCGGCGCCGGGGATCGAGGCGCTGCGGGCCCATGTCCTGGAGCGTCTGCCGGAGTACATGGTGCCGGCAGCCTATGTGCAACTGGCGGCGCTGCCCCTGAGCGCCAACGGCAAGCTGGCGCGCGATGCACTGCCGGAGCCGGGCCTGGAAGCGGTGCTGAGCCGCGATTTCGAGCCGCCCCAGGGGCCGCTTGAAACCACCCTGGCGCGGCTCTGGGCCGAGGTGCTGCAAGTGGAGCGGGTAGGGCGCCACGACCACTTCTTCGAACTGGGCGGGCATTCCCTGCTGGCGGTCAGCCTGGTGGCGCGGATGCGCCAGGAAGGCCTGCACGCCGATGCCCGCCTGTTGTTCAGCCAGCCGACCCTGGCGGCGCTGGCGGCCCATACCCTGGGCCAGTTGCAGCGCCTGGAAATCCCCGCCACCACCATCCCCCAGCTCAAGCGCCAGCGGCGTCTCTGAGGCCGCTGCAAGTGCTTTTCCCCGCGCCGGCCCCAGGGCCGGCGCGGGCCGTGGTACCTCAGCGGGACAGGCCCCGCGCCATGTCCCGGCTTCCCATGTCAGCCCCGCTGCGGCGGATGTTTTAGCGTCTGCGAGCTGCCAGCAAGCCTGGCGGGCTCACTGTCCCTGGTGCTTTTTGCGCAACGGCGCGACAGCCCCGCGCGGTGCCTGGCAGCGGCGCTTGTCGCCCGTCCGGGCAGCGGGGCGCCGGTGAAAGGTTGCATCTGAAACAAGGACGTTCTCTTCAACCGTTTCCGAATTCTCAGGCAGGTTACAAGATGCAGTTCAGCGAATTGATGGCAGTGCTTTCGACCCTGGCGATCCGTCTTCAACGGGAACAGGAGGACCTGCTCGTCCAGGGCGATGACGAGGCGCTGGACGACGGGCTCTGGGACAGCCTGGTGCAGCACAAGGCCCGGCTCCTGGAACTGCTCGACGGCCAGGGTGGCAGCTGGCTGAGCCCGGCCTTCAGGATCACCCCGGACATGCTGCCCCTGGTGCAGCTGGACCCGCCCGCCATCGAGCGTATCGTCGCCGCAGTGCCCGGTGGCGCCGCCAACGTGCAGGACATCTACCCCCTGGCGCCGCTGCAGGAGGGCATGCTCTATCATCATTTGTCCGCCGCCCAGGGCGACCCCTATGTGCTGCAGGCGCGCTTCGCCTTTGCCAGTGCCGAGCGACGGCAAGCCTTCGCCGAAGCCTTGCAATGGGTCATCGACCGCCACGACATCCTGCGTACCGCCATCGCCTGGGAAAGCCTGGATGAGCCGTTGCAGGTGGTCTGGCGCCAGGCGCCGCTGGTGATCGAGGCCGTGGCGCTGGACCCGGCCGACGGCGATGTGCTCGGCCAGTTGCAGGCCCGCTACGACTCCCGGCACTTTCGCCTGGACCTGCGTCAGGCGCCGCTGCTGCGCCTGGTGCACGCCGAGGACCCGGCCAACCAGCGCCAGGTGGCGCTGCTGCTGTTTCATCACCTGGCCCTGGACCACTCCGCGCTGGACCTGGTACGCCAGGAAATCCACGCCCGCCTGCAAGGGCACAGCGAGCGCCTGCCGGCCCCGGTACCGTTTCGCAACCATCTGGCCCAGGCCCTGGCAAGCCGCAGCGAGGCGGCCCACGAACGCTTCTTTCGCGAGATGCTCGGCGATATCGACGAGCCGACCCTGCCGTGCGGCCTGGGGGATGTGCAGGGCGCCGGGCGGGTGATCGAAGAGGCCCGGCTGACCCTGGACCGCGAGCTCAGCCAGCGCCTGCGGGCCCAGGCCCGGCAACTGGGGGTGAGCAGCGCCAGCCTGATGCACCTGGCCCTGGCCCGGGTGCTGGGCCAGCTGTCGGGGCGCGAAGCGGTGGTGTTCGGCACCGTGCTGCTGGGCCGCATGGAGGCCGGCGAAGGCGGCGAGCGGGCCCTGGGCATGTTCATCAACACCTTGCCGCTGCGGGTGGATGTCGGCGCCCAGGGCGTGCGCGCCGGGGTCCTGGCCACCCATCAGCGGCTCAGTGCCTTGCTCGCCCATGAGCATGCGTCCCTGGCCCTGGCCCAGCGCTGCAGCGGGGTCAGTGCGCCGACGCCGCTGTTCAGCGCCATGCTCAACTACCGCCACAGCCACGCCGCCGATGGCGCCCAGGTGCAGGAGGTGGCCCCGGGCATCCAGGTGCTGGGCGCCGAAGAACGCACCAACTACCCGCTGACCATCAACATCGATGACCTGGGAGAGGATTTTTGCATCACCGCCCTGGTGGATCGGCAACTGGGCGCCGAGCGCATCGCCGGCTACCTGCTGACCGCCCTGGAGAGCCTGGCCCTGGCCTTGCAGAGCACTCCGCAGGCACCGCTGTACAGCCTGGAGATGCTCCCGGCCAGCGAGCGCCGCTACCTGTTGCAGGGCCTGAACACGCCGCTGGGGCACTACCCGGACAGCCCGCTGATCCACCAGCAGGTGGAAGCCCAGGCCCGGGTCCAGCCCGAGGCCCCGGCGCTGCTGTTCGGCGAGCTGCGGCTGAGCTACGGCGAGCTCAACCGGCGCGCCAACCAGGTGGCCCACCGTTTGCTGGCGCTGGGCGTACGCCCGGACCAGCGGGTGGCGATCTGTGTCGAGCGCGGCGTGGAAATGATCGTCGGCCTGCTGGGCATCCTCAAGGCCGGCGGCGCCTACGTGCCCATCGATCCGGCCTACCCCCGCGAGCGCATCGCCTACACCCTGCAGGACAGCGACCCGGTGGCGCTGCTGGTGCAGGCCGGCACCCAGTCCCTGGTGGCCGACCTGCGGGTGCCGCTGATCGACCTCGACAGCCGCACCCTGGCCCATGAAGCCCAGGACGACCCCGAAGTGCCGGGGCTGACCCCGGCCCACCTGGCCTATGTGATCTACACCTCGGGCTCCACCGGCCTGCCCAAGGGGGTGATGGTGGAGCACCGCAACGTGGCCCGGCTGTTCAGCGCCACCCGCGACTGGTTCGACTTCAACTGGCGGGACGTGTGGGCGCTGTTCCATTCCTTCGCCTTCGATTTCTCGGTGTGGGAGATCTGGGGGGCGCTGGTGCATGGCGGCCAGTTGCTGGTGGTGCCCCAGGCCGTCAGCCGTTCGCCGGATGACTGCTACCGGCTGCTCTGCGAAGCCCGGGTGAGCATCCTCAACCAGACCCCCAGCGCCTTCCGTTCGCTGATCGCGGCCCAGGACCAGAGCCCCCTCAAGCACTCCCTGCGCCAGGTGATCTTCGGCGGCGAGGCCCTGGAACCGGGGATGCTCAAGCCCTGGTATGCCCACCTGGAAAACGTCGGCACCCAGCTGGTGAACATGTACGGCATCACCGAAACCACGGTGCACGTGACCTATCGCCCGTTGCAGGCGGCGGACGCCCAGCTGGTGGGCAGCAGCCCCATCGGCCGGCGCATTCCCGACCTGCAACTGTATGTGCTCGATGCCCACCGCGAGCCGCTGCCCAGCGGCGTGGTGGGTGAGTTGTATGTGGGCGGCGCCGGGGTTGCCCGGGGCTACCTCAACCGCGATCAGCTGACCGCCGAGCGCTTTATCGCCGACCCCTTCAGCCACGAGCCGGGGGCGCGGCTGTACAAGACCGGCGACCTGGCGCGCTGGCGCAGCGACGGCAGCCTGGAGTACCTGGGGCGCAACGATGACCAGGTGAAGATCCGCGGCTTTCGCATCGAGCTGGGGGAGATCGAGGCCCGCCTGGCGGCCTGCGACGGCGTGCGCGAAGCGGTAGTGATCGCCCGGGAAGACACCCCGGGGGACAAGCGCCTGGTGGCCTATGTGATCCCCTGGCCGGGGGCCGCTGCCAGCGCTGCGCAACTGCGCGAGCAACTGCAACAGAGCCTGGCCGAGCACATGCTGCCCAGCGCCTTCGTGACGTTGCAGGCCTGGCCCCTGACCCCCAATGGCAAGCTCGACCGCAAGGCCCTGCCGGCGCCGGACAGCCAGGCCCTGGCGCGGCGTGAATATGCAGCGCCCCAGGGCGAGGTGGAACAGGCCATCGCGGCGATCTGGCAAGAGCTGCTGGGCTTGCCGCAGGTCGGGCGCCAGGACAACTTCTTCGAGCTGGGCGGGCACTCGCTGCTGGCGGTCAAGCTGATGGAGCGCATGCGCCAGGTGGACCTGTGCGCCGATGTGCGGGTGCTGTTCGGCCAGCCGACCCTGGCCGCGCTGGCGGCGACTGTAGGCGGGCAGCGCGAGGTGCAGGTGCCGGCCAACCGCATCGCCGCCGATTGCCGCCACATCACCCCGGACCTGCTGCCCCTGGCGGACCTCGATCAGGCCGCCATCGACCGGCTGCTGGCGCGGGTGCCCGGCGGCGCCGCCAACGTCCAGGACATCTATGCCCTGGCGCCCTTGCAGGCGGGGATCCTCTATCACCACCTGAGCAGCGCCGAGGGCGATCCCTATGTGCTCCAGGTGCAGTTCGAATTTGCCGGCGAAGACGCCCTGCAAACCTTCACCCTGGCCTTGCAGCAGGTTATCGCGCGCCACGACATCCTGCGCAGCAGCATGGCCTGGGAAGGCCTGGAACAGCCGGTGCAGGTGGTCTGGCGCCAGGCGCCCCTGGACATTCAGGTGGTCGAGGCGGACCCGGCCCAGGGCCCGGTGCTGGAGCAGCTGCAGGCGCGTTTCGACCCCCGTCGCTACCGCCTGGACCTGAGCCGGGCGCCGCTGCTGCAACTGGCCTGCGCCGCGGACCCGGGGCAGCAGCGCTGGCTGGGCCTGCTGTTGTTCCACCACCTGGCCCTGGACCACAGCTCCCTGGAGGTGTTGGTGGAGGAGATCAGCGCGGTGCTGCAGGGCACCGCCGCGCAGTTGCCGGCGCCGGCACCGTACCGCAACTATGTGGCCCAGGCGCGCCTGGGCCATGGCGAGGAGCAGCACCAGGCGTTCTTTCGCGAGATGCTGGCGGACATCGACGAGCCGACCCTGGCCTTCGGCCTGCAGGACGTGCAGCGCGACGGCAGCGGCATCCGGGAGCGTCAACTGCGCCTCGACCCGGCGCTGTGCCGGCGCCTGCGGGAGCAGGCGCGGCACCTGGGAGTGAGCCTGGCCAGCCTGCTGCACCTGGCCTGGGGCCGGGTGCTGGGGCAACTGGCGGGCCGCGATGACGTGGTGTTCGGCACCGTGCTGCTGGGAAGGATGCAGGGCGGCGCCGGTGCCGACCGGGCCCTGGGCATGTTCATCAACACCTTGCCGTTGCGGGTCAGTGTCGGGGAACAGGGCGTGGCCGAGGCCTTGCGCGCCACCCATGCCCGGCTGGCCCGATTGCTGGGCCACGAGCACGCCTCCCTGGCCCTGGCCCAGCGCTGCAGCGGCGTGCCGGCATCGCTGCCCCTGTTCAACAGCCTGCTCAACTACCGCCACAGCGCTGCCGACACCGCGCAGCAGGGGCCGGCGAGCTGGGAGGGGATCCGCGTGCTCGAGTCCCGGGAGCGCAGCAATTACCCCCTGGCGCTGAATATCGACGATGACGCCCAGGGCCTGCGCCTGACCGTGCAGGCCGTGGCGCAGGTGGACGGCGATCGGGTCTGTGGCTACCTGCAGTGCGTGCTGGAACACCTCGCCCAGGCCTTGGAGCAGACCCCGGCCCTGGCCCTGGAGGACATCCCGGTACTGCCGGCGGCCGAGCGCCGCCAGGTATTGCTGGAGTTCAATGCCAGCACCCGCGACTACCCGCGCCAGCACACCGTGCACCGGCTGTTCGAGGCCCAGGCCCAGGCCCACCCGCAGCGGGTGGCGGCGGTCGAAGGCCAGGCGCAGCTCAGCTACGGCGAGCTCAATACCCGGGCCAACCAGTTGGCCCGGCACCTGCTGGAGCTCGGGTTGCAGCCCGGCGACCGGGTGGCGATCCTGTTGCCCCGGTCCCTGGACCTGCTGGTGAGCCAACTGGCCGTCTGCAAATGCGCCGCGGCCTATGTGCCCCTGGATATCAACGCCCCGGCCCAGCGCCAGGCCTTCATGGTGGAAGACAGCGCCAGCGTGCTGCTGCTCAGCCGCAGCGACCAGGTGCTTGCGTGCCCGGCCAGAAGGGTCGACCTGGACCGCCTGCAACTGGCGCCATTGCCCGGGCACAACCCGGACCTGGCGCAGTCGTCCGAGACCGTGGCCTACATCATGTACACCTCCGGCTCCACCGGCGTGCCCAAGGGCGTGCGGGTGCCGCACCGGGCCATCAGCCGCCTGGTGCTCAACAACGGCTATGCCGATTTCAACCCCGAGGACCGGGTGGCCTTCGCCTCCAACCCGGCCTTCGACGCCAGCACCATGGATGTCTGGGGCGCCTTGCTCAATGGCGGCCGGGTGCTGGTGATCGATCACTACACCCTGTTGGAGCCTGCGCGTTTCGGCCAGGCCCTGAGCACGGCCGGGGCCACGGTGCTGTTTGTCACCACGGCGCTGTTCAACCAGTACGTGCAACTGATTCCCGAGGCCCTCAAGGGCCTGCGGATTCTCCTCTGCGGCGGCGAGCGTGCCGACCCGGCGGCCTTTCGCCGCCTGCTGGCGCTGGCGCCGCGGCTGCGCCTGGTGCACTGCTACGGCCCCACCGAAACCACCACCTACGCCACCACCCATGAAGTCACTGCCCTGGCCGATGACGCCGAGCACGTGCCCATCGGCCGGCCGATCGGCAACACCCGGGTGTATGTCCTGGACGCTCAACAGCGGCCGCTGCCCATCGGTGCCCCGGGGGAGATCGTGATCGGCGGCGACGGCGTGGCCCTGGGTTATCTCAACCGCCCCGAACTCAATGCCGAGAAATTTATCCGCGACCCTTTCAGCGAACAGCCCGGGGCCTTGCTGTACCGCACCGGGGACATTGGCCGCTGGCTGGGCAACGGCCTGCTCGAATGCCTGGGGCGCAACGACGATCAGGTGAAGATCCGTGGCCTGCGCATCGAACTGGGGGAAATCGAGGCGCGCCTCACTGCCTGCGCCGGGGTCAAGGAGGCCGTGGTCCTGGCCCGGGAAGACGAGCCCGGGGACAAGCGCCTGGTGGCCTACTACACCCTGCAGGCGGACGCCGCGCCGCTGCCGGCCGAAGCCCTGCGCGCGGCCCTGCAGCAGCAACTGCCGGACTACATGGTGCCCCTGGCCTACGTGCAGTTGCAGGCCTTGCCCCTGACCAACAACGGCAAGCTGGACCGCAAGGCGCTGCCGGCGCCGGCCCCGTCGGCCTTGCTCAGCCGTGAATTCGTCGCCCCCCGGGGCGAGGTGGAAATCGCCCTGGCGCGGATCTGGAGCGAGCTGCTCAAGGTGGAGCAGGTGGGGCGCCACGACCACTTCTTCGAACTGGGCGGGCACTCGCTGCTGGCGGTGAGCCTGATCGAGCGCATGCGCCAGATCGGCCTGAGCGCCGATGTGCGGGTGCTGTTCAGCCAGCCGACCCTGGCCGCCCTGGCCGATGCCGTGGGCAGCGGCCGGGAAGTGCAGGTGCCGGCCAACCTCATCAGCGCTGATTGCCCGCGCATCACCCCGGACCTGCTGCCCCTGGTGGAACTGGACCAGGAGGCCATCGACCGGGTGCTGGCCAGCGTGCCGGGCGGTGTGGCCAATGTGCAGGACATCTACCCCCTGGCGCCGTTGCAGGAGGGCATTCTCTATCACCACCTGAGCGCCGGGCAGGGCGACCCCTACCTGCTGCAATCGCGCCTGGCCTTCGACAGCCTGGAGCGCCTGCAGCGTTTCGCCGGGGCCCTGCAGCAGGTCATCACGCGCCATGACATCCTGCGCACCGCGGTGCTCTGGGAAGGCCTGCCGCAACCGCTGCAAGTGGTCTGGCGCCATGCCGAGCTCCGGGTCGAGGAACAGCACCTGGACCCGGCCGGGGGTGACCTGCTGGCGCAGTTGCAGCAGCGCTTCGACGCCCGTCACTGGCGCCTGGACCTGGCCCAGGCGCCGCTGATCCGCCTGGTCTATGCGCGAGAGCCCGGGCAGCAGCGGGTGCCGGCGATCCTGCTGTTCCACCACCTGGCCCTGGATCACACCGCCATGGAGGTGATCGGCGAGGAAATGCGCGACCTGCTGTTCGACCGCGCGCAGCACCTGGGCACACCGGTGCCGTACCGCAACTATGTGGCCCAGGCACGCCTGGGTGCCGGGCAGGCGGAACACGAGGCGTTCTTTCGCGACATGCTCGGGGACATCGACGAGCCGACCCTGGCCTTCGGCGTAGAGGATGTACAGGGTGACGGCCTGGGTATCGAAGAGGCCGAGCTGGTGCTGCCCGAGGCCCTGAGCCAGCGCCTGCGGCAACAGGCGCGGCACCTGGGGGTGAGCGCCGCGGCCCTGATGCACCTGGCCTGGGGCCTGGTGCTGGGGCAGTTGGCCAACCGTCGCCAGGTGGTGTTCGGCACCGTGCTGATGGGCCGCATGCAGGGCGGCGCGGGCGCCGACCGCGCCCTGGGGGTGTTCATCAATACCCTGCCGCTGCGGGTCGATGTGCAGGGCAGCGTGCGTGCCGCGGTCAAGGCCACCCACGCCCGGCTCAGCGCCTTGCTCGGCCATGAGCACGCCTCCCTGGCCCTGGCCCAGCGCTGCAGCGCGGTGGCGGCCGGCGCGCCGCTGTTCAACACCTTGCTCAACTACCGCCACAGCGTGCCGAACACGGCGGCGCCGGACGGCCTGGATATCTGGCAGGGCGTCGAACTGCTGGGGGGCGAGGAGCGCAGCAACTACCCGCTGAGCCTCAGCGTCGATGACCTGGGCGAAGGCTTCAGCCTGGCGCTGCTGGCCCAGGCCGGAATCGGTGCGCAGCGTGTCGGCGCTTATATGCAAAGTGCCCTGGAGCAACTGGCCCAGGCCCTGGAACACAACCCCCAGGCGGCCCTCGAACAGTGCTCGGTGCTGCCGCCACAAGAGCGCGAGCAACTGCTGGAGGGCTGCAATGCCAGCACCGCCGACTACCCCCGCGGGCAGACCCTGCACGGGCTGTTCGAGGCGCGAGCGGCACAGGCTCCCGACGCCGTGGCGCTGGTGCAGGGGCCGTTGCGCCTGAGCTACCGCCAGCTCAACCAGCAGGCCAATCAGCTGGCCCGGCAACTGCTGGAGTTGGGCGTGCACCCAGACGATCGCGTGGCCCTGTGCCTGCAACGCGGGCCGCACTTGTTGCGGGGCATGCTGGCGGTTCTCAAGGCCGGGGCGGCCTATGTGCCCATCGACCCGAGCCTGCCGGCCGAACGCATCGCCTACCTGCTGCAGGACAGCGCGCCGCTGGCGGTGCTGGTACAAAGCGCCACCCGCGAGCTGCCGGGCAGCCTTGCGGTGGTGTCGATCGATCTCGATGGGGTTGCCTGGCAGGAGGCCGAGCAGGGCAACCCGCTGCTGCCGCACCTGACCCCGGCGCACCTGGCCTATGTGATCTACACCTCCGGTTCCACTGGCCTGCCCAAGGGCGTGATGGTGGAACACCAGAGCCTGGAAAACCTGGTGCACTGGCACTGCGCGAGTTTCGACCTGGGCCCGGGGCGGCACAGCTCCAGCGTCGCCGGCCTGGGCTTCGACGCCATGGCCTGGGAGGTCTGGCCAACCCTGTGCAGCGGCGCGACCCTGCACCTGCCGCCCGCCGAAGTGGGCAGCCAGGATATCGAAGCGCTGCTGCACTGGTGGCGCGCCCAGCCCCTGGATGTCAGCTTCCTGCCGACCCCGGTGGCCGAATACGCCTTCAGCCAGGGGCTCGGCCACCCCACACTGGACACCTTGCTGATCGGTGGCGACCGCCTGCGCCAGTTCGCCGCCGACCCGGGTTTTGCAGTGATCAACAACTACGGCCCCACCGAAGCCACGGTGGTGGCCAGCTCCGGGCGGATCGAGGCCGGTAGCGCCCTGCATATCGGCCGGCCCGTGGC
Organism: Pseudomonas sp. GW822-FHT06D10; assembly: GCF_058799535.1. Taxonomy (NCBI): domain Bacteria; kingdom Pseudomonadati; phylum Pseudomonadota; class Gammaproteobacteria; order Pseudomonadales; family Pseudomonadaceae; genus Pseudomonas; species Pseudomonas sp. GW822-FHT06D10. The sequence goes on along the minus strand of NZ_JBXALN010000004.1, from coordinate 680,727 downwards.
CAATGCGCGGCTCTACCTGCTGGACGAACTGCAGCGCCCGGTGCCCCAGGGGGTCAGTGGCGAGCTGTATGTGGCCGGCGCCGGGGTGGCCCGGGGTTACCTCAACCGCCCGCAAATGACCGCTGAACGCTTTCTCAACGACCCCTTCAGCGCCGAGCCCGAGGCACGCATGTACCGCACCGGTGACCTGGCCCGCTGGCGCGCCGACGGCAACCTCGACTACCTGGGGCGCAACGACGACCAGGTGAAGGTGCGCGGCATGCGCATCGAACCTGGGGAAATCGAGGCGGCGCTGCTCACCCATCCGGCCCTCAAGGAAGCCCTGGTGCTGGTCCGCGAGGGGCGCCTGCTGGCCTATTTCACTTCCCGTACCGAGGGTGTGCAAGCCGCCGCCGAAGACCTGCGCGACCACCTGCAAGGCCGGCTGCCGGACTACATGCTGCCGGTGGCCTATGTGCGCCTGCCGGCCATGCCCCTGACCGCCAACGGCAAGCTCGACCGCAAGGCCCTGCCACCGCCGGGGGAAGAGGCCTGGCTGAACCGGGAATTCGTGGCCCCCGAAGGCGAGGTGGAACAGGCCCTGGCGCGGATCTGGAGCGAGGTGCTGCAGGTGGAGGCGGTGGGGCGCCATGATCACTTCTTCGAACTGGGCGGGCATTCGCTGCTGGCGGTGAGCCTGATCGAACGCATGCGCCAGATCGGCCTGGACGCCGACGTGCGGGTGCTGTTCGGCCAGCCGACCCTGGCTGCGCTGGCGGCTGCGGTGGGCAGTGGCCGCGAGGTCGCGGTCCCGGCCAACCGGATCACCGCGGATTGCCCGCGCATCACCCCGGACCTGCTGCCGCTGGTGGAACTGGAGCAGGAAGCCATCGACCGAGTGGTGGCCAGCGTGCCCGGCGGTGTGGCCAACGTGCAGGACATCTACCCCCTGGCGCCGTTGCAGGAGGGCATCCTCTATCACCACCTGAGTGCCCGGCAGGGCGACCCCTACCTGCTGCAATCGCAGCTGGCCTTCGCCAGCCGGCAACGCCTGGATGATTTCGCCGCAGCCCTGCAGCGGGTGGTCGAGCGCCACGACATCCTACGCACCGCGGTGCTCTGGGAAGGCCTGAAGCAGCCGCTGCAAGTGGTCTGGCGCCAGGCAGGTGTGCAGGTGCAAGAGGTGCAAGCGAACCCCGCCCAGGGCGAGGTCCTGGAGCAACTGCAGGCGCGCTTCGATGCCCGGCACCTGCGCCTGGACCTGACCCGGGCGCCGCTGATGCGCCTGGTGTATGCCCAGGACCCGGCCCGCCAGCGCATCGTCGCCATCCTGCTGTTCCATCACATGGCCCTGGACCACACCGCCCTGGAGGTGGTGCGCGAGGAAATCCAGGCCTGCCTGCTGGGGCAGTCGCCCGCGGGCACGGCGATTCCCTATCGCAACTACGTGGCCCAGGCGCGCCTGGGTGTGAGCCGTGAAGAGCACGAGGCATTCTTTCGCGAGATGCTCGGCGATATCGATGAGCCGACCCTGCCGTTCGGCCTGCAGGACGTGCAGGGCGATGGCGATGCCATCGAAGAGCGCCAGCAGGCCCTGGAGCCGTCACTGAGTGCGCGCCTGCGGACCCAGGCCCGGTTGCTGGGGGTGAGTGCGGCGAGCCTGTTCCACCTGGCCTGGGCCCGGGTCCTGAGCGTCACCTCGGGCCAGGACCGGGTGGTGTTCGGCACCGTGCTGCTGGGGCGCCTGAGCGCCGGGCAGGGCGCCGACCGGGCCCTGGGCATGTTCATCAACACCTTGCCGCTGCGGGTCGACCTGGATGCGCGTGGCAGCCGTGCCGCGGTCAAGGACACCCACGCCCGGCTCAGTGCCTTGCTGGGTCATGAACACGCCTCCCTGGCCCTGGCCCAGCGTTGCAGCGGGGTGGCCGCGCCGCTGCCGCTGTTCAGTGCCATGCTCAACTACCGCCACGGCAGCGACGGGGTGCCGAGCCAGGCCGTGCAACAGGCCTGGCAGGGCATCGAGACCCTGCACAGCGAGGAGCGCACCAACTACCCCCTGAGCCTCAACGTCGACGACCTGGGCCAGGGGTTCCGTCTCACCGCCATGACCCTGGCGCGGATCGGTGCCGAGCGTATCTGCGGCTACATGCAGCAGGCCCTGCTGGCCCTGGTGGAGAACCTGGAGACGGCGCCGCAGCGGCCCCTGCGCGAGGTGCCGATCCTGCCGCCGCAGGAGCGTCAGCACCTGCTGCAAGGGTTCAACGCCACGGCCGTGGATTACCCCCTGGAGCAGACCCTGCACGGGCTGTTCGAGGCTCAGGTACGGCGCAGCCCCGAGGCCACTGCGGTGCAGGCCGGCGAGCAGCAGCTGAGCTACGGCGAACTCAACCGGCGCGCCAACCAGCTGGCCGGGCACCTGCTGCAACTGGGCGTCGGCCCCGACAGCCGAGTGGCGATCTGTGTCGAGCGCGGGGTGGAAATGGTGGTCGGCCTGCTGGCGATCCTCAAGGCCGGCGGCGCCTATGTGCCCATCGACCCGGGCTACCCCGCCGAACGCATCGCCTACATGCTCGACGACAGCGCGCCCCTGGCGGTGCTGGCCCAGGGCGCGACCCGGGCATTGCTCGGCGAACTGGCGCGGCCCCTGGTGGACCTCGACCAGCTGGCCTGGAGCGGGCCGGCGCCGGGCAACCCGCAAGTAGAGGGGCTGACCCCGGGACACCTGGCCTATGTGATCTACACCTCCGGTTCCACCGGCCAGCCCAAGGGCGCGATGAACGAGCACCGGGCCGTGGTCAACCGCCTGTTGTGGATGCAGGCGCAGTACCGCCTTGGCACCGAGGACGCGGTGTTGCAGAAGACCCCGTTCAGTTTCGACGTCTCGGTCTGGGAGTTCTTCTGGCCGCTGTTCACCGGCGCGCGCCTGGTGATGGCGCGCCCCGACGGGCACAAGGACCCGGCCTACCTGCGCCAGGTGATCCGCGAGCAGGGCATCAGCACCTTGCACTTCGTGCCCTCGATGCTCGATGTGTTCCTGGCCCAGGGCGAGGGCGCCGAGGACCTGGGCCTGCGCCAGGTGATGTGCAGCGGCGAGGCACTGCCGGGCAGCCTGGTGCGGCGCTTCAAGCAGCAACTGCCACAGGTGGCATTGCACAACCTCTACGGCCCCACGGAGGCCGCGGTGGACGTCACTGCCTGGGATTGCAGCGGCCCGCTGGCCGATACCCCGGACCACACGCCCATCGGCAAGCCCATCGCCAATACCTGCATCTACCTGCTGGACGCGCAGATGCAGCCGGTGCCCCTGGGGGTGGTGGGCGAGCTGTACATCGGCGGGGTGCAGGTGGCCCGGGGTTACCTGAACCGCGAGCAGTTGAGCGCCGAACGTTTCCTCAAGGACCCGTTCAGCAAGGAACCGGGGGCGCGCCTGTACCGCACCGGCGACCTCGGGCGCTATCAGGCCGACGGCACTATCGAGTACCTGGGGCGCAACGACGACCAGGTGAAGATCCGCGGCCTGCGCATCGAACTGGGGGAGATCCAGGCGCGCCTGACCCAGCTGGAGGAGGTCAAGGAGGCGGTGGTACTGGCCCGCGAGGATGTGCCCGGCGACCAGCGCCTGGTGGCCTACTACACCACCGTTGCCGGGCAGCCGGCCCTGGCGGTGGAACAACTGCGCCGGGCGCTGCTGGAACACCTGCCGGAGTTCATGGTGCCGGCGCTGTTCGTGCACCTGGCGGCGCTGCCCCTGAGCGCCAACGGCAAGCTGGCGCGCAAGGAACTGCCGGCCCCGGGGCTGGAGGCGGCCCAGGTGCGCGAGTACGAGGCCCCGGTGGGCGACACCGAAATCGCCCTGGCGCGGCTGTGGGCCGAACTGCTCAATGTCGAGCGGGTGGGGCGTCACGATCATTTCTTTGAACTGGGTGGGCACTCACTGCTGGCGGTCAGCCTGATCAGCCGCATGCGTGAGCTAGGCATGGAAGCCGATGTCCGGGCGTTGTTCGAACAGCCGACCCTGGCGGCCTACGCGGCCATGACCGAACGAATGGAGATCGTCCTGTGAGCGTGATCGAACTGTTGGCGACACTGAAGGAAAAGGATGTGCAACTGGTGCTCAAGGACGACCAGCTGGTGGTCCAGGGCAACAAGCAGGCCCTGAGCGAGCCGCAGCTGCTGGCCCGCTTGCGCGAGCACAAGCCGGAGCTGATCGAGCTGATCCGCGCCGGCCAGTATTCGCCGAGCAAGGCCGGGCAGGTGCAGGTGCCGGCCAATGGCATCACCCCGGGCATCAGCCGCATCACCCCGGCGATGCTGCCCCTGGCCAACCTCGACCAGGAGGCCATCGAGCGCATTGTCGCCAGCGTCCCGGGCGGGGTCGCCAACGTGCAGGACATCTACCCCCTGGCGCCCCTGCAGGAGGGCATTCTCTACCACCACGTCAGTGCGCAGCAGGGCGACCCCTATGTGATGCAGGCGCAGTTCGCCTTCGCCAGCGAGGAACGCCTGGAAGCCTTTGCCGAGGCCCTGCGCGGGGTCATTGCGCGGCACGACATCCTGCGCACCGCGGTGCTCTGGGATGGCCTGGAGCAGCCGATGCAGGTGGTCTGGCGCGAGGCCGGGCTGGAGCTGCAAGAGGTCGAGACCGACCCTGCGGCCAGTGAGGTTCTGGCCCAGTTGCATGCGCGTTTCGACGCCCGCCACTATCGCCTGGACGTCAGCCAGGCGCCGCTGCTGCGCCTGGTGCATGCCCGGGATGAAGCCGGGCAGCGCATCGTCGCCATGCTGCTGTTCCACCACATGGCCCTGGACCACAGCGCCCTGGATGTGGTGCGCCACGAGATGCAGGCCTTCCTCACCGGGCAGGCCGAGCGCCTGGGGCCGGCCATGCCGTTTCGCAACTACGTGGCCCAGGCGCGGCTGGGCATCAGCGAGCAGGAGCACGAAGCGTTCTTCCGCCAGATGCTCGGCGATATCGACGAGCCGACCCTGCCTTACGGCCTGCAGGATGTGCAGGGCGATGGCCGGGCCATCGAGGAATGCACCCAGGCCCTGGCAACCGAGTTGAGCCAGCGCCTGCGGACCCGGGCCCGGCTGGCCGGGGTCAGCGCGGCCAGCCTGTTCCACCTGGCCTGGGGCCGGGTGCTGGGCACCCTGGCGGGCAAGCACAAGGTGGTGTTCGGCACTGTGCTGATGGGCCGCCTGCAAGGCGCCGAAGCCACCGAGCGGGCCCTGGGGATCTTCATCAACACCTTGCCGTTTCGCCTGGATGTGGACAGCCAGGGCCTGGGCGAGGCCCTCAAGGCCACCCATGCCCGGCTCACCACCTTGCTGCGCCACGAACACGCGGCCCTGGCCCTGGCCCAGCGTTGCAGCGGCGTGAGCGCACCGACCCCGCTGTTCAGCGCCTTGCTCAACTACCGGCACAGTGCTGTCGGGGCCAGTGCCGCGGCCCAGGCCGCCTGGGCCGGGATCAGCACCCTGAGCTCCGAGGAGCGCACCAACTACCCCCTGACCCTGAGCGTCGACGACCTCGGGCAGGATTTCAGCCTGACCCTGCTGGCCAGCACCCAGGTCGACCCGCGGCGCATCCTCGGCTACCTGCTGTGCACCCTGGAGAACCTGGCCCAGGCCCTGGAGCAGACGCCGCAACTGGCCCTGGAGCAGTTGCCGATCCTGCCGGTGGCGGAGCGCGAGCAAGTGCTGGAAGGCTTCAACCGCAGCGCGGTGGACTACCCCCCGGGGCAGGCTATCCATGGCCGCATCGAGGCCCAGGCGCAGCGCACCCCAGACGCCCTGGCGGCCTGCTACCAGGGCCGCTCGCTGAGCTATGCCGAGCTCAACCGACAGGCCAATGTCCTGGCCCGGCAACTGCGCGGGCTGGGGGTGCAGCCCGATGACCGGGTGGCCATCGTTGCCCGGCGCAGCCTGGAAACGGTGGTGGGCCTATTGGCGATTCTCAAGGCCGGGGCCTGCTATGTGCCCATCGACCCGGCCCACCCGGCCGAGCGTCTGAACTACCTGCTTCAGGACAGCGGCCCGCGGGCGGTGCTGACCCAGGCCGAGCTGCTGGGGCGCCTGCCGGCCCTGGCGGTGCCGGTGATCGAACTCAACCAGCGGTTGTGGCTCGATCAGACGGCGGACAATGCCCAGGTGCCGGGGCTGAGCGCGGCCAACCTGGCCTATGTGATCTACACCTCCGGCTCCACCGGCCTGCCCAAGGGGGTGATGGTGGAGCACCGGACCCTGGGCAACCTGGTGGACTGGCACTGCCAGACCTTCGACCTGCGTCCCGGCAGCCAGGCCTCGTGCCTGGCCGGCTTCGGTTTCGATGCCATGGCCTGGGAGGTCTGGCCGGCGCTGTGTGTGGGCGCGACCCTGCACCTGGCACCGGCCCAGGACGGCAGCGAGGACCTGGATGCCTTGCTCGCCTGGTGGCGTGCCCAGCCCCTGGACGTGAGCTTCCTGCCGACCCCGGTGGCCGAGTACGCCTTCAGCCAGGAGCAGGGCCACCCGAGTCTGCGCACCCTGCTGATCGGCGGCGACCGCCTGCGCCAGTTCAGCCACGACCAGGGCTTTGCCCTGATCAACAACTACGGCCCCACCGAAGCCACGGTGGTGGCCAGTTCCGGGCCGATCCACGCTGGTGGCGAGTTGGACATCGGCCGGCCGGTGGCCAACGCGCGCATTTACCTGCTGGATTCCCAGCAGCGTCCGGTGCCCATCGGCGTCGCCGGTGAGCTGTATGTGGGCGGCGCCGGGGTGGCCCGGGGGTACCTCAACCGCCCGCAATTGACCGCCGAACGCTTTCTCGACGATCCCTTCAGCGACCAGCCTGGGGCGCGCATGTACCGCAGCGGCGACCTGGCGCGCTGGCTGGCGGACGGGCGCATCGACTACCTGGGGCGCAACGACGATCAGGTGAAGATCCGCGGCGTGCGCATCGAGCTGGGGGAAATCGAGACCCGCCTCTGCCAGTTCCCCGGTATCCAGGAAGCGGTGCTGCTGGCCCGCGAGGATCAGCCGGGCAACCCGCGGCTGGTGGCCTATTTCACCCAGCAGCAGGACGTCGCCCTGGACGTGGCGCAGTTGCGCGCCCACCTGCTGGCGCAGTTGCCTGACTACATGGTGCCGGTGGCTTATGTACGGCTCGACGCCTTGCCCCTGACCGCCAATGGCAAGCTCGACCGCAAGGCCCTGCCGGCGCCGGATCAGGCGGCGCTGTTTGGCCGTGAATACCAGGCCCCGCAAGGCGCTACCGAAACCACCCTGGCCGCGATCTGGCAGGAGGTGCTGCACCTGCCGCGGGTCGGGCGCCAGGATCACTTTTTCGAGCTGGGCGGCCATTCGCTGCTGGCCATGCGCATGGTGTCCCAGGTACGCCAGCGCCTGGGGGTGGAACTGGCCCTGGGCGAGCTGTTCGCCAATGCCGAGCTGAGCGCGGTGGCCGCGGTGCTGGAGCGCGCCGGGCGCAGCCATCTGCCGGAGATCTTCCCGGCGGTGCAGGATCACGACCTGCCGCTGTCCTTCGCCCAGCAGCGCCTGTGGTTCCTGGCGCAGATGGACGGTGCCGCCAGCGCCTACAACATTCCCATCGGCCTGGGCCTGCGCGGGCAGCTCGATCGCTCGGCGCTGCGCCAGGCGCTGCAGGCCATCGTCAGCCGCCACGCCACCTTGCGCAGCCGTTTCGTGCGCGTCGAGGATCAGCCCCAGGTGCTGATCGGGCCCCTGGACAGCGCTCTGGAACTGCACGAGGAAGACCTGCGCCAGGCGCCGCTGACCCTGGCCGGGCGGGTGCGTGCCGAAGCCGCCCAGGCCTTCGACCTGGAGCAGGGGCCGGTGATCCGCGCGCGCCTGCTGACCCTGGCGGACGATCACCATGTGCTGCTCCTGACCCTGCACCACATCGTTGCCGATGGTTGGTCCATGGGCGTGCTGACCCGGGAGCTGGTGGCCCTGTACGAGGCCTTCAGCCAGGGCCGGCCCGATCCCTTGGCGCCGCTGGCGGTGCAGTACAGCGACTTTGCCCTGTGGCAACGGCGCTGGCTCAGCGGCGAGGTGCTGCAGCAGCAGAGCGACTACTGGCGCCAGGCCCTGGCCGGCGCGCCCAGCCTGCTGATGCTGCCCACCGACCGGCCGCGGCCGCAGCAGCAGGATTTCAGCGGTGGCAGCATCGAGCTGCTGCTGGACCGGGCCCTGAGCGACCAGCTCAAGGCCCTGAGCCAGCGCCATGGCTGCACCCTCTACATGACCCTGCTGGCCGGCTGGGGGCTGCTGCTGAGCCGCCTTTCGGGGCAGGACGATCTGCTGATCGGCAGCCCGGTGGCCAACCGCATGCGCGCCGAGGTGGAAGGGCTGATCGGGCTCTTCGTCAACACCCTGGCCCTGCGCCTGGACTTGGACCCGGGGCAGAGCGTGAGCGGGCTGCTGGCCCAGGTCCGGGCCCGCAGCCTGGAGGCCCAGGCGCACCAGGACCTGCCGTTCGAGCAGGTGGTGGAAATCGTCCGGCCCCAGCGCAGCCTGTCCCACAGCCCGCTGTTCCAGGTGGTGCTGACCTGGGTCGACAACTTCGCCCAGGACCTGCAACTGGGGGACCTGAAACTCGAAGGTGTGGCCGGGGCCAGCGCGGTGGCCAAGTTCGACCTGACCCTGAGCCTGGGAGAAAGCCAGGGGCAGATCCGCGGAACCCTGGACTACGCCACCGCGCTGTTCGATGAGGCCACGGTGCAGCGCTATGCCGCCTACCTGGTGCAGGTGCTGCGGGCCATGGTGGCCGACGATCAGCAATGCCTGGCCCAGGTGCAGTGGCTGGATGAGACCGAGCGCCGGCAACTGCTGGAGGATTTCAACGCCAGCGCCGTGGACTACCCACGGGGCCGGACCCTGGCCCAGCGCTTCGAGGCCTTTGCCGCTCGGCAGCCCGAGGCCACGGCCCTGCAGGTGGGAGCGCAGCGCCTGAGCTATGGCCAGTTGAATGCCCGGGCCAACCAACTGGCCTGGCACTTGCGGGCGCTGGGGGTGGGCCCGGATCAGCGGGTGGCGATCTGCGTCGAGCGCGGGCCGGGGATGGTGATCGGCCTGCTGGGGATTCTCAAGGCCGGTGGCGCCTATGTGCCCATCGACCCGGGTCACCCCGCGGAACGCATCGCCTACCTGCTGCAGGACAGCGCGCCGCTGGCGCTGCTGGTGCAGGGCAGCACCCGGGCCCTGGTGGGCCAACCGGCCATGGCCCGGGTGGACCTCGACCAGCCCGAGTGGCAGGCCCGCCCCGAGGGCAACCTGCAGGTGCCGGGCATGAGCTGCGCGCACCTGGCCTATGTGATCTACACCTCCGGTTCCACCGGCCTGCCCAAGGGCGTGATGGTGGAGCATGCCAGCCTGGAAAACCTGCTGGACTGGCATTGCCAGGCTTTCGACCTGGGGCCGGGGCGACATGCCTCCAGCGTCGCCGGTTTCGGCTTCGACGCCATGGCCTGGGAGCTCTGGCCGACGCTCTGCGGCGGCGCCACCCTGCACCTGCCGCCGGCCGGTATCGGCCACCAGGACCTCGACCAACTGCTGCACTGGTGGCAGGCCCAGCCCCTGGACCTGAGCTTTCTGCCGACCCCGGTGGCCGAATACGCCTTCAGCCAGGGCCAGGGCCACCCGACCTTGCGCACCCTGCTGATCGGCGGCGACCGCCTGCGCCAGTTCAGCCAGGAGCCGAGCTTTGCCGTGGTCAACAACTACGGCCCCACCGAAACCACGGTGGTGGCCAGCTCCGGGCGGCTGCTGGCCGGCGGGCCCCTGGACATCGGCCGGCCCATCGCCAATGCACGGATCTACCTGCTGGACCCGCAGCAGCGGCCGGTGCCCATCGGCGTCGCCGGTGAGCTGTATGTGGGCGGCGCCGGGGTGGCCCGGGGCTACCTCAACCGCCCGGAGCTGACGGCCGAACGCTTTCTTGAAGACCCCTTCAGCACCGTGCCGGGCGCACGCATGTACCGCAGCGGCGACCTGGCGCGCTGGCGGGCGGACGGGCGCATCGACTACCTGGGGCGCAACGACGACCAGGTGAAGGTGCGTGGCGTACGCATCGAGCTGGGGGAGATCGAGACCTGCCTCAACCGCCTTCCGGGCATCCGCGAGGCGGTGCTGCTGGCCCGGGAAGACCAGCCGGGGCAGACCCGGCTGGTGGCCTATTTCAGTGCAATCCCCGGCGCCGAGCCGAGCCCGGCCGAGCTGCGCAGGCGCCTGCTGGAGCAACTGCCGGAGTACATGGTGCCGGCGGCCTATGTGCACCTCGCTGCCTTGCCCCTGACCGCCAACGGCAAGCTCGACCGCCGGGCGTTGCCGCAACCGCCGCTGGAGGCGCTGCTGAGCCGGGACTATGTGGCCCCCGAGGGCGACAGCGAGATCGCCCTGGCGCAGATCTGGAGCGAGCTGCTGCAGGTCGAGCGGGTAGGGCGCCACGATCACTTCTTCGAACTGGGCGGCCATTCGCTGCTGGCCATGCGCATGCTGTCCCAGGTGCGGCAGCGCCTGGGGGTGGAGCTGGCCCTGGGCGAGCTGTTCGCCAATGCCGAACTGTGCGCCGTGGCCGCGGCCCTGGCCCGGGCCGAGCGCAGCAGCCTGCCGGACCTGCTGCCGGCGCCGCGCAACCAGCCGCTGGCGCTGTCCTTCGCCCAGCAGCGCCTGTGGTTCCTGGCGCAGATGGAAGGGGCCAACACCGCCTACAACATTCCCATCGGCCTGCGCCTGCGCGGGCCACTGGACGGCGCGGCCCTGCAGCAGGCCCTGGAGCGCATCGTCGCGCGCCATGAAACCCTGCGCAGCCGCTTTGCCCAGTACGGTGACGAAGCCCAGGTGCTGATCGCCCCGGCCGAATCCGGGCTGGAGCTGCTGCTGGAAAACCTGCGGGGCCACCCCCAGGCCAGCGACGCCTTGCAGGCCCTGGTGCAGGGCGAGGCCTCGGCGCCGTTCGACCTGCAACGCGGGCCGCTGATCCGCGGGCGCCTGGTCAGCCTGGCGGACGACCACCATGTGCTGTTGCTGACCCTGCACCATATCGTCAGCGACGGCTGGTCCATGGGCGTGCTGACCCGGGAACTGGTGGCGCTGTACCAGGCCTTCAGTCGTGGCCTGCCCGACCCCCTGGCGCCGCTGGCGGTGCAGTACAGCGACTTTGCCCACTGGCAGCGGCACTGGCTCAGTGGCGCGGTGCTGGAGCAGCAGGCGCAGTACTGGCGCCAGGCCCTGGAGGGGGCGCCGCCGTTGCTCATGCTGCCCACCGACCGGCCACGGCCGGCCCAGCAGGACTACGCCGGCAGCAGCGTCGAGGTGCGCCTGGATGCGCAATTGACCGCCGGCCTGCGAGCCCTGAGCCAGCGCCATGGCACCACCTTGTACATGACCCTGATGGGCGCCTGGGCGCTGCTGCTGGGGCGGCTCTCGGGGCAGGCCGAGGTGGTGATCGGCACCCCGGTGGCCAACCGCATGCGCGCCGAGGTGGAAGGGTTGATCGGGCTGTTCGTCAACACCCTGGCCCTGCGCCTGGACCTGGAGGCGGCGCCCCGGGTCCAGGCGCTGCTGGCCCAGGTCCGCGCCCGCACCCTGGAGGCCCAGGCTCACCAGCACCTGCCGTTCGAGCAGGTGGTGGAGATCCTGCGGCCGTTGCGCAGCCTGTCCCACAGTCCGCTGTTCCAGACCCTGTTCACCTGGCAGAACGGCGACGGCCCGCAGTTGGAGCTGGGGGACCTGCAACTGGAGGGCATCCACGAGGCCAGCCACTTCGCCAAGTTCGACCTGTCCCTGAGCCTGGGGGAGGTGCAGGACCGCATCGAAGGCAGCCTGGAATACGCCACGGCGCTGTTCGATGAAACCACCATGCTGCGGTATGCCGGCTACCTGCAGCGGGTGCTGCAGGCCATGGTGGCCGATGAACAGATGCTGCTGGCACAGGTGCCGCTGCTGGATGCCGCCGAGCGCGAACAGCTGCTGCACGGCTTCAATGCCACCGCCCGCGATTACCCCCTGGAACAGACCTTGCACGGGCTGTTCGAGACCCAGGTGCTGCGCCGCCCCGAGGCCATCGCCGTGCAGGCCGGCGAGCAGCAGTTGAGCTACCGCGAGCTCAACCAGCAGGCCAACCAGCTGGCCGGGCACCTGCTGCACCTGGGCGTCGGCCCCGACAGCCGGGTGGCGATCTGCGTCGAGCGCGGGCTGTCCATGGTGGTGGGCCTGCTGGGCATCCTCAAGGCCGGCGGCGCCTACGTGCCCATCGACCCGGGCTACCCCGCCGAACGCATTGCCTACATGCTCGACGACAGCGCGCCCCAGGCGCTGCTGGCCGATAGCGCGACCCGGCCGCTGCTGGGCAACCTGGCGCTGCCCCTGGTGGATCTCGACCAGCCGCAATGGCACCGCCAGCCCCGGGTCAACCCGCGGCTCAACGGCCTGACCCCGAGCCACCTGGCCTATGTGATCTACACCTCCGGTTCCACCGGCCGGCCCAAGGGCGCGATGAACGAGCACCGGGCCGTGGTCAACCGCCTGCTGTGGATGCAGGAGCAGTACCGTCTCACTGCCGAGGACGCGGTATTGCAGAAGACCCCGTTCAGTTTCGACGTCTCGGTCTGGGAGTTCTTCTGGCCGTTGTTCACCGGCGCACGGCTGGTGATGGCGCGCCCCGATGGGCACAAGGACCCGGCCTACCTGCGCCAGGTGATCCGTGATGAACGCATCAGCACCTTGCACTTCGTGCCCTCGATGCTCGATGTATTCCTGGCCTATGGCGACACCCGCGAATGCGCCGGCCTGCGCCAGGTGATGTGCAGCGGCGAGGCGCTGCCGGGCAGCCTGGTGCGGCGCTTCAAGCAGCAGTTGCCGCAGGTGGCGCTGCTCAACCTCTACGGCCCCACGGAAGCGGCGGTGGACGTCACCGCCTGGGATTGCGCCGGCCCGCTGGCACAGACCCCGGACAACACCCCCATCGGCAAGCCCATCGCCAATACCCGCATCTACCTGCTGGACGGGCAGATGCAACCGGTGCCCCTGGGGGTGGTGGGCGAGCTGTACATCGGCGGGGTGCAGGTGGCCCGGGGTTACCTGAATCGCGAACAACTGAGCGCCGAACGCTTCCTCAAGGACCCGTTCAGCCAGGAACCGGGCGCGCGCCTGTACCGCACCGGCGACCTGGCCCGCTACCTGGCCGACGGCACTATCGAGTACCTGGGGCGCAACGACGACCAGGTGAAGATCCGCGGCCTGCGCATCGAGCTGGGGGAAATCCAGGCGCGCCTGACCCAGCTCGAAGGGGTCAAGGAAGCGGTGGTGCTGGCCCGGGAAGATGTGCCGGGCGACCAGCGCCTGGTGGCCTACTACACCACCGTTGCCGGGCAGCCGGCCCTGGCGGTGGAGCAATTGCGCCGGGCGCTGCTGGAACACCTGCCGGAGTTCATGGTGCCGGCGCTGTTCATGCACCTGGCGGCGCTGCCCCTGAGCCCTAATGGCAAGCTGGAACGCAAGGCCCTGCCGGCCCCGGGGCTGGAGGCGGCCCAGGTGCGCGAATACGAGGCCCCGGTGGGCGACACCGAGATCCTCCTGGCGCAACTCTGGGCCGAACTGCTCAAGGTCGAGCGGGTGGGGCGCCACGACCACTTCTTCGAACTGGGCGGCCATTCGCTGCTGGCGGTGAGCCTGATCGGCCGCATGCGCCGGGCCGGGCTCTCGGCGGATGTGCGGGTGCTGTTCGGCCAGCCGACCCTGGCGGCCCTGGCCGCTGCCGTGGGCCGCGGTCGCGAGGTGCAGGTACCGGCCAACCTGATCTACCGCGACTGCCCGCGCATCACCCCGGACCTGCTGCCGCTGCTGGCACTGGACCAGGCCGCCATCGACCGGGTGGTGGCCACGGTGCCCGGCGGTACCGCCAATGTGCAGGACATCTACCCGCTGGCGCCGTTGCAGGCCGGCATCCTGTTCCACCATCTGGCGGCTGGAGCGGGTGACCCCTACGTGTTGCAGGCGCAGTTCGCCTTTGCCAGCACCGAGCGCCTGCAGGCCTTCGCCCAGGCCTTGCAGGGGGTGATCGAACGCAATGACGTCCTGCGCAGCGCGGTGCTCTGGGAAGGCCTGGAGCAGCCGCTGCAAGTGGTCTGGCGCCAGGCGCCGCTGTGCTGCGAAGAGATCGCCCTGGAGCCTGGCGACGGCGAGGTGCTGGGCCAGTTGCAGGCGCGCTTCGACAGCCGTCGCTACCGCCTGGACATCGCCCAGGCGCCGCTGCTGCGCCTAGTGCATGCCGCCGACCCGGTGAACCAGCGAGTGGTGGCCCTGCTGCTGTTCCATCACCTGGTGATGGACCACGTGGCCCTGGAGGTGCTGCAGCACGAACTGCAAGCCTTCCTCCTGGGCCAGCAGCAGCGCCTGGGGGAAGCGGTGCCGTACCGCAACTACGTGGCCCAGGCGCGCCTGGGCATCGGCGAGGCCGAGCATGAGGCGTTCTTCCGCCAGATGCTCGGCGATATCGACCAGCCGACCCTGCCGCTGGGCCTGCAGGAAGTACCGGGAGGCAGCGCCGAACTCAGCGAAGCGCGCCAGCCCCTGGACCGCCTGCTGAGCCGGCGCCTGCGCTTGCAGGCGCGGCAACTGGGGGTCAGTGCCGCAAGCCTGATGCACCTGGCCTGGGGCCGGGTGCTGGGCAGCCTGGCGGGGCAGCAGCAGGTGGTGTTCGGCACCGTGCTGCTGGGGCGGATGCAGGGCGGCGAGGGCGCCGAACGGGCCCTGGGAGTGTTCATCAACACCTTGCCGCTGCGGGTCGATCTGGGCGAGTTGCCGGTGCGCGACGCCCTGCTGGCCACCCATGAGCGGCTGGCGCAGCTGCTTGGCCACGAACAGGCGCCGCTGGCCCTGGTCCAGCGTTGCAGTGGGGTGGAGCCGGGTACACCGTTGTTCAGCAGCCTGCTCAACTACCGCCACAGTGCCCCGGCGGCAAACCAGGCGGGGCAGGCCGGCAGTGCCTGGGAGGGCATGCAGTTGCTCAATGCCCAGGAGCGCAGCAACTACCCGCTGACCCTGAGCATCGACGACCTGGGGGACGGCTTCATGCTCACCGCCGTGGCCGCCGGGATCGATGCCCGGCGCATCTGCGACTACCTGCACGGCACCCTGGAACAGCTGCTGCTGGCCCTGGAGCAGCAACCGGAACAGGCCATCGGCCAGGTGCCGGTGCTGCCGCAGGCCGAGCGCCGGCAGGTACTGGAGGGCTTCAACGACACGGTGCGCGACTACCCGCGCGAGCAGGCCCTGCACCAGTGTTTCGAGGAGCAGGTGCTGGCCCGGCCGCAGCAGGTGGCAGCGGTGCAGGGCGCCGAACAGCTCAGCTATATCCAGCTCAACACCCGGGCCAACCAGCTGGCCCAGCATCTGCTGCAACTGGGGGTGCAGCCCGGGGATCACGTGGCGCTGCTGCTGCCGCGCTCCCTGGACCTGCTGGTGAGCCAACTGGCGGTGAGCAAGTGCGGCGCCGCCTATGTACCGCTGGACGTCAATGCCCCGGCCGAGCGCCTGGGGTTCATGCTGGCCGACAGCGGGGCGCCGGTGCTGCTCAGCCACAGCGAGCGGGTGCTGGAAGCCGCGGTGCAACGGGTCGACCTGGACCGCCTGCGCTTCGACCGGCTGGCCGGGCACAACCCGAACCTGGCGTTGTCGTCCGAGGCGGTGGCCTACGTCATGTACACCTCTGGTTCCACTGGAGCGCCCAAGGGCGTGCGGGTGCCGCACCGGGCCATCACCCGGCTGGTGATCAACAACGGCTATGCCGATTTCAACCCCGAGGACCGGGTGGCCTTCGCCTCCAACCCGGCCTTCGACGCCAGCACCCTGGAGGTCTGGGGGCCGCTGCTCAACGGTGGCCGGGTCGTGGTGGTGGACCACGCGACATTGCTGGACCCGCACGCCTTCGGCTCGCTGCTGGAACGCACCGGGGTCAGCCTGCTGTTCCTTACCACCAGCCTGTTCAACCAGTACGTGCAACTGATTCCCCAGGCCTTCAAGGGGCTGCGCATGCTGCTCTGTGGCGGCGAACGGGCGGATGCCACGGCCTTCCGGCGGATCCAGGCCGAGCTGCCGCACTTGCGCCTGGTCAACGGCTACGGGCCCACCGAGACCACCACCTTTGCCGTGACCCATGAGCCCGGTGAGCTGGCGGCGGATGCCGACAGCGTGCCCATTGGCCGGCCGCTGTCCAACACCCGGGTGTACGTGCTCGATGCCCTGGGCCAGCCGCTGCCGGTGGGGGTGGTGGGGGAGCTGTACATCGGGGGTGATGGCGTGGCCCTGGGCTACCTCAACCGTCCGGACCTGTCGGCGCAGAAGTTCCTCATCGACCCGTTTCACCAGCAAACCCACGGCACCGCTGCGCCGGCCCTGATGTACCGCACCGGCGACCTGGGCCGCTGGCTGGAAAATGGTCTTCTGGAATGCATCGGGCGCAATGACGAGCAGGTGAAGATCCGCGGCCTGCGCATCGAACCCGGGGAAATCCAGGCGCAGTTGGCCCGCTTCCCCGGCCTGCGGGACGGCGTGGTCGTGGTGCGTGAAGACAGCCCCGGGGACAAGCGCCTGGTGGCCTACTACACCCTGCACGAGCACACCCCGGCGCCGGACGCCGAGCAACTGCGCAGCCACCTGCAACAGCAGTTGCCGGACTACATGGTGCCCCTGGCCTATGTGCACTTGCAGGCCTTGCCCCTGACCCGCAACGGCAAGCTGGACCGCCATGCGCTGCCGGCGCCCGGCAGCGCGGCCCAGCTCGCCCAGGCCTATGCCGCGCCCCAGGGCGCGCTGGAGCAGGCCCTAGCCGGGCATTGGGCGGCGGTGCTGAAGCTCGAGCAAGTAGGGCGCCACGACCACTTCTTCGAACAGGGCGGGCATTCGCTCTCGGCCATCCAGTTGCTCAACCGCCTGCAACAGGCGGCGTTCGACGTGACCCTGGCGGAGCTGTTCCAGCACGCCACGGTGGCGGCCATGGCGCGCCTGTTGAGCGAGCGCACGGCCGCGCCGCGCTCCACCGAGCTGATCCCGGTGCGCACCGGCGGCAGTGGCCCGGCGCTGTTCCTGGTCCATGAGTTCACCGGGCTGGACGTGTATTTCCCGGCCCTGGGCCAGCACCTGGAAGGCGATTTCCCGATCTACGGCCTGCCCGGCGTGGCGGTCGGCGAGCCGCAGTTGCGCACCCTGGAATGCCTGGCCACACGCTTGCTTGACGTGATGCGCAAGGCCCAGCCGCAGGGGCCGTATCGCCTGGCCGGCTGGTCCTTCGGTGGCGTCCTGGCCTATGAGATCGCCCAGCAGTTGCTGGGCCTGGACCAGGAGGTGGAGTTCCTCGGCCTGATCGACAGCTACGTGCCGCGCCTGACCGACCAGGGCAAGGCGCGCTGGTCTGGCGAGCACGCGCACAAGCGCCACCTGCTGTTGCAGTGCCGCGCCTACTGGAGCGCCCAGGGCGCGGCCGGGGTGCAGCCTCTGGCGCATTTGGAACAACTGGAGGCGCTGCTGGAGCCACTGGACTTTGCCGACCTGCTGCAACGCTGCCGCGACCAGGGGCTGCTGTTCGAGCAACTGGCCACGGCGCCGCCGCAAGCGCTCGGCCATTACCTGGACCGCGAGGTCGCCCACGGCCATGCCCTGGCCCATTACCGGGTCCATCCCCTGGGCATGCCGGTGCATCTGTTCTGCGCCGCCGAACGGCCCACCGAGCTGTCCCGGCGCAGCCCGACCCTGGGCTGGGGCGAGATCCTGCCGGCGGGCGAACTGCACTGCATCAGCGTGCCCGGGGACCACCTGAGCATGATGAAGGCGCCGCATATCCAGGCCCTGGGGCACGCCCTGGGCCAGGCCCTGGCGGCGGCCAGGGCCAAGGGCGCGGTGAGCGCTGTGCCGCACCAGCCCTTGCTGCGGATCCAGAGCGGGCGCCCCGGGCACACGCCGATCTTCTGCGTGCCCGGGGCCGGTGACAGCATCACCGGCTTTATCGGCCTGAGCGAGGCCCTGGGGGCCGAATGGCCGATCCTCGGCCTGCAGGCCCGGGGCCTGGACGGCTGCGGGGTGCCCCATGGCCAGGTCGAAGTGGCGGCCCGGCATTACCTGGAGGCGATCACCGCCGAGTACCCCGACGGGCCGCTGCACCTGATCGGCCATTCCTTCGGCGGCTGGGTGGCATTCGAGATGGCAGGGGCCCTGCAGGCCGCCGGTCGCGAAGTGGTGTCGCTGACCCTGATCGACAGTGAGGCTCCCGGAGGCAATGGCGCGCTAGGGCGGCCCTATACCACCACCGCGGCGCTGTGGCGCTTGATCGAATCCATGCAACTGGCAGCAGGCCAGGACATGGGCATCGACCCCGAGCGCTTCGCCGCCGAGGACGACGGCATGCAGATGCACCTGCTGCATGCCGGCATGGTACGGGTCGGGCTGTTGTCCCCGCGCGCCGACCCGCGGGCCATGCACGGCCCGGCGCGAACCTTCGCCAGCGCCCTGCGCACCCGCTACCAGCCTCTGCGCCCGTACCAGGGCAAGGTGCGCCTGGTGCTGGCGGATGACCCGAGCCTGGACGCCGCCGGCAACCGCCGGGAGCAGCAGGGGATGGTCCAGGGCTGGCGCCGGCAGGCTGCGCACCTGCAGGTGTGGTACGGCCCGGGCAACCACTTCAGCCTGCTCAAGGCGCCCAACGTCTACCACCTGGCGGCCTGGTGGCATGACGGCCTGGCGCTGCCCCAGGGGGAGGTCATGTCATAGGGCGCGGGGCAACACAGGCGCTGGCCCTGCCGGCGCCTGGACACCCGGTTTCATTCATCTGGAACACCGCTCACTACGGCAGCACGGTGTTCTGTAAGGGGGCTCGCCGCTGGCCGGTGCAGCCCGCCCTCAACGGACTTGTGGTCATCTATGGAAAAGTCGAAGTTTCGCAAAATCGGTATGGGGCTGTTGCTGGTGGTTGTGGCCGGGTTGATTTTCTATACGGTGCAGGCGCCGGCGGAGCCGCCGCAGTACCTGACCGCCAAGGTCGAACGGGGGGATATCGAGAACGCGGTCCTGGCCTCGGGCCTGCTCGAAGGCATCAAGCAGGTGGATGTCGGGGCCCAGGTCTCCGGGCAGTTGAAGTCGCTCAAGGTCAAGGTCGGGGACAAGGTGAAAAAGGGCCAGTGGCTGGCGGAAATCGACCCGCTGGTGCTGCAGAACACCCTGCGCCAGGCCCAGGTGGACGAGGAGAACCTGCAGGCCAAGCGCCGCGCCACCGCGGCCCAGCTCAAGGAAACCAAGGCCATCTACGAGCGCTACCGTGACTTGCAGTCCGACGCCTCGATTTCCCAGCAGGATTACGAGACCGCCGAATCCAACTACGAGGTGCAGCGGGCCAACCTGCTGTCCCTGGACGCGCAGATCAAGAGCGCGCACATCCAGATCGACACCGCCAAGGTCAACCTGGCCTACACCCGCATCGTCGCGCCGATCGATGGCGATGTGGTGGGGGTGGTGACCCAGGAAGGCCAGACGGTGATCGCCAACCAGCTGGCGCCGGTGCTGCTCAAACTGGCGGACCTGGACACCATGACCGTCAAGGCCCAGGTCTCGGAGGCCGATGTGATCCATATCGCCCCCGGCCAACAGGTGTACTTCACCATCCTCGGCGAGGCGGAAAAACGCTACTACGCCAAACTGCGGGGCACTGAGCCGGCGCCGCAGAACTTTCTCGAAACCCAGACCGCCGGCACCCCCAAGCAGAACACCGCGGTGTTCTACAACGCGCTGTTCGACGTGCCCAACCCGGACCATCGGCTGCGCATTTCCATGACTGCCCAGGTGCGTATCGTGCTGGATACCGCCAAGGACGTGCTGATGGTGCCGGTGGCGGCCCTGGGCCCGCGCAATGCCGACGGCAGCTTCGCGGTGCGGGTGCTGGACGCCAAGGGCCATGCCCAGGCGCGCAACGTCAGCACCGGGATCAACAACAACGTCAAGGTGCAGATCAAGGACGGCCTGGCGGAGGGTGACCGGGTGGTGATCGGTGATCCGCTGCCCGGCACGGCAGGGGCCTGAGCATGAGCGAGCCCCTGCTGCACCTCACCGGCATCAGCCGCAGCTTCACCGCCGGGGATCGGGAGTTCCTGGCCCTCAAGCACATCGACCTGAGCATCCAGGCCGGGGAAATGGTGGCGATCACCGGGGCCTCGGGGTCGGGCAAGTCGACCCTGATGAACATCCTCGGCTGCCTGGACTACGCCACCGCCGGCAGCTACAAGGTCAACGGCCGGGAAACCCGCGACCTCGACGACCAGGCCCTGGCGGAACTGCGCCGCGACTACTTCGGCTTCATCTTCCAGCGCTACCACTTGCTGCCGCACCTGAGCGCCATGCACAACGTCGAGATGCCGGCGATCTACGCCGGCACCCCGCAAGTCAGGCGCCATGGCCGGGCCCGGGAACTGCTGGCGCGCCTGGGTTTGTCCGGGCACCTGGGCCACCGGCCCAACCAGCTCTCCGGCGGCCAGCAGCAGCGAGTGAGCATCGCCCGGGCGCTGATGAACGGCGGCGAAGTGATACTCGCCGACGAACCCACCGGTGCCCTGGACACCGCCAGCGGCAAGGAGGTGATGAACATCCTCCAGGAACTGCACGGCCTGGGGCACACGGTGATCATCGTCACCCACGACCCCAAGGTGGCGGCCAACGCCCAGCGCATCATCGAAGTGCGCGATGGCGAGATCGTCAGCGACCGGGCCAACCCGCGCCCGGCGGACGAGGCGCCGAGCGAGCCACCGGTCAGCGTGCGGCCCGCCGGTGCGCGGCGCCTGGTGGCCAGCCTGGGGCTGTTCAAGGAGGCCTTCGTGATGGCCTGGGTGGCGCTGGTCTCGCACCGCATGCGCACCTTGCTGACCATGCTCGGGATCGTCATCGGCATCACCTCGGTGGTGTCCATCGTGGCCATCGGCGAGGGCGCCAAGCGCTACGTGCTCAAGGACATCCAGGCCATCGGCAGCAACACCATCGACATCTTCCCCGGGGCCAGTTTCGGCGACAGCCGGGCGGCGGCGATCCAGACCCTGATGCCCGCCGACGTGACGGCCCTGAACCAGCTGTACTACGTCGACAGTGCCACGCCCATGGTCGGCCGCAGCCTGTTGCTGCGCTACGGCAACATCGACCTCAACGCCACGGTCAACGGCGTCAGCCACCTGTATTTCCAGGTTCGCGACATCAAGCTGGCCAGCGGCATTTCCTTCAGCGAGAACGACGCGCGGCGCCAGGCCCAGGTGGTGGTGATCGACCACAACACCCGCAACCGCCTGTTCGGCCCGGATGTCGACCCGCTGGGGCAGGTGATCCTGGTGGGCAACCTGCCGTGCACGGTGATCGGCGTGACCCGGGAGAACAAGAACATGTTCGCCGCCAGCAACCTGCTGAACGTCTGGCTGCCCTACGAGACCGCCGCCGGGCGGGTGCTCGGCCAGCGCCACCTGGACAGCATCAGCGTGCGGATCAAGGACGGCCAGCCGAGCAAGGTGGTGGAGGAGCATGTGAAGAAGCTGATGGAGCAGCGCCACGGCACCAAGGATTTTTTCACCAACAACCTCGACAGCATCATGCAGACGGTGCAGCGCACCAGCCGCTCCCTGGCCCTGCTGCTGTCGCTGATCGCGGTGATTTCCCTGGTGGTGGGGGGAATCGGGGTGATGAACATCATGCTGGTGTCGGTCACCGAGCGGACCCGGGAGATCGGCATCCGCATGGCGGTGGGGGCCCGGCAGTCGGATATCCGCCAGCAGTTCCTGGTGGAGGCGGTGATGGTCTGCCTGATCGGCGGGGCCATCGGCATCAGCCTGTCGTTCGCCATCGGCTACCTGTTCACCTTGTTCATCAAGGAGTGGGAGATGGTGTTTTCCATGGGGTCGATCATTACCGCGTTCGCCTGTTCGACCCTGATCGGCATCGTCTTCGGCTTCGTTCCGGCGCGCAACGCCGCGCGCCTGGATCCCATCGAGGCCCTGGCCCGGGATTGACAGGCCGTAGGCCGAACCGCCGGCGCTGGGGCCGGCGGAGGTTACAGGGCCAAGGCCGGATCAGGCCGTCGGGGTTTCGCTGCTGTGCGGCGCTTGTTCCTCGGGCGAGTACATCCAGCGCAGCAGCGAGTGCCGGCCACTGATGCCGAGCTTGATGGCGGCGCGCTTCAAGTAGCTTTCGACGGTATTGACCTTGAGCTTGAGCTGCTCGGCCAGCTGCGGCGCGGTGCGCCCGGCCAGCAGCCCGACACAGACCTCCAGCTCGCGGTTGGACAGGCGCAGCCCGGACTGTTCCAGGCGCGCGGCAAAGCGCAGGCGCAGGCTTGCCAGGCCCTCGATGGCGGCACTGTCCTGCTCGGCGGCATCGCCCCGGGGCTGCAGGGCGCTGATGTGTTTTTCCACCATGGGCAGCAGCAACGGCGAGATGTCCTCCAGCAGCAGGCGTTCCTGGGGGGAAAAGCTCCGGTCCTGGCTGCTGCGGTACACCGAGAGCACGTAGTGGTAGGAGTCCTTGCTCCCGGTCAGGTGCAGTTGTGCCGGGTCCGCGTGGCCGCGCTGGCGTTGCAGCGACGGGCCCGGGGCCGGTTCGCCGGGTTGTTCGGGAAAGCCGGTGAGCAGCAGCGGGTCATTGCTGGCATGGGCATCGCTGTACAGCGGGTGGCGGGTCTGCATCAGGGTGTTGCCGGTTCTGCCGACGGCCTGTTCCGGGTCGGCCCGCAGTTGGGTGATATGGGTGGCGTCCACAGCCAGCTGGGTGAGTATCAGGTCGTGCAGCATGCGCGGAAAGTTGCGGCTGCCGGTGCTGGCGATGACCTTACCAATGTGTGGAAACAGTATTTGTGAGTTCATCATTTCATCCATGAATGTGAAGGTGTGGAGGGGGCTGCCTTATAGCAACGAGTTTGGGTCAGGGTTGATTTACCTCCTGTTTGCTCTGGGCGACAAAGGGTCGCCTCGTATCCTAGTACAGGGTGGCGGTGGCTGTTTGATGAAGTGCGCAAAATCTTTCACAGCGGGCGCAGCGGTGCGGTGCTGCGTTGCACAGCACCGGGGCCGGGCTTGCAGGTGGGCCGGGTTACTGGCGCTTCTCGCAATTGACCATCCATGGCACACCAAAGCGGTCCACCAGCATGCCGAAGCGCTCGGCCCAGAAGGTGGCTTCCAGGGGCATCTGCACGTTGCCCTGTTCGGCCAGGGCGGCGAATACCCGTTCGGCTTCGGCGGCGTTGTCGATGTTCAGCGAGATCGAGCAGCCGTGGATGCCCAGGTAGGGCAGCTCAGGGGTGGTGTCCGAGCCCATCAGCACCTGGTCGCCGACGCTCAGGCGGGTGTGCATGATGCGTTCGTGACAGTCGGCAGAGATGTGATCACGGGCCGGGCTTTCACCGAAGGTCATCATCATTTCCAGGGTGCCGTTCAGGCATTGGGCATAGAAGGTGAAGGCGGTCTTGCAGGTGCCGTTGAACACCAGGTAGGGGTTGATTTTCATGCTGTGCTCCGGTCGCAGGTAACGGGCAGGCACGCGGGCCTGTGGACGAACTTCCATAGCAAAGCCGCTATCGGCCCTGCGCGGAGGTTTTTTTATAGATGGTTTTTCCATGCTCGCCCGTGGCGATATAACCGTCGCCGCGCCATTGGGGGCGCGGCGGCGGTGCGGGCGGGGGTTACAGGCGTGGCTGCTCCTGGGGCGTGCCGAGCAACTGGTGCAGGGTGTTGATCAGCGCCTGCTGGCGCAGCCGGTCTTGCTGGTGCCGGGCTTCGGCGGCGGCGACATCGGCGTTGCAGTGCGGGCAGGTGCTTTCATGGGCGTGGATGTACTCCAGGCAACTGCGACACAGGGCCAGGCGCGGCGGGATGCGGCCTTCCTCGGGCGACGCCTGGCCCTGGTTGACCCAGGCCAGCTTGATCACCTGGCCGCTGTCGTTGACGCTCGATACCGCCTCGCCGGTGTCGATGCGTTCGGTGATCAGGTCGAAACGGCCCACCGAGAACGACGCCGGGCCGGCGTCTTCGAGCTTGACGATGCGTTCGCGCAGGCCCTTTTTCGCCAGGTCCAGGGTCCGGTAGTGGCAGTAGGGATTGTTCCCCGGCTTGCCCAGCAGCGAGTGCGAGGTCCAGGTGCAGCCGCCGCGGCAGACATCGTTGTAGTAACAGGTGCGGCAGTAGCCCCACAGGTCGTCCACCGAGCGCAGGCGGCCGAAGTGGATGCCTTCGCTGTAGTGCCAGATGTCGTGCAGGCTCATGCTGCGCACGTTGCCACCGGAGAAACCCACGGTGGCCAGGGACGGGCAGCCCTTGACCGTGCCGTCGGCCTCCAGGGCCAGGACCGTCTGCCCGGCGGCGCAGCCGCTCCAGTGCACGCGGTCGTCGCCGAAGCCGCGCCACATGTGCTCGTAGGGGCCGTAGTAGCCGATGTTGTTGCCCACATTCATCAGTAGCCCGCGCTCGGCGCCTTCGCGGTACAGGCGCGCCAGCAGCGGCATCACCTCCAGCAACTGGTAGGGCTGCAGCAGCAGCTCGGGGTGATCCACGGCGTTGCCCATGGCCACGGTCAGCTGGATCTGCCAGTGGCTGGCGCCGGCATCGATGATCAGCTCCATCAGGGCCGGCAGGTCGGGCAGGGTGGCGGCGCCGATCTGCGTGTTGACGCTGACCTTGAGCCCGGCCTGCTTGGCCCGGCGCAGGGTATCCAGGGCCTTGTCGAAGGAGCCGGGGACATTGCGCACCGCGTCATGCAGCGGCGCCAGGCCATCCAGGGAGACGCCGACGCCATTGAGCCCGGCGTCCACCGCGGCCTGCATCTTGGCCGGGGTCAGGTTGCGCCCGCCGGTCTGGATCGCCACGTACATGCCGTGGTCGTGGATGGCCTGGATCAGCCGCGTCCAGTCCTTGCGCAGATAGGCTTCGCCACCGATCAGGGTGACTTCCCGGGTGCCCAGGGCGGCGATCGAATCGATCACCGACAGGCATTCCTGGGTATTGAGTTCGCCCGGGCGCCGATGCCCGGCGCGGGAGCCGCAATGCAGGCACTTGAGGTCGCAGGCGAGGGTGATTTCCCAGACCACATGCACCGGGACAAAGCGCTTGAGGTCGGTTTCGCTGAGGTAGCGGGCGGGGAGACGGTCTGACATGAGAGTTCCTTGCGCACCCGGCGGTGCGCGGCACCAACCCATCGAAATAGGCGCGCCTTCCTTGTGTCGCAATGGCGCGGTCGTTTTGTGGCAGCCCCCGGGGCCGCGGCAGGCGGCCCCGGGGGCTGGTGGTCAGCGCTGTTCCAGGCGGCTGATTTCTGCCTGCAACTGCTGCACCGCCTGGGTCAGGCTGTCAGCGTTGGCCAGTTGCTGCTCGCCCTGGGCCACCAGTGCCTTGAGCCGCGCCAGGTCGCCGCTGGCCTGGGCCTGCTGCAGCGCCACGGCATACAGCGGGTGGCGCACTTCGGCGGCCGGGCCGGCCTGGCTGGCGTAGTCCGCCGTCTGTGCCTGCTCCACCGGGGCCGGGCTCACGGCGGCGTGTTGCACCACGTGCCAGTGCCCCTGGAACTGGTACTTGTAGCTGGCGAAACCGCTGGCCCAGTCCAGGCCGAGGATGCCCTGCAGATGGAAGGTCTCGGCGATCTGGCTGGTGGGGCCGCTGGGGTTGCCGGCCAGGCTGAGGATGATGTGCCCCTCGCTGGAGGGGTCGAGCTTGACCTGGGAGTAGTCGCCCCACACGTCGGCATGGAACTGCACCGGTGGCGAGGTGCTCTGGGTCACGCGGGCAACGCCGCTGACGCGTTTCTTCGGGGTATCGACCAGCAGGTCGAGGGTCAGCACCGGCCCACCGATCACGGGGTTGGCGACGATGAGGCGGGTATGGAACAGTCCGATTGTCATGCTGCAACTCCTTATCTTCTTGAAGACATCAGGTTCGATGGACGGCCGGGCTCAGCGCCGCTCCTGCTGGCTGATCTCGGCCTTGGCGGCCACCAGTGCGGTGCGGATCAGCGGCAGCTGTTCCAGTTGCTGGGTGGCGACCTTGTGCAGGCTCTTCATCTGCGCCAGGTCACCGCTGGCGATGGCACCGTGGATCGGCGCCCCGTACAGCGCCGAGATCGGCGGCAGCGGGTGGTTGGGCTGGCCGCGGTGCAGAGGGGCCGACAGGGTGCTGGACTGCACGGTTTCCTGCAGGTGGGCGGGCACCTGGTTGACCGTCACCCAGCTGTGGCCGTTGTAGTACTGATAGTTGGCCACGCCTTCCTTCCAGTCGTCGCTGACCACCAGGTGCAGCTTGAAGTTGATCACCGAGTTCGACCCCGGGCCGCCCTGGTTGCCCTGGGCCGTGATGAGGATCTTGCTGGTGCTGGGCGGCATGACGGTGAGGTAGGTGTACTGGCCCCAGACATCGCTGTGCAGGTCCAGGGGCGGGTTGACCGCCTGGGTGATGCTGGAAGTGCCGCGCACACTGTGTTCCGGGGTATAGACCAGCAGGTTGAGGATCAGGGTGGGTGCGCCGGGTTGCGAGGTGCCGATGCGGTAGCTCAGGGGGAACAGGCCTTCGGCTTGCGAGTAGTTGCCGGACATTTGCTTTGCCTCCATTCAATGACAGGGGAACCGCGATCAGCGGCGTTCCAGGCGGGCGACTTCCTTGGCCAGCTGTTCGTAGGCGTTGTGCAGATCCTTGGGTTCGTTCCTGGCCGGATCGCGCTTGGCCAGCAGGGCTTTCATCTCCGGCAGCTTGCCTTCGTTGATGGCCGACTGGATGGCGACTCCGTAGGGGGGGATCACATGTTGGGATGCATTGCTCATGGCGTTTGCCTTCCGTGGGTGTGGATGGGGTGCTGCGCTACTCGGCAGCTTTTGCAGTTAAGCAGCGCGGGTGGAATTGGCAGGGTAATGGCACATTGATTTTGTGGGTTTCCGACCGGTGGATTCACGGTCGGTAAAGGGTTGATTTTGGAGACATTCCAAAGGGCGATATGCAGGCGGGAGGTGATTGCGGATGGCGATAGGAGGGGGTGAGAAAGGGGGGCGAGCGTAGGCACCGGCTGCCGGCGAAGAGGCCCGCGACAGCCATGCATCGCCCTGGCCGGCGCCTTCGCTGGCAAGCCAGCCCCTACGGGGTGTCAGTGCGCTCGGACCACCCCCAACTCCTCCAGCCGGCGCCGCGTCTCAGCCGCCGTCACATGATGAATCGCATGCCACCCCAGCGCCGTTGCGGCGACGATATTGGGCGCATGGTCGTCAATGAACACCAGTTCCTCGGGGGCCACCCCCGGCAAATGCGCACGAATGCGCCCCAGGGTCGTGTGATAGATCTCGGCATCCGGCTTGATCTGGCGCTCTTGCCCCGACACGACGATGTCGCGAAAGCGCTGCAGAAACGGGTAATTGTCCCAGGCATAGGGAAAGGTTTCCCGGGACCAGTTGGTCAGCCCGAACAGGGGCACCTGCGCCTGGTGCAGTTCTTCTAGCAGGGCCACGCCCTGATCCAGTGGACCCTTGAGCATTTCCGGCCAGCGCCCGTAATAGGCCTCGATCAAGGGGGCATGGTCGGGGTACTCGGCCACCAGGCTGCGGGTCGCCTCGGCCAGGCTGCGGCCGGCGTCCTGCCGGGTATTCCAGGCCTGGGTGCAGATGGTGTCGAGGAACCACTGGCGACGCTCATCGTCGGGGATCAGCTGGCGGTACAGGTGGTGCGGGCTCCAGTCGAACAGCACGCCACCAAAATCGAAAACCACGGCACGAATCGTCATGAACACGTCCTTTTGAGCGGTTATGGGCCAGGCGCCATCCTGCGACGCCCGGCAGCACAATGCAATTTGCCGCTGGCCGCTGGCCGCTGGTCCGCTCGGCGGCACCCTGGCCACGAATCGTGATCCAACCCCTGTATCCGGCCTTTTCCAGGCTGGCACAGGAGCTGCCCATGACTGCCAAGAACCCCACGGGGCCGCGCTCGTCCGAGCATGCCTCGAATCATCATGACCCGGGTTTCGACCCCGATTCGCCAGACCTGGCCGACCCCCAGGTAGACCCGGTAGGCCCGGCCAGGGCACCCCTGGACCGCCCTGAACCCGAGCACCGGCGCAAGCGTTCGCGGGCCTACGATCCCCTGGCCAACCTGAAGAAATGACCCGGCGCGCCGACATGCGGCAGTCGCCGGGCGGTGTGGCGGGTGTAAGGTAAAACGCCCAAGCCCCAGGCTCGCCGAGGAAAAAGGAGGTATCCATGAGCACGCCGCTGCTGAACAAACTGCAGATCAACGGCTATCAGGTCTTGAGCGTCAACCACGGGCCCTGGAAGGTCTGCACGCCGGGTGACCGGCTTGCTACCTTCGGCACCCGGGAAGAGGCCATGGCCTTTGCCGCCGCCCTGCCGGCGCGCAGGCAACGACCGGCCGCCACCGGTGGCTAGCGCCCAGGCAGGAAAAAAGCCCCGACCGGTTCGGGGCTTTTTTATGCCCGGCCGGGGGCATGGCCGGACGGGGCGAGGGCGCAGCGGGGCGCAATTACGGCTGCATGAAACTCAGCAGCGGGAGGATGAAGGCTGCAGCCAGGGCCAGTGCCCACAGGGTCTGCAGAAACAGCTCATCGGCGTTGTCGGCGGCGGGCCGCGGGGCGAGGCGGCGGCGCCAGTAGAAGTACAGGCCGCTGACCACGAACACACAGGTGATGCCCATCATGTACTCCAGCTCCCACTTCTGGGGGCTGATGGCCAGGCTGCCGTCCTGGTCATCCGGGTAGTCGAGCCGCCACCAGGCGCCCAGCAGCAGCGGCACCAGCCCGGCCAGGAGCCAGGCCAGGCGCGCGCCGGGCATCCGGGTCAGCAGGGTCACGGCCAGGCCGATCAGGCACAGCACCCAGACAAAGAGGTACAGCTGAAAGCCCATGGCCCCACCGAACAGCGTGCTGCTGACATCCCGCGGCTGCATCATCTGCACGTCGCACAGCAGCATCAGCGACAAGGGCGCGGCAACGACGATCCAGCACAGAGGGCGGTAGAGCCACAACCACAGGGTAAACAGGCGAGACATGGGCACACTCATCGAGGTTTGGTGAAGCAAGAAAGAGGCGGGGTTGACGGTCAGTCGACAATGACCCGGGTGCCAGGGCCCAGGCACAGGCTCAACTGTTCGCCGGCCCGGTTGAAGGCGCAGTACGGCAGGGGCGCCTTGCTGGCATTGACCAAGGGGGGGATGAAGAAGCCCCCCAGCAATACCGCCCATGCAATCCGCAACGACAGCTCACGGAGGGTGGCGGGGGCTCTCGGCTTGAGCCGCTGCTGGTGCATCAGGTAGATGCCGCTGTAGACCAGGGCGAAACCGAAGACCATCACATAGTCCAGCTCCCGGGCCTGGATGCTGAAGATCAGGTTGCCGTCGAAATCATCCGGGTAGTGGATCCGCCACCACAGGCCCAGCAGCAACTGCACCAGCCCACCGATGATCCAGGCCAGGCGGGCGCCGGGCACCCGGGTCAGCACGGCCAGGCCCAGGCCGATGACGCTGAAGGCCCAGCCGCCCAGGTACAGCATGAAACCCATGGAGCCGCCGAACAGCGTGCCGCCGACTTCCCGGGGGACGATCAGGTGCAGGTTGCAACGGATCATGGTGGCCAATTGTGCGGCCACGGCGATCCAGCACAGGAGGTAGTAGAGCCGGGACCAGAAGGTGTGCAGGGGCGACATGCAGAGACTCGAAAAAAACAGGGCCGATGAGAGTGTGTGGTGGGCTGGGTTCAAACCAACGGCAAACCGCAGGCAACCGCGAACAGCGCCAGGGCGATGCTGATGCCCGCCAGGGGAATGCGAAACCAGTAACGGATGGCCAGCACCCACAGGCTGGCGAGAAACCCCAGGCCGATCAGCAGCAAGCCACGGGCCTCCAGCAGCAGGGCCGGGTGCAGCCAGGCGAGGTAGCCATAGACCAGGCCGAACAGCATGGCGCCCAGGCTGTGGCTGGCGTTGAAGCCGACCCAGGCCCGCCACAGGCTGGTCTGGCGGGTGATCATCGGTGACACCTGGCGCATGCGTTCGGCCAGGGCCGGGTCCCGGGGCTGGAATTTGTCGGTGGCGAAGGTGTAGATCAGGTGCAGGGTGCCGAGCAGCAGCACGATGGCTGAGCTGGCGATGATCAGGGCGGGGGCCAACACGTTTCTTCCTTGGGCGGTGCTCGGGTGCGCGGAGTATGCCGGGCCGCCCGGGGTTTTGCACCTGCGGGCGGTGGTTTTTTGCCAGCACGGGGCAGGGCGCCGGGCGCCCTGCCCAGGGGCTCAGAAGTGCTCGGCGTCGAGGCCGAACAAGGAGGCGCTGCCGGCGCGGATGCTCTGCTCCAGGCTGAGGATGCGCGGCAGCATGCGGCTGAAGTAGAAGCGCGCGGTGGCCAGCTTGGCACCGTAGAAACCGTCGTCCTCGGAACGCTTGTGCTCGGCCACCTGGGCCATGCGCGCCCACAGGTAGGCGTAGGCCACGTAGCCGAACAGCTGCAGGTATTCGACGCAGGCGCTGCCCACTGCGTGGGGGTTCTGCGCCGCCTGTTCACGCAGCCAGTCGCTGAGGTCTTCCAGGCGCTGCACCGCATCCAGCAGCTCGGCGGCGTAGGCGGCGCCGGGCAGGTAGGCGTAGTCGCGGATCTCGCCGGTGAACAGGCGCAGGGCCACGCCGCCGTTGCCCACCACCTTGCGCCCCAACAGGTCCAGGGCCTGGATGCCGTTGGTGCCTTCGTAGATCTGGGCGATGCGCACATCCCGCACCAGTTGCTCCTGGCCCCATTCGCGGATGTAGCCGTGGCCGCCGAAGATCTGCTGGCCCAGCACGCAACTGTCCAGGCCGGTGTCGGTGAAGAACGCCTTGGCCACGGGGGTCAGCAGCGCCACCAGGGCCTCGGCGTTGTGCCGCTCATGGGGCTGGTCGGCGAACTTGGCCAGGTCCAGTTGCTGGCCGACATAGCTGGCGAAGGCCCGGCCGCCCTCGGTCATGGATTTCATCGACAGCAGCATGCGCCGCACATCGGGGTGGACGATGATCGGGTCGGCGATCTTGTCCTTGGCCACCGGGCCGGCCGGGGAGCGGCTCTGGATGCGCTCGCGGGCGTAGGTGCGGGCGTTCTGGTAGGAGTTCTCGGCGCAGCCGATACCCTGGATGCCGATGGACAGGCGCTCGTAGTTCATCATGGTGAACATCGCCGCCAGGCCCTTGTTGGCCTCGCCGATCAGCCAGCCGCTGGCGCCGTCGAAGTTCAGCACGCAGGTGGCCGAGGCCTTGATGCCCATCTTGTGCTCGATGGAACCACAGCTCACCGCGTTGGCCGCACCGAGATTGCCGTTGGCGTCCACATGGATCTTCGGCACCAGGAACAGCGAGATGCCCTTGGGCCCGGCCGGGGCGTCCGGCAGCTTGGCCAGCACCAGGTGGATGATGTTCTCGGTCAGGTCCTGCTCGCCGCCGGTGATGAAGATCTTGCTGCCGCTGATGCGGTAGCTGCCGTCGGCCTGGGGCTCGGCGCGGGTGCGGATGATCCCCAGGTCGGTGCCGGCGTGGGCCTCGGTGAGGCACATGGAACCGGCCCAGCGGCCTTCGTACATCGGCGGCAGGTACAGCTGTTTCAGCGCTTCGCTGGCGTGGGCATCGATGGCCAGGCAGGCCCCGGAGCTCAGGGCCGAGTACAGGGCGAAACTGGAATTGGCGGCGTAGAGCATTTCCTCGAACTGCACCGCGAGCATCTTCGGCATGCCCATGCCGCCGTAGGCCGGGTTGCCGCTCAGGCCGACCCAGCCGCCCTGGATATAGGTGCTGTAGGCCTCCTTGAAACCGGCCGGGGTGCGCACCTGCCCGGCGTGCCAGCTGGCGCCTTCCTCGTCGCCGCTGCGGTTGAGCGGGGCGATCAGGTTGCCGGTGACCTTGGCCGCTTCTTCGAGAATGGCGTCGGCGGTGTCGCCGTCCACGGTATCGGCCAGGGCCGGCAGGCGGGCCCAGAGCTTGGGTGCGTTGAACACTTCATGCAGGACAAAGCGCATGTCGCGCAGCGGAGCGTTGAATTCGGGCATTGCAGGAACCTCGGGCAAAAGTGGAGGTTGAGCGGCCTCGGCCGCATGAATCGACAACGAAAACCCCGCCACCATGTAGGAGCCGGCTTGCCGGCGAAGGGGCCCGCAAGCCATGCATCGCCCTGGCCGACGCCTTCGCTGGCAAGCGAAGCGCCGCCCGGCCAGCTCCTACAAGGGCTGGGTAGGTGTATTCAGGCTAGAGGTTTTTCGCCATGTCGCGCAGGACGAACTTCTGGATCTTGCCGGTGGAGGTCTTGGGCAACGGGCTGAAGACCACGGTACGCGGTACCTTGAAGCCTGCCAGGTGCTCGCGACAGAAGGCGATGATCTCGGCTTCGCGCACGTCCTGATGATCGGCCTTGAGGGTGATGAAGGCACAGGGCGTCTCACCCCATTTTTCATCGGGCCGGGCCACCACCGCCGCTTCCAGCACCGCCGGGTGGCGATAGAGCACGCCTTCCAGTTCGATGGTGGAAATGTTCTCGCCCCCGGAAATGATGATGTCCTTGAGCCGGTCGCGGATCTCCACGTAGCCGTCCGGGTGGGTCACCCCCAGGTCGCCGGTGTGGAACCAGCCGCCCTCGAAGGCTTCGGCGGTGGCCGTGGGGTTCTTCAGGTAGCCCTTCATCACGGTGTTGCCGCGCATGAAGATCTCGCCGATGGTCTGGCCGTCCCGGGGCGTGGGTTCGAGGGTTTTCGGGTCGGCCACCATCACCCCTTCCAGGGTCGGGTAGCGCACGCCCTGGCGCGACTTGATCTGCGCCCGCTGTTCCAGGGCCAGTTCATCCCAGGCGGCGTGCCAGGCGCACAGGGTCACCGGGCCATAGACCTCGGTCAGGCCGTAGACGTGGGTCACCTTGATGCCCATTTCCTCCACCGCGCCGATCACCTTGGCCGGCGGCGCGGCCCCGGCCACCATGGCGTTGACCGGGTGGTCGATGGCCGCCTTGGCGGTGTCGGGCATGTTCACCAGGGCATTGAGCACGATGGGCGCGCCGCACAGGTGCGTGACCTGGTGCTCGCGGATCAGGTCGAGGATCTTCTGCGGGTCGACCCGGCGCAAAAACACATGCACCCCGGCGAGGGCGGTGACGGTCCAGGGGTAGCACCAGCCGTTGCAGTGGAACATCGGCAGGGTCCACAGGTACACCGGGTGGTTGCCCATGGCCCAGGTCATCTGGTTGCCCAGGGCGTTGAGGTAGGCGCCGCGGTGGTGATAGACCACGCCCTTGGGGTTGCCGGTGGTGCCTGAGGTGTAGTTCAGGGCGATGGCCTGCCACTCGTCATCGGGCCACTGCCAGGCAAACTCGGGATCGCCCTCGGCCAGGAACGCTTCGTAGTCCAGCTCGCTGACCGGCTGGCCCTCGCCGTACTCCGGGTCGTCGAGGTCGATCACCAGGGGCGGGTGATCGAGCATGGCCACGGCGGCGTGGATCACCTCATGGAACTCGCGGTCGGCGATCAGCACCTTGGCTTCGCCGTGGGCCAGCATGAAGGCGATGGCCTCGGCGTCCAGGCGCACATTGAGGGCATTGAGCACGGCGCCGATCATCGGCACGCCGAAGTGTGCTTCGAGCATTGCCGGGATGTTGGGCAGCATCACCGCCACCGTGTCGTTCTTGCCGATGCCGCGCCCGGCCAGGGCCGAGGCCAGGCGCCGGCAGCGGCTGTAGGTCTGGGCCCAGGTGCGACGGATCGAACCGTGGATCACCGCCGGGTAATCGGGGTAAACCGCAGCGGTACGCTCGATGAAGCTCAAGGGGGAGAGGGCGATATGGTTGACGGCAGTCGGCGCCAGGCCTTGCTCGTAGATGGACATGGTTCGGGTACCCGGTGGCTGATTATTAGCTCTATTGGCCGAGGCTTGGGTAGCGCGTGCTGTGTACCTGGGGGCACTGACTGTAGGAGCCGGCTTGCCGGCGAAAGCGATCCCACGGGCCTCTTCGCTGGCAAGCCAGCTCCTACGTTCGGCGTTGCTTACAGGTACGCAGCACACCCAGCGAAAGCTCGGTGACTTATCCGGGGTCTTTTATATACTGTTTGTCGATTGATATGGAAGTACTACCTGAGTTGTATAGTGGTTATACTATAAAAAGAACCTATCCTTCCGGCCGCGAGACTGATCGACCATGCCCGACTCTACCCACCTGCGTCACTGGCTGCGCCTGCAGCGTGAAGGCCAGTTGCCGGACTCGCCCTGGCTCGGCCACGACCCGCAACCCAGCCTGCTGCTGGACGCCCAGGCGCAGCCGCTGGACCTCAACCCGGCACTGCGCCAGTGGTTGGACGATGCTGCCACTGGCGATCTCGCGGCCCTGCTGCCGGTCAACCACCCGGCCCTGGTGCGGGCCTGCCTGGAACAGCAGCGGGCCATCGAGCAGGTGGAAGCCCAGTGGGGCGAGCGCATCCTGCTCTGGAGCTTTATCCCCGATCCGCATCGCCAGCGGGTGCTGGCGCGCTGCCAGGAAGCCACGGCCCAGGTCCGGGCCGAGCGCGAGTCGGCCAAGGCCCGGCGCCTGTACCGCCTGATCACCGAAAACACCACTGACCTGATTTCCCGGCACACCCCGGACGGCAGCTTCCTCGACGCCTCGCCGGCCTCCTGGACCCTGCTCGGCTACTGGCCCGAGCAACTGCGCGGGCGCCTGGCCCGCAGCCTGTTCCACAGCCAGGACCTGGCCGGGCTGATGCAGCGCACCCGCGATGCCCTGGAGCAGGACGGCTACCACACCATGACCTATCGCATCCGCCATCGCGACGGCCACTACCTGTGGTTCGAAACCGCCTGCCGCGGCATTCGCGACACCTACACCGGCACCGTGGTGGAAGTGGTGGCGGTGTCCCGGGACATCACCGCCCGGGTCCAGGCCGAAGAGAACAAGCGGCGCCTGGCGGAAGTGGTGGAGGCCAACCCCGACCCGGTGCTGTTCATCCAGCCCGGCGGCGCGGTGACCTACCTCAACCCGGCGGCGCGGCGCACCCTGGGGCTCGGCGACGGGCAGGCAATGCCGCCACTGGCGGCCATTCTCAGCGCTGCGGTACTCGACAGCCTGCAACGCGAAGGCTGGGACCGCGCTGAACACAGCGGCCGCTGGAGCATCGAGGCGCGCCTGCAACCGCCGGCCGGCGGCGCCTCGGTGCCGGTCTCGCTGATGCTCCTGGCCCACCGCGCGGCCAGTGGCGAGCGTTTCTACTCCCTGGTGGCCCACGACCAGAGCGAGCGCGAACTGCGCGAAGCCCAGCAGCGCCATCACCAGGACGAACTGGCCCACACCGCGCGCCTGGTGACCCTGGGCGAACTGGCCTCGGGTATCGCCCACGAGATCAACCAGCCGCTGGCCGCAGTGGTCAACTACGCCAATGCCAGCCAGCGCTACTTGCAGGCCCTGGGCACCCAGCCCGAGGCCGCCCGCAAGGTGGCCCAGGGCCTGGAACGGATTGCCGAGCAGGCGACCCACGCCGCCGAAGTGATCAAGCGCCTGCGGGCCTTTTTGCGCAAGGGCGGGCGCCGGGTGCAGGCCCTGGACATCGCCGAAGTGGCCCGGGAAACCGTGCGCCTGTGTGCCTGGGAAGCCCAGGCCAGCCAGGTGACGATCGACTTGCAGCTGGCGGATAATCTGCCGCCGGTGTACGCCGACCGGGTGCTGCTGGAGCAGGTGCTGCTGAACCTGCTGCGCAACGCCATCGAGGCCAACCGCGAAGTGCATGGGCAGCAGGGCTCGCACATTGTGCTGGCCGCCGAGGCGACGGCCGAAGGCGGGGTGCAGATCAGCGTCAGCGACCAGGGCCCCGGTGTCTGCGCCGAGCAACTGCCGCAGCTGTTCACCCCGTTCTACACCAGCAAGGCCAATGGCCTGGGGCTCGGGCTGTCCATGAGCCGCAGCATCGTCGAGGGCTTTGGCGGCGACTTGCAGGCCCAGCCCCAGGCCGTCGGCCTGCGCATGTGCTGCCGGCTGCCGGCCAGTGCCCCGGCCGACCCCTCGGCAACGTCCCAGGCAACTTCCCCCGCAATGACAGGAGCAAGGCAATGACAAGTGAGGCGCAGCAACTGGTGTACGTGGTCGACGACGACCCGGGCATGCTCGACTCCACCGTCTGGCTCCTGGAGTCGGTGGGGCTCAAGGCGCTGCCCTTCACCAGTGGCCGCGAGTTTCTCGAGCACTGCGACCCGAGCCTGAACGCCTGCGTGCTGCTGGATGTGCGCATGCCCGGCATGGGCGGGCTGAACGTCCAGGAAGAGCTGCGCCAGCGCGATATCCGCCTGCCGCTGATCTTTGTCAGCGGCCACGCCGACGTGCCCATCGTGGTCCGCGCGTTCAAGGCCGGGGCGGTGGACTTCATCGAAAAGCCCTACAACGAACAGCTGTTGCTGGACAGTGTGCAGCAGGCCCTGAGCCGCGCCGACCGCCATCAGAACCAGAGTGCCGGGCAGGCCCGGGTGCAAGGGTTGCTGGAGAGCCTGACGCCACGGGAGAAAGACGTGTTGCTGCCGCTGGTGCAGGGCTACACCAACCGGGAAATTGCCGAGCAACTGGGGGTCAGCATCAAGACCATCGACCTGTATCGCTCACGGGTGATGAAACGCATGCAGGCCGAACACCTGCCGGAACTGGTGGGCATGGCCATTGCCGCCGGGCTGGTAGACCCGCTGCAGCTGCGCTGAGGCTCAGGCCACCGCGCTGCGCACGGGCACGCCGCCCAGCAGCCGCTCGATGGCGCCGCTCAGCAGGTTTTCCAACAGGGCTTCGCGTTCACGCTCGGCCAGGGGTTGTTCGCTGAACCAGCTAGGGGCGCTGTTGAGCAGGTTGGCCAGGGCATGGGCAGCGGCGCGCTGCGCCTGTGGGCCAAGGCCGGTCGGGGTGCCCAGCAACTGCACCAGCTGTTGTTCGTAGCGTTCGCGCAATTGCCCGACCCGCAGTTGCTGGTCGGGATTGAGGCAGCCGCTGTCGCGCTCCACCAGGCGGAAATGCCGCGGCAATTCCCGATGCAGCTTCAGGTGGGCGCGGATCAGCGCCGGTAGGCAGTCGCCCTGCAACTTGCGCCGTTGCAGGCGCTTGAGGGTGCTGTGCAGCTCATCGAAGAACTCCTCGATCAGGTCCAGCAACAGGTGCTGCTTGCTCGGGTAATGGTGGTACAGCGAGCCCGGGGTCAGCCCCAGATGGCTCGCCAGCTCACGCATGCCGACCTGGCCGAAGCCCTTGCTGGCGAACAGCTCCAGGGCCTTGTCGCGGCTTTCGGCAAAGCGTGAGCAACGCTCAGCCATAGTGATGGAAACCCCGACCGGTCTTGCGCCCCAGGTAGCCGGCGGCAACCATTTCCTTGAGCAGCGGCGCGGGGCGGTACTTGCTGTCGTTGAAGCCGTCGTAGAAGGCTTCGAGGATCGCCAGCAGGGTGTCCAGGCCGATCAGGTCGGCCAGGGCCAGCGGGCCGATCGGCTGGTTGCAGCCCAGGCGCATGCCCGCGTCGATGTCCTCGGCGCTGGCCAGGCCTTCCTGGAACACCAGGATCGCCTCGTTGATCATCGGCACCAGGATGCGGTTGACCACAAAACCCGGGCGGTTGCCGGCGGTGATCGCGGTCTTGCCCAGGCGCTGGGCCATGTCCATGGCCAGGGCGTGGGTCGCGTCGCTGGTCTGCAGGCCGCGGATCACTTCGATCAGGCCCATCACCGGCACCGGGTTGAAGAAGTGCAGGCCGATGAACCGCTCGGGCGCGCTGACGCTGGCGGCCAGTTGGGTGATCGACAGCGACGAGGTGTTGGAGGCGATCACGCACTCGGCGCTGACCTGGGCGGCGATCTGCTGCAGCACCTTGAGCTTGAGGTCGAGGTTCTCGGTGGCGGCTTCGATCACCAGTTGCGCATCCTTGAGCACGCCGTAGTCGGTGCTGATGCGGATCCGGCCCAGGGCGGCGAGCTTGTCGTCTTCGCCGAGGGTGCCCTTGCTCACCTGGCGGTCGAGGTTCTTGCCGATGGTGGCCAGGGCCTTTTCCAGGGCGCCCTGGGCGATGTCCAGCAGGGTCACGTCAAAGCCCGCCTGGGCGCAGACCTGGGCGATGCCGTTGCCCATGGTGCCGGCGCCGATCACCCCGATATTCGCAAGATTCATCTTCAGCTCTTCCTTTGTTCATTGCCTTCGCGGAGCATGGCGCGGTTGCCTTGCACAGCGCGTTATCCAGCGCGAGTCTAGAGCCCGGCGCGGTGGCCGGCCTATGCCGAAAGCGGTCAAGCGTGCTGGCGTTTTTTGCCATAGGTCCAGCTACGGGAGCACAGCCTCTACATGCGTGAATCGGATTCGGTCGCGGTCTACTTTGTCCGGGTGATGACCCACGCCCTGCGCCAGCAGCCGGCGCGGCTGGCGGCCGTGCTGCGCGAGGCCGGTATCGATCCGGCGTTGCTCGACCAGCCCCGGGCGCGGGTGCCCGGCAGTGCCTTTGCCGCCCTGTGGCTGATCCAGATCCGCGAGTTGCAGGACGAATTCTTCCAGCTCGACTCCCGGGGGATGCCGCCGGGGGCCTTTGCCCTGATCTGCCGCGGGCTGATCCAGGAGCCCAATCTGGAAAAGGCCCTGCGCCAATGCCTTAACAACTTCGGCCTGTTCCTGCGGGACGTCCGCGCCAGCCTCAGCCTGCGGGGCAAGCGTGCGGTGATCAGCCTCGACAGCCGCTGCGCCGACCCGCTGCGCAGCCACTACGCCGAGGAAACCCTGCTGGTGCTGGTCATCAGCCTGTTGTGCTGGCTCGGTGGGCGACGGATTCCCATCGACCGCGCCGACTTTCGCCATTCGCGCCTGAGTCTCAGCGACGATGCGCTGCTGTGGGGCAGCAACCTGAGCTGGAACGCCGGGCGCACCGAGATCGAATTCGCCAGCCGCTTCTTGCGCCTGCCGGTGGTCCAGGACCTGGCCTCGCTCAAGGTGTTCCTGCGCAGCGCGCCGCAGTGGCTGGTGATCCGCTTTCGCAACCAGCACGGGCTGACCCGCCAGGTGCACCAGCGCCTGCGGGGCAGCCACTACAGCCAGTGGCCGACCCTGGAAGCCTTCGCCCGCGAAGTGCAGATGAGCGCCAGCACCCTGCGCCGGCGCCTGGAGCGCGAGGGCGGCTCGTACCAGGAAATCAAGGATGAAGTGCGCCGCGGTGTCGCCGTTGAACTGTTGCGCCGCACCAGCGTCAGCATCAGCGAGATTGCCGAACTCACCGGCTTCCAGGAGCCCAGCGCCTTCCACCGCGCGTTCAAGAAATGGACCGGCGAAAGTCCCGGGCGCTACCGCGCCCGCCTCAACCTACCCCTGTAGCCGCTGCCGCAGGCTGCGCAGGAGACGCGGGGACTTCCAAGGCGCTGAAGATTCGGCGGGAGACCGCCAAGCAAGGCCCTGCGGGCCTTTGCGCAGCTTCGCCAAGGCTCAGCAGCGGCTACACAGACGGCAGGGTGCGCAGGGCCGGTTCTTGTAGCCGCTGCCGCAGGCTGCGAACGGCTCCGCAGGAGACGCGGGGCCTGCTAAGGCGCTGAAGATTCGGCGGGAGATCGCCAAGCAAGGCCCTGCGGGCCTTTGCGCAGCTTCGCGGGCTCAGCAGCGGCTACAGGGGGTATCCATTCGGGGTTGGGGGGCTGCGGCCGGGCATCTGGATGCCGTGCTGTTGCACGCGGCGGTACAGGGTGGCGCGGGAAATGCCCAGGGCCTTGGCCGCCGCCACGGGTTTCCAGCGGTGGCGCACCAGGGCATCCAGCAGGGCCTGGCGCTCGGGGCTGGTGGCGGTTTCCAGGGCGGGCAGGGCGCCTTCGGCCTCGGCGCCGCGCAGTTGTTCGGGCAAGTCATGCAGTTGGATCAGCGGCCCTTCGCACACCGCGCAGGCGTAGCGCAGCACATGGCGCAATTGCCGCACGTTGCCCGGCCAGCGGTAGCCCAGCAGGCATTCCAGTGCCGCATTGCCCAGTTGCACCGGCGCACCGCAGCGCTTGGATTCCTCTTCGACAATCCGGGTGATCAGCGCCAGCCGGTCGCTGCGCTCGCGCAGCGGTGGCAACTGAAAGCGCGCGCCGCCGAGGCGGAAATACAGGTCCTCGCGAAAGCTGCCCTCGGCCACCAGCGCCTCCAGATCGCGGTGGGTGGCGCAGATCACCTGGATATCCACCGCCTTGCGTTGCGCGGCCCCCAGGGGCGCCACTTCACCCTCGGCTAGCACCCGCAGCAGGCGGGTCTGCAAGGCCAGGGGCATGTCGCCGATCTCATCGAGGAACAGGGTGCCGCCATCGGCCTGTTGCAGCAGGCCCTGCATGCCCTTGTTCGAAGCGCCGGTAAAGGCCCCGGCGACGTAGCCGAACAGTTCGCTTTCGATCAGGTTCTCGGGAATCGCCGCGCAGTTCACCGCGACAAAGGGCCGGTCCCGACGCTGGCTGGCCTGGTGCAGCTGGCGGGCGAAGACTTCCTTGCCGGAACCGGTCTCGCCCTGGATCAGCACCGGCAGGTGGCGGTCCTTGACCCGCACCGCCAGGCGCAGGCTCTGTTCCACCCGCGGGTCCAGCGGTTCTCCGGCCAGGCTCAGGCGCGGGCGCTGTGCCGGGCGCCTTGGCGCTTGCAGGCGGCCGTGGAGGTTGTCGGAAAGGGGGCACAGGGCTTCGTCGCGGGCGCGCTGCAACAGCTGCGGGTCGAACACCTGGGCGATGTGCTGCGGCAAGCGGCCATAGCGGCGCAGCAGGTAATGGCGCGCCGCCGGGTTGAGCGCGCGCAGGCAACCGTCGTCGTCCCAGGCCAGCAGGTAATCCGGCTGGCTGTCGACATAGCCGGGGCTGGCATGGGCCCGCAGCACCCAGTAGCCCTGGGCGCTGTTCATGAAGAACGCCTGTTCGATCTCCCGCGCGCTCTGCACCACCATCTGCCGGATCAGGTGCTGGGAACGGCGGTCGTCCGGGGAACGCACCGCCGACACGTCCAGCACCCCCAGCAGCTCGCCCTGGGGGTCGAACACCGGGGCGGCGGAACAGGTCAGGCCGATGAACGCGGCGCGAAAGTGGTCGCGCTTGTGCACGGTGATCGGCGTGCGCGCGGTGAGCACCGCCGCCACGCCGCAGGTGCCTTCTTCACCCTCCGACCAGCAGGTGCCCAGGTACAGCCCGGCCTTGCGGCAGTCGTTGCGCAGGGTGGACTCCACCCGGTAGTCGATGGTCTGGCCCTGGGCGTCGGTGAGCAGCACGCAGTAGTCGGCGTCGCGCACCCGGCCATGCAGGCGGGCCACTTCTTCGCTGGCGATGCGCAGGAACAGCTCGGAACGCTCGCGGCATTCCTTGAGCACGTTTTCGGACAGGATGCGCGGCCCCTGCAGCGAGCCGGGGTCCAGTTGGTGCTGCTCCATGGAGCGGCGCCAGGAATCGAGGATCAGGCTCGGCACCGGCGCCTGGGGCAGGTGATCGGCGTTTTTCAGGACCCGGCTGACGCAGTCCACATGGGCTTTTGAATGTGCGGAAAGCATGAAGGCCTCCGGTTGCAGCTTCTTATCGTTGTGGGCGCATTAAGCGCCGATCCGCGGCTCCCGACAAGCACCGGGCGGCGCCTTGGGGGCGCTG
This sequence comes from Pseudomonas sp. GW822-FHT06D10, assembly GCF_058799535.1. Taxonomy (NCBI): domain Bacteria; kingdom Pseudomonadati; phylum Pseudomonadota; class Gammaproteobacteria; order Pseudomonadales; family Pseudomonadaceae; genus Pseudomonas; species Pseudomonas sp. GW822-FHT06D10. The sequence continues at coordinate 639,143 of NZ_JBXALN010000004.1, read as the reverse complement.
AGACGCAACGTCTCAGGGTCTCGCCAAGGCCCCGTGCAGCCTGACATGCAACGTCTCAGGCGCAGGGCTTCCCGATACCTGCAGGCGAGGGCAACAGCCGCTCTGCCACGGGCCTTTGCAGCGGTTTTTCCATAACTGGCACCGGCCTTGCTCTGGCTCTTGGCAACCAGTTCTCGGTAACCCGCGCCGACTGGCCCATCGAAGAATAAGAACGAGGTGCCCGATGTTTTCTCCTGCCTGTGCTCCGCCCGCGGTGAGTCCATGAGCCGCCGCCCCCTCACTGTCGGCATCATCGCCAACCCGGCTTCGGGCCGTGATGTGCGCCGCCTCACCGCCAACGCCGGCCTGTTCTCCAGTACCGACAAGGTCTCGGTGATCCAGCGCCTGCTGGCGGCCTTCGGCGCCACCGGCATCACCCAGGTGCTGATGCCCACCGACATGACCGGCATCGCCGCCGCGGTGCAGAAGAACAGCCGCAGCCGCCAGGCCCGGGAGCAGCACTGGCCGGCCCTGGAGTTTCTCGACCTGACCCTGCGCCAGAGCGTCGAGGACACCCGCCGGGCGGCGCGCTGGATGGCCGAGCGCGAGGTGTCGCTGATCGCCGTGCTCGGTGGCGACGGCACCCACAAGGCGGTGGCCGCCGAGGTTGGCGACATTCCGCTGCTGACCCTGTCCACCGGCACCAACAACGCCTTTCCGGAGCTGCGCGAAGCCACCAGCGCCGGGCTGGCCGGTGGTCTCTACGCCAGCGGCCGGGTGCCCGCCGAGATCGCCCTGCGGCGCAACAAGCGCCTGCTGGTGCGCGAACCGACCCGAGGCCTGTGCGAGGTGGCCCTGGTGGATGTGGCGGTGTCGCCCCTGGCCTTTGTCGGTGCCCGGGCCATCAGCCGCGCCAGCGATCTGGCCCAGGTCTTCGTGACCTTCGCCGAGCCGCAGTCCATTGGCATTTCCGCGCTCTGCGGGCTGTGGTTGCCGGTCACTCGCCAGGAACCCCACGGCGCCTGGATGCGCCTGGACCCGCAATCCCCCGAGGCGCTGCTGGTGCCCCTGGCTCCCGGCCTGCTGCAGGGCTGCGGGGTGCTGGAGGCCGGCTACCTGCAACCCGATGTGCCCCAGCCCCTGTGCCTGAACGCCGGCACCCTGGCCCTGGATGGCGAGCGCGAGATCGAGTTCAACCCCCACGACCGGCCCACGGTCACCCTGGATGCCGGCGGCCCGCTGAGCATCGACGTCAACGCGGTCCTGGAATACGCGGCGCGCCAGCGCCTGCTGGCCATCGACCGCGATCACCGGCAACACCCCGTGAACCTTCAGTCCGAAGACACCCTGGAGAATAAAAATGTCGACACCCCTGACCACTGACCAGTTGCTCCACGCCTACCGGGTGATGCGCACCATCCGCGCATTCGAAGAACGCCTGCACGTGGAATTCGCCACCGGCGAGATCCCCGGTTTCGTCCACCTCTATGCCGGGGAAGAAGCCTCGGCCGCCGGAGTCATGGCCCACCTGCGGGACGACGACTGCATCGCCTCCAACCACCGTGGCCACGGCCATTGCATCGCCAAGGGCGTGGACGTCTACGGGATGATGGCGGAGATCTACGGCAAGAAGACCGGGGTCTGCCAGGGCAAGGGCGGCTCTATGCACATCGCTGATTTCGAGAAGGGCATGCTCGGCGCCAACGGCATCGTCGGTGCCGGTGCGCCGCTGGTGGTGGGCGCGGCCCTGGCCGCCCGGCTGCAAGGCACCGACGGTGTGTCGGTGGTGTTCTTCGGCGACGGCGGCTCCAACGAAGGCGCGGTGTTCGAGGCCATGAACATGGCCTCGGTATGGAACCTGCCGTGCCTGTTCATCGCCGAGAACAACGGCTACGCCGAAGCCACGGCGTCCAACTGGTCGGTGGCCTGCGACCACATTGCCGACCGCGCCGCCGGTTTCGGCATGCCCGGGGTAACGGTGGACGGTTTTGATTTCTTCGCCGTGCACGAAGCCGCCGGCGCCGCCGTGGAGCGGGCCCGGGCCGGGGAGGGGCCGTCGCTGATCGAGGTCAAGCTGACCCGCTACTACGGCCACTTCGAGGGCGACGCCCAGACCTACCGCGCCCCCGACGAGGTCAAGCATTACCGCGAGCACAACGACTGCCTGATGCAGTTCCGCGAGCGCACCACCCGTTCGGGCCTGGTGCAGGCCAGCCAGCTGGACCAGATCGATGCCGACGTGGAAGCGCTGATCGAAGACGCGGTGCGCAAGGCCAAGACCGACCCCAAGCCGAGCCCCGCCGACCTGCTCAGCGACGTCTACGTCGCTTATCCATAACGCCCCACAGAACAACAAGAGACCACCATCATGGCGAGAAAAATCAGTTACCAGCAGGCCATCAACGAAGCCCTGGCCCAGGAAATGCGGCGCGACCCCAGCGTGTTCATCATGGGTGAAGACGTGGCGGGCGGCGCCGGCGCCCCCGGCGACAACGACGCCTGGGGCGGCGTGCTCGGGGTGACCAAGGGCCTCTACCATCAATTCCCCGGGCGGGTGCTGGACACCCCGCTATCGGAGATCGGCTACGTCGGCGCCGCGGTCGGCGCCGCCACCCGTGGCGTGCGCCCGGTGTGCGAGCTGATGTTCGTCGACTTCGCCGGCTGCTGCCTGGACCAGATCCTCAATCAGGCGGCGAAGTTTCGCTACATGTTCGGTGGCAAGGCCCAGACCCCGCTGGTGATCCGCACCATGGTCGGCGCCGGCCTGCGCGCCGCAGCCCAGCACTCGCAAATGCTGACCTCGCTGTGGACCCACATCCCCGGGCTGAAAGTGGTCTGCCCCTCGTCGCCCTACGACGCCAAGGGCCTGCTGATCCAGGCGATCCGCGACAACGACCCGGTGATCTTCTGCGAACACAAGCTGCTCTACAGCCTGCAGGGCGAAGTGCCGGAGGAGTCCTACGCGATTCCCTTCGGCGAGGCCAACTTCCTGCGCGACGGCAAGGACGTGACCCTGGTGTCCTACGGGCGCACGGTGAATACCGCCCTGGACGCGGCCCGCAGCTTGGCCGGGCGCGGTATCGACTGCGAGGTGATCGACCTGCGCACCACCAGCCCGCTGGATGAAGACAGCATCCTGGAAAGCGTAGAGAAGACCGGGCGCCTGGTGGTGATCGACGAAGCCAACCCGCGCTGCTCCATGGCCACCGACATCTCGGCCCTGGTGGCGCAGAAAGCCTTCGCCTCCCTCAAGGCGCCGATTAAAATGGTCACCGCGCCCCACACCCCAGTGCCGTTCTCCGACGCCCTGGAAGACCTGTACATCCCCGACGCGGCGAAGATCGAAAAAGCCGTGTTAACCGTGATCGAGTGGAGCCGCTGATGAGCCAGATCCATACCCTGACCATGCCCAAGTGGGGCCTGTCGATGACCGAGGGCCGGGTCGATGCCTGGCTCAAGGAAGAAGGCCAGAGCATCAGCAAGGGCGATGAAGTGCTGGACGTGGAGACCGACAAGATCTCCAGCAGCGTCGAGGCGCCGTTCTCCGGCATCCTGCGTCGGCAGATCGCCCGCCAGGACGAGACCCTGGCGGTGGGCGCGCTGCTGGGCATCGTGGTCGATGGCGAAGCCAGTGACGCCGAGATCGACGCGGTGATCGAGCAGTTCCAGGCCAGCTTCGTGCCCGGCGACAGCGCCGATGAAGACAGCGGCCCGGCGCCGCAGAAGGTCGAACTGGGCGGCCGCCTGATCCGCTATTTCGAGCGCGGTGAAGGCGGTACGCCGCTGCTGCTGGTGCACGGCTTTGGCGGCGACCTCAACAACTGGCTGTTCAACCACGAAGCCCTGGCCGCCGGGCGCCGGGTGATCGCCCTCGACCTGCCGGGCCATGGTGAGTCGGCCAAGGCCCTGCAACGGGGCGACCTGGATGAATTGAGCGAAGTGCTGCTGGCGCTGCTGGATCACCTGGAGATTCCCGTGGCCCATCTGGTGGGCCACTCCATGGGCGGCGCGGTGTCCCTCAACACCGCGCGGCTGGCGCCGGACCGCGTGCGCACCCTGACCCTGATCGGCAGCGCCGGGTTGGGCCGCGAGATCAACGGCGACTACCTGCAAGGTTTTGTCGAGGCCAGCAACCGCAATGCGCTGAAGCCGCAGCTGGTGCAGCTGTTCTCCAACGCCGAGCTGGTGAACCGGCAGATGCTCGACGACATGCTCAAGTACAAGCGCCTGGAAGGGGTGCAGGCGGCCCTCGGGCAGTTGGCCGGCAACCTGTTCGCCGACGGCCGCCAGCAGGCCGACCTGCGCCCGGTGGTGCAGGACGGCCCGCAGCCGGTGCTGGTGATCTGGGGCAGCGACGACCGGATCATTCCGGTGAGCCACAGCGCCGATCTCAAGGCGCAGATCGAGGTGCTGCCGGGGCAGGGGCACATGCTGCAGATGGAAGCGGCGGAGCAGGTCAACCGCCTGATCCTCGACTTTATCCAGCAGCACTGAGGTGTTCTGCGGCGGCCAGGGGGCCGTCGCAGCTCTACAAGAATAAGGAGAAGCCAAGATGAGTGTTTCCCTCAAGCCTGTTCCCAGCATGCGTGCCGCGGTCTGGCACGGCCGCCACGATATCCGCGTCGAAGACGTACCGCTGCCCGACGCGCCGCCTGCCGGCTGGGTGCAGATCCGCGTGGATTGGTGCGGGATCTGCGGTTCCGACCTGCACGAATACGTGGCCGGGCCGGTGTTCATTCCGGTGGACGCACCGCACCCGCTGACCGGGATCAAGGGCCAGTGCATCCTCGGCCACGAGTTCTGCGGCGAAATCGTCGCCCTGGGCGAAGGGGTCCAGGGTTTCAGCGTTGGCCAGCCAGTGGCCGCCGACGCCTGCCAGCACTGCGGCACCTGCTACTACTGCACCCACGGGCTGTACAACATCTGCGAAAACCTGGCCTTTACCGGGCTGATGAACAACGGCGCCTTCGCCGAATTGGTCAACGTGCCGGCCAACCTGCTGTACGCCTTGCCGGCCAACTTTCCCGCCGAGGCCGGAGCGCTGATCGAGCCGCTGGCGGTGGGCATGCACGCGGTGAAAAAAGCCGGCAGTTTGTTGGGGCAGAACGTGGTGGTGGTCGGCGCCGGCACCATCGGCCTGTGCACCATCATGTGCGCCAAGGCCGCCGGCGCGGCCCAGGTGATCGCCCTGGAAATGTCCGGCGCGCGCAAGGCCAAGGCCCTGGAGGTGGGCGCGACCCACGTGCTCGACCCCAAGGAGTGCGATGCCCTGGCCGAGGTCAAGCGCCTGACCGGCGGGCTGGGGGCCGATGTCAGCTTTGAATGCATCGGCAACAAGCACACCGCCAAGCTGGCCATCGACCTGATCCGCAAGGCCGGCAAGTGCGTGATGGTGGGGATATTCGAAGAGCCCAGCGAGTTCAACTTCTTCGAGCTGGTGGCCACCGAGAAAACGGTGCTGGGGGCCCTGGCCTACAACGGTGAGTTCGCCGATGTGATCGCCTTCATCGCCGATGGCCGGCTGGATATTTCGCCTCTGGTGACCGGGCGCATCCAGCTGGAAGAGATTGTCGGCCAGGGCTTCGAGGAACTGGTCAACAACAAGGAACACAACGTCAAGATCATTGTTTCTCCCGGTCAGTTGCGACGCTCGTAAGCGAGCGATTTGGCGATGGTCGGTAGCGGCCATCGCACTTTTTTACAGTTTTGCGTTCTATCACCAGGCCTGGCCGCGCCGATCCCCGCCGCAGCCCGTGAATTCCGACCCGGTGCCGATGGCCTACGCTCCCTCTTCTTGCATGATGCAAACCCGATTTCAGCGCCTGTTCCTGGTGGCGCTGCTGATGCTTGGCGCCACAGCCTGTACCCAGCAGCAAGGGCGCGATATCGCCAAACAGTTTCGTGAAGGCAAGCCTGACGAATTCTTCCAGACCAGCGTTGACCGCATGGCCACCATCGGCATGCGCGACAACCTGCAGAGCCTGTACCTGCTGATGGGCAAGCTCTACCTGCGCAACCCCAGCCAGTGGCGCAAGTCGGGGTTCCCCGATGGCACCACGGCCCAGCGCGAGATCCGCAATGCCATCGAAAAGCGCCAGCCGCTGCCGGCCCTGGGGGATCGTCGCGACCTGGCGGCCCTGAGCTATTCCCTGAGCCCGGAGTTCCAGGGCGATCGGGTGGGGGCCTTCATCTATGCCATTGGCAGCATGCTGGTGACCGCCCATGGCGGGCGCACCGAGTTCTACATGACCGATACCATCGACCCGCAGTTCATCAGCAACGCCGCGCGCAATATCGAGAAGGCCACCTGGCTGCTGAGCCAGCGCCAGGATGCCAATGGGGTGCTGTTGCTGTTCTCCAACGAGATTTCCGAGGAGGGCAGCAACCTGAGTTTTGCCGTGGAGTTCGGCAAGATCGTCGCGCGCCTGGATTTGCTCACGCAGATTCTCGATGAGCGCTACCGGCGGGTGGGGTTCAATTACGCGCAGAGCCTGCTGCTGATGAATTTCTTGCCGGTGCAGTAGGAGCTGGCTTGCCAGCGAAGGCGTCCGTCCAGGCGCTGCATGTCTCGCGGGCCTCTTCGCCGGCAAGCCGGCTCCTACGCGCGCTTTTGCCCCGCGCAAAAAAACGGTCGCATTTCAGGTCATGCCGAGTTTCTTGCGGGCCATCAACAGGGCTACGACGCTCAACGCTGCCGCCAGCATCAGGTAGAAACTCGGTGCCAGTGGCGAGCCGGTCAGGGCAATCAATCCGGTGGCGATCACCGGGGCAAAACCGCCGAAGATCGTGACCCCCAGGTTGTAGCTCAGGGACATGCCGGTGACCCGGGTGCGCACCGGGAAGATGTCCGCCATCAGCGACGGCAGCGGGGCGAAGTACACCGCCTTGATCAGGGCCATCAGCGCCACCACCAGCAGCAGCGAACTGGCACTGGGGCGGCTGTTGAGCCAGAAGAACGCCGGCAGGATCGCCACGGCGTAGAGCACCGCCGCTGTCAGCATGATTTTCAGGCGTCCGATATGGCCGGACAGGTAGCCGACAATGGGCGTGACGAAGGTCAGGATCAGGCCGCCGGTGAGGGTCGCCAAAAAGCCCGAGGACTGGGAAATGTCCAGGCGGGTGGCGGCGTAGGAGGGCATGTACTGGATCATGTAGTTCGAGGCGGTGGACACCACCAGGGTGCCCATGGCGATCAGCAGCAGGGTCTTTTGGCTGATCAGCACTTCGCGCAATGGGCGTTCCCCTGGTTCGCTGGCCTTGAAGTCCGGCGACTCGTCCACCGTACGGCGGATGTACAGGCCCACCGGGCCCAGCAGCAGGCCGAAGAAGAACGGCACGCGCCAGCCCCAGTCGAGCATTTGCTGGGCATCGAGGTGCTTGGTCAGGAAGTAGCCGAAGGTCGAGGCGATGACCACGCCAAAGCCCTGGCTGGCGAATTGCAGGCTGGCGACAAAGTGCCGGGTGCGCGGCGGCGCGTGTTCCAGCATGAAGGCGGTGGAGGTGCCGAACTCGCCACCGGCGGAGAAGCCTTGCAGCAGCCGGGCCAGGAGGATGCCGATCGGCGCGGCGAGGCCCAGGGTGGCGTAGCTGGGCATGATGGCGATCAGCAGGGTGCCCGTCAGCATGATCAGGATCGACAGGGTCAGGGCCTTCTTGCGGCCCCGGCGGTCGGCGTAGGAGCCCAGTACCGCCGCGCCCAGGGGGCGGATCAGGAACGAGATGCCGAAGGTGGCGAAGGCCAGCAGCAGGGAGAAGGTCGGGTCGGTGGTGGGAAAGAACACCTGGCTGATGGTCAGGGCGAAGTAGGCGTAGATCGACAGGTCGAACCACTCCAGGGTGTTGCCGATCAGGGCGGCGCCTATGGGTTTCCACAGGGCCTTGGGTTCGACCCGGGTCGCGGTCGAGGTGGTGGCTAACGCTGTCATACAGGACGCTCCTGCTTATTGTTGGATTTTGAGCGACAGGTGCCCGGCCAGGGCCGGGCGGGGTAAGCGATGGCCTCAGGTCCGGGGCAGGTCCCCCAGGTCCCAGAACAGGGCCGTCATGATCTCCAGGCCTTCACGAATCACCGGCAGCAGCAGGTGTTCGTCCGGGGCGTGCTGCGAACAGCCGGGGTAGGAGTGGGGAATCCACAGGGTCGGCAGCCCCAGCACTTCGGCGAAGATGTCGTTGGGCAGGGTGCCCGCCAGGTTCGGCAACAGCGCCAGGCGCTGCGCACTGCTACCTGCAATCGAGGTCTTGGCGAACCTGACCCAGGGGTTGTCCGGGTCCAGGCGGGTGGCCGGGGAGCAGCGCTCCATGACGATCTCCACCTGGCTGAAACCTTCGCGATCCAGGTGCGCCCGCAGCAGGCTTTCCAGCTGCTGCCAGGGCGTGCCGAGGACAAAGCGCAATTGGCAGAAGGCCACGGCCCGGGGCGGAATCGCGTTCACCGGTTTTTGCGGGTTGCCGGTGCTGAAGGCGAGGATTTCCAGGGTGTTCCAGGCGAACAGGCGCTCGCCCAGGGTCAGCCCCGGTTCGCCCCAGTGTTCGTCCAGAGGGCGGCCCAGGGACTCGCGCTGGATCTCCAGGTCGGCGATGGCGGCGCGCACGTTGTCGGGAATGTTCGCCGGCAGCAGTTCGCGGCAGCGGATGCGGCCGTTCTGGTCCACCAGGCTGGCCAGGGCGTTGGCCAGTACCACGCCGGGGTTGCTCATCACCCCGCCCCAGTTGCCCGAGTGCAGGCCCTTGTCCCGGGTGTTGACCTCCAGGCGGAACTGCGCCGAGCCGCGGGAGCCGAGGAACAGCGTCGGCCGGGCCTGATTCAGCCGTGGGCCGTCGGAGGCGATGAACACATCGGCCCGCAACAGTTCGCGCTGCTCCTGGCACAGCTGGCGCAGCCCCGGGGAACCGGCTTCCTCGCCCATCTCGAACAGCAGCTTGAGGTTGAAACCCAGGCGCCCGTCGCGGGCCTTTAGCACTTGCTCCAGGGCGGTCAGGTTGATGCTGTGCTGGCCCTTGTTGTCGGCGGTGCCACGGCCGTACCAGCGTTCGCCCTCCAGGGTCAGTTGCCAGGGATTCAGGCCCGCGCGCCACTGCTCGGCGTAACCCGGCACCACATCGCCGTGGCCGTAGCTGAGCACCGTGTGCAGGGCCGGGTCTTCCAGGCGCGTGGCAATCAGGAACGGCCCACCGGCCTCGGGGTTGGCCAACATGTGGCAGTCGAAGCCAAGGCGCTGCAGCAGCGGCTGGATTTCCTCCAGCAGGTAGCGCGGCAGTTCATCGGCATGGGCCGGGTCCTGGCTGTCACTGCGAAACGCCACCCGGCGTCGCAGGTCCTGTTCAAAATGGCCGTCGGCCAGGTACTGGCGAACGCCGGCGAGGGCAGCTTGCTTGGTCATTGCAACTCCGGTCGGGCAAGGGAACGGGCCCATGGTGGAGTTGGCAAAGGCATCTGTATATTGCTGTTTTTTGAAGGCATGATTCTAAAAATTGGATGCCTGGCAAGGGGATGCAGATGGACTATCGGTATTTTCTGGCGGTGATCGATGCCGGCTCCCTGGCCGCGGCGGGGGAGCGTTTGCACATCGCCCCCAGCGCGGTGAGCCGGCAGATCGCCCTGCTGGAAGAGAGCGTTGGCGTGGCGCTGTTCGAGCGGCGCCCGCGGGGCATGCAACTCACCGCCGCTGGCGAAGCCCTGGCCGAACACGCCCGGCGCACCTGGCTGGAACAGGAGAACATCCTCGCCGAACTGCGGGGCGAGGGTTACCCGGGGGCCAAGGTGATCCGCCTGGTATCCACCGAGGGCCTGTCGCGGTATTTCCTGCCCCGGGTGCTGCTGGAGCATTACCGCCTGCGGCCCGGAGCCGAGTACCGCCTGGACGTGATCTCGCCCCACGAGTGCGTGCAGCGCATTCGTCGGGGCGAGGCGGACGTGGGGCTGACCTTCAGCACCGAGCCGGTGGAGGGGGTCAATGTGTGCTATTCGATCCGCTCGCCGATTCGCGCCCTGATGCGCGCCGGGCATCCGCTGGCCAGCGCCGGGGTGCTGTCACTGGAGCAGGTGCAGGCGTTTCCCGTGGCCTTGACGCCCAAGGGCACCACCCAGCGGCAACTGCTGGATCTGGTGTGCCAGATGGACGGCCTGAGCTTCGATCAGGTGATGACCTGCAACTTTTCCGGGGCCCTGCATGAGTTTGTGCGCCAGTCCGATACGGTGGCCTTTGCCAGCGCCATCAGTGGCGAGGGACGGGGGATGGATGGGCTGGTATCGGTGCCGCTGTCCAACCCGCGCTTGGGCGATCGGGACATTCAGGTGCTGACCATGCCCAAGCGGGTGTTGCCGCAGAGCCTGGCGTTCTTTATCGAGACCTTGATTGCGCGGTTGCAGCAGGAGGGCTGAGGGCGCTTGCCCCGCTTGAGCGGGCGGGAGCCGCTGCAGGCCGCGTGGGGCGCAACCCTGGATGGGGGGCGGCGCCGTGCACCTTGGCTCGGGCCTGTCGAGTGCAGCACCGGGCTTTCTGGCAAAACCGCACCGCCCTCACTTTTTCAGCGATTTGCCGTGGCTGGGAATGTGCAGGTACGACATCACGCTTTCCGTCAGCTCGGTGGCCAGTTTCACCGCTTTTTCGTTGCGCGCCATGACACCGGCGACCAGGCCTTCGATCAAGGCCAGCACGGCAATATTGGAACTGGTCAGTACCGGGTGGTCGCACGGCGCAAACAGTGTGTGCTCGGCAATCGCGGTGAGTGGCGAGGCGGGGGAGTCGGTAATGGCCAGGACCGTTGCCCCGCGTTCGTTGGCAAAGCGCGCCAGTTGCAGGGTGTCGAGGGAATAGCGGGGCAGGGAGATGGCCAGCAGCACATCCTGATCCGTGATTGCGGCGAGCCGGTACGCGGCGTTTTCGTTGCCACCCTCCATGCTGATGGCCGTGGCGTCGGCGCAGAAGGGCATCAGGGTCGCAGCGGCGAGGCCGGCCAGGTAGACGCTGTTGCCAAACCCCAGAATGTAGATCTTGCGGGCCGTGGTCAGGCGGCTGATGAAGGCATCGAAGCTGTCAGCGTGGTTGCTGGTCGTGGCTGTGGCCAGGTTGCTGCCGGCGCTCTGCAACTGCTCGTGCAGGCCGAACGCACCGCCCGGGCGCAGCGCCAGTTCGTTGCGCAGCTTGTCCACCGGCGACACCATCTGCTGCAAGGTGGCGACCAGCTCGGCCTTCATGCCGCTGTATCCACCCAGGTCCAGTGCCTTGGCCAGGCGGTTGACGGCGGCGGGGGAGGTCAAGGTTTCGTGAGCCATCTCCTCGATGGTCAGCGTCGCGGCCTTGAGCGGGTGGCGCAGGATGAAGTCCGCCACCTTGCGCAGCGACGGCGGCAGCTCGGCAACGATTTCCGTCAGTTTGCGCATGACCGGTGCGGCATAGATCGTGGTGTCTTTCGATGAACTTGGCATGTCCGGCTCGACAGTTCCTGAGGGTGAAAGAAGGGCTGTGCCTGGTGCCCTGGCGAGGTGGGCTGGAGTGTATCCGAGGCCGGGCTCGTCAGGGCAGTGCTGCACCGCGGCGTGGCGATCTTATTTCAAACTTCCCGCGAGAAACTGCTGCAGGCGCTCGGATTGCGGGTTGGCCAGTACCTCGCGTGGGGCGCCGCGTTCTTCCACGCGGCCCTGGTGAAGGAACACCAGCTGGTTGGACACCTCGCGGGCAAAGCCCATTTCGTGAGTGACCACCACCATGGTGCGGCCTTCCTGCGCCAGATCCTGCATGACTTTCAGTACTTCACCGACCAGTTCGGGGTCGAGCGCCGAGGTCGGTTCGTCAAACAGCATGACCTGCGGTTCCATCGCCAGTGCGCGGGCAATGGCCACGCGCTGCTGTTCGCCACCGGACATGTGTCCCGGCCAGGCGCTCATGCGCCGCGCCACCCCGACTTTGTCCAGGTAGTGCTCGGCCCGCTCCCGCGCTTCCTGCTTGCTCAGGCCGAGCACTTGCACCGGGGCTTCCATGACATTTTCCAGAGCGCTCATGTGTGACCAGAGGTTGAAATGTTGAAACACCATCGACAGCTGTGAGCGCATACGTTGCAACTGCCTGGGCTCGGCAGCCTTGAGCCCGCCCAGGGGAGTGGCCACCAGCTTCAGTGCTTCGCCATTGAGCCGGATAGTGCCCGCATTGGGTTGCTCCAGCAGATTGATGCAACGCAGGAAGGTACTTTTGCCCGAGCCGCTGGAGCCGATCAGGCTGATCACGTCACCGGCCTGTGCCTGCAAGGAGACGCCCTTGAGCACCTGGTGCGCGCCGTAGCTTTTGTGCAGGTCCTGAACTTCAAGTTTGTACATGTTGTGAACTCTCTGGAATCAGTCGCTGAGCAAGCGACCCTGGCGAATGGGGGTAGCACCTGCCACTTTGGCCAACCACAATCCCGGCTGGGCGAAGCGCAGCCGTTCGCGGGCATAGAGAATGCCGTCGATGTTGGCGCGGACCAGGCTGTGGCGGTCGGTCAAGGGATCGATGACTTCGAACAGCGGGTCGCCGACCTTGACCTGTGCACCCAGCGGTTGCAGGAAACTCACCACGCCGGGATGGGGCGCGCAGGCATACTGCGCGCCGGAAAAAGGCAGTGCCTGGCAATGGCTCGGCGGCGTCGCCGGCCAGTCGCCGCTGATCAGGCCCTGCTCGGCCAGATAGCCAAGAATGGCTTCGGCGCTGTCGAGGCATTGCTCGCGACCGGTGTCTGCCATGCCGCGCAATTCGATGGTGGTGGCGGCGCACGCCAGGGGAATATTGGCCTCGGGAAAGTGCTCTGCCAGGCGCAGCCAGACAATCGCGCAGGCTTCGTCGAAGGCGCTGCCGCCCGCATCCTCGGCCAGCAGGGTGACCCCGGCGCCGAGGCGCGCGGCCAGTGACTGCAGGCGCGGCCAGTGTTGCGGCATGGCGTACAGCAACATGATCGATTCGAAATCGCAGTGCAGGTCCAGCACCAGGTCGGCGTCATGCGCGTGCTGCAGCAGCAGGCGGCGCAGGCCGTCGAGTTCCGAGGCGGGGGCCGGCATGGCCGCGAGGGTCTCGGCCATGGCGCGGCGAATCAGCGTGACGTTGGCCTCGGCGTCAGAGCCCAATTGCCCTTGCAGCTCTGCTGCAACCGGCTCGAACAGTTCCGGGAAGTCGCGATTGAAGTTCTTGCCGCTGGAGAACTCGAAGCGTCCCTGGTGGGTGGCCTGGAACATCTGGGCGATACCGATCGGGTTGGCCAGGGGCACCAGTTCGATCACCCCGGTCAGCCGGCCCTGTGTCTCCAGCTCTAGGAGACGGCGCTTGAGCTCGACGGCGACGCGCATCCCCGGCAACTCGTCGGCATGCAAGGACGCCTGGATATAGGCCTTGCGTGTTCCACTGCCAAAGCGAAACAGCGTCAGTGTGCGTAGGGTGCCCGACGCACTCCATGGCAACGGGTATTGAATGTGCTCCATAGCAGCTCCTTAGTGCTTGCGTGGTGCCAGATACGCCAGCCAATGGCGCTCGGCCAGCTTGAACAGACGCACCAGAATGAAGGTCAGAACCAGGTAGAAGAGAGCGGCGGTGATAAACGCCTCGAAGGGCAGGTAGAACCGTGAGCTGACGGTGCGCGCGGCCCCGGTGATATCCACCAGGGTGACGATGGAGGCCAGGCTGGTGGTTTGCAGCATCATCAGCACTTCGTTGCTGTACTGCGGCAAGGCTCGGCGCAAGGCCGACGGCAGCAAAATGCGCCGGTACAGGGTCAGGCGCGACATGCCCATGGCCCTGGCGGCTTCGATCTCGCCTGCGGGGGTGGTGCGCAAACTGCCGGCCAGCAGCTCGGCGCTGTAGGCACTGGTGTTGATCGCAAAGGCCAGGCAGGCGCAGAAGGTCGCGCTGGACAGATACGGCCAGAGCAGGCTCTGGCGCACCGCTTCGAACTGCGCCAGGCCGTAGTAGATCAGGAACAGTTGCACCAGCATCGGCGTGCCGCGAATCACATAGGTATAGAGCCACGCCGGCGCGTTGATCAGCGGCGAGCGCGACACCCGCATCAGCGCCAGGGGCACTGCCAGGGCCAGACCCAGGGCCAGGGAAATCAGCAGGACCTTGAGGGTCACCAGGGCGCCGTTGAGGTACAGCGGCAGGTTGTCCCAGATCAGGTGGTAATCGAGCATCATGGGTGGCTCCCCTTACAGTTCGGCGGCTTTGAGGCCGACCGAGTAGTGTTTTTCCAGGCAGCGCAGCACCAGCAAGGACAGGCTGGTGAGCATCAGGTACAGCGCCGCCACCGCGAGAAAAAAGGTAAAGGGCTGGTGGGTGGCATCCGCTGCGTTCTTGGCCTTGAACATCATGTCTTGCAGGCCGATCACCGAGATCAGCGCGGTGGACTTGGTCAGCACCAGCCAATTGTTGGTGAACCCGGGAATGGCGAAACGCACCATCTGCGGCACCATGATTCGCCAGAACACCTGGGCACCGCCCATGCCATAGGCCAGCCCGGCCTCGGCCTGGCCCTTGGGGATCGCCATGAAGGCGCCGCGAAAGGTTTCCGATAGGTAGGCACCAAAAATGAAGCCCATGGTGCAGACCCCGGCGATAAAGGGGTTGATGTCGATGTAGCGGGTGTAGCCGAGCGCCAGCGCCAGGCGGTTCACCAGGTCCTGGCCGCCATAGAAAATCAGCAGGATCAGCACCAGGTCTGGAATACCGCGAATCAGGGTGGTGTAGCTTTCCCCGAGCACTGCCAGCCATTTCAGCGATGACAGGCGCAGGGCCGCGCCGATCAGGCCCAGGGCAATCGCCAGGGCCATGGACGTCAGCGCCAGGTTGATGGTCAGCCAGGCGCCATCGAGAATGCTCGAACCGTAGCCGTGGAGCATGATGAAATTCCTCAAGCTCGCGCCACAAGGCGCGCAAGACAAGCCGTAGACGACGCCAGCCAGCAGCGGCGCCGGGGCTCAGAGAAAGGCTTACTCGCCGTAGATATCGAACGCGAAGTACCGGGCCATCACCTGCTGGTACTTGCCGTTGGCGCGAATCGCGTCGATTGCCGCATTCAGGCGCGCCAGGTTGGCGCTGTCACCCTTGCGCACGGCGATCCCGGCGCCCCGACCAAAGTACTTCGGATCGTTGATATCAGGCCCTGTGAGGGCAAAGCCCTGGCCCGCCGCGGTCTTGATGAAGCTTTCATCGGTGTTGACGATATCGGCCAGGGTGGCGTCCAGGCGCCCCGAGGCGAGGTCGAGGAAGGCTTCGTTCTGTGAGGCGTAGCGCACCACGACGACGCCGGCGGGTTCCAGTTGCTCGGTGGCAAAACGATCATAGGTCGAGGCGCGTTGCACACCGACTTTCCTGCCCTTGAGGTCCTGCAGCGGGTCGTTGATCAGGCTGCCGGCCTTCATCGCGAACTTGCCAGGCGTGTGGTAGTACTTTTTGCTGAAGTCCACGGATTTCATCCGGTCTTCGGTGATAGACATCGACGACAGAACGGCGTCGATCTTGCGCACCTTGAGCGATGGAATCATGCCGTCGAACTCTTGAATGACCCATTGGCACTTGACCTTCATTTCTTCGCACAGGGCGTTGCCGATGTCGTAGTCGAAGCCGCTGACATTGCCCTCGGGTGTCTTGAAGGAGAAGGGCGGGTAGGCGGCCTCGATACCGATGCGCAGGCTGTCTTCGTCGGCATGAGCCAGGAAGCTGGACGCACATAGCAGCAGGGCACCTAGAAGTTCTGTCTTGTTCATATTGTTGACTCCTGGGAAGGCATTGGGGGGGAGCGGGTACCCGCCATCCGGGGTGGCGCGCTGGATCTGTCCTGTGATCAGTGCAGTCATAAATGACACAATAAAAATCAATTTGCAAAGATATTGAAAAAAATCATATCAGAGCATGGCATGAGAAAGTGCTTTGCCTGCGCAGGCGTTTGGGGTTGCTGTAGAGTCGTTCCCGGCTGTATTGGCAGCGTCGTCGGCGGGCGTGCGGCCTGCTGCGGGCTGCTGCGGGCTGTCGGGGCAACAGTGACTATCGGCCAGGCCCTGGGCTTGGCCAAAATTAAAGAACCACCTACGGGCGCAGGCATTCAACCTTTGAAAAAGCTGAAGACATTCACCGTGCATGGCACCGCAGTTGGCAGTGACCAGCGCATTCAACTGGACGAAATTTCGATTCTCGCCGAGCCGGACACACTCAGGGCACTGGGTGAGTTCCTGATCAACGCTTCATGTGAAATGGCCGCGAGCGGCCTGGAACATGTGCACCTGCAAGACGTGATCGAGCACTTCTCGCACCAAGAGCATGTGGATGTGATTGCCCTCAACCGGGCTGTGATCAAGCCTGCCTGAGGCAGCGCCGTGCCCGGCCCGGCTACATGTTGCGAATCCTCTCGTCGACCCTGAGCTCGAACTCGAAGCCAATGCCCACGTCATTCAGGGTTTCGGTCACGCGGGCCATGAAGTACTCGGCCTGCGCGGGCAATTCATACAAGCCAATGATCCGGATGATCGGGTACTTGCCATAGGCGCCGGGGATCTCGGTGTAGATCTCGCCACTTTCGATGAAGGCGATGTAGCTGTTGATTTTCTCTTGCAGCACGAGCAAGTGCTCGCCTTGTTCCGCCTTGTCGCCCCATTCGAGGTGGTCGGTCATCACCAGTAGCAGGTCGTTGGGAGCCTCCTTGGAGATCCCCCAGAAATCGATGACTTTGGGATTGGTGACGGACATGGCTGATCCTTCAGGCGGCGGGGGCGGGGATTGTATTACGTGCCCCGGGGTTAGTGGCGGTGCTGTAGCAAGTGTCCGTTCTGAGACGTTCGTAAGCCTTCGCCCTTCATTGCAGAAAGAAATGCTCCTTGATCGAATCCAGCAGCAGTGACTTGACGATCTGCAACGCGTTGTCGTGTTTGCTGCCCACGCGCATGCCGATCTCAAGTTCGTAGGAAGGCATGGGCACGGGGCAGGGGAAGGTTTGCAGCGAACTGATCCGTTCCATTGCGCGTGCGGCGTGGGTGGGCACGGTGGTGATCAGTTTGGAGCCCACCAGCAGAAAGGGAACGGCGGCGAAGTGCGAGGTCGAGGCCTTGATCGTGCGGGTCAGGCCGACGTTGTTCAGGCCTTCATCGACAATGCCGACATAACCTGCGGACGACACCAGCAGGTGCGGACGCTGAGCGTAATCCTCCGCGGTCACCGGGACGGTGTTGTGGGCATCGGCGATGCCCAGGTAGTTGCCGCGGCCCAGCCTGATGCGGGTGATCAAGTGCGAGGACAAGCCTCCGGCGGAGATGGCGAGATCGATCTTGTGGCCCATCAGCATGTCTTGTACGACGCCGCTGTGGGTTTGCCGGAAGAGGATGCGCAGCCCGGGCAGGCGCTCTTCCACCACCGAGAGAATCTTCTGCCCCAGGGCGATTTCACTGTCATCGGAGAGCCCGATGGTGAGGGTGCGGCCCTGCACTTGCTGGCCGTCGGAGGCCATGGCCAGGGCCAGCCTGCAGCGGTTGATGGCTTCTTCGACCAGGGGGTACAACTCGTTTGCGCGCATGGTCGGGCGTAGGCCGCGCCCTGTGCGCTCAAACAACGGGTCGCTATAGATCTCTCGCAAACGTGCAAGGGAAGCGCTGACCGCCGGCTGGGTGACGCCCAGCCGGATAGCCGCGCGGCTGGCACCGCCTTCTTCGACCAGGGCGGCAAAAACCCGGAGCAGGTTCAGGTCGGTGTTTTCGATATCAATGGGTTTCATATCAGATAGCTTGAATAGAGCATTGATCTATATTGTACCAGCCATAAAATGACCCGCCAAAACAATCAACGGCTTGAATTACAGAGCCGGTGTTGATGTTTCCAATACTGGGTTAGTGCCCGTTAGTTCAGTTTTTTTATAGGCGGGCATAAGCCTTGGCTGTTGGGTAAGAGGTTTTAACCAGAGGTTGAAGTATGGCGCGCCACTGTAAGTATCTTGCGGCCATGGTGCTCTTTGCCTGGGCCTTTGCGGCTTCTGCTTGCCTGTTTGAAACCGCCATCGGCTCACCTTTGGGAGAAGAGGTTGTGGGTAGATTGCAGCAGGCCCTGGCGGCGCGAAATTATTATCAGGGAACAATAGATGGCGTGGTGGGGGAGAAAACCGAAGAAGCCATCTTTCTGTTCCAGATGGACTGTGAACTTCCGTTAACCGGCAGTATCAACTCGCAGATCCTGCAAAGGCTGGATATAAGGCCGCCCTTGTGGTTATCGGAATAAGTGTGTGGCTTGAAGGTCCGGTACAGGGAAACGTAATTGTTTCGCTATCAAAGGTCAGTGGCTGGAAAGTGGTTTTATTCTTATGGCTTTAACCCATAGCCCAGCGTCTGGTTATCCGTGGCGATTCAGGCTGGCTGTTGTTCTGGTGGGGGTGATGGCCGCAATTGTGTGCGGCCGGATCATTCAACTGCAGATCGCCGACAAGGCGTTTCTGATCAAGCAGGGCGATGCCCGAAGCCTGCGCTCTGTGGCTATCCCGGCCTACCGAGGCTTGATCACCGATCGCCATGGGCAGCCTCTATCCGTCAGCACGCCGGTGACCACGGTCTGGCTCAACCCCCGGGAGCTGATGGGCGAGCAGGGCCACTGGGCTGCGCTGGCCCAGGCGCTTGACGTGCCACAGAGCCGGTTGAGCTCGATCATCCTGCGCAACCGGCAGAAAGAGTTTGCCTACCTGCATCGGCGCGTTGCTCCCCAGGTGGCGGAACAGATGATGCAGGCGGTGCAGGCACTCAAGGTCACGGGGGTTCATACGCTGCAAGAGTCCCGCAGGTTTTATCCGGCGGGCGCCTCCATCGCGCACGTCATCGGCTTTACCGATATCGACAACCGCGGTAGCGAAGGGCTCGAACTGGCTTATGAGAGTGTGCTGCGCGGGCGCGATGGCAAGCAGTTGGTGCTCAAGGATCGCCGTGGCCACTTGATCGAGGACCTGGGGGTTTCGCGCCTGGCCAGGCCCGGGCAGGCACTCGCGCTGTCTGTGGATCTGCGCCTGCAATACGTGGCCGATCGAGAGCTGCGCGAGGGCATTGCCAGCAATGGTGCGGATGCCGGCAGCGTGGTGATCATGGATGTGCGCACCGGCGAGATCCTGGCCTTGGCCAATCAGCCCAGCTACAACCCGAACAATCGCTCTCGGGTGACGCCGTCGATGATGCGCAATCGCGCAGTGGTTGATGTATTCGAGCCGGCTTCAACCCTGAAGCCGTTCTCGGTGGCCGCCGCGCTGGAAAGCGGGCGCTGGAAGCCGGGGGACAGGGTGCACGTGGCAACCGGCACCTTGCAGATCGGCCGATACACCATTCGCGATGCTTCCAGGACCGCGGGCGAAACTCTGGATCTGACCGGCATCCTGGTGCGTTCGAGCAACGTTGCCATCAGCCAGGTGGCCTTCGATATCGGCGCACCGCGGATTCATGACCTGCTGCACCGGGTGGGGCTGGGCCAGGAGACGGGCGTAGGGTTCCCCGGTGAACAGACCGGGGTGCTGCCCCTGCGCCGGGAGTGGCGGCCCACCGAAACCGCGACGCTGGCTTACGGCTATGGGGTGTCCGTTACCGCGGTACAGCTGGCCAGGGCTTACGCCACCCTGGTCAACGGCGGTGTCCGGGTGCCCGCTTCACTGCTGCGGGTTTCTGCCGTGCCCAAGGGCGTCCAGGTGATGCCGGCCAGCGTGGCCAACACCGTGAAAGACATGCTGGTGCAGGTGGTTGAAGGCCCCAGGGGCATCTATCGGGCCAAGGTGCCTGGCTATCAGGTGGGCGGAAAAAGCGGCACCGCGAAAAAAACCAGCCAGGGTGCCAAGGGCTATCTGGCCAGCTCCTATCGCGCCATGTTTGCCGGCTTCGCCCCGGCGGCAAACCCCAGGTTCGTGATCGTGGTCGTGGTGGACAACCCCAGGCACCACGGTTTTTTTGGCGGGCTGGTATCCGCCCCGTTGTTCAGCAAGATCATGTCGCAGACTCTGCGCCTCAATAACGTGGCTCCCGATGATATTTGAAGCCTATGCAGCAAGAGTTGCCCATGCCGCAAATCAGTAACTTCAATCACCAGCAAACAGAAGATGCGATCGTCACCAAACGAATAATGGCAAGTGCCGTGCTGGTGGTTCTGCTGACCGCGGCGCTGGTGGTCAGGCTTTATTTTCTGCAAGTGACGCAACATGAGTACCAGGTTGCCGTTGCGGAAAAGAACCGCGTGCACATCAGGCTCATCCCGCCAGAACGGGGGCTTATCTATGACCGCAATAAGGTGGTTCTGGCCGATAACGTAGCCAGTTTCAACTTGACCCTGACCCGTGAACGCGCCGGGGATGTCGGTGTCGTCCTTGGCCATCTGGCGCGGATTCTGCAATTGCCCGAAGCCGAACGCAGCCGGGTCGAGAAGGAACTGCGCCGCGCAAGAAGAGCTTTCGAGCCCGTGACGCTGATGCTGGACCTGACGGAAAAACAGATGGCGCAGGTAGCGGTCAATCAGTTCCTGTTGCCCGGTGTCGAGGTCCAGGCGCAGTTTCTCAGGCAGTACCCCCATGGCGAGCATTTTGCCCACTCGGTGGGGTATGTCGGGCGGATCAACGAGCAGGAGTACAAGAGCCTCGATCCGGCCCGATACCTGCGCAGCCAGTTGATCGGCAAGACCGGGATCGAGCGTTTCTACGAAGACGCCCTGCATGGCCAGATGGGGTTTGAAGAAGTGGAGACCAATGCCCAGGGCCGGGTGATGCGGGTGCTGCGCCGGCACAACCCGATTGCCGGGCAGGACATCGTCCTGACCCTCGACGCCGGGCTGCAGGGTGCCGCCGAGGAAGCGCTGGGGGACCGGCGGGGCGCGGTGGTGGCCCTGGACCCGGCCACGGGGCAGGTGCTGGCAATGGTCAGCCGGCCGAGCTTCGACCCCAACCCCTTCGTCAAGGGCATCTCTGCGCCAGGCTACGCCGCCTTGCGCGATTCCGATGACATGGCGCTGTTCAACCGGGTGTTGCGCGGGCTCTATCCCCCGGGCTCGACCATCAAGCCCATGGTGGTGGTGGCGGGCCTGGACAGCGGCGTGATCACCCCCACCAGCCAGGTGTTTGACCGGGGTTATTTCGAGCTGCCCAACTACAAGCACAAGTACCGCAACTGGAACCGGGGCGGCGAAGGCTGGGTGGACATGTACGACGCGATCATGCGCTCCAATGACACCTACTTCTATGACCTGGCCCACAGGCTGGGGGTCAGAAGGCTGCACAGCTACCTCAGCGAATTCGGTCTGGGGCAAAAGGTTTCGATCGACATGTTCGAAGAGGCAGCGGGATTGATGCCGTCCCCTGAATGGAAGCGCGCCACCCGCCGGCAACCCTGGTTCCCTGGGGAAACCCTGATTCTGGGCATCGGCCAGGGCTATATGCAGGTCACGCCCCTGCAACTGGCCCAGGCCACCAGTCTGATCGCCAATCGGGGGATCTGGCACCGGCCGCACCTGGCGCTGGCGGTCGGCGGCCAGGCGCCGGTCGACCCCAGGCCCATGCCGAACATCGTGCTCAAGGATGCCCATTCCTGGGATCAGGTCATCCAGGGCATGCAGATGGTCATGCACAACCCCCGTGGCGTAGGCCGCGCAGCAGCCCGGGGCGCGCAGTACCGCATTGCCGGCAAGAGCGGCACGGCGCAGGTGGTGGCGATCAAGCAGGGCGAACGCTACAACCGCAACAAGACCCATGAGCGCCACCGGGACAACGCGCTCTTTGTCGGCTTCGCCCCGGCCGAACAGCCGGCCATCGTGGTGGCGGTGATGATCGAGAACGGTGAGGCCGGGGCCCGGGTGGCCGGCCCTGTGGTGAGGAAAGTCATGGACGCCTGGCTGCTCGATGCCAGTGGGCATCTGCAGCCGCAGTTCGCCGTACCGGTATCCAGCGACAAGCGCGCAAACACCCTGACGGTAAACGCCAGCTAGGCGCGCAGGAAATCAGCCAGGGCTCCAGGGCCCGCCAGGTTCACATTCAAAACGGTAAGCGAGGAAACAGCGGGTGCGAGTCATTGAATATCTGGGTTGGAGTGTGCTCGCGCTGGTCAGCGTGGTGCTGCTGGCCGCAAGTGGCACCTACCTGTATCTGCAACCCCGGCTTCCCGATGTCGCGGCTCTCAGGGACGTGCATCTGCAAGAGCCCCTGCAGGTCTTCACCCGGGATGGGAAACTCATCGCCGAGTTCGGTGAAGTGCGGCGCATACCCCTCGCCAGCGCGGACATACCCCCTGACTTTCGAGCGGCCTTCATGGCCGCCGAGGACGGCAACTTCTATCAGCACCCCGGGGTCGACCCGGCCGGGTTGCTGCGGGCGGCGTTCGAGTTGCTCAAGAGCGGCCACGTTCGCTCCGGCGGCAGCACCATCACCATGCAAGTGGCGAAGAACTTCTTCCTGAGCCGCGAGCAGACCTTTTCACGCAAGCTCAGCGAAATTCTCCTGGCCCTGCAGATCGAGCGCAGCCTGAGCAAGGAGGAAATCTTCAACCTGTATGTCAACAAGATCTACCTGGGCAAGCGCGCCTATGGCATCGCGGCAGCCGCCAGAATCTATTACGGCAAGCCGGTGGCGCAGCTGAGCCTGGCTCAGGTGGCGATGATTGCCGGGCTGCCCAAGGCGCCATCGCGCTACAACCCGATCAACAACCCCGCCAGGGCCAAGCAGCGCCGCGACTGGATTCTGGGGCGCATGCACGCGTTGGGCAGCATCGATACGGCCAGGTATCAAGCAGCCCTGGCGCAAGGGGTAGACGCCAGCTACCACGCTCCGGAACCCGAGATCGATGCTCCCTACATCGCAGAAATGGTCAGGGCGGAAATGTTCCGGCGTTTTGGCGATGAGGCCTACACCCTGGGCCTGCGGGTAGTGACCACGGTTCCCGGTTCATTGCAGGCGTCGGCCACTTCCGCGCTGCGCAAGGGCTTGAAGGTCTATGACAAGCGCCATGGTTACCGCGGCCCTGAGGGGCATTTCGCAGGCCGGGCCGGCAGCCAGTGGCCCGAGCGACTGAAGGCTTTTCCAGCGTATGGCGGCTTGCGGGCGGTGGCGGTGACCCAGGTTTTCGAGCAAAGCATCAGCGTGGTGGATGACCGCGGCCAGGAGCACTCCGTGCCCTGGAGCAGCATGAAATGGGCGCGCCCCTATCTGGGCCACAGCGCCTTGGGGCGCCAGCCGGTGCGCCCGGCCGAGGTGGTCAAGGTCGGGGATGTGATCCGTGTCGACCCCGAGCACGATCCGCTGCTGAGCTTCAGCCAGGTGCCCAGGGCCCAGGGCGCGCTGGTGTCGATCGCCCCGGAGGACGGGGCGATCCAGGCGCTGGTGGGCGGTTTTGATTTTCAACAAAGCAGCTTCAACCGTGTGCTGCAGGCCAGGCGCCAGCCGGGTTCGAGCTTCAAGCCCTTCATCTACTGCGCGGCGCTGGACAGCGGCTACACTCCGGCGACCCTGGTCAACGACGCCCCCATCGTCCTGGGGGGCGACTACTCCGGCCCGGTGTGGCGCCCGCAGAATGAGAACCGGACCTTCCTGGGGCCGATTCGCCTGCGCGAAGCCCTCAACCGCTCAAGGAACATGGTCTCCATACGCTTGCTGCAAGCCATGGGGGTGGACAAGACCATCGACTACATCGCCCGTTTCGGGTTCGACCCCCAGGACCTGCCTCACAACCTTTCCCTGGCCCTGGGCACCGCGTCGGTCACGCCCATGGAGGTGGTCGCGGGCTGGAGCGCCTTTGCCAACGGCGGCT
Organism: Pseudomonas sp. GW822-FHT06D10; assembly: GCF_058799535.1. NCBI lineage: Bacteria > Pseudomonadati > Pseudomonadota > Gammaproteobacteria > Pseudomonadales > Pseudomonadaceae > Pseudomonas > Pseudomonas sp. GW822-FHT06D10. The sequence goes on along the minus strand of NZ_JBXALN010000004.1, from coordinate 615,424 downwards.
ACAAGATCAGCCCGTACTTCATAGAGCGCATTGAAGACCCCAAGGGCCAGATCGTGTTCCAGGCCAGCCCGCGTTCGGCCCCCACTGCACAGCGGCCAGCCCCCGAGGCGGTGGCCGAGCAGATAGTCGACAGCCGCACCACCTACCTGCTCACCAGCCTGCTGCAGGACGTGGTCAAGCGCGGCACTGGCCGCGCCGCAGCCGCCATGCAGCGCCCGGACATCGCGGGCAAGACCGGCACCACCAACGAGGCCAAGGACTCCTGGTTCACCGGTTACAACGGCCACTACGTCACCAGCGTCTGGGCCGGTTTCGACCAGCCGCAGAGCCTGGGGCGGCGCGAATGGGGCGTGACCATCGCGCTGCCGATCTGGATGGACTTCATGACGGCGGCGCTCGAGGGAACGGCGCCTTACTCCCAGCCGGAGCCGGATGGCATCGTGACCCGCCGGATCAACCTGGAAGATGGCAGCGCCGCCAGCGCGCAGGCGCCGGGCACGGCGATGGAGGTGTTCAGGAGTGACAACGTGCCGCCGGTGGGCGCGGGAGAGGGGGCAACTGTCGACGGCGCTGCGGACATGCAGCGCACGATGCAGGAACTGTTCTAGTGACCGGGCCGGGCCCTGATGGCGAGAACCGCCCCGGCGATTTTCCAACAACCGTTGCGTAATGGATATTTGGCCATAGGATGTGCGCGTTGCCGATGATGATCGGGCCCCATCGTCGTGATCCTTTACTCAGTTTCAAGGTTGCTGCATGAATCCGGATGACTTCAAGAAATTCAATATCGGCTCAATTGTTCGGGCCACTCAAAGCTCTGCTGCGCTCAAACACCAGCTCGGCTTCCTGATCAGGGTTCTGGAGGAACTGGAGATCCAGTTCTCCGACTGCGAGCAGGATCCTCTGCGCCTGGCGAAAGCCTATGTTGCCGGAGAAATTCCTGCTGAACGCTGCAAGGCGCAGGCTGCACTCTGGTGGGCAAAAATCGATGAGCAAGGGGCAATACGAGGGTTCAAGGATCGGGAGGTATTGAAGGCACGACTGGCCATTTGTCTGCTGTCGAATGATGAGGACGATATTTCCGTGTTGGGAGATAACCTCTCGTGGTTTCTTGAGGTGTTGGGTTTCTTGAATGTGGAACCGATGAAGCCAATTGAAATGATGAGAGAGTATTTCGAGTTCAAATAGAAGTTCATTCGCGCCCGGCTCGCTCTCGGTGCCCTGGCCGGCAGCCTGACGACAGGCAAGACCCCATGCGTTTTGCTGGCTCCCTCCGTCACGCTGGCGGGGTGCTCGACGCGTTTTCCATGAGCAGCATGTGGATTTCATTGCGCTTGATCGGGCGCTGATCCTGCCTGCACAAGGTGTCCCTGCGCGCGGCTCAATCGGCGAGCGCGCAGGGGGCGAGCTACAGGCTGGGAGCCTCTTGGTTCACTTTCAGCTCGAAATCGAAGCCGATGCTCCGCTCATGGAGGATCTCGGTAATGCGTTTGAAAAACCAATCGACTTGCTCGGGCAGTTCGTGCAAACCCAGTACCCGGATAATCAGGTGCTTGCCGCAGGCATCGGGAATTTCGCTGTAGATCTCTTCACTTTCGATGAAGGTGATGTAGGTGTTGATCTTCTCTTGCAGCAGGAGCAGGTGTTCGCTGTGTGCCGCTTCGTCACCCCATTCGAGGGGGTCGACCATGATCAACAGCAGGCTGTCGGGCGCGGATTTGGGGATGGCCCAGATATCGATGACTTTTGGATTGGTGATGGACATTGCTGATCCTTCAGAACGTGGGGGCGGCGGCATTATAGGCCGTAGCGATGGGTTTCTTCAGTGGGCAATCGGTGGTCGCGGTTCCGGCCCGTGGGCGAGGCCAGGGTGGGTTTGCCCCGTTCAGGCGCAACCTGACCGAGCGGCGGCGTGCTCTTTTCAACAGCGGTCTGATCGACGGCAGTGACAAAACGCCATCATCTGCTATGGCTTGTTAGGCCCCCGTGGATAGATGCTGGGCTCCAGGTGCCATTGCCCAGAACAATCGAGACGGCGCGGGCCGCGTTATTCGACTTAACTGATGCTCACCCGCCAAGAGGGACATGGGCGCAGGAGGACCCAGTGGGGCCTGCGATCCCGACAGGCCTGGATTGACCCGAGTGAGTATCGACGTTGCCGTGCCGGGTGGGCCGCTAACCTGGTCGTCGTGTTGTTTGCAGCTCTCTGACACTCAGTCGATAGCGTGGAATGACAGCAGGGAAGTACCGACCATTCTATTAGAGAGATAAAAAATGAACGTCAGGACAATGAATCTTGCTCCAAGGTCTGCCGCCTTTTTCTCGCTCATTGTCCTGGTGGTGTTCGCCCTGGGCATTGTCGCCGTGCTGCAAATGGGCAAGCTGCGAGATGCGGAGCAGGATGTCGAGACCAACTGGATGACCAGCATCCGCGAGATCGGCAAGATGAAGACCAGCGTCTTGCGCCTGCGTCTGGAAAGCATCCGCATCACCGTGACCACCGACGAACAGCAGCGCCAGACCCGCATCGCCTCGTTGAGCGGTTATCGATCCAACCTGCAGAACACCATCAACCAGTACGAACCCCTGATCACCGGGCCGGCGGAGCGTGAGCTGTACCAGGCTGTAGCGACCGATGTGCAGGCCTACTTCAAGCTGGTGGACGAGCTGGAGCCGCTGTTGCGCAGTGGCGACAACGCCGCGGCCATCACCCTGATCAACACCCGCATCAGCCCCATGACCAACGCCATGCAGGAGAAGATGGACAAACTCTCGGACTTCAACGACGAGGGCGCCAGGCAGGCGGGGATCACTGCCGAGTCGGTTTACAGCAGTGGCCTGACGCTGGTGCTGGTGTTGATGGGGGTGACGGTGGTGCTCACCGTGGTGTTGGCGGCGGTGCTGACCCGCAGCATCACCGCGCCCATCAGCGACGCCCTGGCCGTGGCCGCGATGAAGCCGGCCGCCTGCTGGCCGCCCTGGCGCAGATGCAGACCAACCTGCGGGAAACCATCGCTCACATCGCCGATTCCTCCACCCAACTGGCCTCGGCCTCGGAAGAAATGACCGCAGTGACCGAAGACGCCAGCCGCGGGCTGGTGCGCCAGAACGACGAAGTCAGCCAGGCGGCCACCGCCGTGACCGAAATGAGCGCCGCGGTGGACGAGGTGGCCCGCAACGCCGAAGCCGCCGCCCAGTCGTCCCGCGAGTCCATGGAGTTCACCCGCTCCGGCATCGAGAACGTGGCCCAGACCCTCAAGGCCATCGAAGGCCTGGCCGGCAACGTGGCCAGCACTGGCGAGCAGGTCAAGGCGCTGTCCAGCCGCGCCCAGGACATCAGCAAAGTGGTGGAAGTGATTCGCGCCATTGCCGAACAGACCAACCTGCTGGCCCTCAATGCCGCCATCGAAGCCGCCCGCGCCGGCGAGCAGGGCCGCGGCTTTGCGGTGGTGGCCGATGAAGTGCGGGCCCTGGCCCACCGCACCCAGCAGTCGACCCAGGAAATCGAACAGATGATCAGCGCGATCCAGGCCGACTCGACCCACGCGGTGAGCGCCATGAACGTCAGCGCCGAGATGGCCAGCAGCTCGATCTCCGTGGCGCAGAACGCCGACCTGTCCCTCAAGCAGATCGCCCAGGCGATTACCCAGATCAACGAACGCAACCTGCTGATTGCCACCGCCTCGGAAGAACAGGCCCAGGTGGCGCGCGAGGCGGACCAGAACCTGACCAGCATTCGCGAGCTGTCGATCCAGAGCTCGGCGGGGGCCAGCCAGACGGCCAGCGCCTGCGGGGAGATGGCCAATCTGGCGATCGAATTGAACCGGCTGGTGGCACGGTTCAAGGTTTGAGCGAGGTTTTTTGCCCTACGGTGGTCTGGTTCCTCCGTAGGCGCTGGCTTGCCAGCGAAGGCTCCCGTCCAGGCAACGCATGGCCTACCGGCCCTGAGGCATGGCCCTCTGCAACCGACCGCTAAGCCGCAAACCATCGCGTACGTTCAACCCCATCAAGGTGAGGTTGATGGCCCCAGCGATCAGTTCGATGATCTGCACCAAGTAAAACCCCGTGTCGAAGCTGCCTGCCGATGCCCATTGGTTGAGCACAATTGCGCAGGGCACGAGCAGCAACAGGCCGTTGGCGGCAATCAAGGGCATGCGCTTTTTCTTCGAGGCGATCAGGCGTCCCTGCCGTGCCCGGCTCAGCCCCATGCCGCTGGCTCCCGCCAGGGCCATCGCCGGGATCAGCACCCAGAGCCCGGGGCTGACGATCAGGTGCTTGAGCTGGGCGATGGAATGCCGGCTTCCCATGCTTTCCACCAGCAGGGTCGAGACAAAGAACGTGGCGATGCACAGCAGGGCCAGCAGGCTGGCGCTCAGGTGAAGTCGTTTGAGCATGGGGCGCTTCCCGTCAGTCGATTGGGCTATGTTCACACCGTGCAGATATTCGGCACGGCGACCTTGGTGAACAGATGGGGCATGGCCAGGGCACTGGAGGGGTAGCGGCCCAGGGCGTTGGCGAAATCCGGGTGGCTGAAGGCTTCGCGAAAGCGCTCCACCGACTCCCATACCGCGTAGTTCAAGAACATGCTGCTGCCACCTATGGCCTGATGGAGCTGGGTGGAAATGTACCCGGCACGCAGCTTCATCCAGTTGGCATCCAGCTCCCAGGCACGCAGCAGGTCGGGGATATCGTCCTGGTCGACGGTGAACAGGTTCACCAGCACCACCGGCGATTCGCTGCACTGGAGTTGCTGGTGAATGGGAACCACGGGATCGAGCGGGCGGATGGACAACATGACGGCCTCCAGAATGTAAACATGATGACAAAGTGGTGCGATGGGCAAAAACTAGCTCGATTGACATCATCATGTCAATGTGGAAAAGTTCGCGGCATGAAAAAACCAAACCACACCCCCTCTGGACGCGCCATGACCGATCTGGTCCTCGAACTCTTTCGAGCCAGTGCGCGCATGCTCACCGCAGGCGACCGCCTGGTGGCCGAGATCGGCCTGACCAGCGCCCGCTGGCAACTGCTTGGCACGATCGTGGCTGCCGAGCGGGCGCAGCCGGTGTCATGGATTGCCCGCGACATGGGCGCCAATCGGCAGAACGTTCAACGCATCGTCAATGACCTGGTGAAGGATGGCCTGCTGGAGTTCCAGCCCAACCCGCACCACCGCCGGGCGCAGCTGGTGCTGCTGACGGCGGCGGGAAAGGCCGCATTCGATCAGGCATTGAAGCTGCAAGCGCCCTGGATCAACGAGCTGGCGCAAGGACTGGAGGTTGAGGAGATCCAGACCACCCAGCGTGTTCTGAACCAGCTGCGCAGCAGGCTTGAACAGGATCAGGATCTGGCGGACTGAAGGCTCGGCAGCGGTTGCCAGCAGCCGGCGCTGATAATGCATTGAAGCTGTTGTGCAGCGTTCGCCAGCGACACGGGCCTCGACCGGCAGGCAGCAAATCGCTGCAAGGTGGCGATGATTGCAGGGCTGCACCAGCTGCGGGGAGGGAACAGCTACCCGTAGTGGTTAACGGGAACTGGGAGGTCACAGGATATTGTGCGCCGGGTGCTGGTGAAGCCTCCGGCGCAAGGGTGTCTTGCAGGTGTTATTTGTACGAGTACTTCAAGTAAATATCGGTGTCCTGGCTGCCCCTGGCTTTGCCATTGAGGACGTATTTGGCCATGGAGCCGATGTCGTCAAGCTCGAAGCCGTGAAGGGTCCTGCCCAGCAAAAAGGATACGGTGTAGTCCTCCCAGCCTGCTCCAAGCCGGCTGGCGGTCTCGGCAGACTCGTGGATAAAGGCCCAGGTTTCCTGTTCTGTCAGATACCCCGCCCAGTAACACCATCTGGCCAACGACACCGCTCTCATGGTGTCCCAGGCAAAGGTGGATTGGGTATTTTCTACCGTCGCCAGTGAGATACCCAATTCTTTGGCGATGCTCTTCTGAACGGCTTTGACCTCGGGAAGCGGGGCCTCGATATGTTGATCGAGATCTTTGCTCCTGGAGAGGTTGGCCAGTTCGCTCAAGGTTTCCTTCGCGCTGTCGGAGTTGTCGATCTGCCATTCGCTCCTGAGTCCTGAGATGTATTTATCCAGGTTGTCTTCTGGAAGGATGGTCAGGATCTTTTCAAATCGATTGCTAAATAGAATTCCACCAAATGCCAATGCTCTTTTTTGCTTTTCGTCGAGTGGGGCATTGGAGTGCCGCGATTTGAAGTGTGTGAGCTGGCTGGATTTCTTGCGTTTCATGAACAGGTAAAGTACGGCCAGGTATGCACAGAAAATACCGGCAACCAAGCTGACTATATTCATTGTTGTGGTTCTACAGGAATATTGCTGGTGACGTGAAGTGGCACGTACAGCGGGTATACGTGCCTATTGAATTACTTCTTGGTCGGCATATTGCTCATGGCCTGTTTCATCATCTCGGAAGCTTGCTTGCACGCCTGTTCTTGAGCCGTGCTCGGCATCGACATCATTTGTGTTTTTGCTGCTTCATATTGCGCCTTCATTGCTTCGCCTTGAGGGTTGGCTGCCACCAACTCATCAATTTGCTTGAAGTATTCGTTACAGGCGGGGCCGAGATCGGCGGCCATGGTCAGGCTCGACAGGCTGAGTGCAGTTACTGAGACGATTGAAACGAGAGTTTTTTTCATGGAGTACTCCTCGAAAATATAATTATTTAAGAGGGAATCCTGATGGTGAACGTCAGTATTAGATATAAGAAAAGTCTCAGTGCTTTGTAGTACTTTACGCAGGTTTGTTTTCAGCTAGTTGTTGAAGCGCTCATTGGCGGAGCGGGGATGGGAAGGAGCTGGCTTGCCAGCGAAGGCGTCGGGCCAGGCGCTGCATGGCTTACGGGCCCCTTCGCCGGCAAGCCGGCTCCTACCCGACGGCGTTCTGCGTTCGTGCTGTTGCGCTCTTGAATCTGTGCTTAGCGCCCGAGCTTTTCCAGCGCCGCATCCGCCAGAAAGGACGACCGGCTCTTGATGTTGTGCTCGCGGACAAAGCGGTCGATCTGCTGAATCACATAACCGGGCAAGGTCACGTTGACCTTCTCGGTCTTGCCCAGGTAAGGCGTGATGTCGATCTCCAGCATGCCTCAGCCCATCCTCGCGAAATCGGGGGTAGCGCGGTGCGAAGGCTATGAATAGGCCAGCGGTTCCGCTCAGATTGAACGCTGGTTGACCCGGGCCATCAATTGCTCGGCGCTTTCCTTGCGCTCGGAATAACGGTCCACCAGAAACGCCTGCCGGTCGCGCAGCAGCACGGTGAACTTCACCAGCTCTTCCATCACATCCACCACCCGGTCGTAGAACGGTGAAGGCTTCATCCGCCCGGCGTCGTCGAACTCCATGTAGGCCTTGGGCACCGAGGATTGGTTGGGGATGGTGAACATGCGCATCCAGCGCCCGAGCACGCGCAACTGATTGACCACGTTGAACGACTGGGAGCCGCCGCAGACCTGCATCACTGCCAGGGTTTTGCCCTGGGTCGGACGCACCGCGCCGAGCTCCAGCGGAACCCAGTCGATCTGCGCCTTGAACACCGCCGACATCGCCCCGTGGCGTTCTGGCGAACACCAGACCTGGCCTTCTGACCACAGCACCAGTTCGCGCAGTTCCTGGACCTTGGGATGGTCCACCGGGGCATCGTCGGGCAAGGGCAAGCCGGATGGGTTGAAGATCCGCGTCTGGGCACCGAAATGCTCCAGCAGGCGCGCGGCTTCTTCGACCAGCAGCCGGCTGAAGGAGCGCTCGCGGGTGGAACCGTAGAGCAACAGGATGCGCGGCTTGTGCTCGTCTGGCGTCGAAGTGGGTGCGCCATCGAACAGGCGCAAATCCAGGTTGGGCAGGTGCTCGGACATGGGTCCTCCTTAAAGCGTGCCGATGCGATCGAGCTCGGTCTTGAGCTGATCGCGGCTGAGGTGGTTGAAGGGCAGTGCGAAGAAGGCTGCGCAGCGCTGTTCGATCTGCGCCAGGGTGGCGCGGAACGCGGCGTCGATCGCTGCCTCTTCACCGCGCACATCGGACGGGTCCGCCAGCCCCCAATGGGCCTTGAGCGCCGGGCCGAAATACACGGGGCAGCTTTCACCGGCCGCCTTGTCGCAGACGGTGATCACAATATCCGGCGGGTTGTCGGCGAAGGCGTCATTGCCCTTGCTGTACAGGCCGTCGGTGGCGATGCCGGCCTGCTGCAAGGTCGACAGGCTACGTGGCAGCACCTGGCCCTTGGGGAAGCTGCCGGCGCTGACCGCCGCAAACCCCTCGGGCGCCAGATGGTTGAACAGGGCTTCGGAAAGAATGCTGCGGCAACTGTTGGCCGTGCACATGAACAGGACTCGCATGGGGGGGGCTCCTGCCGCTTTGGGCGGCTGTCAGAGGCTCAGGCGCAGGGCCAGGGCCGAAAGGGTGACCAGCAGAACCGGGAGGGTCAGCAGCACGCCGACCTTGAAGTAATACCCCCAGGTGATGCGCAGGCCCTTGCGCTCCAGCACGTGCAGCCAGAGCAACGTGGCGAGGCTGCCGATGGGGGTGATTTTCGGGCCCAGGTCGCAGCCGATGACGTTGGCGTAGATCATCGCCTCGCGCACCAGCCCCTGTGCCTCGCTGGCCTGTATCGACAGCGCGCCGATCAGCACGCTGGGCATGTTGTTCATCACCGAGGACAGCAGCGCCGACAACAGGCCCGTGCCCAGGGTGGCGCTCCACAGCCCCTGTTCGGCCAGGCGGTTCAGCACCTGGGCCAGCAGGTCCGTCAAGCCGGCATTCTTCAGGCCGTACACCACCAGGTACATGCCCAGTGAGAACACCACGATCTGCCACGGCGCCTCGCGCAGCACCCGGCGCGTGGAGATCCGGTGGCCCTTGGCGGCGACGGCAAACAGCAGCGCGGCACAGGCCGCCGCCACGGCGCTGATGGGAATACCCAGGGGCTCCAGGGCGAACAGCCCGACCAGCAGCATCAGCAGGGTCCAGCCCCCGACCCTGAAGGTGGCCCGGTCACGGATCGCCGTGCAAGGTTGCGGCAGCGCATCCAGGGCGTAGCGGTGCGGCAGGTCCTTGCGGAAATAGAGGAACAGCACCAGCAAGGTCATGGCGACACTGGCCAGGCTCACCGGCAGCATCACCGCCGCGTACTCGGCGAACCCCAGTCGGAAGTAGTCGGCGGACACGATATTCACCAGGTTGGACACCACCAGCGGCAGGCTCGCGGTGTCGGCAATGAAGCCCGCGGCCATGACGAAGGCCAGCGTCGCTCCGGGGCTGAAACGCAGCGCCAGCAGCATCGACATGACGATGGGCGTGAGGATCAGCGCTGCGCCGTCATTGGCAAACAGCGCCGACACCGCCGCCCCCAGCAGCACGCAGAAGGCGAACAGCCGATGGCCGCTGCCCCTGGCCCAGCGCGCCACATGCAGGGCGGCCCATTCGAAGAACCCGGCCTCGTCCAGAAGCAGACTGATGATGATCACCGCGATGAAAGTCGCGGTGGCGTTCCAGACAATGGCCCACACCGTGGGAATGTCCTGCAGCGATACCGCGCCCACCGCCAGCGCGATGATTGCGCCGAGCGTGGCGCTCCAACCGACGCCGAGGCCCTTGGGCTGCCAGATGACGAGAATCAGGGTGAAGAGAAAAACAGCCACAGCGACAAACATGCAGGTTCACTCGATAGGGGTCAGCAGCAAGCGGCTTCGCGAACGGGGCGGCCATCCATGTTCTGCAGGCGCGCGGCGTTGTCCTTGAGCCAAGCGGCGTTGGCCTTGGCCGTCACATGCAGAATCTCCCGGACCCAGCCCGGCAACTCGGGGTTGAGGCGGTAATACACCCATTGGCCCTGGCGGCGATCGAGCAGCAAGCCACTGCTGCGCAGTTGCGCCAGGTGGCGGCTGATTTTTGGCTGGCTGTCGTCGAGTGCACACATCAGCTCGCAGACACACAGCTCCCCCTGATCGGCGATCAGCAGGGTGGCGCGCACACGGGTTTCGTCGGCCAGGCTTTTGAAGACTTCGGGAGGCGTGATCATGCTCGCTCCTTATATATGGAAAATCGAATATACGAATATCCATATGTATTGGGCAAGCCAAAATTTTCGAGACGCAGGCCTATGGCGGGGGAGCGGCCAGAGGAGCGTGGCTTTTCATGGACGTTGCACGGCCGCCCATTGCACTATTGCGCCGGCCTTTCAGCCACCCATCACCCTCCCGTCGAAGACAGAACCCTCGACGGCCCTTGCCAAGGAAGTCATCAGACCCATGACCGTCAGCGAACTGCTTGCCGCCATTCGTAAACCCTATGTCGAAACCCTGGCGCGTATCGCCGCAGAAGGGGCCGCGCATGTCGAGCCCGCTTACCGCAACAGCGATGGTTCGCTGGCGGTTGAAGGGGCCATTGCCACGCCTTGCCGGGTGGATGTGATTGCGGCCGAGGGCGCTTCGGCCGGCGAGCCGGTGCAGGTCGACTCCGAAACCGAGCTGGGCTTTGAGCCTGTGCGCTTTGCGATCGAGCAGATGGCGGTAGTGATCTCGCCCTTTGGCTGGGACTGGTTGCCCCTGGAGGTGCGGGGCTTGAGCCTGGAACAGGCCTCTGAGGTTATTCGGGCGTGGTTCTTTGAGTGGTTCGATGGCGAAGACGAGAATTCGCCAACCGAAGAAGGGCTGCAAGGGGTGCTGCACTTTGTGTCGGACCCGGAGGCCACGGAGGAGGGGTACAGGGTCAAGATTGACCTCGGCTCGGCGCCCGAAGAAGCGCTGGAAGCGCTGCTGTTTGCATTGGCCGATGCCGGCGCCAGCGGAGCTTTTCTCGCGTAGAGCAGGGGGAGGCAAAACGGCGACCCCGAACCGACCTGATATCGCTTCCCCTGTAGGAGCTGGCTTGCCAGCGAAGCTCGCCAACGAAGACGCGGAGCCACCTTCTTACCGCGTGCACCTGGGGGCGGGTGGCGGCCAACCCGGCATCCTGCCGGGTTGGCCACGGCTCAATGACTGCCTTCGACCCTCCTGTGCGCAGGGGCAGGAAGATCAACAGCCAACACCGCCAACGATAGCCTCGCTCTCAGAGCTTCATGCCCACCGCCAGTCGGTTGAAGGCATTCATCAAGGACACGGCCAAGGTCAGGTCGGAAATTTCAACGTCGCTAAAGTGCGCTTTCAGCGGTTCGTACAGCTCGTCCGGCGCGCCCTTGTCGTGGACGTAGGTGAGGGTTTCGGTCCAGGCCAGCGCGGCGCGCTCGCGTTCGCTGAACAGTTCGCTGACGCGCCAGCCGGCCAGGCAATCCAGCTTGTCTTGCGCCACCCCACACTCGCGCAGGGTCTGTGAGTGCTTGCCCAGGCAGAACGAGCAGCCGTTGATCTGCGACACGCGCAAAAACACCAGTTCCACCAGGGGCAAGCCCAGGGGGCTGGCGACCAGGGCGGTGTTGGTGGCGAGCAGGCCTTGATAGGCGGCTGGCGACAGGGTGGCAAAGGGCAGTCTGAGTTGGCTCATGGTGAAACTCCGATAGGGAAAAAAGTGATCAGGCACAAACGAGAGGGTTGAACAGGGGCTGCAAGGACAGTGCGCTGCGGGCCTCGTCGAGGGTTGCACGCACGGCCTCGTCACCGAACACCAACCCTTGCAGATAAGTGAACTGCAGGTCGAACAGGCCGAGGGTGTTCAGCACCTGGCGCAGGTAAGGCGTCAGAAAATCCGGTTGGCGTGCCCGTTCGCCCTGGTGATAACCGCCGGAACTGACCAGCACGTGCACCGGGCGGTCCTTGAGCAGGCCGACCTTGCCTTCCGGGCCGGAGCTGAAGGTGCGGTGAATGCGCAGCACGTAGTCGATCCACAGCTTGAGCGCGGCCGGCAGGGTGAAGTTGTGCATGGGCGTGGCAATGAGCAGGGCATCGCTGCGCTCCAACTCGCCGATCAGCCCCTCGGACACCTCGAACAGTGGCGCGTCGAAGGGCGTGGGGGTGGTCAGGGCGTGGGCGTAGTCCATGCCCAGGGGGGGCAACGGATTGGCCCCCAGATCGCGTTCGACCAGTTCCAAGTGCGGATAGCGTTGGCGCAGGGAGCTCACTAGTTCCAGTGCCAACTGGTTGCCATGGGAAACCTGCCCACGGGGGCTGGCGTTGATCAGCAGCAGGTTGTTCATGCCGGCTCCCCACCTTGAAGTCGTTGAGTGAAATGCATGCCCCGGGCCAGCAGCCCCTGGCGGAAATAGAAGCGCTGGGCCAGGGGCATATGCAGGCCGGTATCCAGGACAAAGTGATCGCATTGACGCTGCACGGCCTCCTCCCGCACGGCGCTCAACAGCCGCGCACCCAAGCCGCTGCGCTGAAGGTCCGGGCTCACGACCAGGTCATCGACGTAGATGAAGCGCCCGTAGAGCAGGTTTTCCAGCTCGCGGTAGCCCGCCAGGCCGACGATGCGCTCAGCGTCCCACGCGGCGAGCAAGCGATAGCCTTGCTCGGTTTGCCGGGCCCATTGGGCGACATAGGCCGCCGGGCTGGTGAGGTGGGGGCGCAAGACACGCATCAAGTCGAAACTGGCCGCCAGGGCCGCTTCGCTTTCGAGGTGTTGAAGGGTGTAGGGCATGTCCGTCATCCGCTGAAAAGAGATGACCCACTTTAGAAGGTCAATGGCTTAAGCTACAGGGCCAAAAAATGCATAAATGACTAGGCCATGATCCTTCCTTTCGAATTGGACCGCAGCCAGACGGCGCCGATCTATCGCCAGCTTTACCAGCGGTTTCGCGAGTCTATCGCCGATGGCCGCCTGCGTCCGGGGGACCGAGTGCCGGCGGTTCGCGCCCTGGCGGCGGAACTCAACCTGGCGCGGGGCACCGTGGAAGCGGCCTACCAGTTGCTGATAGGCGAGGGCTACCTGACTGCTCGCGGGGCCGCCGGGACCATTGTCACCCCGCAACTGGCGCCGGTTTGCGCGCCCGTGCAGCGCGCCCCAGTGGCTGCAACGACCTACCAGGCCACCCATGCCGGCACGCTGCCGCTGGCACTGCAAATGGGCCTGCCAGCGCTGGACGCCTTTCCGCGCAAGCTCTGGACCCGCCTGGCGGGCCGGCAACTGCGCCAGGCGGGCGTCGAAGGCCTGGTCTACCCGGACGCGCGCGGCTACGCCCCGTTGCGTGCGGCCATTGCCTCCTACCTGGGGATTTCCCGGGGCATCAGCTGCCACCCGGAGCAGATTTTCGTCTGCGCCGGCTACCGCGCCTGCCTCGACCTGATCAGTCATACGTTGATGCGCCCTGGCGAAACCTGCTGGCTGGAGGAGCCCGGCTACTTCATGGCCAGGAGCGCGCTGCTGGAAGCCGGCGCACAGTTGGTGCCGGTGCCCGTGGACGATCAGGGCCTGGACGTCGCCCAAGGCATCGCCCGCGCCCCGGAGGCCGGCTTTGCCGTGGTCACCCCGACCCACCAGAGCCCGCTGGGGGTGTCGCTGTCCCTGCCGCGGCGCCTGGCCCTGCTGGACTGGGCCAACCGTCAAGGCAGCTGGATCATCGAGGACGACTACGACAGCGAATACCGCTACCAGGGCAAGCCCTTGCCGGCCCTCAAGAGCCTCGACCAGCAAGGTCGCGTGCTCTACACCGGCACCTTCAGCAAAGTCCTGTTTCCAGGCCTGCGCCTGGCCTACCTGGTGGTGCCCACCGAACAGACCCCAGCGTTCGCCCGTCAGGCGGATCGTTTGCACAACCACTGCCCGCACCTGCAGCAGGCGACCGTCGCGGCCTTTCTCAACGAGGGGCACTTTGCCCGGCACCTGAACAAAATGCGCGGCCTGTATGCGCGTCGGCGGCAGTGGCTGGTGGAGGCGTTGCACCAGGCGTTGGGTGGGCGTTTGCAGATGGACCCGCAGGCCGGGGGCATGCATGTGGTGGCTGGGCTGGGGGAGGGGGACGATGTGCAGATTGCCCAGCGGGCGCGGGAGGTGGGGATTGCGGTGGAGCCGTTGTCGCAGTGGTATCTGGGGGATGGGGTTAGGCAGGGGTTGGTGATGGGGTTCACCAATGTGCTCAGTGCCGAGCGGGCGGCGAGTGTGGCGCTGCGGTTGGCTCGGGCCATTGGATGAAAAGCGGGCTACGGCCGCTGAGGCTGGAGTCTTTCCTGTGGCAGCCCCCACCAATTGGCAGGCCACAACCCCTGTGGCGAAGGCTGAGGGGCCAGACCAAAACCTGTAGCCGCTGTCGAGCGCAGCGAGGCTGCGCACGAGGACGCAGTCCTCGCCAAACCTGCCGATGCTTTTCACCTGGCTGCATACGGTTCTGCGTACATATCCGTTGCTGCGGTCACGGCTGCTTAGGGTTTCGCTCTTACAGCGACTCACTTTTGAAGAGCGCCAAAGTAAGCAGTTTCCTGATGGCCCTGACCATCGAAACCTGTAGCCGCTGTCGAGCGCAGCGAGGACGCAGTCCTCGCCAAACCTGCTGATGCTTTTCACCTGGCTGCATACGGTTCTGTGGACATATCCGTTGCTGCGGTCACGGCTGCTTAGGGTTCCGCTCTTACAGCGGGTCACTTTGGAGATCCGGAATGCCGGCCAACCCAAAGTAACCAAAGGCCTCCTGCCCCCGCATCCGGCGCCTCGCCTAGGCTCGGCGTTCCCTCTCTCCGGCATTGCTCCGGGGGCCCGCCGCCACAGGCCATCCATGGCCTGATGGCGGCTAGCTCGGCATCCATGCCGAGCTGCCCCCTGCGCAACGCCTGCGTTCGGCCTTCTGGAGGGGGCAGGCAGATCAAGAGCAAGATCAAAAGCCAAAGCAAGATCAAAGGCCGGGGCAAAGCCAAGCGCGTTTTACGCGCTTATTGAATTCAATGGCGTTCAGGGCTCTTGCGCTGTTCGCCACTGAATCACCTCCAGCACCGCGCAACCCTCCCTGGTGAGCAGATGCACCCCACGGGTGACCCGCGTCAGATCGCAGTCGGCAATGTCTTTCAGGTTAAGCGTGGACAGCGTGTCCATCAGATCCCGCACCACGGTGAAACGATGGGCCGCACTGCTGGCACCTAAGGAATACGAATGCCCAATGCGTTTAATGTTGGTGTGTCCATCTGCCCGTTCACGGTCAGGCCGTTGTCCGTTTGAAACGACATTAGCGCTCCTCGAGTCCCTTTGCCCATCACGCCATCGATTGCTCCTTGGTAGTACCTGCGCACCATTAAGGCCGTTTGCACTCGTATGACCAGGTTGCTTTTCTGTACTTCGCTAGGTCGTGTTCGCGTAGTCGTTGAGGTCGAGCCTGTCGATGTACCAGATGATTGGTAAAAAGAGCTGCTGGTTGATGAGCCGGAAGAGCTGCTTGAGCCGTAATTCGAGCTGCTTGGTGTGTTGTAGCTGCGAGTGCTCGTGGCAGGAGGGGTGTAGTAGCGAGGCGCGCTATAGCCACTTGATCCACTGTAATGAGAGCTATGGGAGCTGTGCGAGCGGTGTGAACTATGCGAGCGGTGAGCTGCGTACATATTGGTCGCATCAGGGGCATTGAGCGTGTCGGCAAAGACTGGGGGCTGACTCTTCTCCCGTGGCTCCCAATTTGTATCGGCAAGTGGCATTGGGTTGGCCTGGGCAAGGTTGATACTCGCGACCGGCAACAGGGTCATGCCCCCAATCAGGATTTTCCAGCGATCAAGCAGTTTCAATGTGCGCTCCTTGCGTAGGCATTGAATGCCTCAGTTGATAGTTGTTTTATCCCACGGCTTTGCCAGCGCGCGGTATGAGATTTGAAAAAGCCCGAGCATTGATGAGCTGCGGCGCATTGTTGGCAGGTGTCGATGAACAGATTCTTCCAATCTGAGATGCTCTGGCGTGCAAAGCGTGAGAGATGCGCGGGTACCAGGCACAGAGGGAGGTTATAGATTGAGACCGGCAACCCTCGGTTGTGCAGAAAGTAGATGGCCTGACTTAGCGACTCTTGGTAATCCAGAGGATCAATCCACAGCTCCTCATAGTGCTTTCGGGCTAAGCCAGTACTCTCTATACCCATCAGTGCAATATGTCGTACGAAGGGCAAATTACGGAAAATGTAGTGAGCGAGCTCTGGAAGTCGTGGCGTGGTCAGTCGGTTGAGGACGACGCGAATCTCGATGATCTGGTTGGCTCGAGCAAGGTTGTACAGCCCTTGGAGTGTTTCGCTAAAGGCCCCTGGTGCCTGCACTACGTGGTCATGATCTCTTGCGTTGTCGGCATACAGCGGGATGCCCCAACTTAGTTGCGGATGTTGGATATGAGCAAGTGACTCTATCCAACTCGGATCCTTGAACAGTCGGCCATTACTCAATACATGAATAGACTTTTGTCGAAGCACAGTTTTGCATTTGGCTAAGATTTCCAACAAACCGTCGCGGTAGAGCGTGGGCTCCCCGCCGCTGATGCCTAGGTTCTCCTCACCAGGATCCATTAGATCGATCAGACGAAGGTTCTCCTCAATGTGCCAACGATCATCAATATCCTTAGGTGGTTGGGAACACATCAAGCAGAGGCTGTTGCAACGATCAGTCATGAACAGCAGGTTACTGTCGGAGCCGCGTCGATAGAGAACTCGGACGATCGGGCTTCCAGGTGTTATAGCAATTACGTCACCAGGGCGAACGACATCTGGATCTTTTGGGGAGTGAAGGTGCAGCTTGCCTACCTCTGCATTCCCGCTAAGTTGTTCCGGAGTAAGGAAGCCTCCAACGGGTAGTGATAGTAAGCGCGGGTTATGTTGAAGCTCGGCATCTGGCAGCCACAGTATTAGATCGTCGAAGCTCACGTCCCCAGCGCAGATAGATACGCCTTGTTCAATGAGTTCGTCCACGGTGACGACCTTCAACAGCTTAGGTTCAATTAGATGCTGGATCTCGAAATGGGTATCTTTTCTTAGCATCGTTCCTACCCTCGATACCCAGGGAAGAGGACTTCGGAGTAGGCGCGACGATTTAGCCAGGAAAGCAAGACGCGTTGGATATCATCGCCGCCATCTCTCAATAGTTCGAATAGATGTTGAAGTAGTCCTAGATTTTTCTTACAGAAGCTACTGAAGGCACGGTGACCAATCGGATCGCCTTGGCGTGCGAAGTGTTCCACAGGGTCGGCGCCGCAATAGGGGACGAGTGCGCAATCCACGCAGCCCGGTAGTGTTTCGGCAACACCACTTGCTAGCAATGCTTCCATGACTGGTGAGCGTAGTAGCTCGGCTAACGGCTGATGCACGCTGCCTAAACGCAAACCATCCTCGCCCATTTCCAGCAGCATTCTTGCTTCGTCAGATGGGTATACGTAGCCATCGTAGTTATAAACCAAGGCTGCGGTGCCGGCACCGGCAGGTGAGCGCAGATCGACATAGCCAGATGAGAAAGGCGTCAGGATGTTCTTTAACAGTAGACTTGCGTAGCTCTCTGATAAGTACACACCTTGTTGATTGATTTCCAGCAGGTAAGCCAGCGCTTCCTTGTAGAACGCCAAATAACGTTCCATCGAGTAGTCCAGCCGTTGTGCACCCTTCGAGGCGAAACCGTAGGGGCTTAAGGGGCGAAGGGAGATACTGGAAAACCCCTGGGCTACATACTCGTCGATGATCGCTCTTGGTTGCTCAAGGCTCCTCGCTGTTAACGTCGTTAGAGCCGAGACAGCTTCATGGCCTAGGTATTCGCGGACGCGACGAATGCCGTCGAGGGTTCGTTCATAAGAGTCTCGGGAGGGAGTGGGGCGGTTAGCGTTGTGTAATGACGCCGGTCCATCGAGCGAAGTAGAAAACTGGATGTGATGCTTCTTGGCGAAGACGAGAACTTCTTCGGTCAAGTGATGGAGTGTGGTTGTGATGACGAATTGGATATCGCGCTGTTCCACGACGTTCCGTTCCACTATCCATTCGATGATCTGGCGGACGCGTTCAAAGGCCAATAGAGGTTCGCCACCTTGGAACTCTACCGTGAGGGCTCGAGCGTTCGACTCGAACATGCGGTCTACGGCAGCACGTGCATCTGCTTCGGAAAGGTCATGTCCAGAGCCACCTAAAGGTGCACGTGATACTTGGCAATACTGACATGTATGGTTGCAACGCAGAGTCACCACAAACAGGTGTAATGCAGGACCTTGCAGGAGGAAGTCTTTCCGACTGCGGTACTGCGCCGCCATCTCCGGAATTGGATCGTGTTGATCTGGCTCGTAAATAAAATGACGAGCGAGTAGATCCTTGTATAGAGAGGTTCCTGGTTGTACGCGCTTAAAACTTAGATCTCGAAGTTGTGGATCGGTGACATGGAGGTACTCGCCTGTTTCAGAAGTAAGCAAAATATCCCGTTCATTCCCTGAACTCATACGCATGAAGCGAAATGGCAGGAGGCGATAACCTTGGGTTTCGGTGGCTATCAAGGTCATTGAGGCAACCCACATCCAGTGAGTGCGGCACGTGCCAAGACTTCTCGCAATCCAGCCGTTTCACTATGGATGTGGTCACGTAAAGCAAAGTCATTCAGATGCTGGAGAACTAGCGCCCGTGCGTGATCAATAGAGAGGGCTGTTTGGGCGCTGGAAGGGTAGATCGTGAGGTTGATAAAACCAGGCTCAGGAGTGATCTGAATAGCCAATTCAGCGGCCAAGCTATAGGCGGTTCTTTGTGCTGCGCTGAGAGGGTATGTGGTATCGCTGAGGTGCAGAGTGACTGGCCATGTCATCAACATCAATCCTTGAAAACCCTGAAGAGTGTGCGGATTTTGCCGAGTTCCTGGGCGATTGGCCATCATTCGTCGCAGCTTTCTTTTAAAATATTTCTGCGCTCGCGTTCTTGACTGCAATCGCCCTGCTAGGCGGTCTTGCGAATGGCAGCTGTAAATCAGCGATTTCCCCGTAGATGCCGGCTGTCAGCGAAGTTCGTCAACGATGACGCGGAGTTACCTTCTTACCGAATGCACTTGGGGCGCTTGGCGTACAAATCCGTTGCTGCGGTCACGGCCACTGGCGCTTTCGCCCTTACGGCGACTCACTTTTGAACAGCGCAAAAGTAAGCAAAACGCTCCTGCCCCCGCATCCGGCACCTCTCTAAGGCTCGGTGTTCCCTCACTCCGGCATTGCTTCGGGGGCACGCCGCCCCAGGCCATTCATGGCCTGGGGCGGCTAGCTCGGCATCCATGCCGAGCTGCCCCCTACGCAACGCCTGCGTTCGGCCTCCTGAAGGGGCAGGCAGATCAAAAGCCAAAGCAAGATCAAAGGCCAAAACCAAGCGCGTTTTACGCGCTTGTTGAGTTCAATGGCGTTCAAGCCTCTTGCGCTGTTCGCCACTGAATCACCTCCAGCACCGCGCAACCTTCCCGGGTGAGCAGATGCACCCCTCGGGTGACCCGCGTCAGATCGCAGTCGGCAATGTCTTTCAGGTTAAGCGTGGACAGCGTGTCCATCAGATCCCGCACCACGGTGAAACGATGGGCCGCACTGCTGGCCAGATCGCTGAGAGAGGCTTGGGTGTCGAGGTAGAAAACGGCTTGGTTGGCGTCGTGGGTGTCGACGGGGGAGAAGCGGGAAATCGATTGATCGTCCATGGTCGTTACTCGTTGTAGAGCTTCCACCGTTTGCGGCCAAGCAAATTGAGGGTGGCAGCTGTGCGAGGGTTGGCCGACCGGCTACAACGACACCGGCACACCCGAAGGTGTCCCGCACACAGCCGCCATAACACAGAATCGCAGGCACAAAAAAAGCGTCTGCGATGGTGTTTTGGACGCTGATGCGTCGTTGTAATTCGACCGGCCAAGGTCGTTCGCGGATTTTGCCGCGAGGGCGAACTATAGGGGCGGAACTTGAGTGACGCAACTGTGGATTGGAGGGAGTTTTTGAGTTGGTGTGTTGGACCTGTGGCCGCGATTGGTACTAAAAGTCTGTCGTTGCTACAGGCGCATTATGAGGAGGGGGTGTGGAACGAAAGCAATCGGCTGCTAAAGTCGGCTTTCGCTCCAGAGTGGAGATATCGCAATGATGCAAGTTAATCAAATGATTGATTTTGAGTTAAAGTACATTCTCATAATATCTCGGTCTTCGAGTTTTTTTGTTAAATTATACGACTCTGGATGAGTGGCGGAGTGTTTGGGTGTTTCACTTAAAGTGATGGCCGGCGAGGGCGCGTTACTTTTCTCTTCTGTGGGATAGTTGTATGAATAAGCTCTTGAGTGTCCGAGAGGTTTATGGAAGGTAACCTGATACACTTATTGGCCCAGTAGTGTTTACACAGGCTCTCAAAGACGATGTTGACGCAGGAGGAAACGTCATTAGTGCTGAAAAGCTCTATGTTCTCCTTCATTGATAGCTCATTGTTCAGGGCTATTGGTGTCAGCTCTTTCGCCAGTTTTTGTGAATAACCTCCGAGGCCCCCGATCAGATATCGAGGAATTTTTTGCCTCTCAGCAAGAGCCATCTCTTCGGCCACGCCAGGGTTGACTCCATCCTTTTCGTGCATCTTTCCACCAACTGCAACCATCATGTTTTGAGCTGCAATGAGTACCTTGCGCATTGCGGTCAAACTGTCATTTCTAGTTTGTGCATGAGTATCAGTGCCGTTACCTATTTTTTTGGTCACAATTAATTCTGCGACGTCAGTCATTGATTGGATCTCGTCAGCCGAGTAATCGGCGTACCACAGGTCTGACATTACCAACGTCACTGGTGGTCTGTCGGTCCTAGTCGAGTGCAACCGAGCTTGCCTCAATATTATGGGCGTGAAGCTTGGGTGGCTACCATGAATGACTCTGCCCCCGTACTTGAAGACTAAACCGCTAAAGAGCGCTACGAACTCGAGAATTCCTCGATCCATTGCTCGTTCAGTCCACTTTTCGCGTTCTGGAATGGCCCCGGAGAGGCTGACTTCCAAGCCCTCCAATGACACGTCGATTTTTGCGTTGTGCGGCTCGATTTCGCTCATGCGTCCCCCAGTTTCGTAAAATTTGAAGTCAAGAGTGCAGACAGCTCCTGGTGGTGTAGAACGATCATGTCGTCATCCAAGTAATCTTTAAGATCATCCTCGGGCCAAAGATCACCGTCATATACGAAGAGAGCGTGATGGGCATGCGGTTGTGTCTGCAGGAAGCTCTTGAATCGTATACGGGCAGGATCATAAATTTGATCAAATATGGAGCAATGACTGTGGACTGTCCGACTCAAACGTAAGGAAAATTTCCGGTGTGACTTGAACATAAGAAGTGCACGATTCAATGCTTGCCAGTCGTATCCTGCATCCCTAAAACATTTCTCGACGAGGAAGGGTATGCGACATTTTCTAATGAAAATATCGCAGAGGTAGGTTTCGATTTCTAATGTGATCTTTTCCAAGTCTGAAGTTGATAGAGTTGTCTTCTTTGGCGCGTCTGCAAATGTCATGTCGATCCAGCGCTGTAGATGCAACAACGTCCTGAATCGGGGCCCTTTCTTTTTATCTCCTTGCAGCCTGAATACCACGGGAAGGATGGGAATCAACATGCCGTCAGCGGTGTTGATTTCTTCTTTGATCCATTTCGAGTTGTAGGACTCTGGCGTATCGACGAGCAGTACCAAGCTCGCATCGGCGAGGGCTTTTTCAATTTCTTGTTGAACGGGTTCTCCTGGCAGAATTTTGGTATTGCCATCCAGTTCCTTAGCCTCATCACGCCATGGCTTATGTCCTAGTGCTAGGAGGTGGTCATAGATCTGTTCAGCGATTTGTGATCCATCGATGGCTCGATATGAGATGAAAACCTTTGTATTACGGCCTTGGAGACGGAGGCCCAGCATGGCGCCGGCGCGGCGTATCAGTCGGCCTTCGGTTCCGAGCGAGTCGTTGTTAAAAGGCAGCGCTTTATAAGCAGAGGCTGCGCCGGGCGGTACAGGAAACTTGTCATCGACGGCGACAGGGAGAATCAATGCTGTATCGGGCCGCTTAGCCAAAAATGTTTTGACATACTCATTCGCCTCTCTCGGGAGTGAAGTTCCATCGTAGAGGACAATCAACATGTCATTCCATTCCACTTCGCCTGGCCAAACGTT
Organism: Pseudomonas sp. GW822-FHT06D10; assembly: GCF_058799535.1. Classification (NCBI taxonomy): domain Bacteria; kingdom Pseudomonadati; phylum Pseudomonadota; class Gammaproteobacteria; order Pseudomonadales; family Pseudomonadaceae; genus Pseudomonas; species Pseudomonas sp. GW822-FHT06D10. The sequence continues at coordinate 593,442 of NZ_JBXALN010000004.1, read as the reverse complement.
GGAATTAGAGTCCAATGCAAGCGCTACAGATACGTGGTCTTGAAAGGTGTCAACGAGATCAGTTTGCATGCTCTGGGCAACATCCTTGCATGCCTCGTTATGCAGAATTACGATCATCTGTCTATTGCCTATGATATGAAGGCTTCTCGAGTCTCCGTAGTTTATGAATAGATATATATCTATCAGTGGCTGGAGAAGCGGAGTTACGAAAAATTATCTTGCGCTAGTTTTCTGGTTTAAGCAGTTTTGTAATGTTGTATTCGTCAATGTTGTCGCCGATTTTTATGGCTAGGTCAATGTAGTATTCGGGGTTGGCGATAAATGCTGACCATTTCACTGAATAAATATAAGAAGATTGACCTAGGTGGACTTTCGATCCGGTAGTGTGGTGGGGGCAGTCCGTATATTTGGGCTGCTTTATGTTGAACATGTTCTCCTTCATGATCTTGAATAGTTTTTGTGTCTTCAGTGTGCGGCATTTGCAGTGTGGACAGGATTCGTCGTCGATATAGTAACTATAGAGGCCGGATTCGTCAGGTAGGGTGATTGCCAAGAGCGCATTGGGTTTGGATGTTCTATCGCCACGATTTTTTTTCCTTAGAGAATACGATATTTCCCAAGGCATCCATTGATCAATCTCTGGAGTCTTCGGATTAATCATTCCTTTGGATACCATAATGATGGTGAGGGAGCTGTCGAAGATTTTCTCCCCTAATTTGGTCTGGATCGTGTCATCTTTGAATTCACTGAGATCGGCGTCATCCTCTTCTCCCTTATTAATGTGTTCCTTGTCTTTGAGTAATTCTTGAAGCTTGTCTACGTAACTACGTGCTGTTGTCTTGTTGGTATCGATAGAATGGACTAGTTCGTCAGCATACTTGTAGGTTACGAATATTTTTCGTCCCATATTTTTCTCCTTGTATATGTCTCCGCAGTTTTCGAAGGGCTGTAGGCGGAGTTGTCCTGGTTGTTGTCAAGGTTTTTTTGGAAAATAGATGTAAAATTTCGCTAGTGTCAATTTTTCTGAAGTAATCTAACCGACTAAAATCAAAAAATACAATCGGAAATACAAGATTGACGAATCTAAGGAGCTGTAGTTAGAGTGCTCGTTTTTGCAGTTCTGTTTGGAATCCTAGTTTGTGTAGCCCGAAAAATAGAAGAGCCATTGCCAACCAGTGTTCGATTTTGGTCGGTTGTTGCTAATTTCGAACATTGCAGCATCTGTTTCAACCTGCGCTTTACTCCCACAGTAGTTTCACGTGTTAGAGCTAGGGAAGTCTGCCTGATTCGGAGAATTCTACAAAAGCCTGTTCCCGACTACAGAGGGCGAGGATGGTTTGGGAGTACAGGAGTGAGTAATACAGGCTAATGCTGCATGTACACCAAAAAGATCGCAAACTCAGGTTTACGACCGCTGCGCGGCCGAGCGGGAGCAAGCTCCCTCGCCACAGTAAGCTCGCTGAGGTCCTGGCTTACTGTGGAACTCCAACCAGACTCGTTGCAGGGCGCCGCCACATCCGTAACAACGAATCTGCCCTCCAATCTCAATGCATAATCTGCGCAAGAAACGCCTTAGCCCTCTCACTCTTCGGCGCCCCAAAAAACTCCTCCGGCGGCGCATCCTCCACAATCCGCCCCCCATCCAAAAACAGCACCCGCCCAGCCACCTGCCGGGCAAAGCACATCTCGTGGGTTACGCAGAGCATGGTCATGCCGCTATCGGCCAGCTTGACCATCACGTCCAGCACTTCGCACACCATCTCCGGGTCCAGCGCCGAAGTCGGTTCATCAAACAGCATGATCTTCGGCTCCATGCACAACGCCCGGGCAATCGCCACGCGCTGTTGCTGCCCGCCGGACAGTTGGCTCGGGTATTTATTCGCCTGGTTCTCGATGCCCACCTTGGCCAGAAACCCTCGCGCCAACTCTTCAGCCTTTTTCCGCGATAACCCGCGCACGGTCATCGGTGCCAGGGTGCAGTTGTCCAGCACGCTCATGTGCGGGAACAGGTTGAAGTGCTGGAACACCATGCCCACTTGGCTGCGTACCTGGGCGGCTTCGCGGGTGTTTTGCGAGAGGTCGGTGCGGTCCACCAGGATCTGGCCTTTTTCGGCAATCTCCAGGCGGTTGATGCAGCGGATCAGGGTGGATTTACCCGAGCCGGAAGGCCCGCAGAGGACGATGCGTTCGCCCTGGCGCACTTTGAGGTCGATGTCGTGCAGGACGTGGAAGGCGCCGTAGAACTTGTTCAGCCCGGCAATATCGATCACCACTTCACGCGGATCGACGGCGGGGTGAACGGGCGCTTGGGAGGCGGCGGGAAGCGGGGCGGTCTGGGTCTGCATGGCGGTTCTCCGTCGGTCAGTTGAAGCGCTCGGCGCGGTAGGGGGTGGGGTCGGTAAAGGGCGTTTCGCCGGTGACCATCTGTGCCAGCAGCTGGCCGCTCACCGGGCCCAGGGTCAGGCCGTGGTGGGCGTGGCCGAAGTTGAACCACAGGCCGGGGTGGCGCGGGGCCGGGCCGATCACTGGGCACATGTCCGGCAGGCATGGGCGGCGGCCCAGCCAGGGTTCGGCGTCGAGGCGTTCGCCCAGGGGGTAGAAGCGGCGGGCCAGGGCTTCGCAGCGGCGCAGTTGGATTTCGTTGATCGGGTCGTCGCGGTCGGCGAATTCGATGCCGGTGGTCAGGCGGATACCGCCCACCATCGGCGCCAGGACGTAGCCGCCCACCGGGTCGAGGATCGGGTGCTGTAAGCGGGTGCCGGGCAGGGCGGCGTAGTGCATGTGGTAGCCGCGCTTGATCGCCAGGGGAATGCGGTAGCCCAGGGGTTCGAAGATGCCGCTGGCTTGCGGGCCCAGCGCCACCACCACTTCTTGGGCGGTGATCGGGCCGAGTTCGCTGTGCACCTGCCAGCCGCCTTCGATCTGGGTCAGGCTCAGGGCATCACCGATGACGAATTGGCCGCCGCGCTGCTTGAACAGTTCGGCGTAGCCGCGGGTCAGGCCGCCGGGGTCGCTGACGGTCTTGGGGTCGAGCCAGTGCAGGCCGCCTACTACTTCGGGGTGCAGGCCGGGTTCCAGGGCCAGCAATTCGGCGCGGTCCAGTACCCGGTAGTTGAGCTCGTAGTCGCGCAGTTCGGCGGCGGCGCGTTGGGCGAAGTCGAAGGCCTGTGGGTCGTTGAAGGCTTCGAGCCAGCCGCCGTCGGCGATCAGTTGCAGCATGTTGGCCGGGCGGGCCAGGGCCAGGTGTTCGCTCACGCAGCGTTCGATCAGCGGCAGCATGGCGTGGGTGGCGGCGGCCAGGCCCTTGGGCGAGGAGTGGCGCCAGTATTGCAGCAGCCAGGGGCCGGCCTTGGGCAGGTGGCGCAGGCTGTAGCGCACGTCCGATTGCTGGTTGAGGCCGTAGCGCACCAGCTTGGTCACTTCCCGGGGGAAGGCGTAGGGAATCACGCTGGCGCGTTCGATCAGCCCGGCGTTGCCGTGGCTGGTGCCGTTGCCCGGGGGCTGGCGGTCCAGCAGGACCACGTGGCGGCCGCGGGCCTGCAGGTGCAGGGCGCTGCTGACGCCGACGATTCCGGCGCCCAGGACGAGGGTTTGGCAATGCATGTTTCAGTCCTTATGACAGGGGCCGCGCGGCGGCCCGCTAAAGGGTTCAGTTCAGGTGCCGGCCCAGGCGGCCTTCCAGGTATTTGAGGCTGCGCCGCACTATTTCGACGATCAGCAGGTAGAGCACCGCGGCCCACAGGTAGATCTGGAAATCGAAGCTGCGGGAGAAGGCCAGCTTGGTTACCCCCATCAGGTCGTAGATGGTCACCAGGGAGGCGATGGCGCTGGCCTTGATCATCAAAATCAGCTCGTTGCCCAGAGGCCCGATGGCGATCAGCAGCGACTGCGGCAGTATCACTTTGCGAAACGCGGTCCAGCGTGACAGGCTCAGGGCCTTGCAGGCTTCGCGCTGGCCCTGGGCCACGGCCAGCAGGCTGCCGCGCAGGATCTCCGCCTGGTAGGCGGCGGTGTTCAGGGTGAAGGCCAGCAGGGTGCAGAACCACGCGTCGCGGAAGAACCACCACAGGCCCACGTCCTGCCAGAAGCCTTTGAACGAGCCCAGGCCGTAATACAGCATGAACAGCTGGGCCAGCAGCGGCGAGCCGCGGAAGAAGTACACATAAGCCCCGGTGAAGCGCCGCAGGAAACGATTGCTGGACAGCCGCCCGAGGGCGATCAGCAGGCCGAGCACGGCGCCCAGGCTGAAGGAAATCGCCACCAGCTTGGCGGTCACCAGCAGGCCGTCGATAAAGCGCGGGCCGTAGCGTTCCAGCAGTTCCTGGTTGAGGAACAGGTTCAGCAGGTCATCCAGGCTCATGGTTGCAGGCTCCGTTGCGCACGGTTGAAGCGCCGTTCAAGAAAGCTGAACAGGTGCCCCGACAGCGCCGAGAAGAACAGGTAGCCAAAGCAGGCCACGCTGTAGAACAGCATGGGTTCCTTGGTCACGCTGACCGCGAGGTTGGTCTGGCGCATCAGGTCCACCAGGGAAATGGTCGACACCAGCGAGGTGTCCTTGAGCAGCGACAGCCAGTTGTTGGACAGCCCCGGCAGGGCAATGCGCGTCAGTTGCGGCAGCAGCACCCGGTTGAAGGTGGTGCGCCGCGACAGGCTCAGGGCGCGGGCGGCTTCGTACTGGCCCTTGGGCAGGGTCTTGAACGCCGCCAGCCAGATCTCGCTGGAGAAGGCGGCGAACACCAGGCTGAAGGCGATCATCGCGGCGACGAAGGTGTTGATCGCCACTTCACCGGGGTAGCCCAGGGCGCCGAGGGTCTTCTGCGCGGCAATCTGGCAGCCGTAGTAGATGATCAGCAGGGTCAAGAGCTCCGGCAGGCCGCGAAACACCGTGGAAAAGGTCGTGGCCCACGCCCGCGCCCAGCGGTTTTTCGAGCGCGCGGCCAGGGCCACGGCCAGGCCCAGGGGCAGGCCGATGGGCACGCAGGCCAGTGCCAGGGCGATGGTCACCAGGGCCCCGGCAAGCAGGGCCGAGCCCCAGCCGCCGCTGGCAAAGGACAGGAGTGACAGCTGTTCGAACATGCGCGAACCCTCTGGAAAATTGAACCGTGCAGGGCGCCGCCGCGCTCGGGGGAACGCGGGGCAAGGGCAGCGGCAAAGGCGGACGGTCAGTAGATGTCGAAGGCGAAGTAGCGGCTGGAAATTTTCTTGTAGGTGCCGTCGGCAACGATCTCGTCCAGGGCCTTGTTCAGGCGCTCGCGCAGGGCGTTGTCTTCCTTGCGTACGGCGATCGAGGCGTCGGCGGTGGTGCCGTTGACGTCGCCGATGATCTTGCAGCAATCCTTGCCGGTGCTTTCAGCCCAGGCCAGCAGCGGGAACTTGTCGGCGATCACCCCGTCCACGCGCCCGGCGGCCAGGTCGCTGTTGGCTTCGTCCAGGGTCGGGTAGAACTTCACGTCGGCACCGGCCGGGCCGTAGTGGTCCTCGGCGTAGATGGCCTGGGTCGAGGAGGCCTGGGCGCCCACGGTGCGGCCCTTGAAGTTGGTCTGGGCGTCGGTGATGTCCGAGTCCTTGGGCACCGCCACCGACAGCGGGGTGCGGTAGTAGTGGTTGCTGAAGGCGATCTTCTTCTTGCGTTCGTCGGTGGCGATCATCGAGGCCACCACGGCGTCGTATTTCTTCGCCAGCAGCGCCGGGATGATGCCTTCCCAGTCCTGGGCGACGATCTGGCACTCGACCTGCATCTGCTTGCACAGGGCGTTGGCGATGTCCACGTCGAAGCCGTGCAGCTGGTTGTTGGAGTCCACGTAGTTGAAGGGCGGGTAGGCGCCTTCGGTGGCGATCTTCAGGGTTTCGGCCTGGGCCGTGGAGGCGGCGATGACCAGGGCGCAAGCGCCGGCGAAGCGGAGGACGTTGTTCATGGAGCACCTCGGTTATTTATTGTTTTGGTCGGGCGGACGATGTGTAGCCAACAAACTCGTTATGCAGGGCAGCGGTGGCTTCCAGGCGTTTTTCCACCTCGGGTCCCAGGTGCTTGCACACCTCGTTGACCAACAGGTGCACCAGCGACAGCATGGCCGCGGTGGATTCCCAGAACAGGTTGAATTCAGTGGGCACGCGGAACACCTCGTCGGCGTTCTGCTCGGCCCAGTCGCAGAAGGTGTCGGTGACCAGGGTCACCGGAATCCCGGCCTCGCGGGCCTTGTGGCACAGGGTCAGGGCGTGGCGCGAGTAGCGCCGGGCCTCGAACACCACCAGGGCGCAGTCCTCGGCGGGGCTCAGCAGTACGTCGGCGAAATGCCCGGCGGCGCCGTCCACCAGGTGCACGCCGTCGCGCAGGTATTGCAGCAGGTGGACCATGGAGGCAGCGATGCCGCGCTCGGTCTGGAACCCCGCCACGTACACCCGGCGCCGGCTGGCCAGGCGCTGGACCACGGTCTGCCAGGCCGGGGTCAGGCTGTATTCGTAGACCTTGACCAGCGCGCCGACTTCCAGCTCGAAGCTGCGCGGCAGGCCCTGGGCCGCCGGGTTGGGCTGCTGGCGAAATTCCTGCAGGCGGTCGCCCACCAGCCACGGGCCTTCGCCGAGGTCGTTCTTCAGGTCGTTTTTCAGATCCTTGAAATGGCTGTAGCCGATGGCGCGGCAGAAGCGGCCGACGCTGGATTCGCTGACGCCGAGTTTTTCGGCGATGTCGGCGGCGGTCTGGAAGGGCAGCTCGTAGAGGTTGGCCAGCATGTAGCTGGCAATCGCCCGGCCCGACGCGGTGGCGCTGGACAGGCTGCTTTCAAGGCGTTGCTTGATGGGTTGGCTCATGGTTGTTTTCATTCTTGTGGGCCGTTGACAATGGAAAATGAATGTTTTCTGTCATGAAGTCAACATTTGACAGTTAACTGGCGTGACGCGATAGTCAGGCACCTTCCAATAACAATTCCAATGGAGCTGCAATGACCGAAGCGAACCAGGCGACCCTGGCGCAGGCACCCGTCGAGCACCTCGACCTGCCGGCCTTGACCGACTTGCTGCAACGCATTTTTCTTCGCCACGGCACCTCTGCCGAAGTGGCCCGGGTGCTGGCCGACAACTGCGCCCGCGCCGAGCGCGACGGTTCCCACAGCCACGGGGTGTTCCGCATTCCCGGTTACCTGTCGTCCCTGGCCAGTGGCTGGGTGAATGGGCAGGCGCTGCCGCAAGTGGAGGATGTGGCCCCCGGCGTGGTGGCGGTGGACGCCGGCGGCGGCTTTGCCCAGCCGGCCCTGGCGGCGGCCCGCGAGCTGCTGTTGAGCAAGGCTCGCAGCGCCGGGATCGCGGTCCTGGCGATTCGCAATTCCCATCACTTCGCCGCCCTGTGGCCGGATGTCGAGCCCTTCGCCGAAGAAGGCCTGGTGGCCCTGAGCCTGGTCAACAGCATGACCTGCGTGGTGCCCCACGGCGCCCAGCGCCCGCTGTTCGGCACCAACCCGATTGCCTTTGCCGCACCCCGCGAGGGCGCCGAGCCCATCGTCTTCGACCTGGCCACCAGCGCCATCGCCCACGGCGATGTGCAGATCGCCAAGCGCCAGGGCCAGCAGCTGCCGCCGGGCATGGGGGTGGATCGCGATGGCCAGCCCACTTGCGACCCGGCAGCGATTCTCGACGGCGGCGCCTTGCTGCCCTTTGGCGGGCACAAGGGCTCGGCGCTGTCGATGATGGTGGAGCTGCTGGCGGCGGCGCTGACCGGTGGCAACTTCTCCTTCGAGTTCGACTGGTCGCAACACCCCGGGGCGCAAACGCCCTGGACCGGGCAACTGCTGATCGTCATCGACCCCAGCCACCTGGGTGGCGGGCGTTTTGCCCAGCGCAGCGGCGAGCTGGTGCGGCAGATGCAGGCCGCGGGCCTGGAGCGCATGCCCGGCGACCGGCGCTACCGCACCCGGGCCAAATCGCTGGAGCACGGCATTCCCCTGGCCGTTGCCGAACTGGCGCGACTGCGCGCTTTGGCGGCCGAGGCTTAAGGCCTTATCCCTTGGCACCGGGGTCGATAAACCCTTGGTGCTACTCCCGGTAGTGGGCCCGGTAGCGGGCCGGTCGTGGATCGGATTTGCCGCTCCCTGCCAGCCCCTCCAAAGCACCGTGAACTTGCCCCCAAGGCAGCCTATGGGCGGCCTTGGCGCGTTTCGATAATCGCCTCCGACATTTCGTCCCCCGTTTGCGGAGCGCGCCATGCATAACAATAAGAACTGCCAGTACCCTCTGATTCCGGCCCTGCTTGTCGGCCTGTCGACCCTTGGCCTGGGCACTGTCGCCGAAGCCGAGATCATGCTGTACGACAAGGACCAGACGACCTTTTCCACCGACGGCTACATCAACGCCTTCTACGTCAACAGCAAGGTCGACCGCGCCGGCGACCAGTACGACCGCCGGCAGGCGCGGGTGAAGATGGGCTTTCTGCCCAACTACCTGGGCTTCAACATGGGCAAGCAGGTGGACGACCTCAAGCTCGGCGCCCGGGCCTCGTTCTGGGTGACCATCAACGACAGCGAGACCAACGGCACCGACACCGCCATCGACGTGCGCCAGTTCTACGGCACCGTGGCCAACCCGGAGTGGGGCGAGGTGCTGATCGGCAAGGACTTCGGCCTGTTCGCCCGTTCCAACATCCTGCTCGATGAAATGCTCGCCGGGTACGGCCAGGTCAGCGACAGCCTGGGGCTGGTGGACGGCGGCGGGGTGTCGTTCGGCAACATCGGCAGCGGTTATCCCTATCCCTTTCCGTCGTCGCAGATCACTTACCGCAGCCCGGTGATGGACGGCCTGCGGGTGGCGGTGGGCATCCTCGACCCGGTGGACACCAACGACAGCAGCGCCCTGGGCAAGGCCTACCAGAAGAACCCGCGCACCGAGAGCGAGATCACCTACCAGTTCGACCTGGGCGGGGCCAAGTTCTACAGCTGGCTCAACGGCAGCTACCAGACCTCCGACAACACCGACCCCAGCGTGCAGTCAGTGACTTCCAAAGGCCTGGGCTATGGCCTGCAGGCCAAGATGGGCGGGTTGTCCCTGACCGGTTCCGGGTTCCAGGCCAAGGGCATCAACCCGTTCTTCACCAACAATGCCGGCGAGGCCACCCTGCGCAATGTCGACAGCAAGGGCTACCTGCTGCAGGGCTCGTACAAGGTGGGCAAGAACCGCCTGGCGCTGTCCTACGGCAAGACCCGTGACGACGGCAACGGCGTGGTCGGCAGCGGCGCCGACTACCAGACCCGGGGCGTGGCGCTGTTCCACGACATCAACGACAACCTCAAGCTGGTGGCCGAGTACAACCAGTTCGAGATCGACGGCCACCACACCACCGCGCAGAACGAAAACACCGACACCTTCGCCGTGGGTGCCGTACTGACCTGGTAACCCCAGCGCCGGCCCTGGCGTGCGCATCGCGCCCGGGCCGGCGCCCCGCATTCCCCGCCTGTTTTGCGCATTGGTGCATTTCCCGTAGGAGCCGGCTTGCCGGCGAAGAGGCCCGCCAGCCCTGCACCAAACCGGCCGACGCCTTCGCTGGCAAGCCAGCGCCTACACCCATGGAACCGGCTACCCGCTACCCAAGTAGCATTCGTGCCCCGGGGCCGGCTTCGTACACTCATTGCTCAGACAACCCGCGCCGGAGGCGACGATGCAGCAAGCCCAGAGCGAGGGCGTGGTCAGCGCCATGTCCCAGGCCGTCGATCCGCAGCAGGTGGCCCAGGACCTGGCCAGCCAGTTGCTGCATCCGCACCTGGGCTTCGTGCTGTTCTTCTGTTCCGCCGAATACCCCCTGCAAACCCTCGGCCCGGCCCTGCAACAGAGCTTTGGCGGCATCCCCCTGGTGGGCTGCACCAGCGCCGGGGAAATCACCCCCCTGGGCTACGGGCGCAATTGCGTGACCGCCATCGGCTTCGATCACCGGCACTTTTCCATCGCCGCCGAACTGATCGACCAGATGGAGCACTTCAGCCTGATCGACGCCCAGCAGATGGTCGAACGCCTGGTGGGCCGCTGCCGCAGCAACACCCTGGCGCCGATCAAGGGCAACAGCTTCGCCCTGACCCTGCTGGACGGCCTGTCGAGCCGCGAGGAAATGGTCCTGGCCGCCCTCAGCGCGGCCCTGGGGGACATTCCGCATTTCGGCGGTTCGGCCGGCGATGACAACTACCTGACCCACACCCACGTGTATTACGGCGGCGAGTTCCACAGCGGCGCGGCGGTGGTGGTGCTGGTCAACACCTGGCTGGATTTCGAGGTGTTCACCACCCACCACATCCAGCCCCGGGAAGAAAAACTGGTGGTCACCGGTGCCGACAGTACCTTGCGCCGGGTCTATGAACTGAACGCCGAGCCCGCCGCCGAGGAGTACGCGCGGCTGATCGGCGTGCCCCTGGCGCAGCTCGACCACCGGGTGTTCGCCGCCCACCCCCTGGCGGTGCGCATCAACCAGCACTATTACGTGCGCGCGGTGCAGCAGGTGCACCCGGACCTGAGCCTGAGTTTCTACTGCGCGGTGGAAAACGGCATCGTCCTCACCGCCATGACCCCCGGCCCCTTGCTGCCCAACCTGCAACAGCTGTTCGACGGCTTGCAGCAGCGCCTCGGCGGGTTGTTGCTGACCATTGGCTGCGACTGCTTTTTGCGCCGCCTGGAGCTGGAGGGGCAGGGCAGCCTGGAGCAGATCGGGGCCTTTTTGCGGGAACAGCGGGTGATGGGTTTCAACACCTACGGAGAACAGTTCAATGGCATGCACATCAACCAGACCTTCACCGGGGTCGCCATTGCCCGCAGTCGAACTCCGGCCCGCCGCTGAGCTGCAAGCGCAGCTCGATGACCTGCAGCGCGAGAACCGCAAGCTGCGGCGGATCAACGAGGCGCTGATCGAACGGGTCGAATCCGGCATCACCCGGGGCAATGACCCCTATGCGGCGTTCCAGCATTCGGTGGTGCTGGCCGAGCAGGTGCGCGAACGCACCGACGCCCTGAACCAGGCCATGGCCGAGCTCAAGGCCGGCAACCATTTGCTCAGCGAAGCGCGGCTGCGGGCCGAGACGGCGCACCAGCACCTGATCGACGCCATCGAGAGCATTTCCGACGCCTTCGTGCTGTTCGACCAGGAGCAGCGCATCGTCCTGTTCAACAGCCGCTTCCGTGCCTTCTGGAGCCACAGCCGGGTGCGGATCATGGCCGGCATGCGCCTCTCGGAAGTGCGCAGGTTGCTGACCAGCACCGGGTTGTTCAGCGAAGAACCGCGCAGTGGCGGTGACGAGCAGTTGCTGTATCGCCTGCATAACGGCCGCTGGCTGCAGGTCAGCGAGCGGCCGACCCGGGAAGGCGGGCGGGTGATCCTGTTCACCGATATCACCGAGGTCAAGCACAGCGAAACCCTGCGCCGGGAACAGGCGGTGGCGCAAAAGTCCCACCTGCTGCAACGGGCGGTGGACAACCTGTCCCAGGGCGTGGCCATGGTCAGCGCCGAGGGCGTGCTGGAGTTGTGGAACCGGCGCTTCCTGGAACTCAGCGGGCTGGCCCCGGTGGCCGCGCATCGCTTGTTTGCCGAGGTCATCGGCGACAGCGAACTGCGCCTGCTGAGCCCCGACAGCCGCGACGCCAACGGCCGGCCGATCCACGAATGCGAGCAGCGCCTGAGCGATGGCCGGGTGCTGGAGATCCGCACCCATCCGCTGCCTACCGGTGGTTTCGTCAACACTTTCACCGACATCACCGAGCGCTACCAGCACGCCGAGGCCCTGAGCGAAAGCGAACGCTGGATCCGCCTGATCACCGACCATGTGCCGGCGCTGATCGCCTACCTCAATGCCGACCTGGTGTACGAGTTCACCAACAAGGTCTACGAGGAATGGTACTGCTGGCCCCGCGGCGTGATGCTCGGCCAGAGCCTGCGCGAGGTGCACAGCGAGCAGCACTACCAGCGCCTGGAAAGCTATGTGGAACGGGCCCTGGCCGGGGAGAGCGTGACCTTCGAATTCGCCGAGACCAACATCAACAATCAGGAGCGCTACATGCTGCGCTCCTACGTGCCCAACCGCCTGGCCAATGGCGAGGTGGTGGGGATCTTCGTGCTGATCCGCGACATCACCGAGCGCCGGCGCACCGCCGAGGCCCTGCATCAGGCCTACCAGAACCTGGAGCTGCGGGTGCGCGAACGCACCGCCGAGCTGACCACCCTCAACCAGCAGCTGCTGCGCGAGATCGAAGAGCGCAGCCGGGTTGAATCGCGGCTGCGCGAGGCCAAGGCCGAGGCCGAACGGGCCAACCTGTCGAAGACCAAGTTCCTCGCCGCGGTCAGCCATGACCTGCTGCAACCCCTGAACGCCGCGCGGCTGTTCACCAGCGCCTTGCTGGAGCGTCGCGATCCCCAGGCCAGCAGCGCCCTGGTGCGCAATGTCAGCAACTCCCTGGAAGACGTGGAAAACCTGCTGGGTACCCTGGTGGACATTTCCAAGCTCGATGCCGGGGTGATCAAGGCCGACATCGCGCCTTTCGCCCTGAGCGAGCTGCTGGAAAACCTCGCCGCCGAGTACGCCCAGGTGGCCCGCAGCGAAGGCCTGGAACTGCACTTCGTGGCCTGCTCGGCGCTGGTGCGCAGCGACATCCAGCTGCTGGCGCGGATTCTGCGCAACCTGTTGAGCAATGCCATCCGCTACACCCGCCAGGGCCGGGTGGTGCTGGGCTGTCGGCGCCAGGGGCGCTGGTTGTCGATCCAAGTCTGGGACAGCGGCATGGGTATCGCCGCCGAACGCCTGGAGGAAATCTTCCAGGAGTTCAAGCGTGGCGAAGAACAGCGCCCGGACCAGGATCGCGGCCTGGGCCTGGGGCTGGCCATCGTCGAGAAGATTGCCGGGATTCTCGGGCACCGCATTGGCGTGCGCTCCTGGCCGGGGCGCGGTTCGGTGTTCAGCGTGCAAGTGCCGATCAGCGCCAGCGCGCCCTTGCCAGCGCCGCGCCCGGAGCTGGGCGACGCCCTGCTGGAGCGTTTGCAGGGGGCGCGGATCTGGGTGCTGGATAACGACGCGGCGATCTGCGCCGGCATGCGCACCTTGCTAGAAGGCTGGGGCTGCCAGGTGATCACCGCCTTGTCCGAAGAAGACCTGGCGCGCCAGGTGGACGACTACCGCGCCGAGGCCGACCTGCTGATTGCCGACTACCACCTGGACCAGCAACAGAACGGCATCGATGCGGTAGCGCGAATCAACGCCCGTCGCGCCCTGGCGATCCCGGCGATGATGATCACCGCCAACTACAGCAACGAGCTCAAACAGCAACTGCGCGAACTGGGCCACACCCTGATGCACAAACCCGTGCGCCCGATGAAACTCAAGACCGCCATCAGCCACCTGCTGACGCCCCCCGTGTAGCCGCTGCCGCAGGCTGCGTCCGGCTCCGTAGGAGACGCCAACCCTGCCAGCGCGGTCTATCAGAACAACCCGCGTGGCTCGATTCAGCGCCCTGGGGTTGGTCGCAATGAATGCGCCGGTCTTCGGGTCACTGGAAGGGCCTTCGGCCCTTGTCGCAGCCTCGCCAAAGGCTCGGCAGCGGCTACAGGAATTGCAGGATTTGCAGGGCGGGCGCAGAAGGCTTCGTGTAGCCGCTGCCGCAGGCTGCGCCCGGCTCCGCAGGAGACGCCAACCTTGCCAGCGCGGTCTAGCAGAACAACCCGCATGGTTCGATTCAGCGCCCTGGGGTTGGTTGCGATGAACGCGTGGGGCTTCGGATCGCTGGAAGGGCCTTCGGCCCTTGTCGCAGCCTCGCCAAAGGCTCGGCAGCGGCTACAGGGTTTGCAGGAATTGCAGGAATTGTAGGAATTGCAGGATTTGCAGGATTTGCAGGGCGCAGAAGGCTTCGTGTAGCCGCTGCCGCAGGCTGCGCCCGGCTCCGCAGGAGACGCCAACCCTGGCAACGCGGTCTATCAGAACAACTCGCGTGGCTCGATTCAGCGCCCTGGGGTTGGTCGCAATGAATGCGCCGGTCTTCGGATCGCTGAAGGGCCTTCGGCCCTTGTCGCAGCCTCGCCGAAGGCTCGGCAGCGGCTACAGAGGGTTAGCGGCGCAGGTAGGCACCGAAATCGATGTCCCCGGCACTGAGGATCGCTTGCACCCGGTTGTGCACGTTGAGCTTGCGCAAAATCGCCGAGACGTGGGCCTTTACCGTGGTTTCGGCAATGTCCAGGGTGTAGGCGATCTGCTTGTTGGATTCGCCCTTGGTCATGCGTTCCAGCACCAACAGCTGTTTGCGGGTCAGGGCCTGGAGCAGTTCCGGGGGGAAGCTCGGGGTCTCGCTGCTGCGCCGCCCCGGCGGGCTTTTCTGGGTGCGGATGATGTCCGGCGGCAGGTACACGTTGCCGTTGAGGATCTGTTCGATGGCCTCGGTCATCTGCGAGCGCGCCGAGGATTTGGTGATGAAGCCGACGGCGCCGTAGGTGATGGCCTGGAGCACGATCTGCTTGTCCTGCTCGGCGGAAACGATCACCACCGGAATGGTTGGCGCTTCGTTGCGCAGGGTGATCAGGCCGTTGAGGCCGTGCATGCCGGGCATGTTCAGGTCCAGCAGGATCAGGTCGAGGTCGTCGTGTTCCTGGGTCAGGGCCAGGGCGCTGTCCAGGTCGGCGGTTTCCATCACCTCGCTGCCGGGAAATCCGTCGCTGATGACGTTGTGGATGGCTTCGCGAAACAGTGGGTGATCGTCGGCTATCAGAATTTTATACATGGCCTTTCACCTCGTTATTGTGGTTATGGGGGCGGCAACGCCGTGCTGCGGCGCTCAGGGAAAGGGTTGCGGCCGGGCTGCCTCCACGGGCAGGCCAGCGGCCTCCCAGGCATCCAGGCCGTCGCGGTACCAGTAGATATTCTTATAGCCCAGGGCTGCCGCGCGTTTTACCGCGTTCCAGCTCAGCCAGCAATCGGCACGGCAATAGAACACCAGGGCGCGCTGCGGGTCGGCGTGGCTCAGCCGTTGCAGGTTGCCGGCGAAATAGGCCTGCCACTCGGGGCCCAGTTCGCCGTCGCCGGTGTTGGCCAGCCAGTGGCTGCCGGGGAGGTTGGCGTGGGGCTCGCTGTCGATGAAGCGGCCCTGCAGCCATTGCCGACGGTAGACGTCGATCAGCAGGGGCGCCGGTTGCTCCTTGAGCAGCTCTTGCAGGCCCGGGGTGTCGATGATCCGGCCCTGGTCGATCTGCAGCGGGGTCGGGCTGCGGTACAGGCTGGTGCGATAGCCCTCGGCGGAAAACAGCGGGGCAGCGGCATGGGCGGCGCCCAGGGCCAGGCTCAGGGTTAGCGCGGCCAGGGTCTCTAAGGCACGGGGCATAAGGTTTTTATCCTTTTTGTTATAGGCCCATTACATGCCAGGGCAGGGCCTTTTGTGAATGCGACCATCGACAGCAAAAGCAGTACCAAAGTCGTAGATCGCCCATGGGCAAGCGCTGTGCAGGAGCCGGCTTGCCGGCGAAAGGGGCCTGGGGTCTGGCGTTGGGATTGCGGGCCTCTTCGCTGGCAAGCCAGCTCCTACGTTGGGTGGAGGTGGGTGGCAGGATTGTGGCTCAGGTGCTTTTGCGCAGGGCGGCGTGCTGGGGGTTGAAGGTCAGCACCGCCAGCAGGGAGAACACCAGGGTCAGGCCCAGGCACACGGCCAGGGCCAGCAGGTTGAGGCGTTCGTACAGGGCGAAGCGCACCAGTTCCACGGCGTGGGTGAAGGGGTTGAGGGCGCACAGCCAGTACAGCCAGGGGCTGGCTTCGAGCATCTTCCACAGCGGGTATAGCGCCGAGGACAAAAAGAACAGCGGGAAGATCACGAAGTTCATCACCCCGGCAAAGTTCTCCAACTGGCGGATGGCGTTGGACAGCAGCAGCCCCAGGGCGCTGAGCATCAGGGCCACCAGCAGCAGCGCCGGCAGCGCGGCCAGCAGGCCCATGGCCGGCGGTTGCACGCCATACAGCCAGGCCACGGCGAGGAAGGCGTAGACCTGCAGCAGCGAGATCAGCGAGGTGGCCAGCAGCTTGCTGGCCAGCAGGAAGGCCCGGGGCAGGGGGCTGGTGAGCAGCACGCGCATGCTGCCCATTTCCCGGTCGTAGACCATCGACAGCGAGCCCTGCATGCCGTTGAACAGCAGGATCATGCAGGCCAGCCCCGGGACGATGTAGACCTCGTAGGGAATGTAGGTGCTGTAGGGCTCGATGATGGCGATGCCCAGGGCGGCGCGAAAGCCGGCGGCGAACACCAGCAGCCACAGTAGCGGGCGCACCAGGGCGCTGAGAAAGCGCGTGCGCTGCAGCACGAAGCGCAGCCATTCGCGCAGCACGATGCCGCGCAGGCATTGCCAGTAGGCGTTCATGCGAGCGGTTCTCCTATCGGGGCCGGGCGTGGCTGGGGATTCTGGGTCAGGCGGGCGAAGGCTGTGCCCAGGTCGCCGCCCTGTTCCTGGCTGATGGTGCCGGCCACGCCACTGGCCACCAGGCGCCCCTGATGCAGGATCAGCAACTGATCGTCGGCCTGCACCTCATCCAGCAGGTGGGTGGTCCAGAGCACGCTCAGGCGCTGTTCCTGGCACAGCTGGCGAATGTGCCGGTTGAGCGCCAGGCGGCTGGCGGGGTCGAGGCCGGCGCTGGCTTCATCGAGCAGCAGCAGGCGCGGTTCATGCAGCAGGGCGCGGGCGATTTCCACCCGTCGGCGGTGGCCGCCATTGAGGGCGCGCACGCTGTCCCGGCGCCGTTCGCTCAAGCCCTGGCGCGCCAGTTCGGCGTCGATCCGCGCCTGCCCCTGGCGCCGCGACAAACCGTGCAGCGCGGCGTGGTAGTGCAGGTTCTGCTCCACGCTCAGGTCCAGGTCCAGGGTGCTTTGCTGGAACACCACGCCGAGCTGGCGCAGGGCGGCGCGGGCGGCGTTGCGCAGCGAGCAGCCGCCGACGCGGATGTCGCCCTGCTGCAGGTCGTAGAGCCTTGTGAGCAGGGCGATCAGGGTCGACTTGCCGGCGCCGTTGGGCCCCAAGAGCGCGGCAAAGCGCCCGGGAGCCAGGCTCAGGCTGACCTGATCGAGGGCCTGGCGCGGGCCGTAGGCGAAGCTCAGCTGGCTGACCTCCAGGGCGTTCATGGGGTCACCACCACGCCCCAGGGATAGCGCCCGACCTTCACCGACTTGAGCACCTTGAGGCTGTTCACGTCGATCACCGAAACATCGCCGCTGACCCCGTTGGTGGCCAGCAACTGGCTCTGGTCCGGGGTGAATGCCAGCTGCCAGACCCGCCGCCCCACCAGCAGGTAGTCGAGGATCTCGTAGGTCTTGGCGTCGATCACCGCCACGTGGTTGGCCGGGCCCAGGGCGACGAAGGCGTACTTGCCGTCGGCGCTGAGCTTGATGCCCACCGGCTGCACCTTGTCCGGGTGCACGCCCTTGATCTTGAAGTTCAGGGTCTTGAGCACCTGGCGCGTGGCCACGTCGAGGATGGTCACGGTGCCGCCGATTTCCGCTGAGGCCCAAAGCCTTGAGCCGTCCTGGTTGAACTCGACGAAACGCGGGCGCTGGTCCACCAGGGTGCTGTCGGCCAGGGTCTGGGTGCTGGTGTCGATCCAGTGCAGCATGTTGGTGGTTTCGCTGGTGTTCACCGCCCACTTGCCGTCGGGGCTCACCGCCATGCCTTCGGGCTCGACCCCGACGTTGATCTGGCCGAGGACCTTGGCGGTCTCGGTGTCGATCACCGTGACCAGCGCATCGTCCTCGTTGGATACGTACAGCCAGCGGTTGTTGGGGTGCAGGGCGAACTGCTCGGGGTCCTTGCCGGACGGCAGTTCCTTGATGATCTTGCGGGTGGCCACGTCCATCACCTGGACCCGGTCCGAATCGCTGGCGCAGATGTACAGCAGCTTGTTGTCATGGGACAGCAGCAACCCGCGCGGGCGCTGACCCACCGGCAGGGTCTCGGTGACTTCCAGGGTCTGCAGGTCGATCAGGCTCAGGCTGTTGTCCTTTTCGTTGGAGACCCAGGCCGTGGCGGCCATGGCGTGCCCGGCGGCGAGCAGCAGGGCCGCGCACAGGGCGGAGCGGCAGAGAAGGGGGCGGCGCATGGCGGATTCCTTGTTGTTGTGGTTATGGGATCAGGGGTAGCGGCAGGTCACTTCGGGGCGGTCGTAGCCCAGGCTGTCCATTTCGTTGAAGGGGTGCAGGAAACCGTCCTGGGGCGAGGTGCTGACCAGGGCTCGGGGCTGCACCAGGGGAATCGGCTGGCGCAGTTCGCCGTTCCACGGCCGGTAGCTGAGCTTGCGGCCCTTGAACCCGTCCAGGGGCAACTGGTCGCTGAGCAGCAGTGCCTGCAGGGCCCGAGGGTCGGCCTGGCGCAGTTTGCTCACCGCGCTGGCGACGCTGCGCACGGCCATCCAGGCGGCGAAGTCGCGGTCGTTCATCCAGCGTCCGGCCTGGGTTTCGAAGCGCTTTTGCAGTTGCGCGGCGCCGAAGGTTTCCACGCTTTTGTGCCAGCCGGTGGGGGTCAGGCCCTGGGTGCCGGCCACCGGGCGCGGGTACCAGGTCTGGTAGGGTAGGTATTCGCCGAAGTCGCCGCGCTCGTCGGCCACCAGCACCACGTCGTATTCGGCGGTCTGGGTGAACAGCGGCATGTCGGCCTGGGCGCTGCGGCGCTGGTCGTTGTCGAAGGTCCAGGGTTTTTCCGCGACGATCTTCACGCCGAAGCGCTGGGTGGCCCGGCGCAGGGCATCGGCGTAGGCCCGGTCATCCTCGGTCTGGCCGACGACGAGCAAGGCCCGCTGCCATTTGCGCAGCACCATGAACTGCACCAGGGCGTCGGCCAGCATCGCCCGGCCGGGCAGGCTGTGCAGTACGTTGCCCAGGCACTGGCTGCTGCGCAGGCGGTCGTCGGGGCTGCCGGCGTTGAACAAGAGGCTGTCGGGCAGGGCGGCGGACAACTCGCGCAGGCTGGCCGCCGGGGCATTCACCACGAACAGCCGCAGGCCCTGGTCGTGCTGGGCCTTGGCGGCTTGCAGCAGTGCCCCGGGGCTGTCGACGCTGGCGCTGTCGAGCTGGAACTGCTGCTTGAGAAAGCGCCCGGTGCTGTTGCTGTCGACAATCGCCAGCTGCGCGCCCTGCAGCCCGGCGTCGGCTGGCTCGGGAATGATGTTGGACAGCAGCGGGCCGGGGTCGGGGCGATAGCCCAGGTAGCCGATGCGCACCTGCAAGGGGTCCTCGCTGGCCTGGCTCGCGGCCAGGGGCAACAGGACCGAGGCCAGGGCCAGCAGGCAGGTCGGGATAAGCGGGGCAGGCTGGTGCATAAGGCACTCCACGGCAGGTGGCGCCAGCATAGGAAGAGTACCGGGGCGGGGAAATATGCAGAAAGTAGCGCCCGGGCAGTACCAAGGTAGTAGCCCGGCGCGGGTGCGGCGGTCTTAGCATGGTTGCAGCGGCCCCGACCCTGGAGAACACCGTCATGCGCATCCTCAAATTGCTGCTGTTGCCGTTGCTGCTGATCCTTAGCCTGATCGGCGTCGACCGTCTGCATGGCCCGCGCCCGGTGCTGCCCCAAGCGCTGCCGTTGGTGCCGGGGCGCTAGGCATGTCGGCGCTGTGGCGGATCAACCTGTGGGTCTCGGCGTTCTTTGCCGTGGTGACGCTGGCCTGCGCCGCCTTGCTGCTGCATCAGGCGGTGGCCGATGTCGAGCGTGAGTTGCAGTCCGCCGAGGCGGTGGTGGAGTACTTGAGCGACAGCGCCGCGCGCAACCCGGCGGGCCTGCAACCGCACCTGACCCAGAGCCTGCGCCATGTGCGGGTGCACTGGCTGGCGCCTGACGAGGCGGCACGCATGCCGGAGGAGGCCGGGCTGGACGCCTGGCTCGGCCGCCAGTTGTTCAGCGAGCGCCGCCACAGCGCCCGCGAACTGGACCTGGGCGACGGCCGCCGGGTGCTGATCGCCGTGGACGCGCGCGATGAGATCGACGAAGTCTGGGATTCCCTGCAACAGCTCTTGAGCCTGTGCGGCCTGGCCCTGCTCCTGAGCCTGCTGACCATCCGCTGGGCGGTGCGCCGTGGCATGGGCTTGCTGGATGATTTGCTGCGGGCTTTACAGCAAGTGTCCGGCGGGCAACTGACGGTGCGCCTGCGCGAAGCCGGCCTGCCGGAAGCGCGGCAATTGGCCGGGCACTTCAACCGCATGACCGCGACCCTGGAACAGACCCGCGCCGACAACACTCAACTGACCCAGGCCCTGCTGGCGGTGCAGGAGCGCGAGCGCACCTACCTGGCGCAGACCCTGCACGACGACCTCGGGCAATACCTGGCGGGCATCCGCGCCCAGGTCTGCCTGCTGCGCATGGTGGCCGACCAGCCGACGGTAGTGGAGCACACGGCCCAGGCCCTGGAGCTCAACTGCGAGCGCTTGCAGCAAGGCTTTCGCGCCCTGGTGCAGGACCTGTACCCGGTGGTGCTGCAGCACCTGCCGCTGGCCGAAGCCTTCGGCCTGCTGGTGAGCCAATGGCAGGACAGCCAGGGCATCGACTGCCAATTGCGGGTCGGCGCCGACCTGCCAGCGTTGCCCAGCGCCAGCAAGACCCACCTCTACCGCCTGCTGCAAGAAGCACTGACCAATGTCGCCCGGCACGCCGACGCCAGCCAGGTACGGGTGCGCCTGCAACGCAGCGCCCGGGGCCTGCGCCTGCTGGTGCGCGACAACGGTCGCGGCGCGCGCCAGCCCCAGCGCCCCGGCGTCGGCCTGCACTCGATGGCTGAGCGGGCCCGCAGCCTGGGCGGCGAACTGCACATCCTCAGCCGTCCCGGCGCCGGTTGGGCCCTGGCCTTGAACATGCCCCTGAACATGCCCATGGAGGCCTGATGAACATCTTGTTGGTGGATGACCACGCCGTGGTCCGCCAGGGTTACGCCAGCTTGCTGCGCGCGGTATTGCCGGCGATGCAGGTGCGTGAAGCGGCCAGCGGCGAAGAGGCCCTGGCCCGGGTCGCCGAAGAAGTGCCGAACCTGGTGATCATGGATTTCGGCCTGCCGGGCATCAGCGGCCTGGAGACCACCCGCCGCCTGCGCCAGCGCCTGCCGCAACTGCGGGTGCTGTTCTTCAGCATGCACGACGAACTGCCCCTGGTGCGCCAGGCCCTGGAGGCCGGCGCCTCGGGCTACCTGACCAAGAACTCCGCGCCCCAGGTGCTGATCGAAGCGGTGCACCGAGTACTGGCCGGGCACGCCTACATCGAACAGCCCCTGGCCACGCAACTGGCCTGCACCCCGGCGCAGAACAGCAGCGACCCGCGTTTGCAGAGCATGACCCAGCGCGAGCTGGAGATCTTCGTGATGCTGGCCAAGGGCACCCCGGCGCGGGTGATTGCCGAGCAGTTGTGCATCAGCGCCAAGACTGTGTCCAACCACCTGACCTTGCTCAAGAGCAAGCTGCAGGTCAGCTCCCATGCGGAGTTGGTGCATTTGGGGATTGATATGGGGGTGGTGCGGGTGGCGGGGTGAGGGGGTATGGTTTGGCAAATTTTGTCAAAAGCGGACAAAGCCATGAGCACCATGAACATCTCCCTGCCGGACGCTCTCAAGTCCTTTGTCGATGATCAAGTCAGCCAGCGCGGCTACAGCACCAGCAGTGAATATGTGCGTGAGCTGATTCGCAAGGATCAGGATCGGCAACATCTGCGTGGCCTGTTGTTGGCCGGTGCTCAATCGGCGCCGGGCACTGCTGTGCAGGGTGACTATTTCGAATCCCTGCGTGCCAGGGTTCACAAGGCGCGAGGATGAAAGCCAAGCCGGTCATGCCACGTGCCCTTGCCAGCCATGACGTGGGAGGCGCTATCAGCGACTAGCTTGACCAACAGGCCGAGCAGGCTGCGCTCGGTTTTATCGATGCTTTGGAAAAGGCCTATCTTCATATCGGCCGCCATCCGGCCTTGGGTATGTCTCGCTACGCCCACGAGCTGGATCTGCCGGGGGTGCTTTGCTTGCCGCTGAAGCGCTGTCCCTATCTGGTGTTCTACGTTGAACGCGATGACTACATCGACGTATGGCGGGTTTTGCATGGTATGCGGGACTTTCCTGAGTGGTTGGCTGAAGGTGTTTTTTGGTAGTGGTGGGGGATGTCTGGGTTTTTTTGTGGTGAGTTTGAGGGGGACATATCCGTTGCTGCGGGTGTGGTGGCTGGTGGTTTCGTCTTTAGGGTGCTGTGCCGCGGGGTACATATCCATTGCTGCGGTCACGGCCACTTAGGGTTTCGCCCTTACGGCGACTCACTTTTGTCAAACGCCGGAGTGCCGGCCCAGCAAAAAGTAAGCAAAAAGTCTTGCCCCTCCATACGGCCCCTCGCTGGGGCTCGGGGTGCCCTCGCTTCGGCATTGCTCCCGGGGCCGCCGCCAACCGGCCATCCATGGCCGGGTGGCGGCTAGCTCGGCATCCCTGCCGAGCTGCCCCCTACGCAACGCCTGCGCTCGGCCTGCTGGGAAGGGGCCTGAAGATCAAGATCAAAAGCCAAGGTGCGCAGGTCGTCTCCTTGTAGCCGCTGCCGAAGGCTGCGAACGAGCGCCAGCGCTCGCGAAACCAGGCAGCGCAGTGGGTCAGGAGCATTGGGGATGCAGGTTTAGCGTCTCCTGCGACGGAGTGCCGCCCAGAGCGTTCGCAGCCTGCGGCAGCGGCTACAGAGTATGTGCGTTCTGTAGCCGCTGCTGAGCCTGCGAAGCTGCGAAAAGGTCCGCAGGACCTTCAGCCCTCCCAAGAGCAACGTCGCCCAGTGAAGGACAAATGAAACAAGGCCGGCCGGTAGGCCGCCGTCAGATTTTGATCTTGATCTGGCTTTTGATCTTCCTGCCCCCTTAGACACGATGGCCGAACGCAGGCATTGAGCCGTGGGTAACCCGGCAGGGATGCCGGGTTAGCCGCCACCCGGCCATGGATGGCCGGTGGCGGCGGCCCACGGAACAATGCCGGAGTGAGGGCATGCCGAGCCTAGGCGAGGCACCGAGTGGAGGGGCAGAAGCGTTTTGCTCACCTTTTGTCTGGGCCGGCATTCCGGATTTTCAAAAGTGAGTCGCTGTAAGAGCGAAACCGCCAGCGGCCGTGACCGCAGCAACGGATATGTACACAGCCCACCGCTGTAAGAGCGAAACCCAAAGTAGCTACACCCGCAGCAACGGATATGCCCCCCGTCCCCTTACTTATCCCACGTCCCCGGACACCCCTGGCACCCCTCCATATTGGCATCCTGAAAATTCCCATAATGCTGCCGCGCCCCGCGCAAATCGGCCCGTTCCAGATTGCTCTCGCCAAACTTCGCCTCCTGCAGATTGGCATCGCTCAGATCGGCCCCTTGCAGATCCGCCTTGCTCAACCAGGCCATCTCCAGGTCCGCCGCCCGCAGGTTGGCCTGGTGCAGCTTGGCCCCGGACAGGCGGGCAAATTGCAGGTAGGCCGCGCTGAGGTCGGCTTTTTCGAATTGCGCGCCCTGGGCAAACAGGCCCCAGCCCTGGATCGCCATCAGCTTGGCGTCGGTGAAGTCCGCCAGCCGCAGGTTGCTCTGTTGCAGGCTGGCGCGGGTCAGGTTGGCGCCTTGCAGGCGGGCCTTTTCCAGGTTGGCCAGGTCCAGTTGGGCGTGGCGCAGGTCGGCGCCGGAGAGGTCGGCGCCGGCCAGGTTCATCTTGCGCAGGTCCTGGTTGGCGAGGTTGGCGTCACGCAGGTTGGCGCCGGGGCATTGGCTGGATTCGGCGATCAGGCAGCCGTTGACGGTCAGCGGTACATCGTTGCCGTCGTCGTCGACATTCATTGCCAAGGCGGGGGAGAGGCTCAGCAGCAGGGCCAGTGGCAGGTAGTTCATGGTGCGGTTCTCCAGGCTGGAGTGAAGGCGGGTGTGGCGAGGAAGCGGGCTCCCTCGCCACAGACAAGGCGGGGATGATCAGCGTTGGGCGGTCTTGTTATCCCAGCTCGGGATCTTGAACACCCAGAACGAGCCGCCTTGGGCCACCGGCTTGGTCAGTTCGGCCATGTCGCCGCCCCACAGCGGCACCGCGCCGCCGTAGCCCACGGTCACGCCGATGTACTGCTCGCCATCCTGTTCCCAGGTGATGGGCGGCGAGACGATGCCGCTGCCGGTCTGGAATTTCCACAGCTCCTTGCCGGTCTTGGCGTCGAAGGCCTTGAAGAAGCCGTCGCCGGTGCCGGTGAACACCAGGTTGCCCTTGGTCGCCAGGACCCCGGCCCACAGCGGCAGGTGTTCCTTGTGCTCCCAGACCAGCTTGCCGGTGGTCGGGTCCATGGCGCGCAGGGTGCCGACGTGGTCGTCGTACATGCGCTTGATACGGAAACCCATGCCCAGGTAGGCCGAGCCTTTCTTGTAGTTCACTTCCTCGGTCCAGTACTCCTCCTTCCACTGGTTGCCGGGGATGTAGAACAGCCCGGTGTCCTGGCTGTAGGCCATGGGGTTCCAGTTCTTGCCACCCAGGAACGGCGGCGAGACTTCCACCGGCTTGCCCTTGGTTTCACCCGGCAGCGGCTTGGCCGGACGCTGGCCTGCGTTTTCCACCGGGCGCCCGGTCTTGAGGTCGATGTGGCTGGCCCAGGTGATGTTGTCGACGAAGGGGAAGGCGTTCTGCAATTTGCCGTTGTTGCGGTCCACCACGTAGAAGAAGCCGTTGCGGTCGGCGTGGCCGGTGGCCTTGACCACCTTGCCGTCCTTGCCCTTGTAGTCGAACAGCACCAGTTCGTTGTTGCCGGAGAAGTCCCAGGCGTCGTTCGGCGTGTGCTGGTAGAACCATTTCACTTCGCCGGTGCTCGGGTCGACGCCGACCTGGCCCGAGGTGTACAGGCTGTCGTAGTCGTGGGGGTTGCCGTCCTTGGCGGTGCGCGCCCAGGTGTTCCACGGCCCGGGGTTGCCGGCGCCGACGATGATGGTGTTGGTTTCGGCATCGAAGCTGGCGCTCTGCCAAGGGGCGCCGCCGCCGTGGCTCCAGGCTTCGACCTTGCCGGTTTCGGTGGTCTTGTCGTCGGGCCAGGACGGCGCCTTGACGTCGCCGGTGGGGGTGCTGTCCTTGCCGTTCAGGCGGCCCATGTGGCCTTCGACAAAGGGCCGCATCCACACCTCTTCGCCGGTCTCCGGGTCGCGGGCGAACAGCTGGCCGACCACGCCGAATTCATCGCCCGAGCTGCCGTGGATCAGCAGCACCTTGCCGCTGGTCTTGTCCTTGATCAGCACCGGGGCGCCGGTCATGGTGTAGCCGGCGCTGTGGTCGCCGAACTTCTTGTTCCACACCACCTTGCCGGTGTTCTTGTCCAGGGCGATGACCCGGGCGTCGAGGGTGCCGAAGTAGATCTTGTCGCCGTAAATCGCCGCGCCGCGGTTGACCACGTCGCAGCATGGGCGAATGTTGTCCGGCAGGCGGTGGTTGTAGGTCCACAGGCGCTTGCCGGTCTTGGCGTCCAGGGCGAACACCCGCGAGTAGGAGCCGGTGACGTAGACCACGCCGTCGCGGACGATGGCCTGGGATTCCTGGCCGCGCTGCTTCTCGTCGCCGAAGGAATAGGACCAGGCCGGGGTCAGCTTGAACACGTTCTTGTCGTTGACCTGGGCCAGCGGGCTCCAGCGCTGGGCGTTGGTGCCCATGCCGTACTGCAGCACGTCCTTGGTGGTCAGGTGGTCGTTGGCGATGTCTTCCCAGGTCACGTTCTTGCCGGCAGGTGCCGCCGGGGCGGTGGCCGCTGTGGCCGCCGCGCCCAGGGACAGGCTGCCGGCCAGCAGCAGGGCCTGGACGGCAAGGCTCAGGGGGGAGAGGGCGGGTAGCGATCTTATTGTCATGGTTGCGGTTCCCAGTGGAGGTTTTGGCCTGACTAGGGTCTGCCGCGCGAGGCGCTTTGAGATACGGAAAAAGTCCCGCCCTTGCCGGGAATAGTTCCCGGGCGGCACCTGATTTAGGCCCGCGCCACAAGCCCTACTACCAAGGGAGTAGGGCGCGGCCACCAAAGCAGCATACGGCCGCCCGCCGGCTGTTTCTAAGATGGCGCCATGGCCTCTGTAGCGAGGTCTTGCGTGCAATCTTGAGGGCATAACAATGACAACAAAACGCAACGCCTTGCTCGTGGTAGGGCTGCTGACCGGTGCCTTGGCCACCGGTGCTGTGTGGGCCCATGGCAACGTGGTGCCCCAGGCGGTGGAAACCAAGGGCCTGACGCCGATCAAGGATG
Organism: Pseudomonas sp. GW822-FHT06D10; assembly: GCF_058799535.1. Classification (NCBI taxonomy): domain Bacteria; kingdom Pseudomonadati; phylum Pseudomonadota; class Gammaproteobacteria; order Pseudomonadales; family Pseudomonadaceae; genus Pseudomonas; species Pseudomonas sp. GW822-FHT06D10. The sequence continues at coordinate 567,271 of NZ_JBXALN010000004.1, read as the reverse complement.
CCGGGGTGAGCGTCGATGGCGACGGCTGGGCCGCAGTCAACCCGTACCGCACCTCGCCCGAGCGCGACAAGGCGGTGGAAATCGGCGCTTCGGCCTACAACCAGAACTGCGCCGCCTGCCATGGCCTGGAAGCCAAGTCCGGCGGTATCGCTCCAGACCTGCGCATGCTCGACGCCGGTGAGGCCGGGGACGAATGGTTCGTCGAGCGGGTGCGCCACGGCGCGGTGCGCGATGGGCGGGTGTACATGCCGAAGATGGCCGACTACCTGAGCCAGGAAGCCCTGTGGGCGGTGCGCACCTACCTGGACAGCGTGCGCGTCGAGGAGTGATCGCCATGGGCCGCTTCGCCCTGTTCCTGGCTGGCCTGCTGCTGTGTTGCGCCACGGCCCAGGCCGGGGTGCGCAACTACGACACGATGATCGCCTCCGGTGAACTGAAGGTGGCGGTGTACCAGGATTTTGCCCCCTACAGTTTCGAGGACCAGGGCCAGCCCCGAGGCGTTGATGTGGAGCTGGCGCAAGCCCTGGCCGAAGCCCTGGGGGTGCGCCTGCAACTGATCTGGGCACCCCCCGGGGAGAAGCTCGACGACGACCTGCGGGACTACATCTGGCGCGGCAGCCCGCTGCGCCACCAGCAGTTGGCCGACCTGATGATGCGCGTGCCCTACGACCACGACTATGCGCAAAAGCGCAACGAACTGGGGGAGCTGGCCAACGATCACGTGGTGATGTTCGGCCCCTATCAGGAGGAGCGCTGGCAGGTGGCATTCGACCGCCGCCGGCTGGATTCGGTGGCCAGTGTCGCGGTGTTCCAGGAGCACCCCATTGGCGTCGAAGTGGACAGTGTGCCGTCGTTCTACCTGACCTCGGTGTTCAACGGCATGCTCAGTGCCAAGACCCATCATTACCCCAGCGTGCAACAGGCGTTCGGCGCCTTGCGGGCCGGGCAGGTGGACGCGGTGATGGCCATGCGCGGCGAGATCGACTGGCAGTTGCATAAGGCCGCTGATCCGCAGTTGGCCCTGGCGGAAAACGCCTACCCGAACATGGGCAAGCAGGTGTGGGAGATCGGCATGGCGGTGCATGAAAGCAACCGCCAGCTGGCCTATGCCGTGGAAGAGGCCCTGGAAGGGTTGATCCGCGACGGTCGCCTGCAGGCGCTGTACGCCCGTTATGGCCTGCGTTACGAGGTCCCACAGATGTATCAATAGGAGCTGCGATGAACTGGCGAGCGACCTGTCTGCTGGCGTGCTGGCTGCCCTTGGCGACCCCGGTGCTGGCCGCCGATCCGCAGGCCCCGGGCCCGGACCCGGTGCCCTCGGTGATGTGGGCCTTCTACCACAAGCAATTGCTGGGGGAGGCGGCGTTCGTCTTCGATGACCGGGTCAAGTTGCTGGCGCCGCCCTTTGCCGAGGATGCGCGGCAGGTGCCCCTGGAAATCGACGCCCGGGCCTTCACCGGCGATGTGGTGCGCATCCTCGCCTGGGCCGAGCTCAACCCCTTGCCGCGCATCGTCGATTTCGAGCCGGGGGAGCGGGTGCTGCCCTGGCTGTCGATCCGCATCCGTATCGAGCAGGCCACGCCGCTGCGCGCCGCGGTGCTGACCCGCGATGGCCTGTGGCACGTGGGTTCGACCCTGATCGATGCCGCGGGCGGCGGCTGTACCGCGCCCAGCGTGGTGCGCACCCAGCCCGGCTGGGAAGAGCACATCGGCGAGGTGCTGGGCGGGCGTTATCCCCGTGGGGATGCCAGCCGCCTGCGCCTGCAAGTGTCCCACCCGATGGACAACGGCCTGGTCAGCGGCATCCCTGAGTTTTTCCTCAACCACGCCGAACTGCGCGACCAGAACGATCAGCGCCTGGCCAGCCTCGAACTGTTCCCGGCGGTCAGCGAAAACCCCAACCTGGGGTTCGATATCCAGGGGCCGGGGCAGACCCGCTTGCTGTTGCGCGACAACAGCGGCAACCAGTTCGAGGCCAGGCTGCCCTGACCGCATCCTTTGACCCACCCGAGCCGAGGCGCGCCATGCGTTGGATCCTGCTGTTGCTGCTGTGCCTGGGCCTGCCGGCCCGGGCCAACCTGGACTATTCACTCAAGCCCCGGCAGATCGCCGCGGGCACCTGGCTGCTGGAAGGTAGCACCGACAACTTCGCCAAGGCCAATGGCGGCAATATCGTCAATAGCGGGTTCATCGTCACCGACAGCGGGGTGGTGGTGATCGACAGCGGGCCGTCGAAACGCTACGGCGAAGCCTTGCGCCGGGCGATTGCCGCCACCACCGACAAGCCGGTGATCCAGTTGCTGCTGACCCACCATCACCCCGACCATGTGTTGGGCAACCAGGCCTTTGGCGACGTGCCCATCGGCGCCCTGGCCGGCACCAGCGATCTGCTGCGCCAGCAGGGCGAGGCCATGGCCGAGAACATGTACCGCATGGTCGGCGACTGGATGCGCGGCACCGAGGTGGTGCTGCCGACCCAGGTGCTTGAGCCCGGGGTGCTTGAGGTGGGCGGGCATCGCTTGCGCTTGCTGGGCCTGAGTGGGCACACCGGCGCTGATCTGGCGATTCTCGACGAGAACACCGGGGTGCTGTTTGCCGGTGACCTGGTGTTCTACGAGCGCGCGCTGACCACCCCCAACAGCCCGGGGCTCGGGGTCTGGCTCGAGGACCTGGACACCTTGCAGGCCTTGCCGTGGAAACTGATCGTGCCTGGCCATGGCCCGGTGGCGACGGATGCCCGGCCCTTTGCCCAGATGCGCGACTACCTGGGCTGGCTGGACGGGTTGATGCGCGACGGCGCGGCCCAGGGCGACGACATGGCGGAGATGATCCGCCGCCCGATCCCCGAGCGTTTTGCCGGCATTAGCCTGACCCGCTATGAGCTGATCCGCAGCGTCAGCCACCTGTACCCGCGTTACGAACGCCAGCGCCTGCAGCGTATCGACGGCCTGTAGGCGCCGGCTGGCCGGCGAAGGCGGACTTGCTGGGCCTCTTCGCTGGCAAGCCAGCTCCTACGGTAGGCAGGTACATCGCGAGGGCTTTGTAGGAGCCGGCTGGCCGGCGAAGGCGGTCTTGCGGGCCTCTTCGCTGGCAAGCCAGCTCCTACGGTGGGCAGGGAGATCGGGTGGGGCTTTGTAGGCGTCGGCGGCCGCTCCTGTACCAAGGAACTAGAAAACTCCGCACTGCGGGCAATTGTTGGCAGGCAGGCCGGGACCAAGAATTCCCGGCAGACCGGGAAAATTTCCCGGGAACAACAATAACCGCCGAGGTAGCCGTCATGACCCAACCCCCACGTCGTCCCTTTTTCGCCGTGAGCCTGGTGCTCAGCGCCATGCTGCTGTCCAGCGCGGCCCTGGCCGCCGTCACCGATGAAGAGATCCTCCAGGACCCGAAGAACCCGCAGCAGATCGTCACCAACGGCCTGGGCGTCCAGGGCCAGCGCTACAGCCCGCTGGATATGCTCAACGTCGATAACGTCAAGGAACTGCGGCCGGTCTGGGCCTTCTCCTTCGGCGGCGAGAAGCAGCGCGGCCAGCAGGCCCAGCCGCTGATCAAGGACGGGGTGATGTACATGACCGGTTCCTACTCGCGGGTGTTCGCGGTGGACGCGCGCACCGGCAAGAAGCTCTGGCAGTACGACGCGCGCCTGCCGGACGACATCCGCCCGTGCTGCGACGTGATCAACCGCGGCGTGGCGCTGTACGGCGACCTGGTGTTCTTCGGCACCCTGGACGCCAAGCTGGTGGCCCTGAACAAGGACACCGGCAAGGTGGTGTGGAGCAAGAAGGTCGCCGACCACAAAGAGGGTTATTCCATCAGCGCGGCGCCGATGATGGTCAACGGCAAGCTGATCACCGGGGTCGCCGGCGGCGAGTTCGGCGTGGTCGGCAAGATCCAGGCCTACGACCCGAAAAACGGCGAGCTGCTGTGGATGCGCCCCACCGTGGAAGGCCACATGGGCTACGTGTACAAGGACGGCAAGGCCATCGAGAACGGCATTTCCGGTGGCGAGGCGGGCAAGACCTGGCCGGGCGACCTGTGGAAGACCGGTGGCGCGGCGCCGTGGCTTGGCGGCTACTACGACCCGGAAACCAACCTGCTGCTGTTCGGCACCGGCAACCCGGCGCCGTGGAACTCCCACCTGCGCCCTGGCGACAACCTGTATTCCTCGTCGCGCCTAGCCCTGAACCCGGACGACGGCACCATCAAGTGGCACTTCCAGAGCACTCCCCACGACGGCTGGGACTTCGACGGCGTCAACGAGCTGATCTCCTTCAACTACAAGGAGGGCGGCAAGGAGATCAAGGCCGCCGCCACCGCCGACCGCAACGGCTTCTTCTACGTGCTCGATCGCACCAACGGCAAATTCATCCGCGGCTTCCCCTTTGTCGACAAGATCACCTGGGCCACCGGCCTGGATAAGAACGGCCGGCCGATTTACAACGAGGCCAGCCGCCCTGGCGCCCCGGGTAGCGAAGCCAAGGGCAGCTCGGTGTTCGTCGCCCCGGCCTTCCTCGGCGCCAAGAACTGGATGCCCATGGCCTACAACCGCGACACCGGGCTGTTCTATGTGCCGTCCAACGAATGGGGCATGGACATCTGGAACGAAGGCATCGCCTACAAGAAGGGCGCGGCGTTCCTCGGCGCGGGCTTCACCATCAAGCCGCTGAACGAGGATTACATCGGCGTGCTGCGGGCCATCGACCCCATCAGCGGCAAGGAAGTCTGGCGCCACAAGAACTTCGCGCCGCTGTGGGGCGGGGTGCTGACCACCAAGGGCAACCTGGTGTTCACCGGCACGCCTGAGGGCTTCCTCCAGGCGTTCAACGCCAAGACCGGCGAGAAGGTCTGGGAATTCCAGACCGGCTCCGGGGTCCTGGGCTCGCCCGTGACCTGGGAAATGGACGGCGAGCAGTACGTCTCGGTGCTCTCCGGCTGGGGCGGCGCGGTGCCGCTGTGGGGCGGCGAAGTGGCCAAGCGGGTCAAGGACTTCAACCAGGGCGGCATGCTCTGGACCTTCAAGCTGCCCAAGGACCTGGTGAGCAAACGCTGATCGTAGGCGCCAGCTTGCCGGCGAAGGCGCCCGCACGACCGCTTTCGCCGGCAAGCCGGCTCCTACAAAGCCCTCGCAATATCCCTGCCTACCGTAGGCGCCAGCTTGCTGGCGAAGAGGCCCGCAAGACCGCCATCGCCTGCAGCCGGCTCCTACAGGCCGATCTGCCGCTTCATTCCCGCCTCGGTGCGGGGTGGGCGGAGGCAATCAACCTACGACCAAATGACGAGAGCCCCCCTGCCAACGATGCATTCGTCCGGCACGCGGGGCTCTCTACCATCGAGCCATCGCCTGTCGTGGACAGGCATCGACCAGCAGAGGCCCAGCATGATCTACGCACAACCCGGAACCCCAGGCGCCGTCGTGTCCTTCAAGCCACGCTACGGCAATTTCATCGGTGGCCAGTTCGTGCCGCCGGTGGACGGCCAGTACTTCAGCAACACCTCGCCGGTCAACGGTGAGGTGATCGCCGAATTCCCGCGCTCCACTGCCGCGGACATCGACAAGGCGCTGGACGCCGCCCATGCCGCCGCCGATGCCTGGGGCAAGACCAGCGCCCAGGACCGTTCGCTGGTGCTGCTGAAGATCGCCGACCGCATCGAGCAGAACCTGGAGATACTCGCGGTCAGCGAAACCTGGGACAACGGCAAGGCCGTGCGCGAAACCCTCAACGCCGACGTGCCCCTGGCCGCCGATCATTTCCGCTATTTCGCCGGTTGCATTCGTGCCCAGGAAGGCGGCGCCGCAGAGATCAACGAACTGACCACCGCCTACCATTTCCACGAACCCCTGGGCGTGGTGGGGCAGATCATCCCGTGGAACTTCCCGCTGCTGATGGCCGCCTGGAAGCTGGCCCCGGCCCTGGCCGCCGGCAACTGCGTGGTGCTCAAGCCCGCCGAGCAGACCCCGCTGTCGATCATGGTCTTCGCCGAGTTGATCGCCGACCTGCTGCCGGCCGGGGTGCTGAACATCGTCCAGGGCTTTGGCCGCGAAGCCGGCGAGGCCCTGGCCACCAGCAAGCGCATCGCCAAGATCGCCTTCACCGGCTCGACCCCGGTGGGCTCGCACATCATGAAATGCGCCGCCGAGAACATCATTCCGTCCACCGTGGAGCTGGGTGGCAAGTCGCCGAACATCTTCTTCGAAGACATCATGCAGGCCGAGCCCAAGTTCATCGAAAAGGCCGCCGAAGGCCTGGTGTTGGCGTTCTTCAACCAGGGGGAAGTCTGCACCTGCCCATCCCGGGCCCTGGTCCAGGAATCGATCTACGAGCCGTTCATGGCCGAGGTGATGAAGAAGATCGTCAAGATCAAGCGCGGCAACCCGCTGGACACCGAGACCATGGTCGGCGCCCAGGCGTCGCAGCAGCAGTACGAGAAGATCCTCTCCTACCTGCAGATCGCCCAGGAGGAGGGCGCCGAGCTGCTCACCGGTGGCGCCGCCGAGCTGTTGGAAGGTGACCTGGCCAGCGGCTATTACATCCAGCCGACCCTGCTCAAGGGCCACAACAAGATGCGCGTGTTCCAGGAAGAGATCTTCGGCCCGGTGGTGGGCGTGACCACCTTCAAGGACGAAGCCGAGGCCCTGGCGATCGCCAACGACAGCGAGTTCGGCCTGGGCGCCGGGCTGTGGACCCGCGACATCAACCGCGCCTACCGCATGGGCCGGGCGATCAAGGCCGGCCGCGTGTGGACCAACTGCTACCACCTGTACCCGGCCCACGCCGCGTTCGGTGGCTACAAGAAATCCGGGGTGGGCCGCGAGACCCACAAGATGATGCTCGACCACTACCAGCAGACCAAGAACCTGCTGGTGAGCTACGACATCAACCCCCTGGGCTTCTTCTAAGGGCAACAACAGGCGCGGTGGTTGGGTGCCGCCGCGCTTGTGCGGGACGGACACGGGGAGGGCTCATGGGTGGGCACCTCCCCGTGTGCGTTGTGGGCGCAGCACCGCCATCCCTGCAGGAGCCAGCTTGCTGGCGAAGAGGCCCGCAAGACCACCCCCAATCTCCCCCTACCAACGCACCCGCCGGTTCGTCCCAAAGTAGCATTCGGCCGCCGCGCTCCCCGTGCATTAATGCCTTTACCGGAATCCCCCGGCACAACAAGAGGCTTGACCCCATGTGGCATAAACCCGCGTACACCGACCTGCGTATCGGCTTTGAAGTGACCATGTACTTCGCCAACCGCTGAGCCGTCCCGCTCCGGCCGGTACTGGTGTCGGCCGGAGCCTTTTGCCCTTCAGGAGCACGTCATGCATATCCGCATTCTCGGTTCCGCGGCGGGGGGCGGTTTTCCCCAGTGGAACTGCAACTGCCGTAACTGTGCCGGCGTGCGCAACGGCACGCTGCGGGCCCGGCGCCGCACCCAGTCGTCCATCGCCCTGAGCGACCATGGCAGCGAGTGGATCCTGTGCAACGCCTCCCCGGACATTCGCCAGCAGCTGGAGTCCTTTCCGGTGCTGCAACCGGCCCGACAGCTTCGGGACACCGCCCTGGCCGGAGTGATCCTGCTGGACAGCCAGATCGACCATTGCACCGGCCTGCTCAGCCTGCGCGAAGGCTGCCCGCATCAGGTCTGGTGCACCGAGATGGTCCACCAGGACCTGTGCAGCGGCTTCCCCCTGTTCAACATGCTCAGCCACTGGAACGGCGGCTTGCAGTGGCAGCCCATCCACCTCGATGGCCGGGAATTCAGCCTGCCGGCCTGCCCGGACATCGCGCTGCGGGCGATCGCCCTGCGCAGCAGCGCGCCGCCGTATTCGCCCCATCGCGGCAACCCGCACCCGGGGGACAATATCGGCCTGTTCATCGAGGACCGGCGCAGCGGTGCCAGCCTGTTCTATGCCCCGGGTCTGGGGCAGGTGGATGAGGCCCTGCTGGGGTGGATGGACCGCGCCGACTGCCTGCTGGTGGATGGCACCTTGTGGCGCGACGACGAGATGCGCCTGTGTGAAGTGGGCGACAAGCTGGGCAGCGAGATGGGCCATCTGGCGCAAAGCGGCCCCGGTGGCATGCTTGAGGTGCTGGAGCGCTTTCCTCGGGCGCGCAAGGTGCTGATCCACATCAACAACACCAACCCGATCCTCGACGAGGACTCCGCCGAGCGCGCCGAGCTGACCCGCCGCGGCATCGAAGTGGCGCATGACGGCATGGACATCCATCTCTGACGCCACCCGGTCCCTGTAGCCGCTGCCGAGCCCGCGAGGCTGCGCAAAGGCCCGCAGGGCCTTGCCTGACCATCTCCCACCGAACCCGCAGCGGCCTCAAGCACGCTGCGGCCCTTCGTGCCGTTCGCAGCCTGCAGCAGCGGCTACATGGCCTGTAGCCGCTGCCGAGGCTGCGAAGTCCGCCGATGGTCGGATTGCTTTCAGCAACGGATGCTTTAGGCTGGCGTTCTTCTCCAGAACAATAAGAAAACAGGCTTCCCCCATGGGCCAGAATCTCAGTCTGCTGCGCAAGTTCGTCTCTCCGGAAATCATCTTTGGCGCCGGTTGCCGGCACAACGTCGGCAACTATGCGAAGACCTTCGGTGCGCGCAAGGTGCTGGTGGTCACCGACCCCGGGGTGATCGCCGCCGGCTGGGTCGCCGATGTCGAGGCCAGCCTGCTGGCCCAGGGCGTCGAGTACTGCCTGTACAGCGCGGTGTCGCCCAACCCGCGGGTGGAGGAGGTGATGCACGGCGCGCAGATCTACCGGGAAAACGCCTGCGATGTGATCGTCGCGGTCGGTGGCGGCAGCCCCATGGATTGCGGCAAGGGCATCGGCATCGTCGCCGCCCACGGGCGCAGCATCCTCGAGTTCGAGGGGGTGGACACCATCCGCATGCCCAGCCCCCCGCTGATCATGATCCCGACCACCGCCGGCACCTCGGCGGATGTCTCGCAGTTCGTGATCATCTCCAACCAGCAGGAGCGGATGAAGTTCTCCATCGTCAGCAAGGCGGTGGTCCCTGATGTGTCGCTGATCGACCCGGAAACCACCCAGGGCATGGACCCCTTCCTTTCCGCCTGCACCGGCATCGACGCCCTGGTGCATGCCATCGAGGCTTTCGTTTCCACCGGCCACGGGCCGCTGACCGATCCCCACGCCCTGGAAGCCATGCGCCTGATCAACGGCAACCTGGTGCAGATGATCGCCAACCCCTCGGACATCGCCCTGCGCGAGAAGATCATGCTCGGCAGCATGCAGGCCGGGCTGGCGTTCTCCAACGCGATCCTCGGCGCGGTGCATGCCATGTCCCACAGCCTGGGGGGCTTTCTCGACCTGCCCCACGGGCTGTGCAACGCGGTGCTGGTGGAGCATGTGGTGGCCTTCAACTACAGCGCGGCGCCGGAGCGCTTCAAGGTGATTGCCGAGACTTTCGGCATCGACTGCCGGGGGCTCAACCAGCGGCAGATCTGCGGGCGCCTGGTGGAGCACCTGATCGCCCTCAAACGCGCCATCGGCTTCCACGAGACCCTGGGCCTGCATGGGGTCAGCAGCAGCGATATTCCGTTCCTCTCGCAGCACGCAATGGGCGACCCATGCATCCTTACCAACCCTCGTGAATCCAGCCAGCGTGATGTCGAGGTGGTCTATGGCGAGGCCCTCTGACGAACAGCAACGGGCCCTGGCCGGGCTCCTAGGGCTGGGCAACCACTCGGCGCGCAAGAGCCATTACCCGGAACTGGCGGCACGCCTGGAAGATCTGGAAACCGAGCGCAACCGCTACAAGTGGCTGTTCGAGAACGCGGTGCACGGTATCTTCCAGGCCAGCCTGCAGGCCGGCATGCGTGCCGCCAACCCGGCCCTGGCGCGCATGCTGGGGTATCAGGACCCCCAGGAAGTGCTGTTTTCCCTGGCCGACCTGGCGGGCAACCTGTTCGTGGGCGGCGCCGGGGAACTGGCGGCCATCGGCGAGCAGTTGCAGAACCAGCGCAGCCTGCTGGGTTACGAAACCCAGCTGCGGCGCAAGGACGGCAGCAGCATCGATGTGCTGATGAACCTGTTGCTCAAGCCCGACCAGGACGGGCTGGTGGAAGGGTTCGTCGCCGACATCACCGAACGCAAGCTGGCCCAGCAGCGCCTGGAACAGCTCAACGACCAGTTGGAGCAGCGGGTGGCGGCGCGCACCGATGAGTTGCTGGACGCCAACCGCAACCTGCAGCAGCAGATCGCCCGGCGCGAGCGCATCGAGCGCGACCTGCGCGAGGCCCGGGACGCCGCCGAGGCGGCCAACCGCAGCAAGGACAAGTACCTGGCCGCCGCCAGCCACGACCTGCTGCAACCTCTGAATGCCGCACGCCTGCTGATTTCCACCCTGCGCGAGCGCAGCCTGCCGGCCCCGGAGCAACTGCTGGTGGAACGCACCCACCAGGCCCTGGAGGGCGCCGAGGACCTGCTCACCGACCTGCTGGATATTTCCAGGCTCGATCAGGCGGCGGTGAAGCCGGACCTGGCCACCTACCGCCTGGATGAAATGCTCGCGCCCCTGGTCTCCGAGTTCCAGTCGGTGGCCGAGGCGGCGGGGCTGGGGCTGCGGGTGCGCTTCGGTGACTTTGCCCTGTTCACCGACTTGCGGCTGATGACGCGGATCCTGCGCAACTTCCTCAGCAATGCCTGCCGCTACACCGAGCGCGGCAGCATCCTGCTGGCGGCGCGGCGCCGGGGCGACCAGTTGCGGCTGGAGGTGTGGGACACCGGGCGCGGCATTGCCGCCGACCGCCTGGAGTCGATTTTCCTGGAATTCAACCAGCTGGATGTGGGCCGCGCCGCCGACCGCAAAGGGGTGGGACTGGGGCTGGCGATTGTCGAGCGCATCGCCAAGATCCTCGGCTATCGGGTGCAGGTAGCGTCGCGGCCGGGGCACGGTTCGCGGTTCAGCATCGAGGTGCCATTGGCGGCCCGGGTGCCCTTGCCCTTGAGCCAGCAGGCGCCGCAGCCGGGCACCGGCAACCCGCTGCCGGGGCGGCGCCTGCTGGTGCTGGACAACGAGTTGAGCATTCTTGAAAGCATGGCTGCGCTGCTCGGCCAGTGGGGCTGCGAGGTGCTGACCGCCACCGATCAGGCCGCGGCCCTGGAGGTGCTGCAGGGCCGGGCGCCGGAGTTGATCCTGGCGGACTTCCACCTGGACCACGGGGTCACCGGCTGCCAGGTGGTCAGGCGCTTGCGCGAGCATTTCCAACAACCGCTGCCGGCGGTGATCATCACCGCCGACCGCAGCGACCAGTGCCGCCGCGCCTTGCAGCAACTGGGCGCGCCGCTGCTCAACAAACCGGTGAAGCCGGGCAAGTTGCGGGCCGTGCTCAGCCAGTTGCTGGGCTAGTGGTGGCAAGGGGGGGCGGCTAAATCGATGCGCCGGCGCGGGGCTCAGATGATGCGCAGCATCCACAGTAGGCCCAGGTAGACCGCCGCACAGCCCAGGGGCCAGACCACCAGCAGGCGGGTCTGGCTGAAGAACGACGGCGCTTTGCCCACCAGGGTCGAGTCCTCCAGCTGTTGCAGCGTCTTGGCGGGGACGCCTTCCTCCACCGGGGCCTGGAGCTGGGCCTCGATCAGCGGCTCGACTTCTTCGACCTTGCGTATCATCCCCCGGCCCGTGGCGAACAGCGCCGCGCCGACGAAGATCAGCAGGTAGATCACCAGGAATTTCCAGTGGGAGGAGTAACTCAGGTCGAGGAAGCTGGGTGTCGGGCTGTTGTCCCAGAACCAGTTCAAAGGCTGGGTGTTGGCATTGACCTGGTACACGAAGTACTTGATCGGGCGATTGATGGTCGAGGCCATGCTGGTGTAGCTGTCCAGGCGCCAGTAGAGCATTTTCAGGGTCGAGAAAAAGGTCGAGATCAAGGCACCGGTAAACAACAGTGCGCCTGCGGCGATGTACAGCCGGTACTGCAATTGGGCCCTGGTGTAGGTCATGGGTGCTTCCTGCAATGAACAAAAGGGCCGCAATACTATATTCCGTCGCCGTTGGGCGATAGGGGCGCGCCCTGGTTCATCGGTTGCAGCGCTGCAGGTTTGCGCTGGTGCCATGGGCGACACGGGTTATCCTTGAGCCCCCTTCAGGTCGGACGAGTCAGCCCATGCTGGAAGTACAAGGAGTGTTCAAGAGCTATGCCACCCCCCAGGGGCCGCTGGCGGTGCTGCAGGGTGTCGATTTGCACCTGGGGCAGGGCAGCAGCCTGGCGCTGATGGGCGAATCCGGCAGCGGCAAGAGCACCTTGCTGCACCTGGTGGCCGGGCTGGACCAGGTGGATGGCGGCAGCATTCGCATCGGCGCCCAGCGCCTGGAGCGCATGAGCGAAAGCCAGTTGGCCAACTGGCGCCGCACCGAAGTCGGCCTGGTGTTCCAGCAGTTCAACCTGATTGGCAGCTTGCGGGTCGAGGACAACCTGGGTTTCCAGGCGCGCCTGGCCGGGCGCTTCGATCCGCGCTGGCAGGCGCAGTTGGTGGAACGCCTGGGCCTGGGGGACTTGCTGCGCCGCTACCCCGAGCAGCTGTCCGGCGGCCAGCAGCAGCGGGTCGCTTTGGGCCGGGCCCTGGCGTCGAGGCCCGGGCTGTTGCTGGCCGATGAACCCACCGGCAGCCTCGATGAAACCACCAGTGACCAGGTGCTGGATTTGCTGCTGGAACTGCTGGCCGACAGCCCCACCAGTTTGCTGATGGTGACCCACAGCCAGCGCGTGGCCAGCCGTTTGCAACACACCGTGGTCCTGCAGCGTGGCCGCCTGGCCGCAGCGGGCGGGGCCTGAGATGCGGGTGCTGCGTGGCACCTTGCAGGCGCTGTTGAGCCACTGGCGCCAGCACCCGGTGCAGTTCTTCAGTGTGCTCACCGGTTTGTGGCTGGCCACCAGCCTGCTGACCGGGGTCCTGGCCCTCAACAGCCAGGCCCGGGACAGCTATGCCCGGGCCAGCCAGTTGATTGGCGGTGAACCCCAGGCCAGCCTGGGCACGGCCACTGGCGCAAGCTTTGCCCAGCAATGGTTCGTCGACCTGCGCCGGGCCGGCTGGCCGGTGTCGCCGGTGCTGCAAGGGCGGGTGCAGTTGCAGGGCTTCGAGGCGCTGCGCCTGCAACTGATGGGCATCGAGCCTTTGTCCTTGCCCGCCGGTTCCGCAGTGGCCGGCAAGCCACTGGCGATGCAGCAGGTGGTGGAGTTCTTCAGCCCTCCGGGGCGTACCTGGGTTGCCCCAGAGACCCTGGCCAGCCTCGGCTACCGCGAGGGCCAGCAGCCCCGTGCCAGCAATGGCCGGCTGCTGCCGCCGTTGCAGGTGCAGGCGGACATGGCCCCGGGGCTGCTGCTGATGGACATCGGCTTTGCCCAGCAGGTACTGGACCAGCCGGGGCAACTGAGCCGCCTGCTGCTGCCCCGGGACTTTGCCGCCCGCGCGCCACCCTTGCCGGCCGAGCTGGCGGGGCAACTGGTGCTGCATTCGGGCGAGTCGGAAAACACCCTGGCGCGCCTGACCGAGAGCTTTCACCTGAACCTGGATGCCTTGGGTTTCTTGTCCTTCGTGGTCGGGCTGTTCATCGTGCATGCCGCCATCGGCCTGGCCCTGGAGCAACGTCGTGGCCTGCTGCGGACCTTGCGCGCCTGCGGGGTCAGTGCGCGGCTGCTGATCTTCAGCCTGATTCTGGAACTGGGGGCCCTGGCGCTGCTGGGTGGAGTGGCGGGGGTCATCAGCGGCTACCTGCTGGCCGGGCTGCTGCTGCCGGACGTGGCTGCCAGCCTGCGCGGCTTGTACGGCGCCGAGGTGGCGGGGCAGTTGAGCCTCAGCCCCGGGTGGTGGTTCAGCGGTATCGGCCTGAGCCTCTTGGGGGCCTTGCTGGCCGGCGCCGCCAGCCTGCTGCGGGCGGCGCGCCTGCCGCTGCTGGCCCTGGCCAACCCCCAGGCCTGGCATCAGGCCCATGCCCGCTGGCTGCGCCGCCAGGGTGCGGTGGCCGTAGTGGCGCTGCTGCTGGCCCTGGCGGCGTGGCAGTGGGGCGACAGCCTGGCCAGCGGCTTTGTGCTGATGGCGGCCTTGCTGCTGGCGGCGGCCCTGGGCCTGCCGGTGCTGCTCGATGCGGTGCTGGGGGCCTTGCTCGGGCGCCGGCGTGGGGTGCTGGGGCAGTGGTTTCTTGCCGATTGCCGCCAGCAACTGCCGGCCCTGAGCCTGGCCCTGATGGCGCTGCTGCTGGCGCTGGCGGCGAATATCGGCGCCGGCAGCATGACGGCAGGGTTTCGCGAAACCTTCAACGACTGGCTGGAGCAACGCCTGAGCGCCGAGTTGTATGTCAATCCGCAGAGCCCGGAGCAGGCCCGGCAGTTGCTGGACTGGTTGCCGCAACAGGCCCAGGTTGTCGCTGTGCTGCCCAGCTGGCAGGTGGCGTTGCAGGTGCAGGGTTGGCCGGCGGACCTGTATGGGGTGATCGACCATCCCAGCTACCGCCAGCACTGGCCGCTCCTGGAAAGCGACGGCGCCGAGCCCTGGGCACAACTGGCGAGCCAGGACACCCTGATGCTCAGTGAACAGCTGGCCCGACGCCTGAAGGTGCGCCCCGGCGACCGCCTGAGCCTGCCGGTGCCCGTCGGGCAGTGGGCGCCCCGGGTGGTGGGGATCTACGCCGACTATGGCAACCCCAAGGGCCACCTGCTGGTGAATGCCGGGCACTTGCTGGCGCATTGGCCAGCGCTGACGCCGAGCCGTTTCAACCTGCGCCTGGCGCCGGGAGCGATGCCCGGGCTGGTCGGCGCCTTGCAACAACAGTTCGCCCTGGACGACAGCCGGATCATCGATCAGGCCCGGCTCAAGGGCTGGTCGCAGCAGGTCTTCGAACGCACCTTTGCCGCCACCGCCGCCCTCAACAGCTTGACCCTGGGGGTGTCCGGGGTGGCGCTGTTCATCAGCCTGCTGACCCAGAGCCAGAGCCGGCTGGGCCAGCTGGCGCCGCTCTGGGCCCTGGGGGTGGGGCGGCGTCAACTGATGCTGCTGAACCTCGGGCAGACCTGGCTGCTGGCTTTGCTCACCCTGGTCCTGGCGCTGCCGCTGGGCATCCTCCTGGCCTGGTGTCTGGACAGCGTGATCAATGTCCAGGCCTTTGGTTGGCGCCTGCCGTTGCGGGTGTTCCCCGGCCAGCTTCTGCAACTTCTGGGCCTGGCCATGCTGGCGACTCTGTTGGCATCGGCCTGGCCGCTGCTGCGTTTGTACCGCGCGCAACCGGCGGACCTGCTGAGGACTTTTGCCCATGAAGACTGATGTGTTGGGCCGGGCCCTGGCGGGGTTGCTGCTGGCGCTGCTGGCCGGTTGTGAACAGCCCGCCGAGCCGCCCCAGGGTTTTGCCGGCCTGGGCAGCGAGGCCGCGGCCTTCACCCCGGTGCTGCCGGGGCGCAGTTTCAGCTTTCCTGCCGACCACGGTGCCCATGACGGGTTTCGCATCGAGTGGTGGTACCTCACGGCAGACCTGAGCGACGCCCAGGGCCGCCGCTTCGGCGTGCAGTGGACGCTGTTTCGCAGTGCCCTGCGGGCCACTCCCGAACAGCCGGGCTGGGGCGCGCCGCTGGTGTGGCTGGGCCATGCAGCGGCCACGTCGGCCCAGAGCCACCACGCCGCCGAGCGGTATGCCCGGGGTGGCGTCGGCCAGGCCGGGGTGATCGCGCAGCCGTTCCAGGCCTGGATCGACGACTGGCAACTGAGCACCCTGAACAGCGCCGGCGACCCCCTGGCGCGGATGCAGGTGCAGGCCGCGGGGCCGGGGTTCGCCTATCGCCTGCAACTTTCCAGCAGCCGGCCGCTGGTGCTGCAGGGCGAGGGCGGCTACAGCCGCAAGTCCGACCAGGGGCAGGCCTCCTACTACTACAGCCAGCCGTTCTTCCAGGCCGCGGGGGAGTTGCAGATCGATGGCCAGCGCTATCAGGTCAGCGGCCCGGCCTGGCTCGACCGGGAATGGAGCAGCCAGCCCCTGGGCGCCGACCAGAGCGGCTGGGACTGGTTCTCGCTGCACCTGGACAGCGGCGAGCGGCTGATGCTGTTCCGGGTCCGCGAGCGGGACAAGGCGCCCTATATCACCGGCACCTGGATCAGCACCGATGGCCACACCCAGAGCCTGGGCAAGGAACAGATCCAGTTGCTGCCGCTGGCCCAGTCCAGGGTCCAGGGCCGCAGCCTGCCCACCACCTGGCAATTGAAGATCCCCGCCAAGGGCCTGGATATCACCACCCGGGCCCTGAACCCCCAGGCCTGGATGAACCTGAGCATTCCCTACTGGGAAGGGCCGCTGCAATTCGCTGGCAGCCACAGTGGCAGCGGCTACCTGGAGATGACCGGTTATTGAGGGCGCCGCGACGCTTGCACCCATCCCCCGGTGAAAGCTGGCAGGGCGTCTATGCTCAAGGGCCTGACCGAAAGTCAGTGTGTTTCTCAACCACAAGGAATGTTCATGATGAAAACCCTCAATACCCTGGCCCGCGCCATCGCCCTGGCCACTGTGCTGGGCACCGCCAGCCTTGCCGCACACGCCGCCGATATCCCGCTGTCCGGGGCCATCGAGGCCGATCAGGTGGTGACCAAGGTCCTGTCGGTGGACGCCGCCAAGCACCAGGTGGTGCTCGAAGGCGCCGGGGGCAAGCCGGTGCATGTGCAATTGAGCGATCAGGCCAAGGACCTGGGCCACCTCAAGGTCGGCGATCAGGTCAAGGTCACGGTCACCCACTCGGTGGTGGCGGTGCTCGACACCGACGTTGAAAAGGGCAAGCCCGATTCCAGCGAAGCCAGCGGCGTGGTCCGCGCTACCGCAGACAACCCCAACCCCGGCGGCGCGGCCTATCGCCAGGTGCAGGTGCAGTTGAAGATCACCGCCATCGACTTGAAGAAAAACCAGCTGACTTTCGAAGGCCCGGCGGGCAACAAGAAAGTGGTGAGCGTGGAGAAACCCGAAGTCCAGCAGCGCCTCAAGGACCTCAAGGTGGGCCAGAGCGTGCTGGTGACCTACACCGATATCCTGCAGGTCAGCACTGCCCACGAAGGCTGAGGGGGCAGGGCTGAGCGGGGGAGGCAATGGGCAATCGGGTTAACTGCACTGTGCAGTTTTATTCAGAATCCGCCCACGGACTTTCCCCGCCAGTTGCACTAGAATGCCAACCGTTCGCCCGGTGCAAGGGCTCTTTACCGGTGCAAGGATTGCCAAGGCCAGAGCACTGGGCGAACACCTTTCCCTGTCGCGTCCTGCGACTTTCCCGCTGTACATCACCCTGAATCGACCCTGGCTGGATGCTCCGGCGCGAGCCTGCCGTGCTCCCTCTACAGTGCCACCGGACTCAAGCTGACCTGGCGTGCAAGCAGGCTGACAAAGCCGCCTGGCTGCGCGTGGCCACTCTGCAGCGACAGCAGGACGATGTTCGGACCTATGGCCAGCGCCGCGACAGCCTCGTCTTCCCGGGGCAGCAACTGCCCGGTGACCCGCAGCCCCGCCTGTTCCCGGCTGATGCGTGGCCTGTCCTGGGTCGCGGCCCACAGGTTGTGATCCCAGACAAAATCGTCCTCCAGGCTCAACTCCACCTCATGCACCTGGCCCGTCTGTGGCGGCGTGCCCAGCCATTGGCCCCGGCCTTCGCCGAACGCACTGCTGAAATTGACCCACAGGCTATGATCGGCTTCTACATGGAGGGTGTTGAGGGTGATACGCATGGCCAATCCTTTCCTTGGTACTGCGGGTTCAAGAGGCGTTCAGCCGGCTTTCCGGGGCGGGGCGGCCGGGCTGGATGGCAAGCGGCCACTGCGCTTGTTATTGCACAGTGCGCGGGCCTTCAACAGAATGCGCGATTGCCCGACCGGGACAGGTCGAGGGCGGTGAATGATAGCGGAGATCCTGGATTGATCTGGTTAAAACGTTTGCTCATGTCGGTGGGCGTACTGGCGCTGGTATTGCTGGCGGTGGTCGTGTTCAAGAACGGCTTCTCCACGACGCCGGCCCATGCATTGGCCGAGCACCCTGATGCGCAGTGGCAGGGGGGCGCCGATGGCGGGCATTACATTGAAATCACCCGCTCCGAGCCGCCTTATTTCTTTGTACAGGTGCGTCATGAAAGTGGCGACCTGTGGGATGAGGGCTGGCTCAAGTACGAGGACGGCGACGCCAGCGCCCTGACCACCGACAAGGTGCTGGCCTTCGACGGTGACGGAGTGATTTACCTGCAGCAACGCAAGGTATTGGCGCCACTGCGCTCCGCGGCCCATTGACCTTCTGAAGCAGGTCGGGAACGCCGGTTTGATGGCTGTTGATAGTTGTTTCGAATGCTTGGAAATACTCGGCAGGGGTATAACTCACAACAACTAGAACGACTGAAGATACAACTGTGCAATAAGTTGCGCACATATAACTTATAGAACTTGTATGAGATGTTTTCGGTTCTATATCAGAATATTCCTATTCTTTTGCGCAGGGTGCTCCAGTAAGGTTTTTCCACCTGAATGGATATCCGGTAGTTCCAGTGCGCAAATTGATTCTCACTTCTTCAGTTCCCCCCCGCCAAGGACTGCACTCCGCGTTTTGCCGTGCTGATGCGCCATTTGTGGGCAGCTGGCGCACATGAGTTACTCGCGCAAGTTGTACTCATATCACCTGGAGCTCGCTCAGAAGTTTGTGCATGAGCAAAGTTTCGCAGGCGAAGATGTGCGTTTCTCCAACGAATATGAGGCGCTGGAAAGCGAACTGGGCAAGGCCCAGTCAATGCATGAAAGCGGTCAGGTCGACTGGCTGAAGATTCAGCAGCAGAGCGAAGCCTTGTTACGTTATCAGTCCAAGGATTTGCGGGTTGCCGCATGGTTGACCTGGGCCCTGCATCAGCGTGAATCCTTCCCCGGCCTGCTAGCGGGCCTGGGAATGGTACGCCACCTGTGCGAGCACCACTGGCAGCAAGTGCACCCAGCCAAGCTGCGCACCCGCGCTGCGGCGATTGCCTGGTTGGTGCCGCGCCTGCAGGACGTGCTGGATGAGGAGGTGCCGGTCAGGGAGCAGTTGCCGCTGTTCCGCCGCCTGGCGGAGCAACTGCAGGGGCTGGACGTGATCCTGACTCGTCACCTGGGGGATGACGCTCCCTTGCTGCTGCCGATCTGCAGGCGTCTGCAGAATATGGTGACGCGAGCGGCCGACAATCAGCCGGAGCCCGGAGCGGTAGGGGCCGTAGTGGCTCAGGTCAAGCAGGCAGCAGCGCAGCTGTTTACTCCCGGCTCGCCGATCGATAACGAAAAGGATGCGCAGAAAGCCCTGCGCTCCCAGCAGGAAAGTGCCCGTCCGTTGTGCGCCTGGTGGCTGCGCCAGAAGGCCACCGACCACCGGGCTCTGCGCCTCAACCGGGCGCTTCTATGGTTGGCCATCGACGCCGTGCCCGAGCGCAACGGCGAACAGGTCACGGCCCTGCGCGGGCTGCCGGCTGACAAACTGCGCCACTATCAGGAGCGCTATGACCAGGGCCAGTACGCCGATCTGTTGGTGGAGCTGGAGGCCAGCCTGGCCCGGGCGCCATTCTGGTTCGACGGCCAGCGCCTGGTCTGGGAGTGTCTGCAGGAACTCAACGCCGAGCCTGCCATGCGCGAGGTGGAGTTTCACTTCGCCTTGCTGCTGCAACGGCTGCCAGGGGTGGTGGAACTGCGTTTTTTCGACGGCGTGCCCTTTGCCGATCCGGCCACCCGCAACTGGATCAGCGCCCATGTCATGCCCCATCTGCACAGCACCAGTGCGCCGCGCAAGGTCGAGCCCGCCAGCGTGCTGCCGGCCTGGGAAGAAGCTTTGGAAGAGGTGCTGCCGATCCTGCGCAAGGACGGCCTCAAGGTCGCCGTACAGATGCTCAAGCAGGGCTTGCAGAACGCCCAGGGCGGGCGAGTGCGGTTCTTCTGGCACTTGAGCCTTGCCCGCCTGTGTTTCATGGCCAAGAAGTACGAGCTGGCCAAGACCCAGCTGGAAACCCTCGACCGGCAGTTGCAGGACACCGGCTTGCAGGCCTGGGAGCCGGACCTGGCGCTGGAAGTCCTGCACCTGCTGCACAACTGCTGTGAGCTACTGCCGCAGAACCATGCAGTGCGTGAGCGAAAGGAAGAGGTTTATCGCAGGTTGTGCCATCTCGATCTCGAGGTGGTACTCGAATAGGCCCCCGGGCCGACAACCGCAAGGAGAAGTGACATGGCCAAAGAAGGCTCCGTAGCCCCCAAGGAACGTATCAACGTCACGTTCAAACCCGCCACCGGCGGGGCTCAGGAAGAGATTGAACTGCCGTTGAAGCTACTGGCGATCGGCGATTACACCCAGCGCCTGGATGAGCGCAAGGTGGAGGATCGCAAACCCATCAGCATCGACAAGATGACTTTCGACGAGGTTCTGGCCAAGCAGGAGCTGCGCCTGACCCTGAGCGTACCCAACCGGTTGCAGGAGGAGGGTGGCAGCGACGAACTGGCGGTGCAGCTGCGCGTTGACTCGATGAAGGACTTCAACCCCGCCAGCCTGGTGGAGCAGGTGCCGGAGCTGAAGAAACTCATGGAACTGCGCGACGCCCTGGTGGCGCTCAAGGGGCCGCTGGGCAACGCCCCGGCCTTTCGCAAGGCCATCGAAGGGGTGCTCGCCAACGACGAGTCCCGCGGTCGGGTCCTGGGTGAATTGGGCCTCAATGCCGCCCCCGCCCAGGAAGCCTGAGACTCCACACAGCTAAGGAAGCTAGATCATGAGCAGTAATGCCGCACAGCAGAAGAATCAGGACAGCAGCGAATACAGCCTCCTCGACAGCATCATCGCCGAGACCCGCCTGACCCCGGACGACGAAGCCTATGGCATCGCCAAGCGCGGAGTCTCGGCCTTTATCGAAGAGCTGCTCAAGCCGCAGAACAGCGGTGAGCCGGTGAAGAAGGCGATGGTCGACCGGATGATCGCCGAGATCGACGCCAAGCTCAGCCAGCAGATGGATGAGATCCTCCACCATGCCGACTTCCAGTCGCTGGAATCGGCCTGGCGTGGCCTGCAGCTGCTGGTGGACCGGACCAACTTCCGGGAAAACATCAAGATCGAGATTCTCAACGTCTCCAAGGAAGACCTGCTGGACGACTTCGAGGACTCCCCGGAAGTGATGCAGGCCGGTCTCTACAAACACATCTACACCGCCGAATACGGCCAGTTCGGTGGCCAGCCGGTGGGCGCTATCATCGCCAACTATTTCATGTCCCCCAGCTCCCCGGACGTGAAGCTGATGCAGTACGTATCCAGCGTGTCCTGCATGTCCCATGCGCCATTCATTGCCGCCGCGGGGCCGAAATTCTTTGGTCTGGAAAGCTTCGCCGGGCTGCCGGACCTCAAGGACCTCAAGGACCACTTCGAGGGTCCGCAATTCGCCAAGTGGCAGAGCTTCCGCCAGTCCGAGGATGCACGCTACATCGGCCTGACCCTGCCGCGCTTCCTGCTGCGCAACCCCTACGATCCGCAAGAGAACCCGGTGAAGTCCTTCGTCTACAAGGAAAACGTCGCCAACAGCCACGAAGACTACCTGTGGGGCAACACCGCCTACGCCTTCGGCACCCGGCTGACCGACAGCTTCGCCAAGTTCCGCTGGTGCCCGAACATCATCGGCCCGCAGAGCGGTGGCGCGGTGGAAGACCTGCCGCTGCACCACTTCGAAAGCATGGGCGAGATCGAGACCAAGATCCCCACCGAGGTGCTGGTTTCCGACCGCCGCGAGTACGAGCTTGCGGAAGAGGGCTTCATCTCCCTGACCATGCGCAAGGGCAGTGACAACGCGGCGTTTTTCTCCGCCAGTTCGGTGCAGAAGCCCAAGTTCTTCGGCATCAGCGCCGAGGGCAAGGCTGCGGAGCTCAACTACAAGCTTGGCACCCAGCTGCCTTACATGATGATCGTCAACCGCCTGGCCCATTACCTGAAGGTGCTCCAGCGCGAGCAACTGGGTTCCTGGAAAGAACGCACCGACCTGGAGCTGGAGCTCAACAAGTGGATACGCCAGTACGTGGCCGACCAGGAGAACCCCAGCAGCGAAGTGCGTGGCCGGCGCCCCCTGCGTGCTGCGCAGATCATCGTCAGCGACGTCGAAGGCGAGCCGGGCTGGTATCGGGTCAGCCTCAACGTGCGGCCGCATTTCAAGTACATGGGGGCGGACTTCACCCTGTCGCTGGTGGGCAAGCTGGACAAGGAATAGGGCAGGAGCTGAGCCATGCGCCGATACGGCAGCCTGTTCGAACGCCTGAGCGGTGAAGCCGGCCAACGCGTCGGCTGGAGCCGCGAAGTGGCCGCCATGGCCTCGGTGGCTGCCCATCTGGCGAAGATGCTCAGCACCCGTGCGGGCAGTGTGCAGACACTGTCCGACTACGGCTTGCCGGACCTCAACGACATGCGCCTAAGCCTGCACGACTCCCTGAGTCAGGCACGCCGGGCCATAGAAGGTTTTATCGAGACCTATGAACCACGGCTGTCCAACGTGCGGGTGGTGTCACTGCCCCGTGACCACGATCAGCTCAAGCTGGCCTTCAGCATCGAAGGCCTGCTGGAGGTGGAGGGGGTCAAGCGCCAGGTCAGCTTCGCCGCTCGCCTGGATGGCAGCGGCCAGGTCAAGGTCAAGTAGGGAGGATGCAGCGATGTCGGGAAAACCAGCGGCCCGGGCCGGCGACCCAACGGCCTGCCCGATCCCCGGGCATGGGGTCAATCCCATTGCCGTCGGTTCGGCGGATGTGTTGTTCGACGGCTTGCCGGCCGCCCGGCAGGGTGATGTTTCGGCCTGCGGCGGTGCCCTGGTCGGCGGCTTGAGCAGCACCGTTTCGATCAACGGCCGCGCCGCGGCGACCCTGGGTTCGGTGGGCAGTCATGGCAACACAGTGATCGGCGGGTCAGGCACGGTGATCATTGGCGACAGCTTTACTCCGGCGCCATTTGTGGCGCCGGCACCGGTGCAGATCAATTGGCCGTTCAATGAACAGTATGTGATTGAGTGTCAGAAAACCGGGAAGCCACTGGCGGGGATTGCCTACAACTTCAAAACGGCTTCTGGAAAGATCTTCAGTGGAGTGACTGGAGCAGATGGCAAGACCGAGAAAATATCATCTTCGGATGCCGAGACGTATGAACTGATGATTGAGCGGCAGACCGAAGTGGTGATTGCTTGATCATGTTTGAGGGTGTTGAAGAAATATCGGTGGCGATTCAACGCTTACACGCAAATAGGAGTTTCTAGGTGACGGAAATAGTCGCTGCATCCAATTTGAGTCCAGCGAGTCAACAGGCCGAAAAGACCTTGGCGATTCGTCTTTTTGGAGTGACCGACATTCCGGCAGCCATGAGAAAGATGAACTGGAATGTTGCCGCCGACCTGATGCAGTACTGGTTCGATGGCAAGCCTTGGTCGACGATAGACGGCGCAATGACGAATGAAGTCAAGGGCCATACCGCCCTTGCTCTGGAACCCTATTTCAATAGCGCAATCGTCAAGATGAGTTGGCTTGTTGGGTTTGAACGTGCCAATGAGGTACTGAATATCCTGCGAGTGGCTTGGCGTAATGGACCAGCTCAAGAGCAGATACGCAAAAAAATACTGCCGCAATTCAACGCTCGAACTCCTGGTGTGTACCCGCTTCGGTTTAATGGAGATGCGAGATCGGTAGAGATTTTCGGTTATTGCAATAGTCGCTCGGTAAATTTTGGATTGACCGATGAAATAAACGAATTAAGGGCGGCGCTGGCTGACTTTAATATCCGTGTTTTTCCCGAGGGGGAGGTTGTTGTAACTGAGGATAACGTGCGGCTTTTAGTGAGTCGCATAGGCTTTTATGTTGAAGATGCTTATGACTTTAATGATGCACCCAACAGCTTTTTTAGTCAGCCTCTGGGATTTTGGAATTTCGATGGTATTGCAGGGCCTATCGCTGCAAATGCTTCCAATGTAGCACTGGGGCAAGCCCAGAGTGCTATAGCAAGGAATTCGTTTATAAGCGCAGCTTCGGATCGTATGTACCAAGAAATTGACGAAGCTCGTTATTTCTATATTAAGAACTCACACTTTGTCGCCTATAGACGAAAGACAAGGAAGGGCGGCGACTTTCAGGTTTTCTCTGATGTTTTGTATGAGGATGTCCCTCTCGTTGTCATGAAGCTGTAGGCGTGAGCTCTTGTGGGGTAAAAAATCAGTATGAGTGTTGTCTTGGTATCCATTTTTTGATGCAGGACGAATACTGGAAATCGGACGGTGCGCAATGGTAAAGATGGCCCGGGGTAAATGGCTTCGACGAACAGTTTTAGTCGCCGTTGTGTTGGTTATGGCGTTGGCATACAACGTAAACGTAATGCTTGGGTATCCAGCGAGTATTACGCAGACAAGTCCGTCAGGCCGATTTGTAATGGAAAATGTACGTGTTGATGGAACCTTTTTCTTGAGGAGGATGGCTTATCTTCGGGTCAAAGATGCGCAGGTTCCTGGAACAGTCTACCGAACACCTTTGTATGATATGCAGTCTTTGGATATGCGGGTGTTTGAAGATGATCGTGAAGTTGGAATTTATTGGATTAAATTTGATTTGCAGAAGAAGGTATTCATTATTTCCATGCCGGAGTGGGAGGAAAGTTTGATGAATATATTTATAAGCAATACCCCTTATGTTCATGTTGAGAACAGATGACAGTTTCCTGGTATGTCAGATGCCGAAAGTGGCGGGCGCCATTGAAGTCACAGTATTCAAGGAACTTCCTCTGCACTCAAACACCACTCTGTAATCAGGCGCTTTCAACGCTCATCCACTCACCCCAGGCAGGTACGCCATGTCCTTCAACCACTACTACCAAAGCGAACTGACCGCGCTGCGCCAGTTGGGCAGGCGTTTCGCCGAGCGTAGTCCGGCGCTGGCTCCGTTTCTCGGGCAGGCCGGGCGGGATCCGGATGTGGAGCGGCTGCTGGAAGGTTTCGCCTTTCTTACCGGACGCTTGCGCCAGAAACTCGATGATGAGCTACCAGAGCTCAGCCATTCGTTGATGCACCTGTTGTGGCCGAACTACATGCGGCCGTTGCCAGCCTTCAGCATTCTGCAGTTCGATCCGTTGCAGCGTTCCGGCCCTGCTGTGGCGGTGGCGCGGGATACGCCGGTGGAAAGCCGGCCGATCAATGAGGTGCGCTGTCGCTTTCGTACCTGCTACCCCACCGAAGTGCTGCCTTTGGACCTGACCGCGCTGAGCTATTCGGTGAAGGGCGACGGAGCCTTGCTCAGCCTGCATCTGAACATGAGTTGCGATGGTCATGTCGGCGAGCTGGAGCTCAGCCGCTTGCGCCTGCATCTGGCTGGCGAACGCTACATCAGCCAGATGCTCTACCTGAGTCTGCTACGCAACCTGCAAGGCATCGAGCTGGTGCCGTTGCAGGCCGGCGGCGCGCCGCTCAAGGGCGCCAATGGCGAACCGCTGTCGTTGAAGATCTCCGCCAGCAAGCTGCAGCCGGTGGGTTTTGCCGAGGAGGAGGCGCTGATTCCGTACCCGCTGAATACCTTCCGCGGCTATCGGTACCTGCAGGAATATTTCTCCTTCCAGGACAAGTTCCTGTTTGTCGACCTCTGCGGCCTGGAGGTGTTGCGCTCCTTGCCCGAAGACAGCCTCAAGCAGGTGCATGGGTTGGAGTTGCGCTTTGATATACGCAGGAGCGGCATACAGCGCCTGCGCCCGACCCTGGACAACATCAAGCTGTACTGCACGCCTATCGTCAACCTGTTCAAGCACGACGCGCTGCCGATCCGCCTAGACGGCAAGCAGGACGAATATCTGCTGCTGCCAGCGGAGTACGACCTGGAGAACTGCGGGGTGTTCTCGGTGGATTCGGTCACCGGCTGGGCCCCGGGCGGGGTGGGCTACCAGGACTATGTGCCGTTCGAGTCCTTTGAGCATGATCCGAGTTTCGACGTGCCTCAAAGCCGGCCGCACTACAGCATCCGCCAGCGCTCATCGCTGCAGCATGACGGTCTGGACACCTACCTGAGCTTTGCCATTCGCCAGACCGAGGCCCAGGAAACCCTGTCCATCGAGCTGACCTGCACCAACCAGAACCTGCCCCGCCAGCTCAAGCTCGGGGACATCGACCAGCCCTGTGAGCAGACCCCGGATTTCCTCAGCTTTCGCAATATCACCGCGGCCACTTCCAGCTTCGCGCCACCGCTCAATCGCGACTTCCTGTGGAAGCTGATCAGCAACATGTCCCTCAACTATCTGTCCCTGGCCAACGTCGATGCGCTCAAGGTGATCCTCGAGACCTACGACTTGCCGCGCTACTACGACCAGCACGCCGAGCGGGTCAGCAAACGCCTCCTGGGGGGGCTCAAGTCGATTCGTCACGAACATGTCGATCGTCTGCACCGCGGCTTGCCCCTACGGGGCCTGCGCACCGAACTGACCATCGACCCCCAGGGCTATATCGGCGAAGGCGATCTGTTCATCTTCGCCTCGGTGCTCAACGAGTTTTTTGCGCTTTACGCCAGCCTCAACTCGTACCACGAGCTGCGGGTCAACAGCACACAAGGAGAAGTGTACCAATGGACACCACGCATGGGCTTGCAGCCCCTGCTTTAAGCGAGCTGTCCCGAGGGATCCGGGAGTATTCGCTGTTCCAGGCGGTGATGCTGGTGGTCGATCGACTGCGTGATGCCCACCCCGACATGAGTGATGACGAACTCTATGACCAGCTGGAGTTCCAGGCCAACCCGAGCCTGGGGTTTCCCGCCAGCGATGTCGATCGGGTGGAGTTTTTCCACGAGCACGGGCTGTTGCACGCGCGACTGCGGTTCAACCTGATCGGTCTGTTCGGCGCCGGTTCGCCGTTGCCGGCCTTCTATGGCGAACAGGCACTGGGGGACGGCGAGGAGGGTAATTCGACGCGCAACTTCCTCGACCTGTTCCACCACCGTTTGCAGCGCCTGATGCTCCCGATCTGGCGCAAGTACCGCTACCGCGCGAGCTTCTCCAGCGGCGCACTGGACCCCTTCTCCAGCCAGCTGTTCGCACTGATCGGCCTGGGGAGCTCGGAGATTCGCCAGGCCCGGGAACTGAACTGGAAACGCCTGTTGCCCTACCTCGGGCTCTTGAGCCTGAGGGCCCACTCGGCGGCGCTGATCGAGGCGGTGCTGCGCTACTACTTCAAGCACGCGCAACTGGTGATCGAGCAGTGCATCGAGCGTCGGGTGGCGATTCTTCACGAGCAGCGCAACAGCCTGGGCCTGGGCAACAGCGTGCTCGGCGAGGACCTGGTGCTGGGGGAGCGGGTACGCGATCGCAGCGGCAAGTTCCGCATTCATATCCGCGAGCTCGATTGGCAGCGCTTTCATGAGTTTCTGCCGATCGGCTTCGGTTACCAGCCGCTTTGCGCCCTGGTGCGCTTTACCTTGCGCGACCCGCTGGACTACGACATCCGTCTGGTACTGCGCCAGGAAGAAATCCGCGAACTGTGCATCGGCGAACAGAACGCCTGTCGCCTGGGCTGGACCAGCTGGCTGGGGCGTGAACGCGCCGACGGCGTGGTGACCCTGGGCAGCCTCTCTCATTAAGGACGAGACCGATGATCAACGTAGACCTGCAACAACTGATCCAGGCACTGGATGCCGATACCCGCCGCGACCTGGAGCGCTGCGCCGAGCGTTGCGTGGCCCGGGGCGGCAGCAAGATCCTGGTGGAAGACCTGCTGCTGGAACTTCTGGAACGGCCCCAGGGACTGTTGGCCCGGGCGCTGCAGGATGCCGGGATCGAAGCCGGCGAACTCAGCGGGGTGCTGCAGGCGGGCGCCGAGCACAGCGCGTCGCGCAACCCGGTGTTTGCCCCGGAACTGGTGCAGTGGCTGCAGGACGGGCTGCTGGTGGCCAACCTGGAGCTGGGGCAGACCCAGGTGGAGCAGGCGGCGCTGATCCTGGCCCTGCTACGCAACCCGCTGCGGTATGCCGGAAGTCGCTACCAGCCCTTGCTGGCGCGGCTGAACATCGAGCGCCTGAAGGATTTCGCCCTGGCCCAGAAGCGTGACTCAGGTGTGGCTGGCCCATCCCCGGCGGGCGGCGAATCCCTGTTGCAGCGCTTCACCCACAACCTCACCCAGCAGGCCCGGGAGGGTGAGCTCGACCCGGTGCTGTGCCGCGACGAGGCGATCCGCCAGATGGTGGATATCCTGGCCCGGCGGCGCAAGAACAACCCGATCATTGTCGGGGAGGCCGGTGTCGGCAAGACCGCGGTGGTGGAAGGCCTGGCCTCGCGGATTGCCGCCGGTGAAGTGCCCCAGGCGCTGCAGGGGGTCGAGCTGCTGTCCCTGGACATGGGCCTGCTGCAGGCCGGTGCCAGCGTCAAGGGCGAATTCGAGCGTCGCCTCAAGGGGGTGATCGACGAGGTCAAGGCTTCGCCGCGTCCCATCATCCTGTTCATCGACGAGGCTCATACCCTGATCGGCGCTGGCGGCAATGCCGGAGGAAGCGATGCGGCCAACCTGCTCAAGCCGGCCTTGGCACGGGGCGAGTTGCGCACCATTGCCGCTACCACATGGAGCGAATACAAGAAGTACTTCGAGAAGGACCCGGCCCTGGCCCGGCGCTTCCAGCCGGTGCAACTGCATGAACCCAGCGTCGCCGAAGCGGTAACCATCCTGCGCGGCCTGGCCGGGGTCTACGAAAAGAGCCACGGCATCTACCTGCGCGATGATGCTGTGGTGGCGGCGGCGGAATTGTCGGCCCGCTACCTGGCTGGCCGGCAGTTGCCGGACAAGGCCGTCGACGTACTCGATACCGCCTGTGCCCGAGTACGCATCAGCCTCGCTGCGGCGCCGCAGAGCCTGGAACGGCTGCGTGCCGAACTGGCCGAAGGCGGGCGCCAGCGTCAGGCCCAGCGCCGGGATGCCGAGGCCGGTCTGGAGATCGACAAGGAGGCTCTGCTGCTTCTGGAGCAGCGTCTGGTTGCGGTCGAAACCCAGCAGCTTGCCCTGGAGCAGCGCTGGATCGAGCAGCGCCAGCAGGCCGAACGCCTGCTGGCGCTGCGCCAGGAACTGGCCTTGGCCCGTGAAGCCCAGGCCACCTGCAGCCAGGTTGACGCCGAGCCGGCCACGGATATCGAGGCGCTGGAGGCCGAACTGGCAGTGCTCCACACCAGCCTGAGCAGCGCCCAGGCCGAGGAACGCCTGGTGAGTTTCGAAGTCTGCCCGCGGCTGGTGGCGCAAGTGATCAGCGCCTGGACCGGGGTGCCCCAGGAGCAACTGGCCCGGGAACATAACGCCCGGGTGACGAGTTTTGCCGATGACCTGCGCAAACGGATCCGCGGGCAGGAGCAGGCGGTGCAGGCCCTCGACCGCTCGATGCGTGCCACCGCCGCCGGGCTCAACCAGCCCGATGCGCCGGTGGGGGTATTCCTGCTGGTGGGCCCCAGCGGCGTCGGCAAGACCGAAACGGCCCTGGCCCTGGCGGACCTGCTGTATGGCGGCGAACGCTTCCTGACCACCATCAACATGTCCGAGTTTCAGGAAAAGCACACAGTGTCGCGCCTGATCGGTGCGCCGCCCGGCTACGTCGGTTACGGCGAAGGCGGCATGCTCACCGAGGCGGTGCGCCAGAAACCCTATTCGGTGGTGTTGCTGGATGAAGTGGAAAAGGCCGACCCGGATGTGCTCAACCTGTTCTACCAGATCTTCGACAAGGGCCGGGCCAACGACGGCGAAGGGCGCGAGATCGACTTTCGCAACACCCTGATCCTGATGACCTCGAACCTCGCCAGTGAGCGCATCGGCGCGCTCTGCGAACAAGCAGCAAGACCCAGCGCCGAAGCCCTGGAAGCGGCGATACGCCCGGTCCTCAGCGCCCACTTCAAGCCGGCGCTGCTGGCGCGCATGCGCGTGGTGCCGTTCTACCCGGTGGATGGGCCGGTGCTGCGCGAACTGATCGAGATCAAGTTGCAGCGCCTGGGCCAGCGCCTGGCGCGCCGGCAGTTGCAGTTCAGCCACTGCCAGGGGCTGGTGGCGCACCTGGCCGAGCGCTGCGGGCAGAGCGATAGCGGCGCGCGGCTGATCGATCACCTGCTGGAGGCGCACCTGATTCCCCGGGTGGCCGACCGCTTGCTGCAGGCCATGGCGGCCGGCGAGAGCCTCAAGCGAGTGCATGCCACGGTGGATGGCCAGGGCAACGTGGCCTGCGAGTTCGCTTGAGGTGGCAATGATGTTTTCCCAGATAGCCCAACCCCTGGCTTATGCCGAGTCCCTGCTGGGAATGTATTGCGACCTGGGCCAGGCCCGGGACGAGGCGAGCTTGCTGGCGGACTTCGTCAGGGCCGTTGCCCGGCTCAGTGCCTGCGAACTGAGCCAGCTGTACCTGCTGGACGCCACGCACACGCATCTCGGGCTCTGTGCCGAACACCTGCAGGGAGTGATTGCGCCGCGGGCCGCCGAGGCCTTGCCGGCGGACTACAACGACGAGCAACTGTTGCAGTTCTGCCTATGCCAGAACCGCGTGCTGCACTTGTTGGACCTGGGCAGCGGCCTGTACCGCACGGACTTCTTGCCCGAAGTCGGCGGCCCCTGGCATTCGCTGTTGTGCGTGCCCCTGAGCAACGCCCAGGGCGCGGTGCAGGGGCTGTTGCTGTGTGCCAGCCGTACGCCTGCCGAGCTGCAAGGGTTTGCCGGCTCCCTGGGGCTGTCCGGCTCCTTCCTGCTGGCCCAGCTCAGCCTGCGCCAGCATTGGCAGCGCAGTGCTGCTGCGGCGCAGGTAGCGCCAGCGGTGCAGCGTCGGGCCAGTGACTACGGCCTGATCGGCAAGAGCCCGGCCATGCGCGAGACCTGTCAGTTGATCAGCAAGGTCCTGCACAGTCCGTACACGGTTCTGCTCCAGGGCGAGACCGGCACCGGCAAGGAAGTGGTGGCGCGGGCCATCCACGACTACGGCCCGCGCCGCTCCCAGCCGTTTATCGTGCAGAACTGCGCAGCATTGCCGGAGCACCTGCTGGAAAGCGAACTGTTCGGCTATCGCAAAGGCGCTTTCACGGGGGCCGACAGCGACCGCATCGGCCTGTTCGAGGCGGCGAACGGTGGCACGCTGTTGCTGGATGAAGTCGGCGACATGCCGCCGGCCCTGCAAGCCAAGCTGCTGCGGGTGTTGCAGGAAAGCGAGATCCGCCCGCTGGGCGCCAACGATACTCGCAAGATCGATGTGCGCATCATCGCCGCCACTCACCGCGACCTGCCAAGCCTGGTGAGCAGCGGCGAGTTCCGCGAAGACCTGTACTACCGTCTGGGCCAGTTCCCCATCGAGCTGCCGGCCCTGCGTCAGCGCGAAGGCGATATTCCCATGCTGGCGCGTTACTTCTGCGACAAGACCTGCGCCTTCCTGCAACGCGAAACGCTGGCGTGGTCCGATACCGCCCTGCAGATGCTCGATGCCTACGCCTTTCCCGGCAATGTGCGTGAGCTCAAGGGCCTGGTGGAACGCGCGGTGCTGCTTTGTGACGGCCGCGAATTGCTGCCCGAACACTTGCTGCTGCGTGGTTCTGCGAGGGTCGACACGCAGTCGCTGAACCTGCGGCTGCGCATGGAGCAGGTGGAGCGCGGCCTGCTGCTGGAGTGCCTGCACAAGCACGCCGGCAACCGCACCCATGCCGCCCGCGAGCTGGGCATGTCGCGTCGGGCCCTGCATTACCGCCTGGCGCGACTGAAGATCCAGCCTCAGGAACAACAGGAGCCGTGCCTATGAACGCTGCGGCTCTGTGTTCATTCCGGCCCGCGGCGTTGCCGGGGCCCTCATTCCCAACTGGAGTACCGCTGATGCCTGTCCGTCACTGGCCCCTTGTCCTGCTTCTGTTGCTCTTCGGCCACCTGTCCGGCTGCAGCGGCAACTACACATTCAACGACCACAGCTATCGCCCGCTTGGAGACCCGCAGACGGTCAACCGCGGCAAGTGAGCGCAAGGAGCAGCACCATGGAACTGGTTTTTGAGATGCTCGATCCGCCGCAGCACCTGCCTGCCGCAAGCGCCAGCAAGACCTTCAGGTTCAGCGGTGGCGTCATTGGCCGCGGTGAGGATTGCGACTGGGTGATCGCCGACCGCAAGCGTCACCTGTCCAACCATCACGCCCGGGTGAGCTACCGCGAGGGGGCGTTCTATCTCACCGATACCAGCAGTAACGGCATCGTCCTGCGCGACAGCGGCGCGCGCCTGCGCAAGGGCGAGGCCCTGCGTATCGAGCACGGCAGCACCTTTGAGCTGGGTGGCTTCGGGATTCGCGCGCGGCTGGTGCCGCGCAACCACGTCCCGGCTGCCGAACCAGGCCAGCCGCTGCCGGCGGGCAGCATCATTCCCGATGACGCCTTTCTTCATCTCGACCCGCTCAAGACCCTGGCGCAGCAGGAGCAGGCCGAGCAGATGCAGGATCCGCTGGCACTGCTGTCGAGCCCGTCCCGGGCCCCGCAGTCGTTTGCCGACTATGCGCAGATCGACACCGAGTGCCTGGTGGTGCCCGAGCTGGTGGCGCCCCCCGAGGCCCCGGCGCCGGCCCCCCAGGGCGAGCTGGCCGCAGGTCCCGGGGAAGTGTTCTGGGAACAGTTCGGCAACGCCCTGGGGGTGTCGCTCAAGGGCCTCGATCCAGCGGCCCGGGAGGCCCTGGCGCTGAAGGCGGCGGCGCTGCTCAAGCAGAGCGTCGGCGGCTTGCAGC
The DNA here is from genome assembly GCF_058799535.1 of Pseudomonas sp. GW822-FHT06D10. Taxonomy (NCBI): domain Bacteria; kingdom Pseudomonadati; phylum Pseudomonadota; class Gammaproteobacteria; order Pseudomonadales; family Pseudomonadaceae; genus Pseudomonas; species Pseudomonas sp. GW822-FHT06D10. The sequence continues at coordinate 534,591 of NZ_JBXALN010000004.1, read as the reverse complement.
AGAGCCTGCGCACCCGCAGCGAACTGAAGAATGAGTTACGCCTGGCCCAGACCGTGGACCGGAGCGCGGGCAAGCACCCTCTGCGTTTCGCCATGGATACCAGCGAAGCCCTGGAGCGCCTGCTGCTGGACGACAAGCCCGGGCAATTGCCCGCGCCCCAGGCCATCGCCCGGGCCTTCGGCGATCTGCAGGCCCATCAGGTGGCGCTGCTGGCCGCCAGCCGCGCCGCGGTGCGCAGCACCCTGGAGCATTTTGCTCCGCAACAACTGGTGCTGCGCTTCGAGCGTGACGGCAAGCAGCCCTGGCTGGCCACTTCCGGGCGCTACTGGCGGGCCTACACCCGCTACCACCAGAGCCTGCGCCAGGACGACGACTGGAGCGAGCGCCTGCTGGCCCGGGATTTCGCCCAGGCCTACGAGGAGCAGCATCGGCTGATCTCCACCCTCAACACCGAGACTCACCAAGGATGAACCCCATGCCCCGTTGCAAGGCTTTAGCACTGCGCACCTCGACCCTGTTCGCAGTGCTGTTGGTGTCCGCGTGCGCCTCTCTGTCGCCGTATTCCAGCCTGACCAAGCTCGACCTGACGCTAAGTGCCAGTGACCAGTTGAACCCCGACCTCAATGGCCGGCCTTCGCCCATCGTGGTGCGCCTGATGGAGCTCAAGCACCCGGTGGCCTTTGAAAATGCCGACTTCTTCAGCCTCTATGAGCGAGCCAAGGAATCCCTGGCGCCGGACCTGGTGGCCAGTGAGGAACTGGAATTGCGGCCGGGGGAGAGCGTCGAGCTCAAGCTCAGCGTCGACAGCCAGAGCCGTTATGTCGGTGTGCTGGCGGCTTACCGCGACCTGCCGGAAACCCGCTGGCGCTACGTGATTCCGGTGACCGCCATGCAAGTCACCCGCAGTGAGCTGATTCTCGACCAGGCGGGTATCCGCAACCGCCTGCAACCTGTGGTCCGGGAGGGGGAGCGGCCATGAACGAACACAAGGTTATCTGGCAGGAAGGCATGCTGCTGCGGCCCCAGCACTTCCAGCACAACGATCGCTATTTCGACCATCAGCTCAAGACCCGCACCCAATTGCTGGGCAGCTACACCTGGGGTTTTCTCGGGCTGGAGATCGACCTGCAGTACCTGAACATGGGCAAGCTGGTGATCAGCCACGCCCAGGGCATTCTGCCGGACGGTTCGCTGTTCGCCCTGGGCGACAGCAGCGAGCCCCTGGCCCTTGACGTGCCGGCCAACACCAGCAAGACCTCGGTGTACCTGGCGCTACCCCTGGTCACCGGCAACCATATCGAGGCGCGCCGCGCCGAGCAGGCCGATGTGCTGGCGCGCTACATCACTTATGAGACCCAGGTTGCCGACTCCAATGCCGACGACGACTCCAGCAGCCAGATCAGCTGTGGCCGGCCGGATTTCCGCCTGTTGCTCGGCGAGCAACAAAGCGATCAGGCCTACGTCAAGCTCAAGGTCTGCGAGATCCAGGGCAGCAACGCCGAAGGGGTGATCAGCCTCGACTCAGAGTTCTTCCCGACCTTCATCCAGACCCATGCCAGCCCCTATCTGCTGTCGTGCCTGAAGGAGGTGATCAGCATGCTGGCGCACCGTGGCGACACCATCGCCGAAAGGATCCGTTCCAACGGCAAGGTCGGTGGCGCCGAGGTCGGCGACTTCATGATGCTGCAACTGATCAACCGCACCGAGGTGCTGTTGCGCCATTACCTGGACCTGCAGCAGGTGCACCCGGAGGAGTTGTATCGCAGCCTGCTGACCATGCTCGGCGACCTGTCGACCTTCTCCAGCGAGAGCAAGCGCCCGCGCCTGGACACGCGCTACCAGCACAGCGACCAGGGCGCGAGCTTTCGCAGCCTGATGGACGCCATTCGCCAGGTGCTGTCGATGGTCCTGGAACAGCACGCCATCGAACTGCTGTTGCAGGAGCGCCAGTACGGCATCCTGGTGGCGGCGCTGAACGACCACACCCTGCTGGAGTCGTCCTCGTTCGTGCTCGCCGTCAGCGCCAACTGCGATGCCGAGGAACTGCGCCATCGCCTGCCGGCGCACCTCAAGGTCGGCCCGGTGGAGAACATTCGCCAGCTGGTCAACCTGCACCTGCCGGGTATCAAGGTTAAACCGCTATCGGTGGCGCCACGGCAGATCCCGTTCCACTCCAGCAAGACCTATTTCATTCTCGAATTCAGCGCCCAGGAACTGACCCAGCTGGAACGTTCCGGAGGCTTTGCCTTCCACGTTTCCGGTGAGTTTTCCGAGCTGGAGCTGAAATTCTGGGCCATCAGGAACTGAGCGCCATGATCAAGGACAGGGACTACCACGGGGACGACAGCAAGACCGTTCTCCTCGATCGCCAGGAGCAGCACGCGGGCCCCGGCCCGTTGACCGATTTCGCCGCGTCGCCGCGTTTCGAGCAACTGGAGGAACGCATGATCTACGCCGCGCGCCTGCAGCCGGCGCAAGCCTTCAACGTCAGCCTCAACGCCCTGGTGGCGGCCGCCTCGGAGCTGCTATCGGAGGTGGTGCGGCTCAAGCACAGCGTCAACAGCGAAGACATGGTCGCTCTCAACCAGCAACTGAACGCCGGGGTCAAGCTGTTCGAGGCCCGAGCGCTGCACAACGGCGCCGACGGCGGCCAGGTCATGAGCGCCCGCTACGTGCTGTGCACGGTGGTGGACGAGGCGGTGGTAACCACCAGTTGGGGCAATGAAAGCGAATGGTCGCAGATGAGCCTGTTGAGCCATTTCCACAGCGAGACCTTCGGCGGCGAGAAGGTCTTTCAACTGCTTGAACAGATGACCCGCAACCCGGTGCGCCACCTACCGATGCTGGAGCTGATGTACCTGTGCCTGTCCCTGGGGTTCGAGGGCAAGTACCGGGTCATGCCCCGCGGCATGCTGGAGCTCGAAGGCATCCGCGACGCCCTGTACCGACAGATCCGCCAGTTGCGCGGCGATGTGCCCCGGGAACTGTCGCCGCAATGGCAAGGCCTGGGCCACCAGCGCCCGGGCCTGGTGCGTATCGTGCCCTGGTGGACGGTGGCGCTGTTCACCCTGGTGAGCCTGGCGGTGATGTATTCGGGGTTCGCCTGGGTGCTTGCGCAGCAGCGCGACACAGTACTGCAACCTTATCGGCAGCTTGATTCGACGGCGCTCACGGCCCAGCCGCAAGACGGGAAACTGCAATGAAGACTCTATGGAAGAAAACCACCGCGTTCCTCGCCAGGACCTGGGTCTGGACCCTGTTGCTGGTACTGCTGGTGGCGCTTGTGGTGTGGTTTGTCGGGCCCTTGCTGGCGGTGGATGACTACCGCTTCTGGGAAAGCGCCATCTCGCGCCTGCTGACCATCAGCCTGCTGTGCCTGGCCTGGGGCCTGAGCATGGTGTTCGTCAACTGGCGTGCCGGGGTGCGCAAGAGTGCCCGGGAAGACAGTGAGGAGGGCCAGGCCAGCCTGCAGCGTGAACAGCGCATCGACGATGAGCAGAAAGAACTGCGCAGCCGTTTCAAGGAAGCGCTGCGCACCCTCAAGACGTCCAGCCTGTATCGCGGGCACAGCGAGCGCTGGCGCCAGGATTTGCCCTGGTACCTGCTGATTGGTCCCCAGGGCAGCGGCAAGACCAGCCTGCTGGACTTTTCCGGCCTGGAGTTTCCCCTCAACCGGATCGACCGCAAGCTGACCCGCGACACCCAGGGCAGTGCTCATTGCGATTGGTACTTCGCCGAGCACGGGGTGCTGATCGATACCGCTGGGCGCTACCTGACCCAGCCCGATGGCGAGGTCGACGGCCATGCCTGGAGCACCCTGCTGCAACTGCTGCGCAGCCGGCGACGCAACCGCCCGCTCAATGGCGTGCTGCTGACCCTGCCGGTGGAAGTGCTGCAGGGCGACGACGAGCAGGCTCTGGAGATTTTCGCGCGCCAGGTGCGCAGCCGCTTGCAGGAAGTGCAGCAGAGGCTGCACGTGGACCTGCCGATCTACCTGGTGCTGAGCAAGGCCGACCAGTTGCTCGGCTTCGATGAGTTCTTCGACCAGTTGAGCCGCGAGGACAGCGACCAGGTGTTCGGCGCAAGCTTTCGCAAGGAGCAGGACGGCACCGATGTGGCGGTGCTGCGGGACGAATTCGAGGACCTGCTGCGGCGCCTCAACAGCCAGATGATCATGCGCATGCACCAGGAGCGCGACACCCAGCGCCGCGGGCGGATCCTCGACTTCCCGCACCAGTTGGGGCTGATCGGCGAGCGCCTGTGCCTGTTCGTCGACATGGCTTTCACCGGTAACCGCTACCAGCGGGCCAGCCAGTTGCGGGGCTTCTACCTCACCAGCGCGCCGCATCTGAGCCAGCAGCTCGACCCCGACACTGCCGGCATCGGCGCCAACCTGGGGCTGCAGAGCAGCGTGCTGCCGACCCTGCACAGCGGCCGTTCGCGATTCATCCATCATCTGCTGAGCCGGGTGATCTTCCCCGAAGCCGAACTGGCGGGCCTGGACAAGGGTGAGCGGTGGCGCATCCATTGGGGGCAGCGGGCCCTTTACCTGGGGGCGCTGGGCTCCCTCGGGCTGTTCGGGCTGGTGTGGGCCACGGGGTTTTCGGCCAACCACGGGCGCTTGGAGCAGTTGCGCGAGCTGGCCCAACAATGGACTCAGCAGCGGGCCTCTCTGAGCGCACGCAGCGATGCCATGGCGACGCTCAAGGCCCTGGACCTGAGCTATCAGGCCACCCAGGTATTTGCGCCCAAGGGCGAAGTGGCGCTGCATGAGCGCGTCGGCCTGTACCAGGGCGAAGCCAGCAATCCGGTGGTGCGGGCTGCCTATGAGCGTGAGCTACAGGAGCAGTTGCTGCCCCAGGTGGCTTCGATGCTCGAAGGGCAGATCCGCGCCAACCTGAAAGACCGCGAACGGCTGCTCAACAGCCTGCGGGCCTACCTGATGCTCAACCTTGAGCAGCGCCGCGACCCCAGCTGGCTACGGGATTGGGTGGCCAGTGACTGGTCACGGCGCTACACGGGTAACAGCGCGGTGCAGAACGGCCTCAACCGGCATTTCGAACGCCTGTTGCAGCAGCCCTTCAGCTACCCGCTCAATGAGCCGCTGGTGGCCCAGGCGCGCCAGGTATTGCGCAGCGAATCCCTGGCGGACGTGATCTACCGGGTGCTGCGCGAGCAGGCCCGGAGCCTGCCGGACTATCGCCTGAGCCAGAACCTGGGGCCCCAGGGCAGCCTGCTGGTGGGGGCCGACTACGTGATTCCGGGGTTCTATACCCAGCAGGGCTACCAGCAGTATTTTTCGATCAAGGGCGCCAGCCTGGTGAGCGAGATCCTGCATGACAACTGGGTGCTGGGCGAGGGCAGCGACATCAGCGGCATGGACCTGCGCCAACTGATGGTCAAGCTGGAACAGCTGTACTTTCGCGACTACGCCAACCACTGGGGCGAAGCCGTGGGCCGGGTAGCCCTGGAGCCCATCACCGACGCCGCCGAAGGCGCGGACCAGGTGGCCGGCCTGACCTCGGCCAACTCGCCCATCGTGCAACTGCTGGTGGAAGTGCGGGAGAACACCCGCTTTCCGGTGCTGGCCGAGCCCAGTGACGAACTGGCCGAGGCTGCCAGCCAGGCCGCGGGCGGCGGGGCCCTGGGCAAGGTGGCCTCGGCGGTGGCGGGCAAGGCCCAGGACGGCCTGCTGAAAAAGCTCCCGGACACGGCGAAGAAAACGTTGCAAAGCCGCTTCGAACCCCTGCACCGCTTGCTGGACGACAACAATGGGCCTACCGCCGACCTGGCCCCGGCGCTGCAGGCGCTCAACGACCTGCAGTTGCAACTGGCGCAGCTGGCCCGTTCCAGCAACCCCGAGCAGGCAGCCTTCGAAATGGCCAAGAGCCGCATGAGCGGTCAGCGCGACGCCCTGAGCGCCCTGCGCACCACCTCGGCACGCCTGCCGCGGCCGGTCAGCGCCTGGTTCACCCTGATGGCCGAGGAAACCTGGAGCCTGGTGCTCAACGATGCCTACCAGTACCTCAACCAGCGTTACCAGGGTGAGCTGTACAGCTTTTACGGCAAGGCCATCAGCAAGCGCTATCCGTTCGATGCCCACAGCAGCAGCGATGTGGCCATCAGCGACTTCCGCGAGTTCTTCAAGGCCCAGGGCATCGCCGAGCGCTTCTTCGACAGTTACCTGCGGCCCTTCGTCAGCGGCGACCCGGGCACTTACCGCCTGCGCAGCATCGACGGTCGCAGCCTGCCGATGTCGCGCACCTACCTGGATCAGATGGCGGCGGCCCTGGTCATCCGTCAGAGTTTCTTCGCCGACAACCCCGGGGAACCCCAGGTGCAGTTCCGCCTGGAGCCCTACACCCTGGACCCGTCCGTCAGCCGCGCCGAGTTCCGTTTCGGCAACCAGCTGATCGAGTACCGCCACGGCCCGATCGTGCCGGTGGCATTCAAATGGCCCACTGACGCGGAAAACGGGCGCGCCAGCCTGGTCCTGGAGCAGCTTGCCGGACGCCCCATCGGCATCGAGAAGAACACCGGCCCCTGGTCGCTGTTCCGCCTGTTGGACCTGATGCAGACCGAGTACCTGACCGGGCGCGATGTGATGGTGCTCAAGGCCGACCTGGGCGGGCTGCGGGCCAACTACTTGCTGCAGAGCCAGCGCACCCCCAACCCGTTCGACCTGGCGGTGCTGCGCAGCTTCCGCCTGCCGGTGCAGCTCTGATGATCGCCAAGGGCGCTTGGCGCAGTGCAGCCCGCACTGACCCGGGCAAGGTCCGGGCACGTAACGAAGATGCCTTCCTCGATTGTCCGGAGCAGGGTCTATGGGTGGTGGCCGATGGCATGGGCGGGCACCAGGGCGGGGACATCGCCAGCCAGCTGATTGTCGCCAGCCTGGCCGAGTTGCCACTGGAAGGCGGCTTCGAGGCACGCCTTGACAGCCTGCGCCAGTGCCTGCACTGGCTCAACCGGCGCCTGGGCCAGGAACTGACAGTGAGTGCAGGCCGGCGCGACAGCATCATGGGCAGCACCGTGGTGGCGCTGCTGCTGCAGGGGGACCGCGGGGCGTGTGTGTGGGCCGGTGACAGCCGTTGCTACCTGTGGCGCGAGCAGCGTCTGTACCAACTGTCCCGGGACCACTCGCTGATGCAGAAGCTGATCGACGAGCAGCAGATGAGCGTGGAGCAGGCGCGCTCGCACCCGGCCGCCAACGCCCTGACCCGGGCGGTGGGGGCCGGCGAGCGGTTGAGCCTGGAGGTGCTGGAACTGCAGGTCTACCCCGATGATGTGTTCTTGCTGTGCAGCGATGGCCTGTACCAGGACATGACTCGCAACGCCCTGGGCCGTGCCCTGAGCCTGGCGGCGCCGCAGGTGGCCCTGCAGCGGCTGTTCGACGATGCCCTGGGGGGCGCCGCGCGAGACAACCTGACCGCCGTGGTGGTGCGCCGATGAACCTGCCGATGGCCCGCGGCCATGGGCCGTCGCCACGGCCGGGCGAGCTGACCCGGTTGGCCGCAGCCCCTGCGCCCGAGGCCCCGGGGGCCAAGGCGCGGAGCAAAGGGCGAGGCAAGCCCAAGGGGCGGGGCAAGCCGCGCAGCCCGGTTGCGCCCGCGCTCAAGGCCCTGACACCTCAGGGTGGATTGCCCCAGGTGCTGGCTGGTCGTTACCGCCTGGAGCGCCTGCTGGGGGCCGGTGGCATGGGCGTGGTGTACCGTGCCCGGGACCTGCTGCACGAGCAGTTCGGTGAGCCCCAGCCCTATGTGGCACTGAAGCTCATCAGTGAAGCCTTCGCCGAATCGCCGGATGCCGGCGCCTTGCTCTACAGCGAGTTCGCCCTGACCCGACGCCTGCGCCATCCCAATATCGTGCGCCTGCACAGCTTCGAGGTGGACACCGAGTACGCCTGCGCCTTCATCACCATGGAACTGATGCAGGGCATGACCCTGGACCAACTGCTGTGCCAATGGCCCCTGGGCCTGCCCTGGAGCGACGCCCGGGAACCGGTGCTGGCGCTGCTGGAAGCCCTGGCCTACTGCCACAGCCGGGGTGTGCTGCATGGCGACCTCAAGCCCGGCAACCTCATGCTGGGCGACGACGGCCTGCGCTTGTTCGACTTCGGCCTGGGCCGCGCCGCCCACGGCCTGCTGCCGGGCCTGCCACAACTCAACCGCCAGCGCTTCAAGGCCTGGACCCCGGGCTATGCCGCCCCGGAACTGCTGGACGACGAGCCACTGTCGGCGACGGCCGAGCTGTTTGCCGTGGCCTGCGTGATCCATGAGCTGGCCGGTGGCAAGCACCCGTACCGGCGCCTGCCGTCGACCGACGCCCGGGAGCAGCGGCTGGACCTGCAACTGCAACGCCCGCGGCACCTGCCCGAGCACTGCTGGCCGGCCTTGCGCACCGCCCTGGCGCTGGATGCCCGGGATCGCGCCATCAGCGTTGAAGAGCTGTACCACGCTGTCGCCCATCAGGGGGGCTGGCTGCGTGGTTGGCTCCAGAGGCGGCCACGATGACCAACGAACAGGGAGTCGAATATGTTCAATCCGGCCAATGAAACCCACTTCAGCTTGACGGTCGAAGACTTCGCCAGTGACCTGCAGGTCCTGGCATTCAAGGGCAGTGAAAGCATCAGTCAGCCGTTCTGCTTTGAGCTGGAGCTGGTCAGCGAAGCCCCGGCCCTTGACCTGCAAGGGCTGTTGCACAAGCTGGCGTTCCTCGCCTTCGACCCCCAGGGCCGCGGCATTCACGGGCAGATCCGGCGCGTGGCCCAGGGCGACGCAGGCAAGCGCCTGAGCCACTACCAGGTGACCCTGGTGCCGCGCCTGGACTACCTGCGCCACCGCAGCAACCAGCGGATCTTCCAGCAATGGGCGGCGCCCCGGATCATCGCCACGATCCTGGAAGAGCACGGGATCCTCGCCGACGCCTATCAGTTCCAGATCGAGCACCCATGCCCCGAGCGCGACTACTGCGTGCAGTACGACGAGAGCGACCTGCACTTCATCCAGCGCCTGTGCGAAGAGGAGGGGTTGCATTACCACTTCCAGCACGGTCGTGGCGGCCACCTGCTGGTGTTCAGCGACAACCAGACCGCCTTTCCCAAGCTCGGCCGGCCCACCGCCTACGTGCGCGGCAGCGGGTTGGTGGCCGACGAGCCGGTGATCAAGGGCTTCAGCGTGCGCCTGGAATCGCGCACCAGCCGCACCAGCCGCCGCGACTACGACTTCGAGAAGCCGCGCCTGCTTCTGGAATCCGCCTACAAGCCCGAGGCCAAGAGCCAGGAACCGGACCTGGAAGACTACGACTACCCCGGCCATTTTACCGACCGTGTCCGTGGCAAGTTCCTCAGCCAGCGGGCCCTGGAACGCCACCGCGCCGACTACCTGCAAGCCGAGGGCTGGGGCGATGAGCCACGGCTGGTCAGCGGGCACTTTCTGCAGTTGTCCGAGCACCCGCGCAGGGACTGGAACGACCTCTGGCTGCTGACCCAGGTGACCCACGAAGGCAAGCAGCCCCAGGTGCTGGAAGAATCCATTACCAGCGACAGCGATTCGAGCGATGGCTTCCAGCAGGGTTACCGCAACCGCTTTCTGGCCACCCCTTGGGACGTGTTCTACCGCGCGCCGCTCAAGCACCCCAAGCCCCAGGTACTGGGCAGCCAAACCGCGGTGGTTACCGGCCCGGAAGGAGAGGAGATCCACTGCGATCAGTACGGACGGGTCAAGGTGCAGTTCCACTGGGACCGCGAAGGCCAGGGCGACGACAAGAGCAGCTGCTGGCTGCGGGTGGCCTCCGGCTGGGCCGGCGACCGCTACGGCGCCCTCGCCATTCCCCGGGTGGGCATGGAAGTACTGGTGACCTTTCTTGAGGGCGACCCCGACCAGCCGCTGGTCAGCGGCTGCCTGTACCACAAGGAACATGAGGTGCCCTACGCACTGCCGGCGAACAAGACCCGCAGCCTGTTCAAGACCCTGAGCTCGCCGGGGGGCGGCGGCTTCAACGAACTGCGCATCGAAGACAAGAAGGGCGCCGAGCAGATCTTCGTCCATGCCCAGCGCGACTGGGACCAGAACATCCAGCACGACCAGAAAATCCGCATCGGCCACGAACGCCACGACACCGTGGAGCAAAACGCCTACAGCGAATTCAAGGCCGAGGAACACCGCACCACCCACGGCGCGCGCAAGACCGAAATTCGCGCCGACGACCACCTCACCGTGGCCGGCACCCAGCACCTCAAACTGGGCGTGGCGCAACTGACCCAGGCCGGCCAGGAAATCCACCTCAAGGCCGGGGACAAGATCGTCATCGAAGCGGCCCTGGAAATGACCCTCAAGGCCGGCGGCAGCTTTATCAAGCTCGACCCCGGCGGCATCACGGTGCTGGGGCCACTGGTGAAGGCGAACGCTGGCGGCGCCCCGGGCAGCGGCAGCGGGATCGGCATCAAGCCGCCGTTGCAGCCGGGGGCGGCGGACCGGGATGTACCGGGGGCCTTGCCCCAGGTCGCTGCGCCCAACCCGCCGGTGCCGGTGTGCAAGGAATGCCTGGCCCGGGCCAAGGCCAACAACCAAGCGCTGGAAGCGCGCTAGAGGAGCCTGCCATGTACACGAGCAACCCGCTGTGGCACGAACTGCTGTGGCAACAGGTGCACCGGCTGGAGCATGAGCACCTCGACCTATTGATCGACGCCACCCGCCTCGACTACCCCCTGCTGCAAGAACTGGCGGCCCAGGCCGACGGCCCGCCACTGGCCAAGCTGTTCGACAGTACCCCGGAAGCCGCCATCGCCGATGCCGGGCCATTGCTGCTACGGCTGAAGCTGTGTCATCAAACCTGGCTGAAGGCCTTTTTGAGCGCCGTCGACTGCACCCAGCACGTACTGGCGCTGCTCAGCCCCTGGCCCTTCGAGACCCTGGCCGCCCACCTCAGTCGCTGCACCCAGGCGCAGTGGAACCAGGGCCGCGAACAAGGGGTGCTGCGCTACTACGACCCGCGCCTGTTCCTGCCGGTGAGCGAAGCCCTGACCCCGGCCCAGGGCCGCGTCCTGCATGGCCCGGTGATCGCCTGGCACTGGCTCGACCGCGACCACCGGGCACAGCAGCTGCTGGGGCACTACTCCCGACACAGCGACGCCCCAACGGCGGAAGGCTTCCTGTTCGACCCCGCGCAGGTCGCCAGCCTGAAGGCCTGGGCCGACGCCGACTGGCACCGCCGCGAGCACAGCGCCACCCCGCAGCACTACGGCCTGAGCCGCGAGGAAGGCCTGATGCGCCACCTGTTCCACAGCCAGATGGCGGCCTGCCAGCAAGGGCTTCAAGCACCCGAGGAACGGCAAGCGTTTATTCGCCAGTGGCTGTTGGATAACTCGCCGTTCGTGGTGGATGAGTAGGGGAGGGGATGCCATGAAGTGGATGTGCAAAACGCGGAACTGGAAGACCGCAGTGTCATTGGCCGCGTGGTTGAGTGCCGTGTTGCTGGTCACCGCCTGTCGGAGCCAGTCGTCGATGCTGAGCGCCCCGGTGACGGGGTACAACCATACTTCGGCGGCGATTAATCGGTTTTCGGTGAATGGGGCGGGTGGGCCGAACTTGGGTGCGCATGAAGGTGGTGGTAGCCAAGTTTGCTGTGGCGTTGTTCCTCGTCATTGGGTACCAGGGTTGAGAGCCGTTGTTGAATGGGAAAAAGATCCTGATCCTGATGGGTACATTAAACGAGATCAGTATGGCCAATTTGATGATGTGGATTATGAACGCCATGCAGCTAATTACTCTAGGCATAAAGCTGTTGTGGATATTCCTCGGTACGATACCGCAGGAGTTTTGAAAGTGCATTTTTTGCCTTGTGATCAAGTGCGTGTTTCTGCTGAAAATATTAGGCGAGATGATCCAGATTATTCTTATAGCTATCCGATGAGGATGAAGGAGCCTGAAGTATGTTATGGCCAATTATGAAAAAGCTTTTAACGGGCGGTTTATTTGGTGTCTTGAATTTTGTTCGTGTGTGCTTGTTAGCCGCCGGAGTGTTGACTGCAAGCGCTTGTCAGTCTGAGTCGAAGATGTTGTCGGCGCCGGTGACGGGCTATAACCACACTTCGGCGGCGATTAATCGGTTTTCGGTGAATGGGGCGGGTGGGCCAAACTTAGGGCCACATCAAGGCGGTGGAAAGCAAAGTTGTTGTGGTGTTGTTCCTCGTCATTGGGTGCCAGGGTTGAGAGCTATTGTTGAGTGGGAAAAAGATCCCGATCCATATTCTTATGGAAAATGGCCAGAGCGCCCATATTCTGAAGCTTGGAATAAGCGAATGGCAAGGGAGAAACAACAGTATTCGCGTCACAAAGCTATTGTGGATATTCCTCGGTACGATACCGCAGGGGTTTTGAAGGTGCATTTTTTGCCTTGTGATCAAGTACGTGTTTCTGCAGATAATATCAAGGTAATTGATCCGCGTTATCCTTACAGCTATCCGATGGTTATGGAGGAGCCAAAAGTATGTCCGAAAAAATAAGAATAAATATAAAAGATCGTGCGGTTTATACGCCAATTGCCCCGAACTTTCCTTTGGACAGGTGTTTGCCTACAACCCCAAAGCTGCTTTCGGAAAATATCCGAAGACAAAAATTTGATGAGTTCGCATTCGGTGAGCAGCAGCGTAAAATCGTACAGGCTAGGGGCGATGTGTACAGCGGAACACCTTGCTGTAAGACTTTGCATATTACATTGACGTTCGATGGGACCAATAATAACAACGAGGCTGACAGCGCTTCGAGCCCATCTTCGTGTAGTAATATGGCTCGGCTTTATCATGCAAGTCTGGGGTTGGACGATACTGCTCGTCAAAATGGCTACTTCAGTTATTACAGTCCGGGTGTGGGTACGGTGTTTCCTGATATTAAGGAAATGGTACCCAATAACTGGGGGCTAATAGCTGCCAGTGGTGGTGAAAATCGAATCAACTGGGGATTGACTCGGATGATTGCAGCGTTAAAGGACTCAATCCCGGAACAAAACTCACTTTCGTTGGATGATACCCAAGCTCTAGTAGAGGGCATGGCTACTTGTTGGTACGGTAACGTGGCAACTTTAGGTCTACTGGAAAACGGCGAAAAGAAACGTGAAGCCGCCATGCGTCCGTATATGAATGACCTGAAAAAGCTATTAGATCAGCGAAGAGAAGTCGGGGAAAAACCCCATATCTTGGCCATGCGCCTATATGTCTATGGCTTCTCCAGAGGCGCTGCACAAGCCCGAACCTTTGCCAATTGGCTGCAAACCCTGACCCGTTGCCAAGGCAGCGATGGCGCAGTGGAGTATCGCTTTGCCGGGCTGCCGATCTCCATTGAGTTCCTCGGTATCTGCGACACGGTGGCGGCGGTGGGCATCGCTGATAGTTTTCCCTTTACCGCCGGGCATATGGATTGGGCTGATGGCACCATGCGTTTGCCTGATGAAGAGTCAGCAATCTGCATGGACACTTCCATTCCTGAGGACTGCCACTTTCTCAAACGCTGCGTGCATCTGGTATCGGCCCATGAACAGCGGGCCAGTTTCCCATTGGACTCAATTCGCCGCCGACCGAAAAATGCTAATGGACAGCGCGATAAAACTCAGCCATCAAGCTACCGCAGGGGTACCGTCGAATACCTTTATCCCGGCGTGCACTCGGATGTCGGCGGTGGTTATGCCCCTGGAGATCAGGGTAAGGCGCTTGCTGGTACCGAGCATTTGTTATCGCAGATTCCGCTGCAGCATCTTTACGCAGAGGCGTTTAAAGCGGGTGCTCCTTTACAAGTTCCAGAGTTTGCATGGCGTGAGGGCATGCATGAAGAGTGGCGGAAGATGAGTAAAGACACCTTTGCTGAATTCAACGTCTCCGACCAACTCATCAAACGCTTCAACGCCTGGCAAGCCGACGCCGCCCAACACATAGGCCCCTTGGAGGACATGATCGAGTGGCAGCAGGCGCTGATCACCGGTTGGCGCATCGACCGTTATGCCGGTGGTGTGGAAAAGCAGCCGTTCTATCAGAATGCTCCGCCGGACATGCCCAAGGCCGAGATCGAGGCCTGGGAGGCGATCCAGGCGCGCAATGATGCCGAAGCCAAGGCCGCCGCCAAAGGCAAACCGGTTCCGACTTACACCGAGGCACAGGAGAAGGAGTACCAGCGCCATGTGCAGATCGTCGGTGGTGAGGAAAAGGCCAACGGCATGCGCAGGGAAAAGGTCTTCGACCCGCCCCTGGATCACCGGCAACTCAAAGGCGCCGCCGACGAGTTTCGTCATGACTACAAGCAAGAGTGGGGTCTACTCCCCGACAGCATGGAGATCGGCGGCGTACTGGATTTGCTGCTGGGCGGTACGGTGTTCCTGGTCAACGAGGAAGACGAGGCCAAGGAGTATGCCTACCTGCACGATAAAGGCACCGAGCTTTACCGGGAGTTGTTCAGTGCACCCAACACGCCTCGATCCGGCAAGGAAGACCTGGTGGCGCTGTTCGACGAACAGATCCACGACTCCCGTGCCTGGTTCATGAACACCTCGGCGCTGGGTCCCCGCGAGCCGTTCACCGATTACTTCCGCATTCGCCTGGTGCATTTTGACAACGAGTCGAACAAGGAACTGTCGCTGCTGGCCACCGCGGGCCGGGTGGTGGGGGTGGGGCTGATGCTGGCCAGCGTGGGCCTGAGCATCAAGAAGAAGGACCCGCGCATGTTGCTCGGCCTGTTCCTGCCGTCCCTGGCGCGGCCGGTGCTGGCGGGCAAGGTCGGGCTGCCGGAGATCAGCGCTTTCGACCCGCTGACCGGTCTGGCCTTGCCGATGCTGAGCAATCTGGATGGGCTGCGGGCCTTCACTCAATCCCCGGGGGATGTGGTTGCCCTGGTCGCGGCAATGCCGCCTCCGCCACCCTTGAACGCCAGCACCGCCACCACCCCGGAGTTGCAGAAAATCCTCGTGGCCCACCAAGCGTTGGAAGCCGCACAGGCGGCGCAGGACAAGGAGGACGCCCGCCTTGCCGGGCTATTGGCAAGCGCCAACGATCAGGGTCAGCCGGCTGGCTGGCAAGACCTGCTGGCCGATCAGGTGGGCAATCTGAAATCGTCCGGGAAGCAGGTATAGCGATGGATAACCTGAAGGGGCGGCGCTCCCGGGCCGTCCTTCGGGGGAGGAATCCTGTTGCCGGCCCATACCCGGATTGGCCAAACATTACGGCGCTCCGTTCCCTCCAGCCCCCACCCCATACGCATCCCACAACTTATTGCGGAACTTGTTCTGCGGATCGACCCGGGCCTTCAACGCAAGAAACTCCCCGGCCCGTGGATAGGCCGCGCGAAACTGCTGTGGCGTGGCGTGGATCTGGTACGGCAGGTAATAGCTGCCGCCACGCTTGATCGCGCTATCCACCAGGGCGCGGGTCCATTCACCGACTTTCTCCCGTTCCTCTGGCGCGGTGCTCTGCTGGTAGTACAGCACTAGGGCGAAGACCTCGGTCTTGGCCCAGGCCAGCAGGGTGCCGGGGTCGGCCTTGGCGTGGCGGATCGACAGGTTGATCACGTTGACCTTGTGCGCCCGCAGGGTCGCGCCCATCTCCTGGACGAAGCTTTCCAGCTGGTCGGGGGGCACGAAGTATTCCTGCAGCACGTAGGTGCGCTTGGCCCGGGAGTCGGGTTCCAGTTCACGCACATCGAGGCTGGCTTCGTGGTTGCGCCAGGACACTTGCGGTTTTTTCAGCACCAGGGGGTCGATCACTTCCTGGCGCAGGGTCTTGCCGCCGGGCCACTGGCTCACTACTTTCAGGGCCTTCTGTTCTTTCCAGTAGTTCTGGTCCAGGGGCGTGAGGCGTTCCTTGACCGTGACCGGCAGGTCGGTCTGACTGTAGGAAACCGCGCGCAGGGTCTGGTACTGGTCGGGGTAGAGCACGGCGTTGTGCAGGATGACCTTGGGGTTGTTGTGGATCCGGGCCTGGAAGTAAGGGCGGTAGTCCCCCAGGGGCATCTCGTCGACGCTGCGCAGCAGGCGCACGTTGTCGCTCAGTTGCAGGGTGGCTTGGACGATCACCCCCAGGCCGCCGTAGCCGCCGATGGCGCCGTAGAACAGGTCGCGGTTGTGCTGCGGGCTGGCGTCCACCACTTGGCCGTCGGCCAGCACCAGCTTGATGGATTTCACCGAGCTCACCAGCGGGCCGTAGCCGATGTAGCGGCCATGGGCGTTGACGCTCAGGGCGCCGCCGACGGTGAAGTTGGCGTAGCTCTGCATGATGCTCACGGACAGGTCGTGGGGGTCGATGTAGTCCTGCACGGCGCGCCAGGTGATGCCCGGCTGCACGGTGATTTCCTTGCGTTCCTTGGAGAAGTCGAGCACCCGGTTGAAGCCGCGCATGTCGATCTGCAAGGCCTGTTCGGTGGCGGTCTGGCCGCCCATGCTGTAGCGCCCGCCGCCAATGGCGATAGGGCCGGGGTGCCCGGCCACCAGCTGGACGATCTGCTCCAGGGTGGTGGGGCGCACCACCTGGTCCACCACTATTGGGTTGAGCTGGGTGATGTCGTTGACGGTTTCTGCGGCGTGGGTGGTGAGTGCGCCGCCGAGTGCCGCGCATAAAAACAGGCCGATCGCGAATCTCATTCGCCGTGTCCATCCCTGGTGGTGGCGCGCCGCTGATGGGGGCGCAAGTGGCGGCAGAATAACGCCGCGACGGGTCCATGACCATGGGGGCAGCGCACCGGCTGCAAGGCCGGCATCGACCCGCGGGCCTGCCTTGCGCCTTAGAGCGCCGGCAGGCCCAGGGTGGCGGCGCACTGCTCCAGTGAGCGCTGCTGGGTCTGGGCATAGAGCTGCAATTCGTCGAGGGTGGCGCGGCCCAGGGCGGCTTCGAAGGCCTGGCGGTTGGACTGCCCGGCGTAGTGGCTCTGGCTGTCGTCCCCCAGGTTGGACTGGAAGATCCCGGCGGCGCTGACCGGCAGGAAATCTTCATACACCAGGGGTTCGGCGCTCAGGTGCCCGGCCGCCAGCAGCGCTGCCAGGGTGGTGGGCCGCTGGGGCTGGTTGCGCGCGGCCAGCCCGGTTTCGCTGACGAAGTAGCGAAAGTAGGCCAGGCCCTGTTCGCGCATGGCTGGGTGGCTGTCGGGAAATTCCCTGAAGTGCTCTTGCATCAGTTGGTTGTAGCGTTGGGTATTGGCTTCGTTGGGGAAGTCGCCCAGGGCGTCGCGGGCGGCGTTCAGCAGGCGGTCGTAGAGCTCGCGGCCCTTGGGGGTCAGCGCCGCGCCGCGCTGTTCGATCTCGCCGAAACGCGCGCTGTGGCTGCCCTGGCTCTGGGCCTGGTCGGTGAAGGCCACGGATTCCTCCAGGGCCTTGAAGCTGGTCTGGCGCAGCAGGATCGGGCATTCCCGGCGCGGCGGGCCTTCGATCACCGCCTTGGGGGTGATGCCGCGGACAGGCATCAGCCGTTGCACTTCATCGATGTCCAGGGTACGCGGGGTCAGGTGGTTGATGTGCGGGCCCTTGAAGGCCACCACGTCGGCGATCAGCCGGTGCTGGGCGCTGAGGCTGGCGTACTGGGCGGCGGTCACCGTGGCGTGGTGGTGCCAGCGGAAGGTTTCCAGGGCCTGGCGGATAAAGCGCTCGGCGTCTTCGGCGTCCAGGCCTCCGGCAGCCTCGGCCTGCTGGATCAGTTCCAGCACCTGGGGGGTGAAGATCTGGCGCCGGGCCAGGACCTGTTCGGCAAAGCTGCGCAGCTCCGGGTTGTCGATCAGCTCCAGGCGCAGCAGCGAGGTGAAGACCCGGAACGGGCTGACTTGCAGGGCCGCTTCGTGCACCGCGCGAAAGGCCGTGGAATGCACCGGCACCCCGGCGGGGGTCAGGTCGTAGTAGCCCACCGGCTGCATGCCCATTACCGCGAACAGCCGGGCCAGGGTCGCCAGCTCGGCGGCGCTGCCGACGCGGATCGCGCCGTGGCGCTCCAGGTCCAGGCGCTGCAGTTCACCGCTGCTCTGCAGGTGCCGGGCAAGCGCCGGCTGCCGCTCCAGGACCTGGGCGTTGACTTCGGCCACCAGCTCCATCAGGGCGCCGTAGAGCGGCACCTCCTCGCGGTACATGTCCGACATCGCCCGGGAAAATCCCTGGCGGATCAGGTCCGGGCTGACGAAGTGCTGGTTGCTCATGAACAGGCTTCCCGTGGCAGAGGGGCGAGGCGTGAAAGGGCGGGTCGGCCTCGATTCTGCTGGGCCTGCCCGAGGCTGACAAACGAAGTTTCCTCTGAACTTCATTCTGCAAATGAATGCATGAGCGGGCCGCTGTCAGTGCCGCTGGCGTTCCAGGAACTGCTGGTACAGTCGGGCACTGCGCACCGGGCGTTCGACCATGGGCATATGCCCGATGCCCTCCCAGAGTTGCACCTGGGCCTGGGGCAGGCCCTTGGCCCAGACCTGGGCGCTGCTGGGGTGCAGCAGGCGGTCCTCGCGGCCCCAGAGCAGCAGGGTCGGGGCCTGGATCTTCGCCAGCTCGGGCTCCATGGGCGGGCTGGCCTGGAGCTCAGCGAAGATCCGCGCCAGTTGCCCGCGGCGCGCCTGATAGCGTTCGGCGATGGCCGCCAGCACTGCTTCGGGCACCCAGGGCGGGGCGGCCATGGTCAGGCTGTAGAAGTGCTGGAAGTCGGCGCGGGAGCGGACCAGGAAGGGGTTCTTGCCCTGTTCCAGCAGGTGCTGCAGGTCGCTGGTCTCGGGGGCTTCGACGCCGGCCGGGTCGAACAGCGCCAGGCCGCTGATCCGTTGCGGGGCATGGGCGGCCAGCCAGGCGGCGATATAGCCGCCCATGGAGTTGCCGATCACCTGCACCCGCTGGATGCCGCAGGCGTCGAGCAAGCGCAAAAGGCGCTGGGCCTGGGCCGGAACACGGTAGTCCTGGTGCGCGGCATAGGCGGTTTCGCCATGGCCGCCCAGGTCCGGGATCAGCAACCGGTAGTCGCGGTTGAAGTGCCGGGCAAAACGCAGCCAGATGCTCTTGTCCGCGCTCAGGCCGTGCAGCAGCAGGATCACCGGCGCCTGGGCCGGGCCGCCCTGGTAGGTCATCAGGGTCTCTTCGCCGATCTGCACCGGGACTTTCTGCAGCCGGTACAGGCGTGCTTCCAGGGCCACGCTGGCGTCGTACAGCAGGTGGCCGATGCGCGGGTAGGTGCGGTAGCACCAGAGTGCGGCAAGGAGCAGCAGGACCAGGATCACCAGCATCGGCGGCCTCCAGGGGCAGGTTGGATCGGCTCAGGGGCGGCGCGCGTCGTGCTCGCCACTGCGAAGTCGGTTATCGGCCGCCCCTCAGTTATAGCCAAATATTCCCCATCTGCTGGCGCTGGCAGGCCGAAACTGGGCGTTGGCAGTGATGGCGCTTTGAAACGCGACTGATAGACTTTCACCGGTTGCTTGCCACCCGCTCGTTCCACCTTTACCCATTGCTGATCGGAGGCGACTTGCTCCCTGCGCAGGACACCAGAGGGAAGGGACTGTCATTGGCCAGGAGGCTTTATCGGTCACGGACCCTGGGCCTGGCCCTGGGGTTTTTCTGCGTGGCCGCGGGGATGGCGCCCCTGCAACCGGCGCCCTGGGTCTGGGGCTTCATGCTGTTCAATGCATTTGCCTGGCCGCACCTGGCCTACCAATGGGCGCGGCTGGCCCGGGTGCCGTTTCGTGCCGAGTACCGCAACCTGCTGGTGGATTCGCTGCTGGGGGGCTTCTGGGTCGGCGCCATGCACTTCAATCCGCTGCCGCTGGCCACCACCCTGGGGATGATGGCCATGAACAACATGGCCCTGGGCGGGTTACGTTTCTTCCTCGCCGGCAGTGCGGCCCAAGTGCTGGGCATGGGCGTTGCCCTGTGGCTGTTCGGGCCGGGGTTCGTGGCCCAGACCAGCCCCGAGCAGCTGTATGCCTGCCTGCCGATGCTGACCCTGTACCCGCTGGCCCTGGGCTACATCTGCTATCAGCAGGCGGTGACCCTGGGCCGGCACAAGCGCGAGCTGCTGGCCCTTAGCCGCACCGACAGCCTGACCGGGCTGCTCAACCATGGCGCCTGGAAGGACCAGTTGGAGATCGAGTTCCAGCGCTGCAAGCGCCAGGCCCATGGTGGCGCCATCGCCCTGATCGACATCGACCACTTCAAGGCTATCAATGACACCTACGGCCATGTGGCCGGGGATGTGGTGCTGCGCCAGTTGAGCAAGCTGCTGCGGCAGAATCTGCGGGTCAGCGACCAGGCCGGGCGTTATGGCGGCGACGAGTTCTGCGTGATCCTGCCGGACGTGCCCCTGGCTCATGCCGCCGAACTGATGGAGGCCCTGCGCGGTCGTTTTGGGGCCCTGGGCTATGAACAGAGCCCGGCGCTGCAGGTCAGCCTGAGCATCGGCCTGGCGGCCTTCAACCCCCTGCACGACGACGCCATGGGCTGGCTCAACGATGCCGACCAGGCCCTGTATGCGGCCAAGACCTGCGGCCGCAACAACGTCACCTGCCACCCGCCGGAGCAGCCGTCCAGGCGTTTGCTCAACTCCCTGTAGCCGCTGTTCCTTGTGTCCCGCGAAGGCGTCTGTGGGTACGCCGCGGGGTCGGGGGTGTTCCCTTCGCCGGCAAGCCGGCTCCTACGGGGGGCTCGCTGGTGGTTGTAGGAGCGGGCTTGCCCGCGAAGGCGTCTGTGGATACGCCGCGGGGTCGGGGTTGCTCCCTTCGCCGGCAAGCCGGCTCCTACGGGAGTGGGGTCAGTCGTGGGTGGGGTGCAGGCGCCGGGCCAGTTCCAGGGCGGTGCGGCCGCTGGCGATGCCCGGCACCAGTCGGGCGAAGGGGATGTCGATCAGCCGGTCTTCGCGCACCGCGCGCAATCGCGACAGCACAGGGTCGCTGTGCAGCAGCTGGCGTTTGCGCCGGGCGGGCGACCACAGGGCGTCGGCCAGGAGCATGGCGTCCGGGTCGTTGGCCAGCAGGGTCTCGCTGTCCACGGTCAGGCGCGGGCGGTCGATGGCGGCAAAGCTGTTGCGCGCACCGGCCGCTTGCAGCAGTACGCCGACAAACCCGCGCTGGCCCTGGCTGGCCAGGCCGTTGACTTCGCTGTCCAGGTAGAACACCGAAGGCGTCGGGCGCCCGCGGTACAGGGCCGCGGCGGCCTCCAGGTCGGCATCCATCTGGCCCACCAGTTGCTGCGCGCGGGCCTCCTGGCGCAGCAGCCGGCCCAGGGTCAGCAGGTCGCGGCGGATATGCCCGAAGTAGTCCTGGTCATGCCCGGCGCAGGCCGATTCCAGCAGGTAGCTGCCCACGCCTATGGCCTCCAGGCGTTGCCGGGAGCTGAAGTTTTCCGGGAAGGCCGAGGCGAAGCCGCCCACCACCAGGTCGGGTTTCAGGCTGTAGAGCACTTCTGCCGACGGGTACTGGCGAGCGATGACCGGCACGCCGTGGTAAAGCCCTTCGGCCTGGGCCTGGCCATCGTCGTCCAGATAGGCGACGCCGATCATCGACGGCCCGGCACCCAGGGCCAGCAGCAGGTCGGCGCTGTGCTGGTTGAGGGCGACGATGCGCTGGGGCGGGCCGTCCACCGTCCAGGTCCGGCCACAGTTCTGGTAGCTGTGCGCCAGGGCCGGCAGGGCCGCCAGCCACAGCAGCAGGCCGAGCAGTCTGCTAGGCATCCGCCGTTCCTCCGTAGGGCGCGGGAATCCGTAGGTCCGCCACCGGTTCGCCCTGGACCAGGTGCTGCTGCACCAGGCGCAGCACCTCGCTGTCATCGCGCACCCGGTACCAGCAGCCGTCCGGGTGCACGGTGAGTACCGGCCCCAGGTTGCACGGGAACTGGCAGGCGGTGCGGGTCAGCAGCACGCCACCGGGCGTCTCCATGTGCTCCAGGCGCAGCAGTTCGCGGCGCAGGGTCTTCCACAGCGCCAGGGCGCCGCGCCGCACGCAGCGCGGGCCGGTGCACAGGAACACCTGGCGGGTATGGGGCGGCACCCGCGACCAGTCCGGGTCGCTCTGCACCGCGTTGACGTTGTCGCAGGCCAGGTGGCGCTCGCGCTGGCCGATGCTGGCGCAGGCCAGGGCCGCGTCCAGCCCGCGCCGGCCCAGGGCCTGGGCGGTGATCCACAGCCGCGGTGCCTGGGGGTGGGCCTGGGCCAGGCGCCCCAGCTCATCGCGCAGCCAGTCCAGGTAGGCACTGTCGGAGCTGGGTTCCAGGTCCACCACCAGCAGCTTCGCGCCGTCCTCGGGCAGGGCTTCGCCCAGCGCCGCCCAGAGGCTGTCGAAGCCGTCCAGGGTGTCGATCACCCGGGTGTCGGCGCCGTCGCCGCGCAGGGCCTGGAGCTCCTTGCGAAAGGCTTCGCCGAGGGCGCCGCCGTGCAGGCCGGGGCCGACGAACAGCACCCGTTGATAGTTCTCATGCATGTCGGTCGGCCTCAGAAGCGGTAGGTGTAGCGCACTTCGGTGGTGAAGGGTCGCCCCAGGTTGTCCACCGAGGGCGAGGTGCTGGTCATGCTGGTGCTGTAGTCGCGGTCGAACAGGTTCTCCACCAGCAGGCTCAGGCGGTGCTGCTGGGCCGTATCCAGGTAGCGATAGGCATCGGCGTCGACCACCGAATAGTGGCCGTAGTCGACGTTCTTCGGGCTGTCGATCTGGCCGATGTAGCGGACCGCGCCACCCACGCCCCACATCCGGTCCGGGGCTTCGAAGCCCAGCCGCGAACGGGCGAAGAAACCGGGGATGTTGCTCAGGGTCACGCCGTTGCGCGACTCCACCAGGTTGCGGGTCATGTCCGCCTGCAGGGTCCATTGCGGGCTGAACTGCCAGCGCCCGTCGAGTTCGATGCCGCGCACCTTGATCCGGCCCTGGCCGTTGCTCCAGACATCGTTGGCGTCGAGGGTGATCAGGTCGTCGATCTTGCGGTGGAAGGCGCTGACGCTGGCGTTGAATTCGCCGGCCAGCAGGCTGCCCTTGTAGTCCAGGCCGAGCTCGGCATTGAGGCTCTTTTCCGGCTTGAGGTCGGGGTTGCCTTTTTCGTAGTCCTCGTTGGCGTACAGCTGCTCGGCGTTGGGCAGCTTGAAGGCGCTGCCGTACTGGCCGCGCAGTTGCCAGTGGGGCGTCAGGTCGTAGAGCGAGGTGAGCATGCCCACGGTGGCGCTCTCGCCGCCGCTGATTTTCTCGTGGCGCACGCCCAGGCTCGGGTGCCAGTCGGGCAGGGCGTCGAACACCGGGCGTAGCTGGGTGTACAGGGCATTGGCCTGGGCCTGCTTGTTGTCGATCTTGAGCACGTCGTCCTGGCCCTTGAACCACTGGTTGTCGGTGCCCAATACCAGCACGTGGCCGCCGTCCAGCTCGGCCTTGCCCTCGGCCTGCAGGCCCCAGTCGGTGAAGCCCCAGTAGTCGTTGTGGTTGCGCACCTTGAGGCTGGCGTCGTCGAGGCTGTCGATCCTGGTGTAGCGGGTGTCCCAGTCGTTGACATGGCCCTTGACGAAGTAGCTGAAGCCTTCGCCCAGGCGCTGCTCGAAGGTCGCGGTGGCGATCTGCTGGATGCGGTCGTTGGTGGTTTTGCGGTTGTTCACCGGGCGGGCGAAATCCAGGTTGGCGTCGCTGTACTGGTAGAACAGTTCCAGCCGCGAAGCGTCGCCAAGGCCCTGGATCGCCTTGGCGCCGAAGGTGGTCACTTCATAGCCGCGTTTCTTGTCCCGGGTGTTGGCGTTGTAGGCGCTGTTGCGAAATGGCTGGTAGCCATCGGAGACGTTGTGGCTGACATAGGCCAACAGCCCCAGCTCGCCCAGGCCGTTGCTGAGGATCTGCTCGGCGCGGGCATCGCCGCTCCTGCCCATGAAACTGTCCAGGCCCAGGTTGACCTCGCCGGAGACGTCGCGGGTCTGCGGGCTGCGGGTGACGATGTTGATCACCCCGGACACCGCCTGTGTACCGAACAGCAGGCTCTGGCCACCCTTGAGCACCTCGATGCGCTCGATGGCGTTGGCCGGCAGGGTATCCAGGTACAGGCCGCCGTACAGGCGGTTGTTCAGGCGCACGCCGTCCAGCAGGATCAGGGTGTCGTCGTTGCGCCCGCCCAGCAGGGAGTAGGTGCCGTAGTCGAAGGGGCCATTCTTGGGCGCCACATACAGCCCCGGCACGTACATCTGCAGGACCCGGGTGATGTCGCTGCTGGGGCCGGCGCGTTCGATCTGCTGGCGGTCGATGATCTCCACCTTGCTGCCGTACCGGGCCATTTCGGCCACCGTGGTGGACTCCACCGAGGGGGCGGAAACAAATTGCCGGTCCAGCGTCAGGGGGCTGTCGTCCGCCAGCAGCAGGGGGCTGAACAGGCAGCCGAGCAGGGCGCCGCTCATGGTGCGGCGAGGTGCACGCCAGTCGCGTGCAAGGAAAGTGTCAGGTGTTGTCATTGTTGGTCTTCTCGAAAGTGTCTTCGGGAAGCACGCAGGAGAGGGTATCGGCCACGGGCACGCGACCATACCGGCCCATGCCCGCCCACCGCAGGATTGCCAAACAGACGTCACAGGCCGGTCTCCGGGCTTGCGAGTCTGGCGGCATTCGCCTTCCCATACCTTGGGTACAGTGGCCTGTTGAATGCAGCACTCGCTTACCGTTGCGGGGGCAGCACCGGACTTGCCCGAAAAGGGGCGCACCGGTTTCCCGTTTCACCTCCTGCACGGCGGCAGGAGGCACCTGAAACTGGGCGGCATATGAACATCCGCCCCGGCGTTCGTCAACGTTGCGCCTGCCGCCAGGTGTTACCGGATTCATCGCCCTGACGCCTCTGTAGCCGCTGCCGAGCCCGCGAGGCTGCACAAAGGCCCGCAGGGCCTTGCTTGGCAGTCTCATGTCGAGCGCCTCAGCGGTCTTGAGATTTCGCGCCCCTGCGGGCCGTGCTTCCGAACGCGGCCCGAGCCTGCGGCAGCGGCTACAGGAGCAGGGCGCTTTGCGGGGCCAGGTGCCGCTGTGCGTGCAGGGCCGTGCGTGACTCGCAGGCCAGCAGCGGCACCGCCCGTACCGAGTCGCCTGGCTGCAGTTGCAGGCGCTTGGCGGTCAGCCGGTCCACCAGCAGGCAACCCGAAACCAGGCGCCCGGGGGTGGCGGTGATGCGGCAGCTTTCCAGGCGCCGGTTGTGGATCAGCCACACCGGCGCCTGTGCGTCCGGAGTGCCCACCAGCAGGGGCAGGGTCTGGCTTTCGCGCACGCTGCGGATCTTCGCCACCTCGGCCTCGATCAGCGGCCCGCCATCGAAGATGTCGATGCAGCCCTGATGGCTGAAGCCTTCGTCGCGCAGGATGCTCACCGCCTGTTCGGTGCTGACGTGGGCCTGGCCGATGGCGGCCTGTGCCTGGGGGCTGAGCAGGCAGGTATACAGCGGCTGGCGCGGCATCAGTTCGGCGATGAAGGATTTACTGCCGTGGCTGGACAGGCGATTGGCCTGCTGGAAACCCATCTTGAAGAAGTGCCGCCCCAGGCTGTCCCAGAACGGCGAGCGGCCCTGGCTGTCGAGCTGGCCGCGCAGTTCGGCCACCAGCTTGTCGCCGAACAGCCGGGGGAATTCGGCGACAAACAGCAGGCGCGCGGTGGACAGCAGGCGGCCGGTGTAGCCCTGGCGGTGATCGCGGCGCAGGAACAGCGAGCACAGCAGCGACTGCCCGGTCATCTCGTTGCACAGGAACAGGGTCGGGATGTGCTTTTCGATGCCCAGCACCGGGGCGCTGCCGTGGGTGGTGCCGACCCGGTAGTTGTAGCAGGGCTCGCGCAGGCCGATGGCGCCGCTCAGGCCGCAGACCCCGATCACCTGCTGCTCGTCATCTTCCATGACGAACAGGTAGTCGGCATCGGCCCGCTCCACCTGGTTGGCGAAGGCTCGCTGCGCCCAGCGCACCCGATGGGCCAGGCGCTCGGGGTCGGTGGACAGGTTGTTCAGTTCGCGACAGCTGCCTTCGAGCAGGCTCAAGACCGCCGGCAGATCGGTGACGCGGATCGGACGGACGATCATTGGCGGGCTCCTGGCAATGACGCCGGGCAGGGGGGCAACAGGGGCCGGTTCATAAGGCAACGCTCCGTACCGGCTCGCCCGGCACCAGTTGCAGGGCCTGGAACATGGCCGGGTCGAGGCCGATTTCAGCGCTCGGGGCGGTGTCCAGCGCCGCGACTATGGCGCGAAAGCCCTGCAGCCGCTCGTTGCTCAGCAGCCACTGCTGGCCCTGGCCGCTCTGGGGGCTGGGGTAGCTGGTGGCGACCCGGCTCTGGGCGATCGAGCGCAGTTGGTGGCTGCGCCCCTGCAGGGTCGGCCCGGCATCGAACAGGTCGACGTACTGGGTCGGCGCGAAGCCTTCGTCGATCAGGATCTGGCAGGCCTCCCGGGCATCCGGGTGAACCTGGCCGATGCAGTCCTGGGCCGCCTGCGCCAGCATCGGGATGTACAGCGGGTACTGGGGCATCAGTTCGGCGAGAAAGCCGCGGCCCTGCAGGGCGCACAGGCGCTCGGCCTCGACATAGGGCAGGTCGAAGAAGTGCTGGCCCACGGCTTGCCAGAACGGCGACTCGCCGTTGGCGTCGCTGTAGCCGACGATCTCGCTGATGCAGCTGTCGGCGAAGCGCCGGGGGTGGGCGGCGATGAACAGCAACCGCCCGCGGGAGGTGAGCTGGGCCAGTGGCGTACCGCCCAGCGGCGGGTCGACATGGAAGCTGCGCAGCAGGGTCTGTTCGCTGAGGTCGTGGCATAGCGACAGGGTGGGCACCCCGTGCTGGATGTTCAGCTCCCGGGAACTGCTGATGAACGGGCGGTTGCGCAGGCTGTAGAACGGGCTGGCAAAACCGGCAGTGGCGAGGATGTCCGAGCAGCCGCGCAACTGGCCACTGTCGAGGTCCTCGAGCACCAGGAAATAGTTCTCCGGGCCCTGGCTGGCCTCGCTCTTGGCGAAGGAGGCCAGGGAATCGAGGATCTTGTCCCGCAGGCAGGTTTCGTCATCCACCAGGGAGGTCACGCCCAGCAGACGTTCGCGGGCCAGGCGCCGCAGTTGGGGCAGATCGGATAACGCCACCGGACGCAAGGCCAGCATGGGTGTACTCCTGTATCAAGGGCCGCTTGCCCCGGGGGGCAGGCACTGGCCAGACATCACTGTCGGTTACCACGCAGTTCCATGGCCGCGGCATCCGGCGGCCAGTCCCCGGGCCGCTCTTGCTGGCAGCGCCGGGGTTGGCGCGACGCCCTGGGGCGCCGCGCGGGTGCAACTAGTGCTTGAGCGGGTCGGGCAGGGCGGCACCGCTGCCCAGCTTGTTCAGCAGGAACAGGTAGACCAGCCCGGCAAGGATCCAGATGGCGCCGAGTTTCTGCGCATCCACGCCCATGTTGTACATGATGGCGCTGACGATCACGAAGCCGATCACCGGGCAGATCAGGTGGCGCACCACCTGGCCGGACTTCTGCCGGCGCCAGTAGAAATTGATCACGGTGATGTGCAGCAGCATGAAGCCGCTCAGGGCGCCGAAGTTGACCAGGGAGGTCAGGGTGTCCACCGAGTTGATGAACAGGTAGCAGATCAGCAGCGACAGCACCGCCACCAGGTAGATGCTGATGTGCGGGGTGTTGTGCTTGGGGTGGACCTTGGCCAGCACCTTGGGCAGCTTGCCGTCGCGGGCCATGCCGAACAGCAGGCGCGATACCGCGGCCTGCGAGGTGATGGCCACCGCCACGCCCCAGGCCAGCGCCGTGGCCACCCCGGTGAGGGTCGCCAGCCAGCTGCCGGCGGCCAGTTCGGCGATTTCATAGAAGGCGGTGTCGGCGGACTTGAAGCCCATGCCGGCGGCCAGGTCGGTGGCGATCCAGGTCTGTACCACGAAGATCGCGCCCATCACCACCAGGGTGATCAGCGCGGCGCGGCCGACGCTGCGGCCCGGGTCGCCCTTGACCTCTTCGGCGAGCGTGGAGATGGCATCGAAGCCGAGGAACGACAGCACCGCGATGGACACGCCCTGCATCAGCATGCCGAAGTGGAAGTTCTCCGGGTTGTACAGCGGCGCCAGGGTCAGCTGGCCGTTGCCGGCGCCACCGTGCAGGGCATTCCAGGCGTAGAACAGGAAGATCCCCAGGACCGCCAGTTGCGCCAGCAGGAACAGGATGTTCATCCGCGCGGTGAAGGTGATGCCGCGCAGGTTGACGAAGGTGGCGCTGACCAGGAACGCCAGGATGAAGCCGACCTTGGGCACTTCCGGGTACAGATGGTTGAGCGCCATGGCCGCGTAGACGTAGAGCAGCGGCGGAATCAGCAGGTAGTCCAGGAGCATCAGCCAGCCGGCAAGAAAGCCCACATGGGGGTTGAGGCCGCGCTGGGCGTAGGAATACACCGAACCGGCGATGGGAAAGGCGCGGGCCATGGCGCCGTAGCTCAGGGCGGTGAAGACCATCGCCACCATGCCGATGATGTAGGCCAGGGGCACCATGCCCGGGGCTTCCTGGTTGACGTAGCCGTAGACCCCGAACGGGGCGATGGGGATCATGAAAATCATCCCGTAGACCACCAGGTCACGCAGGCTCAGCCCGCGCTTGAGTTCCTGTTTGTAGCCGAATTCTTCAATCTCCATGAAGCCGTTCTCCTTGAGCCTGTGTAAGTGGGTAAAGGCGGGGCCCTGCGGGTCGTCATTGACACCTCGGGCCGCGCTTTCGTGTTTGAACCTGGCAGGGTTTAAAGACACACCACAGCGGTTTTTCTAGTTGTTGTACCGGTCCTGCAAACAGCGTTTTGGCGCGCCGGGTGAGTCCTTCGGGGCGCGCCGGTGAAACCTTCCTCTCGCCGCGGCTACAGCAGCGGCGCCAGTGTATCGCTCCAGTGCTGCACCGCTTCAGGGGTACGCAGCAGATCGTTGCGCACCTCGATCAATACCGACGCCAGGCCACGGGCGTCGCCGTGCACCGGCACGGTCATGTCGCTCAACGGATCGATCTCGTAGGGCTGGTTGCCCGCCACCTTGATCGGCAGCCTCCACAGCCCTTCGAGGATCCGCGCCGCGTAGTCGGTGGCGCTGCCATACAGCACGCCGATTTCCAGTGCGCGCGGCTGCCCGTAGTAGACCGGGGTGAAGCTGTGGATCCCCACCACCCGCACTTCACGGCCCTGGGCCAGGCGCCGGTCGATGATCCTTTGCAGGCGCTGGTGAAACGGCGTGAACAGCTGCTGGCGGCGGTACTCGCGAGTGGCCTCGTCCAGCTGCTGGTTGCCCGGCACCTGATAGATCTCGCTTTGCAGCGGGATGCTGTCGGGGGCGTGGCGCGGCCGGTTGAGGTCGATCAGCAGGCGCGAGTAATTGGCCGCGATCAGGGTCGCGCCCAGGGCCTGGGACAGGCTTTGGGCCAGTTCCAGGGCGCCCGGGTCCCAGGCGATGTGTTCGCGGGCCGCCAGCGGGTCCAGGCCCAGGTCGTGCAGGGCCGGTGGAATGTAGTGGCTGGCGTGTTCGCACACCAGAATCAGCGGGTGCTCGGAGTCTTCACGTATCAGGCGGTAGGCCGGCTCGGTGTAGAACCCCAGCTCGGCGGATTTAGTACAGGTGTCCATAGTGCTCACAGAGTTGGGCAGCGGTCAGGTGCTCGGTCAGGGACACTTCCTTTTGTTTGACGGCGAAGTAGGTGGCCAGCAGGTCCTGGGGCAGGAACTGCAGCAGTTCAGTGTTGCCGCGCAGGCATTCCAGGGCCTGGGGCAGGGAGCCCGGCAGCGGCACGATGCCACTGGCCAGGCGTTGCTCGGCGCTCAGGTCCGAGGGGGCCTTGTCGGTCACCGCATTGAGCACCCGTTGCTGTTCGAGGCCCAGGCGCCCGGCCATCAGGATGACCGCCATGGCCAGGTGCGGCGAGGCGGTGGCATCCAGGGCGCGGAACTCCAGGTTGTACTGCGGCGCCACCGGCTTGCCGCCCAGGCTCAGGGTCGGGCAGATGCGCAGCGAGGCTTCGCGGTTGCGCAGGCCCAGGCAGGCGTAGGAGGCGCTCCAGTGATGGGGCTGCAGGCGCTGGTAGGAAATCGGCGTCGGCGCGGTGAAGGCGCACAGCGCCGGCAGGTGCCTGAGCACCCCGGCGGCCCAGTGCTGGCCCAGGCTCGACAGGTCGTCGCCACTCACCGCGTGGGGGTCGTAGAGCAGTGGCTCGCCGTCCAGGTTTTGCAGGCTCAGGTGCAGGTGCACCCCGTTGCACACCGCGTCGTCGGCAGTCTTGGGCGCGAAGCTGACCCGGTGCCCCAGTTGCCGGGCGATTTCCCGGGTGATCTCGCGCACGTTCACCGCCCGGTCGGCAGCGGCCAGGCCCTGGGTCGGCCGGCAGGTGATCTCGTACTGCTGCTTGCCGTATTCGGGGAGGAACATTTCCGGTTCGGCGCCGGCGGCCCGCAACGCCGCCAGCAGCCAGCCACCGAAGGCTGCGCCCTGGCGCTGGGCTTCCAGGGAGAAGGCCAGGTGTTCGCGCTGGCCGGTGCCGGTGTCGAGGTTGAATTCATGCTCGAAGGCCGCGGTGATCTGGATGCCCAGCTCGCGGTAGCGCTCGATTTCCTTGCGCAGCAGGGTGCGCGGGCAGGCCGCCCAGGGCGTGCCGTCGGTCTCGCAGATGTCGGCGTGGATGAAATCCAGCGGCGCCGCGCTGGCATCCGGCCCGGCGCCGACACTGACCCGGCTGTCCAGGTCGGGGATCAGCCGCAGGTCGCCATAGGCGCCCCAGGGGTTGTCCTCGGCGATCAGGTCCTGGGGCGTCAGCGCGCTGTTGGCCGGCACCCAGCCGCAGCCGCCGACCCGGTAGCGCTCCAGCTCATCGCTGGGAAAGGAGCGGCCACGGGTGACGCCGATCAGGTCGGTGGTGACGATGCTGATCATGGCCACCGGGGTCAGGGCCTCGATGCCCTGGCCGCGGCTCATCCGCGGATCTCCCGCAGGCGGCCGAGCACGGTGTCGGTGTCGGTGATCCAGCAGTAGCCCTTGATTGCGTTGAGGCAGGCCTGGTGCCGGGTATCGCCGTAGGTGGCGCAGGCATCTTCCACCAGGGTCACCAGGTAGCCGCGGTCGGCGGCGTCGCGCACGGCCATGTCCACGCACTGGTCGGTGACGATCCCGGCGATGATCAGGTGGCGGGTTTCCAGGTTGCGCAGCACGTAGTCGATGTTGGTGGAGTTGAACACCCCGGAGGAGGTCTTGGGCAGCACGATCTCGTTTTCCACCGGTTCGAGCTCGGCAATGATCGCCGCCTGGGGGCTGCCCTTGGGCAGGTGCATGTCCGACAGCTTGTGGTCCAGGGAGCGGTCACGGCCATCGGCGGTCAGGCTTTCGATAATGGTGTGCAGCACGTTCTGCCGCGCCTCGCGCACCGCCGCCAGCAGCCGTTGCTGGTTGGGGATCACCCGCTCTCGTGCGCGCTTGAGAAAGGCCTCGCCCTCGGGCCCTTGCAGGTGCGGATCGAACTGCGGTTCAAGCCACGCCCGCTGCATGTCCACCAGCAGCAGGGCGGTGTGGTCGACGACGAAGGGCAGGTCCCGGGGCGAACGGTGGGGCAGGCTGAACATCCTTATTTTTCCTCCAGCACATGGGTAGCAAATTCCGCCCGCAGGGCATCGATGCCCTCCAGGCGTTGATCAAGATGAGGGCTGCGCGGGGTCAGGCAGGCGACCAGCGCCTCGACCTGGGCCAGCGCCGGCACCAGGGTGTCGAATGGCGACAAGGATTCCACCGGTGCACTGATGACCAGGTCCGCCAGCTCCCGCAGCGGCGAGGCATAGATATCGGTGAACAGCACCACCCGGGCGTTGCGTGCCTTGACCGCGCTGGCCACGCGCATGGCCTGGGACTGGTAGCGGCGGTAGTCGAACAGCAGCACCAGGTCCTGGCGCTGGACATCGAACAGGCGGTCCGGCAGTTGGGCGTTGTCGTCAAGGAAGAAACAGCCCGGGCGCATCAGCCGCAGGTGGTTGAACAGGTAGAGGGCGAGGAAGCTGCTGAAGCGGCCGCCGAAGCAGTACACCGAATGCCGGCTGTCCAGCAGCCAGTCCATGAGCACGCGGATGTCTTCGGGCTGAGTCAGGGCCTGGGTGTCCTGCAGTACGCGCTGGCTGTCGGCCAGGTAGCGGCCCCAGGTATCGCCCTGGGCCACTTGCGAACGCGGGCGCAGCAGGGTGCTGGGGGAGCGCAGGCGGTCGTCCATGTCACTGAGCAGGGCTTCCTGGAATTCGCCGTAGCCGCTGAAACCGAGCTTCTTCACCAGGCGCACGATGGTCGGATCGCTGACCCCGGCGTGTTCCGCCAGGCGTGACATCGGCCCCAGCCCGTTGCGCGGGTAGTGATCGAGCAGGGCCCGCACGACCTTGCGCTCGGAGGGCGTGAGGTCGAGGGCGGGGTCGGTGATCAGGTCTCTGAGAGAGGGCATCGGGGTGCCTTGGAAAGTGATGTCGTTTTTATTTCATAAAATGGCTAAATGGATATTTATGTAATAGACGCTACATGTCTAGTGAATTTTCCTCTGATATCAAATTGCCCTGAAATGGGGCGGTTTCAGGTGGGAATCTGTTGCTGGCGGGGCGGGAAGCCACGGTGCGGGACGTAGGGGAGCGATCGCAACAGGGTCTGGCTTACGCCGAGCAGGCCGAATACAGTGGCGCGACCGCACCGGACAGGCACCAGCGTGCTGTTTTGCAATGAACCTTGGAGGCGGTTGCAGCAAAGATGTTGCATCTGCCCGGCCCGTGTAGGTTTGCCAATCGATAACGCCAGAGTAAACACCGTGCAGGCCACCCGTCTGACCCTGATCTGCCATGCCCGTACCGCCGCCCAGAAGCTGGCGCGTTTTCCCCGGGACGAACCCCTGGAGCTGGACTGGCAAGCCCAGGCCCTGAGCCGCGCCGGTGATTTCAAGCGCAGCATCCGGGTGTTGTGCGGGCCCGAGCTGCGCACCCGCCAGAGCGCCCAGCTGTTCAGCGCCGAGCATGAGGTGCAGGACGCCTTGCGCGACTGTGATTTCGGCGCCTGGCAGGGGCTGCGCATCGATGAACTGCAAGAGCGTGAACCCGAGGCGCTGCAGGCCTGGCTCAAGGACCCGCAGCTGGCGCCACCGGGAGGCGAATCCCTGGCCCAGTTGTGCCAGCGCGTGGCGCAATGGCTGGAGGTCATGGCGCAGCGCCCGGGCCACTGGCTGGCGGTGACCCATCCCTTCGTCATCCGCGCCGTGCTGGTGCAGGTGCTGCAGGCGCCGCTGGCCAGCTTCAACCAGATCGACATCGAGCCCCTGTCCCGGCTCGACCTGAGCCACGCCGGCCGCTGGCGCCTGCGCCTGCCCGGGGCCCCGACGCCATCCCGGTAGCCGCTGCCGAGCCCGCGAGGCTGCGCAAAGGCCCCGGGGGCCTTGCCTGGCCATCTCCAGCCGGACATGCAACGGCCCCAGGCCACCCTTCGCCGGGCCGATGCCCGCCGCCCCAGAGGGCTACAGAGGCATTTCTCATCAGGCCAAAGCGCCGCATACTGCCCCGCTGGCAAAACAGCGAGAGCAAGCCCATGAAAACCCTCCTGGTGATCGGCATCGGCGCCGGCAACCCCGACTACATCACGATCCAGGCGATCAAGGCGCTGAACCGCAGCGACGTGGTGTTCCTCATGGACAAGGGGCCGAGCAAGGATTCCCTGATCGACCTGCGGCGCGAGCTGTGCGAGCGCTACCTCACCGAGCGGCCCTTTCGTTACGTCGAGGCGCAGAACCCCGAGCGCGAGCGCGGCGACGTGGACTACCAGGCCAGTGTGCAGACCCTGAACCGCGACAAGCAGCAGGTCTTCGAGCGGCTGATCAACCAGGAACTGGCGGACGGTGAAACCGGCGCTTTTCTGGCCTGGGGCGATCCGGCGCTGTACGACAGCACCCTGCGCATCCTGCAGCAGATCCTGGCCAGCGGTACGGCGTCGTTCGAGTACGAAGTGATCCCCGGCGTCACCAGTGTCCAGGCCCTGGCGGCCCGGCACAAAGTGCCGCTGAACCGCATTGGCCGCTCCGTGGAAATCACCACCGGACGCCGCCTGGCAGCGGGGCAGGCCGGTTCCGCCGACAGCCTGGTAGTGATGCTCGACGCCGAGGATTCCTACCGCCACCTGCGCAACCAGGGCCTGGACATCTACTGGGGGGCCTACCTGGGCACCGCGGATGAAATCCTCATCAGCGGCCCCTTGGACCAGGTGGCCGATGAAATCCGCCGTGTGCGCCTGCAGGCCCGGCAGACCCATGGCTGGATCATGGACACCTACCTGCTGCGCAAACCCCAGGACTGACGCCTCGCCGGACCCGCGTCGACCGATTGCATCCCGCTCCTGCACGTCTCTTCTGCAGGAGCGGGCTTGCCCGCGAAAGCGCCGGGATGGACGCCGCCGGACCAGCGTCGCCCCCTTCGCCGGCAAGCCGGCTCCTACATCCCCTTCCTGCATTAATCTTCTGTAGGAGCGGGCTTGCCCGCGAAAGCGTCGGGATGGACGCCGCCGGATCAGCGTCGCCCCCTTCGCCGGCAAGCCGGTTCCTACGACGGGCGCGGTGGTGTGGTGCTTTCCAGGCCGCGGCCGAAGCGTTCGCGGTACACCGATGGCGGTACGCCCACCAGGCCGCGAAAGGCCACGCGAAAGCTCTCCACCGAGCGATAACCGCAGCGCAGGGCAATGCTTTCGGTACTCTCGCTGCCGCTTTCCAGCAGTTCCCTGGCCCGGGCCAGCCGTTCATGCTGCAGCCAGGCCTTGGGCGAGGCGCCAGTGGCGTCGTGGAAACGCCGCAGGAAGGTGCGTTCGCTCATCAGCGCCCGGGCCGCCAGTTCGCTCACGCTCAGCGGTTGATGCAGGCGCTCCCGGGCCCATTGCATGACTCGCGACAGGTCGCTGCGCGGGGTACGGCTGACCGGTGCGGGAATGAACTGCGCCTGGCCGCCGGTGCGTTGCGGCGACATCACCAGGCGCCGGGCCACGCTGTTGGCCACCTGAGTGCCGAAATCCCGGGCCACCAGGTGCAGGCAGGCATCGATACCGGCGGCGCTGCCAGCGGAAGTGATCAGCTGCCCGGCATCGACATAGAGCACATCCGGGTCCACCCGGATATTCGGGAAACCCTCGGCCAGCTCGCGGGCGTAGCGCCAGTGAGTGGTGGCGCTACAACCATCCAGCAGCCCGGTCGCCGCCAGAACGAACACCCCGGAGCAGATCGACAGCAGCCGCGCACCGCGTTGGTGGGCCTGGCGCAGCGCTTCCAGCAACTTCGGCGGCGGCGCCTGCTCGCGGCTGCGCCAGCCGGGAATGATGATGGTCCGCGCCTGCTCCAGCAGCTCCAGGCCCCCGTCGGCCAGCACCTGGATCCCGCCCAGGGCACGCATCGGGCCGGGGTCCACGGCGGCGATGGTTTGCCGGTACCAGGGGAAATCGAACTCCGGCCGGGCCAGGCCGAAAATCTCCACGGCAATGCCGAACTCGAAGGTGCAAAGGCCGTCGTAGGCGAGAATCGCCACCAGTCCGGGGTGATTGTGCATTTGGCGGAAAGTTACCAGTCAGTGTCCGGGACGCCACTTTAGCGTGGTGGGGCAGGGCCTATAAAGTCCTTCCCACCTTAATCGCAAGTTTCTGGAGACGCCCATGACCAGCCTGGTCCGCAGCACTGCCGCCGCCCCTTCGGCCATTGCCCTTATGCATTTTTGCAACCGCCTGACCTTTGAAACCGACTGTTCCGACGTCCACAGCAGCCAGGAGGCCGGTGAAGTGGATTTTGTCCTGGTGGATGTGCGTGGCCCCGAAGCCTTTGCCCGTGGCCATGTCCCCGGGGCGATCAATCTGCCCGGGCGCTTGCTCACCGCCGAACACCTGGCCGGTTATCCTCGCGACACCTTGTTCGTGGTGTATTGCGCCGGCCCTCACTGCAATGGCGCGAACAAGGCGGCGGTCAAGCTGGCGGCCCTGGAATACTCGGTCAAGGAGATGATCGGCGGTGTCACCGGCTGGCTCGATGAGGGCTTCCAGCTCAGCACCGGGCAACCGCGCCGCGAGGGAGCGGATCTGTCCTGCGCCTGCTGAAGGGCTGACTCCGCTGGTAGCGGCCTTGGGCGGCGGCTAGAGGGGCTGTGTCGGTAAAAATGGCCCGTTCTGAGGCGAACGTCGGGATTTTCAGGGACAAACGCATCATGCCGGGGCGAGGGAGGAGGCAGAGGATCGCGGGCGCATATTTTTTATAAGTATTTGTCGCATAAACACAATTTGCATCCCGGGAGCCGCTCTAGACTGCTGGCCACTTCGATTTGCCCCCCAATCGAAACCAGCCAATAAAAGCCTCCGTCTCCTGGAGTTATAAATGAACAAGTTTGCGCTGTTCGGTGCCCTGGCACTGTCGCTGTTTTCCTTTACCGCTTCGGCCGACGAGGCCAAGCCGATCCGTATCGGTATCGAAGCCGGCTACCCGCCGTTCTCGATGAAGACCCCCGACGGCAAGCTCACCGGTTTCGATGTCGACCTGGGCAACGCCCTGTGCGAGCAGATGCAGGCCAAGTGCACCTGGGTCGAGCAGGAGTTCGACGGCCTGATCCCGGCGCTGAAAGTGAAGAAGATCGACGCCATCCTGTCGTCCATGACCATCACCGACGACCGCAAGAAGAACGTCGATTTCACCATCAAGTACTACCACACCCCGGCGCGCTTCGTGATGAAGGCCGGCACCAGCATCAAGGACCCGCTGACCGAGCTCAAGGGCAAGAAAGTCGGTGTGCTGCGGGCCAGTACCCATGACCGCTTCGCCACCGAAGTGCTGGTGCCGGCGGGCATCGACCTGGTGCGCTACGGCTCCCAGCAGGAAGCCAACCTGGACATGGTCTCCGGCCGCGTCGACGCGCTGCTGGCGGATTCGGTGAACCTCGACGATGGCTTCCTGAAAACCGACGCCGGCAAGGGCTTCGCCTTCGTGGGCCCTGAGTACAACGATCCGAAATACTTCGGCGGCGGTGCCGGCATTGCCGTGCGCAAGGGGGATCAGGAACTGGCCGGGAAATTCAACAAGGCCATCACCGAGATCCGTGCCAACGGCAAGTACAAGCAAGTGCAGGACAAGTACTTCGATTTCGACGTCTACGGCGAGTAAGCCCGGGCGTTGAAAAAGGTGGTTGCCGGGGGCCGGCAGCCACCTTTTTTGTGCGCCACTGTTTTATTCTGCGCCACGCCTTTTTCTGATCTCCGGAGTTGCCATGCAACGCATCGACCATTCCTTGCCCTGGGGCCACCTGGGCACCCAGCGCCAGCTCAGTGTGTTCCGCTTTGGCAGCGGCCCGCGCAAGGTGTACATCCAGGCCAGCCTGCACGCCGACGAACTGCCCGGCATGCGCACTGCCTGGGAGCTCAAGCAGCGCCTGGCGCAGCTGGAGAACCAGGGGCGCCTGCAGGCAGTGGTCGAGCTGGTGCCGGTGGCCAATCCCATCGGCCTCGACCAGCAGGTACAGGGCAGCCACCTGGGGCGTTTCGAGCTGGGCAGCGGCAAGAATTTCAATCGCGCCTTCGTTGAGCTCAGCGGCCCGGTGGGCGACTTGATCGGCAAGCAACTGGGGGACGACGCCACGGCCAATATCGCCCTGATCCGCCGGGCCATGGTCCAGGTGCTGGATGAGCTGCCAGCGGCTGATTCGCAGCTGCAGGCCCTGCATCGCTTGCTGTTGCGCCATGCTTGCGACGCCGACATCACCCTCGACCTGCATTGCGATTTCGAAGCGGCGATCCACCTCTATGCCTTGCCCCAGCACTGGCCTCGCTGGCAGTCCCTGGCGGCGCGGCTCAAGGCCGGGGTGGCGCTGTTGTGCGAAGACTCCGGCGGCAGCTCTTTCGATGAATCCTGTTCCGCGCCCTGGCTGCGCCTGGCCCGGGACTTTCCGCGGGCGGCGATTCCCCCGGCAAACCTGGCCGCCACCCTGGAGCTGGGCAGCATGGGCGACACCCGGGTGCAGCAGGCCCGGGCCAACTGCGAAGCCATCCTGGGGTTTCTCGCCGAACAGGGGCTGATCAGCGGCGAGTGGCCGGCCGCTCCGCAGCAGTGCTGTGAAGGCATGCCCTTCGAAGGCACCCAGTACCTGTTCGCCCCCCACCATGGCGTGGTCAGTTTCCTGCGCGATGCCGGGGAGTGGGTGGAGCGTGGCGATGCCCTGTTCGAAGTGGTGGACCCCTTGAGCGATCGCGTCAGCACCGTGTGTGCCGGCACCAGCGGCGTGCTCTTTGCCCTGGACCGTGGGCGCTACACCCAACCGGGCATCTGGCTGGCCAAGGTGGCCGGCCGCGAGGCGATTCGTGAAGGCAAGCTGATCAACGACTGAACCGCCACCGCAGGGGGCGATCGGGCGTTGGCTGGCCAGCGCAAGCTGCAGCGCGCCCACCCCTTGATCCGGCGTCACGCCCTGCGCCGGCCAGCCGGCTCCTACGACAGATGTGCCCATGCCCCGAGTGTCGCTGTGCATCCGCCTGCTGTTCGCCCTGTGTCTGCTGGCGGCGACATTCAATCACCTGCGCGCCGCCTTCGAGCATGGCCTGCTCTGGGATTATGGCTACGGCGCCGCCACGCCCCTGCTCAGCCGGGCCTTCTGGGGCTCCCTGACGCTGTTCGATCCGCTGGCGGCGCTGCTGCTGTTGGTGCGCCCGCGCTGGGGCCTGCTGCTGACCCTGGCAATCATCCTGCTGGATGTGCTGCACAACAGCCTCTACGTGGCGGCCCATGGCCAGTGGCTGGAGACCTTCTACCTGTCCCAGGTGGGGTTTGCGCTGGCGGTGCTGCTGTGCTTGCCGCTGGCCTGGCGCGGGCTGGGCAGATGAACACTCGGGACTGGCAGTGCTAGGCTCTGGCGACCCGTTTTTACCCCTTCAAGGAGCTACACATGATCCGCTACCTGGCGCTGTTGGCGCTGCTGGCCGCGCCTTGGGTGCAGGCCGCCGATGTACTGCACGATGACCTGCCGCTCAAGTACCTGGAGCAGGCCCCGGCCGCGCCGCGCAACCAGCCGCTGGTGATTTTCCTGCATGGCTACGGCAGCAACGAGGCCGACCTGTTCGGCCTTCGCCAGCGCCTGCCGGCGAGCTACACCTATGTGTCGGTGCGGGCACCGCAGACCCTGGAGGAGGGCAGCTACCAGTGGTTCCACCGCAAGGGCCAGGGCCCCTACGACGGTGTGACCAGCGAGCTGGCCAGCGGCGCCGAGCTGATCGGCCAGTTTGTCCGCGCGGCGCTGGCCAAGTACCAGACCCAGCCGGACAAGGTGGTGCTGGTGGGGTTCAGCCAGGGCGCGGTGATGGCCTATGAAGTGGGCCTGCGCCATCCGCAGTCGGTGCGGGGCATCGCCGCCTTGAGCGGGAAGATCCTGCCGGTGCTGGCAGCGCAGGTGAAGAACAACCCGAGCCTGCAGCGCCTGGGCATCTTCATCGGCCATGGCACCCTTGACCAGCGCCTGCCCTACAGCGATGCGGTGGATGCCCAGCGCTTGCTGCAGGGGTTGTCACTGCAACCGCAGTTCCATGCCTACCCGGGTCTGGGGCACAGCATCAGCGAAGCGGAGATCGACGACCTCAAGGGCTGGCTGCAGGGGCTCAACCCCTGAGCCGGCACGGGGTTTACTGACCGAGGATCTGCTTCATCAGCGCGGTGTGGCCGGCCTTGTCGGTGGCCCGGGAAATTATCTGGATCACCGCCATGCGTGTGCCGGAGCCGGCAATCAGGGTGGAGTTCAGGGTCAGGCCGCCGCCCATGGTGGCGGTGCTGTCGATCTGGCGCACGCCAAGGCCCTTGAGGGTCATGTTCTTTTCGCTTTGCTTGCTGAAATCCGGCAGCGCCGCGGCCTGTTGCGCGAGAAAGCCGCTGACCGCGTCATCGAGAAAGGCGGCGTCGTTGTCCTGGACCTTGGCCCCATGGGGAATGGTGTTCTGCGCCGCGATCACCACGGTACGGGTGGTGGCGTTGGAATACAGGGTGCCGCTGGCGCCCTCGGTGCCATTGGCCTCGCTGCCGGCCGGCAGTACCGAAGCGCTGAACCCCTTGGGCAGGGTGAAGGCAAGCTTGCCGTCGAGGACTGCGACCTTCTCCCCCGAGGCCTGCCTGGCCGCGGATTTGCTGGCGGCGACCGCGTTCAGCGCGCCCAGGCCCGCCACGGCGGCGAACACCAGGACCAGGGCTTTTCTAGCGAAAGATGACATGCGCAATCTCCGGGCAGTGATCAAAGGCGCGCATCATCCCACGGCCATCGCGGCCTGCTCCACAAGGATTTTTCAGCGCGGCTCCGATGACGGCCAGCCAAGGCTCGTAGGAGCTGGCTGGCCAGCGAAAACTTCCGCCAGCCCGGTGCAAGACTCAAGGGCCCCTGCGCCGGCCAGCCGGCTCCGGCACAGTGGCTCGCAACAGCCGCTTGCTCAGCCCCAGGACCAGCATCGACGCTGCCAGCGCCACCGCGAAGGCGAGCATGCCCAGCGGGGGCAGGGCCAGTGACAGGGCCAGGCAGAAGGCGGCAAAGGCGTACAGGCCGGTGGTCAGGGAGCGCAGCAGCACGGTGGTGAAGGCCACGCCACGACTCTGATGGGAGAACACTGCAAGGACGCTGCCAAGCACCGGGAACACCGCGAGCATGCCGCTCCAGCGTTCGCCGACGGTGCTGGCCAACAGGGTCACGGCCAGGGTCAGCAGGGCCCCGGCGAGCATCCGGTAGGGCAGTTTGTCGGAGCGCGGCCCAGGGCTGGCGGGCAGTTCGCCCACCGGCGGAAACAGCCGTGGGGCCAGGAGCAGGGCGCTGGCGGCGCAGAGGCTGGAAAAACCCAGGGATGGCGGCACCTGGGCGATGACCGTGGCCAGTAAGGCCCACACCAGGGTCGCAATGGCCAGGGCCCCGGGCCAGGAGAAGCGCTGCGCGGCATGGGTATAGGCGACGCTGAAGGCGATCATCGCGAACACCGCCGACAGGGCCGCCACCGCGGCATGGGTGGCGAACACCTGGCCCTGCTCCAGGGCCAGGAACAGCAGGATCGGCCCCACCACCACGGGAAACCCCGCCAGCCAGCCAGCGACATTCGGGCCCCAGCGCTTGCTCGCCAGGGAGATCAACCACAGAAATCCGGGAACGGTCAGCAATTTCAACAGCAGCATGGGCGCACTCGGCGGATGAACGGTGCGCCACGCTAGCATCCAACGAAGCGATTGGCGCGTATCTGCAGGCAGGGAAGTGGTCGGGAGTGAAGTGCAGGGTCGTTTTTTCTTGTACAGATAAAAAGTATTGAATCGATTAAAGGCTTATTTGTACAAGTATTTGGGCTTTAAAGGCATTTTTTGCCGATAAAAATTGTACAAAAATTAAATTGTCGTATAGGTTTTTAAGGTGTGGGATGTGCTGATAGCTGCTCAGTTTTTCAAGGGGCGGCGGTCGCTGCCCACGCTTTTTGGGCTCCGAGGTCAGGCCCGGGTGGAACCGGGGCTGGGTCAGTTAGGTGGTCGACCACCTCGGAGGCCTTTTTTCCTTGGCACGTGCAAGGAATTGCCCGCCCTGCCAGCCTTTCGGAAGCCATGCGCCATGCACGATCCTCTCTCCCAGCACTTTCACGGCATTTTGCAGGGGGTGGGTGAAGACCCGACCCGCGAGGGCTTGCGGGACACCCCGCAGCGAGCCTCAAAAGCCTTGCGTTATCTGTGCCATGGTTATGAAACCAGCCTCGAAGAACTGGTCAACGGTGCGTTGTTCAGCTCCACCAGCGACGAGATGGTGATGGTCCAGAACATCGAGTTGTATTCCCTGTGCGAGCACCATTTGCTGCCGTTCATTGGTCAGGCTCATGTGGCTTACATCCCCACCGGCAAAGTGCTGGGCCTGTCCAAGGTGGCGCGGATCGTCGACATGTATGCGCGACGCCTGCAGATCCAGGAGAACCTCACGCGGCAGATTGCCGAGGCGATCCAGGAAGTGACCCGGGCGGCCGGGGTGGCGGTGGTCATCGAAGCGCGGCACATGTGCATGATGATGCGCGGGGTCGAGAAGCAGAACTCGCTGATGAACACCTCGGTAATGCTGGGGGCCTTTCGCGAGTCGGCCAGCACCCGCCAGGAGTTTCTTCAGCTGTTGCGCAGGCAGCCTTGAATGAAACGCATGCGGCGAGTGGGCGGGGCCCGGTTGCTGTGGCTGCTGGTGCTGCTCAGCGCTACGGCCAGTGCCGGTTGGCAAGAGTCGTTGCCCAATGCGCGGCTGCTGGGCAGCGGCGAGTTCAGCTGGTTCGGCTTCAAGGTCTACACCGCGCGGCTCTGGGGCACGACGTTGCCATTGACGGCCGATAGCCCCTTCGCCCTGGAACTGACCTACCGGCGCACGATCAGCCGCGGCGATCTGGTGCAGTCCAGCCTCGACGAGATCCAGCGCCTGTCCGGCAGCGCGGTGAGCCCGGCGCAACTCAAGGACTGGCAGGCGCAGATGCAGCGCGCCTTCGTCGATGTCGAACCGGGC
Source organism: Pseudomonas sp. GW822-FHT06D10 (assembly GCF_058799535.1). Taxonomy (NCBI): domain Bacteria; kingdom Pseudomonadati; phylum Pseudomonadota; class Gammaproteobacteria; order Pseudomonadales; family Pseudomonadaceae; genus Pseudomonas; species Pseudomonas sp. GW822-FHT06D10. The sequence goes on along the minus strand of NZ_JBXALN010000004.1, from coordinate 492,152 downwards.
CAGCGCATCACCGGGGTGTTCCTGCCCGGGCGCGGGGTGCAGTTCTTTGTCGACCAGCGCTTGCAGTACAGGGTCGAGGACGAAGCCTTCGCCCGAGCGTTTTTCGCCATCTGGCTCGACCCGCGCACGCGCAATCCGCAGTTGCGCGCACAACTGCTGGGCCAATAGCGGGCGCAGCACAGGAGATATTCCATGCTCAAGCAATACTTGCTAGTGCTGTGCCTCGGCCTGGTCGCATGCAGCGACACCGACGTCAAGCAGTACCGTGACCAGAAGCCCGAGCTGGAACTGCGGCAGTTCTTCAGTGGTCGTGTCGAGGCCTGGGGCCTGTTCCAGAAGCGCTCCGGCGAGGTGATCAAGCGCTTTCATGTGCAGATCGACAGCCGCAGCGAAGGCGAGAAATTCATCATGCACGAAGACTTCACCTACAGCGACGGCACCCGCCAGACCCGGGTCTGGACCCTGGTCCCCGCGGGGCCCGGCCTGTGGCGCGGGACCGCCGACGATGTGGTCGGCGAGGCTCGGGGTGAGGTCGCCGGCAATGCCCTGCGCTGGCGCTATGTGCTCAACCTGCCGGTGGATGGCAAGACCTACCAGGTGCACTTCGACGACTGGATGTACCTGTTGGACGAAAACACCCTGGCCAATCGTTCCTACATGACCAAGTTCGGCTTCGAGCTCGGGCAGGTGACGCTGTTCTTCCGGCGTCAGCCCGGCTGATCGGGCCGGGTCGGGGCCTCAGGACGGGTCGTCGAGAAAGCGCCCTTGGTGATCCGGGCTCGGCAGTAAACAGACGTCGAGACGGCCGAACAACCGATAGCGATTGCGGGCAATAAGGTCGTAGACCCAATCCCGCAGCGGCCGGGGAACCCCGCGCAACAGCCGCAGCCAGCGCCAGGGCGCCGGCAGTTGCGCCATCAGGCGGATAAACGCATCGGAGCGCTGGGACAGCCGGCCTTCCTCGATCAGCACCACGCTGTCGAACTGTTCGGTGGGCAGGCCGAACCAGGCCAGCAGCGCCTGGCCCTGGGGCGATTGCACCGAGGCCAGCTTGATCCGCCGCTGGGTGTCGTGGCGGATGACGAAGCGCACCGAGGCATTGCACAGCTTGCACACGCCATCGAACAGCAGCACCCGGTCGCCGGGTTGCAGGAAAGGGGGCAGAGGTTCGGGGGGCGTCGCAGTGCTGTTCACAGGGCTACCTTGGGCCAGAAAATACTCACTGCCGAAGGTTTCGGCGCAGGGCACAACCTGCGCAGCATACTCGCCTTGGCGGGGTAAATTCAGGCTTGGGTGCCCGCATTGAAACGTCTAAGCTGGGCCCCTGCGCCAATCCGCCTGGGAAATATCCGTGAAATTCAGCTTGCCGAAAATCGCCACCGCGCCCTTTTGCCCGCCGGAGGTGGCGGGTTCCGTCGCCGTCGACCCCGGCGCTTCCCTGTGGCGCCGCCTGCTGCGCTTTGCCGGCCCCGGGCTGCTGATTTCCATCGGCTACATGGACCCCGGCAACTGGGCCACGGCCATCGAGGCCGGTTCGCGCTACGGCTACAACCTGCTGTTCGTGGTACTGCTGGCGAGCCTGGCGGGGATGGCGGTGCAGTGCCTGTGTTCACGCCTGGGGATCGCCACCGGGCGCGACCTGGCCCAGCTCTGCCGCGAGCGCTACAGCACCCGTTCGGCGCGCACCCAGTGGCTGCTGGCAGAGGTTTCGATCATCGCCACCGACCTGGCCGAAGTGCTGGGCTGCGCCCTGGCGTTCCACCTGCTGCTGGGGGTGTCCCTGAGCACCGGGATCGTCATCACCGCCTTCGACACCCTGCTGGTGCTGGCCCTGCAGAACCGCGGCTTCCGCCGGCTGGAGGCGATCATGCTGGCGCTGGTGGCGACCATTGGCGTGTGCTTCTTCATCGAGCTGCTGCTGATCAAGCCCTACTGGCCGGACGTGGCCCGGGGCTTTGTACCCTCGCTCTCGGCCATCGGCGACGCCGCGCCGCTGTACCTGGCCATCGGCATCCTCGGCGCCACGGTCATGCCCCACAACCTCTACCTGCACACCTCCGTCGTGCAAACCCGGCTGGTGGGCAACGACCGCGCCAGCCGCGCCGACGCCATCAAGCTGGCGCGGATCGACACCATCGGCTCGCTGGCCCTGGCGCTGCTGGTGAACGCGGCGATCCTGATCCTCGCCGCCGCGGCCTTCCACAACACCGGCCACAGCGATGTGGTGGAGATCCAGGACGCCTACCACCTGCTCGACCCGCTGGTGGGCGGGGCCCTGGCCAGCGTGCTGTTCGGCGTGGCGCTGCTGGCTTCGGGGCAGAGCTCGACCTTCACCGGGACCATTGCCGGGCAAGTGATCATGGAGGGTTACCTGAACCTGCGGATTCCCTGCTGGCAGCGGCGCCTGATCACCCGTGGGCTGGCCCTGATCCCGGCGTTCATCGGCGTCTGGCTGCTGGGTGACGGCGCCGTGGGCCAGTTGCTGGTGCTGAGCCAGGTGGTGCTCAGCCTGCAACTGCCGTTCGCCCTGTACCCGCTGATCCGCATGACCAACGACCGGCGCCTGATGGGCGAGTTCGTCAACCGCTGGCCGACCCGGATCCTCGCCTGGAGCCTGTTCGCCATCATCAGCGCGGCCAATGCCTGGCTGATCCTGCAAATGGCCCTGTAGGAGCCGGCTTGCCGGCGAAGGGGCCCCTGGATCCTGCACAAGCCTTGCTGCCGCCTTCGCTGGCAAGCCAGCTCCTACGGGTGGATGAATGGCGCGCTCTTGTAGGAGCCGGCTTGCCGGCGAAGGGGCCCTTGGATCCTGCACAAGCCTTGCTGCCGCCTTCGCTGGCAAGCCAGCTCCTACGGGGCGGGGCGGCGGTCCCAGTAGGGCTCGGGGCCGAATTTCTCGACGAAGAAGTCGATCACCGTGCGCACTTTCACTGACAGCCGTCGGCTGCCGGGCCAGAGGGCGGCGATCTGTTGCGGTTCGAGGCTGGTGGCCACGTCGAAGTCTTCGAACAGCGCCACCAGCCGGCCCTGGTGCAGGGCTTCGCCAATCAGCCAGGAAGGGAACATCACCAACCCCAGGCCCTGTTCGGCGGCCTGGGTCAGGGTGTCGGCGTGGTTGCCGGTCAGCGGGCCCTTGACGCTGTAGGGCGTCCAGTCTGCCCGGCCCTGGCGGAAGAACCAGCGCTGCTGGCCAGTCTCGCCCTTGTAGGCCAGGCACTGGTGCCGCTGCAGTTGCTCCGGGTGCTGCGGGGTGCCGTGCCGGGCCAGGTACGCCGGGCTGGCCGCTACCCGGTAGCGCTGCGGGGCCAGCAGGCGCGCCTGCATCGAGGAGTCTTCCAGGGTGCCGATGCGAAACAGCAGGTCAGTGCCGTCCTGCAAGGGGTCGATGTAGCGGTCGGTCTGCTGGATATCCAGCTGCAGCTTCGGGTAGCGCCCGTGCAGTTCACCGAGCCAGGGCGACAGGTGGCGCTGGCCAAAGACCACCGGGGCGTTGATCCGCACCAGCCCGGCCGGCTCGTCTTGCTGTTCCTGCAACGCCTGTTCGGCTTCCTCCCACTGCGCCAGCACCCGCCGCGCGTGGTGCCCCAACAGGCGCCCGGCCTCGGTGGGGCTGACGGCGCGGGTGTGGCGGTAGAGCAACTGCTGGCCCAGGGCCTGTTCCATCAGTTGGATCTGCCGTGAAATGGACGAGGGCGCCAGCCCCTCGCGGCGCGCCACGGCAGAAAAACTGCCCTGGTCGAGCACGGCGATAAATAGGCGCAGGGCCTTGAAACCGAGGTCGTTGAAGCCGTGCATGGGTCGATCCTGCTGTGCGTTTTGCGCAAAGGTGTTGTCGGCATGCTCCCATTTATCGCAAAGCTTGCGCAATCGATAATGCCGGCCATTCCTTGATGTCGAGCAGGTGTTGCATGTCCTCTGAAACCATAGAAGTACCGCTGCCCAACCCGGTGGCGAGCGCTGTACCCGCTGCCGGCTGGCAGCGTCTGATGCTGTTGCCGCTGGTGATCCTGGCGGGCATGGGCCTGTCGGTGGAGGCCGGTCTGCTGGGCCCGCTGGGGAGCCAGGTGGGCCATTTGTGGGCGACCCTGAGCATCTTCGGCGTGGGCACGGCGCTGCTGTTGCTGCTGCTGTTGTTCAGCGGCCCGCAGCCCGGCCCGGCCTTCAGCCAGTTGCCGCGCTGGCAGTTGCTGGGCGGGGTGCTGGGGCCGATCTACGTGGTGGTGCTGACGTTGGCCACGCCCCATATCGGCATTGCCATGACCATGATCGCGATCCTTTCCGGGCAGGTGGGCAAAAGCGTGCTGATCGACCATTTCGGCTGGTTCGGCAGCGCCCGCAAGCCGGTCAATGCCGAACGCTGGCTGGCCCTGGCCCTGGCGCTGATTGTGCTGGCCCTGATCCTGATTGCCCGAGGTTGAAGATGAATCTGTTTCTATTGCTGGTTGTGGTGGTGGCCGCCGGTGCGGTGCTGAGTGTGCAGGCGGCGATCAATGGCCGCCTGGGGGAAAGCGTCGGTGTGTTGCGCAGCAGCCTGCTGACCTTTGCCGTGGGTGCCCTGATCACCGGGCTGCTGATCGTGTTTTTCCAGCCGCCCCAGGCCATGAGCCTGCTGCAGGCGCCGAAATGGCAACTGACCGGTGCGCTGTTCGGCGTGGTCTACATGCTGGTGATGGTGGGGGCCGTGCCCCGGGTCGGCACTGCGGTGGCCACGGTGGCGGTGATTCTCGGGCAGTTGGGCATGGGCATGCTGATCGACAACTTCGGCTGGTTCGGCAACCCGGCCATCGAACTGTCGCCCAGCCGCCTGCTGGCGATGCTGTGCCTGACCCTGGCGCTGCTGTTCATGTACCGCAGCAGCGTGCGCCGCGCCTGAACCCGCTTCAATTGCCCTCCAGGCACGCGGCGCCAGCCAGTGCCACCTGGGCGTCTTCATCGGACTTGACCCCGGAAACCCCCACCGCGCCGACCACCTGGCCGCCGACGCGGATCGGCACGCCGCCTTCCAGGGAGGTGAGCAGCGGCGCCGAGAGAAAGGCGCTGCGCCCGCCATTGACCATGTCCTCGTAGGCCTTGGTTTCGCGCCGGCCGAGGGCCGCGGTGCGGGCCTTTTCGGTGGCGATATAGGCACTGATCGGCGCGCAGCCGTCTAGGCGCTCCAGGGCCAGGGGATGGCCGCCGTCGTCGACCACGGCGATGCTCACCGCCCACCGGTGGCGCTGGGCCTCGGCGCGGGCGGCGGCGAGGATGCGGCGGGCTTCGTCTTGACCCAGTACGGCTTTGTGCTGCATGGCGAGCTCCAGGGGCGTGAGGTTCAGGGCAGGGCGGCTTCCAGCACTTCGATCCAGTGCCGTACCGGGGTCCGGCCGGCGCCGTCGAGGTGGCTCTGGCAGCCGATGTTGGCGGTGGCAATGAGGTCCGGCTGGCCGCTTTCCAGGGCCCGCAGCTTGTCGTCCCGCAGTTGTCGCGCCAGCGCCGGCTGGGTCAGCGAATAGGTGCCCGCCGAACCGCAGCACAGGTGGCTGTCGGGCACCGCGGTGAGGTGAAAGCCCAGGCGTTGCAGCAGGCTTTCCACGGCGCCGCCGAGCTTCTGCGCGTGCTGCAGGGTGCAGGGGCAGTGGAAGGCCAGGCGCTGGTCGCTGTGGGCGCCGAGCTGTTCCAGGGGTTCGTCCCGCAGCACTTCCACCAGGTCCCGGGCCAGGGCACTGACGCGCTGGGCCTTGCTGCGGTAGGCCGGGTCATGGGCCAGCAGGTGCTGGTAATCCTTGATGAAGGCGCCGCAGCCGCTGGCGGTCTGGACGATGGCTTCGGCCCCCAGTTGCAGGTGCGGCCACCAGGCGTCGATATTGCGCCGGGCGCGCTGCAGACCGGCTTGCTGGGCATCCAGGTGATAGTCCACCGCGCCGCAGCAGCCGGCCTCGCTGACCGGTTGCACGCTGATGCCCAGGCGATCCAGGACCCGCGCTGCGGCGGCGTTGGTATTGGGTGACAGCCCCGGCTGCACGCAGCCTTCGAGCAGCAGCACGCGCCGTGCATGGCGCAGGGGCGGACGCGGTTTGGCGCTGGGCACCTGGCGCGGCAGCTTGTCCTGCAGGGCCTGGGGCAGCAGCGGGCGCAGGCGGCTGCCGCCATGGATCAGGGCCTTGAACAGCTGCGGGTTGGCGCTCAGCGCCCGCAGGCCGCGGCGCAACAATTGTTGGCCGGCGGGCCGGGGCAGGGCGGCATCCACCGCGGCGCGGCCGATGTCCAGCAGGTTGTGGTAGTCGACCCCGGAAGGGCAGGTGCTTTCGCAGTTGCGGCACGACAGGCAGCGGTCCAGGTGCTGCTGGGTCTGGGCGGTGGCCGGGGCGCCTTCGAGCACCTGCTTGATCTGGTAGATGCGTCCGCGCGGGCCGTCCAGCTCATCACCGAGCAGTTGATAGGTGGGGCAGGTGGCGTTGCAGAAGCCGCAATGCACGCAACTGCGCAGGATGCGCTCGGCTTCGGCGGCCCGGGGCAGTTGTCGGGCCTCGGGGCTGAGGGTGGTCTGCATGGTCTAGAGCTCCGCGTAGAGTCGGCCGGGGTTGAAGATCCCTTGCGGGTCCAGCTGGGCCTTGAGGCGCTGGTGGTAGTGCAGCAGGGTCGGCGCCAGGGGCTGGAACGGGCTGTCCAGCAGGCCGTGGCTGTAGCAGCTGGCGTGGCCGCCAACGGCGCTGACAACGGCGCGGATGTCGGCGGCCGTGGCATCGGTCTTCAGCCAGCGCTGGGCGCCGCCCCAGTCCAGCAGTTGTTCGCCGGGCAGGGGCAGCAGCGGCGTGTTGTGCGGCACCGACAGGCGCCACAGCGGCGGGCCGGGGTTGAAGAAGTCCAGTTGCTGCTCGTTGAGCTGGCTCCAGTAGCCCGGGTCCAGCGGCTCGCCGCCGAGCCGGTCATGGGCCGCCGCCACCGAGCCTTCACCGCCCTCCAGGCGCAGGTGCAGGCGTTCGCCGTCATGGCAGGCGGCGCTGATGGGCAAGGGCTGCTGGCCCCATTCGGCAAGCTGGGCGAGGGCCCGCTGGCGGTCCATTTCCAGGCTCAGGCTCAGGCATTGCCGGGGCTTGGGCAGGACCTTCAGCGAGACCTCGGTGACCAGCCCCAGGCAGCCGTAGCTGCCGGCCATCAGCCGCGACAGGTCATAGCCGGCGACGTTCTTCATCACCTCGCCGCCAAACCGCAGGTGTTGGCCGCTGCCGCTGATGACCCGGGTGCCGAGGACGAAATCGCGCACCGCCCCGGCCCAGGGCCGGCGCGGCCCGGACAGGCCGCTGGCGAGCATGCCGCCCAGGGTCGCGCCCGCGCCGAAGGACGGCGGTTCGCAGGGCAGCATCTGCCCGGCGGCGTCCAGGGTGGCGTGCAGCTCGGCGAGCGGCGTACCGGCCCGGGCGCTGATCACCAGCTCCGTGGGGTCGTAGCTGACGATGCCGCGATGGCTGCGGGTATCGAGTATTTCCCCGGCACTCTCGCGGCCGAGAAAGGCCTTGCTGTTGGAACCCTGGATGCGCAGCGCGGTGTCGCTCGCCAAGGCATCGCGCACCTGTTCCAGCAAGGTCTCGGCGGCGTCGAAATCGCTGGCCACGTTCATCAGAATCGCTCCAGTTCGGGGAAGGGCAGTTGCCCGTGGTGGATGTGCATGGCGCCAAATTCGGCGCAGCGGTGCAGGGTCGGGATGTTCTTCCCCGGGTTGAGCAGGCCGCTGGGGTCGAAGGCCGCCTTGATGGCGTGGAACAGGGTCAGCTCGTGGTGGTTGAACTGGGCGCACATCTGGTTGATTTTCTCCCGGCCCACCCCGTGTTCGCCGGTGATGCTGCCGCCCACTGCCACGCACAGTTCGAGGATCTTGCCCCCCAGGGCCTCGGCCCGCTCAAGCTCGCCGGGCTGGTTGGCGTCGAACAGAATCAAGGGGTGCATGTTGCCGTCGCCGGCATGGAACACGTTGGCCACCCGCAGCTGGTGTTCGTCGGCCAGGCGGGCGATGCCCCGCAGCACCCCCGGCAGCTCGCGGCGGGGAATGGTGCCGTCCATGCAGTAGTAGTCCGGGGACAAGCGCCCCACCGCCGGGAAGGCGTTCTTGCGCCCGGCCCAGAAGCGCACGCGCTCGGCCTCGTCCCGGGCCAGGCGCACCTCGCTGGCGCCGGCCCGTTCCAGCACCTGGCGCACCCGCTCGCAATCGTCGTGGACATCGGCTTCCACGCCGTCCAGCTCGCACAGCAGGATGGCCTCGGCGTCCACCGGGTAGCCGGCATGGATGAAATCCTCGGCGGCGCGGATCGCCAGGTTGTCCATCATCTCCAGGCCGCCGGGGATGATGCCCGCGGCAATGATGTCGGCCACGGCGCGGCCGGCGGCCTCCACCGAGTCGAAGGCCGCCAGCAGCACCTTGGCGATCTGCGGCTTGGGCAGCAGCTTGACCGTGACTTCGGTGATCACCCCCAGCAGGCCTTCGGAGCCGGTGAACAGCGCCAGCAGGTCGAAGCCCGGCGCGTCCAGGGCCTCGCTGCCCAGGGTCAGGGGCTGGCCCTCGACGCTGAGCATCTGGACCTTGAGCAGGTTGTGCACGGTCAGGCCGTATTTCAGGCAATGCACGCCGCCGGCGTTTTCCGCGACATTGCCGCCAATCGAACAGGCGATCTGCGAAGAGGGGTCGGGAGCGTAGTACAGGCCGAAGGGCGCGGCGGCCTGGGAGATCGCCAGGTTGCGCACCCCGGGTTGGAGCCGGGCGCAACGGGCGGCGGGGTCGATCTGGAGGATTTCCTTGAAGCGCGCCATCACCAGCAGCAGGCCCTTTTCCAGGGGCAGGGCGCCGCCGGACAGGCCCGTGCCGGCGCCTCGGGCCACCACCGGCACCCGATGGGCGTGGCAGATCTGCAGGATGCGCTGCACCTGGTCCAGGTGCCGGGGCAGGGCCACCAGCATCGGCGTGCTGCGGTAGGCGCTCAGGCCATCGCATTCGTAGGGTTTGAGCTGTTGCTCCTGGTCCAGCAGCTCCAGCTCCGGTAGCTGCTGGCGCAGGGCCTGGATCAGGGCCTGGCGGTCGACGTCGGGCAGGGCGCCATCGAGGCGTTCGTCGTAGAGAATCGTCATGGCGGCTAAGGACCTTGTGTGGTTTTTATCAGGTCGCGAATGCTGTACGGCTGCCTTGCATGATTGGCCCGGCGGGCTTTAGTGTCCATGTGCGTTGGCAGTGGTCGAACCACTTTGTTTTCCAGGGCAGGCCGGGGTTTTTCCGAAAGGTCAGGTTTTTCAAAAGCTTGGCGGGCGCGCGGAAATAGCCGGACAAATGGCACAGGGCTGGTCATACCAGTGGGAGGAAGCATGCAGGACACGCAAGCGGGGCGTCGGCCCCAGGTGGCGGACCTGGTCTGCGCACGGATCGAGCGGCTGATCGTCGACGGGGTATTCAAGACCGGCCAGTTGCTGCCCTCGGAACGGCGCCTGACGGCCAAGCTCGGGGTTTCGCGCACGGCCCTGCGCGAGGGCCTGAAACTGCTGCGGGCGCGGGGCATCATCGACACTCGACAGGGCCGCGGCTCCCAGGTGGCGCAACTGTCGGCCCCGGCGGCGCAGTCGCCGCTGATGCATCTGTTCAGCTCCCAGCCCCGCACCCTCTACGATCTGCTGGAAGTGCGCAGCCTGCTTGAAGGCGAGTCGGCGCGGCTGGCGGCCCTGCGCGGCACCGAAGCGGATTTCGTGCTGATCGAGCGCGCCTACCAGGCCCTGCTGCAGGCCCATGAACAGGCCCTGGAGCCCGCCGCCCTGGCGCGCCTGGACCACGCCTTTCACCTGGCGATCTGCGAGGCCTCGCACAACCCGGTGCTGGTGCAGACCCTGGGCTCGCTCACCGACCTGCTGCTGAACTCGGTGTTCGCCTCGGTCAACAACCTCTATCACCGCCCGGCGCCCAAGCGCCAGATCGACCGCCAGCATGCGCGGCTGTACAACGCAGTCACCGGGCGTCTGCCGGAACAGGCACGCAAGGCGGCGGTGGCGCATATCCAGGGCATTGCCCGCAACCTCAGGGACATCGAGGACGAAGAACAGCGGCTGGTGCGCGCTACCTTGCGTTTGCAGGGCTGGGAGTGAGGGGCCGACCATCAGTCGCGTGCGCCCTGGCCGGGCGGTGCCTTGGCCTAACCTGTGGGGACTCGGCCCGAGCGGGGCGCTCGGTGAAGCACCCGCCCAAAGGCCCGAGCCTTGAACCCGAGGAGCCATGCCATGTCCACGCAAACCTGTGCCTGCCCGGCCTGCATCTGCAAGCTGGGCGCCCATGCCATCGTCCGTCACGGCAAGCACTACTGCTGCCAGGCGTGCGCCGACCATCACGCCCACGGCGAGCCTTGCGCTTCCACCGAAGGCTGCAAATGCGCCAAGGGCGCCCACGGCTGAGTGGGGATCGGCGGGTGGGGCCGTGCGGCTCCACCCGCGTTGCTGCGTCCTAGACCGAAGGGCGCCAGGTGACGTTTTCGATACCGAACTTTTCGGCCATGGGCTTGCTGGTCTTCTTCACCCGTTCGCGGCCGAAACGTCCTATCCGACCCACTCCAGCGTCGCAACTGGCCCAGTGCCAGGCCTCGGCGTTGTCCATCTTTTCCTGGCGGATGATGAAGGACTTGGGGGCGCCGTGGAGGGTGTATTCGATGACGAAAAGTTTTGCGTTGTTCATAAAGCCTTTGTTCCTCCCTGTGATCTTTTAGTGATCCTGGCGCGGCGGAAAAATTCACTCTGATTGTCCGCCCGGGCTACCGACGGTCATGGGCCGCCAGCCGCTCTATCCGAATGGATTCCCGAGCGGCGCCCAGGCCTTCATCCGGATGGGCGCGGCAGCGGTTGGCGGCGCCCCGGGCGGCTGGTTACCATGGGCGCCCGCCGACCTGCCGCGACCTTGCCATGGCCCTAGCCGCACCCCCCGACCTCAGCGACCCCGTGATCCCGGTGCAACCCCTGGCCCGCACCTATCCGCGGGGCTTGTTCATCGAGCCCCATGAACACGATTGGGGCCAGTTGCTCTACGCCATGAGCGGGGTGATGTGGGTCGAGACGCCCCATGAAGCCCTGGTGGTGCCGCCCCAGCGCGCGGTGTGGTTGCCGCCGGGGGTGAGCCACGGGATTCGCGTGGTCAGCGACCTGCAGATGCGCAACATCTACCTGCGCCCGTCCCTGGCGGCGACCCTGGACCCCAGCGTCCAGGTGCTGCAGGTGGACAACCTGCTGCGCGAATTGATCGTGCGCCTGGTGGAACTCGACCCGCCGCAGCCGGAGTACTACGAGGCGCTGGTGGGGCTGGCCCTGCTGGAACTGCGCCGGGCTCGCCGCTCGCAATTGAAGATAGCCCTGCCGGACGCCTCCGACCGGCGCCTGGGCAGCCTGTGCCAGGCGGTGATGGCGGCGCCGTCCCTGGCCATCTCCTTTGAACAGCACGCCGATGCGGCGGGGGCCAGCGTGCGCACCCTGGCACGGCTGTTCAAGGAGCAGTTGGGCGTGGGCTTTGCCGAATGGCGGCGCCAGGTGCAACTGGCCACCGCTGCCGCGGAGCTGATCCAGGGTGTACCGGTGAGCCGCATTGCCCGGGAGCTGGGTTATTCCCCCAGCAGCTTCAGCGACATGTTCCGCCGGGAACTGGGTGTCGCGCCTTCCCAGTACGCCAGCGCCAGCCAGGTGTAGCCGCTGCCACAGGCTCGGGCCGCGTTCGGACGAACGGCTCCGCAGGAGACGCGGCAATCTCAAAGCCGCCATAGGTTCGTCGGGATATCGCCAAGCAAGGCCCTTCGGTCCTTTTCGCAGCTTCGCAGGCTCAGCAGCGGCTACAGGGACTGCCTGGCGTCGTGTAGCCGCTGCCACAGGCTGCGAACGGCTCCGCAGGAGACGTGAAGATCCGGAGAGCGCCGGATGTGCATCAGGCGGACGCCAGCCAAGCGACCGCCAGGGTTTCGGCCTTGGCCGAAATCCTGAAGCACTTGGCCGATGCCGCGGGACCGTGCCACCTAGACTGTGCCGCACACGCCACTTCACCCCGGCATGAGCCGCACGGCCTCTGGAGCGCAGCATGAACTACCTGATTTCCCTGGCCGCCGGCCTGTTGGTCGGCCTGCTTTACGGCGCCTTGCAGGTGCGTTCTCCGGCACCGCCGGCAATTGCCCTGGTTGGCCTCTTGGGCATGCTCGGCGGTGAGCAGTTGTGGCCCCTGGGGCGCCAGTTGCTCGGCAGCTGGCTGTCCTGAACACGCATTTTTCCTTTCTCCCCCCGACTCATGGAACCGACGATGAAAGCACTGCAATTTTCCGCCACCGGCGACCTCGCGGCCCTGCACGTAGTGGACCTGCCCACCCCGGTACCGGGTGCTGGCCAGGTGCTGGTGCGCATCAAGGCCGCGGGCCTCAACCCCAGTGATGTGAAGAACGTCCTCGGGCGCTTTCCCTACACCACACTGCCGCGGGTGCCCGGGCGGGACTTTGCCGGGGTGGTGGAGCAGGGGCCGGCGCAACTGCTGGGCCAGGAAGTCTGGGGCACCGGCAAGGAGCTGGGCTTCTTCGCCGACGGCAGCCATGCCCAGTACGTGGTGCTGTCCGCCCAGGGCGTGGCCCGCAAGCCACGGCACCTGAGCTTTGCCCAGGCCGCAAGCCTCGGGGTGCCCTACACCACGGCCTGGGATGCCCTGGAGCGCAGTGGCGTAGCCCGTGGCACCCGGCTGCTGGTGATCGGCGGCGGCGCGGTGGCCTCGGCGGCCCTGGCCCTGGCCAAGGTGCGCGGGGCCCGGGTGCTGGCGGCGGCGCGCCGGGTGGAGCAGGTCCAGGCGCTTGAAGCCCAGGGCTACCCGACCTTGCACCTGCAACAGCCGGAAACCCTGGCGGCCCAGGTGGCCGAAGTCTATGCCGGCGGTGCCGAGGTGATCTTCGACACCACCGGCTTCTGGCTGCCGGCCTCGGTGCCGGCCCTGGCCACCTTTGGCCGCATCGCCATCATCGCCGCCCCGGTGGACGGCCATGTGCAACTGCCGGCCCTGGCGCTGTACCGCAAGGGTGGCTCGGTGGTGGGGATCAACTCGCTGTTGTATGGCGTAGAGGCGTGCGCGGCGATGCTGGAGCAGTTCGGCCGCTATTTCGATGAAGGCCTGCTGCCGCTGCCGGAAGGCCTGGTGGAATCGCCGCTGGAGCGGGGGCTGGAGCGTTATGCCGAAGTGAACCAGGGGCGCGGCGAAAAAATCATCCTCATCCCCTGAGCGCAGCGGCCATCCCTGCGTAGGAGCCCGCTTGCTGGCGAAGAGGGCCCAGAGATCGACTTCGCCGGCAAGCGGAACGCCGCCTGGCCGCTCCCGGGAGAGAAATCAGGTCTCGGGCACGCCCTTTTCCCAGGCCGACCAGTTGCCGAGGATGTCCTGCACCAGCGGATTGCCGGCCCGGTAGAGGTTCTCCAGGGCCGGGACAAAGCCGCCCTGGTCGGCGTACTTGAGCAGGTTGTCCACTTCGCTGGCCCCCGGGGCCGGGCGGTCGAAGTCGGAACCGGCGCGCACCACCGCCAGGCGCTGGATGTCCAGCAGGCCCTCGCGGCTGGCCCGCAGCAAGGCTTCGTAGGTGGAGTTGTCTTCCTGCTGGGTGGTGCAATAGGTGCCTTTGTTGTCGGTCAGCAAGCGGGTCCAGACCTCCGCCCGTTCGCTCAGGCGGGTGCCGGAAAACCAGGTGTTGCCCGCCAGGGTGTCGCAACGGGTCACCACCGGTGGCTGGTTGGCCGGGGCCTTGGGGTATTTCAGGCGCCAGGCCGCCGACTCCTTGCTCTCGCTCAGGGCCACGTTGCGGCTCAGGGCGAAGGCCTTGGCCTGGAGCTTGGGGTTCAGCTCGAAGACTTCGGTCTTGTAGTCCAGGGGCGGTTTTTCGTTGGGGCCCTTGGTGTTGATCCCCAGGTAGCCGGTGGGCCAGCCCTCGGGCGCATCCCGGGAGTCGATTTCCCACTGGGTGCCGAACTCCACCAGGTAATGGGCCCAGGCGGCGGTGCCGATGGTGCCGTGCTGGGGGCTGATGCCGGCGATCCCGGCAATCAGGAAATAGCTCTTGCGCAGGTCGAATTTGGGCGACAGCGCCAGGGCCAGGGTCGACGCCGCGGCATTGGTCTGGCCCATGCCTGTGGTCAACAGGCACACCTCGCGGTCGTTGCAGCGAATCACCGGATACTCCGCCGCCAGCCCCGGCACGCGGATCTCGCGCTTGAGCTCCAGGCGCTCGATCCAGTGCTGCGCTTCCGGCGCGAACATGCTGATCAGCACCACCTTGGGCTTGATCGCTGCCTCACTGGCCCAGGCGCCGCTAGCCACCAGTGCACTCAAGCCCATTGCCCACGAAACCTTTTGAATCCCACGCATACAACCTCCATGACTGCCGTTAATTGGCGCTTATCCTGCCTGATCCAGGTTGCAGCTCAGCGCAACCGTTCTTGTCTTGCCGCTGCTTTAAAACTGATAGCCAACCCCGGCGTAATAGCCCCAGCCATTGGAGCGGGCGCGGAACTCGCCGTCGCCGAAATTCAGCACGCTGCCATCCTCCCAGTTGCCGCCGTTGTGGAAGTAGCGGCCCACCAGGGTGAAGCGCAGGTGGGTGAAGGAATAGAGCAGCACGTTGGTGGCCACCGTGGCATTGGCGGTGCGGGCCGGGTTGTCCTTGTGCAGGTCGGAGCCGAAATCGAAGTTGGTGAAGCCGATGTAGGTCAGCGAGGCGCCGTTGCTGAAGCTGTCGATGGGCACGATGTATTTCAGCTGGGCGCGGTAGCCGTCCCAGGAGTATTCGTTGCTGGCGCCGTAGTTTTCCCACTGGTAGCGGCCGTAGAAGTTGGCCGAGAGGTTGACCCGCGAATGGGTGTCGATGTCGGTGCCCAGGCCGCTGTACAGGGTGTTGGCGCGGTTGGCGGTGCGGCTGCCGTGGTCGTAGATCCAGTCGAAGGCCACGTACCACTCCTTGAACGGGCCGATGGCCAGGCTGCGGCCGGCCAGGTAGTCGATGGAGATTCGCGGCTCGTGCTCCATGAACAGCGGCGAGCCGTGGTCCCAGATGCCCTTGTCGTGGCTGTTGCCGATGTCGAGGATCTTCGGCAGGTCGATGTAGCCGTACAGCTCGAAGGGGCCCTTGCGCCCGAAGTATTCGTATTCCAGGTAGATGTCGTCTGCCGGGCGCGGGCCGAAGCTGATGTCCTTGCTGCCGATGAGCATCAGGTCCTGGTTGTACCAGTCGGAGAGGTAGGCGCCCTGTTTGGCCGGTTGCACATCGGCGCTCAGGCTTTCGCCCTGGGCCGAGTCGTCCGCCGGGGCGGCGGGGGGCTGGGCGAAGGCGCTGGGTAGACCCGTAACGCCGGCCAGCCACAACGAAACAGCCAGGGTACGGCAGGACGCATGGCGTCGCAGAGGGTTGAGCATGGAAAGTCCCTGTTCTTACAGTGTGAAGTCCCTTGTGCTCGACACTTCGAAAGAAGGCGGCGAACACCCACAAAATTACAACTCGCAAACGTTTGCATATGGCGTACCAACTTGAAACAGCGGCTTGCGACAAAGGCGTGAATGGCCGCGGGATTGGCGCTTGGGGCGCGGTGCGTGCCGATGGCGGGGAGGGCCGGACGCTGCAGGCCTGGGCAATGCCCGGCCCCCAGGCCCGGCGCTGGTGCAGGCGCGCAATGCTAGAGTGCGCCACTTACCCGCCACCACCTCGGGAGTGATCATGGAGCTGTCCGACCACCTGCTGATGCTTGAACGCCAGTTGCAACAGGCCGAAGTGCGTGCCGATCGCCAGGCGCTGGAGGCCTTGCTGGCCGATGACTTTCTTGAGTTTGGCGCCAGCGGCGGGCGCTGGGACAAGGCCCAGGTGCTGGCCAGCCTGCCGCAGCAGGTGTTCATCGAACGGCGCATCAGCGAGTTCGCCGTGCAGTGCCTGGGGGCCGACCTGGCCCAGGTCACCTACCTGTGCCATAACGCCGCAGCGCCCGGGCGGGCGGCCAGCAGTGCCTGGCGCAGCTCGCTGTGGCGCTGCCAGGAGGGGCGCTGGCAGATGCTGTTCCATCAGGGCACGCCGCGGCCAAGTGCCTGAGGGCTCTGCTAGAATCCCCGTCCCAGACTTGACGAGGTACCCCATGAGCGAGCCGATTCGCCTGACCCAGTACAGCCACGGAGCCGGTTGCGGCTGCAAGATTTCCCCCCAGGTACTGGAGGTGATCCTGGCCGGCAGCGGGGCGCAGAACCTCGACCCCAAGCTCTGGGTCGGCAATGCCTCGCGCGATGACGCGGCGGTGTACGCCATCGATGAAGAGCGCGGCGTGGTCTCCACCACCGACTTCTTCATGCCCATCGTCGACGACCCCTTCGACTTCGGCCGCATCGCCGCCACCAACGCCATCAGCGACATCTACGCCATGGGCGGCGACCCGCTGATGGCGATTGCCATTCTCGGCTGGCCGGTGAACGTGCTGGCCCCGGAAATCGCCCGGGAGGTGATCCGCGGCGGTCGCTCGGTGTGCGACGCCGCGGGCATTCCTCTTGCGGGCGGGCACTCCATCGATGCGCCGGAGCCGATCTTCGGTCTGGCGGTCACCGGGCTGGTGGAAAAACGCTTCATGAAGCGCAACGACACCGCCACCGCCGGTTGCCTGCTGTACCTGACCAAGCCCCTGGGGATCGGCGTGCTCACCACCGCCGAGAAAAAGGGCAAGCTGCGCAGCGCCGACATCGGCCTGGCCCGGGACTGGATGTGCACCCTGAACAAGCCCGGCAGCCGTTTCGGCAAGCTCGAAGGGGTGACCGCGATGACCGACGTCACCGGTTTCGGCCTGCTCGGGCACCTGGTGGAAATGGCCGACGGCAGTGGCCTGACCGCGCGCATTCACTACGACCGCGTACCGCGGCTGCCGGGGGTCGAATACTACCTGGACCAGGGCTGCGTGCCCGGTGGCACCTTGCGCAACTACAGCAGCTACGCCGACAAGGTCGGGCGAGTCCAGGAACTGCACAAGCGCGTGCTCTGCGACCCGCAGACCAGTGGCGGGCTGCTGGTGGCGGTAACCCCGCAAGGCAATGCCGAATTCCTGGCCCTGGCGGCGGAACTGGGCCTGGAACTGGCGCCGATTGGCGAGCTGGTAGAGCGACAGAGCCACGCGGTCGAGGTGTTCTGATGTCTCTGGACTGCACCGACTACCGCGAGATCTTCCTCAACGACCGGCCGATGATGGACACCCGCGCGCCGATCGAATTCACCAAGGGCGCCTTTCCCGGGGTGCTCAACCTGCCCCTGATGACCGACCAGGAGCGCCAACGGGTCGGCACCTGCTACAAGCAGCAGGGCCAGCAGGCGGCCATCGTGCTCGGGCATCAACTGGTGTCCGGCGCGATCAAGGAGCAGCGCGTCCAGGCCTGGGCCGATTTCGCCCGAGCCCATCCCGACGGCCTGCTGTACTGCTTTCGCGGTGGGCTGCGCTCGCAGATCGTCCAGCAGTGGCTCAGGGAAGCGGGCATTGACTACCCGCGGGTTGGTGGCGGTTACAAGGCCATGCGTACCTTCCTTCTGGACACCACCGAACAGGCCTTGCAGCAGTGCGATTTCGTCCTCCTGGGGGGCATGACCGGCACTGGCAAGACCCAAGTGCTGGGCCAGTTGGACAACGCCCTGGACCTGGAAGGCCACGCCAACCACCGCGGCTCCAGCTTCGGCCGGCGCGCCACCGGCCAGCCGAGCAACATCGACTTCGAAAACCGCCTGGCGGTGGACCTGCTGAAAAAGCGTGAGCGCGGCGTGCAGAGCTTTGTCCTGGAAGACGAGAACCGCATGATCGGCAGTTGCGCCTTGCCGCTGCCGCTGTACCAGAGCATGCAGGGCTTGCCCATGGTCTGGCTGGAGGACAGCCTGGCCAACCGGGTGCAAAGGATCCTCGACGACTACGTGGTCAACCTCTGCGCCGAGTTTGTGGCGGTGCATGGCGAACAGGGCTTCGCGCTGTTCGCCGAGCGCCTGCTGGAAAGCCTGAACAAGATCCACAAACGCCTCGGTGGCGAGCGTCACCAGCGCCTGTTCCTGCTGATGGAAGCCGCGCTGGCGGAACAGGCCCGCGGCGGCGACGTGGAACGGCACCGGGCCTGGATCGAAGGCTTGCTGGGCGAATACTACGACCCGATGTACGCCTTCCAGCGCGAGAGCAAGGGCGCGCGGATCGAGTTCAGCGGCGAGCACGGCGCCGTGCTCGATTACCTGCGCCAGCGCCAGCCGCCATCGCGCTAGCGCTCAATAATCCGCGCGCTCGCAGCACCTGAGCGCGCGGTGTGCGCGGGCGTCAGCCGGCAGGGCGTGGACGGTCGAGCAAGGCCTCGACCACGGCCCGGGCCATTTCCACGGAATGCACCATGGACCAGATCAGGCCGCGTTCGATGCCGCTGGCGCGCTCGGTGATTTCATCGGACACCTCCTCGGCGCACTTGAGCAGCAGGGCGACGTGCCTCAAGGCCTCTTCGGCGTTGACCCCGGCTTGCACACTGAACAGGGTATTGCCCAGGGCATCGGCGGAGGCCGAACGGGCGTGCCTGGGTAGGTTTCAGCGCGCTGAGCAGGTTGGCGTTGGCGCGATCCAGTTCGGGGTCGCGCAGTGGGCGGGGTGGATCGGGGACGAGCTTTTTCATTGGGGTACCTACGACTCTAAGGTTAAGTAGAGCCGCCGGTCTCGCTTCCACACGAGAGGGTGGCAGCCGTGCGTGGGTGTGGAAGACCGGGGAGTCTTTTGGTACCCAAAACCCGGCGCACCCGAAGGTGCCCCACGCATGGCCGCCATAACACGTATCCGCAGGCGCAAAGCGTCGGCAGGCGCGTTGAAGCGTTGTACCTATGACCCTTCCGGACTTCCACATCCGAGTCGCTGATTGTGCAGCGACCGGGGGAGACTGCCTGACGAACACCAAGGACACAAGCCGCTCAAAGGCGTTGGCGATTCTCTCGGACCAGCCTTACAAAACAAAGCGAAAACTCTGGTTTCGGAAGCGGCATTCCCTGACCAATGTGTTTCAAGACGATGCGGCGGGGGCGTGTGGAAATTTCCATTGGAGGCCAGCATTCAACGAGCGCCTTGGCCTCCACGAAACACCAATCAGCCGTGATGTTGCAGGTATTCGTTCAGGGCCTGACGGGTCAGATCGTTCAACGATACATTCTGCCGGGTGGCGGCCACGGCAGCCGCTAGATGAAGGTCGTGGCCTACCCGAACGTTGAACGAGCCTTTGCAAGGGATTTCTGGTGCTGTGCCCGATTGCTCACAGGTATCCAGATAGTCGTCTACTGCCTCTTTGAAGGCCGCTTCGAGTTCAGCCACGGTCTGCCCTTCATAGCTAACCAAGGCCCTTATGAACTGAAGTTTGCCAAAGAGGCAATTGTCCTCGGTACTGACCTCGATAGAGCCGTAATAGCCCTTGTGCTGCAGTAGGTTGTTCACGGTATGAGACCTCCCGATTTTAGTTGCTCGATCACTTGGCGGCGTATGTAGGCCTTCAGCTCATTACCGGGGTGCGGTTTGTGCAGGTTGATCATTGCGCCTGGATCGCCATTGTCGAATTTTACCCGGCTGCCCGAGCCCTCCAGCGGTGTGTAGCCCAGGCGCTTTAGGAGAGTGACCAGTTCCTGCCAGGAAAAGGTCCCCCGGTCGTTGAGTAACTTGGCGAGAAGCTTATCGTTCTTGGACACGGCATCCTCTTTTTTTGCGACTAAATTTAGTTGCATGCTTCAAGGGTGTCAATGTGAGTCACCTATAAGCTTCGACCACCAGGGTTCTACAACAACGCCGCACCAATCAACCCGCAGACAATCCCCACCAGCATGGTCAGCACGGCCACGGTCACCAGCACTCGGGCATCGAAATCCTTGCGCAGCATCAGCAGCGACGGCAGGCTGATGCTCGGCAGGGTCATCAGCAGGGCCACCGCCGACCCGGTGCCCAGGCCCAGGGTCATCATGGTCTGGACGATGGGAATCTCTGCCGCCGTGGGGATCACGAACAGGGTCCCGGCGATCGCCAGCGGCACCAGCCACCACAGGCTGTCACCCATGGCACCGTCGATATGCGGAAACAGCCAGACCCGCGCCGCGCCCAGCACCAGTACCGCCAGTACGTAGATCGGAATGGTGCTCCAGAACAGTTGCCACAGGGTCTTGCCCCAGCGGCTGAGGAACGGCTGGTCGTTCACCGTGCTGGCTTCCACCACCGCATCCACTGCGGCTTCGGGCAGTTGCTCGGGGCCGGCGACCCGCTGCGCCACCAAGGACACGCCCAACACCAGGACAATGCCCGCCACCAGGCGCAGGGCAGAAAAGCCCCAGCCCAGGACAAAGCCCATGAACACCAGGGTCGCCGGGTTGAGCACCGGGTTGGCGATCCAGAACGCCAGGGCCGCACCCACCGAAACCTTCTGCCGGCGCAGGCCAGCAGCCACCGGCGCGGCGCAGCAGGAACACATCATGCCCGGCAGGGCGAACAGCCCGCCGCGCAGGGTCGAGCCGAAGCCGGCACGGCCGAACAGGCGCAGCAGCCAATCCCGGGGAATCAGCACCTGCAGCAGGGAACCCAGGATCACCGCCAGCACCGCAGCCTTCCAGATGGCCAGGAAGTACACCTGGGAATAGCCCAGGGCGGCGCTCCAGGGCGAGCTCTGCTGATCGTTGAGGATCGAGGCGCCGATGCTGTGGCTGTCGGCGGCGACAAAGGCCTTGAGGTAGTAGGGCGACCACTTCACGTAATACAGGCCGATGGCGGCGACCAGCAGGAACAGCAGGGGTTTGCACCAGAACGCCCAGCCGCGGTTGGGCTGGGTGGAGGCGAGGTTGGACATGAAAGGTATTCCGCACGAGGACAATAAGCGCGAATTGTAGCCGCTGGCGCCGGCGCGCTGCGAACCGATCTCGTCCGGCCTTGCCTGGCGATCCCCCGTCGGGAGCTCATCGGCCTTGAGAACGCCGCGTCCCTGCGGGCCGTTCGTCCGAACGCGGCCCGAGCCTGTGGCAGCGGCTACAGGAGAGTGATTTTCAGAGGGTGCGAATCGAGGTGCGGATGGCCCGGGCACATTCGATCACCGAGGGCGCGAGCTTGCGTTCGGCTTCTTCCAGGGTCCAGCGGCTGCTGGGCACCACCACGTGCACCGCGGCCACCGGCAAGCCCTTGCCGTCGAGGATGGGCGCGGCTATCGCCATGTCGCCCAGGAACAGTTCTTCCGGGTTCAGGGCATAGCCGCGGCGCTGGGTGGCGTCGATCTCGCGCTGGATCTCGTCCAGATCGGTGCGGGTGTGTCGGGTGTGGGCCTTGCGGTCGCTGGCCTGGAGGATCTGCAAGGCCTCGGCGGCGGGCAGGGCGCTGAGGTAGGCGCGGCCCGAGCCGGTGCAGTACATCGGGATACGACTGCCGATGGGCATGTGGATGGGGATGAACTTGGGCGCCACGAAGCGCGCCACATAGACCATGTCCAGGCCATCGGGCTCGGTGAGGTTGGTGGTTTCCCCGGTGACCTGGGCCAGCTCGGCGAGGAAGGGGTTGGCCACGTCCACCAGGGTGTCGGCGGCCAGGTAGTTGTAGCCGATCTCCATCACCCGCGGGGTCAGCTGAAAGCGCTTGGTCTGCGGGTGCTTACGCACGTAGCCCAGCTGTTCCAGGGTGTGGATCATGCGCTGCGCCGAGCTTTTGTTGATGTCGGCGGCCGTGGCGATTTCCGCCAGGTTCATGGTCCGTTGCGCGGCGTTGAAGGCCCGCAGCACCGCCAGGCCTTTCTCCAGTGACTGGTTGAAAAGGGAGTTGTTGTTATCGCTCATGACCAGTCCTTTCAGGTTGTTTTGTGTTTTGAATATCGATATTCGATATTTATAAATCTCTTTACGATTTTTGTAAATTGTTTATAGTCGGGTTCATGCCTCCTGCCTTCCACAACAGAGGCTATCCATCACGGACTTCAAACAATAAAACCGTCCAATGGGAGATTCGCCATGCACACCCGCACTCGCGTCCTTGCACCCGCTGTTTTCGCATTCTGTTGCGCCCTTGGCCTGGGCCTTTCGGCGTCGGCCCAGGCCGAGCCGCTGTACAAGGTCGGGGCCACCGCCACCGGCATTCCCTTCACCTTCCTTGACGTCAAGAGCCAGAGCATCGAGGGCATGATGATCGATGCCGCCCGGGCCGTGGGCAAGGCCGGCGGTTTCGCCGTGGACATCCAGCAGACCACCTTCGCCGCACTGATCCCCTCACTGACCTCGAACAAGATCGACATCATTTCCGCTGCCATGCTGCGCACCCCGGTGCGCGAGAAAGTGGTGCAGTACTCCGACCCGGTGTTCAGCTACGGCGAGGGCCTGATCGTCAAGGCCGACGACGCCAGCGACTACCGCCGCATGGAGGACCTGGCCGGGGAAACCGTCGGCGCCCAGGTCGGCACGGTGTTTATCGACGAGTTGAACAAGCGCGGGATCTTCAAGGAAGTGCGCGGCTACGACTCGATTCCCGACCTGATGCGCGACCTGGCCCTGGGGCGGATCAAGGCCGGTTTCGCCGACCGGCCGATCCTCGCCTACCAACTGGCCCAGGGCACCCAGAACAAGGTGCGGCTGGTCAAGGGCTACCAGCCGGTGGTCATGGGCGATGTCTGCCTGATCGTGCGCAAGGGCGATGCCCAGACCCTGGCCGAGGTCAATCGCGGGATCGCCGCGATCAAGGCCGACGGCACCCTGGACCGCATCATCGAGCACTGGAAGCTCAACTGATCCAGTCGCGGCCCGGCGCCTGGCCCGGGTCCCTTTCCTGCTGATTAAACGGGTCTCTCCATGTTTCTCCAGAACGCTCTGGACTTCCTGCCCATTCTGTTGAAAGGCGCAGTGGTCACCCTGCAGGTCACCGTTGGCTCCTTCGTGCTCAGCTCGCTGATCGGCCTGGTCTTCGCCTTGATGATGGTGTCCAAGGTGCGCTCGGTGGCGTTGTTCGCCATCGGCGTGGTCAACGTCATTCGCGGGCTGCCGATCATCGTCCAGCTGTTTTACATCTACTTCGTGCTGCCGGATTTCGGCATCCAGCTCACCGCCATGCAGGCCGGGGTGATCGGCCTGGGCATCGCCTACTCGGCGTACCAGGCGGAAAACTTCCGCGCCGGTATCCAGGCCATCCACCAGGGCCAGATCGAGGCCGCCGAATCCATCGGCATGCGCGGGCCGATGATCATGCGCCGGGTGGTGCTGCCCCAGGCCCTGCGCATCGCCTTGCCGCCCTATGGCAACACCCTGGTGATGATGCTCAAGGACTCGTCCCTGGTGTCCACCATCACCGTGGCCGAGATGACCCGGGCCGGGCAGCTGATCGCTTCCTCGACCTTCGAGAACATGACCGTCTACACCCTGGTGGCCTTGCTCTACCTGGCCCTGAGCCTGCCGCTGTCCTTTGCCCTGCGCCGCCTGGAGGCGCGCATCAGCACCCGGAGAAAGCCATGATCCAGATCAAGGGCGTACACAAGAGCTTTGGCAACGTGGCGGTGCTCGAAGGCATCGACCTACAGGTGCACAGCGGTGAAGTGGTGTGCCTGATCGGGCCCTCGGGGTCCGGCAAGTCGACCCTGCTGCGCTGCATCAACGGCCTGGAAAGCTACGAGCAGGGCGACATCCTGGTGAGCGGGGCGCGGGTCGACCGGCAGGCCAAGAGCATCCATGAACTGCGTACCCGGGTGGCCATGGTGTTCCAGCGCTTCAACCTGTTTCCCCATCGCACGGCCTTGCAGAACGTCACCGAGGGGCCGATCTACGTCAAGAAACAGGACCCCCGGCAAGCACGCCTGCGGGCCGAGGCACTGCTGGAAAAGGTCGGCCTGGCCCATCGCATGCACGCCTACCCGGACGAGCTCTCCGGCGGCCAGCAGCAACGGGTGGCCATTGCCCGGGCGCTGGCCATGGACCCGGAGGCGATTCTCTTCGACGAACCGACTTCGGCGCTGGACCCGGAACTGGTGGGCGAGGTGCTGGCGGTGATGCGCAAGCTGGCCGACGAGGGCATGACCATGATCGTGGTCACCCATGAAATGGGCTTTGCCCAGGACGTGGCAGACCAGGTGTGCTTCCTCCACAGCGGGCGCATCGTCGAGGCCGGCCCGGCCCGAACCGTGCTCAGCACCCCGAGCCACCCGCGCACCCAGGACTTCCTGCGGCGCTTGCTCAACCAGGGCGCGGAGGTGCAGGCATGAGCGCATCCGAGCCCCTGCGCATGCCGCCCTCGCTGTGGGCGGCCACGGCCATGCCGGCCGAGCACACCCCGGCACTGGCCGAGGACCGGGAGGTCGATGTGGCGATTGTCGGCGCCGGCTACACCGGGCTGGTGAGCGCCCTGCGCCTGGCCCAGAGCGGTGCCAGGGTCTGTGTGCTGGATGCCGGCGAGCCCGGCTGGGGTGCCTCCGGGCGCAACGGTGGGCAGGTGATCCCCGGGCTCAAGTTCGACCCCGAGCAACTGCTGGCCAAGTTCGGCCCGGTACAGGGCGAGGCGCTGATCGATGCCGTGGGTGGCGCGGCCGATGAAGTGTTCGAGCTGATCAAGGAACACGGCATTCGCTGCGACGCCACCCGCAAGGGCTGGATCCAGCCGGCGTTTTCCGGCGCCGCGATGCACACCCTGGAGCAGCGCGCCGAGCAGTGGCGCCAGCGCGGCGTGGCCGTGGAGTTGCTGGACAAGGCGGCGGTGAGCCAGCGCATCGGCAGTTCGCAATACCTGGGCGGCTGGGTCGACCCGCGGGCCGGCAGCCTGCACCCGCTGAACTACGCCCGGGGCCTGGCCCGGGTGGCGATGGGGCTGGGGGCGAGCATTCACGGCCAGAGCCGGGTCCGGCAACTGCAGCGCGATGGCGGGCGCTGGACCCTGGAGACCGACCGCGGCGCTCGGGTGCGTGCCTCGAAGGTACTGCTGGCGACCAATGGCTACACCGACGACTTGTGGCCGGGGTTGCGCCAGACGGTGATCGCCGCCAACAGTTTCATCATCGCCACCCGGCCGCTGCCGGCCGAGCTGCGCCAGAGCATCCTGCCGGGCGGCGAGGTGTGTTCCGATGCCCGGCGCCTGCTGCTGTATTTCAAGCAGGACGCCCAGGGGCGCCTGCTGCTGGGTGGGCGCGGGCCGTTTTCCGAGCCGCGCCGGGATGCCGACTGGAACCACCTGGAGCGTTCGTTGCTGAACCTGTTTCCGCAATTGGCGGGCGTCCCTATCGAGTATCGCTGGAGCGGGCGCGTGGCCCTGACCCCGAGTTTTCTGCCGCAGTTGCACGAGCCGGCGCCGGGGCTGTCGATCCTGCTGGGCTACAACGGGCGCGGCATTGCCTTGTCGACCCTGCTGGGCAGGCACCTGGCGGCGCGGCTGACGGGAGCGGGGCAGGGTTTTCCTTTCCCGGTCACGCCGTTGCGGCCGATTCCGCTGCACGGCCTGCAACGCCTCTACCTGGGGGCGGGGATTGCCTGGTACCGGTTGCTCGACGCCCTGGGCTGATCAGCTCGGGCAATCCTGCTCGCCATTGTCCAGGCCCTGTCTGTAACTCTGGCTGTGCAGGCTGGCCTTGCCGTTGCGCCAGGTCAGGGTCAGCACGTACAGCGAGTCGAAGTCGCTGGAGGCCCAGTCTTTGGTGATCGGCTGCTGTTCGCCCACGGCTTCTTCGGCGACCTTGTTGATCAGCTCCGGCAGGTAGCCGTGGGACCAGGCGGTGTAGATGATCGCGTTGTGGTAGCGGTCATGCAGCAGCTCGTCCGCCAGGTCGCTGGTGTCATTGGCGGCAAAGTCGATGTTCACCGGCAGGCCGAGCTTGATGGCGCTGGGGCTGATGGTCATCAAGGGGCGGATGTAGCTGTAGGAGTTGTCCAACTCGCCTTCCTCGACGTTGCGCGTGGGGTCGGCGGCGAACACGTACTGCGCCTTGCCGAATTTTTCCGGCAGCAGCGAGGCCAGGTCGATGGCCCGGTTCAGGCCTTGGCAATTGAGCTGGCCGAGGCCGCCGGCGGGCTTTTCCGCGTGGCGCAGGAACACCAGGGTCTGGGTGCCGTCCACCGGTTGCGCGCGGCTGGCGCTTGATTCCAGGGACAGGCACAGGGCGCTGCCCAGCAACAGGGCCGGCAACGGCAGGTAGCGGCGGTGCTTGAAGTGGCGGGCAAGGCGGCGGGGCAGGTTCATGGTGCGGTCATTCTTCAAGTGCGATACGTGAGGCTGACAAACCCATGCTCCCTGTCGTTGCTCGTGGCCTGATCGGGCCGTGGCTTATGAGTCCCTGAACGGCTTTTGGTTCGATTGCAGGCAGCTTAAGCGCTGCATGTTGCCGATTTAAGAAAACCCGGCGGATAATTCCCCGCCGTTGCCCATCCGTGGCGCCGCCCCCCTTTGATTGAGACTGGAAGCCTGTCATGAGCGATCTTTCCGCCTTTGCCGTCACCCAGAAATGGCCTGCGCAATTCCCTGAGTGGATTCAGTTGTATTCCTTGCCGACCCCCAACGGGGTCAAGGTCTCGATCATGCTCGAAGAGATCGGCCTGCCCTACGAGGCGCACCGGGTCAGCTTCGAGACCCAGGACCAGATGACCCCGGAGTTCCTCAGTGTCAGCCCGAACAACAAGATCCCGGCGATTCTCGACCCCCACGGCCCGGGGGACCAGCCGCTGGCGCTGTTCGAGTCGGGGGCGATCCTGATCTACCTGGCGGACAAGAGCGGGCAACTGCTGGCCCAGGAGTCGGCGGCGCGTTATGAAACCATCCAGTGGCTGATGTTCCAGATGGGCGGCATCGGCCCGATGTTCGGGCAGGTGGGGTTCTTCAACAAGTTTGCCGGCAGGGAGTACGAGGACAAGCGGCCGCTGGAGCGCTACGTGAACGAGGCCAAGCGTCTGCTGGGGGTGCTGGACAAGCACCTGGGGGGGCGCGAGTGGATCATGGGCGAGCGCTATACCATTGCCGATATCGCGACCTTTCCGTGGATTCGCAATCTGATCGGGTTCTATGAGGCGGGTGAATTGGTGGGCATCGACAACTTCCCCGAGGTCAAGCGAGTGCTGGCCAAATTCGTGGCGCGCCCGGCGGTGATCCGCGGGTTGGAGATTCCCAAGGTTTCTTGACGCACGCACGCCCTGTAGCCGCTGCCGCAGGCTGTGCACGAGCGCGCAGCGGTGGCGGCGATCCCAAGAATGCCAGGGGTGTGTCTGGGGGCGCCAAGCCAGGGCCTGCGTACCGAACGCAGCCCGCTCTTTCGCAGCCTCGCCCTGGCTCGGCAGCGGCTACAGCCAACGTTGTGCCTCATAACGCTGGGCCTTATTAAGAAACAGGAATTTTTGCATGCCCCCCTTAAGTTTCAAGCAAGTCGATGTCTTCAGCTCGACTCCCCTCAAAGGCAACCCCTTGGCCGTGGTATTCAACGCCGACGAGCTCAGCACCGAGCGCATGGCCACCTTCGCCAACTGGACCAACCTCAGCGAAACCACCTTTCTGCTCCAGCCCCGCGATCCCCGGGCCGACTACCGCCTGCGGATTTTCACCACCACCCAGGAATTGCCCTTCGCCGGCCACCCGACGCTGGGCAGTTGCCACGCCTGGCTCGAAGCCGGCGGCGTGCCCCGGGGCGAGGAGATCATCCAGGAGTGCGAAGTGGGCCTGGTGCGCATCCGCCGCCAGGGCGATCAGTTGGCCTTTCTCGCGCCGCCGCTGCTCAAGGCCGGCCCGGTGGAGCCCGAGGTGCTGGAGCAGGTGCGCCGTGGTCTGCGCCTGGCGCCCGGGGACATCGTGCAGGCGCAGTGGGTCGACAACGGCGCCGGCTGGCTGGCGGTGATGCTCGGTGAACGCCAGCAGGTGCTGGACCTGCAACCGGACTACCCGGCGCTGATCGGTCTGGCGGTCGGGGTGATCGCGCCTTGTGATCCCGAGGGTGATGACAGCGACGCGCAGTTCGAGGTACGGGCCTTTATCGCCGGTGATGGCATGCCCGAAGACCCGGCCACCGGCAGCCTTAATGCCGGCATCGCCCAGTGGTTGCTGGGCGCCGGGCTGGCACCGGCTCGCTACCGCGTCAGCCAGGGCCTGAGCATGGGCCGGGCAGGGCGGATTGACGTGGAACAGATCGGCGATGAAATCTGGATCGGCGGCACGGCGCGAACCTGCATCGAAGGGCACCTGCGGCTTTTCCCAAGCAGTGAGCAAACGTGCGAGAACACACCTTCGCCCACTGGACCGAGGCATCCATGAGCGCGTTGACACCTGGCGATTTTGCAGGCACCGGCACGCACAGACAGGCACGGATCCTGTGCGCCTGGGCCCAGGTTGTGCCCTGTAAGGGCTGGATGCTGCGGGCAGGCCTGCTGGGTTTGCTGGCGCTTGATCCACTGCTTTGCATTGCACAAACCACGGCGGTCAAACAACCGCCCGGCCCGGCAACCTTGCCTGGTAATACACCGCGCAGCGAATCCGCGGCATCCGCCAGCGTGGCGGCCACGCCAGGGGACAACGGCGTGGCGGTGAATGCCACGTGCAACCTGCCGGTCAAGCCATCGGCCGGCAAAGTCGTGGAGATATATTGGACCCAGGGCCCGGAAAATCGTCGCGTGGTGGGGCGCGAGGCTGACCATTACGTCGATCTCAATCTGATCGTTCGAACTGTGGGTTACCGGCCTGGCGAGTGCATCGAAGCGACGATTCAGTCCGCAAACGCTGCCGATGAAATTGCCGACCGGATCAAGAAAATCGTGCTCAGGGGAAAGGTTGACGATACCGGCATGGCCTACTTCAAAACGCCTCTGAAGGACTACACCCTCAATTTGCAGGGCAGTGAGCCGCCGTAGTGTGCACACCCGTGCGGGAGCCAGGAGCTGCTGCAAGCGGCCAACCGCCGGATTTGTCGCACGCAGGTTTTTCAATGGCGGCTGCCGCTGTTGCGTCAGATGGTCGCAGGCTGGCCGCGTCGAGTGGCCGATACCCCCTGGATCGCGGGGCCTCAAGGGCATTGTTACGGCTTGGGCAAGACTCTCTTGAGCCGTGCGGGTTTGTACCGGGGCGGCTGCGGGCATAAGCTTTCAGCCTTTTTTCGCCATAGCTCGTGTTGTTTCGCGCTCAGCCTTAGGAAAAATCATGTCCAGCCAGTTCCCAGAAGCCCGTCCGCGTCGCCTGCGTCGCTCCGAACAACTGCGCAGCCTGTTCCAGGAAACCGAATTCACCCTCAACGACCTGGTGCTGCCGATTTTCGTCGAGGAAGAAATCGACGATTTCGTGCCGATCAAGAGCATGCCCGGGGTGATGCGCATTCCCGAATCCAGGTTGGCCGGCGAGATCGAGCGTTACGCCCGCGCCGGGATCAAGTCGGTGATGACCTTCGGCGTCTCCCACCACCTGGACTGCGACGGCAGCGACACCTGGAAGGAAAACGGCCTGGTGTCGCGCATGTCGCGCATCGCCAAGGATGCGGTGCCGGAGATGATCGTGATGTCCGACACCTGCTTCTGCGAATACACCGATCACGGCCACTGCGGGGTCATGCACGGCCATGAAGTGGACAACGACCAGACCCTGCTCAACCTCGGCAAGCAGGCGGTGGCCGCGGCCCGTGCCGGCGCCGACGTGATCGCGCCGTCGGCGGCCATGGACGGTCAGGTCCAGGCCATCCGCCGCGCCCTGGACGCCGCCGGTTTCACCCAGACGCCGATCATGGCCTATTCCACCAAGTTCGCCTCGGCGCTCTACGGCCCGTTCCGTGAAGCGGGCGGCAGCGCGCTCAAGGGCGATCGCAAGAGCTACCAGATGAACCCGATGAACCGTCGCGAGGCGGTGCGTGAATCCTTGCTGGACGAGCAGGAAGGCGCCGATTCGCTGATGGTCAAGCCCGCCGGGGCCTACCTGGACATCATCCGCGACATCCGCGAGGCCTCGCGCCTGCCGGTGGCGGCGTATCAGGTCAGCGGCGAGTACGCGATGATCAAGTTCGGCGCCCAGGCCGGCGCCATCGACGAGCAGCGAGTGGTGCGCGAAAGCCTGGGTTCGATCAAGCGCGCCGGCGCCGATCTGATCTTCACCTACTTCGCCATGGACCTGGCCCTGGCCGGGATCTGACCAGGCCCCCGCAGTACCGCCACGAACGTCGCCCGGCGTTCGTGGCTCTTGCCAAGACTTCCGCCTCTACATGACAATGCGATTCATTATCAAATATGAATCCTTACTGTCATGCCCGCCGACGACTTATCCCTGCGCTGCGCCGTCACCGACCTCTACACCCATCACCATGGCTGGCTGCAGGGCTGGTTGCGCCAGCGCCTGGGCAACGCCTTCGATGCCGCCGACCTGGCCCAGGACACCTTCGTGCGAGTGCTCAAGGCGCGCAACGCAGTGGAGATCCGTGAGCCGCGGCCCTACCTGTCGCGCATTGCCCGGGGCCTGCTGATCGATCTGTTTCGCCGGCGTTCCCTGGAGCAGGCCTACCTCGAAGCCCTGGCCCTGGTACCCGAGGGTGAGCACCCGTCGCCGGAGGAGCAGAGCGTGCTGTTCCAGGCGCTGATGGAAATCGACCGGCTGCTGGATGGCCTGGGGCCCAAGGTGAAACAGGCTTTCCTGCTGTCCCAGTGCGACGGCCTGACCTACGAGCAGATCGCCGAGCGCCTGCAGATTTCCGTGCGCAGCGTGAGCAACTACATGGCCAAGGCCATGGAGCATTGCTGCCTGATGCAGATGCGGATGCAGCTG
This sequence comes from Pseudomonas sp. GW822-FHT06D10, assembly GCF_058799535.1. Taxonomy (NCBI): domain Bacteria; kingdom Pseudomonadati; phylum Pseudomonadota; class Gammaproteobacteria; order Pseudomonadales; family Pseudomonadaceae; genus Pseudomonas; species Pseudomonas sp. GW822-FHT06D10. The sequence goes on along the minus strand of NZ_JBXALN010000004.1, from coordinate 461,450 downwards.
TCATGAGTTTCGCCGGCCTGCAACTGAGCGTCGGCGAGCGCCAGGCCATCAGCGGCGCGGCACGCTGGTACGCGCAATTGCGCTCCGGCAGCGCCAGCGAGCAGGAGCAGGCCGCCTGGCGCGAATGGCTGGCCGCCGACCCCTTGCACCGCCAGGCGTGGGAACGCATGCAGCAACTGGGCGAGCAGATGTCGGCGCTGCCCGGCGGCCTGGCCGGTTCCACCTTGCGCGGGGCAGGGCGCTCGCGCCGCGAGCTGATGCGCAACCTGGTGGTGCTGGCCTCGGCCGGTTCCCTGGGCTGGCTGGGCTGGCGCAGCGACAGCGCCCAGCAACTGCTGGCGGACTACCGGACCCAGGTCGGCGAGCGCCGGCAAGTGCGCCTGGCGGACGGCACTTCGCTGCTGCTCAATACCAACACCTCGATCAACGTGCAGTTCGACAGCCAGCAACGCAAGGTGCAGCTGTTGTGGGGCGAGATGCTGGTCAGCACCGCTGCCGATCCCTTGCAGCGGCCGTTCCGGGTCTTCACCCGGGACGCCGAGGTGCTGGCCCTGGGCACTCGCTTCGTGCTGCGCAGCGATGAGCGTGAGGAGCAGGTGGCGGTGCTGGAGCACGCGGTGCAGGTCAGCCTGGGCGCAGGCCTTGCGCCGCGTCGGGTCGAGGCCGGCCAGCAACTGGCGTTCAGCGCCGGGGGCTTTGCCGCGCTGCGGCCCAACGATGCCGCGGTGGGTGCCTGGCGCCAGGGCAGCATCATCGCCATCGACCGGCCCCTGGGGGAGTTGCTGGCCGACCTGTCGCGCTACCGCCGCGGGGTTGTGCAGTGCGATCCGCAGATTGCCGGGCTGAAGATCTCCGGGGCCTTCCCCATCGATGACACCGACCGCGCCCTGGCGGCGCTGGAAAGCGGTTTCTCCCTGCAGATCAAGCGCTACACCCGCTACTGGGTACGGGTTTGCGATAGCCGCGTGGGTTGAATCCGCGGGGCGAAAAAAAATTCAAGGGTCTTTGCATGTTTGCCCCTCCTGGTCCGGCTTATCCCCCAGTGGATTCATTTTCGTTAGCGGGGAAGGCAAAGCATGTCTGATGTTCACAAGTCGAAGTTGGCCCAGGCGATCAAGGTCGGGCTCTGGGGCGCACTGGCGGTCTACGGGGCGGTACTGCTGCCGTTGACCGCAGTGGCGGCCAGCGAACAGACCGCGGTGCGCCGCTTCGATATTGCCGCCGGTGACCTGACCGAGGTGCTGAGCCGTTACGCCAGCGCTGCCGGCGCGGCAATTTCCTTCGATGCCCGGCAGACCGCCGGCCTGCGTTCGGCGGGGCTCAAGGGTGAATACGGGGTACAGGAAGGCTTTGCGCGGATTCTCGCCGGCAGCGGCTGGCAGGCCGAGCCACAGAGCAACGGCAGCTTCGTGCTGCGCCCCGTGCCCCAGGGCAGCGGCGCTCTGGAGCTGGGCACCACCCAGGTGCAGGGCCAGGAGCTGGGGGCCACCACCGAGTATTCCGGTTCCTACACCACCGGCGCGGTCACCATCGGCAAGGGCCAGCACTCGCTCAAGGAAACCCCGCAGTCGGTGACCGTGATCACTCGCAAGATGCTCGATGACCAGAACCTCAACACCATTGACCAGGTGATGGAGAAGACCCCGGGCATCACCCTTTACGACTCGCCCATGGGCGGCAAGTATTTCTACTCCCGGGGCTTTCGCATGACCGGCCAGTACCAGTACGACGGCGTGCCCCTGGACATGGGTAGCAGCTACGTACAGGCCGACAGCTTCAGCAGCGACATGGCCTTCTATGACCGGGTGGAGATCCTGCGCGGCGCTGCCGGCATGCTCAAGGGCGCGGGCGGCACTGCCGGCTCGGTGAACTTCGTGCGCAAGCGCGGCCAGGCCACGCCGCACACCGAACTGACGATGTCCGCCGGCAGCTGGGACAACTACCGGGCCCAGGTGGACACCGGCGGGCCGTTGAACGATGCCGGTACCGTCCGCGGCCGGGCGGTGGTGACCCAGCAGACCCGGCAGTACTTCTACGACCTGGGCGATCGCAAGGACCAGGTCTACTACGGCGCCCTGGATTTCGACCTCAGCGACGCCACCACCCTGGGCCTGGGCATGGCCTATGAAGACGTCGACTCGCGCCCGTGCTGGGGCGGCCTGCCGCGCTACAGCGACGGCAGCGACCTCAAGCTGGGCCGTTCCACCTGCCTGAACACCGCCTGGAACAACTCGCGCAGCAAGCGCGCGACCTATTTCGCCGACCTGCGCCAGCAACTCAACGACGACTGGGCGCTGAAGGTGGCCGGGGTCTACACCCGCAATACCCAGGATATCGAGTACGCCTTCCCCAGCGGTTCGGTGCCGGTGGGGGCCAGCCGTTCCAGCACCCTGATGCTGGGCAGCATCTACGACTACGACCAGGTGGACTACGGCTTCGATGCCTATGTCGACGGGCACTTCCAGGCCTTTGGCCAGGAGCACGAGCTGACCTTCGGCGCCAACGCCAGCCGCTCGATCAAGGACGACTTCTACGCCGTGGCCGGCTTGCCCCAGCGGCAGAACGTGCTGGACCCCGATCACCACCTGCCCAAGCCCGACGACAGCTACTACGAAAGCAACTCCACCCGGGGCGGCCCCACTGATCTGCGGATCCAGCAGCAAGGGTTGTATTCCACTGTGCGCCTGAAGCTCGCCGACCCGCTGACCCTGGTCATGGGCAGCCGGGTCAGTTGGTACAAGTCGCAGAACGATTCGGTGGCCTACTGGCGCGATACGCGCACGCCCAGCAGTGCCCGATCCAAGGAAACCGGCGAGGTCACGCCGTTCGCCGGGGTGCTGTACGACCTCAACGACAACCTCACGGCCTACGCCAGCTACTCCAGCATCTTCACCCCCCAGGGCAGCTATCGGACCCTGGACGGCGCCTCCCTCAAGCCGCTGGTGGGCAAGAGCTACGAGCTGGGGATCAAGGGCGAGTGGTTCGATGGCCGCCTCAACAGCGCCTTCAGCCTGTTCCGCACCATCCAGCAGGACGCGCAGCAGGACGACCCGGCCTGCCCGGACAGCACCTGCTCGCTGAACTCGGGCAAGGTCCGCGCCCAGGGCTTTGAAGCGGAGCTCAGCGGTGAGGTGATCGAACGCCTGCAAGTACTGGCCGGCTACACCTACACCCAGACCAAGACCCTGGAGGATGCCAACAGCGCCAACAACGGCTTGCCGTTCACCACCTACGTGCCGCGCCACCTGCTGCGGGTCTGGGGCGACTACCAGCTGGGCGGTGCCCTGGAGCGCTTCACCGTGGGGGCCGGGGTCAACGCCCAGAGTGACAACTACCGAGTCTCGCCCACCAGCGGCAACCACATCCGCCAGGCCGGCTATGCGATCTGGAACGGCCGCATCGGTTACCGCATCGACGACACCTGGTCCCTGGCGCTGAACGGCAACAACCTGCTGGACAAGCGCTACTACACCACCATCGGCACCGAAGGCTTCGGCAATTTCTACGGTGACCCGCGCAACCTCACCCTGTCGGTCAAGGCCGACTTCTAAGGCCCGGTGGCGGTCGCGCAGGCCTTCTGCACGGCCGCTTCAGGCTTTGGGAGCCCGGCGTCGAGCAAGGCCATGAAACGCTGCAGCTGTGGCGAAGGGTTGTCCCGGTGCCAGTTCATGTACAGCCCGATGCTTGGCCCGGGCTGCGTGCCCATGGCCCGCAGCGGGCGGTAGGCGACGCTGCCCTGCAGCACCGCATCGGCCATCGAGCGGGGCACCAGGGCCACGCCGAAACCGCAGCCCACCAGGCCCAGCTGGGTCTGGACCCGGGCCACTTCCTGGACCACCTTCGGGGTGAACCCGGCCGCGCTGCACAGCGCCATCAACTGGTTGTGGTAGCCGCTGCCCAGGGCCTGGGGTGTGAACACGAAGTCGTCGTTGGCCAGCTCCCGCAGGTCCACCTCTGGCGCCTGGGCCTGGGGGTGGTCGTGGGGCAGGGCGATGACGATCGGCTCATCGAGGATCAGGCGCGAGGCTATCTGCCCTTCGGGCAGCGGCAGCTCACGCATGAACGCCAGGTCGATGTCGCCGCCGAGCAGGCCCTTGAGCTGCTCGGCCGAAGGCAGTTCCCGCAGTTCCAGGCGCACCTCGGGCAAGGCCTGGCGAAAGCCCCGCAGGCTGGCGAGCAAGCTCGGGTAGCCGGCCAGTGACAGGCTACTGACGCGCAGGCTGCCGGCCAGGCCCTGGGCAATATGGCGCGCCTGCTCGATGCCCTGTTCCAGGGTAGCCAGGGTGCGCCGGGCGCTGTGCAGAAAATCCGCCCCGGCCGGGGTCAGGGCCACGCCTCGACGATTGCGCCGCAGGAGGCTGAAACCGAGTTTTTCCTCCAGGCGGGCGATGGCCTGGCTCAGGGGCGGCTGGGCCATGTGCAGGCGCGTGGCGGCTTTGTGAAAGTGCAGTTCTTCGGCGACGGCGATGAACTGGCGCAACAGGCGCGTTTCGATCATGGCGATGCTTCCTGGCTGGGGGCTGTGGGACTGTAAACCCCAAGGCTCATGGTTTCACAGTGAATTCATTGATATCAAAAACCTCTCACAGAACCTGGAATTTAGTATTAAGTCACTGATTTTCATGCTGTTACCCTGGAATTCACACAGGAGGGAAGAGCATGGATTTCAGCGGCAGAACGGCGATTGTCACCGGCGCCGGGCGCGGCCTGGGCTTGAGTTATGCACGGGCCCTGGCCCGTCGTGGTGCCCAGGTGGTGATCAGCGATTGCGGGAGTGACGGCAGCGGCAGCGGGGCGGATGACAGTGTCGCCCATGATGCGGTGCAGGCCTTGCGGGCCAGCGGTGCCAGGGCGCTGGCCGACACCGCCGACCTGGGCACCGAGGCCGGTTGCCAGGGGTTGGTGCAGCGCACCCTGGAGGCCTTTGGCAGCCTGGATATCCTGATTCACAACGCCGGCTGGGTTGGCTACCAGGCGCTGGAGCAGACCGACGCCGGGTTTCTCGAGCGCATGCTGGGGATCAACCTGTATGCGCCCATCTGGCTGGCCAGGCATGCCTGGCCCCATCTGCGGCAGTCCGCCGCACCGCGGCTGCTGCTGACCACCTCCGACCGTGCGCTGTACCCGGAATATGCCCAGCCGGGGCTGCTGGCCTACTGCGCGGGCAAGATGGCCCAGGTCGGGATCATGAATGCCCTGGGCCAGGAAGGGGCGGAGCACGGGATCCGGGTCAACGCGGTGTCGCCGGTGGCCAAGACCCGCATGTGGGGCGTCAGCGAGGAGCCGCCGGAACTCAAGCCGGACTGGGTGACGCCGGGGGTGCTGTTTCTGGTCAGTGAGCAGTGCCAGGACAGCGGCTACATCCTGCGGGCCAGCAATGGCCAGTTCAGTGCCTGGCGTCCCCAGGAGGCCCCCGGTGTGGATTACCCCCGGGACCTGAAGCGGATCGCGGCGGCCACGCCGGAGCAGTTCGCCCGGCGCTGGGGGCAGATCAAGCAGCCTTTCATCGGGGCTTGAGGGAGGGGGCGGCGCTCTGCGGGGAGATCTCCCGTTCGCGGAAGTAGCGCTCCAGCACGCGCGGGTCGGCCGAGCGCTCGGCCAGGGCCACGTAGGTGTCCGGGCGCAGCAGGTAGAAGGCGTTGCGCGCCAGCCCCGCGGCGGCATGGGCCGGGCGCCAGTCGAAGGTGCGCAACGGCACCTGGTGCGCGGTGCACCAGTCGCGCAGGGCGTCACTGGTGACGCCGTAGACATGCACCTGCCAGCCCAGGTACTCCAGGCTGTCGAAGTTGTCGTGTTCACCATCGCGCACCCAGGGCAGGCGGTCGCCGCCGTGCACCGGGCCGACGCCGCCGGCGCTCAGGGGCATGCCGCGGTAGTTCAGGGTGATCTGCGACACGGTACGGAAGAGAAACTCCCGGGCGCTGTCGAAGGCGGCGATCTTCGGCAGCAGCAGGGGCGCCAGGCGGGTGCGCGCCAGGTAGGCCACCGGGCCGTCGGCGGTGGCGAAGCTGAACACCCGGTCGGTGGTGGCCACCAGGCGCCGGGCGAACTCCATGCGTTCGGTGGCGTAGGTTTCCAGCAGGCGTTCGGCACTCTTGCCGCTCAGTACCGCTGCCAGTTTCCAGGCCAGGTTGATGGCGTCGCCGATCCCGGTGTTCATGCCCTGGCCGCCGGCCGGGCTATGCACGTGGGCGGCGTCCCCGAGGAGGAACACCCGGCCGGTGCGAAACTGCTCGGCCACCCGGTGATGCACCTTGTAGGTGGAGAACCAGTTGACCTGGGCCACCTCGACCTTGAGTTGGCGCATGGCGCGCTGGCTGACATCCTCGAAGCGCAGGTTCTCCGGGTGCTCGGCACGCTCGTCGCGCACCGTGCCGATCAGCCGTGCGCGGCCGCTCTGGGCCAGGGGGAACACCGCGAGAAAGTCGGCGTCGTCCAGGTCCACGTGCAACTGGCCGTCGATGCTCGGGCCGCTGGCCTGCACATCCGCGACGTAGAACACCTGCTGGTAGGTGCCGCCGGGAAAGCTGGTGCCCAGGGTCTTGCGCACCGTGGAGCGGGCGCCGTCGCAGCCGGCCAGGTAGAAGGCCTGGCAGTGTTCTTCGCGCCCGTCGGGGCCGCGCAGGCGGGCGTTGATCAGGTGGCCGTGGTCGGTGAAGGCCAGCAGCTCGGTGTTGCGTTCGACCTCCACCCCCTGCAGCGCCAGGCGTTCGATCAGCAGTTGCTCGTGTTCGTCCTGAGGAAAGATCTGCAGGAAGGGGTAGGGCGTCAGGTCTTCGCCGATGGCGTTGAACGGCAGGTGGGCGGCGCGCTCGCCCTTGACCCAGAGGTTCACCGCCGGCACATGGTGGCCGCGCTCGACGATGGCCCGGGTCAGGTCCAGCTGGCGGTACAGCTCAAGGGTTCGCGCCTGCACCGCCAGGGCCCGGGAGGTAGTGCCCGGGCCCGGGGTCTTGTCGATGATCCGCACCTTGACCCCCTGCCGGCGCAGCCAGAGCGCCAGGACCAGGCCGGTGGGGCCGGCGCCGATGATCAGTACGTCGCTGCAATTCATGGGCTTGCCCTCGGTAGACGATCAAGGTCATGCAGGCGGCTGCCGCCGGGCTCAGCGCTGGGCGAAGGCCAGGTTCAGGCCGAGCCCGGCGAAGCTTGCGGCAAAACTGCGGCGCAGCCAGTTCTGCACCTGGGGCGATTCGATCACCGCGGTGCGGAACAGGTTGGCCAGCAGGCCATAGAGCACGAACACGAAGAAGGTCATGGCCATGAACACGCCGCTCAGGAGCAGCATCTGCGGGATCGGGTCGCTGCCGTCATGGGCGATGAACTGGGGCAGGAAGGCCAGGAAGAAGAGGGTCAGCTTGGGGTTGAGGATATTCAGCAGGCAGGCCTTGAGCATCAGCGCGCCGGGGCCATGGCTGACGGCGTTGCTGTCCACGGCGAAGGCCGAGCGGTCGCGCCAGGTGGCGTAGGCCAGGTACAGCAGGTAGGCGACGCCGGCGAACTTCAGGCCCTGGAAGGCCAGGGCGCTGGAGTGCAGGATGGCCGACAGGCCGAGGATCGAGGCCAGCAGGTGCGGGACAATCCCGGCGGTGCAGCCGATGGCGGTGAACAGGCTGGCGCGCTTGCCGGCCACCAGGGCGGTGGAAATGGTCAGGATCACGCCGCTGCCGGGAATCAGCACGACGATCAGGCTGGTGATCAGGAAATCCAGGGTCAACATCCGGGCATCACTCCATTGAGGGCAGGCGCGGGGTCAGGGCTGGGCGCCACACCGAGGTCGGGGGTCATCAAAATACACCCAGCCACACCGCCAATAGAAGGATTCTAGCCTGTAGCCGCTGCTGAGCCCGCGAAGCTGCGCAAAGGTCCGCAGGACCTTGCCTGGCGATCTCCCGCCGATCGCGCAGAGGCCTCAGGGTCGCGGCGTCTGCTACGCAGCCTGCGGCAGCGGCTACGAGGGCCGCGGCGGGAACAGCGCTCGCATTCCTTGGTCGAACGCCCCAGCCGCTGCTTTACTTGCACGGCCCTCGCCCAGCCATCTCGCGGAGCCCCATGATTTCCTCTCGTCTTCTCAGTTGCTTCCTGGGCCTGTCGCTGCTGGCCGGTTGCGCCAGCCAGCGCGGCCCCCAGGCACCAACACTGACCCCCGAACAGACCCAGGCCCGGATCCTGCGCCTGCTGCCGGCCCAGGTGGCGGACCGCCCGGGCTGGGCCCGGGACATCCAGGTGGCCTTCAGCGCCCAGGGCCTGGAACCGAGCCAGAGCAACCTGTGCGCGGTGCTGGCGGTGACCGAGCAGGAATCCACCTTTCAGGTCGACCCGATGGTGCCGGGCCTGGGGCGCATCGCCCGGCAAGAGATCGACCGCCGCGCGGCCAAGGTGCATGTGCCGGCCCTGCTGGTCAGCGCCGCCCTGCAAGTGCGCGGCGCGGACGGCCAGTCCTACAGCCAGCGCCTGGCCAGTGCCCGCAGCGAGAAGGAATTGAGTGCGATCTTCGATGACTTCATCGGCATGGTGCCCCTGGGCAAGACCCTGTTCGGCGGCTTCAACCCGGTGCACACCGGTGGGCCGATGCAGGTCAGCATCGAGTTCGCCCAGCAGCATGCCCAGGGCTATCCCTACCCGGTGCAGGACTCCATCCGTCATGAGGTCTTCAGCCGCCGCGGCGGCCTGTATTTCGGCATCGCCCACCTGTTGGGCTACCCGGTGGACTACCCGCAGCCGTTGTACCGCTTCGCCGATTTCAACGCCGGCTGGTACGCCAGCCGCAACGCGGCGTTCCAGAGCGCGGTGAGCCGTGCCAGCGGGATCAGGCTGGCGCTGGATGGCGATCTGATCCGCTACGGCTCGGTCATGCCCGGCAGCACCGAACTGGCGGTGCGCACCCTGGGCAAGCAGCTGGGGCTGCGTAACCCGCAGATCCGCGCCCAGCTGGAGAAGGGCGACCGCCAGGACTTCGAAGAAACCGAGCTGTACCGTCAGGTGTTCGCCCTGGCCGATCGCACGGCGGGCAAGCCCGTACCGCGCCAGCAACTGCCCGGTATCGAACTCAAGAGCCCGAAGATCACCCGCCAGCTGACCACTGCCTGGTTCGCCAAACGGGTGGACGAACGCTACCAGCGCTGCCTGCAACGCCCGCTGTAGGAGCTGGCTTGCCAGCGAAGGCGTTTGCCAGGGCGGTGCAGGGCCTCTTCGCCGGCAAGCCTGCTTCCACAGGGGGGCACTGTTGTGCGGGGCGCAGGTGCTTGCTTGTCAGGCCCGGGGGCGGAGTGGCAGGATGCGCCATGAATTTTTTCCGGCTCGTCTCCCGCCCTCATCACCATCGACCTCATCTCCGGGGCCGTGGTCGCTTGTGCGCGTCGAGCCGTCAGTCATCGAGCAATCGCGATCACTGACCTTCGATGAAAAAAACCAAGGCGCCCCACAAGGCGCCTTTTTATTGCCTGTCAAAAAACCAGAGGAATGACCCATGACCATGTTACGTGGCACTCGAATGATCACCGGCGAACAAGCCGCCACCCTGCGCACCCTGGAAGGACGCTTCCGGAGCTGGCTTCATCGAAGCGGGCGCTGAAGAAGTCATTGTCCCGGCGCTGTGGGGCCAGGACACCTTTATCGAGAAGGCCGGCGGCAGCGAAGTCATCGGCCAGATGTGGGCCTTCAACGACAAGGCCGGGCGGCCTTGCTGCCTGATCCCGGAAGCCACCGCGCTGTTCCAGGAAACCGCCGGCGAGCTGCTGGCGGGGCGCGAGCAGGCGGCCTTCTTCTACGTTGCCCGCTGCTATCGCTACGAGCGGCCGCAAGCCGGGCGCTACCGCGAGTTCACCCAGTTGGGCCTGGAGATTCTCGGCCCCGATCCGCAGCGCGCCCTGGAGCAGGCGCGGGCACTGTGCGTGGGCTTTCTCGACGCCTTGGGCCTGGAATACCAGCTCAACCTCGGGGTCAAGCGCGGCCTGACCTACTACCTCAATGGCGAGGGTTTCGAAGTGCGCTGCCCGCGCCTGGGGGCGCAGCAGCAAGTGGTGGGGGCAGGCGCCTATCGCCAGGGAGCCGGCTTCGGCATTGGCCTGGAGCGCCTGCAACTGGCGCTGCAAGCCTGACCGCCTGCGTGCGGTAGGGACTGGCTTGCCAGCGAAGGCGTTCGCCAGGGCGGTGCAAGGCTTGCGGGCCTCTTCGCCGGCAAGCCGGCTCCTACGGGTGGGGTCAGGGGCGCCGGCGTACGAATTTGCGCCACAGCCAGACCCACAGCAGCACCAGGGGGAAGGCCAGGATCACGAAGGGCAGCACATAGCTGCCTTTCTCCAGGGCCTCGGCGGTGCCGTCGGCCAGGTTGTCCAGCAGGTTGCTGAAGGCGCGCTTGAGGCTGGATTCGCGCTGGACGCCGTCGCTGGGCAGGAACTTCAGGGTCAAGAGGTTGGTGTCCAGGCGGCGTTGCTGGCCGGCGGCGGTCTGGGCCAGGGCCTGCAGGTCATTCTCGATGCCGGCCTGTTCCCGGCTCAGGGCAATCAGGTCGCTGACGCTGATGTCCTTGCGCGCCGCCAGTTCGTCCAGGCGCTGCTGTTGGGCCTTGAGTCGCTGCTGCTGGCGCTGCACATCGGCCACGGCATCGGCCAGGTCTTCGGCGCTGGTGATGCGCTCGCCCAGTTCCGCGCCCTGGGAGGCCTGCTGGACGATGGGCTCCACACCGTCCGGGACTATTCGCAGCGTCACCTGGGCGCGGTACTTGCCCTGTTCCAGGCGCAGGATATTGCACGGGCCGAACTGGGCCTTCTCGCAGGCTTCGCGGGTTTGCGCCAGGCGCGGACCGATCTGCGCGGCTGGCAGCGACAGGCTCAGCTCATGCTCATAGGCCAATTGCGCGCCGGCCTTGCCCTGGGCCCCGCCCAAGGCCACGGCGCTGCTGTTGTGGTCGCCGGGAGAGCAGGCGCTGAGGGCCAGGGCGCCGAACAGGGCCAGGGCCAGTCGACGGAATTTCGCAGGGTGATCGTCCTGATGCTGCATGGGGGCTCCTTGAGGGATGAATCGGCGACAGGGTCGCAGGTGCGTATCTTACCGTCGTTCGGGGAAAGACCACGATCCCGGCTTGGCTTATCGACGACAATTTTCCTGGCTGATGCTGATAGGCGCGGCGCGGGTTCAGGACTACACCTGTGGCAGCCCGGGACGACGGTGTTTCGGCGCAGATCAAGGAGTGCGTCATGCGCGAGTCGGCTATCCCCCCAGGCTTTGCCCCCTTGCCCCGCAGCAGCCCGCTGCTGGAACTGGTCGGCCCGGTCTACGGCTGCGGCAGTGGCAGCGAACTGCGCGTCGGCCTGCGGGCCGATGCCCGGCACGCCAACGGCCGGGGCACGGTGCATGGCGGCATCATCGCCACCCTGGCGGACATCGGCATGGGCTACGCCATGGCGTTTTCCAGCGATCCGCCCTTGCCGTTGATCACCGCCAGCATGACCCTCGACTACCTGGGGGCGGTGCAGGTCGGGGAATGGATCGAGGTGCACCTGGAGCATGCCAAGCGTGGCCGGCAGATGGCCTTTGCCACCGTGGTGCTGCGGGTCGGCGAACGGGAAGTGGCCCGGGCCAGCGGCGTCTTCGCCGTCCCAACCGCAGCCCTGTAGCCGCTGCTGAGCCCGCGAAGCTGCGCAAAGGTCCGCAGGACCTTGCCTGGCAATCGCCAGCCGAACCTCTATCGATCTTGAAAACCCTGCGTCCCTACGGGCCGTGCGCAGCCTGCGGCAGCGGCTACACAAATCCCGGATCGGCATTGGCCCTGTAGCCGCTGCTGAGCCTGCGAAGCTGCGCAAAGGTCCGCAGGACCTTGCTTGGCAATCGCCAGCCAAACCTCTATCGATCTTGAAAACCCTGCGTCCCTGCGGGCCGTTCGCAGCCTGCGCCAGCGGCTACAGCTGTTTCCAATCCAGGCCGAAACGCGCCAGGTATTTGCGCAGGCGGTCGGCGTCGTTGGGGTTGGCCTTGCCCAGGCGTGACACGCCGAACAGCCGGCGCCCCGCCTCCGACAGGCTGTCGGCGCGGCGGCACTCGGCAATCACTGCCTTGAGTTGCAGGCGGTCGAACAGGTCCAGCTCCACATCGTCGCCCAGCAGTTTCTGCAGTTCGTCCTCTTGGTTCTCCAGCCCCCAGGCGTGGCGCAGGCGCTGGATCTCTTCCTCGGCCTGGGCCTGGTCGATGCGCCCGCTGTCGGCCAGGGTGGCCATGCGGGTGATGGACGCCGACAGCTCGCGGAAGTTGCCCAGCCACGCCGCTTCGCTGGAGCTGGCAAAGGCCAGGTAGTGTCGCCGCGCTTCAAGGTTGAAGCGCACCAGCTGCCCTTGTTCCCGGGCGTGACGCTCCAGCTCGAAATCGATGTTCGGTTCGATGTCTTCGCGGCGCCCCGCCAGCCCCGGCAGGTTGAAGGTCCAGAGGTTGATCCGCGCATACAGGTCCTCGCGGAACAGGCCCTGGGCCACCCGGCCACGCAGGTCGCGGTGGGTGCCGGCGATGATCAGGAAATCGCTCTGCACCTCCTGGTCCGAACCCATGGGAAAGAAGCGCTTCTCCTCGATGGCCTTGAGCAGCATGGCCTGTTCGTCCAGCCCCAGTTCACCGATCTCGTCGAGAAACAGCATGCCGCCATCCGCGGCCCGCAGCAGGCCTTCGCGGGCATTCTGGGCGCCGGTGAAGGCGCCCTTGATATGGCCGAACAGTGCCGACATGGCCCCGTCCCCACGCAGGGTGGCGCAGTTGACCTCGACAAAGCGCCCCTGCACCTGGTGCCGGCCACGCTTGAGCTCATAGATGCGCCGGGCCAGGAACGACTTGCCGGCACCGGTGGGGCCGATCAGCAGCATCGGTGCCCTGGAGCGCACGGCGACCCGCTCGATCTGCTCGATGGAGCGGTTGAATGCCGGGTTGCGGGTGGCGATCCCGGACTTGAGGAAGGCCAGGCCCTCCAGGCGTTTGTGGGCAAAACGCGAGGCGATGCGGTCGTAGCGCGACAGGTCGAGGTCGATCAGGGCGTGGGTGCCGGTGGCGTGCTGGTCCGGGTCGCGGCGCCGCGCCGGTGAGGTCTGGATCAGCCGGGCAGGGAGGTAGCGCGCCTCGGTCAGCAGGAACCAGCAGATCTGCGCCACGTGGGTGCCGGTGGTGATGTGCACCAGGTAGTCCTCGCGCTCGGTGTCGAACGGGTAGGCGCTGGTGAAGTCGTGCAGGGCGCCGTACACCTCCTCGAAATCCCAGGGATTGTTCAGGCCCATGGGGTGCAGGCGCACCTCGGTTTCCGGCGACACCTGGCGCACGTCGTTGGCCACCCGTTCGGCCAGGCTGACATCCCGCGCGTCCAGGCCATGGATCAGCTCCAGGCGGTTGATCAGCACATCCTGCTGCTGGCACAGACCGACCGTGGGCCGCCAATGGCTCCAGCGGTTGGCACCCTTGCCGACGCGATCGAGGGTGGAACCGACAAAACCTATGGCGACCGTGGGCTTGTTCGACATGTTTATACCTGGAGATAAAAAACGATAAGCAAAGATATAAAATTATCGAGGCGTTTGTCTTGCCGGATACTTGATGAAAAAGTGATAAAAAATAAAAACCTTATAAATCAATGAGTTGAAAAATAATTTGTTGGAAAATCAAAACCTGGCACAGCGGCTGCAATATCTCTGGCAACGAACAAGACAACAGAGCGAGACGCCAAGATGGCCAACTTCCAGCTGTTCAACACCCAACAGGCAAAAGCGCCAGCGAGCACCACCCTGAACGCTTCCAAGGCCGGGGCCTATGCCTACAACGCCAAGCATCGCCTGGCCCAGCTGGCGGTTACCGGTTGCTTGAACTCGACCTTCTACACCTCGCCTGAAGGCCAGTTGGAAGCGGTGCTGCAACTGGTGAGCGAGCTGGACAGCCGCTTCGTCGCCCAGGCCGCCCGTTACGCTCGCCAGCAAGGCCATATGAAGGACATGCCGGCGCTGCTGCTGGCGGCACTGACCGCGCAACGCTCGGCCCTGGTGCCGGAGCTGTTCGCCCAGGTGGTGGACAACGGCAAGATGCTGCGCAACTTCGTGCAGATCCTGCGCAGCGGCGTGACCGGGCGCAAATCCCTGGGTTCGCAGCCCAAGCGCCTGGTGCAGAACTGGTTGAACAGCGCCACCGAGCGCCAGCTGTTGCAGGCCTCGATCGGCAACCAGCCGTCCCTGGCGGACGTGGTGAAGATGGTTCACCCCAAGCCAAGCGAGGCCTGGCGTGAAGCCTTCTTTGCCTGGTTGATCGGCAAGCCGGTGGATGTGCAGGCACTGCCTGAGCTGACCCGGGACCTGTTGGCGTTTCGCAGCGGAGCGACCCGGGAAGTGCCCCAGGTGCCGTTCCAGTTGCTCGGCAACGAGACACTGAGCGCCGAACAATGGGCCGGGCAGGCCCGCAACATGGGCTGGCAGGGGCTGCGCATGAACCTCAATGCCCTGGCGCGCCACGGCGCGTTCCAGGTGCCGGGTTGCACCGAGTACGTGGCGGCGCGGCTGGCGGATGCGGGGGAGGTGGCCAAGGCTCGGGTCTATCCGTACCAGTTGCTGGCGGCCTACCGCATGGCCGGTGACGAGGTGCCGCAGGCGGTCCGCGAGGCGCTGCAGGATGCCCTGGAGCTGTCCCTGGCCAACGTCCCGGCGCTGGCGGGCAACGTGGTGGTCTGCCCGGATGTCTCGGGCTCGATGCACAGCCCGGTCACTGGCTATCGCCAGGGCGCCACCACCGCGGTGCGCTGCATCGATGTGGCGGCACTGGTGGCGGCCGCGGTGTTGCGCAAGCAGCCGGCGGCGCGGGTCATGCCGTTCGAGCGTGGGGTGGTGAACATCCACCTCAACCCGCGGGACAGCGTGATGAGCAATGCGCAGAAGCTGGCGAACATCGGCGGAGGGGGGACCAACTGCTCGGCGCCCCTGGCGCAGCTGGCCAACGCCAAGAGCCGCGTGGACACGCTGATCCTGGTCTCGGACAACGAGTCGTGGATCGATGCGCGGCGCCACGGCGCCACGGAAACGATGCGCCAGTGGGAGCGGATCCGGGCCATCAACCCGCAGGCGAAGCTGGTGTGCATCGACATGCAGCCCGGGGCCACGACCCAGGCACCGGACCGCGAGGACATCCTCAACGTCGGCGGCTTCAGTGACGCGGTGTTCGATGTGATCGAGCAGTTCACTGCGGGCAATTACGGTGCGCAGCACTGGGTAAAGGCGATCGAGGCGATGTAACGCTGATCGGTAGAGGATGAAACACACCGTGCGCCGGCCAGCCGGCGCACACTACAGATTTTTTGCTCATTGGCCCTGAATGCCGCTGTGACTACATCCAAAGGCGTCTCAGCAACTCTTGTCAGGGCCGGTGACGGCACGAATGCCAGTGGCTGTACATATTGGTTAAGCCGGTTCGAATCCGGCGATCAGTCACTTCTTTTGTCGTGCCACCTTTTTTGCAGTTTTTGCGACGAATGCTGATGGAACTACATCCAAGGTTCGAGATGCGGGTTCGATTCCCGCCGGTGCCGGAAAACGGCGCCGTGGTTCAATGGTCAGAACGCGAGTGCACCGTTTCATCGACTCCTTGTCGTCGCATCTTTTCCCCCCGCCTCGGCGGGATGGCAGCGAATGCCACGGGTACTACATCGTGTCGCGGGTTCGAACCCCGCCAGCCGCAAGGCTGTAGCTCAGTCGGTAGAGCAAATGTGCCTGTTCCCTTGTCGCTGCCCGCAGGCCCGGCCTGCACCGATTGACCCGGCGAATGCCGGTGGAACTACAGGACAGCGTGGTCGCGGGTTCGAGTCCCGTTCACCGCAAGGTGCTAGCTCAGAGGCAGAGCGCGCTGCATGTTTCACCTCCACTTGTCGCCGTTTGCACCGAACACCGCAATTTCGTAGGAGCTGGCTTGCCAGCGAAGAGACCCATGAGATCGTCTTCTGCGACCCGGCTCCTGCGCACCCTATTGAACAAGGCCGAATCAGCGGCCACAGGAAAAAGAGTCAACGACATGGAACACAAGACCTACCAACTGCTGGAAGTCGCCAACGGCAAGCCGATCAAGATGTGGACCCAGGGCGTGCCGGTGGAAAACGAAGCCCGCCAGCAATTGATGAACACTGCGAAGATGCCGTTCATCTTCAAGCACCTGGCGGTGATGCCCGACGTGCACCTGGGTAAGGGTTCGACCATCGGTAGCGTGATCCCCACGGTGGGCGCGATCATCCCGGCTGCGGTCGGGGTGGATATCGGCTGCGGAATGATCGCCGCCCGTACTTCGCTGACCGCCTCCGACCTGCCGGATAACCTGGCCGGATTGCGTAGCGCCATCGAGGCGGCGGTGCCTCACGGTCGTACCTCGCCCCGTAGCGGTCGCGATAAGGGCGCCTGGGGCGACGTGCCGAATCAGGCCGACCAGGCCTGGGCTGCGCTGCACCCACGTTTCAAGGCGATCACCGATAAGTACCCGGCCCTGGCCAACAGCAACAACCGCAAGCACCTGGGAACCCTCGGCGGGGGTAACCACTTCATCGAGGTCTGCCTGGATGAGGCCAACCGGGTCTGGTTCATGCTCCACAGCGGTTCCCGTGGCGTAGGTAACGCCATCGGCAACCTGTTCATTCACCTGGCCCAGGCCGATATGCGCCAGCACATCGCCAACCTGCCGGACCGCGACCTGGCCTATTTCGAGGAAGGCAGCCAGCACTTCAACGATTACGTGGAAGCGGTGGCCTGGGCCCAGGATTTCGCCCGGCAGAACCGTGAGCTGATGATGCAACTGGTGATCCAGGCCACCCGCAAGGTGATCAGCAAGCCCTTCGAGGTGGCGCTGGAGGCAGTCAACTGCCACCACAACTACGTGCAGAAGGAGCGCCACTTCGGTGAAGAGGTGCTGGTGACCCGCAAGGGGGCGGTGTCGGCGAAGAAGGGCGAGCTGGGGATCATTCCGGGTTCGATGGGGGCCAAGAGCTTCATTGTCCGCGGATTGGGTAACGAGGAGGCGTTCTGCTCCTGCAGCCACGGCGCGGGGCGTACCATGAGCCGCACCAAGGCCAAGAACACCTTCACCCTGGCCGACCAGATCCGCGCGACCGCCCATGTGGAGTGCCGTAAGGACGAAGCGGTGATCGATGAAATCCCGATGGCCTACAAGGACATCGACCAAGTGATGCACGCCCAGCGCGAGCTGGTGGAAGTGCTGCACACCCTGCGTCAGGTGGTGTGCGTTAAGGGGTAGAACAATGGACGACATGGATGCATTGATAGCAACCCCGCCCGGCTGGCAGTACCAGCTGAGCGACTACGAAGCCCGCCGCGTGCGGGAGGTGATGGACGAGTTGGACAGGCACAGCGCCTGGCTGGAGCTGAGCCGCTTCGGCAACGGTTTCGTGCGTCAGGCCGCGGTGCGCGGGCTGGCCGCGCAGCCTTCGGCAGAGGCCCTGGTGGCTTTGCTGGAGCGCCTCAACGACTGGGTGCCCCAGGTTCGCCAGGAGGCCGCCGCGGCGGTCGAGGCCTATTGGGTGCCGGAGCATGCCGGGCTGCTGTTGCAGACCCTGGCACCGCTGCTGGCCCTGGCCGGCAAGCAGCGCGCCGACCACGGCGCGACCCTGGAGCGGGCCAGCGCCGTGTTGCAACTGGCCCAGGTGCGCGACCAGGTGCAAGGGGCCTTTGGCACTTGCCGGGGCAAGGCTGCGCGCTTTGTCTTCGAGCTGTTGCTCAAGGGCGTCGAGGACCGACCGGCGCTGCTGGCCATGGCCCTGCGCCACCCGGAGGTCAGCGTGCGGCAGATGGCGGTGGACGCCTGCGCCGAACTGCCCGATGAGCAGGCGCTGCCCTTGCTGGAAGAGGTGATGCGCAGCTGCGGCGCCAGTGTGCGGGTCAAGGCCCTGCGGCTGCTGCTGTCGCGCCTGGCCGATTGTCGCGAGTATCTGGCGCAGGCCCTGCTCGACCCTTCGGGGGCCTTGCGTTGCCTGGCTCACTGGGCCGCGCCGCGCCATGGGCTGGACCCGCGGGCAGTGCTGCTGGCCCGCTTGCAGCAGCCGGCCCCGGGCAACAAGCGCCAGTGGCTGGGGCTACTGGGGTTGGTCAGGGAGCTGCATGAGCCACAGGCCGATGCCATGGTGCGCCAGGCCCTGGCTTCGCCGGCGCTGAGCGTGCGCCTGCAGGCCCTGCAAACCCTGGGCGAACGTGGCATGGCCGAGCAACTGGCGGCCCTGGACGATGCCTCGGACAAGGTCTTCGACTGCGCCCTGGGCCTGTTGCGCCAGCAGCCGTGGGCGGTATTCGACGAGGCCCTGGAGCAGCGTCTGGACCAGCATTGGCACGATCTGCCCAAGGCGCGACGCTGGGCCATGCTGGCCCTCAAACCGGGCTGGCGTCAGTTGGAGTACCTGCTGTGGCGCCTGGGGCAGGGCGGCAGTGACGCCGCCTATTGGCGCGAGGCCCTGGCACGCTGGTGCGACAGCCGCTACGGGATGTTCGACCCGGTGACCCCCAAGCCCCTGCGCGAGGCCATGGTGCAACGCTTGCAGGCGATGGAAGCCGCCGGGGAATTACCCGTCGGTTCGGTCCAGCGGCTGTTGTGAGGAAAGGAGAACCACCATGTTGACCCCGGTTGAAGATGAGCACAGCCAGGCGCTGCGCCAACAGCTGGAAGCGGCGTTTTGCGTGTTCGATTTTGTGCGGCTGGCGGTGGAGCCGGGTGTCAAGGTGAATCAGGACTTGCATCGCCAGGGCTTGCAGCACCTGTATCAGCACCTGATGGCCAGGCGCCGTGAGGCCTGGAAAAAGCTGCGCCAGGACCCGCGCTACGCCGACGTTGGTGAACCGCAGATGCGCTGGGAGCCGGAGCGGGCACTGCCTGAGCGGCTCAGCCCGCAGCAGGTCCGGCAACTGGTTTGCGAAGACCCGGAGCAGCAGGACTGGGCCTTGTACCGGGCGTTTTGCCAGCCACCGTACGGGCTGCATTTCCCGGGTGGGGCCGAGCAGGCCCGCCAGGTGTACGGCCAATGGCTGGACCTGCTGGGGCTCGATCTCCAGCAGCAGCCCCAGGTGATCAACTGGGTGGGCGGCCTGGAGCTGGATTGTCAGGCCCCGGCCATGGGCCCGCATTGGCTGCCCTGGAGTGAATATTTCGACGAAGGCCTGGAGTGGTGGGGCGTCTGGTGCCTGACGGTGTGGAACCCCGAGCGCCGGACCCTGAGTGTGCTGGCCGCCAGCGCCACGGATTGAACAAGGAAAAGAATCATGGAACATCTGGAGCGCCATCCCCTGAGCAGCGCCATGCGCGAACGGGTATTGGCCGAGCTGGCGCGGATCGAGCGCGAGCGCAATGTGCAGGTGCTGTATGCCTGCGAATCCGGCAGTCGGGCCTGGGGCTTTGCCTCTACCGACAGCGATTACGATGTGCGTTTCGTCTATGTGGAAAAGCCCGAATGGTTCATCCAGGTGGATGCCGGGCGCGACGTGATCGAGCGGCCCCTGGACGACGAGCTGGACATCAGCGGCTGGGAACTGCGCAAGACCCTGGGGCTGTTGCGCAAGTCCAACCCGACCCTGCTGGAATGGCTGGATTCGCCCCTGGTGTACCGCAGCGAACCGACCGCCGCCGAGCGCCTGCGGGAGCTGGCCGAGGCGTTCTACAGCCCGCCGGCGGCGCGCAACCATTATCTGTCGATGGCCAGGAAGAACTTTCGCGGTTACCTGCAAGGCGACAGCGTGCGCTTCAAGAAGTACTTCTACGTGCTGCGGCCCTTGCTCGCGGTGCGCTGGATCGACCAGGGGCGCGGCCGACCGCCGATGACCTTCGCCGACCTGCTGACCACCGTCGACCATCAGCCACTGCTGGACGAAGTGGCCGAGCTGCTGGTTTTGAAACGCTGCGCCGACGAGTCCGCCTACGGACCGCGACGCCCGGCACTGCACGCCTTTATCGCCGCCGAGCTGGAACGCCCGGTGCCGAAACTGGCGCGTACCCATGAAGACAACGCGTTGCTGGACGCTTACCTGCGGGAAACGGTCCGGCACTACGCCTGAGGAATGTGATGAAACAGGATGTAATCGAACTGGACGGCGCCATCGGCGGCGGCCAGGTACTGCGCAGCGCCCTGAGCCTGTCGATGCTCACCGGCAAGACCCTGCGTATCCATAATATTCGCGCCCGGCGCAGCCGCCCGGGGCTGTTGCGCCAGCACCTGACCGCGGTGCTGGCGGCGGCCCAGGTATGTGGCGCCAGAACCACTGGGGCCGAGCTTGGCTCCCAGGTCCTGAGCTTCGAGCCGGGGCCGATCCGCGGCGGCGACTACCGCTTCGCCATCGGCACCGCCGGCAGTTGCACCCTGGTGCTGCAGACCCTGCTGCCGGCCTTGCTGCGAGCGCCGCAGCCGAGCCGCGTGAGCATCAGCGGCGGCACCCACAACCCCCTGGCGCCGCCGGTGGATTTCCTCCAGCAGGCCTGGCTGCCGCAACTGCGGCGCATGGGCGGGCGGGTGGAACTGCAGCTGCTGCGCCATGGTTTTGTCCCGGCCGGCGGTGGCGAGCTGGAGGCCTTTATCCAGCCTTCGGAGCTGCAACCCTTGCATCTTCAAGAGCGCGGAGCATTGCTCGGCAGTCGAGCCTGGGCCTTGAGCGCGGGCCTGCCCGAACATGTGGCGGAACGCGAGTTGCGCCGGGTGCACGATCGCCTGCAACTGCCTCGCGAGCAGCTCACCCCGGTGCTGCTGGATGAAGAGTACGGCCCGGGCAATGTGCTGCTGCTGGAGTTCGCCTTCGAGCACCTGACCGAGCTGTTTTGCGGTTTCGGCCAGAACAGCCTGCGGGCGGAGAAGGTCGCCGACGGCGCCATCGATCAGGCCCGGGACTGGCTGGACTCCGGTGCCGCAGTGGCGGAACACCTGGCCGATCAACTGTTGCTGCCCATGGCCCTGGCCGGTGGCGGCAGCTTCACCACGCCGTGCATGACCGAGCACCTGCAGAGCAATATCCGGGTGATCGAGGCATTTTTGCCGGTGCGGATCGAGGCGCGGCCATTGAGCGAGCAAGTGCTGCAGGTGCAATGCCACGCCCTGCCGTGAAAGGGCTAATGGGCCCGGGTCATCAAGGAGGTTGTCGCCATGTATCACCTGTATGGAAGCCAGGGCACCGGCTCGGCCATCGTCGAGATCGCCTTGGAGTACTGCCAACTGGCCTACCGCCGCATCGAGGCCGCGCCCTGGGAGGACAGCCCCGGGCGCGAGGCCCTGGCACGGCTCAATCCGCTGTTGCAGATTCCCACCCTGCAACTGCCCGATGGCAGCATCCTCACCGAAAGCGCGGCGATCCTGATCCACCTGGGCCTGGAGTTTCCCGACTCCGGGTTGCTGCCTGCGCCAGCGTCGGCCCGGGCCCAGGTGATCCGCGGCCTGGTGTACATCGCCGCCAACTGCTATTCGGCCATCGGCATCCTCGACTACCCGGAACGCTGGATCAGCGACCCCGACGAACCGCTCAAGGCCCGGGTGCGCGCCGCCGCGGCCGAGCGCCTGTATCGCAGCTGGGGGCTGTTCGCCGAGCAGTTTGCGTCGCGACCATATTTCGGCGGTGCGGCGCCGGGTGCCCTGGATATCCAGGCGGCAGTGGTGTCGCGCTGGTCCGGTGCGCGAGAGCACCTGCGCGATAGCCATCCCGATTTTCTTGCCCTGCTGCAACGCATCGACCGCGAACCGCGCATCGCCGCGGTCCTGGCCCGCCACTGGCCCCCCGCATCCTCGTAGGAGCTGGCTTGCCAGCGAAAGCATCCGCCAGCCGTATGCAGGGCTCGCGGGCCCCTTCGCCGGCAAGCCGGCTCCTACGGTGGGTTTTGATATTGATGGGAGAGGGGCACTTTGCCCCGCGTCGTAGGAGCTGGCTTGCCAGCGAAAGCATCCGCCAGGCGTATGCAGGGCTCGCGGGCCCCTTCGCCGGCAAGCCGGCTCCTACGGTGGGTATCGATATTGATGGGAGTGGGGCACTCTGCCCCGCGTCGTAGGAGCTGGCTTGCCAGCGAAAGCGACCGCCAGGCGTATGCAGAGCTCAAGGGCCCCTTCGCCGGCAAGCCGGCTCCTGCGGTTAGGAGGCGGGGTGATAGAGAGGTGAATCAGCGGTTGAGTTTCCTGGGGCGAAGCTGGCAGTCTGCGCGCCCGGTTCAGTGTCGGTTTTCTCTCAGGGACGTACTCGATGGATGGCAACACCTGGCTCAAGGCCTTGAATACTCTGCTGACGATTGTGCAGCGCCTGGTGCTGCTCAGTGGCTGGTTTATCGCCGCGCTGGTGCTGGGGTTCACCATCAAGTCCGGGTTGCAGCCCTTTCTGGCGATGTTCCTGGCTTCGCTGTTGGGGGTTGTCGCGTTGGTGGTGCATGAGGGCGGGCATTACCTGGGGGCACGCGGGTGCGCGATGCCGGTGTTGCATGTACGGGTGGCCGCCGTGGAGATCCAGGTGCTGCGGCGCGGCTGGCGGGTGCGCTGGGCGCCGCAGCTCAAGCGCAATCGCCTGGGCGGCTATGTGATTGCCGCGAGCAATCTGCAACGGCCGCTGCGGCAGCAGTGGATGCTGGTGGTCCTGTGCGGGCCGCTGCTGAATCTGCTGGCGGGCGGCGCTTCCCTGGCGCTTGGGCTGTCCTGGCCCGGGGTGCCGGGGGCCATTGCCCTGGCGTTTGCCGTGATCAATCTGGCCATGGGGGTGGGTAACCTGATGCCTGCCTGGCGGGTATTGCCCAGCGACGGCATGCTCCTGCTGGGCTGGTACCGGCATCGCGACGATCAGCGTCCGGAGCTGGCCCAGGCACGCCTGTTGGCCCTGACCGTGGCCGGGGTGCCCAGCGCACAATTGCCGGTGGACGATCTTCAGCGCCTGGCCGAAGGCCCCATGCCCGGGCCCCTGGTCGCATTCGGCTGCCGCCTCAATGCCCTGCAGGACCAGGGCGACTGGCCGGCCGCGGTGCAGATGGAGCAGGAACTGGATCAATTGCTGGCGGCCCGATCGGCGCAACTGAACGGCATGAGTGGCCTGATCGAGTTGTTGAGGGGCGAGTTGGCGTTCTGCCGCGCTTTGCTGCAGCGTGACGCCGCGCCCCTGAACAACACGCCGATGAGCGCCGAAGTGGATTGGAACGCACCCTGGCTGCGACCGCGTTGCCTGGCCTTGCAAGCCATTCTTGAAGGCGACCGGCAGCGGGGCGAGCACCACCTGCAACAGGCGCTGCAAGCGGCCAATAACAGCGTGGTGCTGTCCCAGGGCAAGAGTGAAGCCCTGCTGGCCGAACAGCTGCGAGCCTTGCCGGCGCCCACCCATCTGTAGGCGCTGGCTTGCCAGCGAAAGCGGCTGCCAGCCTGGCGCAAGGCTCATGGGCCCCTTCGCCGGCAGCCCGGTTTGTGCGGCCTGGGGATGAAAGTAGTCGGTGCAGGAGGACAAAACTCTTATACTCCGGCGCTTTATTTTCCCCACTCCGCCAGAGGAACGCCCCGTGGCCAATGACACCGACCAGGATTTCTACAACCGCGCCGACGCCGTTATCGAGCTGGCCAACTCCCATATCGCCGACAGCAGCCGGGGCAAGGCCAGCGCGTCGCTGATGTACGCCAACTCCCGTTTCAGCGCCTGGGTCAGCGCCTGCGGGTGCCGCAATGCCCAGGAGCTGGCGGCGGCCAAGCAGCAGGCGGTGGATTATTTCGTCGAGGAGTTCCGCCTGATGATGGAAGAGAACCTCACGGACTACATCGAGAACTTCGAGCTGTACATGGGCGCCAAGCAGGACTGAAGGCGCCCAGCGCCGCCAGTTGTGTAGCGGTTCTCGTGCCTGGCCCGGGCTGCCCGTAGCCCGGGGTCTTGTTTCGAGGATGGCAGGGCCCCGGCTACCGAGAGCGCTGCCTGAGTCGCCCCTCTCCAGGTGTACTCCCGCCTGTTGCGCTGACAAAAAAAGTGAACGGCATCACTCTTTGTTCAAGGGAAGCAGGCATCCGGTCGATAAGCTCTGAATGCCTATTGATATGGAGTTCGTCATGGCCTTGCTACCGGTTCGTCTGTCTCATCGTTTGACCCTCGGCAGTGTGTTGCTGTTGCTGTTCACGGCGCTGGCGGTATTTGCCGTGATGACCTTACGGGGTCAGCCCAAAGTGGTGGAGGCAAGCTCGGCACTGATCGAGCAGACCGGCAGCGCCATCGTTCGCCAGCTGGCGTTGCAGTTGGCGGGCATCGAAGGGGTGACCGCGAGCATGGCCCACCTGCTGGAAGGGCTGCCCAAGGAGCAGGCGCTGGTCATGGCCACCCTGCCCAAGGTGATCGACCATGAAGGCGACAAGGCGATCGCCGGGGGCGGCATCTGGCCCGAACCCAATGCCTTCACCCCCGGCGTGGAGCGCCGCAGTTTCTTCTGGGCCCGCAGCGATGCCGGGCCCCTGGCGTTCTCCGATGACTACAACGCCGCCGGCAGCGCCGGTTATCACCATGAAGCCTGGTACACCGGCGCCCGCAACAGCGCGCCGGGCCGTTGCCTGTGGTCCGAGGCCTACCAGGACCCGGTGACCCAGGTGCCGATGACCACCTGCAGCGTGCCCTATCGCCAGGACGGTGCCTTTGCCGGGGTCGCCACCATCGACCTGCGCCTGGACGATCTGGCGCGCTTCCTCAAGGAGCAGGGGGCGGTCACCGGCGGCTATGCCTTCGCCCTGGACCAGGCCGGCAACGTGCTGTATTTCCCTGATGCCCAGGCCGGCGGCGGGGGCCAGATGCTCAGCTTCGACGCCCTGAGCAAGCAGCAACCCTGGTTGCTTCCGGTGGCCGAGGCCCTGGCCAAGCCGGCACCGACCGGGCAGGTGCGCAGCCTGGACCTGGACGAGGACGGACGCTTGCAGGAAGCGGCGCGGGTCAGCCTGTTCAGCATGCCCGGCAGCGGCTGGACCATCGGCCTGGTGACCCCGGAGCAGAAGGTCACCGGCCTGGCCCGGGCCATGACTACCGAGATCCTGCTGTTCCTCCTGCCGTTGCTGGCGCTGCTGCTGTTCTTTGCCTGGCTGGCCGGGCACAAGCTGATTGCCCAACTGGAAGAAACCACCCGGCAGATCGATGCCCTGGGCAGTGGCCAGGCCAGCGACAACGCCGAGCTGCATGTGGCCCGGGCCGACGAGATCGGCGCCTTGCGCGCCGCGGTGAACCGCTATGCCGGGCAGTTGCGGCAAATGCTGCAGAAGATCGCCAGCGAAGCCCGGCAGTTGCAGAACGAAGCCGCGCGCCTGGGTCAACTCAGCAGCACCCTGGCCCAGCGTGCCGAGCAGCAGCGCCAGGAGAACACCCAGTTGGCCACGGCCATCACCGAGATGTCCTCCAGTGCCCTGGAAGTGGCGCAGAACACCAACAACTGCGCCGACACCGCGCGCCAGTCCCTGGTGGTGGTGCAGGAGGGCCAGCACAAGGTCGATGCCAACAGCCAGTCGATCCAGCAGTTGTCCGCGGAAATGGCCGAGGCGGCGGCAGTGATCCAGCGCCTGGAGCAGGACAGCCAGCAGGTCGGCGCGGTGCTGGATGTGATCAAGGCGATCTCCGAGCAGACCAACCTGCTGGCGCTGAACGCCGCCATCGAAGCGGCCCGGGCCGGGGAGCAGGGCCGGGGCTTTGCCGTGGTGGCGGACGAAGTGCGGACCCTGGCCGGCCGCACCCAGACCTCGGCCAACGAGATCAGCGGCATGATCAACGACTTGCAGCAGGCCTCGCGTCAGGCGGTGCAGGCGATCCAGGCCGGTGAAACACGAACCCGCCAGGCGGTGGGCGAGGCGTCCGGTGCATCGGATGCGCTGTCCAGCACGGTGACCAGCTTCGACGATATTTCCCAGCGGGCGCAGCAGATTGCCGTGGCGGCCCAGCAGCAGAGCCACGTGACCCAGGAGATCAACGAACTGGCGGTGCGCATCCACGGCATCAGCGAGGACAACGCCCGGGACGCCCAGGCCCTGGACAAGGTCAGCGAGGCCATGCAGGCCCTGTCCGGGCGCTTGTCGAACCTCAGCCAGGGCCACCGCTGAGGCATTGCCTGCCCGGACCGTCGGTGGCCCGGGCGGGTTTCAGTCCCCCCGGGCCGCATTCGCCGGCCCGTTTCAGATCTGGCTGTACATCATCAGCTTGAAGTTCAGCAACAGCCCCAAGGACACCCAGCCGAGCCCCAGCAGGCCATTGATCAACGGCTTGCCGGGAGCCACGCGCGTGGCCAGGAAGCGGGCGATGGCGGCGCCGATCAGCGCGCCGGGAAAGTCGAACAGATAGAACAGCCAGCCCAAGGCACCCTCCGGGGAACTGATCCACAGGCAGAACAGTTGCAGGTGCGCGGCCAGGGCCAGGGCCACCCCGGTGAACAGCGCCGGCGTGGGCCGGGTGCACAGCAGCAGGCCGAGAATCAGCCCCTGGGGCAGCCAGTAGGCGGCGAAGTTCTCCCAGAAATAATCTATCGGTTGCCAGGCCCGGACGATTGCCAGGGACAGCCCCCAGAGCAACGCGGCGGTAGCGGGCAGGTGATTCAGGGAGAGCAGGCGCAGGGAGCTGGAAGACATGCAGGATCTCGCTAATGAAGTTGTGGATCAGCCGGGCTGATGGTCGGGGAGGGCGCTCTGGCTGCACAGCTCATGCACCACCTGGCGCAACCAGCGATGGGCCGGGTCAGCCTCCATGCGCGGGTGCCAGAGCAGGGAGATGGTCATTTCCGGCAGGGGCACCGGCAGGCTGAAACCGTGCAGGCCGTGCCGCAGGTTGCTGGTGTGGCGCTCGGGCACCATGGCGATCAGGTCCGAACCCCGGGCCAGGGCCAGGGCGGCGGAAAAACCGCTGACCAGGGTGACGATCTGTCGTTCCAGGCCCAGGGCTTTCAGGGCCTCGTCCATGCGCCCATGAGCATGGCCCTGGTGGGCGGCGAGGATATGTTCGCCAGCCACGTAGGCATCCAGGCTTACCGGCCCCCGGCTCAAGGGGTGGCCGGCGCGCACCACGCCGATAAAGCGATCGCGAAACAGCGCCCGGGTACGCAACTCGGGGCTGGTGTCGGCGTCGATCACCGCGGTTTCCAGGTCGACGCTGGCATCGCGCAGGGGCTGGCTGTCGCGGTCCAGCTTGGGTACGAAATGCACCCGCACCCCGGGCGCTTCAGCCCGCAGTCGACTGACCAGCGCCGGGCCGAAATTCTCGACGAAACCATCACGGCTGCGCAGGGTGAAGGTGCGCTGCAGGCGGCCAAGGTCGATCTGCTCGGCCGGGCGCAGGGCGGCCTGGGCGTCTGCCACCAGTTGGCCGATGCGCTGGCGCAGCTCCAGGGCCCGAGGGGTGGGCACCAGGCCGCGCCCGGCGCGCACCAGCAGCGGGTCGCCGGTGGCCTGGCGCAGGCGGGCCAGCGCCCGGCTCATGGCCGAGGGGCTCAGATGCAGGCGCTGGGCAGCCCGCGCCACGCTGCCTTCGGCCAGCAGTACGTCCAGGGTCAGCAGCAGGTTCAGATCGGGAGTCGACATCGGCGCAATTTAGCACGCAGGCAGCTGGCATGGCGTTGAATGCATCAATTAACTGCAAAGGCTGCGCCTTCCGCCTGGTCACGGCTGGCCCTAGGCTGGCGGGCATCACCTTGCCGGAGCCTGTGCGATGCCCATTCCCGAGTCCCAAGCCACCCCCCAGGAAGCCCTGGCGCCCCGTGCGCGCCGGGCCCTGGCCAGCCTGTCGCTGGCGATGCTGATGCCGTCCCTGGACACCAGCATCGCCAATGCCGCGCTGCCGAGCCTGGCCCAGACCCTTGAGGCGTCGTTCCAGCAGGTGCAATGGATTGTCCTGGCCTACCTGCTGGCCATTACCACCCTGATCGCCAGCGCCGGGCGCCTGGGGGACCAGTGGGGCCGGCGCCGGGCGCTGCTGGCGGGGATCGCCCTGTTCACCCTGGCCTCGCTGTGCTGCGGCCTGGCCCCGGGCCTGGGCTGGCTGCTGGCGGCCCGCACGCTGCAAGGGCTGGGGGCGGCGGTAATGCTGGCCCTGAGCATGGCCCTGGTGGGTGACGCGCTGCCCAAGGCCCGCACCGGGGCCGCGATGGGCTGGCTGGGCAGTATGTCGGCCCTGGGCACCACCCTGGGCCCGGCCCTCGGTGGCCTGTTACTGGCCAGCGTCGGCTGGCGCTGGATGTTCCTGGTCAATGTGCCCCTGGGATTGGTGGCGCTGTTACTGGCCTGGCGTTGCCTGCCACCGGACCGGCCTGTGGCGTCGGCCAGTGCCTTCGATGTGCCGGGCAGCTTGCTGCTGGCCTTGAGCCTGGGCGCCTATGCCCTGGCCCTGACCCTGGGGCACAACTTGCTGGCGCCGTTGAACCTGGGCCTGCTGGTGGCCAGCGTGGTCGGGGTCGCGCTCTTGGTGCGTGTCGAGCGCCGGGCCGCCGCGCCGCTGTTCCAGCCGGCCCTGCTGCGCCGGCCACAACTGCGCTGCAGCCTGTGGCTGAGCCTGCTGGTGTCGACGGTGATCATGACCACCCTGGTGGTGGGGCCGTTCTACCTGGCCCGGGGGCTGGGGCTCGGGAGCCTGGCAGTGGGTCTGAGCCTGTCCCTGGGGCCGCTGGTGGCGACCCTGTGCGGCGCCCCCGCCGGGCGTCTGGTGGACCGTTATGGTGCCCGGCCGCTGTCCCGGCTCGGCCTGCTGGGGTTGTGTGGCGGCCTGGGCCTGCTGGCGCTGCTGCCCCGGAGCCTGGGGCTGGCAGGCTACCTGCTGCCGCTGGCCCTGGCCACCGCCAGCTACGCGCTGTTCCAGGCGGCCAACAACAGCCTGGTGATGCGTGATGTGGCGCCGCAGCAGCGCGGGCTGACGGCGGGGTTGCTGAGCCTGTCGCGCAACCTCGGGCTGATCAGTGGCGCGGCGGCCATGGGCGCACTGTTCGCCTGGGGCTCGGGGCCGCAGGCCGGCGTCGAGGCAGTGTCCCGCGGCATGCACTGGACCTTTGGCGTAGCGGCGCTGCTGATGCTGCTGGCCTTGCTCAGCGCCGGGCGCAACCGGCTGTCCGAGGAGGCCGGCTCGCCCTTCATCAGTCGTCTGCTGGCGCACAAACCCACCTACATGATCCTCGACGACCACGAGATCGAGGACAACTGAACGCAGGACCGCATCGACAAGAACGGTAGCAAGCGCACCCTGTTCAACTGGGCGATGGGCGCCTACATGAGCTACCAGTGGAGCCATGGGCCGCGCTTCGAGGACAGCTATGTGCAGAGCCGTGCGATGTCCGGCAACGATCAGTACCTCAAGCACCGTTCGGTCAAGCAGCTGTTCTACGACTTTTCCTGTTCCAACTATCCGTTCTTCGTGCTGGATACCCGTACCCAGCGCTTTGTCGATGATGTGCCCGGCGCCCTGCAGGACAACCACCTGCTGGGCCGACCCTCACTGCACCCGGCCGAACCCGGCCAGTTGGAACGCTTGTGCGCCTGGTGACAGCAAGCAGGACGATAGCGTCAACGACCAGCCGGAGCGGCTGCAACTGATGCCCTGGTAGCGGGGCTGGCCCGGGCGCACCTGCTCTAGTGGCCTGTCACATGGAGTTGGTGCAGATGGCTCACCCGCCCGAGAAACATCATCTGGCGCATGTACATCGCCACGAGCAGGGCCAGGGCGCTAAAGCCGTTGAACCCGGGATGCTGGGCCATGGACAGCGCCCCACAGGCGCTGAAGCCGATTTCGATCAGGGCCAGGGCGATACAGCCGGTCAACAGGTTCTGGCAGAGGCTGACCTCCGCCATCGCCTTGACCAGGGTCTTGCCGGCGCCGTCATCTGCCTGGATGACTTCATCCAGTTGCCTGGTCACCGCCTTCCACCTGGCGAAGCTGGAGGATGCCGGGGCATCTGCCAGGCCTACCAGCGCCGCCAGGAACCTGCAGCGGTTCAGCGTAGCGATGGATAGCCAGTCCCAGAGCGGGGCGAAGCCGGTGAAGACGATACCGGACACGTAGCTGAGGATGATCAGCACGAACAACAGGGCGCCGCCGAGAATATCGGGGGGTTGCAGCTGTTCGTGGGGGTACTTGAAGGCCAGGACGATCCAGAACGCCATGCCCGGGCAGATCCGCGCAATCAGATCGTAATAGACGCTGGGAATGAGGTTGAGGATCGAGGTGAGCCCGCTGCCGCCCTCGCTCTTGCCAGGCTCTTTCTTGCCCCTGTCTGCTTCGCACATGGCGCTCTCCCTTGCCCAGGAACTCCTGGCTCCTAACTCTTAGTTCAAGGGGGGAGCGTTGTCCATGGAACGGGCTGGACAAGCACTTTCGGTGCTGCCAGGGCGGGGGGGGCGCCTCGAACACGCGGTTGGGCGAACACAGGGCCTGGGTGCCCTGTGTCCCTTTGCCGATCAGTACCCAAGGGCGGCTTACAGCCCCAGTTCCAGCGCCAGCAGGTCCGCCAGTGGCTGGCGGCGGCGGATCAGTTTCGGCTGGCCGTTCTCGAACAGCACCTCCGGCAGCAGCGGGCGGCTGTTGTAGTTGGAGGACATGCTGGCGCCATAGGCGCCGGTGTCGTGCAGTACCAGCAGGTCGCCGACCCGGGCCTGGGGCAGGGGGCGCGGGGTCAGGCATTCGTCGTCCTGGGTGAAGATGTCGCCGGACTCGCACAGCGGGCCGCCGACCACGGTCAGCTGTTGCGGGCGCTCCACCGGGTTGCCGGCGGCGTCCAGCAGGCTCATGCCGTGGTAGGCGCCGTACATGGCCGGGCGCATCAGGTCGTTGAACCCGGTGTCCACCAGCACGAAGTGATGCTGGCCGGCGGTCTTCACCACCCGCACTTCGCTGACCAGGCAGCCGGCCTCGGCCACCAGGAAGCGCCCCGGTTCGATCTCCATGCGCACGCCGTGGCCCAGGTAGGCCTCGATCTCCTGGCGCGCCACTTTCCAGGCATTGGCGTAACGCTGCACGTCCACCGGGGTGTCGCCCTCGCGGTAGGGGGTGGACAGGCCGCCGCCGATGGAGAAGGCCTCGAGGTCGTGGTCCAGGGATTTCACCGCCGCCACCATGGCTGCGCCCACCTGTTCCAGGTGGTCGTAGTCGACCCCGGAGCCGATGTGCATGTGCAGGCCCACCAGGTGCAGGCCATGCTGGCGGATCACCGCCAGGGCTTCGCTCATCTGGTCGTGCCAGATGCCGTGCTTGCTGTTTTCGCCACCGGTGTTGGTCTTGCGGCTGTGGCCGTGGCCGAAGCCCGGGTTGATCCGCAGCCAGACCCGGTGCCCCGGGGATTTCTCCCCCAACTGGCGGAGCATGTCGATGGAGCCGGCGTTGACTTCCACTTGCAGTTCCACCACCCGGGCCAGGGTGGCCTCGTCGAACAGGTCGCAGGTGAAGACGATGCCGGCATCCACCGGGCTGAAGCCGGCCAGCAGGGCGCGTTCGATTTCCCCCAGGGACACCGCATCGACCCGTACCCCGGCCTCGCGGATCAGGCGCAGCAGGTGCAGGTTGGACGAGGCCTTCTGGGCGTAGCGCACCACGTCGAACGCCTGCAACTGGGCGATGCGCGCCTGGATGGTGGCAGCGTCATAGCACCACAGTGGAGTGCCGTACTGGCGGGCGGCGGCGACAAGTTGAGCGGGGGAAAATGGAATGGCCATGGCGAATGCAATCTGTGATCAGTGGGAATGGAGGCAGCATGCCCGTTGGCGGCTATTCAAGAAAATATCTATTCTTTGCCAAGATATTCATATCTGATATGGGCTGGTTGATTAAGCGAGTTTCCCGCCATGGACATCTCCCTGCGGCACATCGAAGTGTTCCGCGCCATCATGCAGGCCGGCAGCGTCACCGGCGCCGCGCGCCTGCTGTTTACTTCGCAGCCCACCGTGAGTCGCGAGCTGGCCCGGCTGGAAACGCTTTCCGGCTTGCGCCTGTTCGATCGTGAAGGCGGGCGCCTGCTGCCCACGGCCCAGGCCCTGCTGTTGCTGGAGGAAGTCGAGCGGGCCTATGTGGGGCTGGAGCGGATCAACAGCGTGGCCCAGTCGATCCGCCGTTTCGAGCATGGCCAGTTGAGCCTGAGCTGCCTGCCGCTGTTCTCCCAGACCCTGCTGCCGCCGGTGTGCAAGCAGTTCCAGGCGCAGCACCCGGGCATCGGCCTGAGCATCACCGCCCAGGAATCGCCGCTGTTGGAAGAGGCCCTGAGCGCCCAGCGCCATGACCTGGGCCTGACCGAAAGCGAGCACCTGCCCCGGGGCACCCAGGGCGAACTGCTGTTCTGCGCCGACATGGTCTGCATCCTCGCGGACGACCATCCGCTGCTGGCCAGGCCGCGGCTGGCGCTTGCGAATTTTCGCGGCCAGGACTTCATCAACCTCTCGGGCCTGGATATCTACCGCCAGACCCTGGATGAGCATTTTCGCCAGGCCGGGGTGGATCGCCGGATAGTGGTGGAAACCACCAATGCAGCTTCGGTGTGCGCCATGGTGCGCCAGCGGCTCGGGGTGGCGATCATCAACCCCTTGAGTGCCATGGAAGAGGCCGGGCGCGGCCTGGCGATCCGACCGTTGCAGCTGTCGGTGCCCTATCGGGTGATGCTGATCCGCCCGGATTACCGGCCCTCGTCGAGTTTTGTCGAGGGTTTCAGTGAAGCCCTGCGCACCCAGGCCAAGGCACTGCAAGAGCAGGTCGGGCGGATAGTGCAGGGAGGGCAGGGGGTGAATCGCTCAGGCTGATGGGGGGCGTGGCCCAATGTTCAGCTTGTTGGTGAAGAGGGCGCGTTGGCGCTTCAGGGAAACATGTCCCTCTCGTATGGCGGCGGACAGTTACCGAGGATAGCCCTGCGGTCGGCTGATCTTGTGGCAAGCCTCAGGTGCAGGCCCGGACCGTAGCGACTCAACCCCCTGACCAGTTCTGGAGTCAAATAAAATGCCTATTGCCATTCACGCACGCAACAACACCGCCGCTGCACAGCAAGTTGCCATCAGGAATACCGCCCAGGGCAACAACCTGGCCAACGTCAACATACCTGCCCAGGGCAACGTGGTTCTTTATGTCCTGCAAGCGGATGCCAGTGCCGACCTGTATCTGATCTGCAATGCCAATGCTGCCCAGGCTGCCCAATTGAGCGTCGTCTACCAGGGCCATAGCAGTGTGGTTCAAGACAGCGACTGGGCCCGCCAATGGACGGTCGATGGTGCCGTGGATGGCGTACAGCTGGACCTGGCGTAGCGGGAAAAACTCGCTGGCAAAGAGCATCCTGCGCACGCCTTGCCCGTAGGAGCCAGCTTGCTGGCGAAAGCGCTCTCGCGGGCGCCTTCGCTGGCAAGCCAGCTCCTACAAGGAGGGCGGTTTTGCGCGAAGGTTAGCGCTCGATCGCCAGGGCCACGCCCTGGCCGCCGCCGATGCACAGGGTGGCCAGGCCCTTTTTGGCATCACGCTTGATCATTTCATGCAGCAGGGTCACCAGCACCCGGCAGCCCGATGCACCAATCGGGTGGCCGATGGCGATCGCACCGCCGTTGACGTTGACCTTGCTGGCGTCCCATTCCAGTTCCTTGGCCACCGACAGCGACTGCGCGGCGAAGGCTTCGTTGGCTTCGATCAGGTCCAGCTGGTCCAGGGTCCAGCCGGCCTTGTCCAGGCAGCGGCGGGTGGCCGAGACCGGGCCGATGCCCATGATCGCCGGGTCGACGCCGGCGTTGGCGTAGGCAGCAATTTTTGCCAGCACCGGCAGGCCCAGGGCCCGGGCCTTGCTGGCGCTCATCAGCATCACCGCGGCAGCGCCGTCGTTCAGCGCCGAGGCGTTGCCGGCGGTGACGCTGCCGTCTTTCTTGAACGCCGGCTTGAGCTTGGCCAGGGCTTCTGCGGTGGTGCCGGGGCGTGGCTGCTCGTCGGTGGCGAAGGTCAGCGGCTCGCCCTTGCGCTGGGGAATCTGGATCGGGGTGATCTCGTCGACAAAGCGCCCGGCCTCGATGGCTGCTGCGGCTTTGTGTTGGGAAGCGGCGGCGAAGGCGTCCTGGGCTTCACGGCTGATGCCGTATTTCTCCACCAGGTTCTCGGCGGTGATGCCCATGTGGTAGTCGTTGAAGGCATCCCACAGGCCGTCGCTGATCATGGAGTCGATCATCTGGCTGTGGCCCATGCGCAGGCCGGTGCGGGCGCCGGGCAGCACGTAGTTGGACAGGCTCATGTTTTCCTGGCCGCCGGCGATGATCACCTCGGCATCGCCGCAGCGGATGGCCTGGGCGCCCAGGTGCAGGGCCTTGAGGCCGGAGCCGCAGACCTTGTTCAGGGTCATGGCGGGTACCGCGTGGGGCAGGCCGGCCTTGATCGCGGCCTGGCGGGCGGGGTTCTGCCCGGCGCCGGCGGTGAGCACCTGGCCCATGAGCACTTCGTCGACCTGGGCCGGGTCGATGCCGGTCTGGGCCAGCAATTGGCGGATGACCGCGGCGCCCAGGTCAACGGCGGGAATGTTCGCCAGGGAGCCCTGGAAACTGCCCACGGCGGTGCGGGTGGCGGCAACTATTACGACGTCTTGCATGATGGGGCTCCTCAGGCGAACTGCATTTCAGGCACGTGGTCCGGCACGATCAGCTTGCCGGCGGTCTTGCTGACGATTTCCTCGACGCTGACCCCGGGGGCGCGCTCCTTGAGGATGAAGGCGCCGTTCTCGATCTCCAGGTACGCAAGGTCGGTGAGCACGCGCTTGATGCACTGGGCGCCGGTCAGCGGCAGGCTGCAACGGCTGAGCAATTTGGATTCGCCGTCTTTCGAGGCGTGGGTCATGGTGACGATGATGTTCTCGGCACCGGCCACCAGGTCCATGGCGCCGCCCATGCCCTTGACCAGCTTGCCGGGGATCATCCACGAGGCGATGTTGCCCTGCACGTCCACTTCGAAGGCGCCGAGCACGGTCAGGTCGATATGGCCGCCGCGGATCATCGCGAAGGATTCGGCGGACGAGAAGATCGAGGCGCCGATGCGCGCGGTGACCGTCTGTTTGCCGGCGTTGATCATGTCGGCGTCGACTTCGTCCTCGGTGGGGAAGGCGCCCATGCCCAGGAGGCCGTTTTCCGACTGCAGCATGACTTCCATGCCGTCGGGGATGTAGTTGGCCACCAGGGTCGGGATGCCGATGCCGAGGTTGACGTAGAAGCCGTCCTGCAGTTCGCGGGCGACGCGCTGAGCCATTTGTTCGCGGGTAAGAGCCATGTTTGTTGTCCTTTTAGTCGGGCTGGGGAAGGGCGATCACTTGCGCACGGTGCGCTGTTCGATGCGCTTCTCGAAGGTGCCGCAGATGACCCGGTCGACGTAGATGCCGGGGGTGTGGATCTGCGTCGGGTCCAGCTCGCCCGGTTCGACGATTTCTTCCACTTCGACCACGGTGATCTTGCCGGCGGTGGCCGCCAGGGGGTTGAAGTTCTGTGCGGTGTGGCGGTAGACCACGTTGCCGAAGTGGTCGGCCTTCCAGCCCTTGACGATGGCGAAGTCACCGGTGATGGACTCTTCCATCAGGTAGGTGCGGCCCTTGAATTCGCGGGTCTCCTTGCCGTCGGCCACCGGGGTGCCGACGCCGGTGGCGGTGAAGAAGGCCGGGATCCCGGCGCCGCCGGCGCGCATTTTTTCCGCCAGGGTGCCCTGTGGGGTCAGTACCACTTCGATCTCGCCGCTGAGCAACTGCTTCTCGAACAGGGCGTTTTCACCCACGTAGGAAGCGATCACCTTGCTGATCTGGCGGTCTTCCAGGAGCACGCCCAGGCCGAAACCGTCGACCCCGCAGTTGTTGGACACCACGGTCAGGTCGCGGGTACCGCGGCGCTTGATCTCGGCGATCAGGTTTTCGGGGATACCGCACAGGCCGAAGCCGCCGGCGATCACGGTCATGCCGTCTTGCAGACCTTCCAGGGCTTCCTCGTAGGACGCCACGCGCTTGTCGAAACCTGCCATTTGCACCTTCCTCTTTCTTGTTCGTTGGCGGCTGGCCAGCCGTTTGCGGGCCAGTGTTGCGCTGCGGGATTGATTTGTTAAGTTGATTTTTAAGGTTGATTGATTGGAAAAGCAGCATAATCCAGGGCGGCATACACCCAAGAGAATGGCAGATGACGGTTAAACAGATACGGGCATTTCTGGCCGTGGCCCACAGTTTGAGCTTTGCCCTGGCCTGCGAACGGCTGCACCTGTCGCAGTCGGCCCTGAGCCTGACGATCAAGGCGCTGGAGGAAGGCCTGGGTGGGCGCCTGTTCACGCGCAATACGCGCAATGTGGCCCTGACCCCGGAAGGCGAGGCCCTGCTGCCCCTGGCGCGGCGTCTGATCGCCGACTGGGACAACGCCGAGGACGAACTGCGCCAGCGTTTCACCCTGCAGCGAGGCCGGGTGACCCTGGCGGCGATGCCGTCCTTTGCCGGCAACCTGCTGCCGCCGATCCTCAAGCACTTTCGGGCCCGCTATCCCCAGGTCAACGTCACGGTCAACGACGTGGTCAACGAGCAGGTGCTGGAGATGGTCCGTGATCGCGAGGTGGAGCTGGGGGTGGCGTTCGAGCCCCAGGACAGCACCTCGCTGGTGTTCACCCCGCTGTACATCGACCGCTTTGTCGCCGTGGTGCCCCGGGATTCGCCCCTGGCCCGGCGCAGCGAGATCGACTGGCAGGCGCTGTTGCAGGAGCCCTTCATCACCTTGCAGCGGCCGTCCACGGTGCGGGTGATGCTCGAAGATCACCTGCGGGCACGGGGCGTGCAACTGCCGGTGGAGTTTGAAAGCCACCAGTTGGCGACCGTGGGGCGCATGGTCGCCAGCGGCCTGGGGGTGAGTGCGGTGCCGGCGTTGTGCGCCCAGCAGATGCGCGAGCTGGGCGGGCACTGCCTGACCCTGCACGATCCGGTGGTGGAGCGGGCCATTGGTGTACTGACCAAGCCGGGGGACGAACTGTCCACCGCGGCCCAGGCGCTGTTCGACATCCTGCGCGAGGAAAACCTCGGCCAGCGCCTGGCGCTACTCTGAGGCTCAACGCAGCAGGCGTTCGGCCAACTGGGGCAGCAACAGGTCACAGGGCTCGCCGAGCTTGAGGTCCAGCAGCTCGTCGGCGCGGGTCTTGCCGAAGTTGATGGCCAGCAGCGGCTTGCCTTGCTCGGCCACGGCGCGGCACAGGCGGAACGCCGAATAGGCCATCAGCGACGAACCCACCACCAGCAGGCCTGCGGCTTCGTGCACGGCGCTCAAGGCCCGGGCCGCGGTGGCCGCGGCCACGTTCTCGCCGAAGAACACCACATCGGGTTTCAATCGCGAGCCATTGCAGTAGGGGCAATGGGGCACCTGGAAGCGTTCCTCGAAGGCCGGGTCCAGCAGGGTGTCGCCGTCCGGCGCCTGCACCGCGTCAACGCCGGCCAGGTAAGGGTTGTGCGCCTCCAGTTGCTGCTGGA
Organism: Pseudomonas sp. GW822-FHT06D10; assembly: GCF_058799535.1. Lineage (NCBI taxonomy): Bacteria > Pseudomonadati > Pseudomonadota > Gammaproteobacteria > Pseudomonadales > Pseudomonadaceae > Pseudomonas > Pseudomonas sp. GW822-FHT06D10. The sequence continues at coordinate 424,076 of NZ_JBXALN010000004.1, read as the reverse complement.
TGGCCTCCCGCTGGCTGCGCTGGCCGCAGTCCAGGCACAAGACCCGCTGCAGGCTGCCGTGGAGCTCGATGACCTCCAGGCTGCCGGCCTCGTCGTGCAGGGCATCGACATTCTGGGTGATCACCCCGGCGATCCGGCCTGCGGCCTGCAATTGCGCCAACGCCTGGTGCGCGGCATTCGGCCGGGCCTGGCGAATGCGCGGCCAGCCGAGCATGGCCCGGGCCCAGTAGCGCCGACGGGCTTCGGGCTGGGCGAGGAATTCCTGGTACATCATCGGCTGGCGGCCACGGCGCACGCCCTCGCTGTCGCGGTAGTCGGGGATCCCCGACGGGGTGCTGATACCGGCGCCGGTGAGGACCATGAACGGCTTGCCGTGCAGGGCGGCGGCGAGTTGTTCGAGCGGCGGGGCAGTGGGGCGATCGATCATGGGCTGCGCTCGTCTGTAGAGGGGACGGTTATCAGGAATAAACGCAAAACCTTGGGGATGCCAGGGTTTTGCGTCGATGCCTGGGCGGTCGCCCCGGTGAGGGCTCCAGACCTACAGCCTGAACACGTTCACCTGCTGCTCCAGGTTCTGCGCCAGTTGTTGCAGGGAGCGGGCGGTCTCGGTGGTTTCTTCCACGGCCTGGCTGTTCTGCTGGGACATCTGGGCAATGCGCTCGACGTTGCGCGCCACATCCTGGCTGGCGGCGGTCTGTTCCCGCAGGGCCAGGGAGATCTGGTCCACCACCCGCACCACATTGCCGGAGGAGGTGCGGATATTGACGATCGCCTCGCCCGCCTGCTGGGCCTGTTCGACGCCGCTTTTCACCTGATTGACTCCGACGTCCATGCTGCTCACCGCTTCCCGGGTGCCCAGCTGGATCTTGTCGACCATCTCGGTGATCTCCTGGGTCGAATTGGCCGTGCGCTGGGCCAGCAGGCGCACTTCATCGGCGACCACGGCAAAGCCACGGCCTTGCTCGCCGGCCCGGGCGGCCTCGATGGCCGCATTGAGGGCCAGCAGGTTGGTCTGCTCGGCGATGCCCTTGATCACACTGACAATGCTGGAGATCTGTTCGGCATGCTGGCCCAGTTCACCGATCTGGGTGGCCGAAGCCTGCACGGTCTCGGCGATCAGGCGCATGCTGCCCAGGGTGTCCTGGATCACGCTGCCGCCTTCCTCGGACTGGCGCCCGGATTCGCTGGACAGGGCATGAGCGTCCCCGGCGTTGTCCGCCACATGGTTGATGCTCACCGTCAGCTCTTCCACCGTGGCGGCCATGGATGAGGCCGAGTGGGACTGTTCCTGGGCCGATGCCGAGAGCTGCAGCGAGGCACTGGAAATGCTCTGGGAGGCGCTCACCAGTTGCTCGGCTCCCAGCTTGATCTGGCTGATCATCGACCGCAGGCGTTCCTGCATGGCGGCGAATGCCTGCTGCAGCTCGCTGACTTCATCGCGCCCCTGGGTGCTGATGCGGTTGTCCAGGTGGCCGGCGGCGATGGCCTCGGCCACTTCCACGGACTGGCGGATGCGTCCCACCAGGTTGCTCGACAGCGACCAGGCAACGAGCATGGCCAGCAGTGCCGCCAGCATGCCGCCGCCGAGCAGGATCGCCAGGGCCGAAGCCTTGGCGTTGTCCATGGCCTGGCTGCGGGCGTCCTGCAGGCTTTTTTCCGCTTCGCGCAACTCACTGGTGAGCTGGCGCATGGCGTCCATCTTGGCCTTGTCGCGGCCGGCGCTGATCTGCTCGGCCATGGCGCTGGCCGGCTGAGTCCCGGCATTGATCGCCCGGCGCAGGGCCAGGTTGCCCTGGATGTCCTCGCGCAGCCACTGGTCGTGCAGGGCCTTGAGTCGCTCCAGGCGCGCCTGCTGCTCGGGGTTGTCGGCGGTGCTGCTCTTGATCCGGGCGTAGTAGTCGGTAAAGGCTTTTTCGCCTTGTTCCAGAGGTTCGAGGAAGCTGTCGCGACCGGTCAGGGCATAACCGCGCATGCCGGTCTCGATATTGATCAGGCTGCGCAAGAGGGCGTCGGACTGGTTCAGCACTTCATGGCTGTGGATGGTGCTTTTGACGCTGCTGCTGACTTGATCGAAGCCGCGCAGGGCCGCCAGCACCAGCAGCAGGAGGATCAGCAGGACGACGCCGAAACCGGCATAGAGCTTTTGCGAAATGCTCAGATTGGAAAACATAGGAAGGACCGCTCCTAAACCGTTGACTGAATGCTTCACAGGGGCGTGCCTCGATGAGGCAGCGTGATAGCTCAATGATGCTTAAATGACATCAACGGTCCGACTTTTCCTGTACAAAAAAAGTTTCATGTACAGGGAAATATTTTTGCGGGGCTTGCAGAAGGGCGCGCCGAGCATCGCCCTAAGGGGGGCGGCTCGGCGTGCGGCAGGGGTCAGCTGGAGTGGGCGTTGCTGTCTTCTTCGGGGTCGTCGCTTTCGGTCTGCCCCGGCAACTCGGTGATGACGCTGAAGTCGCTGACCTCCACCGCTCCCAGGCCATAGCCCAGCAGGTGGAAGGAGAAGGCCTTGCGGGTTTCCGGGTTGTCGAAACTGAAGTCCATCTGCAACGGCTGGTCGGGTGTGACCAGCATTTCTTCCGGCAGGCCCAGGGGCACGTCCTGTTCCAGTTCCTTGCCCTTGAGCAGGATGTAGGCATTTTGCTGCGGGTCGGCGGAGCGCACGGTGAAGCGCACCCGGGTCTGGGAGCCCTTGGGCATTTCCAGGTACTGGGCGCCGATCAGGTTGTCGGCCCAGTCGTCCTTGATCTGCGCCTGCAGCGGGATGATCGCCGGGCTGCCGAACTGGTAGTGCTGGTTCAGCGGCGACTGCAGCAGGCTGCGGTCCAGGTTCGCCGCACGCGCGCTGATCTGCCGGGCCCGCAGGCCGCTGTACTGGCCTTGCAGGCTGGCGCTGTCCGCGATGAAACCGGGGCTGGCGTAGTAGCGGCAGCGCTGTTGGAAGTCGCACTCGGTGAAGGTGCCCTGGCCATCGTGGTAGCGCAGCTTGCCGTTGGTGTAGGACATGATTTCCCGGCCCTGGGCATAGTCGCGCAACAGCGAGCGGCCACTGAGGCTGGCGGGCACCGGCAGGCCGAAGTAGTCCAGCACCGAGGCGCTGAGGTCGACGTGGCCGTAGGTGCCGGACTTGAGATGGGGCAGCAGGTCCTGGTCCGGGGCGAGCATCAGGTTGAAGCCCCAGGACGAAGCCAGGCGCACGCCGTCGATGCCGTGGGACTCATCGGAGGTAATGATCACCAGGGTATCCTTGAGCACGCCCTTGCGCTCCAGGCCCGTGAGGAACTGGTCGATGGCGTCGTCCAGGTAGCCCACGGCGGCCTGCTTCGGCGTCTCATAGCGCTCCAGGTAGTCCTCGGGCGCCGAGTAGGGCTGGTGGGTGCCGACGGTCAGCAGGGTGAGCATCCACGGCTTCTTGTTCTTCTTCAACTGGTCGACGTAGCCCAGGGCGCCTTCGAAGAAGGCCTTGTCGTCCTTGCCCCAGGGGAACTCCAGGTAGTTGTCGTTCTTGAACCACTCCAGGCCGTGGGTCGAATCGAAGCCGATGTGCGGCATGATCTTGTCCTTGGCCATGAAGCGCAGGCCGGCGCCCTGCAGGTAGTGGGTGTTGAAGCCGAACTTGTGCATCTGCGCCGGCAGGCAGGCCTGGTTGCGCTGGCTCTGGGTGAGCATCTCGACGCCCTTGGGGGTGCCGTTGTCGAGCTTGTCGTAGTCGCCGCAGAGCATGGCGTACAGGCCGCGGATGGTCTGGTGGCTGTGCAGCACGTAGTCCGGGGTGTTCATGCCGCGCTCGGCCCAGGCGCTGAGCTTGGGCATCAGGTCTTCCTGGTAGCGGCTGTTCAGGGCTTCGCGGTTGGTGCGGATATAGGCCCCGGGAATGCCTTCGAGGGTGATCAGCAGCACGTTGCGCGCGCGGCCTGCGCTGGGCAGCAGCGGCTGGCCTTCCAGGTCCAGGCGGGTGAGCCCGGCCATGGGCGGTGGGACATCGGCGACGTCGCCTTGCAGCCAGTCCTCCACCTGCATCTGCGCCTGGCCGGTGGCGGTGGCCAGGGCCTGGTGGGGCAGGTTGAACAGTTGCCACTGGTCGGCTTCGCTGGGCTTGAGGTACTGGATGCCGCCGTGGGCCACCAGCAACAGCACCGGCAGGCTCCAGCTATGGCGCGGTAGTGCCGGGGGGCGCACCCCGCGGTGGGCGCACTGGACCACCAGCCACAGCACCAGCCCCAGCAACAACGCCAGGCCCAGGTCCGGGTGGGTCAGGCCGCCGCCGGTGGAGTTGCCGACAAACTGCGGATCCACCAGGTAGTGCAGGTCGGCGAGGTTGGGCATGCGCCCCACGGCGCTTACCAGCTCGGCGCTGACCAGGGTCAGCAGGGCCCAGACCAGCAGCACCGGCAGCGCCAGCCACCAGGGCCGGCGGTACAGGAGTACGGTCAGCAGGCTGGCGCTGGCCAGGTCCGACAGATAGCCCAGCGGGTTGGACCAGCCCAGGGCCAGGCGCGCGCCCATGGGCAGCAGCAACAGCAGGCCGAACAGGGCGCACAGGGGTGCAAGAGGGTGTTGTAGGCAACGACGGATCAACTTCACAAATAACCTGCCTGTCATCAAATCTTCACGCAAATGTGCGCGATCTTAACAAGAGCTGACGGCAAGACGTTTCTTAATCGTCAAGGAAAGACCTGGGGGCAGGCTTTGCGAATCGCCCCCAAGAGGCTGTGGAATCCGTGCAAAGCCCCAGCCTGGAAGGCTGGCGGCGAGCAGGGGCAGGTTTCACACCGCTTGGATTTACTATTTCAGGTTGTTAAAAAATGTGCCTTGGGTGCTGATGCCGATCAATCAAGGGCAAGCGCTGTAGGGGGGGCAGGGGAGCTTGCTCCGGCACCTATCGCGACCACTTGATGATCAGCCGGGCGAAAAACGCGCCGCTGACAATCACCGCGAACAGGCGCAGGGTCTGCATCGCCAGCACCAGGCCGACATCCGAATGGGTGTCCACCGCGATGATCGCCATGGCGTCCAGGCCGCCGGGGCTGGTGGCCAGGTAGACCGAGAGAAAGTCCTTGCCCATCCACAGGGCCAGCCCCCAGGCAGAGAGGGCACAGAGGGCGATCAGCAGCAGGGCGCCGCCGATCATCGCCGGCAGGTGGCCGAACACATAGCTCAGGGTCGGGCGGTCGAAGCGCAGGCCGATATAGCCGCCGATGGCGCCGTAGGCGCAGGCCAGCAGCCAGGACGGCAGGCTGATCTGCAACAGCCCGCTGACCTGCAGCGCGCCGCCCAGCAGCAGCGGCACCAGCAGGGCCCCGGCAGGCACCCGCGAACCCAGGAGCACACCGCAGACGATCGCCACGATGCTCAGGCCAACATTCGGCAGGCTCATGCCGTGCAGGGCCATCTGGCTGGCGTGGGCCTCGCTGCCGCTGGCCGGAGCGCCGATCCAGTGGCTGACGAAGGCCCCGACCATCACCACGCACACCACCCGCACGTACTGCATGGTGGCCACCACCCGTGAGTCGGCGCCGAACTCGTCGGCCATCGACACCATGGCCGAGGCCGCACCGGGCGCCGTGCCCCAGGCCGCGGTGCTGGCGGCAATCGCGCCGAAGCGCACCAGCACCAGGCCCACCAGGGCGCTGAGGCTGACGGTGAGCAGGGTGGCCACCAGCATCACGTGCCAGGACTGGAGCATGGCCGTGAGCACGGCGAGGGTCATGGAGTGGGCGGCGAGCATACCCACCGAGCCCTGGCCCAGGCGAAACGCCAGGCGCGGCACGCGGATGCTGGCACCGCACACGCCAAACAGGATCGCCGTGAGCATCGGCCCGAGAAACTGCCCGGCGGGAATCTCCAGGTACTTGAGCAACTGGCCGCTGATGCCGGCCAGCAACAGCCAGGCCGGCCATTGCAGCGCCTGGGGCCAGGTATTCAGGGATAGACGAAGCGATGGCGACAAGGGACGACTCTCCAAGACGCTGGCCACTCCTGTTGCGGGAGCGGTAAAACCTGCGCCGGAGCAAATTATTGATAGCGCGATTGATCAAGTCCAGTTTCTAATTGTGATCAACTCATAACTATTGTTGATCGATCATGGACCTGCGCGACCTGACCTATTTCGACACCATCGCCGAGCTCGGCCACCTGGGCCGGGCGGCGCAGAAGCTCAACCGCAGCCAGCCGGCGCTGACCAAGAGCATCCAGCGCCTGGAGGAGTCCTTCGGCACCAAGCTGTTCGAGCGTGAAGGCCGCGGCATCAAGCTCACCGCCGTGGGTGAGTTGCTGCAGCGGCGCAGCCGGCAACTGCAGCAGAACATCGCCGAGACCCACCGCGAGGTGCGGGACTTCGCCAGCGGCGTGCTCGGCAACATCCGCCTGGGCTGTGCCGCCAGCATGGCCGAACACCTGCTGCCGCAGATGACCGCCACCTTGCTGGAGCGGGCCCCGGACATCACCTTGAACCTGGTGATCGGCCAGGACGACCTGTTGCGCGAGTCCCTGCGCTCCGGGCGCCTGGACATGGTCATCTGCCCGATGTTCGAAGGCGACCCGCACCTGAGCCACCACACCCTGTTCGAAGACCGGGCGGTGGTGGTGGCCAGCCGCGACCACCCGATATTCGCCACGCCCATGCGCCTGCGCGACTTGTGCGCCTACCGCTGGGTGCTGCCGGGCACCCGGGTGTCGGCGCGACGCTGGATCGACAACGTGTTCCAGAGCCATGAGCTGCCGCTGCCCTCGGTGCAGATAGAGACCAACACCATCTCCCTGTTGCCGCGCCTGATCGCCAAGACCGGGCTGCTGAGTTTTCTGGCCCGGGAAACCCTGGACGACTTCAAGGGCATTGCCCACCTGCGGGAAGTGCCCCTGGCGCAAACCTGCATGCGCCGCAGCATCGTGGTGCTGGTACGCGCCGAAGGCTACCTGTCGCCCGCAGCCCAGGCCCTGCTGGATCTGCTCAAGAGCGATGGGCGGCAATTCTTCACGGCGGGTGACGCCCTGTGAGCCAGGGCGGCGCAGGGCCTGGGGTCATTCGCCGCGGATGTACTGCTCCAGCTGGCGGATCAGGTCGGCCTGTTCGGCGATCGCTTCCTTGACCAGGTCGCCGATGGACAGCAGGCCCAGCAACTGGCCGTTTTCCACCACCGGCAGGTGGCGCAGGTGGCTGTCGGTCATGATGTTCATGCAGGTGTCCACGCTCTGGTGCGAGTCCACGGTGATTACCGGCGAGCTCATGATCGCGCTGACCGGGGTGCCCACCGAGGAGCGCCCGTGGAGTACCAGCTTGCGCGCGTAGTCGCGCTCGCTGATGACCCCGACCACCACGCCATTCTCCAGCACCGGCAAGGCGCCGACGTTTTTCTCGGCCATCACCATCAGCGCCTCCAGGACCATCTGGTGCGGGGCGATGGTGTGCACTTGCTGGTTGTGCTTGGCCTTGAGTTTCAGCAGTTCTGCGACGCTCTTCATGGGGCGCTCCGGTTGTTCTACGTGGGGCGGCGATGCGCCGCCCTGAGGGGTTTCTAAAGAATCGTAGAGACTCGGCCAACCAGCAAGGCTGAAAACGGCAGATAAACGGCGAAAAACGTCACCCCGAGGATTTTTTTTCACCACGGCGCCGATAAAGGGGCCGTTGCCGTCAGTTGAAGCGGTGCAGGGAGAAACTTTCCAGGTCGATTTCGCTGCAACCGTCCACGTGCTGCTGGGCCAGGGCTTCGCCAATCGCCGCCGAATGCTTGAAGCCATGGCCGGAACAGGCGCTGACCACGGTGACATTGGCCAGGCGCGGGTGGCGGTCGATGATGAACCCCGAATCCGGGGTCACGGTGTAGGCACAGACACTGGCCTTCACCAACTCGGGGGCCAGCCCGGCGATATGGGGGGCGATCAGTTTGTGGAACAGGCGCTGGGCGTCGGCGCTGCTGGGCTGGCGGTCGAGGCTGTCCGGCTGGCTGCTGGCGCTGTACTGCTCGGTGGCGATCTTCACGCTGCCTTCGCCGGGAATCGGCGGGAAGCCGTAGCAGGCGTCCACGTCATCGGCGCTGTGGAGAATGAAGCTCGGGGAGCGGGCCGGGTAGCGCTCGGGCTCATCCAGGCGGAACCAGTACAGCTGCTGGCGGCACACCTGCAACAGCGAATCGAAGGGCGCCCCCAGCAACTGCGCCGACCACATGCCGGCGCTGACGATGACCTGTCGGGCAAACAGCCGCGAGCCGTCGCTGATGATGTGCACCCCGTCATCCTGGGCGTCCAGCTCCAGCACTGTCTGACCGGTGATCAGGGTTGCCCCCAGTTGCCGGGCCCGGGTCAGTTGCGCATCGATGCAGCGTTCCGGGCGGACAAAGCCGCCGCCGGGTTCGAAGTAGCCCCGGGCGCTGTCATCCAGCGGGGCGAACTGCGGGAAGCGCCGGCGGATCTCGGCGGCGTCCAGCTCCTGGTGCTCGATGCCATAGCGCCGGGCCAGCTCGATGCTGTTGTCGGTGAAGTCCCGGGCCTCTGCCGGGCGCTGCGGGTCGGTGCTGGCGGTCATCACCAGCACCCCGCATTGCTCGAACAACTGCACATCCAGCTCCGCCTCCAGTTCGCGCCAGATCTGCTGCGAGCGGACCGCCAGGGGCACGTAGGCCGCGCCTTCGCCCACCGCCTGGCGGGTGATGCGGGTGTCGCCGTGGCTGGAGCCCAGGTCGTGGGGCGGGGCGAAGCGGTCGATGCCCGCCACCCTTACCCCGCGCTTGGCCAGTTGATAGAGGGTGGCGGCGCCCATGGCGCCCAGGCCTACGACTACAACATCGAAATCCGGTGTGTGCACGGCAAGATCCTTGGGATGGAAGGCTCAGCAGTTATTGATAGTGGCCAGGGTCATGGGCGCGATGATCCGGTGGAACGGCGCCACCGGCAGCATGTACAGGCGCCCCAGGCGGTTGTGCGGGTGGACCACGGTGGACAGCACCACCGGGCGCCGGCCCTCGGCGTCCAGTGGCTGGCGGTTGAGCGACAGGTGCACGTCCAGGTGCTTGTCGCGGTCCACCACCAGCACCTCGTCAGGGCTCTGGGAAATCAGGGTGAAGATACCCACCCGGTCGCCGGGCTGGTAATCCTCGTCGGGGCGCGACAGGTCGATGCGGGTCAGGCGCCCCAGGTCCTTGAGGCCGAACAGCTGCACCACGCGGTTGCGCAGGCCCATCAGGCGGTCGATCCAGGCCGGGGTCTGGCTCATCAGGCACAGCAGGTAACGCATGGCGCTGCGCTCGGCGTCGGTCGCCAGGGTGCGGCGGCAGTCGATGAAGGTGGCACCCGGGGCCAGGGCCGCGATGCTGGAGTCATGGGGCAACGGGCAAGGGTGTACGGCGGACTTCATCGGTGCAGCTCCCTGAAAGTTGGCGGCCTTGGCTTCGTGCCGATCAGCCACGCCAGAAGTCGCAAAAAATACCACTTCCCGGGGCACGGAACAGCCTGTAGCTGCGGCTACAAGATGCGCAAGAAGGTGTTTGGAGGCTTTGTAGCCGCTGCCGAGCGTTAGCGAGGCTGCGAAAGGGGCCGCAGGACCCTCTGTTGCCGGGATCGCCTATGTCGCTCCAGCCATTCGCGCCTGCGCCAGCGGCTGCAGGGAATGCAAAAAAGGCGCCCGAAGGCGCCAAGGATTCACCCCAACCGAGGGAGCCGGGTGAAGCCGTTCGCAGGAGTGTCGCGGTGGTAAGGCGCGACGTGAACGGAAAAAGGCGAGCGGTGCCCGCCAGCGGCGGGCAGCTTGAGTCATTTGCCCAGCTTGATCCTTGTCCAGCCGCGGTTCATCACGCGCTGGATGGCGATCGGCTGGTCCGGTACTGCGTAGAGGGTGGCCAGTACGGCCTGGGGCGGGTAGGACGCCGGGTCGTTGCGGATCGCTTCGTCCACCAGCGGCGTGGCCGCCGCGTTGGCGTTGCTGTAGCCCAGGCTGTTGGTGACCTCGGCGATGATGTCCGCGCGCATCAGGAAATTCATGAACAGGTAGGCGTTGTCGACGTTGGTGGCGTCCTTGGGGATGGCCATCATGTCGTAGAAGCTGCCGGCGCCTTCCTTGGGAATGCTGAACGCGACCTTCTCCTTGTTACCGGCCTCTTCGGCGCGGGAACGGGCCTGCAGCACGTCGCCGGAATAACCCACGGCCACGCAGATGTTGCCGTTGGCCAGGTCCGAGATGTACTTGGAGGAGTGGAAGTAGGTCACCGAAGGACGGATCTTCATGAACAGGGCTTCGGCTTCGAGGATCTGCGCCTTGTCCTTGCTGGTTACCGGGTAGCCCAGGTAGTGCAGGGCGGCGGGGAGCATCTCGGTGGGCGAGTCGAGGAAGCTGATGCCGCAGGCCTTGAGCTTCTCGGCGTTCTCCGGCTTGAACAGCAGGTCCCAGGAGTTGGTCGGGGCGTCGGCGCCCAGGGCCGCCTTGACCTTGTCCGGGTTGTAGCCGATGCCGATCGAACCCCACATGTAGGGAAAGGCATGGGCGTTGTCCGGGTCGCTGGCGGAGGCGTTTTTCAGCAGCACCGGGTTGAGGTTCTTCCAGTTGGGCAAGCGGGACTTGTCCAGTTCCTGGTAGACCCCGGCCTTGATCTGCTTGGCCAGGAAGCTGTTGGACGGCACCACGATGTCGTAGCCGGACTTGCCGGTGAGCAGGCGCGCTTCCAGGGTTTCGTTGCTGTCGAAGACGTCGTAAGTGACGTGGATGCCAGTCTCGGCCTCGAACTTCTTCAGGGTGTCCGGGGCGATGTAGTCCGACCAGTTGTAGACGCGCAGCACTTTGTCGTTGGCTTGAGCGCCGGTAATCATTGCGCCCATCAAGGACAGTGAGAGCAGAGTCCTGCCAAGCATTTTCATCACTACAACTCCATTTCTTATTGTGCAGATTGCTGCGTGTGCAACTCGAGGGTTCGGGGTGAGCCTTTTTCGCCAGCAAGCTGGCTCCTACAGGTTTGGGTTATCCGTAGGAGCCAGCTTGCTGGCGAAGAGGCGATGGCTAGGCCGTCGCTGGTGCTCGTACAGCAGGTTTTTTCGCTGCCGGTGGCTGCCAGGATTCGTTGGCGGTGAAGTCCATGGCCTCCTGGATCGCCCGCTTGCGGGCGGCCTCGGCGCGGCGGCCAAAGTACCAGACCAGGAATGTCACCAGGGACACCGCCAGCAGGATCAGGCTGGCCACGGCGTTGATCTCCGGCTTGACCCCCAGGCGCACCGCCGAGAACACTTCCATCGGCAAGGTGGTGGAACCCGGGCCGGAGACGAAGCTGGCCAGTACCAGGTCATCCAGGGACAGGGCGAAGGACATCATGCCGCCGGCCGCCAGTGACGGCGCGATCATCGGAATGGTGATCAGGAAGAACACCTTGAACGGTCGCGCTCCCAGGTCCATGGCCGCTTCTTCGATGGACAGGTCCAGCTCCCGCAGGCGCGCGGAGACTACCACGGCTACATAGGCTGCGCAGAATGTGGTGTGGGCGATCCAGATGGTTACGATGCCGCGCTCCATGGGCCAGCCGATCAATTGCGCCATGGCCACGAACAGCAGCAGCAAGGACAGGCCGGTGATCACTTCCGGCATCACCAGCGGCGCGGTGACCAGGCCGCCGAACAGCGTGCGGCCCTTGAAGCGGGTGACCCGGGTCAGCACGAAGGCCGCCAGGGTGCCCAGGGCCACCGCGGCAATGGCGGTGTAGCAGGCGATCTCCAGGGAGCGCATTACCGAGCCCATCAGTTGCTGGTTGTCCAGCAGGCCGACGTACCACTTGATCGACCAGCCGCCCCACACTGTCACCAGCTTGGAGGCGTTGAACGAGTAGATCACCAGGATCAGCATCGGCAGGTAGATGAACAGCAGGCCCAGCACCAGCATCAGTTTGGAAAATTCGAAGCGTTTCATGCCCGTGCCTCCATCTCTTTGGCCTGGCTGCGGTTGAACAGCAGGATCGGGATAATCAGAATCGCCAGCATCACCACCGCCAGGGCGGAGGCCACCGGCCAGTCACGGTTGTTGAAGAATTCCTGCCATAGCACGCGGCCAATCATCAGGGTTTCCGGGCCGCCCAAGAGTTCCGGAATCACGAACTCGCCCACCACCGGGATGAACACCAGCATGCAGCCAGCAATGATGCCGTTCTTGGCCAGGGGCACGGTGATTTTCCAGAAGTTGTTGAAGTTGCTCGAACCCAGGTCGGATGCGGCTTCCAGCAGGCTCTGGTCGTGCTTGACCAGGTTGGCGTACAGCGGCAGCACCATGAACGGCAGGTAGGCGTAGACCACACCGATGTACACCGCGGTGTTGGTATTGAGGATTTCCAGGGGCTGGCTGATCAGCCCGGTCCACATCAGGAAGCTGTTGAGCAGGCCGTTGTTGCTGAGGATGCCCATCCAGGCGTAGACGCGGATCAGGATCGCGGTCCAGGTCGGCATCATGATCAGCAGCAGCAAGACGTTCTGCGCCTCCTTGCTGGCCTTGGAGATGGCATAGGCCATGGGGAAACCCACCACCAGGCACATCAGGGTGCTCAGCAGGGCCACCTTCAGCGAACCCAGGTAGGCCGAGAAATACAGCTCGTCGCCGGCCAGCATGGCGTAGTTGCCGAGGTTCAGCAGCAGCTGGAATTTCTGTTCGGCGTAGCTGTAGATCTCCGAGTAGGGCGGAATCGCCAGGGCCGCTTCCGAGAAGCTGATCTTCATCACCAGGAAGAACGGCAGCATGAAGAACAGGAACAGCCAGAGGAAAGGGATGCCGATCACCAGCTTGCGACCGCTGGGCAGCATACGGAACAGCTTCTGATTGAAAGTGCTCATGGTCGATGTACTCATGCTCGCAGCACCACGCCGCTGTCGTCTTCCCACCAGACGTAGACTTCGTCATCCCAGGTTGGCCGCGAGCCGCGACGCTCGGCGTTGGCCATGAACGACTGGACAATCTTGCCGCCAGGCAGCTCGACGTAGAACACCGAGTGGCCGCCCAGGTAGGCGATGTCATGCACCTTGCCCTTGGACCAGTTGTAGCGGGCATCGGGCTTGAGGGTGGTGACCAGCATCTTTTCCGGGCGGATGGCGTAGGTCACCGACTTGTCCTGCACCGAGGTGCTGACCCCGTGGCCGACGTAGATCTGCTGCTCGAGGTCCGCGCAGTCGATGATGGCGTAGCCTTCCAGGTCTTCGGTAACGGTGCCGTCGAAGGCGTTGACGTTGCCGATGAATTCGCACACCAGGCGGCTCACCGGCGCTTCGTAGATGTCCACCGGGCTGCCGGTCTGGGCGATCCAGCCCAGGTGCATGATGGCGATGCGCTGGGCCATGGTCATGGCCTCTTCCTGATCGTGGGTCACCATCACGCAGGTCACGCCCACGCGCTCGATGATCTCCACCAGTTCCAGTTGCATCTGCGAGCGCAGCTTCTTGTCCAGGGCGCCCATGGGTTCGTCCAGCAAGAGCAGCTTGGGGCGCTTGGCCAGGGAGCGGGCCAGGGCCACGCGCTGGCGCTGGCCACCGGAGAGCTGGTGCGGCTTGCGCTTGGCGTACTGGGTCATGTGCACCAGCTTGAGCATTTCCTCGACCCGGGCGTCGATCTCGCTGGCCGGCAGGCGGTCCTGCTTGAGGCCGAAGGCAATGTTCTGGGCCACGGTCATGTGGGGGAACAGGGCGTAGGACTGGAACATCATGTTGATCGGCCGCTCGTAGGGCGGCATGTCGGTGATGTCCACGCCATCCAGCAGGATGCGGCCTTCGGTGGGGCGTTCGAAGCCGGCGAGCATGCGCAGCAGGGTGGATTTGCCGGAGCCGGAACCGCCCAGCAGGGCAAAGATCTCGCCTTGGTGGATCTCCAGGGACACATCGTCCACGGCCACGGTTTCATCGAACTTCTTGGTCACGCGGTCGATCTTGACCAGGACCTTCTGCGGGCTCGGAGTGCCTTCGAGGGCCTTGCGGTAAGTGCTGGAGGCGTTTGCCATGTGAAACTCCCAACAGGTGTCAGCAGCCCGATCAATTCGGCCGGGCCTAAAGGTTGATTGCCAGCCCGCAGTGAGTGCGGGCTGATTCGGCGCTGCCTCCCTGGCGGCCTGACGCTATTTGTTGTTGTGGTCTTGCCGTGTGTTGCTCACGCTGGACGACGGGCGCGCACAGGCGCGCTCGCCGCGGGGCAGGGCGTGATGAATCGTCTGGGTTGTGGCCGCGGCCGGTGGTTCAGCGCCGTTGTGCGGCCCGTTGCCGGCAGGCGTCGCCAAAGGCCTGGAAGATCCGCAGGTAGGCCGGGTTCGACAGCACCTGCCATTCCGGGTGCCACTGCACGCCGAAGGCGAAGGCCTTGCTGTGTTCCACCGACAGCGCCTCGATCAGGCCGTCCGGGGCCACGGCCTCGACCCGCAGGCCGGGGGCCAGGCGGTCGACGCCCTGGCTGTGGATCGAGTTGACCCGGATCTCGCCGCCCAGGCCCATGGCCTCGAACACACCGCCGGGCTGGATCGCCACCGGGTGCGCCGGGGCGTACTGCACTTCGATGCGCGGATCGTCGGCTTCGCGGTGGTCCATGTAGCCCGGCAGTTCATGCACCTTCTGGTGCAGGCTGCCGCCGAAGGCCACGTTCATTTCCTGGAAACCGCGGCAGATGCCGAGCACCGGCACGCCGGCGGCAATCGCCGCGCGCAGCAGGGGCAGGGTGGTGGCATCGCGCTGCGGGTCGTGGGCGGTGCCCGGCTCGCTGGGAGTGCCTTGGTAATGGAAGGGTTCGACATTGGATGGCGAGCCGGTAAACAGCAGCCCATCCACTTGCCGCAGCAGATCGTCGATGTCGATCAGATCCGCCAGGGAAGGAATGATCAGGGGCAGGCCCTCGGCCGCGACGCTGACAGCACGCAAGTACTTGTCGCCGCTGACGTGGTAGGGGTGCGGGCCGATCTCTTTGACGCACGCAGTAACGCCGATCAATGGCTTGAATGCCATTTTTATCACCTCGAAATTCACGCTGGAACGAGTTTTTCCAGAGCTTATCCTCGTTGATTTTAATTAACAACTTCCATGTAAAAAATTCTAAACATTATCTGCTTGAAACCCGCAGGCGGCGCGGATTGCGCGGCGTATCGACCTTTAGTGAGGCAAAATAATTGACGAATGGTGGCTGCTGTTGGCTATTGACTCCGGTTTTTCTTTCGGGTTGACTGCTGGCGTGTCACAGCAGTGAACATAATAATTAACACAATAGGTGCATCATGTCGGTCCCCCCGCGTGCCATTCAACTCAATGAAGCCAATGCCTTCCTGAAAAAACACCCCGAGGTTCTCTACGTCGATCTGCTGATTGCAGACATGAACGGTGTGGTGCGCGGCAAGCGCATCGAGCGCACCGCGCTGCACAAGGTCTATGAGAAGGGCATCAACCTGCCCGCCTCGCTGTTTGCCCTGGATATCAACGGTTCCACGGTGGAAAGCACCGGCCTGGGCCTGGACATCGGCGATGCCGACCGCATCTGCTACCCGATCCCCGGCACCCTGAGCGTCGAGCCCTGGCAGAAGCGCCCCACCGCGCAACTGCTGATGACCATGCACGAGATCGAAGGCCAGCCGTTCTTCGCCGACCCTCGCGAAGTTCTGCGCCAGGTGGTGAGCAAGTTCGATGAGATGGGCCTGACCATCTGCGCCGCCTTCGAGCTGGAGTTCTACCTGATCGACCAGGACAACGTGAACGGCCGTCCGCAGTCGCCCCGTTCGCCGATCTCCGGCAAGCGTCCGCATTCCACCCAGGTCTACCTGATCGACGACCTCGACGAGTACGTCGACTGCCTGCAAGACATCCTCGAAGGCGCGAAAGAGCAGGGCATTCCGGCCGACGCCATCGTCAAGGAAAGCGCCCCGGCGCAGTTCGAAGTCAACCTGCACCACGTCAGCGACCCGATCAAGGCCTGTGACTACGCAGTACTGCTCAAGCGCCTGGTGAAGAACATCGCCTACGACCATGAAATGGACACCACCTTCATGGCTAAGCCTTATCCGGGCCAGGCGGGCAACGGCCTGCATGTGCACATCTCGATCCTCGACAAACAGGGCAACAACATCTTCGCCAGCGAAGACCCACAGACCAACGAAGCCCTGCGCCATGCCATCGGCGGCGTGCTCGACACCCTGCCGCAGCAGATGGCCTTCCTGTGCCCCAACGTCAACTCCTATCGCCGTTTCGGTGCGCAGTTCTACGTGCCGAACTCGCCGACCTGGGGCATCGACAACCGCACCGTGGCCGTGCGCGTACCCACCGGTTCTGCCGATGCAGTGCGGATCGAGCACCGGGTGGCCGGCGCCGACGCCAACCCTTACCTGCTGATGGCTTCGGTGCTGGCGGGCATTCACCACGGCCTGACCAACAAGATCGACCCGGGCGCGCCGGTTGAAGGCAACTCCTACGAGCAGAACGAACAAAGCCTGCCCACCAACCTGCGGGACGCCCTGCGCGTACTGGACGACAGCGAAGTGATGGCCAAGTACATCGACCCGATGTACATCGACGTGTTCGTGGCCTGTAAGGAAAGCGAGCTGGCGGAGTTCGAAAACTCCATCTCCGACCTGGAATACAACTGGTACCTGCACACGGTCTGATGACCGTGTCACTTCCTGCGTTGAGTATTTGCCATGACTAAATCCCGCAGCGACTGGGAGCAGCACTTCCAGTCCCTCAGCCTCGAAGGCCGTGCCTTTATCGACGGCCAGTACTGCGCCGCCGCCAGCGGTGCCACCTTTGAATGCCTGAGCCCGGTGGACGGGCGCTTCCTGGCCAACGTTGCCAGCACCGATCAGGCCGATGCCGATCGTGCGGTGGCGGTGGCGCGCCAGGCGTTCAACAGTGGCGTCTGGTCGGGCAAGGCCCCGGCCGAGCGCAAGCGCATCCTGATTCGCTTTGCCGAACTGATCCTTGAGCACCAGGAAGAACTGGCGCTCCTGGAAACCCTGGACATGGGCAAGCCGATTGGCGACTCCATGGCCATCGACATTCCGGCCACGGCCAACGCCATCCGCTGGAACGCCGAAGCCATCGACAAGCTCTACGATGAAGTGGCGGCCACCCCTCACGACCAGCTGGGCCTGGTGACCCGGGAACCGGCGGGCGTGGTAGCGGCCATTGTGCCGTGGAATTTCCCGCTGATCATGGCCAGCTGGAAATTCGCCCCGGCCCTGGCGGCGGGCAACTCGTTCATTCTCAAGCCGTCGGAAAAGTCGCCGTTGACCGCGATCCGCATCGCCCAGCTGGCCCTGGACGCCGGAATCCCCAAAGGCGTGTTCAACGTCCTGCCGGGTTACGGCCACACCGTCGGCAAGGCCCTGGCCCTGCACATGGATGTGGACGTGCTGGCCTTCACCGGCTCCACCGCCGTGGGCAAGCAACTGCTGGTGTATGCCGGCGAGAGCAACATGAAGCGGGTGTGGCTGGAAGCCGGTGGCAAGAGCCCCAACGTGGTGTTTGCCGATGCCCCGGACTTGCGTGCAGCGGCTGAAGCGGCGGCTGCGGCCATCGCCTTCAACCAGGGCGAAGTCTGCACCGCCGGCTCGCGCCTGCTGGTGCAGCGCTCGATCCGCGAACAGTTCATCCCGCTGCTGGTGGAGGCCCTCAAGGGCTGGAAACCGGGCCATGCCCTCGATCCGGAAACCCGGGTTGGCGCGGTGGTGGACCAGCGCCAACTGGAGAACGTGCTGCGCTACATCGAGATCGGCAAGGAGCAGGGCGGCCAACTGCTGGCCGGCGGTGTCCGCACCCTGGAAAGCACTGGCGGCCTGTATGTCGAGCCGACGATCTTCGACGGCGTGACCAACGCCATGACCATCGCCCGGGAAGAGATCTTCGGCCCGGTGCTGTCGGTCATCAGTTTCGATACCGAAGAAGAAGCGCTGCAGATCGCCAACGACAGCATCTTCGGCCTGGCGGCCGGGGTCTGGACCGCCAACCTCAGCCGCGCCCACCGTTTTGCCCGTGGCCTGCGGGCCGGCAGCGTATGGGTCAACCAGTACGACGGCGGCGACATGACCGCGCCGTTCGGCGGCTTCAAACAGTCCGGCAACGGCCGCGACAAGTCGTTGCACGCCTTCGACAAATACACCGAGCTCAAAGCGACCTGGATCAAGCTCTAACTCTTATAACAACAGCGGCGGCGGGCCTGGGCCCGTACCCGCTGGGGAATTTCTCATGCAAACCTACGTGAACAGCTACTACGCGGCGACCCGCAACCAGGCCACCGACTACCCGCAACTCGAAGAGTTGGTGGAGTGCGACGTCTGCGTGATCGGCGCCGGCTACACCGGCCTGTCCTCGGCCTTGTTCCTGGCGGAAGCCGGCTACAGCGTCACCGTGCTGGAAGCGGCCAAGGTCGGCTTCGGCGCCAGCGGGCGCAACGGCGGGCAACTGGTCAACTCCTACAGCCGCGACGTGGACGTGATCGAAGAACGCTACGGCGAAAAAAGCGCCGAAGTACTCGGCAGCATGATCTTCGAAGGCGCCGACATCATCCGCCAGCGCATCCAGCACTACGACATCCAGTGCGACTACCGCCCCGGTGGCATCTTCGCCGCCCTGAACAACAAGCAGCTCAAGGGCCTGGCGGAACAGAAGCGCAACTGGGAACGCCTGGGCAATCACAACCTGAAGCTGCTCGACAAGGCGCAGATCGACCGCGAAGTCGGCACCAAGAACTACATCGGCGGCCTGCTGGACATGCAGGGCGGCCACATCCACCCGCTGAACCTGGCCCTGGGCGAAGCCAGCGCCATCATCGGCCTGGGGGGCAAGATCTTCGAACAGTCGGCGGCGGTGGAAATCACCTACGGCGAACCCAACGTGGTGCGCACCGCCAAGGGCGTGGTCCGCGCCAAGTACCTGCTGATCGCTGGCAACGCCTACCTGCAGCAGGACCTCGACCCCCGCGTCACCCGCAAGAGCATGCCCTGCGGTTCGCAGATCGTGGTTACCGAGCAGTTGCCGGAACAACTGGCCCGCAGCCTGATCAGCAACAACTACTGCGTGGAAGACTGCAACTACCTGTTGGACTACTTCCGCCTCACCGGCGACAACCGCCTGCTGTACGGCGGTGGCGTGGTCTACGGCGCCCGTGAACCGGATGACATCGACCAGCTGATCCGGCCGAAGATCCTCAAGACCTTCCCCCAGCTCAAGGATGTGAAGATCGACTACCGCTGGACCGGCAATTTCCTGCTGACCATGTCGCGCATGCCGCAATTTGGCCGGATCGAAAAGAACGCCTACTACATGCAGGGCTACAGCGGCCACGGCGTCACCTGCTCGCACCTGGCGGGCAAGCTGATTGCCGAAATGATCCGCGGCGACGCCGAACGCTTCAACGCCTTCGCCTCCCTGCCGCACATGCCGATGATCGGCGGGCGCACCTTCCAGGCCCCGCTGACCGCCATGGGCGCCGCGTACTACGCCCTGCGCGACCGCTTCGGCATCTGACGCCACCTCGCTCCTACAGCCCCCACTCCTGTAGGAGCGAGCTTGCTCGCGAAGCTCTGGCCCTTGCCCCCCCCAGAAAAAGCCCCGGAAATCCGGCACTCCATCACCCGGCCTTCACGCCCATCGCCAGTCTTTACAGCTTGCCTGTCAAACATGTTTAAATAGCCGCCTTTTCAGGCTCCAGGGCAGCCAAATCGCGACGTTCGCGACCCAACCGCCGCAAAAATACCCTTAAGTACTTCTCACATAAGGCTGTTATGGACACGGGCACCCGACTCAAACTCGTTCGCGAAAGCTACAAACTCTCCCAGCGCGAGCTGGCCCGTCGTAGCGGCGTAACCAATGCCACCATCTCCCTGATCGAACAGAACCGCGTCAGCCCCTCCGTCAGCTCCCTGAAAAAGCTGCTGGAAGGCATCCCCATGTCCCTGGCCGACTTCTTCACCTTCGACCAGCCGCCCCGTGAGCACCAATACGTGTTCCGCGCCAACGAACAGCCCGACCTCGGTCGCGACGGCCTGCGCCTGTTGATGATCGGCGCCCCGGTGGCCAACCGGCAGATGCGCTTTCTGCGCGAGCAATACGCCCCCGGCGCCAGCTCCGGCGAAGAAGCCATCGTGCATGCCGAAGGCGAGGAGTGCGGCCTGGTGACCCGCGGCACCGTGGAGTTGACCGTGGACGGGCAAGTCAGCGTGCTCAACCCGGGGGATGGCTATTACTTCCCCACCACCTTGCCCCACAGCTTCCGCAACATTGGCCAGGATGAGGCGGAAATCATCAGCGCCAACACCCCGGCGAACTTCTAAGGGGCCGGGTAACTGATCCGGCTCGACCTGTTGCAACCCTATCCAGCCTGCGCCTTGTGTCGCGGGCTTTGTTTTTTAGACCGGTGACTGCGCGTTGCCGCGCTTGCCGGCAACGCCTGGAGCGGGCGCCGTTCAGGTAAGTAAGACCCATGATCAAGGACAGACGACAAGCATTCCTCAGCGCAGCGCGCCTTGCGAACTTCTTCAGCAACTACCAGCACAGCGTGGAGTTCTTTACCGAGAACACCTTTGAGTCCGACTCCGAAGCACAGGAAAAGTCCCTCAGGGCCCGGCATTTCCAGAAGTGGATCTTCAAGGAAATCCTCATCCGCTACACCGCCGGCCACAGCATCGACCTGCTGATTCCCCTGCTGGAAACCCTGGTGGACAGTTACGAACACCTGCAAAGACAGCTGGCCCAGTACAACCAGATTCCGAACATCACCCCCTTGGCGATCGACGACTGGCTCGACCAGTACCAAGAGTGCGTCCAAGTGTTCAGCCTGTGCATCCTGCTGCACCGCACTGATCTGCTCCAACGCTTCGTGGCCCTGATCGACCCCGCAGGCTACGCCGGGGACGACACCCTCTACGAAGACCTGCTGAGCAAGCTGCTGCCCGACCGATATGACGTCGATGACTGGTACCACGACGTCTACACACCGCTGATACAAGCCATCTACGCCGACGACCCAACCGAGGCCAGCGACCTTCTGCAGCAGTACTGTGACGACTGGTACCCCGCGTTCGAACAGGCGCCCTGGCACGACAGCCACCTGCAAGGGGACGAGGGCAGCTATTGCGGGTATTGGGCGTTCGAGGCGGCAGCCATCGCCTTTCTGTATGGCATCGATGACAGCGGGGTCGAGCACAGGGTCTATCCCAAGGATCTGGTGGCCTATGCGAGGAACCTTCGGCCGAGCCACCCGAAACATGTAGCGCCGGTGGTGGCGGGGCAGTCCTGCAGCAAAGCCGGTTATTGGTTTACCCCGGCGGAGCCGGAGTCGCGGCGCTGCTTTGCAGAGGGGGAAGTGATGCCGGCGTTTGAGGGGGGAGCGGTTTGGTATTGGGTGGCGCAGGGGTAGGGGTGGGCTGCCATTCGTTGTAGCGTTTTCCAACGCTAGTTTCTGGTCGAGTGCAGAAGGGGCTGCTATCGACTCAACGGCATCGTCCTTGAGCGGCAGTTTTCGGTCAGCAGTGGACTGCCCCTCGTCCGACGTACATGAGGTGCTTAATGGATAAACCCGCGATCACCGGCTTAGTGATTGATCGCAACTCATTGATGCCGGGCAAAGGCTACTTTGAGTTGTCTGGTCGACAGCCTGAGGACTTTGCCTGTTGGAGGGCGGAAACTGAAAAATCGAAAAACTTCGATTGGTTGCCATTTGAAGGTTCAACTGATCGCTCAGAAGTAACAATCTATCGGATAATTCGCGACACATTGCTGGCGCGGCGAGTCAAACAACTACACAACTACCAATGCCAGCTCTGTGGTCACACGATCGTACTCCCCGATGGGAGTCGGTACGCCGAAGCCCATCATGTACAGCCACTGGGAGCCCCCCATAACGGACCGGACATATTGGAGAACATCGTCTGCGTGTGCCCGAATCACCACGCCGAGCTTGATTACGGCGCGCGCACTCTCAACCAAGCCGACCTCCGACCAGCAGAGGGGCACTCCCTTGGCTGCCGCTATCTGGCGTACCACAATACGAGGTCCACAAGGTGACTTAGGTACCTGCAAACAGAGAGGACTCCGTAACATGGCCACGCCTACCAAATTGGATCGCCTTGCCTTTTCGTTTTTTCGCGAATTCGCACGCTGCGAATATTGCCTCAAACTGTTGGGCTTTTAGAGGGTTCCTCACGCAAACCACAGGCCGACTGGGGCACCTTTGCAGTACAGGTGATCGCAGTTTTTGATGTGCCACCGAATGCCGAAACTGAAGACGCGATCCAGTACTACCTTACTCATCCCCCTAAAAAACAAGTGTTTTAGACGGAGCTCCCAGTTGGTCGACGACGCTTCCCTGTCATCGGAGCCAAGCAGAATTCGTTCTGTGCTTCGTGTACCGAGTGAGGAACAGCTTGTTCCATGGGGAAAATTCAACGGCCACTACAAAGGAGCGAGGAATTACTTTATCAAAGGCTGATAATCCTACGAGCGGTAGGATCAGGCCACCCCAAGGTTCGCGAAGCCTATGCGAATCGGGCTGACTGATCGGCCCTTTTTGGGAAAGTTTTAACAATTCGGCAAGATTGAGAGTTTTATCCGACCAACAAGCAGCAGACGCTCCCAACCAAACCCCATAACCAAGAGATATATGAACAGATTCCTTTACAAATACATGCCTTTAAGACCGGACTTCTTTAAAAATCCAATGATCCGGGCAACTCCAGTCTTGGATCTGAACGATCCTTTTGAAGGGCACTTCAACAAAAAACAAGTACGCGACGCAGATCGAAATCAAAGAGAATATTACAAGAGAAATGGTGAAAAGGTTTACGAAACTGACGACGCAGAACTCAATGACAGCATGGGAGTAATCCAAAGCGAACTATTCGATCTAGGAATTCTCTCTTTTACGGAAGACTACAACAACCCCCTCATGTGGGCTCACTATGCCGACGACCATAAAGGAGTAGTAGTCGAGTTCGACTTTAGCGTTCCATTTTTTGCGGACTCACTGAAAGAGGTTAATGGCCGCAAAAGTCGATTCGGAGAAAGCTATCTTGCTGATTTTTTTGAGCTCCCAGAGAAAGTTGATTATCGCAGAGAAATGCCAAGCTTTGAGAGACCGGAGCTTTCAGCACCGGATTCAATAAATGAATTTCACTGGAACAAATTCAATCGCGCAATACTATTCACCAAAGCAAATGATTGGATTTACGAAAAAGAACAGCGATCTATTGTCCAGTTAAAAGACGCTGATTCAATAATATGCAACGACAATCCGCACATTAGAAAGCAATGCACTCTCGACCCTAGTATTGAGCTGGTAGAGTTAAAAAATAACAAAATACAAGTAATCTATCCTAATGAGTACGAGATGCATGAGGAAATGGGGGATCAAAGCATAAAAGCCGAGATTCACCTTTTATCCACCGACTATAAAGAGCCAGCTATTCATTTATTTAGAATCAATCCTCTGGCCATTAGTGGAGTATATTTCGGATGCAATGCCATTGAGTCTTTATCTTTGGAAAATATAGAAAGAAACTCAGCCCTGAAGCATCTGATCAATATTTATAAGATGCGTATCAATGACACGGAGTATCAGTTAACCCCCGTCAAACTAACAAAAAATAGCTAGGCGACCCCTAGGGGTACCTGATTGTGACGATGGCAGATGGCTGCTTAGGGTAGCTTTTGGTCGTTTACTGCAGGTGCTGACCGTCAGCTCCTGGCCGAAAACGGTCTCTTGTAAGAGGTTGCTTCTGGGCGAAGGCAGCCTTTCACAAGCAGATCACTGTGTGTTTTTGAAACGAAAAACCGAACGATCTTTTACCCAGAAACTGTCATCGAGCGAATACCACTTCTATAGTCCAACATGTCACCGCAACTTAAGTGACTGGTCATCGCGGGCCAAAAAACTATGGGCATAAACCTCGTCTCTTAGCCGATTCCATTTGGCTGTTTGACGGCGGTAAAGACTTGTCTCTCATGGAGTTTCACCAATGACCCGCACACCTACCTGCAACCCCATCCCGCTCACCCGCAACGACACCGACCATCCCGTCCTTTACCTGGACGCCAACGCCTCGTTATCCGATCTGTATACCTGCGCTCAGCAACGCATCGGCGCAGCCCGGAATCTGCTGGAAATCCTTGATTGTGCTTCTGGTCCGCAGGACCTCTCACAGATCCGTTTTGCCATCGGCCTGTTGCTCAGTGATGGCTTCGATCTGCTGCGTACCTTGGGTGATAGAACCTTGGGGCAGGTTGATCCTGCGTAACCCCGATTGAGTGCTGAAGAAACGAAAAAAGGCGACGCAATGCGTCGCCTTTTTGCTTGAACGGGGCGCTTTCCAGAGATCGACTCTGCGCCTGCTGTCCTACCTCTGCCGTCGGCCTCAGCTCCGCTCACCGTTTTTTGAGAATTACCTTAGGGCCCCGCCCGAACTCCTGCGTTAGCGTCTCCTGTCTCCCGGACGGGAGGCCCTTTCACCCGAAGCGCAGGAGATGCCAAATGATCTCTTCCTCACGTTTGGGCGACAGCCATGTCTGCCCGCTGCCGGGGCACGGCACCACCGCCATTGTTACTGCCTCCGACGACGTCATCATCAACGGAATGGGCGCGGCCCGGGTCGGTGATGCCTGTGGCTGCGGCGCGGTGATTACCACAGGATTCCCTTCTGTTCTGATCAATGGCCGGCCCTTGGCCCATGTGGGCAGTCTCACCAGTCACGGTGGCAGCATCGTCAGCGGCTCTGGCGATACCTTCGGCGGCTCGCTTTTCGCGCCCGCCGACGGCGCCGCCATCGTCAACTTCGCCACGCTGGGCGCCATCCGCGCCGATGGCTCGGTGGATGAGTCGCGCATGGCCACGCTGCTGGCCGATCCGGCGCTGACGGAAAAAGCCCAGGCGGCCAATGCGCTGGTCAGCCCGTTGGCTGCCTCCACGGCGGCCCTGCAGGAGGGCGTCGAGCCGGGGTTTCATATCGTCGAGCAGCCCATGTCCCGCTCGGCACTGGAGTCCATACTCTTCGCCACGCCCGATAGCGCCGTGCTGGAGAAGTTTCACCGCCTCAACCCGCAACTCAGCGACTACGCCAAGCCGGGGCAATTGATCGTTCTCAGTGATCCGGCCAACGTCCAGTGCACCCGTGAGGAGGCCTGGCTGATGGAGGCGGCGGAGAAGGTCAACGCGGCACTTGAGCCCATGAGCGATGAAGAGGCCAGTTTCCTGGCGCGCCATCGTGATCTGTTGGAGTCCTTTGCCTCCCAGGGATCGACCGCGCTGGGCGTCGGCGCCGCGATCTTCGCCAAGAACCTGGAGGATGTTAAAGCCTCGCTGCGGGATATCGAGAGCTTGCATCAGCGTACTTTTCAGCAGCATGGGCATTTGCGTTCTGTCGAGTTTTTTGCCGAGCGCAAAAGGTTGCTGGCGCAATTGGATACTCGGCTGACTGCCTTTACCCGCAAGGGGATCGGCTTTCCCGAGCATCCCAAGTTGAAAGCGGCGCTGGGGATTTCCAGCCGCAGCCTGGTGCACCACTGGAAACTGGCTGGGGCACCGGGGCAGATACCGGGGTATGCGACGAATATGCAAGGCGTGGCAAAGGCGTCTCAGTATGTGAAGCGCTTGGGCTGGCTGGGTGTGGGGTTGGGTGGGGGCGCTTCGTATCTGAAGGTTCAGGAGGTGTGTACGGCGGGCAATGTTGAGGCTTGTGAACGGGTGAGATTGACAGAGGGAGGCAGTTTTATTGGGGCTGTCGGTGGTGGTATGGCGGCGGGCACGATATTGACGGGTTCTGTTGCAAGCTCCGTTTGTGTGGGGTTAGGAGTTCCTACCCTGGGTGCCGGAGCTCTGGTTTGTGGACTAATAGTTGTAGGGGTTGGTTCTTATGCTGCTGGCACTGCAAGTGGTCTGGTGGGAGAAAAGGTAGGAGAGCGGATCTATGAGATGCAGAAATGAACCTAGTCAGTACCGTGTATGAATTTTCTGTCCTTCTGGGCGCCGTGGCTCTATCGGGGATTTTCGTTTGGATGGGCGTCTGCCTGTATTGGGGATATACCCAGGTCGATGAGTTTCTGGAGCGTCTCAAGCATTGTTCTGCCGTCATGAACCTGGCTCCGCTTAAGCAGGGCGGTCCTTGGGCAAGGTTGTTGTTGGTCGGGGGGGTGACGTCTATCGTAACTTTTCCACGTGTATATCTTAAGAATGGCGGTGTCAGTGTGGAGGATCTCGATAGTTTTCCGCAGAACTTGAAGAACAGGTTTGCCGTATTGCAGTGGGTTGGACGCGGACTCATTGCGGGACTGCTTATATCTGCCGGAGCGATAAAATTAATAGAACTGAGTGTCTGAGTTGTTCGGGGGGAGGGTGTTAAGTGCAGCCTGTGGACAAACTCTCCGGCGAGCTGGTTTATAACCCACATCTTTCCATTCAGCCTATTCAACCGTTCGCGTACACCAAGGGTAAAAATGCAACTGACAGCGCGCTCATCATTGACGCCATGGACTTGCTGTAGCCCTTTGCCTCACAGGGATCGACCGCGATGGGCGTTGGCGCCGCGATCTTCGCCAAGAACCTGGAGGACGTGAAAGCCTCGCTGCGGGATATCGAGAACCTGCATAAACGCACCTTTGAACAGCATGGGCATTTGCGTTCTGCCGAGTTTTTTGCCGAGCGCAAAAGGTTGCTGGCGCAATTGGATACTCGGCTGACTGCCTTTACCCGCAAGGGGATCGGCTTTCCCGAGCATCCCAAGTTGAAAGCGGCGCTGGGGATTTCCAGCCGCAGCCTGGTGCACCACTGGAAACTGGCTGGGGCACCGGGGCAGATACCGGGGTATGCGACACACGTACAGGGCGTGGCAAGGGCATCTGCGTATGTGAAGTACGCGGGCTGGCTAGGTATTGGGTTGGGAGGTGGCGCTTCCTATATGAAGGTTCAGGACGTATGTACGGCGGGAGATAGGGAGGCTTGTGAACGGGTGACACTGGCTGAAAGTGGCAGCTTCCTGGGAACCGTGGGTGGTGGGGCCGCCGCCGCCACTTTTTTATCCGGTGCGGCTGCCGGAACTTTATGTGTGGCTTTGGGAGTGCCCACAGGAGGTATGGCTACCTTTATATGTGGACTTGTAGTTGTAGGAGGTGGTTCTTTTGCGGCTGGCGCTGTCGGTGGAACTTTAGGCGAGTTTTCCGGTGAGCTGATTTATAAGGGAAGCAGATGAATTCGATTGATTTTATTGAAGCCGCTCTAGGTATCGCATCTGGATCGATTATTCTGGGGCTGTTTGTCTGGATTGGAGTGTGTCTGCAGCTGGCATATACCCGAATGGATGAGATGCTGGAGTTGCTGAAGAATTGCCCGGCAATTATGACTCACACTCCACTTATGCAGGGCGGGCCCTTTGGCAGATTATTGTTAGTAGGGCGAATATCCGGAGTTGTTACGTTTCCAAGGATCTATCTTAAATCTGGCGGGGTTAGCATTGATGATTTGAGCAAGATGCCTACGCCGCTTAAGAGAAAGCTAGCAGTATTGCAGTGGAGTGTGATCTGGTTGTTAGTGGGGATGTTGGTATGTGCTGCCGGTATAAAGCTGATAAAGCTTTGTGGCGGCTGAAGCATTGTGTCGACACCAGGGAGCGGTTGAGTAATGGCTAGAAGTGATCCGTCCCTGAGCTTGTAAGCAGATAGCTAAGAACGACTATTCATCACAGATGGCAATGACCCGCAGATGGCTGCCCCTGCGCATCGTGCAGCTCGGGCACCGTCGATGTTGGTTAGAATGGCGTGTTGAAGTCCATTGCTCGCAAGGGAGCCCAATGAGCACTGAAAAGCCAGAGCTTTTGTTCATCCTTCAAAGGTTTCTAGATAAGGTTTATGAGAAGGCTTCGAAAAACCAGAGTGGTTTACTCAGAAGAAACCATGGCTATTACACATACGCGAATGAAATGCTCTTCGTCTACGTGACCATTTTCCCTAAAGAGGTTGAGCTTGTTTTTGAGGGCAGGCAGGTAGGTAACGGGGTTTTTAGTGTTGCTTTGGATATGTGCATGTCCAGTGGAGAAGTACTGGCTGGCGACCTGCTGTCTCTGAACGGGAGATGCGAGGAGATCAGCGCGGCATTGGCCTCGCAAGAAGATTGGGTATTGACCCTGTTGTTAAAGTGCTTGGGCAACTGAGTCTTTTTTCGAGAGCGCGGACACCGCAGGCGTTCCGGTTTGCCGGTACGCGAGCGCCGAGTTTATGCAGTGACCGCTCCTGGGCGAAAACGGACCCGGCCGCTAGGCAGGTGGCCCGGATGCCGCTGCCCGCCTCAACGCTGGACCGGGTCGCCATGCACCATGATCCGGCCGTCATATCCACAGCTGATCCAGCGCCCGGCGCCGGTGGGGAGTACATCGGTTGCAAAGTTGTCGTGTGAGCCGATGCTCACCCCTTGCCGTGAGGGCAGGTTCCAGCGCTTGACGAATCCGTCCTCGCCGCAGGTCAGCAGCATGTGTCGCGCCTCGAAGCGCACGCGCCGCACAGGCCCGTCATGAGCGGCAAGGCAATCCAGGAGCGCGAGCATCGGTTCGGTCGCTAGCAGGTGCACCGCGCCGTCGAGATCACCAGCGGCCAAGGTGACGCTGCCATCGGCGTCGATCCAGCTCGCCAGCGTCCTCAGGGGGCGGCCCAGATCGAGCACTCGTACGCAGTCCCGCTCCTCGGGTTGCCACAGCCTGACGGTTCCGTCCTCCGATGCGGTGGCGAAACCACCGTTGGCCGTAGGCGCGATCGCCCAGACCCAGCAGGCGTGGGCCTGACGCTTGTCCGTGGCACCTGTCGCCAGGTTCCAGACTGTCACGCGACCGTCAGCAGCCCCGGTCACGAGGCGGTCAGCGCCTAACCTTGCCGAGGACAGGACGGCCGAATCCGATGTGCCGACCAACCTTGACTTGCCGGTCGCCAAGGACCAATGCCGGATCGTACGATCCCGCGAGTGAGAAACAAGCTCGCCAGGCGCCACGTCCACCAGACCCAGAATGGATTGTGTATGTCCGTCAAGCTGGCCCAGGCACCGGCCCTCGCGATCCCACAGCCGGATGGTTGCGTCACGCCCGGCGCTTGCCAAGCCCCTGTCGCCAAGGTCGGCAAGCGCCCATACGTAACCGCGGTGGCCCGGCTGGAAGGGGCCGTCGACGTGCAAGGATTGCTGTGGCTCGTACATCAGGTCACTGCGCATGACGTATTTTTGGCCAGCGTCCACTAAGGCGCCGGCGTGCCAGAGTGTGTGGTCGAATACGATCAGGCTGCCCTTTCGCGGGCGCAGCCTGAGCGTGGAATCCCGGTTCGACATGGCTGCGGACCGTCCCTCGAAGAACACGGTCTCTCCGCCGCTGAATGCATCGTCGTTAAGATAAATCATGAAAGTCAGGCGTGACTGTTGGTGCTGGCGATGGTGTACACCATCCTGATGGGCGCGGAACTGGGTGCCGGGCCGGTAGCGGCAGAAGCGCAGCCGCTCATTGATGCCGACCAGATGCCAGCCGTCCTCATCGATCACCGTCCCCAGCCTCGGCAACCGCAAGGCGCAGTGCTTCAAGCGTTCGAATAGTCGCCCGGCCAGAGCAGGGTCGTCTGCCACGATCCGGTCATTATCGCGGTAGGAGGACGGGTAGTCAGACCCTGCGCTGGCGAACCCGCACTGCTCCGTGGCTTCTATCAACGCTTCGCACTCGCTGGCCGAAAGAAACGCGTGGACCAGGACACACCGCACCTTGTCACCCAGCGGTAGCTCGACCGAGGCTGACGTAGCAGTGGCCCCCGCCATCAGTTTTTCAGCGAAGGAATTCATCGTGATCTCCAAAGTTGGTCTGATAACCAATATTTGGAAAGCTAGGGTGTGGCGGGGTCGATGTCAATGCTAAGCTGGTCGCGCAACCAACATTGGAAAGGTGACATGGCACGGCGCTCGAACACTGATGAAAGACGCGGCCAGATCGTGGCGGCACTCCAGGCCGTCATGGCCAAGGCCGGCTACGCTGGCGCAACCGTAGCGGCCATCGCCCGGCATGCGGAGCTAGCGCCTGGCCTCGTGCACTACCACTTCAAGGACAAGCGCGAGATCTTGGTGGCACTGGTCGACTCACTGGCCGGCTACGCCCATCAGCGCTACGAGTCCCGGGCCGCTGCGGCCCAGACGGCCGAGCAAAGGCTTCAGGCCTACATTGCAGCACACCTGGCCTACGGTTCGGACGCGCAGCCCGATGCGGTCGCGGCATGGGTGATGATCGGCGAACAGTCGGCCCACGACCCAGACGTGCGTGAGGTCTATCAGGCTGTGCTAGCGGCGCAGATGAAGCTTCTCAAGGGCCTGCTCCGGCAGCGGTTCGCCGAACGCGGACGCCGCGCCCGAGGGCTCGACGCGCTGGTGGCGGGCATTACCTGCTTTATCCAGGGGGCGTTCACGCTGTCCACCACGGCGCGGCCACTGCTGCCGACGGCCTTCGCCGCACCGACGTTGATCGCCTGGGTCGAGCGGTACATTGATGGGGAGGAGGAGCGATGATGAAACCGCCAGAAGGGCGCAACCTCTTTCCGGCCGGCGCGCACGGCGCCTCCGAGGTGCCTGATGGTGTGGATTTCGCCGCCTGGGCTCGCCTCTGGGCGGAGCTTGGCGCCGGCTGCCCGCCGCGAGCAACCTACGAAGAGCTCCTTCGACGCTACCGCGAGCCCCATCGTGCGTACCACAACGGCCAGCATTTGCAGGAATGCCTCCAGGTGCGCCGGCTCATCAACGCTGCTTGTCACGCCCCCGCTGAAGTCGACCTCGCACTCTGGTTTCATGACGCCATATACGACCCCCTTCGCAGCGACAACGAGCTGCGCAGTGCGCAATGGCTGGACGACGTGGCGCGCGATAGCGGCCTGGGCGATGAAACCCGACGCAGGCTTTACGGCCTGATCATGGTGACGCGGCACGACGGCGCTCCAGCGTCGGCAGACGAGGCCGTGTTGGTGGACACGGATCTGGCGATCCTTGGGGCATCGGCCGCGCGGTTTGAGGAGTACGACCGCCAAGTCCGTCGCGAGTACCGACATGTGCCGCTGTTTGTGTACCGCCGAAAGCGGCGCCAGGTCCTGGAGGGCTTCCTGGCACGCGGGCGCATCTATACGACCGCACCCTACTTCGATGCATTCGAACAGCAAGCCCGCGTCAATCTTGCAAGTGCCATCGACCGCCTCGGCTGAGGAACGGACCCCAGTGGAGGGGCGGGAATTTCGCCTTTGCAGGCGCCTGGTCATTCTGCAGTTCAAGCCGTCACCGTAAATAGATGACGCGGCATCGCCGGCCAAAAAACCATGGTTACAGGTCACACAGGCTGCCGTTGCCGTTGCGCCCGTGATACCGACCTAAGGCTTGGCCCGGTCCCAGCGACATTCCGCCAACCGGTGCACATCGGTTCCGCTCTTTTCTCGCCTGTCGATGTCGCCTCAGCGTTCAGGTAGATAAACGAGGTGGTATCGAGAGGGCATCCTGCAAATGCACGGATTCTGGACACTCATTGGTAGCCACGCCAATAGGCCTCGACGTGCCACAGTGGGCGTCCTGTCAGGACTTCCCGTATGCCATTGATCACGGCTTGATACTGCTCGGCATCGAACTTCGACCAGCGTTGCTTTCGTGCTTGTGCCCAGACTGCCCGTAAACCGCCAACATCTTGATCGTAGAGCTCATCCAGCAAAAGCTTGTCGATAGGGGGATGCAGAGCCTGGACATGGGGATGCAACTCCTGGCCGGCGCAGACAAAGGCACCCTTGAGATAAACATTGATGAGCTTTGCTGCGACGCCGTGGCCGAATCCGACCAGGCCCTTGTTCCTGGCTGCTTCGATTGCGGTCTCGCGCCATATTTTGTGCTGGGCATCGATGTTCTCGGGAGACGGCAGAAGTTGCGGGCCCGCTAGTAGCAGGTGCAGGCCTGTGGCTTCGATGATTGTCTTGCCGGTACTCACATCGAAGCGACAGGTCTTGGTGCTCGCTGCACGACTTGCCGCCCAGGCGGTGTAGCGGTGAAGGTGTTCGGCAATGTCGTAGGGCTTGATCAATGTGGGAGCGTTCATACGGGCATCTCCAGCTGTTCATAGGCGTACAGCCAATACAGTGTTCTTTGGTTGTTGAAAGTCTTGACCTCGACCACGCCACGGTTCTCCGGCAGCCAGCTGTTGTCCCAGGTTCGGGTGGAGTCTTCCATTTGCCACCAACTGACAATGTTTGCGTGCCAGGTTTCGACAAGCATCAAGCGGTAGACACTGCGGGTCTTGGTGGAAGGGGAGATGAACTTCTCCAGGACCGGGGCCAGGTTTTCCGCTTTCATCCTTTGAAAGTCGATACGCAGTTGTTCGGCTTTCTTCGGGGTGAAGAGGCGCTTGGCCTCGACAAAGAACACACGTTCCTTGTCGAACAACATGCAGTCGATCCGATACTCATAGCGCTGGGTGAGCGGGTTGAGGAACGGCACTTCCATGAACGCATGGGCGTTGTTGCGTGTGCCAAACGCATTGGCCAACTGAAAGGTGAGGTTGCGTTCGTTCATGCCATTGCGGCCGTAGGATGGGTAGAACGCACTCAAGCTGTCGGAAAAGTTTTCCGCTGCTTGTTGAATGACACGGTTGATGACTCGACTCACAGTAACCCTTTGCTTTTATCCTTGAAAACTGGCCTGCCCAGGTGCCTGTTGCCCCGAGCATGGCTTGCATCATAAACAACGAGATCCGGGGGTTGCTATCAAAATGCCGCTATCGATGTTACGTCTTTTCGCGGGCTGGGCGTTTTGGGCATCAGTGCGATCTGTGCGGTCGAAAGCAACGAAGCGTTCCTTCTTGATCGCTCCTTGTGGTGTTCACTGCGTGGTTGCCTGATCAATCTTGATGCGAAGCAACCTTTAGCCAGTGCGCGGGCCACTCATCTATGCGTGCAAATGCTTTTTCAAGAACGACCGGGTTCGTTCGTGAGTCGGGTTTTGCAGGATCTCTTGTGGCGCGCCTTCCTCGACCACCACGCCACCGTCCATGAAGATGATCCGGTCCGCCACTTCGCCGGCAAAGCGCATTTCATGGGTGACGATCAACATGGTCATGTGTTCGGCGGCGAGTTGCTTCATGACCTGGTTGACCTCTTCCACCAGCTCGGGGTCCAGCGCCGAGGTGGCTTCATCGAACAGCATGACCTTGGGGCGCATCGCCAGGGCCCTGGCAATGGCCACGCGCTGTTTCTGCCCGCCGGACAGGCGAGAAGGGTACTCGTCGAACTTGTTGGCCAGGCCGACTTTCGACAGGTACTCCATGGCCAGCTCGCGAGCGGCTGGCCGGGTCAGCCCTTTGAGCTTGATCGGGCCGAGGGCGATGTTTTCATGCACGGTCAGGTGCGGGAACAGGTTGAAGTGCTGGAACACCATGCCCATCTGCTGGCGCACGCTGTTGATGTGCTGTTCGAAGGCTCGACCTTTCAAGGGCCGGTTGACGTGTTCGCCTTCCAGCCAGATCTCCCCCTCGTTCAGCACTTCCAGGTGGTTGATCGAGCGCAGCAGGGTGCTTTTGCCCGAGCCACTGGGGCCGATGATGGCGATGATCTGCCCGCGCGAGACAGACAGATCGATGCCTTTGAGCACTTCAAGTGCGCCATACGCCTTGCGCGCGCCCTTGACTTCAACCATGAGCTTTTCGGTGGTCATCGTGACATCTCTACCTTGGTTTCAAGAAGGTGCAGGCCGGCTTCCAGGACAAGATTGACTGCGTAATAAATCACCGCGACGGCCAGATAGAACTCGAACGGGCTGTAGGTTTCGCTCACGGCGCGCTGGGCGCTGTAGACCAGTTCGGCAATGCCGATGATCGACACCAGGGAGGTGTCCTTGAGCAGCACGATCAGGTTGTTGCCCAGGGGCGCCAGGGTACTGCGCAGGGCTTGCGGCACAATCACGTAGCGCTGAGCCTGGCTGCGGCTCAGGCCAATGGAGCGCGCGCCTTCAATCTGCCCCGGATCGACCGACAGGACCCCGGCACGAATGACGTCGGCGTTGTAGACGGCGAAGTGCAGGCTCAGGCCGATGATGCCAGCCATCAATGCCGGGATATCGATCCCCACTTGCACCAGGCCGTAATAGATCAGGTACAGCTGAAGCAGCAGGGGCGTGCCCATCAGCAGCCAGGTCATGAAGCGTATGGGAAGGGATACCAGTTTGGGGGTGTAGAGCACGATAAGGGCGAAGGCTATGCCCGCCATCAGGCTCAATACGCTGGAGCAGAGGAACAAGACGATGGTCCACCAGAGTCCGGTTGCCAGCAGCTCGGAATAGGGGGTGAGGATACTGAGATCGAGGCTTTGCATTGACGCGTCTCACTTTGCCGCGAAGCGTTTGTCGAGGTGGTCAACCAGCAATCTGACCGTGTAGACCATGGCGATATACAAAATGGCCGACACCATGAAGATCTCGAATGGCTTGTAGGTGGAGCTGATAAAGCGCTGCGCTGTATAGGAGAGTTCCACCACCGAGATGGTCGACACCAGGGCCGAGCCCTTGATCAGCGCGACCGCATTGACCCCCAGTGGCCTGATCATCAGCTTGGCGGTTTGCGGCAGGGTGATCAGCCACAGGGTCTGGCCCTTGCCGAAACCGATTGAGCGGGCCGCTTCGACCTGGCCGGGATCGACGTTGCTGATGGCGCCGCGAATGGATTCGGCCATATAGGCCGCGATGTTCAGGCCCAGGCCGATGACGCCAGCGGAAAACGGCTCCAGCTCAAGGCCGATCTGCGGGCCGCCAAAGTAGAGGAGGAAGAGTTGGACCAGGCAGGGCGTGCCGCGAAAAACGCTGATGTAGACCCTGGCCAGGCAGCGAAGCAGGAAAAAGCCGGACAGCCGGGCCGCCACCAGCACGATGGCGACCAGCAGGCCCAGCAGCAGTGCCAGTAGCGAAACGTGCACCGTGACCCAGGCCGCCTCCAGAAAAAACGGCAGGGTGCGCTGTATGAGTGTCAGATCCATGGGCAGGCTCGAAAAGGTCAGGTTGACTGGCCCGACCCCAGGTCGAGCCAGGCTGAAGAGGAGTCAGCGAATGTCCTTGCCGATCCACTTCATCGAGATCTTTTCGTAGCTGCCATCGGCGAGCATGTCGTTCAGTGCCTTCTGCATCGCCGCCTTGAGCTCGGGGTTGTTCTTGCGCAGCGCAATGCCCATGCCTTCAACCCCTCCGTCACTGTCGGGTGGCGTGATGATGCGCACTTTCTGCCCGGTTTCCTTGACGGCCACCAGTACCGGAACGCTGTCCATCACCAGCGCGTCGAGGCGCCCGGCTTCCAGGTCGACCAGCATCTCGGGAAGCCCTTTGTAGGTCTTGACCTTCAGGTTGCCGCGCGCCCTGGCCCATTTGTCGTGGGCATCGCCGAGGGTGACGCCCACCGTCACATCCTTCAGGTCAGCCAGGCTGTTGATCGGCGAGTCTTCCTTCACCACGATGGTGCGGCCGGCGTGGTAGTAGGGGCCGACGAAATCCACGGCCCTCAGGCGTTCAGGGGTGATGGTCATGGAGGCGATGATGGCGTCGTATTTCTTGGCCAGGAGCCCGGCAATGATCCCGTCGAAGGGCGTGGTGACAATGCTGACCTTCACCCCAAGCCGCTGGGCCAGGGCTTCGCTGATGGAGGCGTCGAAGCCGACGATCTGGTTCTGCTCGTTGGCAAAGCTGAAGGGCGAGTATTGCCCGCTCATGGCGATGCGGATTTCTCTGGATTCCCGGATCGATTGCAAGTCATCAGCCTGAGCGGCTGCGGGGCAGAGGAGCGCCGCGGCGGCGACGGTGGATGCGGCAAGCAGACCCTTGAGCGTTCTGGTTAGCATGGGATGGCACCTTTGAAGAATTATTATTTTTTGTTGTGGGCTCTTCACCCTGGCCTCGGGAAAAGCTTTGCACAGGTCATTGCGCAAAGCACCCGGCAAGGTGTCCGCGTGCCGGACACATTGCCGGAGTTGGCCGACACTATGTCGGCCAGCCCGGTTTGGGGCACTGTGGCCTCGATCCTGATGCTCTAGCGCAGTGCCGCCTTGAAGCTTTCGTCCAGGACCTCAAGCAGGAAGTCGGCATTCTTCTGGCTGAAAATCATCGAGGGGCGCATTTTCAGTACGTTGTCGTAGGGGCCTTCGGTGCCGATCAGAATGCCGCGCTCCCGGGCACCATCGGCGACCTTCCTGGCCAGTTGCGTAGCCGGAGCCTTGCTCTGGCGATCGGTGACCAGTTCAATCCCGAGGAACAGCCCCAGGCCGCGTACGTCGCCAATGGCATCGTAGCGCTGCTGCAGCGTGCGAAAGCCATCGAGCAAGTAGTTGCCCACCGTCAGTGCGTTGAGTTTCAGGTTGTCGCGTTCAATCACATCGAGAACGCTGAGCCCCACGGCACAGGAAACCGGGTTGCCGGCGAAGGTGTTGAAGTACTCCATGCCATTGTTGAAGCTGTCGGCGATCTCGCGGGTGGTCACCACTGCCGACATCGGGTGCCCGTTGCCAATGGGTTTGCCCATGGACACCGCATCGGGCACCACGCCCTGGGTTTCAAAGGCCCACCAGTGGCTGCCCACTCGACCAAAGCCGACCTGGACTTCATCGGCCAGGCACAGGCCGCCCTCGGCACGCACCATTGCATAGACTTCCTGCAAGTAGTTTTCCGGGAAAAACAGTTGCCCGGCGACGCTGGGAATGGACTCCGCGAGAAAGAACGCCGGGGCCCGGCCCTGCTTGCGCATGCTATCGATCTGCTCGGCGACACTTTGCGCGAAACGCTTGCCCAGCTCCTCGACCGGCCAGTGATCCGCAGCGCGGTAGGCATCCGGCACCGCCGCCTCGAATACGTGTTCTGCACGGCCTTTGCCGGCCTTGCGCTTGTACTTGTAGGGGCTGAGGTCGATCAGCTCCTGGGTGGTGCCGTGGTAGGCCCAGTCCAGCACGATGGCATCGTTGCGCCCGGTGTGATTGCGCGCCATGCGCAGCATCAGGCTATTGGCTTCGCTGCCTGAACAGCCGAAGGAGGCCACCGCCAGGCCTTCGGGCAAAGTCGCGGTGAGCCGCTCGGCGTACTCCACGATGTTGTCGTGCAGGTAACGGGTGTTGGTGTTCAGGCGTGAAGCCTGGCGCGCCAGGGCCTGCACCACGTCGGGATGGGAGTGGCCCAGGTGGCAGACGTTGTTGAAGCAGTCCAGGTAGGCCCGGCCAAAGTTGTCTATCAACCAGACCCCATCACCGCGTACGAACTTGATCGGGTCCGAGTAGGAAATCGACAAGTTGGGCAGCAGCAGTTGTTTACGCTTGGCCACGATCTCTGCTTTGCTTCTGCCTTCCTGGCTGTAGGTTTCCGCAGGGATTCCGGCCAGGGTCGATGCATCCGGGAACAGGTCGGCCCACACCTCAAGGTAGGCGCGCTCACCGACGCCGATGAACTCGCTCGCTTGCAGCTGGGTATCGGTGGACATTTGGAAGTGCACATGGGGCAGCCAGCCGCCGTTTTCCGTGTCCTCGCCCATGTGGCCCACCAGGGCACCCGCCTCAAGACGGTCCCCGGGCTTGAGGCGGGTCAGCGCTTCGTGGGCCATGTGCCCCCACAGGGTCAGGAACGGCGGGCAGCCCTCAGGCGAATGCTCAAGCATGATCAAGCCGCCATAGCCCAGCGGTTCACGCTCGACCTCGACGCTGCGCACTACGCCGGCAAGCGGTGTGTACAGCGGCGTTCCGGCCGGCATGATCAAGTCGACGCCCAGGTGAATGATCCGACGTTGCCCTGCAATGAAGCGCGATTCAAATGCCGCATCGGTGTAGATGGTCCGTTCTTCGCCCCAGGGGCCGATGCCCAGTGGCACTTGATGTTCAGCCGCAAAATCGTTCCACCATTTCGCCGCCTCTGCCGGACGCTGCTCGGCGGAGGCGACCGTCAGCACATGGGCGGCATCGGCGAACGGCACAATGGCCTTGTTCAGGGTCGCCGCCGCCGGATGCACGATGTCCGCGAAGGCGTGGCGGTTTTCATCCACCCAGCGGCGAACCGCCCCGGCACCTTCTATCGCGTCATAGCCGCAGGCCTTGCGCAGGATCGCCGTCGCCAGGCGCGGGTTCATGCGGTCCATTTTTTCCAGCAGGCGCCAGGCCGGGGCTTCGCTGATGGCCAGGTAAGGATTGTCCTGGGTCTGCTCGTGGCGCGAGGCCGACAAGGTGACGCTGATGACCAGGCGCATGGCGATCAGGTTGAACAGCACGTCCAGTTCTTGCGGCTGCAGCGGGTAGCGCTCGTGGAAGCCGGCGGTGAGGGCGGCGGCCGCGCCGATGGGGTCCTCCATGTCGAGAATGGAGTAGGCGCAGGTGATGGCGACTTCGGCAATCAGCACCGTATGCACGGCATCGCCAAAGTCGATGATGCCCGAGACCTGCTGATGAGTCTGCGGGTCGACGAGGATGTTCCAGTCATTGCCGTCATTGTGAATGACCTGCGTGCGCAACCGCGCAAGCCTGGGTTGCACGGTGTTTTCGAACGCGGTAATGAAGCGCTCCAGAATGGCTCGTCGGCCAGGGTCCTTGACGAAATGCAGGCGCGATCTGGAGCGCGCGGCGTGCCGCAGGTCCCAGTCCAGGTCGCGCACCGCACCGGGATGCATGAAGCCCTGCAACGCACGATCCATGTCGGCGAACGATTGGCCCAGGCTGCGCATGAGGGCGAAGGTGCGCTTGACCTCGGCCAGGGGAGTGCCGTGCAGCCAACTCACCAGGCGCACCGCATGGGTTTCACCGGAGGGCGCCACGGCCGAGGCGAGGAAGCCACCGGCAAGGCTCTTCTTCAGCTGCGGCACGGCAAGCTCGGGGTTGTAGCTGGCGAGGTGGCTGAGGATGGCCGTCTGCAGCTCGCTTTCAGTACGCGGTTCACTCGAATTGACCACCTTCAGAATCCATCCCGCATCGCTTGCGGTGTTCAACCGGTAGTTGCAGTCGCGCTCGCCATCCAGGGGCGAGGCCGTGGCGACGACATTGAAAAGCTGCTCGGCCAGTTGTTCGGCATCGCGGGGCGAGAACTGCGGGGCGGGATGGGAAAGGTTGGTCATGGTAATGGTTTTCCAAGTTATTGTTTTCAGTTAGCTTGGCATGCGAAATCCTTGACGGCAGTAGGTATGCGGTCGGTGTTGGCCTGCATATTGTCGGAATCGACCGGCACAAATTCGGTAGTCAAAGTGAGGAGTCTTGATGCGCGACCTGGACGTGAAAGATCGCGAAATACTGGACATTCTGTCTAAAGAAGCGCGGATTGCCCTGAAGGCCCTGGCCGCGAGAATCGGGCTGTCCAGAAGCGCCACCAGCGAGCGTGTCCTCAACCTTGAGCGCAATGGCGTGATCAGGGGCTACCGGGCGGATATTGGCGAAATCGACGCCAACGTGATTCGCGCCATGTTTCTGGTGTGCCTGAAACGCACGCCGGCCATCAGCCTGCTGGACATGCTGGCCCAGCACTCGCAGGTGCGACGCATCTCTTCGGTCAGTGGCCAGCTCGATCTGGTGATCGAGATCGAATCCCGCACCATTGATGACCTGAACCGAGTCCGGGATGCCGTAGCCAGTCATGAGTCCGTCGAGGACATCACCACGGCGGTGGTTCTTCGCCGCGATATCGATCGACAGGCATCCTGATTCGCCGCTGTACAACTCCCGCACTGAAACAATAAAATGAGAAGCATTATCATTAATGCGAATCTGCCATGCACAACCACAGCCTCTCTTCGCCCGTCGCCCAGTTGTATGCGAACCATCACGGCTGGCTGCGGGGCTGGCTGCACCGGCGCCTGGGGCACAGTGCCGATGCCGAGGACCTGGCCCATGACACCTTTATCCGGGTGCTGCGCTCCCAGGAGGATGTGCGTGAGTTGCGCCAGCCCATGGCGTTCCTGGCCACCATCGCCAACGGCCTGCTGATCAATCGCTGGCGCCGCCAGGCGATCGAGCGGGCTTATCTGGAAGCCCTGGCGGCGCGGCCGGTGGGGGAGGAGCCTTCGCCGGAGGAGCGGCACCTGATGATCGAGACCCTGTTGCAGTTGGATTCGCTGCTGGTGGGGTTGTCGTCGCGGGTGCGGCAGATCTTCTTTCTGTCCCAGCTCGATGGCCTGACCTATCCGCAGATCGCTGCGCAGTTGGGCCTGACCGTGGCCCAGGTGCAGCGGGCCATGGGCAAGGCGTTCAGTGTCTGTTACGCGAGCCGTTTTGAATGAGTGGCGCTGCGGTCGATCCCCGAGTGCGGGACAACGCCATCGATTGGCTGGTGCGGATGCAGTCCGGGCTGATGAGCGCCGCGGACCATCAGGCCCTGCAGCAGTGGCGGCAAGCAAGCGTCGAGCATGAATACGCGTGGCAGCGGGTCAGCAGCCTGCCGCTGATGTTGCAGCCAGGGGCCAATCTGTTGGCCGATGCCACGGCGCGCCGGGCATTGCAAGCGGCGGGCGCCGATCCGCAGCGACGGCGACAGGTGCTCAAGTGCCTGCTGGCCCTGGGGCTGTTGGGGGGCATTTCCTGGCAGGGGGCGGATTCCACCCTGGTGCGCTCAGCCCTGGCCAGTTATCGCACCGGCGTCGGCGAGCGACGCCATTGGGCCCTGGCCGACGGTGGCTCGCTATGGCTGAACACCGCCAGTGCGGTGAACCTGGACCTGAGCGCCCGGCAGCGCAGCCTGCAATTGATCGAGGGCGAACTGGCCCTGGACACCCCGGCGGGCTCTGCATCCCTGCAACTGTCGACCCCGGATGCGGTGCTCTATAGCCGTGGTGCCAACCTGCTGGTGCGTCACGATCGCCTGGGCACCCAGGTGACGGTGTTGCGCGGGCTGGTGCAGGTGAGCGCACGGCAGCACCCAGCACCGCTGGCGTTGCAGGCCGGCTGGCAAACCCGAGTCGATGGCCGGGGAGCAGGGCGGCCAAGCCCCATCGATACGTTTCTGGCCCAGGCCTGGATGCGCGGCATCCTGCCCGCCGAGCGCATGCGCCTGGATCAGTTGCTGGCGGAGCTGTCGCGCTATCGCCCGGGCTTCTTGCGTTGCAGCGAAGCCGTGGCGGGCCTGCGCGTAACCGGCAGTTTCCAGTTGGACGACACCGATGCCGCCCTGGCCCTGGTAGCCAATACCTTGCCGGTGCGCATTGAGCGAAGAACCCGTTACTGGGTGACCGTGGTGCCGGCCTGAAACTTTTTTTTCACCGGCGCGATAGTTTTTTCGATCTGGCTTGGCCTTCAGGTATTACCCACCGGCACAGGTGGGTTTCGATCCCTAGGAGCCCTGCATGATTTTCCCTGCTCGTGTCTTGCGTACCCATACCTTCGGCCTGCTGTTGCTCGGTTTGCAGCCGCTCTGTAGTGAAGTGGTGTTGGCTGCCGGCGAGCGCCACTACAGCATCGGCGCCGGTCCCCTGGACCAGGTGCTGTCGCGCTTTGGCGCCGAGGCGGGCATCAGCATGGCCGGCAGTGCGCTGCTCACGGCGGGCAAGACCAGCCAGGGCCTGCAAGGGGATTTCAATACCGAAGCGGGCTTGAACCAGCTGCTGGCGGGCACCGGCCTGGGCTACGTGCGCCAGGCCGACGGCGGCTATGCCTTGCGCCTGCGCCTTGATGCGGTGTCGCTGCCGACCCAGAAGGTCAAGGGCGAAAATCCTGACGAGGAAGAGGTGTACCGGGCACCGCGTTCATCGGTTTACATCTCTGCCGACGACATGCAGCGCTTTGGCGTGGTGTCGGTGGGCGACATGCTCAAGGGCCAGCCCGGGGTCCAGGTCGGTGACAGCCGCAATGGCGGCGGCCTGGATGTGAACATCCGCGGCATCCAGGGCCAGAGCCGGGTGGCGGTGACGGTGGACGGTTCGCAGCAGGCGCTGGATGTCTATCGTGGTTATGCCGGGACCCAGCAACGCAGCTACATCGACCCGGACATGATCAGCGACATCGCCATCGACAAGGGCCCGAGCCTGACCTCCAGTGCCATAGGCGGCACGGTGAAGATGCGCACCCTCGGGGTCGGCGACATCCTCAAGGACGGTCAGAATATCGGCCTGCGCCTCAAGGGTGATGTCTGGAACAACGGTGTGGCCCCGGCCTCCCGCGATCCGCACTCCAAGACCCAGGACCTGTACTCGGAGCCGCATCAGAGCCGCGGCGGGCTGTTCGGCTCGGAGGCCGAGGCCGGCAGTGCCGCGTTCGCCTATTCCCATGAATTCTTCGATGTGGTGGCGGCCTACGCCCATCGCAACCAGGGCAACTATTTCGCCGGCAAGAAGGGCCAGGATCGCTACCGCACCTATGACCGTTACGGCGATGAAGAGACCAGCGTCGCCACCACCTACAACGCCGGGGAAGAGGTGCTGAACTCCTCGTCGAAGACCGAATCCTGGCTGCTCAAGACCACCCTGCGCCCGGCGGACGGCCACACCTTCGACCTGGGCTACCGGCGCTACGACGGACGCATCGGCGAGATCATGCCCTCGGACATCTTCCGTTTCGGCACTGGCGGCATCTACCAGTACCCCCTGGGCCACACCCAGATCGACACCTACACCGCGCGCTACAACTACCTGCCTGCAGGCAACCCGCTGGTGGACCTGAGCGCCGACCTGTGGATGACCGATGCGCAGACCAGCCAGTTGACCGCCGTCTCGGCGCCGGCATCCCAGGCCTACCGTTCGGACCGCAACTGGAGCCGCCAGGCCGATCGCCGGGTGGGCGGTGGCCTGGCCAATACCTCGCGTTTCGAGACCGGCTACGGCGACTTGAAGCTGGACCTGGGCAGTTCGTTCCAGCTGGAGGAACTGCGCCCGCAGAAAAGCGTGGCCACCACCCAGGACGATATCAACGCCAACCGCATGCTGCGCGAAGGTTCGCGGCAGGAGTTCAGTTTCAACGGCAAGCTGGAGTACAAGCCGGTGGACAGCCTCACCCTGTGGGGCGGCGGGCGCTACACCCACTATCGCAGCAAGGATCACGTGCCCACGGCCACGGCGCGTCGCGAGGAACGTGACCTGCGCTACCTGCGGGTTTCCAACGGCGACAATTCCGGCAACATGATGTGGTTCCCCGACCAGAACGGCCAGTACACCGACGCCACCGACCCGCGCCTGAACAACGGCATCGTCTTCCAGAACACCAACTTCCCCTTCGAGGGCGTGCGCTACAACGACTTTGGCGCCACCGACTCCACGGTCTATCCGTCCCAGGTCGGCGAGGTGGTCACCGGCTACAACTACTCCGGCAAGAACAGCAACAGCGGTGGCGCCTTTGCCCCGGCCTTCGGTATCAATATCGAAGTGCTGCCGGACACCTTCGTGTATGCCTCGTACACCCAGGGCTTTCGCATGCCGTCGCTGTTCGAAACCAGCCAGGGCGTACAGCAGACGATGCCCGGCAAGGGCCTCAAGCCCGAGCGTTCGAGCAACTGGGAGATCGGCGCCAGCACCCTGCAAAAGGGCCTGCTGGTGGATGACGACTCGGCGGCGTTCAAGCTGGCCTACTTCAACAACACCATCAAGAACTACATCACCCGCTACTACGACCCGAGCCCGGGCCTGTGGGGCCTGATGCGC
The DNA here is from genome assembly GCF_058799535.1 of Pseudomonas sp. GW822-FHT06D10. Lineage (NCBI taxonomy): Bacteria > Pseudomonadati > Pseudomonadota > Gammaproteobacteria > Pseudomonadales > Pseudomonadaceae > Pseudomonas > Pseudomonas sp. GW822-FHT06D10. Next base: position 380,535 of record NZ_JBXALN010000004.1, on the reverse strand, counting down.
TTCAGCAACACCGACAGCTACAAAACCAGCGGCCTGGAACTGCAGACCCGCTACGATGCCGGGCGGGTGTTTGCCGACCTGTCGTCCACCTACTACCTGAAGACCGAAACCTGCGACGCGGCTTTCGCGGCCACCCTGCGCGCCACCAGCAATCCCTACCAGAAAACCGCCGACACCCCGGACTGCACCCCGGGCAGCTTCATGGGCTCCTACACCAACACCCAGAACCCGCCACGCTTTGCCGGCAACCTGACCACTGGCCTGCGCTTCTTTGACCAGAGCCTGACCCTCGGTACGCGCATCACCTACACCTCCGGCCCCACGGTTACCGCCGACAAGCCCTGGCAGACCGGCGCCACCACGCCGCAACTGAACTACCGCGAAGTGGCGCTGTTCGATCTGTTCCTCAACTACAAACTGAAGGAAGACGCCAGCCTCAACGTGTCGCTGCAGAACCTCACCGACCGTTACTACCTGGACCCCCTGGCGCAGAGCTTCATGCCGGCACCGGGGCGCACGCTGCGGGTGGGGATGCAGGCGAAGTTCTAGGATGCGGGCGGCCTTCTCCGGACCCGGCAGCAAGGTGCGGCCTTGCTGCGCCGGCCTTTTACTGCGGCGGGTCGACGCAGTAAAATAGGCCGCTTTCGCCCCCATTGGCCGGCACTCGCCCCTGACCTGAGCGGTATTGCCAAAGGGATCTGGCCCTCGCTGCGTTACAGATAAGGATATCCAATGAAGACCCTGGTAAAGCGTCTCCGCCCCCTGGCTGTTCTGGTTTCAGTCACGCTCTTGAGCGCCTGTGCCCCGCTGGGCAGTTCCGACCTCAATGGCAGCGCCACGCAGAACCCGACCAACCAGCTCCTGGAGATCATCGATGGCGCGACCCGGGACGGTATGTCCGTGGTGCTGGTGCCGGCGCTCATGCCCAACAAGAGCGTGACCGACCTCTCCAGCTATTCCCATCGTGTGATCTTCAGCAACAAGGACCAGCCGGGCCAGGGCTACATGCAGTCCTTCGCCAATAACGACCTGGAGAAAATCAAGGAAACCGTATTTCTCTGGGACTTCCTTGAAGTGCACATCGTCCCGCCGGGAACCTACCTGATGTCCGGCGGCATTGATTACAGGATCGACAGCAGCCTGGCCCAGGTAGGCGCCGCGAAGGGCCAGCCGGCCAGCAGTGCCCGTGGTTCGGTGGACATGTCTGCGGTGCTGTATCGCCAGTTCGTCAAGGAACAATACTGGCGCGACGCTTCCTACGCGGATACCACCCACACCCAGAATGTCTGCAGTACCGTGCATGTCGCCTCCGGCCAGTGCGTGGCCTGGCAAGAGCAGCAATACAACACGCGCCGGCAGGTGTCGGAAGGCGGTTGGACCGAAGGCACCAAGATCCGTGATGTCCAGTCCGTCAAGTTGAAGGCACAGATCCCCGACGCCTACGCGCCCCTGGCCTTCAGTATCCAGCCCGGCCAGATACTGCTCAGCGACCGCTTCCACCTGAAAACCCCGGCCGTGAGCTACGACAAGAAGACTTGCAAGGCTATCGACCCGCAGAACATCAAATGCGCACTGCGGGATATCCAGGTCTACGTGAGGCCGGCCCCCGTGGAACTGGTCAAGAAGTTCAGCGACAAGGAGCTGGCGAATGTCAACGACACAGGACGCCGGGTGCTGGCGCGTATCGAACCGATGAAAACCCGCCTGCAAGGGGACACCGGCATGGAAGACCTGGTATGGGGCATCCCGGTTTCCCTGAAGAAAACCGCCAGGTAAGGGGGCTTGCCTTGGGGCGCGGAGAACAGCGCGCAGCGCCACGGGCCATTGCTAGTTGAAGGCGCTGCGCAAGCCTTTGATGACCTGTTCGATGGAGGGCCCTTGAATGGCCGGCGGTTGCGGGTTTTCGCCGAATTCGCTCCAGATGAACAGGGTCAGTTCCGCCCCGTCAGTCAGTGACAGGGCGTTTTCCTCATGGGCGAAAGTTTCAAGCAGCCGGTAGCGCTGATCACTCCAGAACAGCTCCTCGACCCAGGGGTACACCGGAATAAAGTGGAAATGGATGGGGTAGCCGGGGGCATGGCCGAACCGGCTGATGTACAGCCACTTGGGTTTGAGCTGCAGCTCCAGGTTTTTCTGCACCCTGGCGAGCAGGCCGCCCAACTCCGCCAGGGCGCTCTCGGGCAGCTCGGCCAGTGAATTGACCCGGGATCGCGAGCCCAGCATCAGGTAGCCGGGCAGGGCGGACGACAGGTGATGATTGAGCACCCAATGATCGGTTTGCAGAATGATGAACTCGGGGGCTATGCCCACCTGCTGTGCGGTGTTCAAGGCATGGGCTCCTGTTCGGGAAGGTCGCTCTTGTATTCGCCCCACTGCATGTACGCGTAGTACCGGGTCATTGCTTCGAAGTGGCTGGGGGCTTCCACTTCCCACACAAGCCGGGCGTCGGGGTGAAGCAGTTTGCGTGCGGTGTTTCCCTGTGGGCCGCTCAGACAGAAGGTCTGGCAGTCATCCGGTTCCATCCAGAGTTGGTAGTTCATCTCTTGCGCTTCTGAGTGTGGGGGAGGCTATCGTCGTTGTGGCTCGAGCAACCTAGATCGAGCCGACCGAACGCAGGTATTTCCGTGCCTGAGGGCTGGTGATCTTTTCGGGTTCAAGCACATACAGCGAGCTCCAGAGCGGCGGTAAACCCAGTTCCTCCATGTAGGACGTGAAGCTGTTGAAAGGCTCGGTACCAATGACCTCGGCGCTGAGCCAGAGCAACTCGCACTCCTGGCAAAGGTGCAGGATTTCCTGCGTTGCCCGCACTTGAACCTGGGTTACTTCGCCTTGTTCACACTCCGGACACAGCATTTTTTCACCTCCCAAATGGGCGCGCAGTCTATCACTGACCAGGTTGCACGCGGCCAGCAACGAAGGTCTGCCTGCGCTCAGAACCCGCCATGGAGGACGCTGCCTTCGACCCTGTCCGGAGCGGGCCTTTGCGGCACCCGCATCCCCGGCCCCGGTCGCATAAATTTGAAATGCCCGGCATTGCTCGCCAGAATCGCCCCCCGATCCGGCACAAGGTGCCGGACCTTGGTGGTGAAAAGGGGCAGCAGTTGAATCAGCAGACATTGTCCATGCGCCTGGCGCGCGTGGCGGCGCATGTACCAACCGGCGCACGCCTGGCCGATATCGGCTCGGATCACGGCTATCTGCCGGTGGCCTTGCTGCTGCGCGGCAGCATCAGCGCGGCGGTGGCCGGAGAGGTGGCGTTGACGCCGTTCCACGCGGCCCGGCGCACGGTGCGCGACAACGGCCTGGAGCAGCAGGTCAGCGTGCGCCTGGCCGATGGCCTGGCGGCGATCGAACCGGGCGACGCCATCAGCGCCATCAGCCTGTGCGGCATGGGTGGCGAGACCATCCGCGACCTGCTGCAAGCCGGCAAGGCGCGCCTCAATGGCCAGGAGCGGTTGATCCTGCAGCCCAACGGTGGCGAGCAGCCCCTGCGCCAATGGCTGATGGACAACGGCTACCGCATCCTGTGCGAAGAGGTGCTGCGGGAAAACCGTTTCGACTACGAAATCATCGTCGCCGAGCGCACAGGGCCGGTGAGCTACAGCCCCCGGGAGCTGTACTTCGGCCCTCTGCAACTGCAGGCCCGCAGCCCGGCGTTCCTGGCCAAATGGCAGCGTCTGCTGCGCCTGAAACAGCGCACCCTGGAAAACTTCAGCCGGGCACAGGCTGTGCCCGAAGAGAAGGTGCAGGACATGGCCCGGCAGGTGCGCTGGATCAGCGAGTTGCTGGGCTGAATCGAAGTTCAAGGCTGTTTTTCGGGTGCAAAACGCGTCATGCCGGCTTGCCTGATGCCGAAGGGGGCGTTGCAGTCAGCCCTGCACTGTCCAGAGCATGGTCTGCACCTGGATGTGGGGGTGGCTTTGCAGAGGCTCCCACTCATCAATGAACGCGAACCCCTGGCGCAGATAGAAACTCGCGGCCCTGGCATTGGCGGGGGAGACGTCGAGGAACACCCGCTCATGGCCTTGTTCCCGTGCGCGCGACTTCACCGCTTCCACCAGCCGGGCCGCCACGCCGGAGCCACGGGCCGCGGGTGCGACCCACATGCCGATCAGGTTGTAGCGGTTTGCCTCACTGACTGCGGCGCCGATCATTCCCAGGGGCTGGCCATCCTCGATGGCCAGCCAGAATGCGCTGGTCGCGCCCGAGGCACGTTCCTGCCACTGCTGGTCACTGTACCGGGCGGCACTCTGGTAGCTGACCCCGAACGCGGTCGGGGCGTCCTGCAGCGCGGCGAGACGAACTTGCTTCAACAGCCTCCAGTCCTTGGTTTGCGTCGGTCGAATATCCATGGCGGTCTTCAGGTCGAGTGAGGCAGCAACCTCTCACAAGGCTGGCGCAGGAACAAGCGCGCCTTGCCCGGTGCTGCGCTTGCCGGCGGCCTGCGCTTGCCATTTGCCAGCATCTTGTCGCTGATGAAACGCTGGCTATATGATCGCGCGTCATGCCATTGGCCACTTGCGTGGCCGGCGTTTTCTCATCGGTTCTACAGGGATGTTCCAGGGATGAAAATCAAGAGCAAGACAGGTCTGCACAAGGAAGGCCGGCTGGCTGCGCGACTGGCCGGCTGGTTGCTGGCGCCGTGCATGCTGGCGGCTTCGATGCTGGCCCAGGCCGGTGCGCCGATCCCTCCCGGCGCAGTGCTGGCGGTGATGCAGAACGTCGAGGTGCCGGACCAGGATGAAGAGGTGGAGCTGGAAGACGGCGTTACCGCTACCTTCTGGTACGGCCAGGAGCTGGACTTCGACGGCAAGCACTACTACGCCACCTTTGTCTGGCACACCCGGGACCGCGCCGCCCGCGAGGGCGAGGATTTTGCCGCGCCGGAGGTTCAGGTACGGCTGGCCGATGCCACCTTCGAACTCACCAACCCGGGCCAGAAGCAGGCCTATTCCATCCGCAGCATCGAACGCAAGATCGGCTTCTTCGGCGGCGGCGAGAAGCCCGAGGAAGTGGACACCAAGCGCAAGGCCGTTGAGCACCGTACCGCTGACGGCCGCCTACTGCTGGCGGTGCCCACGGCCACTTTCGACAATGGGGTGATCACCAGGGGCTACACCATGCTGGTGTTCAATCCGAACAAGAAACCCGAAGACGATGGCTGGGTCTGGTCCTATGTGGGCCAGGTGCGCACCGGCGAGGACAACTCCGCGGCCTGCGACGACGGCGCGGTCATGCCCTGCATCGGCAGCGACGGGGAGCTGAGCTTCGTCGCCGGCCAGGAGCCGCTGCCGCAGGTGCAGGTCAAGGTCAGCGGCACTACCTTCGAGGGCCCGGGAAAGGTCCGTTCGCTGGCGGCCGCGGACAACCTCACCTATGTCTACGACAGCAAGACCGAGCAGTACGTCAGCCGCTAGTTGCGGCAGCGACGGCCAGGTAGCGCAGCCTTGCCAAACCCACGATCCTCCAGGGAGGATCGTGGAGCGCTTTCACCCCGGTCCGGCACAGCCATCATCCAAGGAAACGGCGAATGAGTACGCGTATCGACATGCTGATGAACCCGGGGCCGGAGGTGCGCGCTGCGATCCTCGAGCCCTTGCGGGCCCACAACCGGGCCCAGGCGGGCGATCCCAAGCCCGAGGCCATCGCCCTGGTGGTTCGCGACGAGCACAGCGGTGAGATTCTCGGTGGCCTGCAGGCGGAGATTTTCTATCGCTGGATGTTCATCGAGCTGCTGGCGGTCCCCGAGCAGACACGGGGCCAGGGCACGGGCTCGCAATTGCTGAACATGGCCGAGGAGCTGGCCCGGGAAAAGGGCTGTATCGGCATCTGGCTCGATACCTTCGACTTTCAGGCGCCGCAGTTCTATCAGCGGCACGGCTTCAGCGAATTCGGCCGGCTGGAGGAATTCCCGCCGCAGCACCGGCGTTTCTTCCTGCACAAACGCCTGGTCTGAACCCCCGGGCCCTGGCTGGCGAACCCGCATGTAGCGCGTTTCCGCAGCCTGGGCCGCGGCTACTCAGGCGTGGGCATCGACGCCGATCCGCGCCAGTAGCCAGTCCTGATAGAGCGCGGGGCTGTCGGTGGTCTGGCCGCCGTTTTTGGCAACGACCGTCTTGCCGTCCAGGCGCCCGATTTCCATCAGGTATTGCAGGCCCTTGAGCACATGGGTGGCGTCGTCCTTGCCCAGGGACTGCACATCGGGCAGTTGGACGGAGTTGCTCTTGTCGTCGAATGTCGCCCAGGTGGGGTTGGCTCTGTATTGGGCTATCAGTTTGGCGTCCGAGATTTGCGATTCATGAAAACTGGCGTCGATCTTCGCCTGCATTTGCGGCGTTGCATTCTCTACCTGGATTTTCATGGACTTCAGCGTGCCATTCTCCAGCGCCCTGGTGATTCCCTTGAGGCCCATGGCTACGAGGGATGTCGAGTTTGAGATGCTTCCTGTCATGAGACTGCTCCTGGGTGGGTTCTGGCCAAGCAGAGCAAAACCCGGGCCATGGGCCCTGAACATGATGCAGCGTGGCGTTGGCAGCGGCGCCAGCAGCGATGGCGGGCAGAAGTTGGCCGTAGTGGGCAAGGGATTGCCATTGGATCGCCTGCTTTTGCCAGCCACTACTGCCCCGAGGCGGATATCGACCCGTGTCCGCCGCCCTGGTGGCCGTGAAGAAAAACTCGATCTGCATGGCCAATCGGCGCACAGTGGCCGCCTGTACTGTTGCCACTTCCGATTGCCCGCCCATGACCCAGCCCCGAACCCCCACCGCACTCGCGGCCCTGATTGCCCGGCACACCCCGCACTCCGGCGACTTTCCCAGCGCCGTGCCCAACCTGACCTTGCACCGCCGTTCCACGCCGACCTCGGCCATTCCCTGCATCTACAGCCTGGGCCTGGGGGTGATTGCCCAGGGCGGCAAGCAGGTGCTGCTGCAAGAGGCGGTGATCAATTACCGGGCCGGGCAGGGCATGCTGACCAGCATCGACCAGCCGGTGGTGGCCCGGGTGACCCAGGGCTCGGCGGCCGAACCCTTCCTGGGCATGATGCTGACCCTGGACATGCACCAGATCCTGCAAACCGCCGCGCAGATGCAGCCGCCACCGCCTTCGCGGGCCAGCGATTATCGGACGGTGGTGGTGGATGAACTGGAGCCGGGGCTGGCCAGCGCTCTGGAGCGGCTGGTGGGCTTGCTCGACGAGCCGGCGCTGATTCCCCAGCTGGCGCCATTGATCCAGCAGGAAATCATCGTCCGGCTGTTGGCCAGGCCCTACAGCCTGGCGTTGCAGCAGTTGCTGGCGGTGGGTTCGCCGACCCAGCAGATCTTCAAGACCGTGGCCTGGCTCAAACAGAACTTCACCCAGCCGTTGCGCGTCGATGATCTGGCGCAGCGCGCCCATATGAGCCCGTCCACCTTCCGCCAGCATTTTCGCGCCATCATCGGCGTCAGCCCGCTGCAGTTCCACAAGCAGTTGCGCCTGCAGGAAGCCCGGCAGTTGATGCTCAGCCAGAACATCGATGCCGGGCGCGCCGCGGGGCTGGTGGGCTATGAAAGTGCTTCGCAGTTCAGCCGGGAATACAGCCGGGTGTTCGGCGCGCCGCCGCAGCGGGATATCCGCAGGATGCGCGAGGCCGGGTAAGGGCCAGGTTGCAGTGCAGGGTTCAGCGAAATAGGCAAACAGACTGTGGCGCGGCTCTGGGCGCCTAACCATTCGATCCGCCACGGATAGGTGTGTTTCTAGCTGTTTGTGTTGCAGCGAAACAGCCTTCGGGGTGAGCCGGCAGAATCCGCAAAACAGGCAAACTTGCCGTCAGAATAGGCAAGGTTTCGCCGCGAGCCATTTCTATACTGGTGCCCAACGACGCAGCAGCCCCAAGGCCTGCCGTGTCCCGGGCGCTTTCGGTAACGCCCGACTCCGCACTCCCGCACACGGGAGCGAGCGGTCCGCCTATCGATCCAGACGAGCCTGCCCAAGGCGGCTCAAGGAGTACGGTCATGAGCAACAGCATCGAACACGCCAGCTTCCCCAACTTCGGCTGGGACAACGCCGCGGACATCTATCTGCCGGCGGATTTCCACCCGGGCAAGCGCTACCCGGCCATCGTCAGCACCCATCCCATCGGCAGTTGCAAGGAGCAGACCTCCGGCAACATCTACGCCGCCGGGCTGGCCCGGGCCGGGTTTGTGGTCATCGCCTTCGACGCCAGTTTCCAGGGCGCCAGCGGCGGCCAGCCACGCTTTATCGAAGACCCGGCCACTCGCGTGTCGGACATCCGTTTCGCCATCGACTACCTGGTGACCCTGCCTTATGTCGACCCCGAGCGCATCGGTGCCATCGGTGTCTGTGGTGGCGGTGGCTACACCATCCAGGCGGCAATGACCGACTACCGGATCAAGGCCCTGGCCTCCATTACCGGGGTCAACTTCGGCCGCCTGATCCGCGAAGGTTTCAGCAACTTCGATCCGGTCAGCGCCTTGCACGCCATGGCGAAGCAGCGCACCGCCGAGGCCCGGGGCGAGGCGCGTCATGTGATCGACTACCTGCCAGCATCGGTAGCCGAGGCGCAGCAGAACGGCATCAGCGACATCGACGTACTGGAAGCCACCGAGTACTACAAGACCGCCCGGGGCCAGCAGCCAAACGGCGCCACCAGCGGTCTGTTTTCCTTCAATAGCGCGGCCTTTGGCTGGGATGCCTTCCTGCAGGCCGAGGTGCTGCTGACCCAGCCACTGATGGTGGTGGTCGGCGACAAGCCCGGCGGCTTCGGTGCCTACCGCGACGGCCTGGAAATCCATGGCCGCGCGGCCTCCCGGGACAAGCATCTGGTGGTCGCTGAAGGCGGGTCCCACTACGACCTGTACGACCGCGCCGAAACGGTGGCGCTGGCCATGGCGCAATTGGTGCCGTTCTTCCAGCAGCACCTGTAAGGGGAGAGGCAGCCGCCGCTGTCGCCTGGCCGGCGACGGCGGCTTTGTCGCGCCCGGGCGCCAAACCGCTCCCCCGGCAGGCCGCCGGTGAGCAGCAGGCTGGCGAAGCTCAGGGGGTAGGCATTGATGACTCATTGCAGGGCCGTGATGCCGGCATCCATGTCCCGGGCGATGGATTCCAGGGCGACATTGACGATCGAGGTGTCGAGGATCACCACCCCATAGCTCCGGCAGGGGGCGATCAGTACTTGGCGTTGCAGGCGGTGCTTGAGGTCCATGGGGGCGTATTTCCTTTGCCGCAGTGCGGTGCGACTATACGAACCTTTTTGCACACCATGCTTTGGGCTGGATCGAAGTGTGCGGCGAAACCTTCGCCGAGCCGGTGCGGGGGGCATGCTCATCATCCTGTCCGATGGCAGCTCGCTGTCCGCCAGCGCCCTGGCCGAAGCGGCGGGGATGTCACCGCAGACCGCCAGTTCGCATCTGGCCAAGCTGCTGGAGAGCTATTGCAAGCTGGGCTGGGAGCAGTTGCAGCGCCAGCTGGGTGTCCAGCCGCTGGCCTGAAGCCCTTGTGGCCAGCCAGCGAAAGCCCCTTCAAGCCATTACCCCAAGGAATGACGAATGAGCCGCCTGCCCCTGCAACACATCGACCTGAGCCAGGTGACGAGCACCGCTGAATTGCACCTGGTGCTGCGCGATGCCCTGGGCTTTCCCCATTGGTACGGCTGTAACTGGGATGCCTTCTGGGACGCCATTACCGGGCTGGTGGAAATGCCCGAACAGTTGCATATCAGCGGCTGGCAAGCATTGTCCCGGCGCCTGCCCCGGGACGCGCAACTGCTGCTGCAATGCCTGGAGCGGATGAAGGTCCAATACCCGACGCTGGCTGCGGACCTGCTGTTGGAGCCAGCCAAGCCTTAGTCCTGCCTATCGCCGGACGCGCAATTGAGCCACGACGCCGCCTGGCAACGGTTTATTCTTTCCCGAGGCAGTGAACAGCCACCCATGGAGACGCCTGTGAGCATCAAAGACCATCCCGCGGATTACCAGGACCTCAAGCGCGCCGTCGCCTTGCTGGAGTCGCCTTCACTGACGGCGCGCCTGTCCGGGCTGCTGGGTTCGCCCATCGAAAGTGCGGTCAAGGCGCTGCCGGCGGTGGTGGCGAAAAAGATCAACGGCGCGGTGGTGGCGGCCCTGCACAGCTCCGCCGATGCGGCGCTGTGGAGCCTGGACAACGCGCCCAAAAAACCGGCATCGACCTTGCTGCACAAGATGTACGCGGCCACTTCCGGCGCTGTGGGCGGGGCCTTCGGTTTTGCCGCGCTGTTTGTCGAGTTGCCCATTTCCACCACCATCATGATGCGCTCGGTGGCCGATGTGGCCCGCAGCGAAGGCTTCGATCTGGCGGATTTTGCCACCAAGCAGGCCTGCATCGAAGTGTTCGCCATGGGCGGCAACAGCCAGGCCGACGACGCCACGGAAACCGGCTACTACATCACCCGCAGCTTCACCACCCAGGCCATGCAGCAACTGTCCAAGGAACTGGCGGCCATTGCCGCCAAGCGCGGTGCCGGGGCGGTGGGCAGCTTGTCGCCGGGGCAGGTGGGCAAGTGGCTGGCGCTGCTGATCGAGAAAGTCGCCAGCCGTTACGGCGTGACCATCTCCAGCAAGTTCGCGGCCCAGGCGGTGCCGGTGATCGGCGCCTTTACCGGCGCCACCATCAATGCGCTGTTCACCGACTTCTACCAGGACATGGCCCGTGGGCACTTCACCGTCAAGCGCCTGGAGCACAAGTACGGTTTTGAGCAGATCAAGGACGAGTATGCGCAGATCCTGCGCAAGCAGCTGGCAGGCTAGGGCAGTATCCCCATGAGCGACTTTCCCGTTATCCGCACCCCGCGCCTGATCCTCAGGGAACTGTGCCCGGCCGATGTCCCGGCATTGTTCGCGATCCACAGCGACGCCGATGCCATGCAGTGGTTCGGCACCGACCCCATCACCGACTACCCGCAGGCCGAGCAACTGCTGGCGCTGTTTGCCAGCTGGCGCAGCCTGCCCAACCCGGGGACGCGCTGGGCCATCGAACGCCACAACCAACCGGGCCTGCTGGGCACCTGCGGCCTGTTCAAATGGAACCGGCAGTGGCGCAGCTGCGCCGTCGGTTTCGAGCTGGGGCGTGCGGCGCAAGGGCAGGGGCTGATGACCGAGGCGCTGGAGGCCGTGGTTGGCTGGGGCTTCGAGCATATGGCGCTCAACCGTATCGAGGCCCAGGTGCATCCGCGAAACCTGGCGTCCCTCAGATTGCTGGAGCGGGCGGGCTTTGTCCGCGAAGGGCTTTCACGGCAGGCGGGATACTGGCTGGGGACTCATCATGATCTGGTGCAGTACGGGTTGTTGAGGGCCGACTGGCTCAGTCTGGCGCCGCTCGCCGCAGGTTCTGCGTAGCCCATAGCGCGAATATCAAGCGGGCGCTGGCAGCTCAGCTGTTGCCCGGCGTCGGCGCATCGCTGTCCTCGACGGGCTCCAGGTCGTGGTAGGAGGGGAAGACCTTCCTGTTACTGATCTTCAAGCCTGTCGGTTGCTCGAGCCCGTGGGTCTTACTGGAGTCCCAGGTGCGCCGTTCGCCGCAGTAGGTATGCACCACTTCCGAGTTGTCCCAGAACAGGCGCTCCAGCAGGGCTTCGTACTCGGCCAGCCACGAATCATCGAAGATGTAACTGCCTTTGGGGGAGGTGGCGAAGTGCACCATATGCCCGAAGTAGCAGTGCCCCCGGCTGTTTGGCAGCACGCTGAAAAGCGCCCGGGTGATCTGCGCCCCCGTCACTGGCAGGCTTTGCAGCACCGCACGATTGTGCGCTTCGGCAGCCGGCGAAGGGTCAAAGCAATGGATGTATCCATACAGGTTGCCGCTTGCCGCGCTGATCATCTCCGAGGTCGTGGTCGAGGCTGATGTCTTCGACGCCACCGGCCTTCAGCAGCGCGATCACTTCGTCCGGCCAGTAGGTGCGAACCCAGCCTTGCGGGGTTTGGCGTTCGTCGTCGAGGTAGATTTTCATGGGCCTGTTTACTCTTGCAGATGCAGTTCAAGCATCGGCGTCGTTCGCGATGACATGCAGCACAAGGCTTAGCGAGTCGTCGGTGAGCAGCGGTGGGTGATCCTGATGCCGCTTGTCGATGAAAAAAAGCGCACCCGGCGCTGTTTCAGCGGGCATGGAGAGGCAAGGGTAGAGTCGGTTTTTACTGGCCTCGGCATACTGGATATGAACCTCGCTGTGCTCAATCCAGATCCTGCTCGATTGACCGGAGCAACTCAGGAACAAGGTGCCGAAACTGGATTGCTCCTGCTCCAGCGGCATTGATTGAGACTCGCCGTGCCGGCCTTTGCGAATGGCTCGTGCCATGGCATTGAATGCTTTGGGTGTGCCAAAGAAATGCAGTTCCTGTCCGTTCAGTCTTGCCAGCACGTCAAGTTTCCTTTCATATCGCGTCGGTCAACGCTGGGTCATTGCAACCTGCGCCGGAGCGCTGACAGGACCGAGTCAGCGTGGCAGAGTGGCCTGTCCAGAGGAATGGCGCCGGCTGTTTCAGGTGCCAAGGTGATCGTGCTGGGCACGCCCTGGTCGCAGAGCTGCTGTTGAACTTGCAACAGGACTCGGCGGCTGCCTGTAAGCCAATGCTTGTTCTGCTCTGACATCTGACATCTGACATCTGACATCTGACATCTGACAGCGGTGCAGCGACTTGCGGTGGGTGGTCTTTTACGGTGGATGTCTGGATGGATTTTCGCGCAGTTGTATACCCCGATATTGAGCAATAAGCCATTGCCGGGCTCAAGGTTGCATTGTTTCTCCGGCACTGGATTAGTCCGCCGCACTTGTGTAGAAACGCTCCTTCCTTCAACCCGGCACCCGTTGCCACCCCAGGTAGAACCCCATGCGGCCCAACGCCGAACTGCGATTGTTTGCACTGCCCCTGTGCGCTGGCCTGGTCTACGCCGTGATCAAGGGCCTGATCAAGGGCTGGAATGGCACGGAGCTGTTTTCCGGGTTTCTGTTTGGCAGTGTGATCGCCATGGTCCTGGGCATTCCCCTGTTGCTGTGGACTGAGCGGCGCTGCCCGCAGGCCAGGGCGCGCTACCTGTGGATCAGCCTGATACTGAGCCTGGTGGCCACGGTGCTGGTGCGTACTTCATGGATGCAGCTGTTGCTGCTGCCGCTGGCGGGCGGGCTGGCCCTGGCTGGCCTGTACAGCCTGCTGAGCCGTGGAATTGATCAGCTGTCGGTGCCGCCCCATGGGCGAGGGCCGGGCTTGCGGCGGCTGCTGGCGGTGCCGCTGTCGGGGGCGCTGACCCTGGGGGGCGTTGCGGTAACGCTCTATCCCAAGGGCGCGGAAAGCCTGCCGGTATTCTTGCTGGGGGCCATGATCGGTGCCTGGATCAGCATGCTGGTCAGTTGGCCGGTGCTGTGGCTGGTGGAGCGCTTTCTCGCCACTGGCTGGCGCTATGTGATCGGCGGTGGCCTCAGTGGCGTGCTGATCTGGCTGCTGTCCGGCGCCCCGGGGCTGTTCGCCGGGTCCCTGAAGGGGGCTTCGGGGCTGGACTACTGGATCCCCTTGCTCAACCGTGGGATCTTTCCGTTCCTGCTGCTGGGGCTGCTGGGCGGTGGGCTGTTCACGGTGCTCCACGGCATCGGCCCGCGCCGCCGTCCGGCCGCTTGCGACTGAATTACATTGCCCAAAGGTCCTGCCTGATGAACCTAAGCCCCATCACCCACGTCGCCTTCGAGGATGAAATGCTCTGCCTGAGTTGGGCCGACGGCTTGCGGCTGCGCCAGCCCCTGAGCCGTTACAGCCGGCTGCGGGAGGCCACGCCCGAGGAGCGGGCGGATTTTGTCATCGCACCTCGGGGCTGGTCCGTGTCCTGGCCGCACCTGGGCGAGCCGGTGCTCAGTCTCAACGCCATCGACTGGATCTGGGAATGCCTGTGCGATGAGTCCATGGCTCGCCTGAAGGCCCTGGACTGGCAACTGCAGCAACTGCCGGCGGACGACCAGGCCATCGTCGCGCTGTGGCGGCTGGAGGCGGACGGCTACAACGGCGGCTTCCTGCAGTTCTTCTGCAACTGGGGGCAGCAGACCTGCGAGCTGGCGCTCAGCACCCTGGCCGCGATCGGCGCGCGCAACACTCGGGCCCTGGTCAGCCGCCAGCGCCAACTGATCGCGCACCTGGAAGACCACCCGCAACTGGAGCAACTGTGGGACATTCCCGGGCTGCTGAGCGACGAGGAACATGAGCTGATCAGTGGCGAACTGGACGAGCAACTGTGGTCGGCGATGGAGGAGGTCCCGGCCTTGGCGGTGAAGTATTTTTACGTTGGCTGAGGGGCCTGGCGCCATGGTCTAATGCGGCGCCTCGTCTCGGCAAATGGACTTCACCCCATGTCTGAACCCCTTCCATCACCAGGGCAAGATCCTGGTCAATCAGTTCTTTGATGCCGACAAGCAACAGATGCTGTTTCGCCCCCTGGGTGGCGGCATCGACTTTGGCGAACACAGTGCCCAGGCAATCGTTCGGGAAATACAGGAAGAGCTGGGGCTGTCGATCAACAGCCTGCGCCTGATCGGCACCCTGGAAAGCCTGTTCACCTATGCCGGCAAGCCCGGCCATGAGTTCGTCCAGGTCTACGACGCCCGCTTCGACGACCCGAGTGTCTACCTGCGTGCCCAGCTCGATGCCCGGGAAAGCGATGGCGCGCCCTTCGTGGCCCGCTGGCAGGGCAGCGCCAGCTTCACCGAGCAGACGCCGCTGGTTCCCGCGGGCTTGGCGGACCAGCTCAAGCAAGCGGGCCTGCTTGGCTGACGGGCACTGATGCTGCTTGGTGCCCTGCCGGGCGGGGTGGCCCGGCAAGGCCGCCGGCTCAGAAGTCCCAGCGGGTGCTGAGCATGAAGTTTCGGGGTTCGCCGTAGGCCGCCGAATTATAGAAACCGACGTTGGTGTAGTAGGACTTGTCGAAGATGTTGTTGACGTTGAGGGTCGCCGACAGGTTCTGGGTGATCTGGTAGCGGGTCATCAGGTCCACCAGCCAGTAGGCCTCCTGGGAAATGTCTTCGTTGATCTTGCGCGGTGCGTTGTAGACCGAATACCAGCCCTCGCTCTGCCAGCGCAGGCCGCCACCGACGGTCAGCTTGTCCAGGTCGCCCTTGAGCTTGTAGCTGGTGTAGAGGTTGACCTGGTCCTGCGGCTCGAAGGTGGAGATCTTGTCGCCCTCGTCATCACGCACGATCTTGTGGGTGTAGCCGGCCTGCACTTGCCAGCCCGGGCTCAGTTCGCCGGAAATCTCCAGTTCGTAGCCCTTGGTCACGGCCTTGGCGCCCTTGAACGCGTAGTTGTCGGGTGTGGGCGACTGGTTGTTGTAGGCATCGTCCGGCACCGAGCGGTTGGTCTCGTGCACTTCGAAGTAGGCCAGGCTGCTGTTCAGGCGGCCTTCGAAGAACTCGCCCTTGAGCCCCAGCTCGTAGTTCTGGCCTTCGTCCGGGTTGAGCAGCTTGCTGTCCTTGTCCTTGTTCCAGCTTTCCTGGGGCATGAAGATATCGGTGTAGCTGGCGTAGACCGAGAAGTGGTCATCGAGGTCGTAGACCGCGCCGACGTAGGGCACGAAGCGTCCGCTTTCCTTGTAGGACGGGGTCAGGCCGGTGAGGTGATAGTTGACCACGCGCCCGCCCAGAAACAGGTTCAGGTCGTCCATCAGGTTGAGGCGGGTGGTCATGTAGGTGCCGGTCTGGCGCACGGTGTCGTCGGTGCGCTGGGCCGGCAGCCCCCAGATGGGCCGTTCGATCTTGCCGTGCCAGTTGTAGAAGTCCACCACGTTACCCTTGCCCCCGGGGAAGTCCGGGGACCAGTAGCCCTTGCCGGTCCAGCGCGAGTTGGCGATGGAGCCGCCCAGCACCAGTTCATGCTCGCGGCCGAATAGACTGAAGGGGCCGCTCAGGTACAGGTCGGCGGAATCGCTGGTGGTGTCGCCGGTGTACTTCTGTGCGTTGACCTTGGCCGTGCCATCGGTCTGCGGTTCGTCGAACTGGATCGAGCCGAGTTCGGCGTGGTAGCTGTTGATCTTGTGGTCCAGTTGCAGCTTGGTGACCCAGCCATCCCCCAGGTCGTGTTCGAGCATGGCAAAAGCGGTGCGGGTGTATTGCTCCCAGCCGCTCCAGGTCGCGCCGTTGTTGTAGGAGCGCGACATGCTGTTGTGCCCGCCGGTGGCGTTGATCAACGGGAAGGTGCCGGACCAGCTGGAGCCCTTGGGGATGTTGTCCTGGTAGTCGCCGCCCACGGTCAGCAGGGTGTCGGGGGACAGGTCGAATTCGAGGATGCCGTAGTAGGTCGAGGTCTTGCGCGAGTAGTGGTCGAGGAACGACTGCTTGTCCTGGTAGGCCGCCACTGCGCGGCCGCGAACATTGCCGGTTTCGGTCAGCGGCCCGCTGACGTCCAGTTCGCTGCGGTAGTTGTCCCAGGAGCCCATGCCCAGGGAGGCGTGGCCCTGGAACTGGGCGGTGGGCTTCTTGCGCACCAGGTTGATGGTGGCGCCCAGGGAGCCGGCGCCGGTCAGCAGGCCGGTGGCACCCTTGAGCACTTCCACCCGGTCGTAGATGGCCATGTCGCTGAGGGTGTTGCCAGCCGAATAGGCGACGTTGCGCACGGTGGAGGGGATACCGTCGTACTGGAAGTTGTTGATCGAGAAACCGCGGGCGTAGTAGTTGGTGCGGTCGGTGTCGTAGGCCGAGACGGTGATGCCCGGGGTGTGGCGCATCACGTCGTCGACGTTGTTGAGGCCGAAGTCTTCCATGTGCTGCCGGGTGACCACGGTGATCGACTGCGGGGTCTGCCGCGGGGTCAGCACCATGCGGGTCGCCGTGGCGATGGTGCCTGGGGTGTAGGAGCCGCTGCCTTCGGTGACGGTGCCCAACTGGTTGCTGACGATCTGGGTGGCCTCCAGCTCCACGGCCTGGCTGCTCTGGGGCAGGCGGGTCAGCAGCACCGCGTTGGCGCCGTTGCGTTCAAAACCCAGGCCGGTGCCGGCCAGCAGCTTGCCCAGTGCCTGTTCCGCGCTCATGCGCCCGCTGACCCCCGCCGACTCGATCCCCTGGGCCAGTGCCGCGGAGTAGGCGATCTGCAAACCGCACTGGGTACTCAGTTGGTCCAGGGCATTGGCCAGGGACTGGCGGGCGATGGCAAAACTGTAGGTGGCGGTTGCCTGGTTGCCGGTAGCGGTGGTGGGCTCGACCGCCATCACGGGGTTGCAGGCCAGGCAGATGGCCAGCGCGAGGATGCTGCGGGCCGGGGTGAGTGTTGGAAGGTGCATGGAAGTCCCGTACGAAATAGGAATGATTTGCATAAGCAAACACCCTGACGGGTTGGCCTCGGCAAAGCCGTAAAACTTTTTTCAGCCCCCCCGGGCAGTGTTTCAGCGCAGTACCAGGATGCCGCCCGGCAGGCGGGTGAGCTCGGTGGCGGTGACTTTGCTCAGGGCCCGGACAATGGCCTGCGGGTCATCGAGCTGGTAGTTGCCGCTGACTTTCTGCTGCGCCGCGTCGGCGTTGAACAGCAGGATCGGTGCGCGATGGTAACGCCGCAGCTCTTGCAGAACCTGGGCCAGGGGTGCGTTCTGGAAGGACAGGCGGCCGTTGATCCAGGCCAGTTGCCGTTCGCTGCCCTCGGGGTTCAGGGGCAGCAACCGGTGGCCCTGCAACTGTTGCCAGTTGCCGGCTTGCAGCAGGCTCTGCTGGCCGTTTTCGTCGGCCAGGCGTACCCGGCCTTCGCCTACGGCCACGGTCACCCCGTCGGCCTGGCGGCTGACGCTGAAGCGGGTGCCGACCACGGTCACCGTGGCGCTGCCGGCCTCGATGGTCAGCGGCCGGGACGGGTCGTGGAAGGCCTCGACATAGAGCTCGCCGCGCAGCAGCTGGATGCGCCGCCGGGCGTTGCTGAAGTCGCTGCTGATGGCGCTGCCGCTGCCCAGCACGATGTGCGAACCATCGGCCAGGTCGAAGCGCTGGAGCTCGCCGACCGCGCTCAGGTGATCGGCCTGCAGGCGCAGCGGCAGGTCGCCGAACCAGCCGGCACCGAGCATCACCAGCACCGTGGCCGCGGCGGCCAGCCAGCGAGTGCGGTGGCGTTTTCTGCGCGGCGTGGCGGGGGCCGGGGCGGCCGGCAGGTCCAGGCCCAGTGCCAGTTGTTCCAGGGCCTGTTCGAAGGCGCTGGCCTGCCACAGGTCTTCCAGGGCGCGGTAGGCCTCGGCGTGCTGCGCATGGCTGTTGCGCCACTGTTCAAAGCGCTGGCGCAGCGGCAGGTTGTGGGTCATGGCCTCACGCTGGGTGAACCAGTAGCTCGCCTGCTCGCGAATGGCGTCGCCGGGAAGGGCGCTGAGGTGTTCAGTCATCGGGGTTCTGCCGGTCGGTGGCTTTGATGCAGGCATTGAGTGCATGGCGCAGGTCCTTTTCCACCGTGCTCAGGGAAACCTGCAAGCGCTGGGCAATCTGGCTTTGCGAAAGATCGTGCAGTTTATGCAAAACCAGGATTTGTTGCTGGCGCTTGGGCAGGGTGGCCAGTACCTGTTGCAGCAAGTGCAACTGCTGCTGGCCCTGGACATGGCTTTCCGGCCCGGGGGCAGCGGTGGGCACTTCGCTGAGCTGGCTGGCGTCGGTGGGCTGGTACTCGAAGCGGCGTTTGCTGCGTTGGCTGCGCAGGTGATCGAAGGCCAGGTACTGGGCGGTCTGATAGAGGAACGGCTGCAAGTGCTCGATGGGGCGGGCGTTGAGCGCCTTGGCCACCCGCAGGTAGGTCTCCTGGGCCAGGTCCTCGGCCAGGTTGGCGCACCCCACCACCCGCGCAAGCATGCGGATCAGCCCCCCGCGCTGCGCAATGAACAGCGCGCTGAGTTGTTGCTGGTCGTCTCCGGTTTCCATCGCCCACTGCTCCCACTACCTGATACGGCTCAGCGTGAATGGCTGGGCATTCTAATGAGAATTCTTATCATTACCAGCGAATTTCCACGGAAGCCTTGTCCTGGGCTTTGTGCAGGGCTTGCGGCACCAGGGAATGATTCGCGCGGCCCATGGTCGATTCAACATGGCCCCCGGTGATCCGTTCGCTCCCCCTCGACGCGCCATCGTGCCGGCCATGCTGTAACCGGTTGCGCCGCTCTGCCGCGAGGTACATTCAGGGGCGGCGCTGGCAGGGGGTAAAGATTTTTCGGGAAGGATCGATCATGCGCTGGATTGTCAGGACCCTGTGTTTTGCCTTGTTGTTGCCCGCAGCCCAGCTCTGGGCCGCCGACCCGCAGCCGGCGGTCCAGGCCGCTGCCCAGGACAAGGCCCAGGCGCTGGAGCAGAAAGCCGCGGACAAGGAGAGCCCGAAGGCCGAGCCCCAGGCCGCACCCATCACCAAGACCGAAGTGCAGGCCGTGGACCCGGCAGGCCAGGCCCCGGTGGACGACGCCATCACGTGCCTGTCGCGGACCATCTACTGGGAAGCCAAGGGCGGTGAAAGCGCCGATATGGAGGCCGTGGCCAATGTGGTTCTGAACCGCCTGGGCCATGAGGGTTTTCCCGGGACTGTGTGCGAAGTGGTCAAGCAGGGTTCGGAAAAAAGCCCCTGCCAGTTCTCCTGGTGGTGCGATGGCCGGCCCGACCAGGTGGAAGAAGAGGGCCGCTATACCATCGCCAAGGAAATTGCCCGCAAGGCGCTGAACCAGCAGCTCAAGGACCGTACCGGCGGCGCTCTGTTCTTTCACGACCGCAGTGTTTCGCCGGACTGGTCCCGGGCCTATATCAAGACCACCGAGATCGGCAGCTTCAGCTTCTACAAACCCAAGGACGTCGCGGCGCGCTAGTGGCGTGGGTTTGAGTCGTGGGTACGGACCTGGTCGTCCTGGCGCAGCCAGCGTTTGCCGAGGGTGGTCAGCCGATGGCGGATGGGCTGGCTGAACATTTTTTGCGAGACCTGGTGCAGCAGGCTTTCGCACAGCTCGCGATCCAGCGGGAAGCCGGCTTCCAGCCATGCCACAGCACAGTGCTCCCAGTGTTCGGAGCCGGACCCCAGGGCGCTCAGCAGCAACTGGCGCAGGCACAGCGGTTCACCCGGCGGGGGCTCTATCCTGAGCCCGGCGAGGGCGCCAGGCAGGTCGGCCGCGACCGATTCGTAGGGGCGTTCAAGCAACGGCAGGAGCCAGACGTAGCTGAAGTGCCGGGTCATGATAGGGGCATTCCTCTGGGTGCGGCGTGGCTTATTGCACTTGGTCGAACTGATCGGTGATTGCATACCAGTCGGCCTTCATGGCCACGCAGTAATGCTGTTGCCTGGGGGCTGCGAAGGGCGTGTCCAGGGTGGCAATGGCGATGGAAATCCACTGGTGATATTCGCCCTGGGTGTCCTGCCAGAATAACGAAGAGCCGCAGTGGCAGCAGAACTGGCGCAGCACGCCAGGGGAGGATTCGTACACCTTGAGCGCCGATCTCTGGTCGCGGATTTCCAGATTCGCACGCGGCGTACTGGCGTAGGAAGCAAAGGCCGCGCCGTGGCCCTTCTGGCACTTGTGGCAATGGCAGTGGGTGACGGCTTTCAGCGCGCCGCACACTTGGTAAGTCACCGCGCCGCACAGGCAACTGCCTTGATGCTGGTTTTGCATGGTCAGGGTTTCCGAAGTTTCAGGGCCAGCATTGCCGCGAGTGGGTGAACCCTTTATAAAACGCCGGCTGCTGATCGCAGCAGCTGCCCAGGAACCCGACCCGCAAGGAGCGACATAGTGAGTCAATCGCCTCACCCCCTCAACACCTGCATAGGGCGCGTGCGCCTGCCGGGTCTCGCCGGCCTGCTGCTGGCGCTGGCCGGCTGCGGCGCCCTGACCGATGTGCGGTCCTTTTCCACGCCCTATTCCACGCCGCCGGGTGGCGAAACCGTGCGCCTGCGGGTGATCAGCGACGGCATGGTGCGCGGTGTGCCCAGGTCCGACTGCGTGGATTTCCGCCTGCCCGGTGCCGGGGTCGTGGTGGCTGCCCGGGACGGCTACGCCAACCGTAACGGTGAAAGCCTGAGCATGGCGGCGCCGCAGACTCCCGCAGTGCCCGGTACCCGGACCGAAGTGTTGGTGCCGGCCGGGCAGCCCATGGCGTTCCACTACCTGGGCAACCAGTGCTACAACCTGTTCAGCTTCGTGCCCAAGGCAGGCATGGACTACCAGCTGGAAGCCTCGGGGATGTACAAGTGCGCGGTGATGCTCAAGCAGGCGCCGCATGGCTCGAAGGAATATGCTGCGGCCCCGTTGAAAGACAGCAAGCTGTGCCGGGTGACGGACAACCTGTAACGCCCCGGACCTGAACCCGGGCAGAGGAGAGAGGCACCATGCAGGCCTTGGAAAACCGCATTCCACCCCCCCTTGTCGCGGTCCTGTTCGCCGTGTTGATGGGGCTGTTCGCGCGCGGCTTGCCGGGCCTGGATCCGGGCTTGGGCACACGCCTGTTGCTGGCGCTGCCGCTGGTGATGGCCGGGCTGCTGTTTGTCCTGGCCGGAGGGCTTGCCTTTCGCCGGGCCAAGACCACGGTCAACCCGCTGAAACCCGTCAGCGCCTCGGCTCTGGTCACCTCGGGGATCTACCAGTACACACGCAACCCGATGTATGTCGGCTTTGCCCTGTGGCTGCTGGCCTGGGGGCTGTACCTGGCCTCGCCCCTGGTGCTGCTCGGCGTGCTGGGGTTCGTCCTGTACATGAACCGCTTTCAGATCTACCCCGAAGAACGGGCGCTCGGGCAGTTGTTCGGGGCTGATTTTGCGGCGTATCGCCAGCGTGTGCGGCGCTGGCTTTAGGCGGTACGGCTGTTCAAGCCGCCACTTGCGCCTGCAGTTGCAACTGGCCATCCACTTCGCGGGTCAGGCCGCTGGCGACGAACAGCGGTACCAGCAATTTGTGCAGTTGGGGGTCGACGAATTCCCTGACCGTTGCCAGGTCCAGATCGCCGCTCGCCGGCAGTTCGGCCTTGGTGAAGGACAGCCAGGCTTTCTTCAGGGCCTGCAGCACATCGCTGCCGGCGGTGGAGGCGAAGCGCCGGTTGGCCACCCGGCCGGCGAAGTTGAAGGTGTGCTGGTAGTCGTAGCCGCTCTCGTCACCCTGGCTGGCGACGCAGCGACCACAGGAGCAGGGGCCATCGGCGAAGGCCGCGCGCAGGTAGCTGTTGAAATCGACGATGGGCTTGAGGGCCAGGCGCTTGTCGACTTCGAACAGGTCCCCGGTCATTTTTGCTTCACTGCTCAAGGTCATTTTCCTCACTGTCAGGCGGTGTATTTCTCAAGGGGCGCACCATACCAGCCGGATCGGCCCAGGGGTACTTTTCTGGCATTGTCCGCGGCTTGAGAGAGGGGGGACATCTGCTAGGATCCATCGGCTTTTATGGCGGGGCGACGGGCAGCACCCGGCCCCTGTGTCTTGATCTCATCGAGGAACACCCATGTCGATCTACGCAATCACCGTTCCCTGTTTTGCCCAGATGCTGCGCGCCCTGGAGGGCTTTCTCGCCAAGGGCGAAGAGCAGGCCCGGGAGCGGGGGTTCGAACCCCAGGTGCTGTTGCAGTCGCGGCTGGCACCGGACATGTATGACCTGGCGGCCCAGGTGCGTTTTGCCTGCACCCAGGCCCGGGAAGCGGTACAGCGCCTGAGCGGGCAGCCTGTGACTGCATTGCAGGCGCCGGCCGGTATGGCCGAGGCCAGGGCACTGATCGAAGACACCCTGGCGTTCCTGGCGGCGGCGGACCGCGAGCTGATCGACAGCAGTGGCCAGCGGGCCATCGCCATCGAGCTGCACAACGGTATTGCCTTCGACATGACCGGCGAGGAGTTCGCGCGCAACTGGGCGACGCCGCAGTTCTATTTCCACCTGGTCACGGCCTACAACATCCTGCGGCACAACGGTGTGCCCCTGGGCAAGGCCGATTATGCCCAGCACATGTTCGCCTACCTGCGCCAACCGCAAGAAGCCTAGCCGCGCCGGCCGCAGACTCCCCGGCCAGCGTCAGGTCAACGGCCGATGGCCGCATCACCCGGCGCTCCAGGTCCTACAGCGCCGGCCGCGGCAACTGCACCCATTCCTGCACTGCCGGCCGTTGCCACTGGCGCCGGGCATAGTCCACCAGGTTCGCCGGCACCGGGTCACCGTTGAGGATCAGCCGGTTGAGCATCAGCGCCAGGTCGACATCGGCGATCGACCACTGGCCGCACAGGAAGTCGCGGCCATCCGCCAATAGCTCCTGCGCGGCCTCCACCAGGGTGTTAGCCGCCGCTTGGGCCTGGGGCGACAGCGGTTCGCCCTTGCAGCCGTAGAACACCACCAGGGTCGTGCGCTCCTGGCGGATCGGCAGCAGGTCGCTGCGCAGCCAGGCCTGGACCTGGCGGGCCTTGGCACGCTGGCGCAGGCCCTGGGGATAGACCGGGTTGTGCGGGAACAGCTGTTCCAGGTATTCAGCGATGGCCGAGGATTCGGACAGGGCAAAATCCTCCAGCACCAGGGTCGGCACGCGCTGGGTCAGGGACAGGCGGGTGTAGGCCGGCTCGCGGTTCTGCGCGGCGTCCAGGTCCAGGGGCAGCAGGTCGAAGTCGATACCCTTTTCCCGCAGCACCACGAACACGGACAGGGCATAGGGGCTGGTGAACTGGGCATCGACGTACAGGCGCGGGCGGGAAGCGGTCACGGCGGTCTCTCCAAGGGGGGAGCGCCCACGCTAGGAGATCCGGGTCGATAAATAAAATGCAGGTTTTTTATCCGTGCATTCCTCGTAGGAATACTGGCGTTTCGGCCTCCGTGCGCGATGCAGCCGTGGCGATGCGGTTCTGGAGTCGCGGGCGGGCGTCGGAGGCGGACCGGGGCGCGCAGCAGTGGCTAGCGTCGGTTATCGAGTCGGCCCACGGCGGGCCCACCCGGGGTGCGGAAAAACCCGGCTTCAGCGTGTTGCAGTTGATCGACTGGCGTCAGCGGCGGGTGCGCCTGTGCCGCGCGAGTGGCCAGCATTGGCAGGCACATTGCCTTGATCGAGAAGGCAAAGTACTGGCCCCGGGCAGCCTGAAGTGCCGCCAAAATCACTTTATTTTCAGGTGGTTAGGTGACCGCAAAATGCGCCATGTGTTGATTACGCTGACTTCGTTTGCCCTGTTGGGCGGGGCTTCTGCGGCCCAGGCCCGGGAGCTGGCGGCCAATGACCGGTATGTCTGCAGCTGGGGGGCGGGCACTGCCGCCAGGGCCCAGGAATTGAAGTTGTCCGGGGTGTCGCTGTATGCGGCGCGGCAGAAGATCCAGACCTACAAGTTCAGCAAGGGCTGGATGCGCATGATGGCCCTGGGCATTACCGAGCAGACCTACGACAGCCCTTCGCGGATCAAGCCCGAGGCACTGCG
The DNA here is from genome assembly GCF_058799535.1 of Pseudomonas sp. GW822-FHT06D10. Classification (NCBI taxonomy): domain Bacteria; kingdom Pseudomonadati; phylum Pseudomonadota; class Gammaproteobacteria; order Pseudomonadales; family Pseudomonadaceae; genus Pseudomonas; species Pseudomonas sp. GW822-FHT06D10. Next base: position 356,184 of record NZ_JBXALN010000004.1, on the reverse strand, counting down.
CAAAAGCTTTAACGAGGATTGCCTGAGGTATAAGTTGGCTCGCCGCTGACGGGGGCGCAGGCCTGTAGCTGGCCCGGGCAGGAGCCTGAAGGGCGCGCGGCCTCCTGCGGCAGTGTCTGATCTGCCTGTTTGATCATGAATGGAACTTGTGATCATCGCGATTAAAATGAGTTTGTCTCACCAATGGCCGAGTGCCGACAATGGCTCCCATCAAACACAGGGGAGTTGCATGTCATGGCTTTGGCCCATTCTCTAGGATTTCCGCGCATTGGCCGCGACCGTGAACTGAAGAAAGCGCAAGAGGCGTTCTGGAAGGGCGAACTCGACGAAGCCGGCCTGCGCGCCGTGGGCCGTGATCTGCGCAAGACTCACTGGGAGCTGCAGAAAAACGCCGGGATCGACCTGCTGCCCGTGGGCGATTTCGCCTGGTACGACCAGGTTCTGACCCATTCCCTGATGTTCGGCGTGATTCCCCAGCGTTTCCGTCCGCAGCATGGCCCAGCCACCCTGCAGACCCTGTTCGGCATGGCGCGTGGCGTCAGCGACGGCTGCTGCGGCGGTGCCCACGCCCAGGAAATGACCAAGTGGTTCGACACCAACTACCACTACCTGGTGCCTGAATTCGGCGCCGGCCAGCAATTCCAGCTGGGCTGGGAGCAGCTCTTCGAAGAGGTCGAGGAGGCCCGGGCCCTGGGGCACGCCGTCAAGCCGGTGCTGATCGGCCCGCTGACCTACCTGTGGCTGGGCAAGGCCAAGGGCGCCGAGTTCGACAAGCTGGAGCTGCTGGACCGCCTGCTGCCGCTGTACGGCCAGATCTTCCAGCGCCTGGCGGCCCAGGGCGTGGAGTGGGTGCAGATCGACGAGCCGATCCTGGTGCTGGACCTGCCCCAGGATTGGAAAAACGCGTTCGAACGCGCCTACAACCAGATCCAGCGCGAGCCGCTGAAAAAACTCCTGGCGACCTATTTCGGTGGCCTGGAAGAGAATCTCGGCCTGGCCGCGAACCTGCCGGTCGATGGCCTGCACATCGACCTGGTACGTGCTCCCGAGCAGTACCCGACCATCCTCGATCGCCTGCCGGCCTACAAGGTGCTGTCACTGGGCCTGGTCAATGGGCGTAACGTCTGGCGCTGCGACCTGGAAAAAGCCCTGGCCACCCTGCAGCACGCCCATGAGCGCCTGGGTGAGCGCCTGTGGGTGGCGCCTTCCTGCTCGCTGTTGCACAGCCCGGTGGACCTGGACCGTGAAGACCAGCTGGACGCCGAGCTCAAGAGCTGGCTGGCCTTCGCCGTGCAGAAATGCCAGGAAGTGGCGGTACTGGCCCAGGCGGTGAACCAGCCGCAGGCCCAGACGGTGCTCAAGGCCCTGGAGCAGAGCCGCGCCGTACAGGCCAGTCGCGCGGCCTCGCCACGCATCCACAAACCGGCGGTACAGGCTCGGGTGGCGGCCATCACCACCAAGGACAGCCAGCGGCGCTCGGCCTTCACCCAGCGTATCGCCAAGCAGCGCGCCGGCCTCGACCTGCCGCTGTTCCCCACCACCACCATCGGTTCGTTTCCGCAGACGGCCTCGATCCGTCTGGCGCGCCAGTCGTTCAAGCAAGGCAAGCTGAGCGTGGCCGAATACACCGAAGCCATGCACAGCGAAATCCGCCACGCGGTGCTGGTGCAGGAACGCCTGGGCCTGGACGTGCTGGTGCACGGCGAGGCGGAGCGCAACGACATGGTCGAGTACTTCGCCGAGCAGTTGGACGGCTATGTGTTCACTCGTTTCGGCTGGGTGCAGAGCTACGGTTCCCGGTGCGTCAAGCCGGCGGTGATCTTCGGTGACCTGAGCCGCCCCAAAGCCATGACCGTGGAATGGATCCGCTACGCCCAGGGCCTGACCGACAAGGTGATGAAGGGCATGCTCACCGGCCCGGTGACCATGCTGATGTGGTCTTTCCCGCGCGAAGATGTGAGCCGCGAAGTACAGGCCCGGCAACTGGCCCTGGCGATCCGCGACGAAGTGCTGGACCTGGAAGCCGCCGGCATCAGGATCGTGCAGATCGACGAAGCCGCGTTCCGTGAAGGCTTGCCGCTGCGCCGGGCGCAGTGGCAGCACTACCTGGACTGGGCCACCGAAGTGTTCCGTCTGTGCGCCTCTGGCGTGCGTGATGAAACCCAGGTCCACACCCATATGTGCTACAGCGAATTCAACGATGTGATCGAGTCTATCGCCGCCATGGATGCGGACGTCATCACCATCGAGACCTCGCGTTCGGACATGGAGCTGCTGGACGCCTTCGAAGCCTTCGCCTACCCGAACGAGATCGGCCCGGGCGTCTATGACATCCACTCGCCACGGGTGCCGGATGCCTCGGAAATGGCCAACCTGCTGCGCAAGGCCGCCCAGCGCATTCCTGCCGAGCGCCTGTGGGTCAACCCGGACTGCGGCCTGAAGACCCGCGGCTGGCCGGAAACCGAAGCAGCCCTGGTGCACATGGTCAACGCGGCCCGTCAGTTGCGTAAAGAACTGGCCTGATCGGCCAACCCCGCCACCGGAGCACGTCGGCGTGCTCCGGTTTTCTGCTTCCAGCATGGCATCGGGGGCAAGTGGCGCGAGGGCGAGCAAGCAGGTAGCGGAGGCCGGTGCGGCGCATCTGATCCGTATTTTTCTTGCGCATCTGCGTCTGTTATCAGAACAGCCATGGTTTGAAAATGGCGCGCCCGGCCGGCTTTACGGCTGGAGACCGGGCCCGCTGCACCGCATACCTACTGTTCAGGAGGCCTGATGACTAAGATGGCGTTTTTCTTGTTTGGATTTTTAGCCTTGACCATCGCGCTCGGTGCGCTCGCGACTATCTCTCCGACCTGACCCCCGAGCCCTTTGCGGCTCTTGCTTCATATCCCCGCGCAATCAGTGGCAGCCCGGCAAGCGCCGCCACTGCCTTGTACTTATTTGGAACACTTTCGTGCCCCGACCACGCAGAGGATCACCGCCACGGTGACCCCGAGCATGCCCAGGCTGACGTGCTCGTGGAGCAGGCCGGCGGCCAGGGCCAGGCCGAAAAAGGGTTGCAGCAACTGCAACTGGCCGACGGCGGCGATCCCGCCCTGGGCCAGGCCGCGGTACCAGAAGACAAAACCGATCAGCATGCTGAACAGCGATACGTAGCCCAGGCTGACCCAGGCCGGCAGGCTGATGCCACTAAAGGAGGCGGGCATGCTGAACAGGGTCAGTGCGGCCATCAGTGGCAGCGACAGCACCAGGGCCCAGGAGATCACCTGCCAGCCGCCCAGGGTGCGCGACAGCTTGGCGCCTTCGGCATAACCCAGGCCACATACCAGTACGGCCAGGAGCATGAGCAGGTCACCCTCGGGTGAAGCCGTGAGGCCCTGGGACAGGGCATAGCCCACCACCAACAGGCTGCCGAGCACTGAGAACAGCCAGAACACAGGGCGCGGCCGCTCGCCGCCGCGCAGCACGCCGAACACCGCGGTGGCCAGGGGCAACAGGCCAAGGAACACAATGGAATGGGCCGAGGTCACGTACTGCAGGGCCAGGGCCGTGAGCAGCGGAAAGCCCAGCACCACGCCCAGGGCAACGATGGTCAGGGGCAGGAGCTGGGCGCGGCTCGGACGGCGCTGCTTGAACAGCAGCAGGATGCACAACGCCAGGAGCCCGGCGATGGTGGCCCGGGCCACGGTGAGGAATAGCGGGTCGAACTCCAGCACCGCGACCCGGGTGGCCGGTAGTGAGCCGCTGAAGATCAGCACGCCGATAAAGCCGTTGAGCCAGCCACTGGCGGTTTTTTCCAGGGCTGGGGATTGCAGGGTCGATGTCCGTTCCATTCGGGGAGTGCTCAAGAAGTGGGGGCCGCAGCGGCGGGGCTTGTGTCGAGCCCATCCTAGGATTGAAAATCAGCACAATCAAAAAATTGTCATGGATACAGCGCCTATGGCCCGTGCCCGCTACAAACAACTGGTGGACACCTTTGCCGCCGATATCCGTACCGGCATCCTTGCCCCCGGCACCCGCCTGCCCACCCATCGCGAGCTGGCGGCGCGGGAAGGGCTGGCCCTGGTCACTGCATCGCGGGTCTATGCCGAGCTGGAAGCCATGGGCCTGGTCAGCGGCGAAACCGGGCGTGGGACCTATGTCCGGGAAACCGCCTTGCCGCCAGGGCAGGGCGTGGACCAGCCCGCTACGGCACCGGGCACCCTGGACCTGAACTTCAACTACCCGGCGTTGCCCGGCCAGGCCGAACTGCTGCGTAGCGCCTTGCGCCAGTTGGCGGCGACCGGCGACCTGGAAGCCTTGCTGCGCTACCAGCCCCACGCCGGGCGCAGTCATGAGCGGGCCACGGTAGCGCGCTACCTGGCAGGCCATGGGCTGGTGGTGGAGGGCGAGCAGGTGCTGCTGGTCAGCGGCGCCCAGCACGGCCTGTCGACCACCCTGATGGCGTTGCTCAGGCCCGGTGATGTGGTGGCGGTGGATGCCTTGACCTACCCCGGGTTCAAGGTGGTGGCCGAGGCCCACGGGCTGGAACTGCTGGCCATTCCCCTGGGCGAGCAGGGGCCGGACCTGGAGGCCTTCGAGCGCCTGTGCCAACGGCGGCGGGTGCGCGCGGTATACGCCATGCCGACCCTGCACAACCCCATGGGCTGGGTGCTGGACCTGGCCTGGCGCCAGCGCCTGGTGGCGATTGCCCGGGCCCACGGGCTGCTGATCATCGAAGACGCCGCCTACGCCTTCCTGGCCCAGGATCCTCCCGCGCCGCTGGCTGCCCTGGCACCAGAGACCACGGTCTACATCTCGGGGTTCTCGAAGAATGTGGCCACCGGCCTGCGGGTCGGTTATGTGGTGGCGCCGCCGGCCTGGGTGGCGCTGATCGAGCGTGCGATCCGCACCAGCACCTGGAACACACCGGGGGTGATGACCGCCATGGCCTGTGCCTGGATCGAGGACGGCACGGTGGCGCGCCTGGAGCACCAGAAGCGCGAGGATGCCCAGGCCCGCCAGGCCCTGGCCCGGGAAGCCCTGGCCGGGCTGGCCTATGTCAGCCATCCGAACTCCTACTTCCTCTGGCTGCCCTTGCCCGAGGAAGTCCGGGCCGATCAGGTGGCCATGGCGCTGCTGCGGGAGAAGGTCTCGGTGTCCACCGCCGAGCCCTTTGTTGGCGCCGGCCCGGTGCCCCACGCCATTCGCCTGGCGTTGGGCTCGGTGGCCATGGCCGATCTGGGCGTGGCGCTAGCCAGGGTCCGGCAGGTGATCGGCCGCTACGCCTTCTGAAGCGGCAAGCGTCAAAGCTTGAACTGGGTCACCAGGGCATTGAGGTCCACCGCCAGGCGTGACAGCTCCTGGCTGGCGGCATTGCTCTGGTTGGCCCCGGCCGAGGTCTGGGTCGACAGGTCGCGGATATTGATCAGGTTGCGGTCCACCTCGCGGGCGACCTGGGCCTGTTCCTCGCTGGCGCTGGCGATCACCAGGTTGCGCTCGTTGATGGTGGTGATGGCCTGGGTGATCTGGTCCAGGGCCAGCCCCGAAGCGCGGGCGGCTTCCAGGGTCAGGTGGGCGCGCTCGTTGCTGTTGCGCATTGCACTGACCGCACCTTCGGTGCCTTCCTCGATGGTGTTGATCATGCTCTCGATTTCCTGGGTCGACTGCTGGGTGCGATGGGCCAGGGCCCGCACTTCGTCGGCGACCACGGCGAAGCCGCGTCCGGCGTCCCCGGCCCGCGCGGCCTCGATGGCGGCATTGAGCGCCAGCAGGTTGGTCTGTTCGGCAATCGAGCGGATCACTTCCAGCACCTGGCCGATATTGCGCACGTCCACCGCCAGGTTTTCCACCCGCTGGCAGGTCTGAGTCACGTCTTCGGCCAGTTGGCCGATGGAGTCGACGGTGTGCTGTACCTGCTCGCGGCCGTGATGGGCCGTGCGGTCGGTTTCCTGCGAGGCTTCGGAGGTGCTCACCGCATTGCGCGCCACTTCCTCCACGGCGACGGTCATTTCATTGACCGCGGTAGCCGCCTGTTCCACTTCGTTGCTTTGCTGGTGCAGGGTCTGGCTGGAATGCTCGGTGACCGCGTGCAGTTCCTCGGCGGCGGAGGCCAGCTGGTTGGACGAATCGGCGATCCGCTGCAGGGTGCCGCGCAGGCTGGCCTGCATGGTCTGCAGGGCGTGCAGCAGGCGCGCCGGTTCGTCCTTGCCGCTGACTGCGATGCTCTGGCCGAGATCACCGCGGGCGATGGTTTCCGCTACCTCCACGGCCTGGCCCAGGGGGCGCACGATGCTGCGGGTCAGGAACAGGGCCAGGACCACGGTCAGGGCCACCACGACCAGCATGATCAGCAGGACCATGCCCACCGCACCTTTGAACACCTGGTTGCTTTGCGCCGCCGCGGCGATACCGCCCCGGGTGTTGACGTCGATGATGGTCAGCAATTCCTTGAGCATGGCGTCGGCATTGGCCAGGAACGGGCCGCCGTCGACGATGTCGATCGCCGCTTCCTTGTGGCCCTGGCGCATCAGGTCGGTGATCCGGTGCTGGTCCTTGAGGTACAGCGCCTCGGCTTCGACAAAACGCTCGTAGGCGGCGCGTTCGTCGTCGACGTTGATCAGTTTTTCATAGGCCTGCTGTTGCCGATCCTGCTGCTGCTCCAGCTCGCTGAGGCGCGACAGCAAGGCCTGCACGTCACCGCTGTCGCGCACCACCAGCATGCGCAGGGTCAGGGTTCGGATCTGGGTGCTGGTCAGGGCCAGGGCATTGGCGGCAACGATGGATGGCTGCCAGTTCTGGTCGACCTCAAGGGATTGCTGGTTCATGCGTTGCATTTCCAGCAGGGAGAAACCTCCCAGGGCCAGGGCCAGCAGGGCGATCAGGGCGAAGCTGAACCCTGCGCGGCGGGAAATGTTCATCGTTCTCAAGAGCATGACTGTGTTCCTTGTGGCGGCAAAAAGTACAACCGGCGAGGCGAGTCGCGGTTTGCATCGGTGCGGTGCGCGGTGGGGCGAGGCCCCACGGCACCGTCGGCTTTTTGCACACAAGGCAGGCGGCAGGCGCATCTGATCGGCGCCTTTGTCCAGTGCTTTCCAGGATCGACAGGTTGCACGGCCTGCCTGGAAAACCCGCCAATGATAGCACGGTGACATCTGTCGCGGGCGCCTGGCCCGCGGCTTTCACCGGCCTTCGGTCTGGAGAAAGCCCTGGATGGAGCGGGCGCTGGTGGCCGGGTCGACCTGCATGAAGCAGTGCTGGCCATCGATCACCTGAGTGCTCAGGTGCCGGTTGATGGCCGCCCAGCGCTTGATCGAACGAGCCACGTAGGGGTAGCTGTCGCGGCCATGGATCACCAGGCTTGGGGTCTTCACCTGGCGCAGCGAGCGCCACAGGCGGCGGGGAAAGGAGCTGTAGATATCCACTTCGCGCTCGGGGGCGCATTTGAGGGCCACGCCTTGTTCGTCGTCCTTCAGGCCGTGTTCGACATAGGCGGCCAGGGCCGCGTCGCTCCAGCCCTTGAAGATGCCCCGGTTGGCCAGCGCGGCCTTGGCGGCGGCGCGGTCCGGCCAGCGCCGGCGGCGGGCGGCGGCCTTGCGCGCGAGGCTGTGGCGGCGGTTCAGGCCCAGGGCCGACAGCACGCCCAGGGAGCCGATCATGGAGGGGGTGAAGATCACCGGGTCCAGCATCACCGCCTTGCGAAACAGTTGCGGGCGTTCGGCGACGATCAGGCAGGTGAGCACCCCGCCAAAACTGTGGCCCAGCGCATAGCGCGGTACCTCGCCATAGGCATCGAGCCCGGCTTCGAAGGCTTCGGCTGCCAGTTCGGCGGTGCGGTTCCAGCCCAGGAACGGGCCGCCGTGGTCGGTATCGCCGTGGCCCTGGACGTCACTGAGCCACAGGTCGAAGGACTCGGCCAGCAGCGCCAGCATCGGCTGATAGGCCATGGAGCAGAAACCGTTGCCGTGCAGGAAGTGCAGCAGCGGCTTGCCCGAAGGCGCTGAGCGCAGGCCGCGCAGGGTGAAGCCTTCGGGACAGGGGTAGGACCAGGGAAGCAACTGCATGGGGCCTCGGGCAAACGCTGAATACAGCCGGGCATTGTCGATGGCCCGGCCCTTGAGTCAAGGGCCGATCCTGACCGAGTCCAGCACTACCCGGTCTTGAGCTGGCGAAACGACAGGCTGATGCGCTCGCCGGCGTCCGGCGCCTTGGGGATCGCGTGCAGCCAGTGTTTCTGCAGTTCGTCCGACATGTGCAGCAGCGAGCCGCTGGCCAGGCTGTAGTCGAAGGTGGCGCCGCTTTCCTTGTGGCGAAAGACCATGGCCCGGGCGTGGCCCAGGGAGACGATCACCACCCCGGTGCCTGTCACCAACTGTTCATTGGCGTCGGAATGAAAGCCCATGGAGGATTGGCCGTCGGGGTAGCAGTTGAGCAGGCAGTTGTTGGGGCGAAAGCCCAGCAGTTGCTCGATGGGCCCGCACAACTGCTCCAGCGCTTCGGGCATCGGCACGGCGGGGTAGGTGATTTGCGAGTAGTCGTAGGGCGCGCCGAAACTGGCGGTCTTGCGCGCACGCATGCGCTCGTCCCACAGCACGGAGTCCTTGAGGTGGTTGAACAGCCGATGCGGGTCGGCGATGAAGTCGGGGAAAAAGTCGATTTCGGGTGGAGTCATGGGAGTACTGCCTGTCGTGAAGGACAGCGCCTGCGGGGGGGGCAGGGCGTGATCCTTATCGGTCCTTGATGGGGGCCTGGAGTGTGCCGCCTGCCACCGACTGGATAAACTGTGCGGCCTTTTGCCCCAGGTCCGCCTGGGAAGCGCGGATCAGCAGGACCAGGGGCGCCAGGGACAGTGGCTCGATGTCCAGCCGTTGCTGGCTGGAATTGCGCAGTATCAGGGTCAGCTCGGTCCACTGGTCATCGTCGGTGGTCCGGCTGTCGCCATCGGAATCCACATTGCAGCCAGCGCCCCACAGGCGTTCGGCCACCCGGTAGAACGCCGGGCGTGGTCCGGGCTGTTGCAGAAGCAGGGCATGTGGCGAAGGCATGGCGTGGAGCTCGGGCGAGGTGGCGTTCCAGGTCGGTAACGGTATCTCGCCGCCAGCGTGCGGCGCAACTGCGAAGAGGGCAGGCGCCGAGCATCCGGCCGGCTTGCTCAGCCGCCGTTGGCGCTGAGGATGCTCGCCACCTGGCGTGGCTGGCAGTTGAGGTAGGGCGAGGTTTTCAACCAGCGCTGGTCCGGGTACCAGGAGAACATGAACTGGCCATCCTTGAGCTTGTCTATCACCTGGCGCGCCACTTGCGGGCGCACCGCGGGGCAGCCCTGGCTACGGCCGATGCGGCCCTGGCGCTGGCTCCACAAGGGGTTCACGTAGTCGGCGGCATGGATCACGATGTCGCGGTCCCGGGCCCGGTCGTTGAAGCCCGGTTCCAGGCCGTCCATGCGCAGCGAGTAGCCATGGCTGCCTTCATAGCTTTCCTGGGTGCGGAACAGGCCCAGGCTGGATTGGTAGCTGCCCAGGCGATTGGAGAACTGGGTAGCGAAGTTTTCCCCGGATTTCTGCCCGTGGGCCACCAGGTCGCGCAGCACCAGTTTTTTGGTCCGCAGGTCGAAGATCCACAGGCGCCGTTCGGTGGAGGGCTGCGAGTAGTCGATCACCGCCAGGTGGCGGGCTTGTCGGGCGCCGCTGCCTACCGCGCATTGCATGGCGCTCAGGGCACTTTTCAGGGCCTGGGGATTGAGTTGCGGGGCGGCGTGGGCGAGGCTGGCGTACAGCGTGGGGCTGGCGACGGGCTGGACTTTACTGGCGGCGAAGGACGAAATGGAAAAGGCGCCCAGGGCAATGGCCACCAGGCAGAACCGGCACAAGAAATTCAACATGTATAGAGCGTCCCCATGGTCACTTTGGCTCCTGACGTCCTGTCGTTCCCCCGGCAGTCTGGTCTATATGTTTAACGCCCAGGCCCGATTGTTTTCCGCATCTGCCGTAATGGTTGGCCGCCCGCTGGGCGCCCACGGATTGGAGTAAAGCAGTTGTTCAAAAAAACCGCATGTTACTTGACCCTGTGCCTGCTCGCTGCGCCATTGGTCGCGCTGGCCGATGAGCTGCCACAGCTGTCGGCGAGCCCGATGCAAACGGCGCTGACGCAACTGGCCGTGGCCTGCCCGGCCCTGGCGCCGCGGCTCAATACCCCGGCCCAGCAGCTGTTGCAGGGCTTCTACCAGCAACAGGGCGAACAGCAGGTGTGGTCCGTGGCGGGCCGCCTGGCCAGCTTGCAGGCGCAGTTGGCGCAACTGGTGGACGACGGGCTGGACCCGGGCCACTACCGCCTGCCGCAGGCGAGCCCGGCGGGAGATGGCCTGTGCAGCGATATCGATATCACCCATCAGTACCTGCAAGCCCTGCAGGACCTGCATTACGGTCGCCTGGCGCAAAGCCGCTTCGAGCCTATGTGGCGGGCCCAGCCGCTGCCGGACGATCGCCAGAGCGCGCTGCTGGCAATTGCCGTTCCGGGCATCGCCCACATCGCCACGGCCTTCGAGCAGGCGCGCCCCAGCCTCGCGCAATACCGCAACCTGCGCCAGGCCTATGCCCATGAGCGCCAGCAACCCTTGCCCCAGTGGCAGGCCGTGGCCGGCGGCCCGTTGCTGCGCCCGGACATGCAGGACAAGCGGGTGCCGGACCTGGCCCTGCGCCTGTACCACGGCGGCTACCTGCAAAGCCCGGTGGTCAACCCGGACAACGCCTACAGCGGCGAGCTGGTCAGCGCGGTGAAGAACTTCCAGCTTGGCCATTCGCTGCAGGCCGACGGTGTGGTCGGCGCGGGCACCCTGAAAGAGATGAACATCAGCCCGGCCGAGCGCCGCGAACAGCTGCGCATCAACCTCGAACGCCTGCGCTGGCTGGCCCAGGATTACGAGCCGAACCTGGTGCTGGTGAACGTTGCCGCCGCCCAGCTGACCTTCTATCAGCACGACGCGGTGGTCTGGCAGACTCGCACCCAGGTCGGCCGCGCGGAGCGCCAGACGCCCTTGCTCAAATCCCAGGTCACCCGGCTGACCCTGAACCCCACCTGGACCGTGCCGCCGACCATCCTCAAGGAAGACAAGCTGCCGGAAATCCGCCGCGACCAGGGTTTCCTCAACCGCCAGAACCTGCAGGTGCTGGATGCCAACGGCCAGCCCCTGGCAGCCGAGGACATCGACTGGGACCGCCCCGGCAACATCCTCCTGCGCCAGGGCGCCGGCCCGCGCAACCCCTTGGGGCGCATCGCCATCCGCTTCCCCAACCCGTTCTCGGTGTACCTGCACGACACCCCGAGCCAGGCGCTGTTCAGCAAGGGGCCGCGGGCCTTCAGCTCCGGCTGCGTGCGGGTCGAGCAGGCCCTGCAATTGCGCGACTGGCTGCTCAGCCCGGCGGAGCGGTTGCGCACCAACGAGCTGTTGGCCACCGGCCTGACCCACGAGTTCCGCCTGGCCAAGCCGGTGCCGATCCTGCTCAGCTACTGGACGGTGCAGGCCGACAGCCACGGGCAACTGCTGTATGCCCCGGATATCTACGGGCGGGATATGCCCCTGGCACTGGCCCTTGGCTCGCGCTGATGGCGTGCGACCGCAAGGGCCAGGGGCAGGGCGGTGCGTCAGCTTCCTGGGTATGAGGGCCCGGGTTGACGCGAACAGGCGGCGAGGTCTTCCAGAAAGACCTCGAGGATCGGCGGCGGTGTGCTGCCGCGTCGGGTGATCACATCAAAGGGTGACATCAACCGCAGGCGCTCGGGCGCCAGTTGGCGCATGTCGCCGCAGGTGACCCACTGAGCGGCGAAATGGGTGGGCAGAAAGCCCAGGTAGGCGCCGGAGATGATCAGGATTGCCAGGGCCTCGATGTTGTCCACCGTGGCGGCGGCCTTGCTGACACCCAGGCATTGCAGGTCGTGTTGCTGCATGTAGCCGCGCGCGACAACCCGGCTCGCGGCCACTTCCTCAAGCAGTTCGACGGTCTCGGCCTGGCTGGCGAACAACGGGTGGTAGCGGCCGCAGTACAGCCCCAGGGCCTCCTGGTACAAGGCGCTGTGCAACAGGCCCGGTACGTGGATCGGGAAGTGCCCGATGGCCAGGTGCAGGCGCCCGTCCAGCACCCGCTCTTCCAGCTCCGCCGGGGTGCCCACGTAGACATTCAGGTGCACGTCATGCCCCCTGGAGACAAAGCGCTGGGTGGCCCGCGGCAGCGGTGAGTCGGGGTCGCTGATGGTGGTATCGATGATCCCCAGGTTGAGCTGGCCGCTGATGTGCTGCTTGAGCACATCGGCATCCATGCAGAAGTTCTCCACCGCCGACAGCAGGCGCTGGGTCGCCTCATGAATCGCCACCCCCTGCTCGGTCAAGCGGAACCCGCCGCGTCCGCGCTGGCAGAGTTTGACCCCGAGCCGGGTCTCCAGATGAGTCATCTGTTCGCTGATGGTCGACTGGCCGGTATTGAGCGCCGCCTGCGCCGCGGAAAAACCGCCGCAACGGACGATGGTGGCAAATACCCTGAGCAGCTTGAGATCGACATCGTGCAGTTGAATCACTGGACACCTCCCGCCTGTGGACACATCGGCAATGCCGATATGAGTATCTGATGTTCAGCATTTTCTCCATATAAACCAGCGCTCATAGTCGATTCAACGGCGGCGGCCGCACCCGCCCGCCCCAGCGAATAACAAGAAATGGAGACGCTGAACATGTCGAAGCACGGTTATGAGTCCGGCCGCCTGAATCTGCCTTTCGTGGGCCATTGCACCTTTGCCAAATCTCCGGTGTGCACCGACTGGGACACCCTGGATGCCGATGTGGCGATTCTCGGGGTGCCCAACGACATGGGTACCCAATGGCGTTCCGGTGCGCGCTTCGGGCCGCGGGGGATCCGTGAGGCCTCGACCCTGTTTTCCTTCGGCCACGCCGGAGCCTACGACCACGAAGACGATGTGATGTACCTGACCGCGGACGATGTGCGCATGGTGGACGTGGGCGATGCGGATATCGTTCATACCGACATGGCCACCAGCAATGCCAACACCGAGTTCGCCGTGGGCAAGATCCTGCAGGCTGGGGCCATGCCGGTGGTGCTCGGGGGCGATCACTCGGTGCACGCTCCGGTGATCAAGGCGTTCGAGGGGCGCGGGCCGATCCACATCATTCACTTCGATGCCCACCTGGATTTTGTCGATGAGCGTCACGGCGTGCGCTACGGCCACGGCAACCCACTGCGCCGGGCTTCGGAGATGCAGCACATTGTCGGCATGACCCAGATGGGGATCCGCAACGTGTCCTCATCCAATCGCGACGACTACGAGGCGGCCCATGCCGCAGGGTCGAAGATCCTCTCGGTCCGCGAGGTCCGGCGCCTGGGCACTGAAGGCGTGCTCGCGCTGATCCCCGAGGGCATCGACTACTACATCACCATCGACATTGACGGTTTCGATCCCTCGATCGCCCCCGGCACCGGCACGCCCAGCCATGGCGGGTTCCTCTACTACGAAGTGCTGGAGATCATCCAGGCCCTGGCCAGGCGCAGCCAGGGGCGGATCGTCGGCATGGACCTGGTGGAGGTGGCGCCGGTCTACGACCCCTCGGGCATCACCTCGATTCTGGCGGCGCAGCTGCTGCTCAACAGCCTCGGTTTCATCTTCCATGAGCGCGCCCAGGCTCGCTCCCGGTAATGAGACACACCTGCCTCCGGCACCGACCTGGGGCGATCAGCGAAGCACAGTGACTCGACGCCCAGCGTCGGGCAGAGGGCATGAACATGGACACGATCGTCAAGCAGTACCTGCAACAGTTCGCAATCAGCGAGGCCACCCAGCGCTTTCTCGGCAAGGCGCAGAAGATGTTCATCGGTGGCGCCTGGGTCGATGCCAGCGACGGCCAGATCGCGCAGGTCCGCGAGCCGTCCACCGAGGGCCTGCTCACCCATATTCCCATGGGCACCGTGGAGGACCTGGAGCGTGCCGTGAGCGCGGCCCGCAAGCAGTTCGACGGCGGTGAATGGAGCCTGCTCAAGCCGCTGGAGCGCGAGGCGATGATTCACCGCCTGGCGCAACTGATTGCGGACAACGCTACGCAACTGGCGGAAATCGAATCGATCGACATGGGCAAATCGGTGGCCAGTGCCCGGGATGTCGATATCCAGGGTACGGTCGACACTTTGCGCTATTTCGCCGGCTGGGCCAGCAAGCTCCACGGACGCACCGTCGAGCCCTCGTTGCCGGGCAATTACCTGGCGTACACGCGCAAGGAGCCGGTGGGCGTGGTCGGGGTGATAGTGCCCTGGAACTTCCCGTTGCAGACCCTGGCCTGGAAGCTGGGTGCGGCCCTGGCCACCGGTTGCACGGTGGTGGTCAAGCCCGCCGAGCTGACGTCGCTCTCGGCCTTGCGCTTCGCCGAGCTGGTGGAAGAGGCGGGTATCCCCGCCGGGGTGATCAATATTGTCAGCGGGCGTGGCAGCGTGATCGGCGCGGCCATGGCCGCGCACCCGGGGATCGACAAACTGAGCTTCACCGGGTCGACCCCGGTGGGCCGTACCGTGGGGCGCGCGGCGTTGGACGACATGAAGCGCCTGACCCTGGAACTGGGGGGCAAGTCGGCGGTGCTCGTGCTGGCCGACGCCGACTTGCGTGCGGCCGCCGAGGCCGTGGCCAACGGTGTGTTCTTCAACTCGGGGCAGGTCTGCGACGCCGGTACCCGTGCCTATATCCACCACAGCATCTATGACGCGTTTCTCGATGAGCTGATCGCCTACACCCGGACCTTGAAAGTGGCCCCGGGGCTGGACCCGGCCTGCTTCATCAGCCCCCTGGTATCGGCCCAGCAGAAACAGCGGGTCAGCGAGTACATCGAGATCGGCAAGGGCGAGGGCGCCCAGCTGGTCTACGGCGGCCAGCCGCTCGAGGGGCCGGGGTACTTTGTCGAGCCGACCATTTTTGCCCATTGCCGCAATGACATGCGCATCGTCCAGGAAGAGATCTTCGGGCCGGTTCTGGTGACCGCGCCTTTCGACGATGACGAGCAGGCGCTGGCACTGGCCAATGACTCGCTCTATGGCCTGGCGGCGGCGATCTACTCCAACGACCTGGGCCGGGTTCACAACCTGATTCCGCGTCTGCGGGCCGGCTCGGTGTACGTCAATGCCCACAGCACCATCGACCCCGCGATGCCTTTTGGTGGCTACAAGCTGTCGGGGTTCGGCAAGGACCTGGGGCCGGAGCAGCTCGACCACCTGATGGAAACCAAGGCGGTCTGGATCACCCTGCCTTGACAGGCGAGCCTGCCTTTACCGACTTCGGGCGTCCTTGGGGCGCCCGCACATCCCCCGTCAGAGCCTGCAGGAGGTGCCCAGGCATCGAGTACCGCACCAGTGCCCCGTCATGATATCGACCAACAATAAGAGCCCATCATGAACACTAATGCCCAGCCTGCCCCGAGTGTCTCCAGTGCCGACAACGGCTCCGTTGTCGAAGTCCATTCGATCGATTACATCCCGGAAAACGAGCGCACCGACAAGCTCTCCAGCCAGGGGCCGTTCTGGTTTCTGGGCAACTTCACCTTCTTCACCATGACCATCGGCTTTGTCGGGCCCAGCGTCGGCCTCACGGCGTTCTGGACCACGGTGACCGGCACGCTGGGCATCATGTTCGGCACCTTGTTCATGGCCTTCCATGGTTCCCAGGGGCCGCACCTGGGCTTGCCGCAGATGATTCAGTCCCGGGCGCAGTTCGGCTATCGCGGGGTGGTCCTGGTGCTGCTGGCGACCCTGTTCGTGTTCGCCGGTTTCAACATCGTCAACCTGGTGCTGATGATGCAGGGGCTGGAGACGTTGTTCGGCTTCGATCCGCTGCTGGTGGCCCTGGCGGTGACCGTGCCGGGGGCGACCCTGGCGATTCTTGGCCACGACTGGATGCACCGCAGTTTCAAGTGGGCGCTGTACCTGTCGCTGCCGCTCTATGGCCTGGTGAGCCTGGCGGTACTGATGCACTGGGTGCCCGATGCCCAACCGCTGGCCGTGGCGGCAGGCGGCGTGGCTCCGCAGCCCCTGGGCTTCAACTGGTCCGGCGGCGTCGCCCAGTTCGCCGCCGCGGCCAGCTACAACATCGCCTATGCGCCTTATGTGTCCGACTACTCGCGCTACCTGCCCAAGCACACCCACAGCGGCAAACTGATCGCCGTGGTGTTCCTCGGGGCTTCGTTGTCCGGCGCCTGGATGATCGCCGTGGGCGGCTGGCTGGCCGACCACCTGCATTCCACCGATGTGCTGGTGGCACTGGGGCAGGTGGGCAACACCTTGTCACCGCTGGTGGGCACGGCGGTGGTGCTGGTGACCATCCTGGCGTTCCTGCCGGTGATCGCGATGAACATCTACAGCGCCAAGCTGACCACCCTGACCTGTGTCGATTCGATCATCAGCATCAAGCCGACGCGCAAGGCTCGGATCCTGGCGATTCTCTTCGTGATCCTGTTGCAACTGGGCGTGGCCCTGAGCATCCAGCGCTCGAACCAGGGGCTGTCGGTGCTGAGCATCTACCTGGTGGTGATGCTGTATTTCCTGGTGCCCTGGACTGCAGTCAACCTCACCGACTACTTCTTCGTGCGCAAGGGGCGCTACGCCATCACGCACTTCTTCATGCCCCGGGGCAACCTCTACGGCAGCTGGGGCCTGCGCGGGATCGTCGCCTACGCCATCGGCTTCGCGAGCATGATCCCCTTCTTCTACATCTACGACGGCGTGGAGCAGCGCGAGGTCTATGTCGGCCCGCTGGCCAGGGCCCTGGGCAGTATCGACGTTGCCTGGCTGGTGGGGCTGCTGGTGTCCGGGGTGGCCTACTACGGCCTGAGCCGTTCGCTGGACCTGGCGCACGAAGAGGCGGTGATCCTGCGCCTTGAGGACGCCGCGGGGGCGTGCGCCGAAGGGCTCGCGCAACCCCGCGAGGCGCTGCCGATTCTCAATCAATTGACGGTCGGGAGATGACCATGAGCAGGCAAACATTCGACTACATCATCATTGGTGCCGGATCGGCCGGCTGCGTGCTGGCCAACCGCTTGAGCGAGGACCCGGGCACCTCGGTGCTGGTCCTGGAGTTCGGTGGCAGCGACCGTAGCGTGCTGATCCAGATGCCCAGCGCCTTTTCCATGCCGATGAACACCAGCAAGTACAACTGGCGCTACCAGACCGAGCCTGAGCCCTACCTCGACGGCAGGCGTATCCATTGCCCGCGGGGCAAGGTACTGGGGGGCTCGTCCTCGATCAACGGCCTGGTCTACATCCGCGGCCACGCCCATGACTTCGATGAGTGGCAAGCCCTGGGGGCGCGGGACTGGGGCTATCGGCACTGCCTGCCGTATTTCAAGCGGGCGGAAGACTACGAGGCCGGCGGTGACAGCTACCGCGGGCAGGGCGGGCCGTTGCACACCAACAATGGCAACAACATGCACAACCCCCTGTACCGGGCCTGGATCGATGCCGGTGTCGAGGCGGGCTACATCAGGACCGAAGACTGCAACGGTTTCATGCAGGAGGGCTTCGGCGCCATGCACATGACGGTGAAGAACGGCGTGCGCTGCTCGACCGCCAATGCCTACCTGCGACCGGCCATGGGGCGCCCCAACCTGACGGTGCTGACTCAGGCGATGACGCGCCGAATCCTCTTCGAGGGCAAGCGCGCGGTGGGCGTCGCCTATGACCGTCAGGGGCAGGTCCATGAAGTGCGGTGCAACCGCGAGGTGCTGGTTGCCGCCGGCCCCATCGGTTCGCCGCACCTGCTGCAACGCTCCGGGGTCGGGCCGGCCGAGGTGTTGCGCAAAGCGTCGATCGAGCCTCGGCACGTGCTGCCGGGAGTGGGGGAAAACCTCCAGGATCACGCCGAGGTCTACATCCAGTTCGGCTGCAAGGAGCCGCTGACCCTCAACAGCAAGATGGACCCGCTGAGCAAGCTGCTGATCGGTCTGCGCTGGTTGCTGTTCAAGGACGGCCTGGGGGCCAGCAACCACTTCGAGGCCGGTGGCTTCATTCGTTCCGAGCAGGGCTTGGGTTGGCCGGATATCCAGTTTCACTTCCTGCCCGCGGCCATGCGCTATGACGGCAACAAACCCATCAAGGGGCATGGCTTCATGGTGCTCACGGGCCCCAACAAACCCAAGAGCCGCGGCCATGTGCGGGCCCGTTCCGGCGACCCGTACGAGCACCCGGAAATTCTCTTCAACTACCTGCAGCGCGAGGAGGATCGCGAGGGTTTCCGCCGTTGTGTGCGCCTGACCCGGGAAATCATCGGCCAGCCGGCGATGGACCGTTACCGCGACGGCGAGATTGCGCCGGGGCCGCAGGTCAACACGGATGCACAGATCGACGAGTTCGTGCGGGCGAACCTGGAGAGCACCTATCACCCCTGCGGCACCTGTCGCATGGGCGAGGACGAGATGGCCGTGGTGGATTCCGAACTGTGTGTCCACGGTCTTGAAGGCCTGCGAGTGATCGACTCGTCGGTGTTTCCCAGCGAGCCCAACGGCAACCTCAATGCGCCGACGATCATGCTCGCTGAGCGTGCCGCCGACCTGGTGCGCGGGCGTAAGCTGCTGGTGGCTGACGAGGTTGCGGTGGGGTTGGCCCCGGATTGGGAAAGTCGCCAGCGTCCGGGGTCGCCGGTACGCAAGGTGAGGGTTGAATGACCGCGAGGAGGAAAACCCTGCGCCGGCTGCCGTCTAGAGAACACGACAGCCGGCGTTGGGTTTTACCTTACTGGGCGGGCGCCAGCCGGTCGTAGATCACATCCAGGGCCGGGCCCAGGTCGCCGTCGCCCTGGGCCACGGCCTTGATGCCCTGGGGCACCGGCAATGACGGATCGCCATGCATCCCGAATGGCGGCGGCAAGCCTGCCACCTTTGCCGGACGCTCATAGATCACCCGGCCTTCCTTGACGGTCTTGAGCACTTGGATCTCGCTCAGGGTCTCGGGTTTGACGGTCAGCGGGTTGGCCGAGAGCACCGCGAAATCTGCCAGCTTGCCTGGGGTGATCGAGCCTTTGCGGTCTTCTTCGAAATGCTGGTAGGCCGACCACAGGGTCATGGCCTTCAGCGCCTGCAAGGGCGTCACCCGCTGGTCCGGGCCGAGTACGTAGCCGCTGCGGGTGGTGCGGTTGACCGTGGCTGCCAGCACTCGCATGGAGTCCGGCAGGGCCACCGGTGCATCGTGGTGGGTGGTGAATTTCATCCCGGCCTGGAGCACCCACTGGGTCGGCGAGATGTTTTCCGCGCGTTCGGGCCCCAGCACCGACTGGCGATGCCAGTCGCCCCAGTAGTAGGTGTGCATGGGGAACAGGGAAGGGAAGATCTTCAGTTGCTTGAGTTCGGCCACCTGGTCCTTGCGCAGGGTCTGGCCGTGGATCATTACCGGCCGCACATCGACCCCGGGGTAGGCCTGTTCCGCGGCACGCATGGAACCGAGCAACTGGTCGATGGCGCGGTCGCCGTTGGTGTGGGAAAGGATCTGCCAGCGGTTGGCCAGGGCCTCTTTATAGATGGCCAGGGCGTCGGCGTCCTTGACCACGCCGTAGCCGGCATAGCTGGCGTCCTGGCCCTGGGGCGGCTTGAAGTAGGGCTGGCTCAGCCAGGCCGTCTTGCCCTGGGGCGAACCGTCCAGGGTCAGCTTGACCCCACCGATGCGAAAGTGCTGGTTGTACACCACCGGCTGGTTGCTCGGGTGATACCAGGGGGCGACCATCAGTTGCTTGACGCCGGGGGTGAGGATATCCGGGTAGGAGACGATGTCCGCCAGCAACTTGCCATCGCCCGCGGCCTTGATCGCGGTCATGACCTGGTCCGGGGAAGAGCGGCCGTCCTGGATCGTGGTGTAGCCATAGCTGACATACAGCTTCTGCCCGGCGCTGAGCATGTCCACCGCCTGGTCGGCGGTGAGCTTGGGGAAGATCTTGATCAGGGCGTTGAAGAAGGCGTTTTCCTCCAGCACTCCGTTGGGCTCCTGGCTGCCGTCGACGCGGCGGATCACCCCGCCTTCCGGGTTGGGGGTCGACGCGTCGATCCCCGCCAGTTCCAGCGCCTTGCTGTTGAGCACCCCCAGATGCGAGGACTGGTGGACGATGGCGATGGGCAGGTCGCGGGTCACGGCGTCCAGGTCGGCCTTGGTGGGGTGGCGCTGTTCCTGCAGCTGGGAATCGTCATAGCCAAAGCCGAACAGCACGCCGAACTGCTTGGGGATCGGCGACTGCTGCTCAAAGCTGCGCAGGGTTTCCTGGAGCCCGGGGATGCTGTTGTTGGTTCCATCCGGTGGCGGCAGCAGGTTGGCGCTGGCAGCCTGGAAACCCACCATCGACACATGGCCGTGGGGGTCGACGAAGCCCGGTAGCAGGGTCGCGCCCTTGAGGTCGAGCATCTGCGTGGCCGGGCCCTTGTTCTTGAGTACGTGTTGTCGGTCACCCACGGTGAGGATCTTGCCGTCCTTCACCGCCACTGCCTGGGCCTTGGGGTGCTGGTCATCGATGGTGATGATCGGGCCGTTGAACCAGATGGCGTCGGCCACCGGCGGCGTGGCCGCCAGGGCACTGGCACTGGCGAGCTGGAGCGCTGCCACGAGCAGCGCGAAGGAGGTCTTTTGCATGTGCGTTCTTCCTTGAAGCGGGCAGGAGCGCACTAGCCTAGCCGCAAAGCGCCGCCGCGGGCGAGTGGCTTGAGGTATGGTGTGCGGCCTTTTAGTTGCGACTCAAGGCTTGTCATGCCATTCAACAAACGCCAGCAGGCGGCCACGGAGCGCCTGCTGGCCGCCACCCTGACCGAAGCCTGCGAAGCCGCCAAGGCCGAAATCGTCGGTTTTTCCTGGCTGACCCACGAAGTGGACTACGCCGCCTTTGCGGCGAGCCTGGTGGTGGTCTGGGTCTTCGACACCCAGGCCCACAAGGAGCACGCCCTGGCGGCCGGGCAGGGCGCGCGGATGCTCGAACTGACGGCCCGGGCCCTGGAAGAGGCCGATGTTCACCTCGACGCCCTGGAAACCCGTGTGTTCTTCGACAGCGAAGAGCAATGCCGGCGGATCAATGGTGGCGATTGGGCGCAACGCCTGAAGCGCCTGCGCCCGGGCCGGGGTTGAGCCATGGCCAAGGAAATCGACAACCCCTGCATCGCCCTGTGCCAGCTCAGTGGCGACCTGTGCCTGAGTTGCGGGCGCAGCAAGGACGACATCCGCAAATGGAAGCGCATGAAACGCCCGGAAAAAATGGCCGCCGTGCAGCGGGCCAGCATCCGGCTCAAGGCCTTGCAGAAAAAGAAGGGCTGAAATCCGCCAGGTTGCCTACACCGTTTGCCGGCGCATGGCCAGGATGGTGGTGCCGAAGAAGATAAAGGTGGAACCCACCACCCGGTTGACCCACTTGGACAGGGCCGGCCGGGTCAGCACGCCCTTGGCCCGGGAGGCCAGCACCGCATAGACGCTGAGGGAGGTCAACGACAGCGCCATGAAGATCAGGGTCAGGATGAAGAACTGCGGCAGCAGCGCGGCGTGCTGGTCGATGAACTGGGGGAACAGGGCGGTGAAGAAGATGGTCGCCTTGGGGTTGGTGGCGGCGGTCAGGAAGGCCGACTTGAACAGCTTCAGGCGCGGCGGCTTGTCGACCTTGGTGCTGTCTGCGCTGGCTTCGCTCAGCAGTTGGCTCTTGCTGAACAGCTGCTTGGCACCCAGGTAGAACAGGTAGCCGGCACCGACGATCTTCACCGCGTTGAAGATCCATTCGGAACTGGCAATCAGCGCCCCGAGGCCGAGCATGGCCGCGGCAGACATGCAGAACAGCCCGCTGACATTGCCCAACGATGACCAGATAGTGGACTTGGCGCCGTAGGCCACGCTGTTGTGCAGCGCCACCAGGGTAGCGGGGCCGGGGCTGGCGATGGCGATGGCTGCCACCAGGGTGTAGGTCAGTATCGAGTGAGCATCCATGGTCCGGACTCGTCTTGCAGAAAAAGGGGGCTTGATTCTATCGGGGCGAGGACGGGCTGTATGCCAGAAATTGACGGCTTTATCGAAGGGCGCGAGCGGCGCAGGCCAGCGCCTTCGAGGCGCATCGGTGCCCATTGTCAACCATTGCTGCAATCGATAGTTATCATCAAAAAGTGCAGGTTCCGTTTTTCCGGCAAAGGAGGAAGATAGCGCTTACACCGTGCTTGCTGCAGAAGGAAACACCCGATGAGAATCTCGACTCTAGTGACCCTTGTGGTGCTTTTGATCGCGGGAACCGGGGCTTCTGCGGCCACCCTCGCCACTGAAGACACCTCCTGCCACTTCCTGCCCATGGCCGACAGCAGCACCGACCTGCAGCACGCGCAGTCGGTAGGCGTGCTGTACAGCGAAAACACCATCAGCACTCTGCAATACCTGGAGCACTACCATGCGGTGGCGCTCAACGGGGCGAAGAATGCCGGCCTCGATCCGCGCATCAGCCAAGCCTTCGTCAACAGCTCGGACCCGAAACGGGCAATCGACTGGCTGATGGCTTCGCTGCAGAAGCATTTCGGTTCGGTGACCGTCTATGACAGCCTTGACGCGGTGGTCCAGGCCCACCCCGATGTGGTGGTGATGCTCGACACCTACAACCAGCTGGTGACCAAGGGCAACAGCAAGGTGGAAGCGCGGTTTATCGCCAAGTTCTATGACGCCAACCTGCAATACATCGGCCAGGCCGAAGGCATCCAGGCCAAGGTCCTGCCGTCGGTCTGGGTTCGGGGCAAGGCGGCGCCGGAGATCGCTGCGCAGATCAACCAGCAGACCGAGTTGCAGGTCGATGCCCTGAAGCAGTTCGACGCATCGCTCAAGGCCCTGGTGAGCCAGGGCGAAGCGGGGCAGATGGCGGCCAACAAATGATGAGTTGCAGGCAGGCCTGATGAAAAAAAGCCCCGAATGTTCGGGGCTTTTGCTTTGTGCCTGGCCGGGGGCAGCCTGTGGCGCGGCGCCTAGGCCGAGGTCAGCACCCCCGCGACCAGCAGCGCTATGCCCAGGTACCAGCCCCAGAGAAAGGGCCGGGCTTGCGGGTCTTTCCTGGCGTAGACGTACACATAGAAGGGAATGAACAGGCTGAGGATGGCATTGCCCAAAGAATTCTTCAGGGCCACGCAGAAAATCGCGAACTGCATCGCCACCGTAAGTGCCAGCCCTGACAGGATCAGGAACATAACCATTGAATCGTCTCGCTATCGAATGAAGGTCGGTCGCCCCCTCTGGTGCGTCGCGGCCCGGATGCGGGCAGCGGCGCGCCAGAGGGAGCGGTGTGACGGGTTATCGACACGGCGGTGCAAAGCAATAGGCAAGGGTGCCGTCATCGACCCTTCATTCACTTGCGAGCGTTTACTGCTGGTGCCAGGCCGGGTTTCAGGCGCCGCTGCCCAGGGACGCCATGTCGATCACGAAGCGGTAGCGCACATCGGCCCGTTCCATGCGTTCGAAAGCCTGGTTGATGTCCTGCATGGCGATCATTTCGCAGTCCGGGAGGATGTTCTTGCGCGCGCAGAAGTCGAGCATTTCCTGGGTCTGGGCAATGCCGCCGATGGGTGAGCCGGCCAGCCGGCGCCGTCCCAGGAGCATGGGCAGGGTCAGTTGTTCGTCGATCGGCCCGACCTGGCCGACGATCACCAGGGTGCAGTCGATGTCCAGCAGGGGCATGTAGGGCGAGACGTCGTGGCGCACTGGAATGGTGTCGATGATCAGGTCGAAGCTCGACTGGGCGCGGGCCATGGCCTGCGGGTCGCTGGACACCAGCAGTGCATCGGCGCCCAGGGCCAGGGCGTCGGCGCGCTTGTCGGCGCTGCGGCTCAGGACCGTGACCTTGGCTCCCATGCCCACCGCCAGCTTGACCGCCATGTGCCCCAGGCCACCGAGGCCGATGACCCCGACCCGGCTGCCGGGCCCGACATTCCAGGTGCGCAGCGGCGAATAGGTGGTGATGCCGGCGCACAGCAGCGGCGCGGCCTTGGCTAGGTCCAGGCCCTCGGGCACCCGCAGGACGAATTCTTCGCGCACCACCAGGTGCTTGGAGTAGCCGCCGTAGGTCACCTCGCGGGTGATGCGGTCCAGGCCGTTGTAGGTCTGGGTATTGTGCTCGCGGCACATCTGTTCTTCGCCCTTGCGGCACTGGTCGCACACCTGGCAGGAGTCCACCATGCAGCCGACGGCGACGCTGTCGCCGACCTTGTACTGCTTGACCTCGGGGCCGACGGCGGTGACCCGGCCGACGATCTCGTGGCCCGGGACCATGGGGTAGCGGCTGGCGCCCCAGTCGTTGCGCGCCTGGTGCAGGTCGGAGTGGCAGACCCCGCAATAGAGGATTTCCATCGCCACATCGTTGGCGCGCAGGGCGCGACGCTGGAAGGTGAAAGGCGCCAGGGGAACCCCGGCGGACTGCGCTGCGTAACCGAAGGTTTGCATGATCAGCGTTCCTGTGTGAGGGAGAGCGAATGATCCGAAGGCAGGGCTACAAGCATAGAAGCCCCGGGCGCACCGTGAGGACGGCCGACCGATGGTTGTGCGGGCCAACCGGCCGCGCACCGCGCAGGCCGGGGCGAGTGAGTGTCGCTCCTTCGTTGTCCTGGGGCCCCGGTTGCTGCTTCAGGGCGTGGCAGCCACGCCCAGGCACTGGGCTCAGGGCGCGCCGAACATCGCGGTCCAGTAAATGCCGGCATCGCTTTTCGGGTCCACCGCGTAGGCCGCGCCCAGCTCGCTGTAGGCCGGGTTCATCAGGTTGGCGCAATGCCCGGGGCTGGCCAGCCAGCCGTCCACCACCTTGCGCACCGTGTCCTGGCCGGCGGCGATATTCTCGCCCACCTGCTGGCCGGCATAGCCTGCCAGTTCCGCACGGTCACCCGGGGTTCGGCCGTCATGGTCCTTGTGGTCGAAGTAGTTCTGGTTGGCCATGGCCCGGCTGTGTTCCTCGGCGGTGGTTCCCAGGGTGGCGTTCCAGGCCAGGGGCGCGGTGGCGGCAAAACCCTGGCCACCGCATTGCCGGGGCTGGCCGCGGGCGCTGTTGATCTGCGCGAGCAGTTGCTGGCCCTCGGCCTGCCAGTCCCCCAGGCGCGCGGACAGCAGCGGTCGCGCGAGCACGATGCGCCACTGGTTGGCCTGGCGATTGACACCGATATCGACGAACTGCGGGTCCAGCACCACCTGGCAGAAGCTCTCGCGCACCGCCTGCATCGCCGCCTGGGCATCCCGGGGGCCGGAGAGGCTGATGGCCTGCACGTTGACCATGGGGTAGGCCGCCCGGGCGAGGGCCTGTTGCAGGTCACCGACGTTGTCCACCGGCAGGATCAGGCGCGGATCGCTGGCCAGCGGCGGCAGCTCCGAGGAGGCCTGGTTGGCGCAGCGTTGCGGCTGGCTGCGGTAGGCGTTGATCGATTCGATAAGTTGCGACTGGTCGTCGGCGACGGCGCCGGTGGCCGCCAGCAAGCCCAGGGCCAGGGCTGCGGCGGGCAAGAACAGTGAGCGCATGGGCATGCAAGTCTCCCGGGAAATGGACAGCGCCCATGATGCACCCGGCGCCGGGGCATTTCATCCGCCGGTGGATGAAATCGGTGTTAGCCGCTGCGCCTCAATGGAAGTCGTAGTACAGCGCCCAGTCGCCGCTGGCGGGGTGTTTCCAGAACATCAGGCTGCCGCTGTGCACCACGTTGAGGTTGATCTTGGCGTCGGAGGAAATCTGCATCACGAATTCGAAACCGTCCCCGACATCGACTCCCGACTGGCAGAACGAGGGGTAGCCCCCGAGCTTGTGCTGGTAGCAATGGTTCACCAGGTCGTAGTAGCACTCGATCTGCCCGGAGTTTTCCAGTTCGAGGATTTCCCGCTCCAGGTCCTCCGGCACGCCACCGCCGTCCCACAGCGGAAAGTCCGCGGGCACTGCCTCGGGCTTGAGCGGGAAGGGCTTGAGAAAGGCCCCGGGGGCAGTCAGGTCCTTGCGCACCAGCACATCCTCGGCACGGTATTCGCGGATCAGCCAGCGCTCGCCCATGGGTTCCAGGGGCTCGGGAAAGGGGTTGGCGACGAACACCGTGAGCACCCGCACGCCTTCCAGCAGCGGGCTGTGGAAGGGCAGCGCCGGCAGATAGAGCTGGGCGAAAGGCAGCAGGGTTTCCCCGGCGCTGTTGCGCGGCAGCTCTTCATCCTCGCGAAACAGAAAGACCCGGCCCAGCCAGCTTTCCTCGTCGCTGCCGGAGGGGCGAAAACCGCCGGGAATCAATTGCAGCGCCGGCTTGGCCAGGCGACGCTGGATTTCCTGAATGTCCATGGTCAGGGTGGGTGTCCTGTTCGAAAGGGAGGGAGCGGAGCGGCAATGTATCAAAAGTCCTCTTGCCTGGGGACCGTGGTGGGCTCAACGCAATTGCCTTGGAGTGGCGTTGAGCAACTTGCGCATCAGCCGGCGCAGGGCCGTGGCGTCCTGGTATCCCACCTGTTCGGCCACGCGCTCCACCGAATATTTGCTGCTTTGCAACAGAGCCCTCGCCCGGTTCAGCTGCACATTCTGGATCAGGCGCAAGCTGCTGTGGCCGGTGACCTTGCGTATCTGGCGACCCAGGGTCCGTTCGGACATGCTGAACTGTGCAGCCAGTTCGCCGACGCTGGGCAGGTTTGGCAAGCCGGCTTCGATATGGGCGGTAAGCCGGCTGATCAGGGTGTTGCCCTGGGCCATCATTGCCGGTACCCGAAACGGCGCCTGCAATTGCCGCCGATCAATCAGCAGCGTCTGCCCCACCGCGTCTGCCAAGCTCGTGCCGAAACGGCTGCGCAGCAGATGCAGCATCAAATCCGATTGGCCAAATGCTGCTCCGGCGGTGGTTAGCGGAGGGTCGACCACAACCATCTGGTCCGGATCCACCTTGGTGTCGACGGCCCACTCTTGCAGCAGTGGCGCCAACCACCAGGAGGTCGTAACCCGGCGCCCGGGCAGGAGCCCGGCGGCCTGCAACAGGAAAACGGCGGAACAGGATGCCGCTACTTCGCCTCCGAGTTCCAGATGATCGCGCAATGCATCCAGCAACGGGGCAATGTCTGCTTGCAGCAGGCGCTGGGCGATGGCCTCGGGGGTGTCGATGCCCAGCCCCGGCACTATCCAGCAGGACCGATCATCGCCCCTGGCATCCAGGGCCTCGACCTCGAGCAGCAGGCCCTGGCCCAGGGCTACCTGGCCAGCCTGCAAGGCACAAACCCGCCAGCGCGGAGCCCCGAGCCCCAGGCGTGGGGCCAGCAGCGCGGCGCTGGAAAGCATGTCCAGGGTCAGGGCGACGCTGGAGGCAAAGGAACCGGGTAGGAGCAAGACGGTGAAATCGTTCATTGGCGGATTATGCATGAAAGATGTCGAATCGGTCGCTGTTGGCCAGGGATGAGCACAGGCTCAATAGCCGCTCCTTTTCTGTGTAAGTGGTGATGCCGATGCCTAATATTCTGATCAAGATCCCCCAGGGCGCTTTCGATGCCCGGCAGCGTGCCAAGGTCCTGCAAGAGGTTACCCAAGTGGCCCTGACGGTGGAGCAAATAGGTGATGACCCCCGTCAGCGGGCGTTGTGCTGGGTACTGCTGGAAGAGCTGGCGCCGGGCTTCTGGAGTTGTGGCGGTGCCGACTCCAGTGCCCAGGCGGTTCCTTGCATGGTCCGGGTCAAGGTCCCGGCGGGCGTGCTCGATGCTGCCCAGCGCCAGGCCTATGTCGAGGGCTTGCATCAGGCGCTGGCCGCCTGTCTGGCAGAGGACGATCCGCGAATGCTGATGACCTCGATCCTGCTGGATGACGTGGCTGATGGCACCTGGGGGGCCAACGGTTCGTTGTGGCGGCTGGCGGATTTTGCCCGAGCGGCGGGCTATCGGCACCTGCCCCACCTGCATGGGCGATAGTTCCGACCGCCTTCCCAGGCCCCCGGCTCAGGCGTCTCTACCGTGAGCCGCTGCCGCGAGCTGGCTGGTATCGACCCGCACGAAGACCGAATCGCCAATGGCGGTCAGCACATCGCCGGCATACACCTCGCAGATCACCTGGCTCTTGCGGCCTACTTCACCCTCGACCCTGGCACGCAGGGTCAGGGGCACGCCCATGGGGGTGGGCTTGATGAACTTGATGCCCAGGTTGCCGGTGACGCAGTCGATGCGTGGCAGGCTGCCGGGCTCGCGCTGTTCGTTGCGGTAGTGGTAGGCCATGGCGGTCCAGTTGGAGTGGCAGTCCACCAGCATGGCGATCAGGCCGCCGTAGACCAGGTCCGGCCAGCCGCAGTACTTGGCGTCGGGCAGGTGCTCGGCCACCACGTGCACACCGTCCTCGTGCCAGTGGCTCTTGATGTGCAGGCCGTGATGGTTGCTGCTGCCGCAGCCGAAGCACACGCCTTCGGGGGCGGTGGTGTCTTGCAGTGAGGTCGGGTGCATGGTCGTTCCTTGTTGTTCTTGGGGGCGCGGCGCCGGGTGCTTTCCCGGCGTTGCAGCGCAGCATCCTATCCAATTTGCCTGAACGATCGAAGGCCGGATTGCAGCTAGCTGGGGTAGTGCATGGTCAGCACGGCCCAGCGCAGGTTCTCGACCCCGGGTACTTCGCCAATATCGCGGGAGGCGTGTTCGACCCAGCCGGTGTATTCCTCGACCGCTTTCAGATGCTTTGTCCATTTATCCTCTGTGAAGCCGACGCCGAAGATGATCACGCTGCCGCTGGCGACCTTTTCTTCCTTGGCCTTCAGGCGTGTCATGTACCAGTAGTCGTCCGATGCCGAGACGAACAACTTGCCTTGGTTGGCGTTGGCAAAGGGCGCCTTGAGTTCGATGAAGTGGAAGCGCCGCTTGTCTGCATCGCGGATCCACAGGTCACATTGCTTATGGTGAATGTCCATGTCGGACCAGCGCTGGTCCAGGGCGACCTTGTATTCCACGCCAACGTCGCCGAGCCAGCCGTCGCGTGGCCCGGCCAACCCCCGGTGCTGGATCAGCCAGAAATAGAATTCGAACTTCAGCCAGCCCTCGAAACCATTGCCGAGCACGCTGAGGGCCGAGGGAAGGTGCGGGCGCTCCTGTTCCCAGGACTTCAGGAACGCGCGGAACTCTGTTGCAACACTGTCGATACCTTGCATGGCCGTCCTTTGCAGTAAATGGGTGAAGGTGGTGTTGTGGCGCGGTGCCATCATGCATCAAGGTCGCCTCTTGGCGAAGGCGCATTTGCCGCTGTGAATGAGGGGCGGCCAGCGTCGTTGTGACGCATTGATTGCGGCAGGTGTCGTACAGCGTCGAGGTTTTCCCGGGCGGGCGGCTCGTGGCTCCGGCCAAGACAGGCTGATGCCGTAATGATATTCTTGCGCTGAATCGGTTCATCGTTTGTGCAGAAATACCTTACCCGTGCTTAGCTTCAAGTGGCCTGTTCGGGTCCCTTGCAAGGCTGTGGGAGTGTCTGCACGACCCCGCCGAATGTAATGTCAGGCAGTGTTCGTTTACCTCTTTGGTTGAACCCGACCCCTAATTTCCTGTTGGCCCCCGCAGTTGCGGGCGTCATTCTTGTTCGTCCGGCAGTTTGCGGCGCGCAAGGTCGGGCAGGGGGAAACTGCCTGTTGGTTGCGTCCCGTGACGTGCCCTGAGAAACACTGTCACTCAAGTAGCTGAAGCCAAGAACGACAAGAAGTCAGCGCCGGAGCGATATAAAACTGAGGTCGAGCCTGTCTCGTCGGCCTTGTGTGCCCACCCTCCAGTTCTTTTGAATGTGTTGGTCCAGGACCTGCGAAATGACTGTTTCGCAATCACCGGAGTACGCAGGATCGAGGATGGGGCGGCGGATGGCGTTCTATCGTAGGTACTCAGAATGTTTAAGAAAGTGAACACGGCCCTGATCGGGCTGGCGATGTCGATAGGCCTCACGACCGCGCACGCGGCTGAGCCGAAGAAAGTGGATGTGCTGCTGATCGGTGGCGGCATCATGAGTTCGACCCTCGGGGTCTGGCTCAATGAGCTGCAGCCGGATTGGTCGATGGAGATGGTCGAGCGCCTGGACGGCGTCGCAGAAGAAAGCTCCAACGGCTGGAACAACGCCGGTACCGGCCACTCCGCTTTGGCCGAGCTGAACTACACGCCGGAAGGCAAGGACGGCAAGATCGAGATCGCCAAGGCCATCGAGATCAACGAAGCGTTCCAGATTTCCCGGCAGTTCTGGTCCTGGCAGGTCAAGAACGGCGTCCTGAAGAACCCGCGTTCGTTCATCAACTCCACCCCGCACATGAGCTTTGTCT
Organism: Pseudomonas sp. GW822-FHT06D10; assembly: GCF_058799535.1. Classification (NCBI taxonomy): domain Bacteria; kingdom Pseudomonadati; phylum Pseudomonadota; class Gammaproteobacteria; order Pseudomonadales; family Pseudomonadaceae; genus Pseudomonas; species Pseudomonas sp. GW822-FHT06D10. The sequence continues at coordinate 325,952 of NZ_JBXALN010000004.1, read as the reverse complement.
GGGGCGATGACAACATCAAGTTCCTCAAGGCCCGCTACGAGGCCCTGCAGGCCAGCCCGCTGTTCAGCGGCATGCAGTACTCCGAAGACGCCGAGCAGATCAAGAAGTGGGTTCCACTGATGATGGAAGGTCGTGACCCGGCGCAGAAGATCGCTGCGACCTGGACCCCGATCGGCACCGACGTCAACTTCGGCGAGATCACTCGCCAGTTCGTTGCCCACCTGCAGGCTCAGCCCAACTTCGCGCTGAAACTGTCCAGCGAAGTGCAGGAAATCGAGCGCAATAAAGACGGCTCGTGGCGCGTGACCTACAAGAACCTCAAGGACGGTTCGAAAACCGAGACCGACGCCAAGTTCGTGTTCATCGGCGCCGGCGGCGGTGCCCTGCACCTGCTGCAGAAGTCGGGCATTCCTGAAGCCAACGAATACGCCGGCTTCCCGGTGGGTGGCTCGTTCCTGGTGACCGACAACGCCAGCGTGGCCGAGCAGCACCTGGCCAAGGCCTACGGCAAGGCTTCGGTCGGCGCGCCACCGATGTCGGTTCCGCACCTGGACACTCGTGTGCTGGACGGCAAGCGGGTGATCCTGTTTGGCCCATTCGCTACCTTCTCCACCAAGTTCCTCAAGGAAGGTTCGTACTTCGACCTGCTGACCAGCACCACCACCCACAACTTCTGGCCGATGACCAAGGTGGGCATCGAGCAGTACCCGCTGGTGGAATACCTGGCCGGCCAGCTGATGCTGTCGGATGACGACCGCTTCGCCGCGCTGAAGGAATACTTCCCCAACGCCAAGCAGGAAGACTGGCGCCTGTGGCAGGCCGGCCAGCGCGTGCAGATCATCAAGCGTGACGAAGAGAAGGGCGGCGTGCTGAAACTGGGCACCGAGATCGTGGCCTCCGAAGACGGCAGCATCGCCGGCCTGCTGGGCGCGTCCCCAGGTGCTTCGACCGCCGCGCCGATCATGCTCAGCGTGCTGCAGAAAGTCTTCAAGGACCAGGTCGCGACCCCGGCCTGGCAGGAGAAGCTCAAGCAGATCGTGCCGAGCTACGGTACGGCCCTGAACGACAGCCCTGAGCGTGTGGCCAAAGAATGGGCCTACACCGCTGAAGTGCTGCAACTGACCCCGCCACCGCCGGTCAAGGGCGCGGCGCCTCAGGCTCCGGCCAGCCTGGCCAAGCCAGAGAGCAACCCAGCGGCCGACATGGCGCTGTAAGCCCTCGGCCCCGCCCGCGTTCGTCGGGCGGGGCACCGCGGATGCGCCGGTGCATCCGCATCCTGTGCCGGTTGCGGCCATGGCCCCGCCATAGCCGCAGCCCGCCAGTCTCTTGCTCCCGATCCCATTCGCGCTCTTTCGCCGATGCACGCGCCCGATGCGCTGCCCGGTTGTGCGCCTGTGTCACCCGCGCCGGGTTATCATGGCGCGCCCGCCGTAGCCGGGCATGCCCCAACCCTCGGAGTCACCGCCTCGATGTCCAGCATCACCCTGTTCCAAGCCCCGCCGCCCGAAGCCATCCAGAGCCAGATCCAGCAGATGGTGGTGGACTACATCACCGATGTCAGCGCGGTGGCCATCGCCCCGAGCAACCCGCTGTACAACCTGTACCAGTACGGCGTCGGCTATGAGGTGCACCTGTACCTGCAGGCCATGGACGGTTCCCGGGGGATTGCGGTGGAGCTGGTGGTGGCCACCGATCCGCAGGCCCCGGACCAGGTGCTGGGTTTCACCCTGTACCTGCCGGTCAAGGACGATCCCCAGGCCTGCGCCGTGGCGTACATGGCGGTGCTGCAAGGCCACCGGCGCCAGGGCATTGCCCGGCAGATGCTGCAAGCCATGCTGGCGCGTTACCCCCATGCGGAACTTGCCTGCAACATGGCCAAGGTGGGGTGTTTCGAGGCCCTGGGCTTCCAGCTGCTGGGCGCCCGCGGCCCGCAGGTGCTGATGAACACCCGGGACCATGGCAGCGACGGCCTGCTGGCGGTGCTGGATGTGGCGCCGATCTACCAGTCGGTGGAAGTGCGGCAGATCCACACCTACCTGCTGGCCCAGCACGGGCGCAAGGCCATGCTGGAAGCGGAGAAAAAGCGCGACCGGCAGCTGGACCAGATGACCCGCCAGGCCCAGGCGCTGGTGCGCGAGCGCCTCGGGGAAGCGGCCTTGTACCGCTCACGGGCGCCGCAGCTGATCAACTGATCGGGTTGCTTGTTTTTGCCCGAGTGTCTGTGTAGCTTGGCGAAAACACGCAATAACGGGCATAAACATGCAAAGTCAACACCCGCCAGCCGAGCTGCCATCCTTGCGTCGGCAAAAAATCCTTCTGCTGCTGGAGCGCGACGGCAAGGTCATGGCCGCCGAACTGAGCCGGCATTTCGCGGTGTCCGAAGACACCATCCGTCGCGACCTGGCGGAGCTGGATGCCGTCGGCCTGGTGCAGCGGGTCCATGGTGGCGCGCTGCCGCGGCCCAAGGACAGCGGCAAGGACTACTTCACCCGAGTCGGCGAAACCAGTGAGGCGAAACTGCGCCTGGCGCAATATGCCGTGCAATGGGTGCAGGACGGCCAGACGGTGCTGTTCGATTCCGGCTCCACCACCCTGCACATCGCCCAGTCGCTGCCGGCGGGCATCAGCCTGACCGCGGTCACCGCCTCGCCGATGATTGCCGTGGCCCTGGCCGAGCACCCCAAGGTCAGGGTGATTCTCGCCGGTGGCCAGCTCAACCCGGCAACCCTGTCCGCCAGCGGCCATGAAGCACTGCGCATGATCCAGGGGATCAAGGCCGACCTGATGTTCACCGGGGTCTGCGCGATCCACCCGGAGATCGGCATCAGCTCCCTGCATTTCGACGAGGTGCCGATCAAGCAGGCAATGTTCGACAGTGCCAGCGAGGTCATCGCGGTGACCACCGCCGACAAGCTCGGCGCCATGGAACCCTTCGTCGTGGTGCCATGCAACCGCTTGCACCGGCTGGTGACCGAGCAGGAGGCGCCGGGTGTGGACATCGAAGGTTATCGGCAGTTGGGGATCGAGGTGCTGCAGGTCTGATCCGGCAGCGACCCCCGTTCCGGCGCCGTTTGCAGTAGATGGGGCAGCGCCTCGTGGGGTTGAGCCGTTTAGAAGCCCTGGTGCAGCCGTTGCCGGGGGCGGTGCAATTGCAAGGGTCAATTCCTGGATGGCGGCGGGGCCAGTGCCTGGCTCATCCACTGCGCCATCTGCCGCAAGCGGTCGCTGAAACCGGCGCCGGCGGGGGCCGTTGCCTCGGCGGCCTGGCGAAACACGTCGATGGGGCCTGCCATTTCCGGGTAGTGCTGCACAAACAGCCGCACATGCTCATCCAGGCTCTGGGGCCAGCTCGGCTCCTGCTCCTGGCGCAGCAGGTTGGTGGCGCGAACGAGTTTGCGCGAGGCCTGCCGTTGCAGCCGGAGGACTTCGGCGGGCATCTGTTCGCGGTCGATGCGCTCGGCGTAGTCGTCCAGCACTGCGAGAAAGTCACCGTTCACCGCCAGGGCAATCTCCCGGCTGGGCCTGAAAGGTGCAAAGCGCGAGCGCAGGTCTTCGCCCCAGAGGCAGCGGCAATGGTGCTTGAGCCAATAGCCCCAGCTGTCGAGGTTCCGCGTTTCCAGCACCTGGTTGAGGTCGCCGATATCGAAATCGATCTTCGACACCAGCGGGTGGCGCGCTTGCAGGGCCTGGCGCAGGTTTTCCAGATGCAGGCACGCGGCCGGGGCGGCGGGATCTCGCAGGATCAGGCACAGGTCCAGGTCGGAAGCTCCAGGCCGGGCGGCGCCACGGGCGACGCTGCCGTACAGGTACAGGCTATGCAGCGGCGGGCTGGCGGGAGTGGTGAGGGCGGCGCACAGCTCGTCGAGCAGGGCTCGGTACTCGGGCTGCAGGGGTGGTTCGGCAGGAAGGGCGATCAAGCCGTCGGCATCGACGCCGAATGCGCTATCGGTTGACATGGGGTGGCCTGTGATGCGGGTTCAGCGGCCACCTTAGCAAAGTCTGCCAGGGCCGTTGGAGCGGCCCGGGCAGGGTTGGGTCCAGCCTCAGTTCTTGAAGGCCGAGTGCTTGCGGCCCTGGTCAAGGAGGGCGAACACCACCACCAGCACCGCGGCGACGGCGAGAATGATCACCACGCCGTCGGTGGAGTGGGTGGCCGAGGCCGTCACCAGGGACAGAGCGCCCAGCGGCGCCAGGCCACCGGCGATGGCGGTGCCAATCTCGCGCCCGGTGCCGAAACCCGAAGAGCGGGTCGCGGTGGGGAACTGGCGGCTGAGGAAGGAGCCCTGGGGGGCGAACATCATCGGCGCCAGAATACCGGTACCGACGCCGATGGCGATGTAGATCATCAGGCTCTCACCGGTGTTGAGCAGGGCCAGGAAGGGGTAGGCGAACAGCACCGAGAACAGCCCGCCGAGGATCAGCACGGTCTTGCTGCTCCACTTGTCGCAGAGCCAGCCGAAGAACGGCACGGCGACGATGGCGATCAGGCTGGCGATGGTCACTGACAGCGAAGTGACGTGCACATCGACGTTCTTGTACTGGGTCAGGTAGGCCAGGGAGAAGGTCTTGAAGATGTAGCTCAGGGCGTTGTAGCCCACCGCCACGAAGAACACCACGGCCAGGCCCTTGAGGTCGTTCTTGAACAGCGCCTTGAGCGGCGAGGCCTTGGCTTTCTGGCTTTCCTTGCTCAGTTCCTTGAACTCCGGGGTTTCCGGAATGCTGTTGCGCACCCACAGGCCGACGGCCACCAGGACGATGCTGCAGACGAACGGAATGCGCCAGCCGCCGGCCAGCAGGAACTCGTTGCCGTTGATGGTCAGCAGGTAGATGGTCAGCGACGACAGCAGCAGGCCCAGGTTCAGCCCCAGCGCCGGCCAGGCGCCCTGGCTGCCGCGCTTGCCCTCGCTGGCGTGTTCATAGGAGGTGACCGCCGCGCCGGACAGTTCGGCGCCGGCGCCCAGGCCCTGGATGATGCGGATTGCCACCAGCAGGATCGGCGCCCAGATGCCGATCGACGCGTAGCTGGGGATCAGGCCGATCAGCGCGGTGCACACGCCCATCAGGCAGAAGGTCAGCACCAGTACCTGCTTGCGGCCGAACTTGTCCCCCAGGTAGCCGAACAGGATGCCGCCGAAGGGGCGGGCGATAAAGCCGATGGCAAAGGTCGAGAAGGCCATCAGGGTGGCGCTTTTCGGGTTGCTGTTATCGAAGAAGATCTTCGAGAAGACGATGGCCGCCATGGTGGCGTAGAGGTAGAAGTCGTACCACTCCAGCATCGAACCGAAGATGGTGGCCGCCGCGACCTTGCGCAGGCGTTTCTTGGTTTGCTGTGGGGTTTCCGCTGCAGTAATGCTGGTTTCAACTGCGGTCATATCCGTACATCCTCATGAATCATTGTATTTATTGTCGAGTTGACGCGAGCCTTGCGCGCCGCACCCTAAAGGGCGGCCGAGGGGTATTGCGGCGACACGCGGCCCGCTTGGCAGTGCCGGGGCACTGCGCTGCAAGGCGATGGCGCGGGGTGTTTCAGGCGGCCTGGAAAATCCGGTCGGCAATCATCGAGCCAATGGGAATCGCCGAGGTGGCGGCGGGCGAGGGCGCGTTGCACACGTGCAACATGCGCGGGGTTTCGGCGAACAGGAAATCGTGCACCAGGCTGCCGTCGCGCATCACCGCCTGGGCGCGGATCCCCGCCTCATAAGGCAGCAGGTCTTCCACTTGCAGGGAAGGGCAGTACTTGCGGCACTGCTCCAGGTAGCCGGACTTGAACAGCGAGTTCTTCATCTCGGTGGTGCCGGAGCCGAGGTTCTGCCAGATGGTTTTCCAGAAGCCGGGGAAGCTGGCGTACTGCGCCACGTCGCGCCAGTTGATGGAGAACTTCCTGTAGTTCTCCCGACCCAGGCCCAGGACCGCGTTGGGGCCGACGGTAACGCTGCCGTCGATCATGCGGGTCAGGTGCACCCCGAGGAACGGCAGCTCCGGATCGGGGATCGGGTAGATCAAGTGATTGACGATGTTGTTCTTCGACGCCGGCAGGCGGAAGTACTCTCCGCGGAAGGGGATGATCTGGTGGTCGATCTTCACCCCGGCCATCACCGCCAGGCGATCCGATTGCAGGCCGGCGCAGGCCACCAGCTTCTTCGCCCGCCAGCTGCCGCCATGGCTGCTGACGGTGACACTGTCGGCGTGCTCCTGGATCGCGGTGACGGTCTGGCTCAGGCAGATCTCGCCGCCCTCGCGGCGAATCACCCGGGCCATGGTGTCGCAGACTTCGCGGTAGTCGACGATGCCGGTGGCGTCGAGGAACAGCCCGCCAAGGCCCACGATATTCGGTTCGCGCTGGCGCAGTTGCTCGGCGTCCAGGCGCTCCACCTTCAGGCCGTTCTGTTGCGAGCGCTGATACAGGGCCTCCATGCGCTGCACTTCCAGGGCGTTGGACGCCACCAGCACCTTGCCGCAGACCTCGAACTTGATCCCGTGCTCGCTGCAGAACTGCTTGGTGGCCTCGGCGCCACGCTTGCACAGGTCGGCCTTGAGGCTGCCCGGGGCGTAGTAGATGCCGGCGTGGATCACCCCGCTGTTGTGACCGGTCTGGTGCTTGGCCAGGACGTTTTCCTTTTCCAGGATGACCAGCGAAGCGCCGGGCTGACGCTTGAGGATCTCCATCGCCGTAGCCAGGCCGACGATGCCGCCGCCGATGATGCAAAAGTCGTAAATCATTGTTCTTGGGTACCTTGGATTCAATGCGTTTCGGTCTGGTTATCAGGTTGTCAGACTAACTAATCCGACAAAAAACCGCAGGCCGTGGCATGCGGCTCAAAGCGTGAAGCTGGGGTCAATCGATAGTCGGCAGTTCCAGGCCCAGGCGCTGGGCCGAAGCCCGTAAGTGGGCGTCGGCGCAACCGGCGGCGGCTTGGCGATCGCCAGCGGCAATCGCCTGGTACAGCGCCTGGTGTTCCTGGGTGGCATCGGCGGAACCGCCTGCCATGCGCAGCGCCGAGTTCTCCCAGGCGGCCTTGCGGGCGCTGGTCAGCTGGCTGCGCAGAAAATCATGGAAGGCCACGAAATAGTCGTTCTTGCTGGCCTCGGCGATGGCCCGATGGAACTCCACATCGGCCAGCCCCGCGGCTTCGAAATCACTGCGCTTGTCGTGCATTTCCTGCAACGCGCCCTGCATCCGTTGCAGGTCGGCGGCGTCGCGGCGCTGGGCGGCGATCGACGCGGCCTGGGTTTCGATCCACAAACGCATCTCGAACATCTGCGCCAGGTCCGGCAGGCGGCCATCGCCCTGGGGGAAACGGAACACGGTGCCGGCGGGGGTCTTGGAAATGTACGAACCCAGGCCACGCCGGGCGATCAGTACGCCGTCGGCCTTGAGCTGGGCGATGGCCTCGCGAATCACCGAGCGGCTGACGTTCAACTGCTCGGCCAGTTGCTGCTCGGTCGGCAGGCGCGATTCGGGGGCCAGGCGGCCGGAGTCAATCTCGGTGCGGATCGCATTGACCACGCGCACAACGAGAGAGTCGGGTCGCTGGAGTTCAAGCATGGGAGGGTAAAGCCTTGGTAGTCAGGTTGTCAGACAATAGCCGTTGGGAATTTTCGCTGTCAAGAAAAACCCACGCCAGGCAGGCGTAGGCGGGGTCCCACAAAGCCGCACTCAGGCCGTCAGGGGGCAGCTGAAAATCAGGTCGTCGAAGTCTTCGCCACCCCTGCGGAAGGCCCCTTCGTCACGTTGCTGGAAGACGAAACCGCATCGCTCCAGAACCTGGCAGGACGCAGCATTGCCGTCGGTGACCGTGGCCACCAGGCGCTTGATCCCCAGGCTGTGGCGGGCGTATTGCATCAGCGTGCGCAGGGATTCCGTGGCCAGGCCCTTGCCTTGATGACCGGGGGCCAGCAGGTAGCCGACCTCGGCTTCGGCGCCGGGCCGGTCGCTGACTCGCAGGCCGGTGAAGCCCAGCTCCTCGCCGCTGTGGCGATCGCGGATCACCAGGCACAGCCAGTGGTCGCAATCCATGTCCCAATGGGGCAGGCGCGAGGTGAAACGCTCCTCGATCTGCATCCGGGAGAGCGGATCGCAGACATAGCGCAGGTTTTCCGGGTCGCTGTGCAGGGCCAGGAACAGCTCCCAGTCACGGGCGTTCAGGGGGCGCAGGTTCAGGCGAGGGGTGTGCAATTCCAGCATGGGGGATCCCGATCCGTGGGCAGGAAAGATTTTGGGCACTTTACAGGAGAAAAGTCTGACCGCTGCGCTGCTTATTTCGCCTAAGATCCCGGGCCTGGGTTTTCAGGGATAGGGCAGGTAAGCGTGAACTGGGACGATCTGCGGTTTTTCATTGCCGTCGCCAATGCCAGCAACATCACCGACGCCGGGCAGGCGCTGAAGGTGTCGGCCTCGACGGTCTCGCGCAAGATCCTGGTGCTGGAGCAGGCCTTGAGCAGCGTGCTGTTCCTCAAGACCACCCAGGGCTATTTCCTCACCGAAGCCGGCCAGGCCCTACTGCCCATGGCCCTGGAGATCGAGGAGCGCTTGCGCCTGATGGAACGCCAGTTGTCCCGGCCAGGCGCGCGCATGGCCGGGGTGGTGCGCATCGAATGCCCGGAGTTGATGGGCAGCCACCTGATCATTCCCGCACTGGCGCAGTTTCGCTTGCAGCATCCGCAGATCAGCTTCGATTTCGTCAATGCGGCGCGCTCGGTCAAGCTCACCCAGAGCCACAGCGACCTGCTGCTGCGCCTGCAACGACCGGAAGCCGGCAACTTCACCCTGCGCCGGGTCGGCGAGTTGACCCAGGCGCTGTTCTGTTCCCCAGGTTATGCCGCGGCCCATGGCTGCCCCGAGAAGCCTTCGGAGCTGCGCCAGCATTCGCTGATCGGCTGGAACCAGACCCTGGCCCACATGCCCCTGGCCCGCTGGCTGGACCAGCTCAGCGGCGATCAGCCGTTGTGGATGCGCACCGGCAACCTGGAGGCGCAGCTCAAGGCGGTGCAGGCGGGCCTGGGGATTGCCGCCTTGCCGGCCTATATCGCAGAACCCCTGGGCCTGCACCGGGTGTTGCCCCAGGCTCCGGCCCACCGCGCGGATATCTGGCTGCTGCGCAACCTGGCGACCCAGGGCCAGGAGCGGGTCGAGCGGGTGGCGGAATTTCTCTGCGATCTGCTGGCGCGCCAGGGCTTGCAAGGTGAGGGCCAGGCCGGCTGACGCGCTAGGCGCCACGCAGCAATAGCCACCCGGCCACCGCCATCAGCAGCAAGCCGAACAGCGCATTCTGTGCCAGCAGCAGGCGCGGGCGGTCGCGCATCAGCCGCTGCAGGCTTGAGCCCAGGCTGGCCCACAGCAGGTGGCCGAGCAGGTTCACCGCGACCAGCGCGGCGCTGAGTGCCAGCACCACGGCAGTGCCCGCATCGGCGCCCGAGCTGAAGGTGGAGAACATGACCAGCAGCATCACCAGACCTTGCACATTGCCCAGTTGCAGCATCACACCATCACGAAACTGCAGGGCTTCACTCTGCTCGCCAGGCTTGCGCAATGGCCGCAGCAGCAGGCGCAGGCCCAGCCAGAAAATGTACAGGCTGCCCGCTACCCGCAGCCCCCCGAGCAACCCTGGGTACGCCGCCAGGCTGTGATACAGCCCCAACCCCACCAGTAGCGCCAGGAGCAGGTAGGTCAGGTCCAGCCCGCAGATGAAGCGCAGGGAACGCCGCACGCCGCTGCGGGCGCCGGAGCTGGCCACCATCAGGTTGCCGGGGCCGGCGCTCAGGGCCATGGGCAGCATGGTGGACAGCCACAGCGGCCAGTTGATGTCGTGGATCGGGGGCACGGGCGGCTCCTGGAAGGCAGTGCGGATTGCACCGGCGCCAGCTTAAGGCGCCGCCATGCGTGGGGTTAGGGGCAGAAATGGAAAGCGGTTTTGCATCGCTCCACTCCTTGTCGGGCGGGCGCCTCAAGCTTCGGCCGAACCCTGCAGCGCAGCCTGTAGCCACTGCGAGAAACTGCGGGTCAGCGGGCTGCTTTCACTGTCGCGGTGAATCAGCCAGGCCCAGGTCGGGCCGCGCACGCTCTGTTCGCACAAAGGGCTCAGCAAGCCCTGGCTCCGGGCCTGCTGGCTCAGCAGCTGGCTGACCAGGGCAATGCCGTGGCCGGCGCAGGCGGCGTCCAGCAGCAGGCTCGGGTCGGAAAAGTTCAGGCCGTTGCTGCGTTGACCAATGTCGCTGCCGCCTTCCACCAGCCAGTGGCTCCAGTCCATTTCCCGCTCGCCATGCAAGGTGGTGCGCAGTGCTTCGGGTTGCGCCAGCACGCTGGGGTGGCAGGCGGGGTAGAGGCGGTCGCTGTACAGCTCCAGGTAGCTGCATTCGGCCTGGGCGCTGAGGTCGTCGCGCAAGGTCAGGTCGATGGTCTGGGTGCTCATGTCCGGTGGCTCGAAGCTGGTGAACAGCCATAGGTCCACCTCCGGGTGCAGGCGATGGAATTCCCCCAGCCGCGGCAGCAGCCAGTGGCGGGCAAAGGCCGGGCTGGTATTGACCACCAGCTGGTTGGGCTTGCGGTACTGCTCCAGGCGGCGGATGCCCACCGCCAGTTGCTGCAATAGCGACTGGGTGGTGCTGCGCAGGTCGTGCCCGGCGTCGGTGAGGGTCACACTGCGGCCGCTGCGATGGAACAGCGGCTGTTCGAGGAAGGTTTCCAGGCTGCGGATCTGCTGGCTGATGGCCGATTGGGTGAGGTGCAGTTCCTGCGCCGCCTGGTGAAAACTGCCCAGGCGCGCGGCGGCTTCGAAGCCTCGCAGGGCATTCAGGGGTGGCCAGTGTTTGAGCATGATTGATAAGCCTGGCTAATCAGATGTGCGCTAAATCTATCGTTTGTTGGCGGTTTTTCAAAGCCATAGCATGGGCGCTGTGTTTCAACCTTGTTGGTTGATTGATAACAAAACCTTACTTGAGAGGTGCAGGGCCCATGCAAGGCAATGACAGGCAGGACAGTGGCTGGCGGATGCCCGCCGAGTGGGCGCCCCACGCGGCGACCTGGATGGTCTGGCCCCACAACCGGGGGTTGTGGGAATCGGTATGGGGCGTGACCCTGGCCGAGGTGCAGGCAGACTTCGCCCGGGTGGCCAATACCATCGCCGGTTTCGAACCGGTGAAACTGGTGATCGATCCCGCTGCCCTGGACAGTGCCCGACGCCTGTGTGGCGCCAATGTCGAGCTGGTCCCCCAGGCGGTGGACGACAGCTGGTGCCGGGATTCCGGCCCGAGTTTCATCTGCCATCCGCAGCAGGGGCTGGCCGGGGTCAGCTGGCGCTTCAACGCCTGGGGCGACAAGTCCGAGCACAGCCTGGACCGCAGCCTGGCCCGGCGCCTACTGGACCAGTTGGGGCTGCCTTGCTTCGGCACGCCCCTGGCCAACGAAGGCGGGGCCATCCATGTGGACGGCGAGGGCACCCTGATCACCACCGAATCGGTGCTGCTCAACCCCAACCGCAATCCGGGCCTGGGCAAGGCCGAGATCGAGGCGATCTTCCAGCGCCTGCTGGGTGTGCAGAAGATCATCTGGCTGCCGGGGGACCCGGACCATGTGACCGGGGACATGACCGACGGCCATGTCGACGGGGTCTGTGCCTTTGCCCGCCCCGGGGTGCTGCTGGTGGATGCCACCCATGACCGGGGCTCGGTGTACGCCGAAGTGGTGCGCGAGAACCGTCGTGCCCTGGAGCTGGCGCGGGATGCCCGCGGGCGCGCCTTCGAGCTGATCGAGCTGTTCGAGGCCAGTGCCGCGGTGGACCACCGGGCCGAGGTGTTCTGCGCCTCCTACACCAACTTCTACCTGGCCAATGGCGCGGTGATCATGCCGGCCTACGGCATCGCCGCCGACCAGCAAGCGGCCCAGGTGCTGGCTCGGGCCTTCCCCGACCGGCAGGTGGTGCCGGTGCGGATCAACCATCTGGCCCACGGCGGCGGTGGCGTGCATTGCATCACCCAGCAGCAACCTCAATGGCCAACGAGGGCCCAGGCATGAACCCATTGACCGTCGCAACCACCCAGATGCCCTGCACCTGGGACCTGCCGGGCAACCTCGAGCGCGCCGAACAGCTGGTGCGCGAAGCGGCAGCCCGGGGCGCCCAGGTGATCCTCCTGCAAGAGCTGTTCGCCACCCCGTACTTCTGCATCGAACAGCAGCACCGGCACCTGGCCCTGGCCGAGGAGTACCCCGCGAGCCGGGTGCTCCAGCGTTTCGCCGCCCTGGCCCGGGAGCTGGGTGTGGTGCTGCCCCTGAGCTGGTTCGAAAGGGCCGGTACGGCCTATTTCAATTCCCTGAGCGTCGCCGATGCCGACGGCCGCTTGCTGGGGGTGTACCGCAAGACCCACATTCCCAACGCCGTGGGTTATCAGGAGAAGGAGTACTTCAGCCCCGGCGATACCGGTTTCAAGGTCTGGGACAGCGCTTTCGGCCGCCTGGGCATCGGCATCTGCTGGGACCAGTGGTTCCCCGAGACCGCCCGCTGCCTGGCGCTGCAAGGCGCCGAGGTCTTGCTGTTTCCCACCGCCATCGGCAGCGAACCGGGCAGCGCCGGGCTGGATTCCCGGGATCACTGGCAGATGACCATGCGCGGGCACGCGGCGGCCAACCTGCTGCCGGTAGTGGCGGCCAACCGGGTCGGCCGTGAAGTGGCTACCGGTGACCCGGCGTTGCACATGGATTTCTACGGCTCATCGTTCATCTGCGACCACAAGGGCCGGCTGCTGGCCGAGGCCGATCGTGACAGCACAGGGGTCTTGCTGCAGCGCCTGGACCTGGCCGCCATGGCCGAGGAGCGTCGCACCTGGGGCATCTTCCGCGACCGTCGCCCGGAGATGTACGGGCCGCTGCTGAGCCTGGACGGCCAACACCTTCACCCACGCTGGACCCCCCGGGAGGCATGACATGCAGACCACAGGCAAACGCTGGAAACGCCGCTGCGCGGGCATGCTGGCCCTGACCCTGGTAGCGCTCCAGGCCCAGGCCGAACCCGAGGACAAGACCCTGCGCCTGTACAACTGGGCCGACTACTTCGCCGCCGATACCCTGGCGCGCTTCACCGCCGAAACCGGGATCAGGGTGATCTACGACGTGATGGAGGGCAGCGAAGTACTGGAAGCCAAGCTGATGACCGGCGGCAGCGGCTACGACCTGATCTTTCCCGGTGACACCGTGGCCGAGCGCCTGATGCGCGCCGGCAGCCTGCAGACCCTGGATCCGGCCCGGCTGATCGGCCAGGACGACATCGAGCCCGGCCTGCAGAAGCTGCGCGCCCAGTACCCCGGGGCCCGCCAGGCCACGGTGCCCTACACCTGGGGCACCATCGGCCTGACCTATAACGCCCGGCAGATTGCCGAGCGCCTGCCCGACGCCCCGGTCAACAGCCTGGACCTGTTGTTCAAGCCGGAGCTGGCGGCGCGCTTCGCCGATTGCGGAATTTCCCTGATCGACTCGCCGGACGAGGTGCTGGCGGTGGCGCTCCACTACCTGGGGCGCGACCCGCGCAGTGCCCGGCCCGAGGATCTGCGGGCCGCCGGCGAGCTGCTGGGCAAGCTGCGGCCCTATATCCGCAAGTTCCAGTCGCAGCCGGTGACCGACCTGGTCAATGGCAACCTGTGCCTGTCCCTGGGCTACAGCGGCGACATGACCCAGGCCCAGCGCGCCGCCGACGCCGCAGGCAAAACGGTCGAGTTCCAGTACCGCATTCCCCGGGAAGGCACCACGGTGTGGATGGACACCATGGCGATCCCCAAGGATGCGCGGCACCCGGAATATGCCTATGCCTTCATCAACTTCGTGACCCGACCAGAGAACATGGCGGCCATCAGCAACTTCACTGGCTACCCCACGGCCAATGCCCGGGCGCGGCCAAGTGTCGACCCGCAGATGGGCAACAACCCGGATATCTACCCGGATGCCGCCACCTTCGAACGCTTGATTCCCGGCCGCGACATTCCCCAGGCCGATATGCGGGCTCGAATGCGCACCTGGACCCAGTTCAAGACGGCCACCGCTGCCCGCCACTGACCGGGCGCCATGCGGTTCGCCGGCAAACCGGCTCCTACACTCCCGGGTAGGAGCCGGCGTGTCGGCGAGGGCCCGCGCCGCACCCCCGAACCTTTTCATGCAATACCTTCGACAAGAGAACCGTCCAATGCCCACCCGACGTCAACTGATCAAACAGGCCTCCTTGCTGGCCGCTGTCGCCGCCATGCCGGCCTTCGGCCTGGGGCCGCGCAGTGCCCGGGCCGGGGAGCAGGGCCACTGGTACCTGCCCGATGAAGGCGACCGGCAGCTGCGGGCCTTCATGGCCTTTGGTGCCCAGGAGGCCATCTGGGAAGACTTTACCGGCGACGTGCAACAGGCCCAGGGGCGGATCGCCCGGGCAATTGCCGCCTATCAACCCCTGACCCTGTTCTGCCGGGCAGAGGAGCGCGGCCTGGCCGAGCAGTTGTGCGGCTCGCACAACATCACTTTTGTCAGCACCGAACTGGACGACATCTGGATGCGCGACATCGGTGCCAACTTTGTCGTCGATGGGGAAGGCGGATTGGGCGCGGTGGACTTCAACTTCAATGGCTGGGGCAACAAACAGCGCCACGCCAGGGACGCCCGGCTGGCGCGGCAGATGGCCGACGCTGCAGGCGCCCGTTATCTGCGCAGCGAACTGGTGGGCGAGGGCGGCGGCATCGAGGTGGACGGCCACGGCACCGGGATCATGACCCAAAGCAGCTGGATCAACGGCAACCGCAACCCGGGCTGGAGCCAGGCCGAGGTCGAAGAGGAACTCAAGGCTTGCCTCGGCCTGCGCAAGATCATCTGGCTACCGGGGATCAAGGGCCGGGACATCACCGATGCCCATGTCGACTTCTATGCGCGTTTCGTCAGGCCGGGGGTGGTGGTGGCCAACCTCGACAACGATCCCGACTCCTATGATCACTCGGTAACCCTCGAGCACCTGGAGATCCTGCGAGCCGCCAGTGACGCCGATGGTCGCAAGCTGCAGGTGCATACCCTGTCGCCGCCGATGAATCCCCGGCAGAACCGCTTCAGTCGGGGCAACCCGGAGTTCGCCGCCGGCTACATCAACTATTTCGTGATCAATGGGGCGGTGATCTCACCGCAGTTCGGTGACCGGCAGGCCGACGCCAAGGCCCATAGCCTGCTCGCCAGCCTGTATCCCGGGCGGCAGGTGATCCAGCTGGATATCGACGCTATCGCCGCAGGGGGCGGCGGCATTCACTGCGTGACCCATCAGCAGCCCGGGCTGTGAGGGTTTGGGCAAAGTGGTCTGTTACAGATGGCAGAATTGGCCTGATAAAATCCGCCACTCACGCACTAACCTGCGCACTCTTCAATAACCGGGGCTGATCCCGGTGTGGATGATCAAGAGGAGCGCGCAATGAGCGATCAACAACCCGCGGTGACGGTACGGGCGATTCAGCCTGGGGATTACGAACAATGGCTGCCGCTGTGGCTGGCCTATCAGGATTTCTATCAGGTGACGCTGAGCGAAGAGGTCAGCCGCCGCACGTTCGAGCGTTTCCTCGATTCGCGGGAACCGATGTATTCGGCGGTGGCGGTGCAGGACGATGAAGTCATCGGCTTCGTCAACCTGGTGTTGCACCGTTCGACCTGGGCCGTCGGCGACTTCTGCTATCTGGAAGACCTGTACGTGGCCCCGTCGATTCGCGGCAGCGGGGCGGGGAAACTGTTGATCGAGTGGGTGCAGGCCTTTGCCCGGCAACACCAGTGCGCTCGTTTGTACTGGCATACCCAGGAGAGCAACGAGCGGGCGCAACGGTTGTATGACTGGGTGGCGCACAAGCCGGGGGTGATCGAGTATCGGATGGAGTTGTAAGGGCCTGGCTGGATGCCCGTTGCTGCAGCAACGGCTATCCAGCCAGGATCAAGGCCTATGCCCCATGCCGAAATACCAGTGCCTTGAGCCCGCACTGCGGATCCGCATCCGGAAACTCCGGCGGGTTCTCCAGCCGCTGTTCAAAGCGCAACCCCGGCGCCGCTTCGGCCATCCCCTCCAGAAGAAAATCCACGCTAAACGCCGGATCATTCATGCATGCAAGGACGCAACCATCGGCCGTGAGCAACTCCGGCAGGCGCCGCAGCACCCGCGCATAGTCCTTGCCGAGGACAAAGCTGCCTTTCTGGAACGACGGCGGGTCGATGATCACCAGGTCATAGGGCCCGCCCTGCTTGACCTTGCTCCAGGACTTGAACAGGTCATGGCCGAGGAAGCTCACCCGGCTGGTGTCGTGGCCGTTGAGCCGGTGGTTGTCGCGGCCGCGGCTCAAGGCCGCCCGGGACATGTCGAGGTTGACCACCCGCTCGGCGCCGCCGGCAATCGCCGCCACCGAGAAGCCGCAGGTATAGGCAAACAGGTTCAGGACATTCTTGCCCCGGGCATTGGCCCGCACCCAGTTGCGCCCGTAGCGCATGTCGAGGAACAGCCCGTTGTTCTGCTTGCTGCCCAGGTCCACCTGGTAGCGCAGGCCTTCCTCGGTGATGGTGCAACTGTCGATGGCCTCGCCCAGCAGCCACTCGCCACGGCTGTCGGGCAGGTAGCGGTGTTGCAGCATCAGGCTGCGGGCGCCGCTGGCCACCCATTGCGGGGTCGAGCCCAGGTCCGCCAGCAACTGCTGCAGGGCTTCGAGTTGCCCGGCTTCGGGTTCCTTGAACAAGGACACCAGCACTACCCCCTGCAGCCAGTCCACGGTCAGCTGTTCCAGCCCCGGCCAGCAGCGGCCGCGGCCATGGAACAGGCGCCGGGTTTCGCCGGGCGCGGCGGCCAGGGCGGTCAACAGATGCTGGTTGAGGGTGGCGAGGGCGAGAGGGGTCATCAGCGGGGCCGGTCATTTTTTCGGGGCGGCATTTAACCACGGGCAGCAGCCCGCCCGCCAACCAGCAATTGCTGCTGGCTGGCGGCCGCCTGCTGTCGGGCCAGGGGCTTATCGGCACGTGTTTCAACGCGAATCTCGACAGCGGTGGTGATGGCGGGCGACTGCACGCCAAGGGCGACGGGTTTGAACCGTGCCGCACGTCGAGCAGGCTGCGCCCGTTCGCTCTTGCCCCTTGCCCCCGCTAGAGAATGGCGTTTGCCCATTTCTGGGTGCCGGCCAGGCGGCGCTTGACGCTGTCGATGCGCCATTGGCCGGCAACCCGCTTGACCACGAAGCGATGCTCGTAGCACAGCGCCCGGGACGCCGGGTCGCGCACCAGCACTTCGGCCTGGGCGGGCTTGAGCAACTGGCAGCCCAGTAGCTCGTCGGCCTCGGCGTGGGTCGTGGGGTAACCATAGGAGGCTCGCGGATAGGCCCGCGGTCGCAGGGTACAAAAACGTTCGAGCAACTGTTGCGGTTCGGCCCAGAAGGCGGCGTCGAGCGCCTCGTGGCCCAGGGCATTGCCGCGCTGTTCCCAGGCGTACAAAGCCAGGGTATAGGCCCGCACCTGGGTGACCGGATCTGCGCTGCTGTCAGTGCCAGGCACCAGCGGCGGCCAGGGCAGGGAAGGGGCCGGTGCAGGCGCTGGCGGTGCCCCGGTACCGGCCTGCTCCAGCTGTTGCATGACCTGGGCATGGCCATTTTCTTCGGCCAGGGACCAGGCGTTGCGTTGCTGGAAATCCACGGGCGAGGGGTTGGCGCCGGCCTCGAGCAGCAAGGCAACCATTGCCTCGTGGCCAGCCTGGGCGGCGTTCATCAGGGCGGTGCGTTGCAGTTCGGGGCTGGCCTGTTCGAGCGCTGCGCCATGGGCGATCAGCAACTCGGCCAGGGCGGTGTCGCCGTGGCTGGCGGCCCAGGCCAGGGGGCTGTAGCCCAGGGCCTTGCACGGCTGCAGGACATTCGCGCCGCGCGCCAGCAGCAGCGCCACGGCCGGCCGGTGCCCGGCGATAGTGGCGGCCAGCAAGGCCGTGCGGCCGGTGCCCTTGTGCTGCCATTCAAGGTCCGCACCCGCATCCAGCAGGCGCTCGAGAGCAGCAAGGTCGCCGCGCGCAGCGGCTTTTTCCAGGAGATGGGACAAGGTCGGAAATCCGTTCGGTCAGGGGGCAGTTGCCGCCGCATGGTAGCGCTCTGGGGCCAGGTTCTGCCACGCCCGGGCTACTCCACGCCCCGGTTCCGGCAGGCCGGGCGCGCCGGGCTCTACTGCGATACGCGACGCCGGCGTGGGCAGGGGCTGTTTCGAGCGTCGCGGGTGGGGAGGGGGGAGGCTCATGGACGCCTTGCGGGGGCTTGCGTAGGATGGCGCGTTCGCGCTCTACGTCGTTGCAGCCAGCGCTGCAGCCTCCCTTGCCAACAGGAGTCCATGATGTTCAAGGCCATTGTGATCGACAAAGACACTGCAGGTTATCGCGCCCATCTGCGCGAGCTGGAGGAGGCGCAACTGCCTGAGGGCGATGTCACGGTCCGGGTGGCCTACAGCACTCTGAACTACAAGGACGGCCTGGCAATCACCGGCAAGAGCCCGGTGGTGCGGCAGTTTCCCATGGTCCCCGGTATCGACTTGGCAGGCACCGTCGAAGCCAGCAGCCATCCGCGCTTTCGCCCGGGTGAGCAGGTGCTGCTCAATGGCTGGGGCGTGGGCGAGAGCCACTGGGGCGGGCTGGCGCAGAAGGCCCGGTTGCAGGGCGACTGGCTGATCCACCTGCCTGAAGCCTTCAGCGCGCGCCAGGCCATGGCCATCGGCACCGCCGGCTACACCGCCATGCTCTGCCTGATCGCCCTGGAGCGCAGCGGCCTGACCCCCGAACACGGCGAGGTGCTGGTCACCGGTGCCAGCGGCGGGGTCGGCAGTTTTGCCATCAGCCTGCTGTCGCGCCTGGGCTACTCGGTGATCGCCGCCACCGGGCGTTCGGAGGAGGCCGACTACCTCAAGGCGCTGGGCGCCAGCCGCATCATCGAGCGCGCCGAGCTGTCCCAGCCGGGGCGTCCGCTGGCCAAGGAACGCTGGGCGGCGGCCATCGACTCGGTGGGCAGCCATACGCTGGCCAACGTCTGTGCCGGCACCGCCGCCGATGGCCTGGTGGCCGCCTGCGGGTTGGCCCAGGGCATGGATTTCCCGGCCTCGGTGGCGCCCTTTATCCTGCGTGGGGTGAGCCTCTTGGGGATCAACAGCGTGACCCGTCCCTATCACGAGCGGGTGCATGCCTGGGAACGCCTGGCCGCCGAGGTGGACCAGCAGCACCTGCAGCGGATCACCCGCGAAGTGGGCCTGGAAGAGGCCCTGACCGTCGCCCACGAGTTGCTTGAAGGCAAGGTTCGCGGGCGGGTGGTGGTCGACGTCAACCACTGATATAAACCCCGGGCCGCGCTGTCGGAACGCCGTGCACGGCCTGGGTTGCTACATGTTTCAGGTCCGACGCGAGCCCCGTGCCACGGGGCTTCTTCGCGGCCCTTCGTCCTCTTGATCCGAGGTTGCCTGTTTCATGTCCATTTCCCCTCAGCGCCCCCTCTGGCAGGTGTACCTGGTCTTCCTCCTGCCCATGGTGCTGTCGAATTTCCTGCAGTCGTTTTCCGGCACCCTCAACGGTATCTACATTGGCCAGTTGCTGGGCACCCAGGCGTTGGCGGCGGTGTCGGGGATGTTCCCCATCGTGTTCTTTTTCATTGCCCTGGTGATCGGCCTGGGGGCCGGCGCCTCGGTGCTGATCGGCCAGGCCTGGGGTGCTCGGGAGCTGGATGCGGTGAAGTCGGTGGCCGGCAGTACCCTGATGCTGGGGGCCTTGATCGGCCTGCTGGGGGCGGTGCTGGGCATGCTCTTCGCCCGCCCGGCCCTGCAGGGCCTGGGCACACCGGCCGATGTACTGGACGACGCAGTGGGCTATGCCCGGGTGATGATGCTGATCATGCCGCTGCTGCTGGTGTTCGTGCTCTACACCCAGTTGCTGCGGGGTGTCAGCGATACCCTGTCGCCCCTGCTGGCCTTGATGGTCTCGACCCTGGCGGGGCTGCTGCTGACCCCGGCGTTGATCCGTGGCTGGCTGGGCCTGCCGCCCATGGGTATCCAGAGCGCGGCCTTCGCCGGGCTGGCGGGAAATATCCTGGCCATGGGGTTTCTGGTCTGGCGCCTGAGTGGCCGCGACCACCCCCTGGCCCCGGACCGGGCGCTGTTCGCGGCGCTGCGGCTGAACCGGGCGATACTCGGCAAGGTGCTGCGCATCGGCCTGCCCACCGGCGTGCAGATGGTGGTCATCTCGCTTTCCGAACTGGTGATCCTGGCCCTGGTCAACCGCCACGGTTCCCAGGCCACGGCGGCCTATGGCGCGGTGACCCAGATCGTCAACTACGTGCAGTTCCCGGCGCTGTCGATCGCTATCACCGCCTCGATCCTCGGCGCCCAGGCCATCGGCGCCGGGCGCCTGGAGCGCATCACCCCGATCCTGCGTACCGGGCTTGCGATCAACCTGTGCCTCACCGGCGCCCTGGTGCTGCTCGGCTACCTGATTTCCCACTGGCTGCTGGGCCTGTTCATCATCGACCCGGCAGCCCTGGTGCAGGCCCAGCACCTGCTGCACATCATGCTCTGGAGCATCCTGGTGTTCGGTTTCCAGGCGGTGGTCGGCGGCATCATGCGCGCCAGCGGCACGGTGCTGGTGCCGGTGGCGATCTCGATCTTCTGCATCCTTGGGGTGCAGGTGCCGGCGGCCTATGTGCTGGACGCGCATTTCGGCCTGCAAGGGGTGTGGATGGCGTTCCCGGTGGCCTACCTGACCATGCTGGTGCTGCAGGTCTGCTACTTCAAGCTGGTGTGGCGCCACAAGGAGATCCAGCGCCTGATCTGAAGCCCGCGCTCAAGCGCCGCCGGCCAGTGGCTGCCGGGGCGGGCGCAGGTCGCGAACCACCAGGTACAGCAAGGGCCCGATGGAGACGAAGACCGCCGTCAGCAGCAGATAGGGCAGCACCGAACGCCAGGAGCGCCCACGGGCGCGGGCGTCTCCCAGCATCCACGCAGCCGCCAGCAGCGCCATCAGGTACAGGTCGATCACCACTTGTGCGGTGTCCGGGCGCGACAGCAGTTGCAGGCCGAATTGCAGCAGCGACTGTTCGGCCTGGAACAGGCAGTACAGGGTGTAGGCACTGAAGCCCAGTAGAGCCAGCAGGGCGGGGTAAGGGTGGCGCATGGCGCAGTCCTCGATCAGGGATGGGCTGGGTGTACGGCGCGGCGGTTGCGGGTGGCCAGGCCCAGCAGCAGATACAGCAGGCCGGCTGCGCCACAGCCAAAGATCAGGCTTTGCGACAGCAGGGAGTCGAACAGGTACAGCGGGTCGTCGCGCAGGCGTTGATGCAACCCGGCATGCACCAGGGCGAGCGCCGCCAGCCACTGGCGGGCAAGCTCGCGCACGCGACGGCGCCGATGGCCGCACAGCTGGACCAGCCCGGCACACAGGGGGACGTGCAGGGCAATGAACAGGTGCTGCCCGAGCAGGGGGTCGAGGTCGCGCAGGCCATACAGCAGGCGCCATTCACGCTGCGCCACGGCATCCAGCTCATGGCCGGCGAACAGCCCGATGCAGAGTCGCCAAAGTGTGTTTTTCACGGTGAAAATCCTTGAACAAGCGGGAGCGAACAGGCTAAGTGGCAAGCCTGTTGTCACTCAATGACCCCCCAGGTCATAGACAGCGGGGCGCTTCAGGCTGTCAGCTGGGGCGGCGCGACTTTCACTTTCAAGGATTGAACAGCGATGACTTCCAACCAGCAGGCTCCCGGCGCAGGCCGGGTGATCCGCGTGGCCGGGCCCGATGATGTGCCGGCCATGCTCGAGTGCGACACCTATGCCCAGGCCCACGCCTGCCGGGGCGATGCCGTGCGCGTGGCGGTGGGCCGTGGCCAGGGTTGGGTGGAGGTGGCGGCCGGCCGGGTCGTCGGCTACCTGCTGCTGAACCATGACTTCTTCGACCATGGCTTCGTGTCCCTGGTGGTGGTGGCTCCGGGGCAGCAACGCCAGGGCGTGGCTCGGCGCTTGCTCGGCGCCGCCGAGCAGGCTTGTCGCACGCCCCGGCTGTTCATCTCCACCAACCAGTCGAACCTGGCGGCCCGGGGCCTGATTGCCAAGGCCGGTTTCCAGCCCAGTGGGGTGATCGAGAACCTCGACGAGCAGGACCCCGAGCTGATCTTCTGCAAGCGTGTGGGCTGAGCCGGGATGCCTGTGCCCGACAGCGGTCGCGCCGCCATGCCCTGCACCCTTGAAGCTCCCCGCGCCGGGCCCTTGCCAGTGGGCGCACAGTTGCGCCAGTTACGGCGCCAGGCGCGCTTGAGCCAGTTGGACCTGGCGTTGCAGGCGGGGATTTCCCAGCGCCACCTGAGCTGCGTCGAGACCGGCCGCGCCCAGCCCAGCCCGGCCTTGCTGGATGCGCTGCTGACCACCCTGGACACCCCCTTGCCCCAGCGCAACCGGGTGTTCCTCGCCGCGGGCTATGCGCCGCGCTATGCCGCCTTGCCCCTGGCCGACCCCGGCCTGGCGCCGGTGCGCGCAGCGCTGATGCACCTGCTCAAGGCCAACAACCCGGCGCCAGCGATCGTCATCGACAGTGGCTGGCAGGTGCTGGCGGCCAATCAGGCTACCGCGGCGCTGTTCCAACTGCTGGGGTTGTCGCAACACGCCATGGAACAGGGCTTCAACCTGTTGACGGCCCTGCTGGAGCCCGGTGGTTTCGGTGACTGCCTGATCAATGCCGAGGAGGTGCGCCAGGTGGCCTGGCAGCGGGCCTCCCGGGAAGCCATGGGCGACCCCGGCTTGGCGGCGCTGTTGGCCGGCCTGCCGTTCCCCGGAGAGTCGCCGGCGACCCCGAGCCCGGCCGAGCCGTTGCTGCTGACCCGGGTGCGCGGGCCCGGGGGCGAGCTGCGTTTTCTGTCCACCTTCACCACCTTCGGCATGCCCCAGGACATTACCGTGGCGTCGCTGCGCATCGAACACCTGATTCCCGCTGACGAGCCGACCTGGCAGGCCCTGACCCTGGCCTGCGAATGCCTGGGCGAACTGGAACCGGGTTAGATCGCCAGGGCCCGGGCCGGCAGCCCCTGGGCGCTCGCCAGCGCCGGCAATGCCCCGGCGAGCACCATGCGGGTCAGGGTGGCCGCGACGCTCTGGAAGTCCCTGCTGGAGGGCTGGGCTACGCCGCTCATCAGGGCGATCTGCCAGCCCAGGGTAGGGTAGGTCTGGGTCGCCGCTCCTATGAACAGCAGCAGGTGCTCCGGGGCGATGGTACGGATCTGGCCGCGTTCGGCCCAATTGCGCAGGCAAGCGATTTCGCTGCGGTTCTGCGCCTCCAGGCTTTCACGCCAGGCCTCTGGCAACTGCTGCGCGCCGTGCAGCAACTCGCTGCAGAGAATCTTCGAACGCAGGGGGAAATCCTCGACGATCTGCATCCGCGCCTCGATGTATGCCTGCAACGCCTGCGCCGGATCGGCCTCCGGGTGCAGCAGCCGCGACGCCTGGTGCAAGGGTTCCAGCAGGGGCTGCAGGACTTCGGCGTAGAGGTTTTCCTTGGTGTGGAAGTAGTAGTACAGGTTGGCCTTGGGCACCCCGGCGCGCAGCGCGATATCCAGGGTCTGGCAGGCACTGAAGCCCTTGGCGGCGAACTCGTTGCGGGCGGCATCGAGGATCAGTTGCCGATGCCGCAGGCGCGAGCGGCGTTCCTGGCGGGCTGGCGCTGGCACCCGGGGCGCTGCCGAGTCGGCCTCAAGCGCCTGCGGGGGCGGGCAAAACGGGGTGGATGAGGGGCAGTGCATGGGCAAATCTCGGGGGTGTGAAATCGCAATATACAAAAGTATATAGCGAAACACCTGCCTCAGGCGCCGGCGCTGCTGTCTCGGCTGTTTCGTAGAGGAGCGAACAGAGGAGGCAAGGCCGGAACGGTGCGCCGTTCCGGCTGGCGGCAGGCTCAGGCGCGGCGCTTGCGCAGCCAGCGTCGGGCCAGGTAGCCGTAGACCCAGAGGTTGATCAGCAGCACCAGGCTGCCCAGCCACAGCTGAATGCCCGGGGTCAGCCCGGCGGGGTAGATCAGCGGGATCAGGTAATGCTCGATGAAGCCGGCGCCGTAGCCGTCCTGGCCGGCGGCGTGGCGCAGCAGGTTTTCCCAGCGGGTCAGCGGGCACTCCAGGTGCAGCACTTCCACTGCCACGCCCCAGGCCGCGGCGGGCAGGTGCAGCAGCATCAGCCGCGGGTGGCGCAGCACCAGCAGGCCGCCCAGCAGCACGAAGACGATAAAGGACAGGTGAAACAGCACCAGGCTGTCGGCGGCAATACGGTAGAGCATGGGGGTTCCTTGTAGGGGGCAAATCCGTGGCGCAGGCGCCGGGGCGCAATATACCGAGGGCCGGTGGGCGGTGGCAGTGTTTCTTCGTGGTGCAGGAAAAAAGCCCGGCTCGCAATCGATCGGGCCCGCCTTTGCGCTACCTATACTGCTGGAACGCCAGGGCGACCTGTCGAGCCTGGCGCGGCCTTTGCGGGAGGTACATGCCTTGCGGCCAACGATGCTCTGCTGCCGCCACGGGGTCCTGGTGCTGATGCTGGTGCTCGCCGGCTGCGCCCATCGGGTTCCCGAGCCGGTGGCCGCGATGCCGGTCAGCCCGGCCACCTGGCGCCAGGTCAACCATGAACTGCTGGAAGCCTCCCGCAGCGCCACTGAACAGGCCGAGGTCTATGCCCAGGGCTCCATGGAGCACTGGCGGGCCCGGGTCTACCAGCAGACCGAGGAAAACTTCATTCCCTGGTTCAGTGGCTACTGGACCCAGGAATGGCTGTCGCTCAAGGTCGGCTGGTATTCCCTGAACGATAAAGGCGACGCCGGGCAAGCTTCCCGGCGCCTGGCGGCCTACTTGCAGGAGCAGTACCAGGAACGGGTGCTGGCACCGGTGGCGCTGGAAGTCGATGCCGATGCGATCACCGGTGAGGCCATGGAGTTCTATGTGCAGTTGCTGCGCCAGCAGCTGGCGCAGATCCGCAGCCGTTACCCACTGCCGGCACCGCAACTGGAACTCCATCTGGACCAGGTGCTGGCCATCGACCTGGGGCCGGCCCCCGAGCAGCGCGCCTCCTTGAACCAGTTGATACGGGCCGAGCCCATTGCCCGCTTGCCCGCCTATGGGCCCTTGCTGCAGCAGATCCATGGCGCCCCGACCGGCGAACAGGGAGCGCCGGCCCCGGGGGTGTCCCAGGTGGCGCAGGTGACCAGTGACAAGCTCCAGGCCCAGTTCGCCAGCCGCAGTGTGGCCGGTGCGGTGGCGGCGGCGGTGGGGCGGGTGGCCGGCGCGCTGATTTCGGTGGGAGTGGCCGGGGTCCGGGCGCTGGTCCAGGACCATGACCGGGAAGACCTGCAGGCCCAGACCCGACGGGACCTGGGCGCGGCCTTTGATCAGGCCTGGTCCAGGCAGTTGCATGACCCCGAGCATGGGGTCATGGCCGGGGTGTATTACCTCGGCCAGCAGCTCGAACGCCAGTTGCAGGCGCCGCTGGTCAATGAGGACGCCGGCGATGGCCGGGGCCCCTGAGCCCGTCCCGGCGGTTCAGCCGCGGGTGGCCTCGGCACCAGGATCCAGCGGCACTTCGTAGTCACTGACCCCGGCCGCATGGCGCCCGGCGATGTAGCCGAAGGTCATGGCCGGCCCCAGGTTGATACCGCCGGAGGGATAAAAGCCGCCCATCACGCTGGCCATGTCGGTGCCTGCGGCATACAGCCCGGGGATCGCCGTGCCGTGCGAATCCAGCACCTGGGCCTGGGCGTTGGTCTTGAGCCCGGCAAAGGTGCCGAAGCTGCCGGGCAGCACTTTCACCGCATAGAACGGCCCCTGTTCGATGGGCGCCACGCAGGGGTTGGGCCCGGGATACAGGGCGTCGCCCTGCTTGCGATTGTAGGGCGTCGAGCCGCGGCCGAACTCGGGGTCCTGGCCGTTGCGGGCATGCTGGTTGAATGCCTGCACCGTGGCCGCAAGGCCCTGGGGGTCGATGCCGCACTGGCTGGCCAGGGCCTGGATGGAGTCGGCCCGTACCAGGTAGCCGCTGCGCACCAGCGGCCCCACCGGCAGGGGGAAGGGCCGGGCATAACCCAGGCCGTAACGGCGCTGGAAGCGGTGGTCGCAGATCAGCCAGGACGCCACTTCCTCGCCCGCGGGAACCGCCTCCAGCATGGCCGCGGTGTAGTCGTAGTAGCCGTCCGCCTCGTTGACGAAACGCTTGCCGTTGGCCAGCACGCCGATCAGCCCGGGTTTGGCCCGGTCGATGATGTGGGGAAAGTGGCCGATGCTGCCGTCGGCATGCCGCACCCGAGAGACGGGGGCCCAGGCCACCGGGCTGGCAAGGTCCGTGGCCAGCACGGCACCGGCCTGTTCGCCGAGGCGGATGCCGTCGCCGCAGCAACTGCGCGGCGGCAGGGCCAGGTGCTCGTCCGGCCCCGGGGCACGGGGAAACAACGCCTGGCGCCGGGGCAGGTCATTGGCGAAGCCGCCGGCGGCCAGCAGCACTCCACGCCGGGCGCGGATTTCCCGCGGCCCCTCAGGCGTGTCCACCAGGGCGCCCTGCACGCCCTGGCTATCGCGCAGCAGCGAGCGGGCCGGGGTGGACTCCAGCAGGTTGACCCCCAGGTCCTCGGCGGACTTGCCCAGCCGGCCGATCAGCGCCACGCCGTTGACCAGGTGCATGGCCCGGCCGTGTAGCGCCAGGTCCCGCAGGTGGCGGGCAAAGCGCCCGGCCACATGCAGCAGCGACCTGAAGGAACGGGTCATGCTGAGAAAGGCCCCGAGGTCGGCCCCGGCCATGATCGGCATGCCCAGGAACGAGGTTTCCCGCAGGGTCTTGCGCAGCCGTTTGAGCAGTGGGCCGATGGCCCGGGCGTCATACGGCGCGGCGATCACCTGATGGCCCTCGATCCCGGCCCCGGGCACCTGGCCGTGGATATCCGGGATGCCATTGCCGTCGACGAATTGCAGGGCCGTGTGCTGTTCGAAGAAGGCCACCATCTGCGGCCCGTTATCCAGAAAGGCGTCGATGCGTGCGGCATCGTAGCGCTCCCCCAGCTCATGCTTGAGGTAGGTGCGCGGTTGCTGAGGGTTTTCATGGATGCCGGCGCGGCGTGCCAGGGGATTGCCCGGCACCCACATCCAGCCGCCGGACCAGGCGCTGGCACCGCCAAAAGTGGAATCCTTTTCCACAACTATCACCTTCAGGCCATGCCACGCGGCGGTCACCGCACAGGCCAGGCCGGCGGCGCCGGAGCCGATCACCAACAAGTCACAATCCAGGGGCGGGAGGGTTGCAGCGGGAACGTCGCTCACAATGACAGGGCCTTTTTCGATCAGTGAGATAAAATGGAACTATGTTCCATTTTTATGGAAAACTATTCCACACTGCTCAGGACGCTGTCAAACCGTCCCGGAGTTTCAGGCTACGGTTCTCAGGACGGCATCGAGCGCAGCCACGCCAGAACCCGATGGGCGCCATGGGCCAGGGCGATCTGCCAGCAATCGGCGCCTTCGCGATCCTGGCGCTGTGGCTCGCCGCCGGCTGCGAGCATGGCCTTGAACAGCTCCAACTGGTCGTCTTCGGCCGCCAGCATCAGTGGGGTCCGGCCGGCGCAGGGGTAGTCGTGGACAGCGTTGGGGTCGGCACCGTGGTGCAGCAGCAGGTGCGCGATATGCATCAGTTGCCCGGGGTCGCAGCGTTCACTCTGCAGTTCCAGGAGAATTTCTAGCACCTGTTGATACAGCGGGTGTCCGGGTGGTATGGGCATCCGTTGCCCGAAGGTTCCGGCGCTGCTGCCCAGGGTCCGGCGCAGGACTTCGCGGCTGACCGGGTCCTGTTGCCCGATCCTTTCGAGTACCAACTCCAGTGTCTTGTCCGGGCGTTGCACCTGGCACAGCTTTCCGAGGCAGTGATACAGCGGGGTCAGCAGCGGATACAGCCCTCGCGCGTCGGCCGAGGCGCCCATCTGCAGAAGTCGGGCCGCTAGTTCGGCATCCCCCATGTCGATGGCCTGTATCAGGGGCGTCAGTTGTTTTCTGCGGGTGCGGCGGTCGAGGGTAGCGACGGCATGAGGCCGGGCCAGGAGCAGGTCGAGGGCGCCACGCTGGTTTCTATCGTGGGCGTATTGCAGGGCGCACAACAGCGCCGAGCCAGCGGCCTCGTCGCCCGGGTTGACGTCGGCGCCGGCCTGCAACAGCGCACTCACCGCATCGGTCTGACCTTCGGAGGCGAACCACAGCAATTGCGGATAGCGACGCTTCTGGCCGTCCAGGGCATGCACGGTGATCACCCGGTCGGGGCGCTTCAGGTCCACCTTGATCCGGGCGATCTCGGCAGGGTCGAAAGCCAGGAAGGGCCGCTCCACCTGCAGTTCCTGGCGCTCGGCCTGGGGGAACAAACCCTGCGGCGGGAACAGCCGTGCGAAGACCTGTTTCAACTGAATGATTTCCCAGTCACTGATCACCTGGCCCTGCTCCATGCCCAGGGTGCTGAACAGTCCCAGCACCACGGCCTGATGTTTCATGCGCTTGAGCAGGATCTTGTCCTCCAGCGCCGCCGCCAGGCTCAGGGCTTCCTCCAGCAGGCCGAGCTGCAAGGGCCCGGCGCGATACAGGGCCGCGTCCAGGGCCTTGGCGTAATGCCGCAGGGCGGCAGGGAAGTTGCCCGAGAGCAACTGCCAGCGGCCCTCGTACCAGGCACTGAAATAGCCGGTGCGGTGATCTTCGTCATAACGGGTTTGCAGGGTGATGAAGTCGTCCAGCATCTGCCGGGTTCGGGCCTGGCAGGTACTGTCCTTGTCTCGGCTCGGGTCAAGGTGTTCGCTCAGCCATCGGGCCCCGGGTTTGAGGATGTTCAGGCGCTGGCCGGCCGCCAGATTCAGGCGCCGCAGCGCCTGCCGGCCGCTGTCCGGGGTGGGCATCAGCAACAGGGCCTGCAATACCGGCTGGCGAAAAGCTCCGCGCCCGGCGCCGAGCAGCTGTTGATCGAGGTAGCCAAGGGCCCGGCCAATCACCAGCCAGCGCCCCAGGTTGCGCACCAGCAGGGGCGGGCTGGCGGCCTGTTCCAGGGTCTTGAGCAGGACCTTGAGGCTCGACAGGTCGGCCAGCCGCGTGCCGTTGTGCCAGCGGGCCAGTTGGTCACGGGCATCCTTGCTCTCGGGATACAGGCGCTGGGCCAGTTGCTGGAGCGAGTCGCCACTGTGCTGCTGATACCACTGCAAGACCTGCCCGAAGGCCGTCTGGTCCGGGTCCAGAAGTTGCCCCAGGTTCGGGCCGCCGAAGCGTTGCTGCAGTTGCTGGAGGAAGCCGCCGACCAGGCCGGCATAGTGTTCGACCAGTGCCGGTAATGCCTGCTCGCGGCTCAGGCTATCGAGCTCCACGTTCTTGATCAGATCCAGGTAGTGCGCCTGCAGATAATCGATGAAGGCTTCCACGTACTGGGCGAACTCGCAGTCCAGCTGGGCCAGGGGTTCGATCAGCAGGTCACGCTTGATCGCGGGAAACAGGCTCCAGTCGTGATCGCTGTCTGCCAGCCTGGCCAGTTGCTTGCGCCGCGTTGGGTCGCTGGCCTTGGTATCGAACGCGGCGGTCAGCAGTTGGTAGCACTCACCCAGGCTGGGAAAGGGGGAACGGGCTATCGGCATTCGAGCCTCCGCAGCATCATTTTGAAGTTTTGCAGTGCCCGGCAGTCGCTGGGTGTGCAGGGCACAGGGATCGAGCCCTTGCCTGGGGCAGTGAGCTTCCCATGGCATTTGCCATGATGGAACAGCCAGCCCAGACGTAATTGCTGGCGGACCAGCCGGGCGATGTCCTTGTCATTGCTGTAATGGGTCATGTCGGCCTCCTGGCCTGACCCCACCGGCGAAGGCCGGTGGGGGCGAGAGGATCAAGGATTGGCGTTTTTTGCCGCGGCGCGTGCGGCCCGGGCAGCGAAGCTGTCCGCCGCCACCTGGCCGTTGCCGGCCTTGGCGGTGGTGCTGGCGATGCGCGAAGCTGCCGGCTGGTTCATCGGCGAGGGCTTGGCAGAAGGGGCTTTTTTAGCCATGTGAGTCATCTCCTTTAGGTACCGCCGGAAGTGGCAGTGAGGCGATAGTACTCAGGCAGTGGATGATGGGCGGCGGCGCCGGTGGCGCAAAAAAAACGAAAAATACTTACCCCCAGGCACGGCCCGCCAGAGGGGCGTTGCAGTGGCATGGAGCAGGACCGGACGCGTGGCGAACGGTACCGGCCGGGCAAAAAAAAAGCCGCGTTCCCAGGCAGGGAACGCGGCGTTGTTCAAGGCGGCAGGGCAGGGCTCAGTTGACCACGCGGTAGCACGGTACGTAGGCGGCGCCGCCGGGCAGCTTCATGCGGTGCTGCTCGACGAAGGCTTTGAGCAGCTGGTCCAGGGGCTGCATGATCGCCGGGTCGCCGTGGATGCTGTACGGGCCTTTCTGTTCGATCAGGCGGATACCCTGGTCCTTGACGTTGCCGGCGACGATGCCGGAGAACGCACGACGCAGGTTGGCCGCCAGTTCGTGGGGCGCCAGGGCATGGCTCAGTTGCAGGTTGGCCATGTTCTCGTGGGTCGGATCGAAGGGGCGCTGCAGGCTCTCGTCGATCTTCAGCAGCCAGTTGAAGTGGAAGGCGTCGTTGCGTTCGCGGCGGAACTGCTTGACGGTCTTGAGCCCCTCGGTCATCTGCCGCGCCACTTCCGGCGGGTTGTCGATGATGATCTGGTAGTGCTGGCGCGCCGCTTCGCCCAGGGTTGCCAGGACGAAGGCGTTGAGCTGCTCCAGGTAGGGCGCCGCGCTCTTGGGGCCGGTGAGGATCACCGGGAAGGGCAGGTCGCGGTTGTCCGGGTGCATCAGGATGCCCAGCAGGTAGAGGAACTCTTCCGCGGTGCCGGCGCCGCCGGGGAAGATGATGATGCCGTGGCCGACGCGGACGAAGGCTTCCAGGCGCTTCTCGATGTCCGGCAGGATCACCAGCTCGTTGACGATGGGGTTCGGCGCCTCGGCGGCGATGATCCCCGGCTCGGTCAGGCCCAGGTAGCGGCTGCCGCTCATGCGCTGCTTGGCGTGGGCGATGGTGGCGCCCTTCATCGGGCCCTTCATCACGCCCGGGCCGCAGCCGGTGCAGATGTCCAGCTTGCGCAGGCCCAGCTCGTGGCCGACCTTCTTGGTGTATTTGTATTCCTCGGTATTGATCGAGTGGCCGCCCCAGCACACCACCATCTTGGGCTCCACGCCGGGGCGCAGGGTGCGGGCGTTGCGCAGCAGGTGGAAGACGTAGTCGGTGATGCCCTGGGAGCTGTCCAGGTCAATGCGCTGGCTGTCCAGTTCGTTCTCGGTGTAGACGATGTCGCGCAGGGCGCTGAAGAGCATTTCCCGGGTGCTGGCGATCATCTCGCCATCAACGAAGGCATCGGCCGGCGCGTTCAGCAGTTCCAGGCGCACGCCGCGATCCTGCTGGTGAATGCGCACTTCGAAATCGTGGTAGGCGTCGAGGATGGTCTTGGCGTTGTCGACGTGGGCGCCAGTATTGAGGATGGCCAGGGCGCACTGGCGGAACAGGGTATAGATGCTGCCGGAACCGGCGGCGCTGAGCTGTTGCACTTCACGTTGCGAGAGGGTCTCCAGGCTGCCTTTCGGGCTCACCGAAGCATTGATCACTTGTCTTTGCGGCATTCATCCATTTCCTGAAAGCGACGCCACCGCGCCGTGTACGGCCAGTGGCGAAAAAATAGCGGGGCAGTGAACAGAGCCACCGGTACGGGGCTTGGTTTCCAGCGGCAGGGCAAGAAAGCAAACGTCGTCGCGAGATTGTTCGCTGCTTGAATCTACCTCATGCGGGCCCGCCGTGGCGGGAAAAATGACGATCCGCCCTGGTCGTGACGGATTTTTCACCGGCCTTCAGCACAGGCTGGCCCGGGTCGGGTCCAGCACCGGCGCAGCCCCGGCCAGGGCCAGGCGCTCCATCAGGGCCGGGTAGCCCTCGGCCTGGCCCCAGGCGTGTTCGGCCAGGGTCAGGCCGATGATCTGCAGAAATCCGAAGCGCCCGCTCAGCAATTGCCGGGGGCCGGCAAAACCCGGCGCGGGGATGAACAGCAGTGCCTGCAACAGGCTGTCGCCGCCATTGATCGGTTCGCCGGTACGCATGCGGTCCCATTCGCCCAACGGCGGCTGCTCGCCAAAACGGCCGGCGGCCAGCAGCAATTGGTAGGCGCAGAAATTGCGTAACAGGCGCAGGGCCCAGGGTGACTGTTCGCGGGTTTCCAGCAGCAGTTCGTGGCCCATGCCGGATTCGCCATCGGCATCGGGCCGGGCATCTTTCCAGGCATTGGACAGGCCCGAAGTGACGTATAGCCAACTGCTGCGCCTGGCATTGGGCGGTGATTCGAAGACCCCGTGGCTGAGCCAGCGCGGATCGACGTCGTGCTGGCCAAAGACCTGGTTGAACAGCGCCATGTCCAGGGGATAGATGCCCGGGCCCAGTGCGCCGAACAGCGCCGGGTAGATCTGTTCTTCACGTTGCGCCCAGGCGGCTTCGAGCCATGAAGAGTCGGGGGATTGCGGCATGTGAGAGCGTCCTTGAACAGAAGCAGCGGCCCGGCTTGAGCCGCCAGGGAATCAGGCAAAGGCCTGGCGCAATAGTTCCGGCAGCAACTGCCCGGCCTTGCCCTCCAGGCTGTATTCCTCGGCGCCGGTGCAAGCCTGGGGCTGGGGGTTGATATGCACCACGCAGGCGCCGTGCTGCAGCGCCAGTTGGGGAATTCGCGCCGCCGGCTGGACCAGCCCGGAGGTGCCCACCGACAGCAGCAGGTCGCATGCTTCGGCGGCGTTGAAGGCGGCCTTGAGGGTCGCCTGGGGCAGGGGTTCGCCGAACCACACCACTCCGGGGCGGATCTTGCCGTTGCAACCGGTGCAGCGCGGCGGCTCCAGGCTGGCACCCTGTTCCGGCAAGTCCGGCAAGGGCAGTTGGCCCTTGAACGGGCGGTTGCAGGCAAAGCACTTGGGGGTGTGCAGGCTGCCGTGCAAGTGCAGCACCGAGGGGCTGCCGGCGCGTTCGTGCAGGTCGTCGACGTTCTGGGTGATCAGGGTCAGGCGCGGCACCCGCCGGGCCAGTTCGGCCAGGGCCAGATGGGCTGGATTGGGCTGGGCCTGGAGCACTTTCTGGCGTCGCCATTCATACCAGCCCCAGACCAGCGCCGGGTCTTCGCGAAAGGCTTGCACAGTGGCCAGGCGCGCCGGGTCGAAGTGTTCCCACAGGCCGGTCAGGGCGTCACGAAAGGTCGGGATGCCGCTTTCCGCCGAGACCCCGGCACCGCTGAATACCACCACATGCCGGGCCTGGGCCAGGCGCTTGGGATCGAACTGCATGGTTGAAGATGTTCCTGCCGTGGGTGAAAGAACGGGGCGCCCGCTTCCGCGTGCGGATCGGACCGGTACTAAAAAACGCGCCAGCCTTGCAGCGTAAATGAATTTATCGTCAAGGCGCCGCTCATAACTCTTGTCAGCGGTCCTGTGTGTAGCCGCCTCAATCCGTCAGGGAGTGTCACCCTCATGAACCCAGCCACGCCAGTCAATCCCGGCGCCCAATCCCGTTTGATCCTGGTGGTGGAGGATGAGCCGACGGTGCTGGAGTTTCTCTGCGAGATCCTGCAGGACGAAGGGTTTGCCACCCAGGCGATGGACAGCGCGGATCGGGCCTGGGAATTCCTGCAGGAACAGGCCGCGGACGTGGCCCTGCTGCTAACCGATATCACCATGCCCGGCACCCTCAATGGCGCGAGCCTGAGCAATTTGTGCGGCGAGCGCTGGCCGCAGTTGCCGATCGTGGTCATGTCGGGTTTCGAGACCCCCGAGAGTTCCGGGGTGCGTTATCCGGTGTCCTTCATCCGCAAGCCCTGGACCATCGGGCAGATCCTCGACTGCGTGGAAGGCGCGCTGAAATCGGCCCAGGGTTGAGGCGTGGCGCCTCACCCCGGCCAATCGCCGGTGTTACTCCTTGACGCTCATGAACTCCTTGGCCCAGACGATGTACTCCTCGGGCTGGGTGTAGGTGTGGGCCAGTTCGGTGGCGCTCAGGTCCGACGCCTGGGTGAAGATCTGCCGCTGCTCGCGCAGGCAGTCGTAGGTGGCCTTGATCGCGGCGAAGTAGGCGGCATGACCGTCCACGGCGATCTTCACGCCCAGCTCGGCCAGGCGCGCATCGTCCCGTAGCGCCGGGTTGCCGTAGGTCACCAGCATCAGCGGCACGCTCAGGTGCTCGGAGATCTGTTCCAGCTGTTCGAAATCACGGATGCCCACCATGCAGATGGCGTCGGCGCCGGCACGCTCGTACTGCTGGGTACGGCTGATGATTTCCTGCACCGGAAGGATGCCGGCGTTGGTCCGGGCGATGATCGCCAGTTCCGGATCAACCCGGGCTTCCAGGGCGGCGCGGATCTTGCCGACGCCTTCGGCCACCGAGATGAGGTCGGTGGATTTGCGCCCGAACTGGGCCGGCAGCAGGGTGTCTTCGATGGTCAGCGCGGCAATGCCGGCGCGTTCCAGTTCGACCACGGTGCGCATCACGTTCAGCGCGTTGCCATAGCCGTGGTCGGCGTCGGCGATGACCGGCAACTGCGCCACGCGGCCGATGCGGGTGGCCTGTTCGGCGAATTCACTGAGGGTGATCAGGGCGAAGTCGGGGGCCGCCAGCACTTGCAGCGAGGCCACCGAGCCGCCGAGGATGCCCACTTCGAAACCCAGGTCGGCGGCGATACGGGCAGACATCGGGTCGAATACGGAAGCGGTGTGGTAGCAGGAGTTGGAAGCGATCAGTTCACGGAAACCGCGGCGCAAATCTTGATGGGAAAGCCTGGACATAACAGCTCCGAGATAGGATCGAGAGATCGACCTTGAGGTCGAGTCAAATTTTGCAATCAGTTCCCTTGGCGAGCCGGGGAAAGAGCGGCTCACAGCGAAACGTTAGTTGGGCAGATGAAGATGAAACAAGGTGGGTAGCAAGGCGTCTTTATCCCGTTCGGTTGCGCGAACCGACGGGTTTATTATGCGAGGCCGACATAGCAGGACGAGGCTATCACGCTCCAGGGCCGTAGATGATGAGGATTTTGCATAGCATTATGCCGGACCGGCATTGGCATTTTTTTTCTAACTGAATATTACAAGCACTTGCCAGGGGCGTTTCGGGGGCATGTCGAAGGTTGGCGGGGGCTTGTCGAGCGCTGGCAAATCCACCAAGCTGCCGCGCCTCGAATGGCAGCGTTCACGCTGCGCAACGGCTTAGTTCAAGGATGCAGGCAATGGCGCTCAGGGTGTTGGTGGTGGGTGGTTATGGCAATTTCGGCAGCATCGTCTGCCGCTATCTGATCCATACCCCTGGGGTGCATCTGCTGATTTCGGGGCGCGACCCGCACAAGCTCGCGGCCAAGGTTCAGGCCTTGCAGGCTGAAGGCGGGCAGCCCTGCGAAGGCTGGTGCGGCGATGCCATGGGGCCGCAATGGGCGCCGGCGCTCAAGGCCCTTAAGGTGCACTGGGTGATTCATACCGGCGGGCCGTTCCAGGGCCAGTCCTACGCGGTAGCCCGGGGCTGCATCGAGGCCGGGGTCAACTACTGCGACCTGGCCGACTGTCGCCAGTTCGTGCGCGGCATTGGCACGCTGGATGAGGCCGCCCGGGCCGCCGGGGTGACGCTGCTCAGCGGCTGCAGCTCGGTGCCGACCCTGTCGGCGGCGATGATCGATGAACACCGTGAGCGTTTTTCCCGCATCGAGCGCATCGAGCACGGCATTTCCTCCTCGGCGAAGATGCCCGGCCTGTCCACCATCCAGGGCGTGCTGGCCTATGCCGGCAAACCCATCCTGCAACTCAAGGACGGCCGGCCGCACCCGGTGATCGGCTGGCAGGGCCTGACCCTGCGCAAGCTGCCCAGGCTGGGCACGCGGCTGGTGGCCAATGTCGATGTGCCGGACCTGGATCTGTTCGCCGAGCGCTACGGTGCCCACACCCTGAGCTTCCAGGCCGGCGCCGGGCTGAAGATCGCCGGGTTGGCCAATGCGCTGCTGGCCCAGGCGGTGAAGCTCGGCCTGGTGCGCGACCCGGCGCCCTGGGCGGCGCGCCTGCATCGCTGCGGCACCTGGTTCGAAGGTTTCGGAGATGGGCTCAGTGCCCTGTACATCGACGTGCACGGCCTGGGCCAGGACGGCCAGCCACTGTCGATGAGCGTGCAGCTCACCGCAACCCATGACCACGGGCCGGAGATTCCCAGCTGCGCGGCGGTGGCGGTGGTGCACAAGCTGCTCGCCGGCCATGTGCCGGCCCCGGGGGCCCGGTCCAGTGCCGGCGAGGTCAGCGTGGAGGAGTACCTGCGGGCGATCGACGATCCGGATCACCTGCAACTGCAAGTGAGTTTCTCGCGCCCGCCGGTTTAACCCCCAGTCACCACAGCAGCGGCTTGGCGAAGTCTTTCCAGAACAGCCAGCGCTGCACTTCTAGGTGCTCGCCGGTGCCGATCTGCCAGTCCGGGCGCCCGGCGTCGAGGTCAAGCTTGACGATGATCCCGGCATAGGTGGCGGCCACCAGGGTCTTGCAATCGGGGCTGATGTCCATGGCGGTGAGGGTCGAGCCGATATAGTGCTGCCAGCGTTCCTCGCCGTTTTCGCTGAAGGCCCGCAGGTAGCCGTAGGCGTCGCCGATGATGAATTCGTCGCCCCGTGATGCCGCGGCATACACCCGGGCGCCTTCCTGCAGCACCGGGGTGCGCGCATCGTCACTGTAGAAGTCGGTGCTCAGCCCTGGCAGGTCGGCCACCGCCACTCCCACGCTGGCGCCGCCATAGAAGTGGCAGGCGTTGAGCAGCAGGCGATCGCCGCGCTGGTTGAAATGGGCGAAATGCGGGTACTCGCTGGCGGGGCCGATCTGCGCTACCCGTTGCAACCTTGCATCGAACACCAGGTGCGAGCTGCTTTGCTCGCCCACGGCGATCCACTGGCCATCGGGCGACACCGCGCCATGCTCCATGCTCAGGCCGATGCCCAGGTCCTCGGGGGCGACGCCATCGGCCAGCTCTTGCTGCAGGTCTTCCAGGCTCGGCAGCAGGCGCGTGGCGCCCCCGGCCTGCAGGACGAAGATGCCGTCGGAGCTCACCAGCAGTACCCGGCGCCCGTCGGGGAAGGGAATCAGGCTGCTGGGGCAGCAGCGCCCGGTGTCTTCAAGCGCCACCCCCGCCGGCAGGTTCGCGTGGGGATCGGGCCAGGCAAAACTTGCCACCTCTGGCCCGTTCCAGCCGTCGGTGAGCTGGATGCCGTCAGCCCGGGCCCAAGCGAAATAGCGCCGCTGGGGGCACATGCCGAAGCCTTCCACCTGCTCCAGGGTCTGGATCCTTGCGTCGTCGATATGCACCACCTCGCCAGCCTCGTAAGGTGCGCCGATGCGCGCCAGCAGGCTGCCGTCCGGCAACAGGGCCAGGGTCGGAATCATCCGTCCCTGGCTTTCCAGGCGTGGCGACAATGGGAAGTGCGCCGGCGGCCAGTCCTGGCGGAATGCCTGGCGCCGGGCTGCGTCGTAGGGCTCCTGGTTGCTCGCTTCCAGGGCCGCCTGCCAGTCTGGCAGCAGGTGCTCGGTATCGGGCAAGTGCGGTTCCTTCAAGCCCTTCCAACCGTCGCGGTTGCCGGTCTCGACATAGCGATTGATGTCGCGGGCATAGGTCAGCACGGCTTGCTGCCATTGCTCTTGCGGGGAGTGGTTCGAATTCGACTGGGACATGCGCGCAGGACTCCTTGTGGCGCTGGGAAAGGCGTAGCAGACCGGGGGATGGACCGGAAAAGCGCGCAGTTTATCCCTCGGGAGCGAGTTTTTTTCAGGTTTTTCCAGGGCTGCCGTTCAAGGCGCGTAAGTACTGACCCGGTTGCGCCCGGCGCGCTTGGAGGCGTACAGCGCCTGGTCGGCCCACTCGATCAGGCAGCGATGATCCCGGGCCGGACGGTCGAGGCAGGCGATGCCCAGGCTGATGGTGAAGGCGATGGCCTGGCCGTTGTGGATCACCTCCTGCTCTTCCACCGACTGGCGCAAGCGCTCGGCCAGGGTGCGGGCCCCGGCAAGGTCGGTGTGGGGCAGGAGAATGGCGAACTCCTCGCCGCCATAGCGCCCGGCCACATCGCTGTCGCGCACATGCTGGTGGATCAGCTCGGAGACGCGCTTGATCACTGCATCGCCGGCCTGGTGCCCATGGCGGTCGTTGATCGACTTGAAGTGATCGATGTCCAGCATCAGCAGGGCGATGCTGCTGCCGTGGCGGCTGTATTCGAACTGCAGGCGCTGCTCCCAGTGGCCGCGGTTGTAGAGCTGGGTCAGGTGGTCGGTGCGCGACAGGTGCTGCAACTGCTGGTTGGCCTTCTGCAAGGCCAGGCTGTTGATTGCCACGTCGGTCAGGTCGTAGATCACCAGGCAGACGTGGTGGATCTCGCTGTTGGAGGAACGCAGCGGCAGCAGGGTGGTGTTCTGGTACATGAACTCGCCCTGGCCGGTGATCGGCTGGTAGTTGTTGAAATGCACCAGGTACGGCCGCTGCTTCCAGATGGTGAAGGCCGGCGTGCCGAGGGCCACCACGCGCCCCACCTTGCGGGTGAACCAGGGTCGCTCGACCTCGGGGAACAGCTCGAAGAACGACTGGTCGATGGCCTGCTTGGAGGGCACCCCGGAGCGGTTCTCCATGAAGCTGTTCCACACCTGGACCCGGCACTCCAGGTCGAGCACGACGATACCCACGTCGATGCTCTGGACCACCGCCAGCAACCAGTGCAATTCACTGAAATCCATTCTCTTGGGCATGGCTCAACTCATCAGGTAGGCGAGCTTCTGTTCCAGCAAGGCCATGGAGCCTTCGGTGAACAACAGCAACAGGTCGAAGTGGATGTTCTGTTCTTCCAGGCTGTAGCTGATCTCCACCGCCTGGGTCTTTTTCCAGCGCTGCTGGTTGAGCACGATCAGCTCGTCGATGGTGGTGTGTTCCCCCAGTACCTGGGGATGGCCCACGGAAAAGAACACGTCCAGCTGGTCGGCGATGCTGCTCAGGCAGGCGCCGATCAGCACGCTGGAGAGGTCGATCAGCACTTCCATTTCCTGGTAGGGGTCGGTGCCTTGCTCTATCAACTGGGCGATGTCGGCCACTTCGGAGTCGTAGAACATCAACAAGGCTTCGCCGGCGATGCCGCTGCCGATGTAGCTCTGGCAGATGGCGGTCAATTGCCGGGCGCGGTTGGCATCGGCCAGCAGCATCTGCAACTCGCCGGCTTCCAGCACATTGACGTGGGGAATCGGCAGGTGCACGAAGACATCCAGGACCTTGGCGATCAGTGCCGCGGCGTAGCCCATGGAAACGTTGACGGTTTCCCGGAAGGCGTCGCGAAAGGTCACCACCGGTGCTGGCGAAGGGGCTGCCAGTGGCTTGGCGTCCGTGCTGTCCAGCAGTTGCAGTTCGTTGAGCAGGGCGCGCAGTTGCTGGGGGTCGAAGGGCTTCTTGAGGAAGGCCCGGGCGCCCAGCTCGCGGGTGCGGCGCACGGCTTCTTCTTGAATGTCGCCAGAGATGACAATGATCTGCGCCTCGATGCCTTCTTCCTGCACCGCACTCAAGACCTGGTAGCCGTCCATCACGGGCATGGTCAGGTCCAGCAGCGCCACCTTGCCCAGCCCGCGGCGCAGGGCTTCCAGGCCTTCGCGCCCGTTGCAGGCCTGGGTCACGGACACCCGCCACTCGCTGGGCAAGGTCCGCAGCACCTGCTTGCGGGCCATGCTCGAGTCATCGCAGATGAGGAGGGGGATCATCGGTATCGGACGCTCATTCGAAAAAACCCGTAAGGGATAGTGTTCGGTAATAGGGCGAGTTGCCGCTTTATAGTTGTGCTGTATCGGGCTGTCCGTGCCGCGCCGCACTATAGTTCCCTCGGCAATAAAAGAACAAGTAGTGATGGCTTCGGTTATTTGCTCCAGATCATTGTCTGCTGCAATTCAAGCAGGCCTGGGCATGTAACTTAGAGTTGTTGCAGGGCAGCAGTTAAAAGGCCGCGGCGGCCCGTGATGTGGGCTGTGGCAATAAACTGAGAGGCCTCTGTAAGCCTTGATATAGACCGATTTTTCTATCGGGGTAGGGGATTCGCGCCTGTTTTCTGACGTTTGAAAAATGACACTTGAGGCATAAGTTTCAAACTTTCGGAATCTTCTTGTTGATTGTTGCCGTAGGTTCTGCGAGTGGTTCGTTTCAATGGTTGTTAAGAGCGCTGGAATTGTGTGGGTTGAATGTGTCGTGCAGCGGTTCTTATAAACAACCCAGGGCCGCTGTTGTATTGATTCGAATATTAAAGAGTGGGCGCAAGGCTGTTGGAACGAGTGCGGCAGGAGCGTAGTTGTCGGCTGCGCTCCTGCCGCATGTGCAACAAAACCTTACCGCGAACCTGGTTGTGCCGACCGCTCGAAGGGCGCCAGCCCCGGTCGTGCGCGGCCTGTGGCAAGCCGATGACCAGCGCGGCGCCGTGGGCAAAAAAATGTCAGATTTTGAGTCCCGGCCTGGACCTTTTCCCGCAATGCGCAATCATTAGTGCGTGGAAAACATAAGGAGAGACGCATGTTCATTCGGTCATTGACCTTCGCTACTCTGCTCGCTGTTGCCGGCCCTGTCCTGGCGGCCGACAACGACGGCCCATTGACCCAGGACCTGGGCAAGTCACGGCCACTGATCGTGATTGCCCCCAGCACCGTGGACCCGACCCTGGTGAGCCTGAAGAAGTCCCTGGAAGAGCCGGCCACCCGTCAAGCCTTCAACGAACGCAACATGGTCCTGTACACGGTGATCAACACCATCGGCCAGCGCGATGGCAAGGACATCGACCCGCAATCCACCATGGCCCTGATCCGCAGCCTCAAGCTGGGCGCCGGGGCGCAGACCAAGGTGATCCTGGTGGGCAAGGACGGCGAGAAGAAGCTGGAGCACTCCGGGGCCATCGAGCTCAAGGAAGTCTTCAGTGCCGTCGACCAGTTGCCGGCGGCGGAGAAACAGGCCGCAGCGCCGGCTCCGGCCCCCGAGCCGGAGGCCAAGCCGGCCAATGCCAAGGCCGGCAAGGCGGCCAAGCCCGCCGCAGCGCCCAAGGCGCTGGACGACTGAAGCCCATGGGCGGAGGCCGGGGCAGGCGCTGACCGCCCCGGTGCCTGCCGACTGCATTGCCCCGCCTCGCCCAGGCTAGAGCGCCTCCAGGGTCTGACGCAGCCCATCGACGATCATCTCCACTTCCTGCCCATCGATCACCAAGGGTGGCAGCAGGCGGATGGT
This sequence comes from Pseudomonas sp. GW822-FHT06D10, assembly GCF_058799535.1. Lineage (NCBI taxonomy): Bacteria > Pseudomonadati > Pseudomonadota > Gammaproteobacteria > Pseudomonadales > Pseudomonadaceae > Pseudomonas > Pseudomonas sp. GW822-FHT06D10. The sequence continues at coordinate 284,669 of NZ_JBXALN010000004.1, read as the reverse complement.
GGTGCCCCGGGTGACATTGATCAGCAGCCCGTGGTCACGGGCGGCGACCTGCACCAGCTCTCGGGCCGGCTGCCGCAGTTCGATACCCACCATCAGCCCCAGTCCGCGAATCTCCCGCACCGCCGGATGCGCCGCCAGTTCCTCGCGCAGCCGCCGCAGCAGTTGGGCACCGCGCTGTTCGGCGTTGGCCAGCAACTGCTGATCCTCGATGACGTCCAGTACGGTGCAGGCCGCGCGGCAGGCCAGGGGGTTGCCGCCGAAAGTGCTGCCGTGGCTGCCCGGGGTAAACACCTGGGCAGCCTTGCCCCGGGCCAGGCAGGCGCCGATGGGAATGCCGTTGCCCAGGCCCTTGGCCAGGGTCATCACATCCGGCACCACGTCTTCGTGCTGGCAGGCAAACCAGCGCCCGGTGCGGCCGATGCCGCTCTGGATCTCGTCGAGCATCAGCAGCCAGTTGCGCCGGGTGCACAGCTCGCGCACGGCCTTGAGGTAGCCGGGTGGGGCCAGCTGGATGCCGCTTTCCCCCTGGATCGGCTCCATCAATACGGCACAGATGCGTGGAGCATGCTCGGCGACGGCCGATTCCAGGGCGGCCAGATCGCCGAAGCGCACCTTGAGAAAACCGTCTGGCAACTGGCCGTAGCCCAGGCGCACTGCCGGGCCGTCGCTGGCGGCCAGGGTGGCCAGGGTCCGGCCATGAAAGGCGTTTTCCATGACCACCACCAGGGGCTGCTCGATGCCTTTGTGCCAGGCGTGCAGGCGTGCCAGCTTGAGGGCGGTCTCGTTGGCCTCGGCCCCGGAATTGTTGAAGAACGCCCGGTCCATGCCGCTCAACCGGGTCAGCTTGGCGGCCAGTTGCTGCTGCCAGTGGATGTCGTAGAGGTTGGAGCTGTGCAGCAGCAGGCCGGCCTGTTCGCTGATGGCGCCGACCAGCCGTGGGTGGCTGTGGCCGATGCCGGTCACCGCGACCCCGGCGATGGCGTCCAGGTATTCTCGCCCGGCCTGGTCCCAGAGACGGCTGCCCAGGCCTTTGCAGAAGCTCAGCGCGAGGGGTTGGTAGGTGCTCATCAGGCAGGCGGCGGTCATGGCGGGCGGCTCCATCTTGGGGGTGTGCTATCAGTATCGTTAGCCACCCAGGCTAGATAAACTCGCTATTTCTTTAATCATCTTGAAGTCAGGATTGATAATGGATCTGTTCCAGGCAATGTCGGTGTACGTCAAGGTGGTGGAGGCGGGGAACATGACCGCCGCGGCCCGGGAGTGCGGCATGTCCACCACCATGGTGGGCAATCACCTGCGGGCCCTGGAGCAGCGCCTCGGGGTGCGTCTGCTCAACCGCACGACACGGCGCCAGCGGCTTACCGATTTTGGCCGTGACTACTACCAGCGCTGCCTGGCGGTGCTGGGGCTGGTGGCGGATTCCGAGCGCCTGGCGGAGCAGGCCCAGGGCGAACCCACCGGCACCTTGCGCATCACCGCCCCCCTGACCTTCGGCACCGAACGCCTGGCGCCAGCGCTGGACGAGTTCCGCCAGCGCTGCCCCCAGGTCAAGGTCGAGCTGACCCTGGCCAACCAGCGCTTCGACCTGACCGATGGCACCTTCGATGTGGCGGTGCGCCTGGGCAACCTGGACAACGCCGCGCTGATTGCCCGGCGCCTGCAGGACTACACCCTGACGATCTGCGCTGCGCCGGAGTATCTGGAACGCTGCGGCACGCCCCAGGTCCCCGAGGACCTGCAGCGGCACAACTGTCTGGCATTCGCCTATCCGGCCGGTGATGAGTGGAGCGCCACCGCCACCCTGTGGCCGTTGCGCGGGCCTGAAGGCGATGTGCAGATTCCGGTGTCGGGATCGTTGCTGGCCAACACCTCGTCCGGCCTGCATCGTGCGGCGCGGGGTGGCCTGGGGCTGGTGATGATGCCCGATGCGCTGGTGGAGGAAGACCTGCAGCAGGGCCGGCTGGTACCGGTGCTGCAGGACTATCAGTTGCCCTTTCGGACGATGCACCTGCTCTATGCCCAGGACCGCTATCGCCTGCCCAAGCTGCGCAGCTTTGTCGACTTTGCCCTGGAGAAGTGGGGGCGTCAGGCCGACTCGCTGGCCAGCAGCATCATCGCCGCCGACAGCGTGTGACCATCGGTGATCTGGCCGGCGGCGATCATTGCCAGCAACTCCTGGCGGCTGGCCCACAGCACATCGTCCACTTCACCATCGGTGGCGGCGGCCTGCTGCTCGGCGATCTGCACCTGGCACACCGCCACGGCGCTGGCGATCAGCGAGGTGTTGCTGTGCAGCAGCCCCAGCTGGCGTACCTCTGAGGCTTGCCAGCCGGTTTCCTCCAGCAGTTCCCGGGCCGCCGCGTCGCAGGCGCTTTCACCGGCATCGATGGCGCCCCGGGGAAACTCGATGGACTGGCCACCGATGGCCCGGCGCCGCAGGTTGACCAGCATCAGTCGGCCATCGGCCAGGGTCGGCACGGCCACGACGCCGTTCACCGCCTGGGCTTCCTTGATGATGAAGTAGCCGTTTTCACGGACCACCTTGAAGTACGGGGTTTCCAGCAGGCACTGGGTGTCGGGGGTGGAACTCATGGGGGCTATCACTCCAGGAAACAACGATCGAACAAATACAGCTCGGCGGGCTTGAGCTGCTCCACGGTGGCCTGGGGCCGGCCGCCGTCGCCGCTCTTCTTGCGCCCGGTGTCGCGCAGGTAGCCGGCCTCGCTCATCTTCAGCAGGCGCTGGCGGATGCTGGTCTTGAGTACCGGGCGTTGCAGCACCAGGGAGAAGATGCTCACCGCCTCGGGGGCGCTGAACTCGTTGCCGAGAAACATCAGCGGCAGGCTGCTGTACAGGGATTTGGAAAACAGCCGCTCGTGCACCTGGGCAACCAGGGCGTTGTGGTCGAAGGGCAGCTTGAAGGCACCGCTGGCCACCTCGCCGAGGGCGAAGAAGCCCTGTTGCGCGGCGGGCTCCATCGGCTCGCTGAGGATCCCCAGGTAGAAGGTCGAGGACGACCAGCAGCGCGGGTCGCGAAAGGCGTCGCCCACGGTGCCCACTTGTTCCAGCCAGGCAAGGGGCATGTCCACCTTGCTCGAACGGCGCAGGCGTTCCACCGCGTCATTCAGGCTGCGGTCTTCGACGTCGCCGTTGACCACGATACCCGGTAGCGCCCAGTGCCCGGCAAAGGGCTCGGCGTCGCGTTGATGGAGGAGAATCTCCAATTCGCCGTGTTCGCGGTTGTAGCGCAGCAGGCACAGGTCGATGGTGTGCAGGTAGGCGCTGGGGAGAGTGGTGCGGTCGTGCATATCAACTTCCGTGGACGGCGTAGAGGCCGTAGTTTAGCGGATTCATTCCCGGGGCCAGCCATTGCCTGGGCGGCGTTTCGCCACGGGCCAGGCATTGGCGCAACACGCTGCTGCGCACCCCGGGCTGCTCTTCGATGCAGAGGATGGAAAAGCGCCGCAGCAGTTCCTCGCCGCGATGGAACCTGGGCAACTGGCGCGCCACGTCTTCGCCCACCACCAGGGCGATGCGTTTGCCGTCCAGGGCCAGGTCGTCGGCCAGGCGTTGCAACAGGGTGAAGCTGTAGACCGGACCCGGGTCGGCCAGGGCCAGTTGCCGTTCCAGGCGGCTGACCGCCAGCTCGGCGTCGCACTCTGGCTGCAGGTGCGCGGTGATTGCCTGCAACCAGCTGGCGCGCTGCTCGAAGTCGGCCATGCGCTTGCCGTCCGGGTGGCGGAAGCTGGGCACTACCAGTACCCGGCGGGCATGGCGGGCGGCTTCGAGCATCACCTGGGCGTGCCCGGCGTGGGGCGGGTTGAAGGCGCCGCCATAGAGGGCCAGTTCAAACATCTGCTTTTCCTCGGTTGGTACATGACGTGTACCTTAGCATCGCTTTTGTCAGTGGGAAATAATCTTCTGCACCTTATGTGTGCATGTTTATTGAATTTGGTTCGAGAAAAATAAAACCTGCAGGGTCTTGATATGAAAGTACATGACATGTACTTTGTGCTCCATGCAGAGGAGAGACCCAGCATGAACAGCCAAACGATGAAGACCGCTTCCTTCGATGTCGATGCGCAAAAGAGCTTCACCCCGCTGTGCCCGGACGAGTTGCCCGTGGCTGAAGGCGACCGCATCGGCGGCGAGCTGAATTTCATGGCGACCCTGGCCAGCCTGCGTATCGGCAGCAAGGACGCCCACAGCCCCCAGGCGCCCTGGGTGGTGGCCGGGCACGCCCAGATGCTCCAGCCCACGGGCCTTGAACATGCCGATCTGACCTGGGTCAGCCACTGCGTTCCGGGCACTGAAGGCTTCACCCTTTTGGACGAACTGCCTGCGCCCTATGACTACGACTACTTCGTGTGGAAGGGCGTGGAGCCGGACCTGCACCCCTACGGCGCCTGCTACCACGACCTGCACGGCAAGCTGTCCACCGGGGTCATCGAGTACCTCAAGGGCCAGGGCGTACAGCAAGTCATAGTCGGCGGCCTGGCGTTGGATTTCTGCGTCAAGACCACTGCCCTGCAACTGGCCGCTGCCGGTTTCAAGGTGCTCATTCACCTGCCGGCGTGCCGGGCCATCAGCGCCGAGGGCGCTACCCAAGCCATCGCCGACATGCAACAAGCGGGCATCACGGTTGCCGCGACCCGCGAAGAAACCGCCAGATTGGCCAAGGTTTGAGGAGTCACCATGGAAAGTGCATTTGACCGCAACAACGGCGTGATCCAGAGCCTGCTGGACACCGACTACTACACCTTCACCATGATGCAGGCGGTGTTGCACCAGCACCCCAATGTGGACGTGGAATACCAGTTCATCGTTCGTTCCAGAGAGTCCTTGGTGCACCTGATCCCCGAGATCCGCCAGGAACTGGAAAAGCTTGCCGGCCTGCAGATGCGCGAAGGCGAACAGCGCTTTTTGTTCAGCAAGCGCTTTCGTGAATACCTGACCCCAGACTTCGAACAGTTTCTCGGCCTGTTCCGCTTCAACCTGCGCTACATCCACGTGGCGGCGGTCGACGGCCAACTGAGCATCCGCGTCCGTGGCCCGATGCTGCACTGCATCATGTTCGAACAGCCGGTGCTGGCCATGGTCAGCGAGCTGCGCAACCGCGACAAGTACCCGGAGGTAGAGCTTGAAGACGTCACCCGCCGGCTTTACCAGAAGTTCGAATGGCTGGAGAAAAACGCCAGCCGCGACGAGCTTGCCGAGTTCCGCGTTTCGGATTTCTCTACCCGCCGGCGCCTGTCGTTCAAGGCCCAGCGCGAAGTGGTGAAGATCATGCGCAGCGATTTCCCCGGGGTCTTCGTCGGCACCAGCAATGCGCACCTGGCCTATGAGTTCGACCTGCCGCTGATCGGCACCATGGCCCATCAATGGCTGATGGTGCACCAGCAACTGGGGCGGCTGCGCGAGAGCCAGAACGCGGCCCTGGAGAACTGGGTGCACGAGTACCGCGGGCGCCTGGGCATTGCCCTGACCGACTGCATCAGCACCGATTTCTTCCTCAAGGACTTCGACCTGTACTTCGCCAAGCTCTACGACGGCCTGCGCCAGGATTCCGGAAATCCGATCCTCTGGGCCGACAAGGTCCTGGCCCGCTACCGGGAACTGGGCATCGACCCTCGGACCAAGGACCTGATGTTTTCCGATGGCCTGAACTTCGAGAAATGCCTGCCGATCCTGCGCCACGTGCGTGGCCAGGCCCGCTTCGGTTTCGGCATGGGCACCAGCCTGGCCTGCGATGTGGAGGGCGTGGAGCCGCTGAGCATCGTGATGAAGCTGGTGCGGGTGCATGGCGAACCGGTGGTGAAGTTCTCCGACGACCCGATCAAGAACGTCTGCGAAGACCCGTCGTTCCTCCGGTACGCGGCCCAGGTGTTCAACGTCGATCTTGCCCACTCGCCCCTGGAGGCCTGACATGAGCAATTCAACCCAAGCACGCATCGCCCGGGAACTGGGCATCGACCGGCAACTGGTTCGCGGTGGCGAGGCCGCCGAGATCGCCCGGCGTGTGGCCTTTATCCAGCAGGTACTGCGCGACTCCGGCTGCAGCACCCTGGTACTGGGTATCAGTGGCGGGGTGGATTCCCTGACCGCCGGCCGCCTGTGCCAGTTGGCGGTGGAGCAGATGCGCGCCGCGGGGCAGGAGGCCCGTTTCATCGCCATGCGCCTGCCTTATCGGCAACAGGCGGATGAAAGTGATGCCCAGGCTTGCCTGGACTTCATTGGCCCGGACGCGGTGAGCACTTGCAACATTGCCGACAGCGTCGAGGGCCTGATGGACCGGGTGCGGATCGACGGCCTGCAGCCTTCGCCGGCCCTCACGGACTTCGTCAAGGGCAACGTCAAGGCCCGGGCGCGGATGCTGGCCCAGTACGCGGTGGCCAACTTCAGCAACGGCCTGGTGGTGGGTACCGACCACGGCGCCGAGGCTCTGATGGGTTTCTTCACCAAGTACGGCGACGGCGCCTGCGACCTGGCCCCGCTGTCGGGGCTGACCAAGACCCAGGTGCGGCTGCTGGCCGAGGCCCTCGGCGCGCCAAGGCATCTGGTGTACAAGGCGCCCACCGCGGACCTGGAGGAACTGGCGCCGGGCAAGCTGGACGAAACGGCTTACGGTTGCAGCTACGCAGAAATTGACGCTTACCTGATGGGCGAGCCCGTTACCGACGCGGTGCGCCAGTTGATCGAGCGTGCCTACCTGCGCACTGCCCACAAACGCGCCTTGCCACGGACCCCGGCGATAGCTGGCCTGTAGCAACGGACTTGTGTTGTCCGCCGAATCGCCTTCGCCGGCAAGCCGGCTCCTACAGGCAGCGCTGCACTCAATACCGTAGGAGCCAGCTTGCTGGCGAAGGGGCCCGGAGCAGCACCGCCACCCTTTGAGCGTTCAATCCGGCCATCTGCGCAACGCCTCACGGCATTCTTCGGTCAGCTCCGGCATATGCTCCCGTACCTGCGACCAACCCAATATCTCCAGCGTCTCGCGGGCGCCTTCTCGCAGCGGTCGCCATTGCGGGTGTTCGAAGCCGTTGTCTTCCAGGGTCAGGCCGTAAGCTTCCCGGCACAGTGCTTCACAGCCGCTTAACAGTGCTTGCAAGCGCGGCAGCAAGTGCGGCGCCAGATGCAGCGGAAACTGCTTCACAAAACCAGCGAGATAGTCCAGATAGCCAGACCACAGATTGCACTCGGCACAGCAACCGACCTCCACCCGTTGTCGCTTGGCGTCCAGGGCGAGAAATTCCAGGGCCACGCCCAGTTCTCCCAACAGGATGATCCTTCGGTATTCGTCCTGGCCGTACCAGGTCCAGACGTTCGAGGCGAGGGGGGAGGTGCAGCGCGACGGTGCTTCACTCATGCTGTCCGCCTTTATCCTGCGTTGTCGGTGCGGGCTGCCAGCCCTCGGGCCAGCGGTCGCTGAACGAATGGCTGTGCGGCATCAGCGCCGGGTCGCGGTTGTCATCGAAGCAGCCCAGGAGCAAGGCAATGGTCGGCTGATCATCGATGGCCCCCAGGGAGCTGCCGCAAGCCCGGCAAAAGGCCCGGCTCGAATAGTCCGACGACCTGAAGGTCGCCGGTGCGCCGCCAGGGCCGGTCCAGGTCACCCGTTCTCGGGGGAATTCGACCCACGCCAGCGTCAGCGCGCCACTGTGGCGCTGGCACAGTTTGCACGAGCAGGTATGGGGATTGGCGGCAGGCCCCTGGGCCTCGAAGCGAATCTGCCCGCACAGGCAGCCGCCCTGGTACAGGCTGGCAGTCATCAGCGTGGGTTCTCCTGAGGAATCAAACGGTCCTTTTCCAAATCGCGCAGCAGTTCATCGAGCATCTCTCTGCGGCTTTCGATCTGCACCGGCGGTACATACCAGGCCGCCACACTATAGCCTTCACGACGGTAGTTGTAGGTCTTGAGCAGTTGGCCGTCCTTGAGCAGGCTGCCGCGCAAGTTGCTCTGGTAGGAGTAGGGCATGGGGAAGGTCAGCAGGGTGATGGCATTCAACGCGCCAAGCAGTCCCGCACTTTTGCCTCCAGGCTCGCTGATCAGGAGGCTGTAGCCGCTGCGACTGTAGCCACCATCGAGAAAGGAGAAGGCTCCGGTTTGACGCAGGGCAGCGATGGTTTCCCGTTGCTCCTGTTCGTCGAAGCGACTTTTCACCGGGCCCAGGTCCAGGGTCAGCGGTACATAGGGATGTTGACTGCGGTAGTCCAGCGGCGCCATTCGGGTGCCACAACCGGTGATGATCAGTGCGCTGCACAGCAGGGTGGTCCAACTTATGGTGTTCATTGGGCCTGACTCGCGGTTGGCAACAGTTGATCCTGACGCAGATCGCCAGCAAAGGCACGGGCGATGCGCTGGATATTCTGCTCTTGCATTTCACCGCCCTGATCCAGCAGCCAGGTGTATTTATGCGTCAGGTTGCGATAGCTGTAGCGCTTGAGGAGCTTGCCCTCGTGCAGCAGGCTGATGTCGGTGTGGGTGTCGATGCCATTGGAGAGCGGCATTAGGAACAGAGTGGCGGCACTGAGGAAGATCAACGGCATTGGCGGCATGTCCCGCTCGGACTTGAATTGAATGCGGGCGCTGTAGTCGCCAGCTTGTCCGGCGCCGGTCTGGACATCTTCGAACACCCCGGTGGCACGCAAGGCGTTACGTAACTCAGCGGCGCGCAATGGGTCATCGACCATCACATGCAGGGGCATCAAATAGGCTTGGCCATCCGTCAGCGGACGGTCCGGCAAGGTGTCGGTTGCCGTGCAGCCCGCGAGCAGCAGAAGGGCGCAAAGGGTCAAGCAGGATTTCATGGATGATTCTCCGCAGTGGCGTTGGCTGGGCTGGTTTGCTTGTCGACGGGAAGGATGAAGGGCTTGGCCTTGTCCAGATCCAGCGGCATCCATTGCAGGTCCGGCAGCCCCGGCACCTGGCGCTGGGCAATCACGGCGTCACGGGGCATTTGATTGCTCCAGGCAAAGAAGCACTGGGTCACTTGGCTGCAGACTGAGCGAAACTCGCCGATGTAATACGCCTTGCCCGCCTCCAGGCGCAGCGGCAGTACGAACTCTTCGCGCGCTTCCTGGGATTGCAGGCGTGAGCCGAGCCCCGGGGTGTAGACCATGGACCAGAACTGGAAGTTGTAGAACTCGTAATCGCCCGGTTTGAGCGGCATGACAAATACACTGCCGGCGGCGCGGGGTTCATGGATGTCCTCAGGCGTTGGTCGTGGGTCGCCCTCCCAGAGTGCCGCGGCGCCATTGATTGAGCCGCGCTTGCGAATCAGCAGGCGCAGGTTGGTGGCGGCACCGCCGCCGCCCAGGTACTGCGGGCCAATAGCGCCCACCAGATAGGTCGTGGGTTCGTTGGCTGCGGGTTGCAGAGGGGCGCTGACGATGGCGGCGGGTTGGCTGATGCAGCCAGAAACTATGCTGGTGGCCAGCAGCAAGGACGAAGCCTTGATTACGCGGAACATGGGGAACCCTGAAAGTGACTTTGGACAAGGCGCAGGCAGGGAGGCATGAGTGTCTGTACATGGCCTTCCCTGGCGCCGCTCGTGAGCGGCGCGATGGTACGAGAACCTTAGGGCTTTGTGTAGCGCGTTACCCGGAATGACCTGCCCGGCGGCGCTATTGACCGAACCCCGGCGCTGCCTCTTCGACCTTTCTTTTGTACTGCACCTTGGCCTGGTCGAGGTTGCAGGACAGCAGGGCATCGACCTGGACAAAACCCTTGGACAGCACCTGCCTTTCTCGCCACAGGTTGCCGCACGCGCCGAATACCCCGGCGCTGAGCAGCCAGCCCAGGGCGAACCCGTGGTGGCCGGCGCCTGTATCAGGGATCAGCAGGATCAGGCCCAGGGCAGCCAGGGTGAGGCCGGTCACCCAGTACAGGCTGACGCAGTACGACCAGAGTACGGTGAGAAAGCAGGCGGCAAAATTGAAGCCGATGGCCACGGCTTCCAGTTCGCCCTGGGGGTTGCGATAGAGGCGGTAGAGGCGTTTGTGTTGTTCCTCTAGGTCCTGGTTGATCCGCTTCTCACGCTCGGCGATCTGGATTTTCTCCGTAGCGCTGAGGTCGCTGTCATCGAAGATTTCCTTGAAGGTTTCTTCCAGAAGGTAATAACCGGTGTAGGCGCTGGAATGGCCTGTGAGGTACAGAGCGTCGACGTGATAGCGGCGGTTGAGCTTCAACTGGGTGTCGCCACTGAAGAAGCTGCAGGCCGAGGTCTGGATGTGCAACCAATGCTTGCCAAAGCTGTATTCGATATAGGGCTTGCCGCCGTTCCGAACCCAGCGGCGGTCGAAGTAGCCTTCCAGTTGCTCCACTTTCACGCCCGTGATGTCGGTCCTGGGTTGCGCCTGGGCGTTGAGCCACTTGGCGGTGCACCAGCCACCGACCATCAGGCAGAGGAAGGTGCACAGGATGACCTTGGCGAACAGCGGGCCATCCAGCAGGCAGATGAGGATGAGGCAGGGGAGCAGCAGGATGCCCGAGAGGACGCAGGTGGTTTCAACATCAGCCTTCCAGGCGCGGGTGAGGTCTTGATTGATGCGGTCGATTCTTTCCTGGTCGAGGACTCGGATAACGGCGGTCTCGCTGGGCCCAAGCCTCAGGCTTGGGCGGGTCTTTACAAGACGAAGCACAGGGACCGCCCGCGGGTTCGGGGCGGTCCATGCCTTCGAGGGGCGGGCAGCCTACTGAACAAAGGGCCGGCTCATCAAGCTTTGCTGGAGCCTCGGCTGCCGCCCGACTCGCGTCGTGCCCTCAGCGCAATTTCTCCAGCATCTGGTAGTACCACATGCCCGCCGCCAGCATCGGGTTGCCCAACTGGTCGCCGAAGGGCACGCGGATGTGCTGGCAGGCGGCGAAGGTGTCGTAGTGGCCGAGGTGGCCGGTCAGGGCCTGGGCCATGATCTCGCCCATGATGTGGGTGGTGGCCACGCCATGCCCGGAGTAGCCCTGGCAGTACCAGACGTTGTCCGAGAGCTTGCCCAGCTGCGGGATGCGGTTGATCACGATGCCCATGGCGCAGCTCCACTGGAAATCGATGCCTACGCCCTTGAGCGCCGGGAAGGTGCGTTCGATGCACGGGCGCAGTTCGCCGGCGATGTCCCGCGAGTCCTTGCCGCTGTAGTTGGCGCCACCGCCGAACAGCAGGCGGCCGTCGGCGGTCATGCGGTAGTAGTCGAGCACGAAGCGGCAGTCGTAGACCGCCAGGTCCTCGGGGTTGAGGCGCTTGGCCAGGTCGCCCAGGGGCTCGGTGGTGACGATGCCGCCCATGGCGGGGAAGATCTTGCCCTTGAGTTTCTTCGGTTCCAGCTTGTGGTACACATCGCCCGCCAGCAGCACTTGCCGGGCATCGATGCGGCCCTGGGCAGTGACCACCGCCGGGCGCTCGCCGTGGATGATCTCCAGCACTTCGCTGTGTTCGAAAATCAGCGCCCCCAGGCTTTCGGCAGCCCGGGCTTCGCCGATGCACAGGTTCAACGGATGCAGGTGCAGGTTGCGGGTGTTCTTGATGGCGCCGTGGTAGAGCTCGCTTTCCAGCAGCCCGCGGACCTGGGCCCGGTCCAGCAGGCTGACCTCGTCGCCCATGCCGCGGCGCACCGCTTCTTCGTAGTCGGCGCGCAGGCCCGGCAGGTGGCTGGGCTTGTAGGCCGCGTGCAGGTGGCCGTGCTTGAGGTCGCAGGCAATGGCGTATTTTTCCACTCGCTGCTGGATGATCTGGTGCCCGCGCCAGCGCAGGTGCCAGATGAAATCGTCCACTTCCTCGCCCAGGTGGCGGCGCATCTGCTTGCGCATGGCTTCATCGCCGGAGAGGCTGCCGGTGACCTGGCCGCCATTGCGCCCGGTGGCGCCCCAGCCGATCTTGTGGCTTTCGACGATGGCGACTTTCAGGCCACGCTCGGCCAGTTCCACCGCGCTGGCGACGCCGGTGAAGCCGCCGCCGATGATCACCACATCCACTTGATGAGTGCCTTGCAGGGTCGGGTAGTGGGTTTCCTGGTTCAGGGTGGCGCTGTAGTAGCTGGGGCAGCGCTCGGCTGCCGGGGTCCGCGGATCGAAGGCGGCTGTCATAGATAGAACCTCGCAAAAAAGTGAGCCGGGCCGCTGCGGGCAGGCAGCGGCCAGGGCTTTGAAATCGGTCGATGGGCCGGCGGGTCCGGCATGCAATGGATGCGCCTGAGCCCTGCGCGGCAGATCGGCGACGGACCTCAGGCCTGGGTCAGGTACCAGCGCCAGTCCTGCTCGCCGACTTCGGCCATGAACTGGCGGTACTCGGCACGCTTGACCGCCAGGTACACACCGAGGAATTCGGAGCCCAGGGCATCCCGTGCCCAGGCCGATTGCTCCAGGGCCACCAGCGAGGTCAGCCAGTCGGTGGGCAGCAGTTCGGTGGCCTGGGCGTAGCCATTGCCCTGTACCGGCTCGCCGGGGTCGAGGTTTTCCCGCAGGCCGCGATGGATGCCGGCGAGAATCGCCGCCGCTGCCAGGTAGGGGTTGGCGTCGGCACCGCAGATGCGGTGCTCGATGTGCCGGCTATTGGCCGGGCCGCCGGGCACCCGTAGGCTCACGGTGCGGTTGTCGACGCCCCAGGTGGGGGCCAGGGGCGCGTAGCTGTTGCTCTGGAAACGCCGGTAGGAGTTGGCGTTGGGGCAGAACAGCAGCAGCGACTCCAACAGGGACGCGAGCATGCCGCCCACCGCCTGGCGCAACAGCGGGGTGCCGGCCGGGTCTTGGCTGGCGAACAGGTTGCGGCCCGCGGCGTCGGCGATGCTCACGTGCATGTGCATGCCGGTGCCGGCCAGGTGATCGAAAGGCTTGGCCATGAAGGTGGCCTGCATCCCGTGCTTGTGGGCCACGGCTTTGACCAGGCGCTTGTAGCGCACGGCCTGGTCCATGGCTTCCAGGGCGTCGCCGTGTTCCAGGGTGATCTCCACTTGCCCGGGGGCGTATTCGGAGATCGCCGTGCGCGCCGGAATGCCTTGCAGCTTGCAGGCGGCGTAGAGGTCGGCGAGGAACGGTTCGATCTGCTCCAGCTCGCGCAGGCCGTAGACCTGGGTGCTGCGCGGGCGACCGCCGTCGGCGTCCAGCGCGGGTTGCGGCCGGCCATTGCCGTCGCGCTTGGCGTCCAGCAGGTAGAACTCCAGCTCGCAGGCCATCACCGGGTGGTAACCCTCGGCCTTGAGGCCGTCGATCACCTTGATCAGCAGGTGGCGCGGGTCGGCGATGCTGGCGGGCAGGCCCTCCTGCGGGTGCATGCTGACCTGCACCGCGGCGGTAGGGATCTGCCGCCAGGGCAGGCGTACCAGGCTGCCGGCCAGGGGGTAGGCACGGCAGTCGATATCGCCCACATCCCAGACCAGGCCGGAGTTCTCCACGTCGTCGCCGTTGAGGGTCAGGCCAAGGATGGTGCTGGGCAGGGGCCGGCCGCTTTCGTACACCGCCAGCAGTTCTTCGCGGTGCAACAGCTTGCCCCGGGGCACGCCGTTGGCGTCGAGAATGAACAGCTCGATCATGTCGATATCGGGGTTGGCGGCGAGGAAACTCCGGGCTTCGTCTAGGGCTGCAAAATTCATGTTTGGACTCGCTTGGCGCCCGTGGGGCGCGCAGGTTTTCAGGTCCTGCAACGACGCCGCGCACGGGCCGGTTGCAAGGGCAGAAATCAGGTCTGGAAGGGACCACGCAGAAGCGCGATCAGGCCAGCGGCGAGTGATCCGGAGGGCGTGAGGAATGGCGCAGGCGGGAACGGCACAGGGCCATGGGCAGGTTGACCAGAAGCTTCATGGGCAGGGCCTGTCCAGGAAGAGAAAACCGATGACGCCAGCGCGCACCTCATGCACCTCACAAGGGCGTTGGGCAGGGTGCAGCGGGGAGTGGCAGGGCAGTGCGATACGAGCGTCGACAAGCGTACCACCGCCAAGGCGCGGGGCCGTGGAGCGGGTGCAGGCCAATCCGTGGAACGGGCTCTGGGGATGCATCTGCCGGGTGATCTCGCTGTCGAGTTCGGGGTGATTATTCTTGGTTTACACCGGGCGCTGGAGGATGCGAACTGCTGTGGCGAGCCTCCAGGGCGGATCAATACTGCAAGAAAGCGCAGGCCAATGTAAGGGGGGTAAAGGGCGCAAGCCCCTTGGCGAGAGGCTTGCGTTCATGATGAAAGCCACGTGCTAGAGCGGCGCGTCCTGGCTGCCAGGCGTGTCTGATTTTTTTTACAGAGCCTTAGTACAGGCCCGGCAGCAGGCGCCAGCTGCGGGCGCGATAGGCCTCGTATTCCTCGCCGAAATGCTTGAGCAACAAGGCCTCCTCGGCATGAATCCGCGCGATCAGCGGGACCAGGGTCAGTGCTGCCAGCAACAACCCCAGCCCCGAGCGAAACGCCAGGGCCCAACCCAGGGCATTCACCAGCAGGCCCAGGTAGCTGGGGTTGCGCAGGTGGCGGTAGAGGCCGTCCACCACCAGGTGGTGGTTGGGCTGGATCGCCACCAGCCCGCTGAAGCGCCGGCCGAGGATGAACACCGGCCACAGCCGCAGCCCGCCGCCGAGGATGAACAGCAAAGCCCCGAGCCAGCGCAGGCCTTCGCCGCCGAAGGTGCAGAAATCGATGCGGTCGCTGTAGGCCGGGACGAAGCCGCTCAACAGGCCGATCACCCCGAACACCGGCAGCACCCAGCGGTTGCCCTGGTCTTCCTGCTCGCCGCTGCTCAGGTTGACTTCGCTGTACAGCACGGCGACCACCATCAGCAGGGTGGCGATGGCGATCAGGGTCAACTGTGGATGGCCGAAGAAGGCGGAGAAACCGCCCATGCCCCAGATCGCCAGGCCCAGGTAGGCGAGGGCACCGAGGATGCTGGAAACGGCCAGCCTGAGGGAGATTTTCATGATGTGCTGCGCCAGTAGCGGGAACCTGTGTTGAGTGTAGGAGCCCGCCTGCGGGTGAAGGCGTACGTTCGTCCGCTGCAAGGTTCAGCCCGCGGTTTTCTGGGTCAGGTGCCCCGCCAGAAAGTCGATGAAGGCCCGGGTTTTCTGCGGCACCCGCCGTGCAGAGGGGTAGACCACGTTGATGCTGATGGGCGGCGCCTGCCATTCGCAGAGCACCGGCACCAGGCGCCCGGCCGCCAGGGCGTCCTCGACGATGAAATCCGGCAGCAGGGCGATGCCCATGCCGGCCTCGGCGGCCTGGGCCAGCAGGTCGCCGTTGTTGGCGTGCAGCGGCCCGGTGACATGCACTCGCTGCACGTCGCTGCCGTTGCTCAATTGCAGGCTGACGCCGCTTTGCAGGTAGCCATAGTTCAGGCACTGGTGGCTGCTCAGGTCCTTGGGCTGGCGCGGGATGCCGGCCCGGGCCAGGTAGGTGGGAGAGGCCACCATGATCCGCGGTGCCGGTGCCAGCTGGCGGGCCACCATGGACGAGTCCGGCAGGCTGGCAATGCGCAGGGTGACATCGAAGCCGCCGCGCAGCGGGTCCACCTGCTGGTCGCTGAGCACCAGTTGCAACTCGATCAGCGGATGCTGTTCGTGGAACAGCGGCACCAGCGGCCCGAGCCGACGCAGACCGAAGGACATCGGTGCATTGACTCGCAGCACTCCGCGCAACTCGGCGATGCCATCGCGCGCGCGCTGTTCGGCCTCGTCCACCGCGGCCAGCACTTCCCGAACGCTTTCGTAGTACTCGGCACCGGCTTCGGTCAGGCGCAGGCTGCGGGTGGTGCGTTGCAGCAGTTGCACGCCGATGGCCTCTTCCAGCGCCTGGATCTGTTTGCTGACCTTGGAACGGGGCACGTCCATGGCGCGGGCGGCTGCGGCAAAGCCGTTTTCGTCGACGGTGACGACGAAGGCGCGCATGCATTCGATACGGTCCATGATTGTCCCTGTTTTAGAATCAATGATTCTCGATTTTAGGTAATTGTTCCTTTTTCTGCCAGGCCCTAGATTAGCCACCAAGCCGGACGCCACGGGGCGCAAGCAGCGCCATCAGCCGGTCATGTTCGACCCTCACTCTCTGACTGCAAAAGGAACGCGCCATGTCCATTCGTGAATTGCTCAACCCGACCAACTCCGCCCTGATCCTCATCGACCACCAGCCGCAGATGGCCTTCGGCGTGCAATCGATCGATCGCCAGACCCTGAAGAACAACACCGTGGCCCTGGCCAAGGCGGCCAGGATCTTCAACGTGCCGAGCATCCTCACCTCGGTGGAGACCGAAAGCTTCAGCGGCTACATCTGGCCGGAACTGCTGGCGGTGTTTCCCGGCCAGCAGCCCATCGAGCGCACGTCGATGAACTCCTGGGAAGACCGCAAGCTGGTGGAGGCGGTGAAGGCCACCGGGCGCAAGAAACTGGTGATGGCGGCGCTGTGGACCGAGGTCTGCCTGACCTTCCCGGCCCTGGAGGCCATGGCCGAAGGTTATGAGGTGTACATCGTCACCGACGCTTCTGGCGGCACCAGCCAGGAGGCCCACGACATGGCCGTGCAGCGGATGATCCAGGCCGGCGCGGTACCGGTGACCTGGCAGCAGGTGCTGCTGGAGTACCAGCGCGACTGGGCGCACAAGGATAGCTACGACGCCGTCATGGGCCTGGTACTGGAACACAGTGGTGCCTATGGCATGGGCGTGGACTACGCCTACAGCATGGTGCACAAGGCCCCGCAACGTCAGCTGTAGGCGCCGGCTGGCCGGCGAATGCGATCGCACCCACCGCTTCGCTGGCAAGCCAGCCCCTACGGGCCTTAACTGTGATGCGCGAATGCATCTCCTAGCAGACCCTGGAGCCCTCTGATGAACATCGAACTCACCGACGGTGTCGTGACCCTGCTGGTCCGTCACCGGATCAAGCAGGGCCAGGATCAGGCCTATGAAACCTGGCTGCGGCAGATCATCGCCAAGGCCCGCAGCTATCCGGGGCACCTGGGCATCGACGTGGTGCGTGGCCACAGCGGCGGCCTCGGGTTGTTCACCAGCGTGCTGCGTTTTGCCAGCACCGAGCAGTTGCAGCACTGGCTGGATTCCGCCGACCGCCGCGAGCTGGTGCAACAGGCCCAGCACCTGCTGGCCGATGGCGACCAGACCGAAATCAACGCCGACCGCGAGTTCTGGTTCACCCCTCAGGACGCTGCTGCGCCAACCCCACCACCGCGCTGGAAGCAGGCCTGCGTGACCTTCCTGGTGATCCTGCCGCTGAGCTTCCTGGTGCCGCAGCTGTGGAAACCGCTGTTCGCCCAACTGCCCTGGCTTGGCGGCTATGTGCCGGCCACGGTGCTGATCACCCTGAGCATCGTGCTGCTGGTGGTCTACGTGTTCATGCCCCGGGTCACGCGCCTGTTCAGCCGTTGGCTGCAGCCACGCAGTGCGGCCTGATTCCTTCCCGACCTTCGTTTGGAGCAATGCCATGAAACCCGATGCAATTGCCGACCTGATTCTGTTCAACGGCCGCCTGCACACCGTGGACCGGGCCAAACCCCGGGCCAGCGCGGTGGCGATCAAGGACGGGCGCTTCATCGCCGTGGGCAATGATGCCCAGGCCATGGCCCTGCGCGGCGCCGGCACCCAGGTCATCGACCTAATGGGGCGCACGGTGATCCCCGGGCTCAATGACTCGCACCTGCACCTGATCCGCGGCGGCCTGAACTACAACCTGGAGCTGCGCTGGGAGGGCGTGCCGTCCCTGGCCGACGCCCTGCGCCTGCTCAAGGAACAGGCCCTGCGCACCCCGGCGCCGCAATGGGTACGGGTAGTGGGCGGCTGGAACGAATTCCAGTTTGCCGAGAAACGCATGCCGACCCTGGAAGAACTGAACCAGGCGGCGCCGGATACCCCGGTGTTCGTCCTGCACCTGTATGACCGCGCCTTGCTCAACCGAGCCGCGCTGCGGGTGGTGGGCTACGACCGCAACACGCCGAACCCGCCGGGGGGCGAGATCCTCCGCGATGGCAACGGCAACCCCACGGGCATGCTGATCGCCCGGCCCAACGCGATGATTCTGTATGCGACCCTGGCCAAGGGCCCCAAGCTGCCGTTGGAGTACCAGGTCAACTCCACCCGCCAGTTCATGCGCGAGCTCAACCGCCTGGGGGTCACCAGCGCCATCGACGCCGGCGGCGGCTTCCAGAACTACCCCGACGACTACCAGGTGATCAACCAGCTGGCGGCCCAGCAGCAACTGACCGTGCGCATCGCCTACAACCTGTTTACCCAGAAGCCCAAGGAAGAACTGGCGGACTTCAAGCACTGGACCTCCAGCGTCACCTACGGCCAGGGCGACGACTTCCTGCGGCACAACGGGGCAGGGGAGATGCTGGTGTTTTCCGCTGCGGATTTCGAGGACTTCCTCGAACCGCGTCCCGATTTGCCGCAGAACATGGAGCAGGAGCTGGAACCGGTGGTGCGCCACCTGGTGGAGCAGCGCTGGCCGTTCCGCCTGCACGCCACCTACGATGAATCCATCTCGCGGATGCTCGATGTGTTCGAGAAGGTCGACCGCGACATTCCCTTCAACGGCCTGCCGTGGTTCTTCGATCATGCGGAAACCATCAGCCCGAAGAACATCGAACGGGTGAGGGCCCTGGGCGGCGGCATCGCGATCCAGGACCGCATGGCCTTTCAGGGCGAGTACTTCGTCGAGCGCTACGGCGCCAAGGCCGCCGAAATGACCCCGCCGATCCAGCGCATGCTCGCCGAAGGCATTCCGGTGGGCGCCGGCACCGACGCCACCCGAGTCTCCAGCTACAACCCCTGGACTTCGCTGTACTGGATGGTCAGTGGCCGGACTGTCGGCGGGCTGGAGCTGTACCCCCAGGGCCTGAGCCGCGATACCGCGCTGGAGCTCTACACCCACGGCAGCGCCTGGTTCTCCTCGGAACAGGGCAAGAAGGGCCAGATCAAGGTCGGGCAACTGGCGGACCTGGTGGCCCTGTCGGCGGACTACTTCAGCGTCGAGGAAGAGGCGATCAAGTGGATCGAGTCCCTGCTCACCGTAGTGGATGGCAAGGTGGTGCATGCCGCCGGTGACTTCGACCAACTCGCCCCACCGAGCCTGCCGGTGACCCCGGACTGGTCGCCGGTGGCCAAGGTGCCGGGTCATTGGAAACCCGGCGCACCGTTGCAGAACCAGGTGCACCAGTGCAGCGGCCCGTGCGCGGTGCATGCCCACGGGCACCAGAAAGCGCGCATGTCCAATGTACCGGTGAGTGACTTCCAGGGGTTCTGGGGGGCGTTTGGGTGTTCGTGTTTTGCGTTCTGAGCTGTAGGAGCTGGCAAGCCGGCTCCTATGGGTTTGAAATTGGCTTCAATAAAAATGGGCGCTCATGAAGAGCGCCCATTCAATTGTTTAAACAACTAGTTGTTGATTAACGAATTGATCGTGTTACTTAGCAGAACCGATCAATAACCCGAACTTCCGATTTATCCCGCAGCGATTGCCATTCGGCTTTCAGGGTCTCCAGGACCCGGCCGATGAAGTCCTTGTCGGCGGCGGCTTTCTTGCCGACGTAGCCCTGGCCGCGGCGGTACATCTTCAGGCGGGCCGCGAGGTCCCGGTTGTTCTGGTCGAACTCTGCTTCATGGCTATGGGGCGACAGGCAGTCGATATGCACTTGGCCCGACTTGGCGATCCACAGGATGTGGCTGTCGTGGCTGTCTTTCTGTGCGGCGAACATACGTGCCAATTCATCAATAGTGGGTTGGTTATTAAGATTCATTTGTAGCCCCCTTGACCATTTATCGATCTATCTAAGTTGATTCGCTAATTCATCTTGCTACGTCGGTAAGTTGAACCCTGATACCGGAAACAGGGCGACAGAGGGTGTCTGTCGGATACAGATAAGGCCCAGAGCCTGATGCGTGTAGTTGCCTTGATTAACTGCTACGCAATAGCGTCACAACGAAGAGAAGCAGCGTAAACCTGGATGAAGCTGCCGACATTCCCACCATCGGCCACAAGCATCTTGAAGAGTTTTCGCCGGCTTCCCGTCTTGGTACTGGACGGTCAATGCCAGGTCAGTTTCATCAATCTGCCTTGTGGGCAGTACACATCCGGGTCACAGCTCGGCGGTCAGACGAGCTTGCTCATAACACCTTTGCCTCGTCCCCCGATCGGGGAGACGTCTGCATCATGCAAGGCCGAAATCCTCTCGTCAACGGTTTTGTAGTGAAAATTTTCAGGCACTACATATTGTCTGACAAAAGCCGAAAAGCCATCATCCGGCCCCCCCAACGCAGGGCTGGGCAGGTAGAATCGGCGCCTTGAAATGTTCTGAGGTTGCAGCGGTGGATGTACAACAAGGCTTCGTCCTGACTCGGCACTGGCGCGATACGCCGGCGGGCACGCAAGTCGATTTCTGGCTGGCCACCGACCAGGGGCCGCGCCAGATCCGCCTGCCGTTGCAGACTTCCGTGGCCTTTATCCCGGCGGCGCAGCGGGCCCAGGCCGAGCGCTTGCTGACCGACGACCCGGATGTGCAACTGCGCCCCTTGCAGCTGCGTGACTTCCACCAGCGTCCGGTGTTGGGCCTGTACTGCCCGCAGCACAATCAGCTGATGCGCCTGGAGAAGACCTTGCGGCGCGCCGGGGTGGAGGTATTCGAAGCCGATGTGCGGCCGCCCGAGCGCTACCTGATGGAGCGCTTCATCACCGCGCCGGTGTCCTTCGGCGGCCAGCCCGGCCCCGATGGCTTGTTGCTGGAGGCGCAGATGAAGCCGGCGCCAAACTACCGGCCGAGCCTCAAGCTGGTGTCCCTGGACATCGAGACCAGCGAGCGCGGCGAGTTGTATTCCATTGCCCTGGAAGGTTGCGGCCAGCGCCAGGTGTACATGCTCGGCAAGGCCCGGGACGACGACAGTGCGGTGGATTTCGACCTGGAGTTCTGCGCCAGCCGCGAGCAGTTGCTGGAGAGGCTCAACCAGTGGCTGGCCGAGCATGACCCCGACGCGATCATCGGCTGGAACCTGGTGCAGTTCGACCTGCGCGTACTCCACGAACATGCCCGGCGCCTGGCGGTGCCGCTGCGCCTGGGGCGTGGTGGCGAGGAAATGCAGTGGCGCGAGCACGGCAGCCGTACCCACTATTTCGCCTCGGCCGCCGGCCGCCTGATCATCGATGGCATCGAGGCATTGCGTTCGGCGACCTGGAGCTTCCCTTCCTTCAGCCTGGAAAACGTCGCCCAGACCCTGCTGGGGGAGGGCAAGTCGATCGACAACCCCTACCAGCGCATGGACGAGATCAACCGCATGTTTGCCGAGGACAAGCCGGCCCTGGCCCGCTACAACCTCAAGGACTGCGAGCTGGTGACGCGGATCTTCGCCAAGACCGAGTTGCTGACCTTTCTTCTGGAACGGGCCACGGTCACCGGCCTGCCCGCCGACCGCAGCGGCGGTTCGGTGGCGGCCTTTACCCACCTGTACATGCCGCTGATGCATCGCCAGGGCTTTGTCGCCCCCAACCTGGGCGAGCTGCCGCCCCAGGCCAGCCCCGGCGGTTTCGTCATGGATTCGCGGCCCGGGCTCTACGAGTCGGTGCTGGTGCTGGACTACAAGAGCCTGTATCCGTCGATCATCCGCAGTTTCCTGATCGACCCGGTGGGGCTGGTGGAAGGCCTGCGCCAACCGGACGAGCAGCATTCGGTAGCGGGCTTTCGCGGCGCGCGTTTCTCCCGCACCCGGCATTGCCTGCCATCGATCGTGACCCGGGTCGCCGAGGGCCGGGAAGTGGCCAAGCGCGAGCACAACGCGCCGCTGTCCCAGGCCCTGAAGATCATCATGAACGCCTTCTACGGCGTGCTGGGTTCCAGCGGTTGTCGCTTCTTCGACCCGCGCCTGGCGTCCTCCATCACCCTGCGTGGCCACGAGATCATGGCCCGTACCCGGCAGTTGATCGAAGCCCAGGGGCATCAGGTGATCTACGGCGACACCGATTCCACCTTCGTCTGGCTCGGCGGCCTGCATGACGAGGAACAGGCAGCCCTGATCGGCCGTGCCCTGGTGGCCCACGTCAACCAGTGGTGGCGTGATCACCTGCAGCAGCAATACGGCCTGGAAAGCGCCCTGGAGTTGCAGTTCGAAACCCACTACAAACGCTTTCTGATGCCCACCATCCGTGGCGCCGAGGAGGGCAGCAAGAAGCGCTACGCCGGCCTGGTGCAGCGCGCCGATGGCAGCCAGGAGATGGTCTACAAGGGCCTGGAGACGGTGCGCACCGACTGGTCGCCCCTGGCCCGGGAATTCCAGCAGGAGCTGTACCAGCGCATCTTCCACCGCCAGCCCTACCAGGACTATGTGCGCGACTACGTGCAACGCACCCTGGCCGGGCAACTGGATGACCTGTTGATCTACCGCAAGCGCCTGCGCCGCCCCCTGGACGACTACGAGCGCAACGTGCCGCCCCATGTCCGCGCGGCGCGCCTGGCGGACGAATACAACCGCGAGCAGGGCCGCCCATTGCAGTACCAGAACGGCGGCTGGATCAGCTACGTCATCACCCTGGCCGGCCCCGAGCCCCTGGAAAACCGCCGCGCGGCCATCGACTACGAGCACTACCTGACCCGTCAGTTGCAACCGGTGGCGGACGCCATCCTGCCGTTCGTGCAGGACGATTTCAGCACCCTGGTGGGTGGGCAGATGGGCCTGTTCTGAAGCGCTTCAATCCACCACGAACAGCTTGGCCCCCACGGCGGTGAAGGAGCGGTGCGGCTCGGCGTTGTCCGCCACCTGGTAGCTCATGCCCGGGGTCAGGACGAACCGCCGGCCGTCCTCCAGCTCGGTGTGCAGCTCGCCTTCCAGGCACAACAGGATGTGGCCCTTGGAGCACCAGTGGTCGGCCAGGTAGCCGGGGCTGTACTCCACCATGCGCACGCGAATTTCACCGAACTGCCGGGTGCGCCAGAAGGCGCTGCCGGTTTCGCCGCGATGCTCGGTGGGTTCGATGCTCGACCAGTCGGTGGTGGCGAAGGGAATTGCGCTGATGTGCATGCACGGCTCTTGAGGTTGTGAGGCAAAAGGGGAGAGGGCTCAGTCGTCCACGGCTTCGCAGAGACCACTGGCGCCATGCTTGTCGGTGTACTTGACGGTCACCGATTCGTCGTCCTCGACGCTGATGGACAGGCTGATTTCTGCCGTCTTGACCTGGAAATGCCGGTCATCCACGGCACTGTTCTTGACTGCTTTGCCGTTGATGTAAACCGGGCCGCCCTGGTCGGCGCTGACTGCCAGATTGCCCGGGCAGGAGACGTTGAACAGTGGAATGCCTTCGGCGTGGGCCGAGCCGGCAAGGATCAGCAAGGTGCCCAGAAACAGGATTTTGCGCATCACAGACTCCTATCCAAAGAGGGCCGCGGGGCCCCGGTGCGGTGTTTAGCCTATCCCTTGGCGCCCCCTCGTGCGAGTGGAAAATTTACCCCGTGCCAGAGCGTTCCGGGAGCTTTGTAGGACAAAAAAAACCGTGGACTCACGGCTGACGGATATGTCAGGTTTCCAGCGCCTCAATGGGCGAGTGATAGGACGATCTCGCAGGCGGGGTCGCAGCTGTCCTATCGGATTTTTTGTCTGGAACAAGGACGTAGCAATGTCAAAAGCACTCTCGGAAGCAGTCGGCAACGGCATCGATTCAGCCGCTCAGGCCAGCCATGCCTACCAGCAAGTTCTGGCCTTCAGCCACCTGTATGACCGTGGCGGCAGCGAGCTGGTGAACGGCAAGCCATCCTTCACCGCCGACCAGGCGGCGGATTCGATCCTGCGCAAAGGCCTGTCCTGGCACGACCAGAACGGCGACGGCAAGATCGACCTGAGCTACAGCTTCCTCACCGAAAAACCGGCCAACTACAACCCGGCCCTGGGTAGCTTCAGCGAGTTCAGCGCACTGCAAAAAGCCCAGGCGCTGCTGTCCCTGCAATCCTGGGCGGACGTGGCCAACGTGACCTTCACTGAAGCGGCCAAGGGTGGCGACGGCCACATGAGCTTCGGCAACTACAGTGTCAGCACCGGCGGCGCGGCCTTTGCCTACCTGCCTTCCGGCAGCAGCTACGATGGCCAGTCCTGGTACCTGATCAACGACCAGTACCGGGTCAACGAAACCCCGGGCAACGGCAACTACGGCCGCCAGACCCTGACCCATGAAATCGGCCACAGCCTGGGCCTGTCCCACCCGGGCGTGTACAACGCCGGCAGCGGCAGCCCGACCTACAACGACGTGACCTACGCCCAGGACACCCGCGGCTACAGCCTGATGAGCTACTGGAGTGAGAGCAACACCGGGCAGGACTTCAGCAAGGACGGCGGCGGTGCCTACGCCTCGGCGCCGTTGCTGGACGATATCGTTGCGGTGCAGAAGCTCTATGGCGCCAACCTGGAAACCCGTGCCGACGACACTGTCTACGGCTTCAACTCCAACACCGGTCGGGACTTCTACAGCGCCCACAGCGCTTCGGACAAGCTGGTGTTCGCGGTCTGGGACGGCGGCGGCAACGATACCCTGGATTTCTCGGGTTTCACCCAGAACCAGAAGATCAATCTCAATGAAGGGGGCTTCTCCGATGTCGGCGGCCTGGTGGGCAACGTGTCCATCGCCCATGGCGTGACGGTGGAAAACGCCATCGGCGGCTCGGGCAATGACCTGCTGATCGGCAACGCTGCGGCGAACATCCTCGAAGGCGGTGCCGGCAACGACATCATCTATGGCGGTGGCGGTGGCGACACCCTGTGGGGTGGGGCGGGGGCTGATACCTTCGTCTACGGCGCGGCCGCGGATTCGACCTTCGACGCCCCGGACTGGATCATGGATTTCGTCAGCGGCGAGGACAAGATCGACCTCACCGGGATCCCGCAATTCGCCTCTGGTGGCGCCACCCTGAACTTCGTCAGCGGCTTCACCGGGCATGCCGGCGACGCGATCCTCACCTACTACGCCGAAACCAACCAGACCAGCCTGATGATCGACCTGACCGGTCATGGCGCGGTGGACTTCGCCGTGGGTACCGTGGGCCAGGCGGCGGTCACCGACATCGTCGCCTGATCGACCCTGGGTAACGGGAGCGGCGCCTCAAGGTGCCGCTCTTTGGCGAATTTCAGTCACCACCCCCGCCGCCACAACCTCCGCCCCCGCAGCCACTGCTGTCGCCCCCGCCACCATCGCTGCCACCACTGTCGCCATCACCGCCGAAACGCGAGCTGTCGCTGTCGCTGCTGCTGCCGGAAGAGTCGCTGTCCAGGGAGCTGCTGTGCAGCTCGCTGCCGCAGTGCACCAGGGTGGCGCTGCCGCCGTTGTCGGTCAGGCGGCGCAGGGACTGGCAGTCGGCGACGTAGTGAAAGCCCCCGGCGATCTTCAGCTTGGTGTCCAGGGCGAACAGCAGTGGCAGGCGGCTGGGCTGGGCCGGGTTGATGTTCTCTTCCAGGCAGGCCTGGCGCCAGACCCGGCGCAGGCCGTTGTCGCTTTGTTGCGCGGCGTTCTGGCCGAGCACCGCCGCTGGGGTGTGGTGGAGGAACTGGCCGAAGGCCTGGTTGCAGAACTGCTGGTAGTCCCGGGTATGCAAGATGAATTCGTGCCACAGGTCGTCCACCACCTGGGACGGCATCGACACGTAGCGCTGGCCGCTCTTGAGGTAGGCGAGAAAGAACTGGCGCAAGCCCTGGGCCACCAGCTGGCAGTCCTTGAGGTTCAGGTGTGGGTGCTGGGTGCGCAGGGGCTCGAACAAGCGCGGCGGCAGGGTGAAGTTGCGGATGTGGGCTTCCCGACGCAAGGCCGTGAGGGCTTTCTGACGGCGCCAGAACACCAGGATCAGGGCCAGGGCCACCACTGCGGGCAAGATCAACAGCATGTTCGGTCTCCGCCGGAAAAAGTGCCGAGACAGTGGCGCAATGCGGCGTTTTATTCAAGCCATCGCCGTGCGCCTGCTGCCGGTGGTGGGGATCGGGGACACAGGCCGGGAAAAGTCCATCAGGGCCAACCAGCGCTTCTATCTTCTGCTTATTGCCGGACCACGACTTGGCTGGCCAGGGTTTACACACCACACGGAAGTCACCCCATGAAAGCACGCAGAACCCCCATTGCCGTTGCCATCGGCCTCGCCGGCCTGTGCCTGTTGCCCACGGTGCAGGCCGATCAGGGCAGCGACACGGTGGCCCGCCTCAACCAGTTGTACAACGACACCCGCCAGGATTGCGGCGGCCCGTCGAAACCGGCATTCCTGTGTTCCGGGGTGCTGTTTCGCGCCACCTGGCCGTCCACCGACTACCAGTTCTACAGCATCAGCCCGAAAAGCCAGGCCAGCGGCGGCGTATCGGCGTCCTACCTGCGCAAGGATTCGAAGTTCCGCAAGCTGGCCTACGGACTGCAGAGCGGCTTCATCTTCGACACCATCTTCGGCAACCCCAAGGATCACCAGGACTATGCGGTGCTCTGTTCCTTCCCCATCGACGCCGCCACCGACGACCGCGGGCAGCAGGGCTGCACCGACTCGCGGCGCACCCCGGGCAATGTCGAGAAATACTGCCACGAGATCGGTGTGACCACCGCCGAGCAATGGGGCGCCAACTACCGACAGAACCGTGGCGACCACTCGCGCCAGTGTTCCTTCGATGTACGTGACGAACGCAACAGCGCCGCCGGCCCGGCGTTCTACCAGAGCATCCGCTCCATGGCGCAGATCGCCGCAGAATCCTTCGGCACTCAGAATGAGCTGCGCCTGGCCAAGTGGGAGGAAAAACCGCCGCAATCGCCCTCGATCCTGGCCCTGTTCTACACCGAGGATGGCGGCCTGGAAGGTGCGCGGCTGAACCAGATCCAGTGGTACAAGGCCGTGCAGCAGTACCTGCCGGTGATCAACATGAAGCTGCCGCAGACGCCGGCGCAGGACGCGAGTTTCGTCTACGACAACAAGAAGCAGGTGATCTACCCGATCACCGAGAAGAACAGCTGCGATCGCTATGTGCAGAGTGCGGTGTGGATCGAACGTGATGACCCGGGCTTCGGCAAGAAAGTCATGACCCTGGAAGTCACGCCCACCGATTGCGGGCGCAACGTCAAGGACAACCAGACCAACAACTTCTTCAACGAACTGGCCAGCGACCACTACCTGGACGCCCAGTGGAAGAACAACCCGGACAACCGCGACAGCAGCGTGGGCAGCATGCGCCGGCAACTGGTCTGCCACTTCAACATCGCCCGCAACAAGCCGGAGTGGAATCTGGAGCCTTCACGGCCTTACACCTCCAACGAAGACTCCATCGCCAAGGGCTGCAACAACACCTGAGGCCCGCCAGGCCGCCTTCGCCGGCAAGCCGGCTCCTACGGGCTCCCTGCACTATCACCGACCACCGTAGGAGCTGGCTTGCCAGCGAAGAGGCCCGCAAGACCGCCCCCGTCGGCAAGCCCGAGCACGCTGCTCAGTTGTGGTTGATGTCGACGTCCCGGGTTTCCCGCAGGCACAACAACCCCACCACCAGGCTGACCCCGGTAATCAGCACCGGGTACCACAGGCCATAGAAGATATCGCCGGTGTAGACCACCAGAGCAAAGGACACGGTCGGCAGGAAACCGCCGAACCAGCCGTTGCCGATGTGGTAGGGCAGGGACATGGAGGTGTAGCGGATACGGGTCGGGAACAGTTCCACCATCAGCGCCGCCAGCGGGCCGTAGCACATGGCGGCAATCAGGATCAGCGCGACGATCAGCACCACCACCATGGTCTTGTTGACGTTCTGGCTGTCGGCCTGCTGCGGATAACCGGCCAGGGTCACTGCGCCGCGCAGGGCGGCCTCGTCGAAGCCGTTGATCTTCACATCACCGACGCTGACCTGCACCGGGCTGCCGGCGGGGGCGGCGATGCTGCTGTAGGGCAGGCCCTGCTTCACCAGGAAGGTCTTGACCTTGTCGCAGGGGCTGTCGAAGCGCGCCTTGCCCACCGGGTCGAACTGGAAGGTGCAGGTGGCCGGGTCGGCGGTGACGCTGATGGGCGCCTGGCGGCTGGCCTGGTCGATGGCCGGGTTGGCGTAGTGGGCCAGGGCCTTGAAGATCGGGAAGTACAGCAGCGTGGCCAGCAGCAGGCCGAGCATCAGCACTGGCTTGCGGCCGATCTTGTCCGAGAGCCAGCCAAAGAAGATGAACATCGGCGCGCCGATCACCACGCTGATGATCAGCAGGCTGTTGGCCAGGGCCGGGTCCATCTTGAGGAACTGGGTGAGAAAGAACAAAACGTAGAACTGCGCGGCATAGAAGGTCACCGCCTGCCCGGCATTGATGCTGAACAGGGCGATCAGCACCACCTTGAGGTTTTCCCACTTGCCGAAGGATTCGCGGATCGGCGCCTTGCTGGCGCGGCCTTCCTCTTTCATTTTCAGGAAGGCCGGCGATTCGTGCAGGCTCATGCGGATCCAGGTGGAGATGCCCAGCAGCACGATGGACAGCAGGAACGGCAGGCGCCAGCCCCAGACCTCGAACTGGTCGCCGGTGAAGTAACGGCAGGCCAGCACCACCAGCAGCGACAGCAGCAGGCCCAGGGTCGCGGTGGACTGGATCCAGCTGGTGTGCAGGCCGCGCTTGCCCTGGGGCGCGTGCTCGGCCACGTAGGTGGCGGCGCCGCCGTACTCGCCGCCCAGGGCCAGGCCCTGGAGCATGCGCAGGGCCACCAGGATGATCGGCGCGGCGATGCCGATGCTGGCGTAGTTGGGCAACAGGCCCACGGCGAAGGTCGCGACGCCCATGAGGATGATGGTGGCAAGGAAGGTGTACTTGCGCCCGATCATGTCCCCCAGGCGGCCGAACACCAGGGCGCCGAAGGGGCGCACCACGAAGCCGGCGGCAAAGGCCATCAGGGCGAAGATGAAGGCCGTGGTGTCGTTGACCCCGGCGAAGAACTGCTTGCTGATCACCGCCGCCAGGGCGCCGTAGAGGAAAAAGTCGTACCACTCGAACACCGTGCCGAGGGACGACGCGAAGATGACCTTCTGGCTGCCCTTGGCAGTGGAGTCCTGCAGGGGCGCGTTCAGGGGCTGTGCGTGTTCTGACATAGGGGGCTTCCTTACAGTGATTATTGTTGTTGTTCCACTGCCGACGCCGTTTCCGGCGCCGCTGTTGCAGATTCACCGCGACTGCACGATGAACCCTCGTTTCCCTCATCCGTAGGAGCTGGCTTGCCAGCGAAGAGGCCCGTGAGCCAGGTGCCGGCCTTGGGGGTTCCTTCGCCGGCAAGCCGGCTCCTGCGCTCATGCCGGGGTGGCGGGCTCCTTGTGCTGGACGGTGCTCCTGGGGACGCTGGCAAGGATCAGTTCAGCGGCCTTTTCAGCGATCATCAAGGTCGGTGAGCAGGTATTGCCCGAGGTGATGCGCGGCATGATCGAGGCATCGGCGATGCGCAGCCCCGCAATGCCGTGCACCCGCAGTTGTGCGTCCACCACCGCCTGGGCATCGCTGCCCATGCGGCAGGTGCCCACCGGATGGAAGATGGTGGTGCCGATGCGGGCCGCGGCCTCATGCAGTTGCTCGGTGCTTTGCAGCTCGGGGCCGGGCAGGTATTCGCTGGGCTTGAAGGGTTGCAGGGCCGGGGCGCTGACGATGCGTCGCGTCAGGCGGATGGCGTCGGCGGCGACCCTCAGGTCCTCGGGGTGGCTCAGGTAGTTGGGCTGGATCAGCGGCGCATCGCCGGCCTCCACGGAACGGATCTCGACCCGGCCACGGCTCTGCGGGCGCAGGTCGCAGACCGAGGCGGTAAAGGCCGGGAAGGCGTGCAGCGGTTCGCCGAAACGCTCCAGGGACAGCGGCTGCACGTGGTACTCCAGGTTGGCCCGGGTCTGTTCCGGGCCCGAGCGGGCAAAGGCGCCGAGCTGGCTGGGGGCCATGGACAGCGGACCGCTGCGGTCATACAGGTAGCGCAGGCCCATGCCCATCTTGCCCCACAGGCTGCCCGCGATCTGGTTCAGGGTGCGGGCGTTCTCCAGCTTGTAGATCAGGCGCAGTTGCAGGTGGTCCTGCAGGTTGCCGCCCACCCCGGGCAGGGCATGGCTGACGCCGATCCCCAAGCGTTGCAGGAGCGGCGCCGGGCCGATCCCCGAGCGCTGCAGGATGCTCGGCGAGCCGACGGAGCCGGCGCAGAGGATGATCTCGCGGCGCGCCTTGAAGTTCTCCAGGCGCCCCTGGCAACTGGCCCGCACCGCTGTGGCGCGGCCGTCCTCGAGGATCAGCCGCTGCACCTCGATGCCGGTCAGCACCACCAGATTCGGGCGCTGGGCGATGGGTTTGAGAAAGGCCTTGGCGGCGTTCCAGCGCACCCCGGCCTTCTGGTTGACCTGGAAGTAGCCGCAGCCTTCGTTGTCGCCGCCGTTGAAGTCGTCGATGTTGCGAATGCCGCTCTGCTCGGCAGCGCTGCGAAAGGCATCGAGGATCGGCCACGACAGGCGCTGGCGCTCGACCCGCCATTCACCGGCGGCGCCGTGCAGTTCGCTGCCGCCGGCAAAGTGGTTCTCGCTTTTCTTGAACAGCGGCAGCACCTGGTCCCAGCCCCAGCCCGGGTTGCCTTCAGCGGCCCAGCTGTCGTAGTCGGCAGCCTGGCCGCGCATGTAGATCATGCCGTTGATCGACGAGCAGCCTCCCAGCACCTTGCCCCGCGGGTAGCTCAGGCTGCGGCCCTGCAGGCCGGGCTCGGCCTCGGTCTTGAAGCACCAGTCGGTGCGCGGGTTGCCGATGCAGAACAGGTAGCCCACGGGGATGTGGATCCAGGGATAGTTGTCGCGGCCACCGGCTTCCAGCAGTAGCACACGGTGCTGGGGATTGGCCGACAGGCGATTGGCCAGAAGACAGCCGGCGGGGCCGGCGCCGACCACGATGTAGTCGTAGGCGTCAAAGGCAGGGAGCATCCTTAACCTCGTTTTTCGTTCTTATTGGGAGCCATCCTAGTTGTTAGCTTTCGTTAAAAGAATGTTAGTTTTTACCCACCCGCTGTGTGTTTTCTAACAGCGTTGGCCTTCGACTCCGGCAAGGAAACCTCATGTTCGACTGGAATGACCTGCGCTTCTTTCTTGAGCTGCAACGCAGCGGCCGCCTGCTGACCGCCGCGCGACGGCTGAACACCACCCACGCCACGGTGGCCCGGCACATCGAGGCGGTGGAGAAGGCCCTGGGCGCCGCGCTGTTCGTCCAGCACGCCCAGGGCTACGAGCTGACCCCAGCCGGCGAAGCGCTGCTCAAGCACGCCGAGGCCATGGAAAACGTCGCCTTGCTGGTGCAGGAAGAGATCACCCAGTCCAGCGCGCCCCTGGGCAAGATCCGTGTCGGGGTCACCGAGGGACTGGGGGTGAAGTTTCTCGCCAGCCGCATGGTTGGGCTGTTCGAGCGGTATCCGGGGCTGGAAGTGGAACTGGTGGCGGTGCCGCGCTTTGTCAGCATTCTCAACCGTGAGGCGGAGATCAGCATCCACCTGGAGCGCCCCAGCGCCGACATGCTGGTGACCCGCAAGCTCACCGACTACCGCCTGGCGCTGTACGCCAGCCAGGCCTACCTGGACCGCGCGCCGCTCTTGCGCAGCCGCGAGGACCTGGGCCGGCATGCCTGGATCGGCTACGTCGATGATCTCTTGTTCAGCCAGGAGCTGATGTTCCTCAACAGCTTCTGCCGCAACCCCCAGGTGGTGTTCCACAGCACCAGTGTCATTGCCCAGCAGGAAGCGGCCCGTTCCGGCCTGGGGATCGCCGTGCTGCCGTGCTACATGGCCGCCGCCGACCCGCAACTGGTGCCGCTGCTGCCGGCGGAAAGCATCCAGCGCGCCTACTGGATCAGCACCCGCCGCGAGCTGCACAAGTCGGTGCGGCTGCGGGTGGTCTGGGATTACCTGGTGGAGCAGTGTGCGGCGCAGCAGCAGGTGCTGCTGGGGCCTGGGATCTAGCCTGGTTCAGAGGATCGGCCCGCAATGGACCGAGCTGCGGATCGGTGCCCCGGGCGTGATATCGACGAAGCGCGAGCCGTAGGACACTGGGTTCAGCGGGCCACCGTCCAGGCCCATGCCCAGGCCACCGGCGCTGCGGGTTTCGCCTTCCTGCATCAGTGGATCAAGGCATGCGCGCCAGTCCAGCAGGCGCAGGGTCACAGCCTGGCGGCGTTCCAGGTCGCCGGCCAGCAAGGGGCTGGAGCGGTGCCACAGGTACTTGCTGAACAGCAGGGCGTCGCCGGGTTCGAACGAGTCTTCGATGCGCTGTGCTTCGAAGCTGTCGGTGAGCATCCCGGGCGTGCAGTAGGTCTGGTGCAGGTGCGCGGAAAATTCGGCCACCGACTCGCCCCGTGCCAGTTTGCCTGCCAGCAGGCGCGAGAACTGAAAATTCTCCTGGGCCGAGAATTGCGACAGGGGCACCCAGGCCATGCCGCCACCTTGCACTTCGGGGCGGATCGGCTGCAACGGCATCCACAGGCTGAAGGCCGGGTCCTGGGGGCGGATGTAGCGAAAGTTCAGCGAGTCGTAGTGCCAGGCAAAGCCCGAGCGTCCCACCCCCAGCTCGAAACTCTGGGCCTCGCTCATGATCAGGCGGCAGCCGCTGAGGCGGGTCAGCACCTGGGCGAAGGCCGGTTGCCGGTAGAGGCGTTCGAGGATGCCGACCTGGGTCACCCGGTGGGTCAGGCGACTGAAACCGTCGCCATGGGCCGAGGTGCCCGAGGAGGTCGGGCGCAGTTGGCTGTTGGCCAGCTCGCGCAGTTGCAGGATGGCCGCAGGCGTCAACAACCCCCGCAGCTTGATGAAGCCACGCTCCTTGAAATGCCGTAGATCGTCCTGGTCCAGGCGTAGCGGGTTGACCAGGGCAGGGGTGGTGTCAGGCAGGACCGGTGGCAGGTTCACGGGGGTATTCCATTACCAGGGGACAAGGCCCTTGAGTATGGACAGTGCGCGCTGGGGCGACAGGCTGGATTCGACCTTGAGCAACGCCTTTGCGACATCGGGCAGGGAGGATGGCGCCTTAGTCGTCAGGCCGGATGTAGCGGTCCCGGGCCTGGAGGGTCGGTGCCACCACGGCGCTTGTCAACGAGCCGGCCCGGTGCCGGGGCTGCCGGCAGGCTCGCGGACCGCTTGCTGGCGAGTTCCCAGCAACAGCCCCATGGCCAGCAGGCTGGCGCAACCGGCCAGGGCCATGGCCAGGCCAAATCCGCTGGTCATGGCGGCGCCATAGAGGTCGGCGAACAGCGGGTCGTGCAGCGGCAGGCGGTGTTCGGTCACCGCTTGCCGGGCCAGTTCGGCGGCGCCGTCGAACCCGGCCGCGGCGCCGGATTCGCTGAGCACTTGCACTGCCCGGGTGCTCATCAGGCTGCCGAGCAGGGCGATGCCGACGCTCATGCCGGTCTGGCGCAGGGCGTTCATGCTGGCCGAGGCGATGCCGGCGCGCTCTGCCGGTGCGCAGGCCATCACCACCAGCCCGGTGGCCGGCACCGCCAGGCCCATGCCCAGCCCCAGCAGACCGAACAGCGAACCCACCCGCCAGTAGGGCGTGTGGGCATCGAAGCCGGCCATGGCGCTCATGGCCAGGCCTACCAGGCCATAGCCGCCAACCATCAGCCAGGGCAGGGGAATGCGCTGGTGCAAGCGGCCAAAGAACATCGATACAACACCTGTGACCACGAACTGCGGAAGCATGCGCAGGCCGGTGTCGGCGGCGGACCAGCCCTGGATCTGCTGCAGGAAGATCGAGAAGAAGAACAGGCTGCTGTAGCAGGAAAACCCGAGGATGAACGAGGCCAGGTTGGCCACCGCAAAGGGTCGCTGGCGAAACAGGGTGATGGGCACCAGAGGCCGCTGCACTCGACGCTCGACCTGGATCAGGGCCAGCAGCGCCAGCGTCGCCAGCAGCAATGAGGTGAGCGCCTCGCGGCTGCCGAAACCGTCCTCGCCAGCGACGATCAGGCCGTAGGTCAGGGCCCCGAGGCAGAGCACGCTGAGGATCTGGCCCAAGGGGTCGAGCGCGGCGTGCTGGGGGTGCTTGCGCTCGCTGATGCCCCAGCCGCCCAGGGCCAGGGCCAGCAGGCCGATGGGCAGGTTGATCAGGAAAATGCTCTGCCAGCCCAGGTGCTCCAGCAACAGACCACCCAGCAGCGGGCCGAGGATCAGGGCCAGGGCACTGAAGGCCGACCAGCCGCCGATCACGTGGGCCCGTTGCCGAGGCTCGGGAAAGGCGTGGCTGAGGATCGGCATCGCCCCGGGAATCAGCAGGGCCCCGGCCAGCCCCTGCACTGCGCGCCCGGACAGCAGCAGCGAAAGCTCCTGGGCCAGCGCGCACAGCGCCGAGCCGAGGCAGAACAGCAGCACACCGATCAGCCAGCAGCGCTTGTGGCCGTAGCGATCCCCCAGGGGGCCTGCCGAGAGCATGAACGCCGAGAGGCAGATGGCGTAGGCATTGACCACCCATTGCAGGCCGCCCAGGTCGGTGGCCAGGGCCTGCTGCAAGGTTGGCAGGGCGACGTTGACGATGCTGATGTCGAGGGACGCCAGGAAGGTCCCGAGGTAGGCGGCGGCGACCAGGGCCGGGCGACGATAGCGCTGCATGGTGTATCTCCCGCAAGGTCTGGAATGGGCTTGCAGGGCGAGCATAGTATTTTGACTGACCGTCGGTCAATGGAGAATGAAAAAGATTCTCAACTCTCTTTTCCTCCACAAATCCCCTAGAATGGCGGCCTTTGTCGAACAGCCCGGATTCGTTCATGAGTGTCAAAACCTCCCCGGTTGCCAAGCGCGCTGCCCAGCCGCGGCCGCGCACCAAACCGGCCGAAGTGCGCCTGGAAGAGCTGATGGCCGCCGCCCAAGACCTGTTCCTCAGTCAGGGCGTGGAAGCCACCACCATCAGCGAGATCGTCGAGCGCGCCGAGGTGGCCAAGGGCACCTTCTATCACTACTTCCAATCCAAGAACGACATGCTGGTGGCCCTGGGGCAACGCTATACCCAGCACTACCTGCAGCGCCTGGAGCAGGCGGTGGCGGCCTGCCCCGAGGACGACTGGGTGGCGCAGCTCAGCAGCTGGATCCGCACCAGCGTGCAGGCCTACCTCGACACCTACCGCCTGCACGACATCGTCTACCCCAACCACCATCATCACGACCGCGGCAACCCGGAAAAGAACGCGATCCTCGAGCAGTTGCTGGGCCTTCTCGAAGGCGGCCAGCGCGCCGGCTGCTGGTCCCTGGCCCAGCCAGGGGTGATCGCTTCGCTGATCTACGCCGGGGTGCATGGCGCCACCGACGATGTGATCGCCGCCGGCGAGGACGATGGCCGGGCCCTGGCCGAGGCCATTGTCCAGGCGTGCCTGCGCATGCTGGGCCTGCCTCCTTCTTGATGTTTCCACGGGTAAAAGGAACGACCCTGCAATGAAAAAGATCAACCTCATTCTCGGCGCCGCGCTGGCGCTGTACCTGGCGTACCAGGCCTATGGCTCGTTCTACTACGGCACGCCGTATCAGGGCCGCGACTACAGCGCCGACCAGGCCTTCTACTACCAGAAGTACCGCTTGTTCAGCTGGCGCACCTGGATTCCCACCATGACCATGCCCGGCGATGGCGACAGCTCGCGCTACAGCGTTGGCGGCTACCTGCGGGTGTTCAAGGCCGACGGCACGCTGGTAGGGCAGTCCTATGACGGCTGCATCGCGGTGGTGGAAGTGTTCTGGTACGACGACGCAGTGGGCGGCTTCGGCTGCAGCGAGCACTTGATCGCGCTGCCCACGAAGGCCACGACGGGCTGAGCGCCCAGTCGCGGTTTGCGGGCCCTGTCGATCGCTTCAGGCCCCGGCCTTCCACAAGCCGAACTTGCCCGCCAGATCCAACTTGGGATCACGCACCCGGGTCAGGTTGATCGCGGCGCCGGACCAGCCGCCCTCCATCTCTTCAGTCAGGTGGTATTTCAACAGGTTGTACTGGATCGCCGTCCCCCCCAGTTGCTGGTAGCCGATGCGTGAGGTCACCGCCTCCAGCAAGCTGGAAATCAGGTATTGCAGCGGCGTTTCGTAGGCCTTGATGGCGATGCCGTAGTCGAAGCTCTCAGCGTTGCTTTCGCGAAAGCAACCGAAGAATTCCTGCTTGCTCATGCTGCTGGACATGGCCGTGTTGTAGCTCTGGCGACAGGCCTCCAGGTCGGCGGCGCCGGGCCGGGGCAGGGCCAGGTGGTTGTTGAGGTTCTTCAGGGTCACACAGCCCTGGGTGGCAATGACCTCGGGCATCAGGGTCACGTCCAGTTCACCGGCACGGTCGGGGATGTTGTGCCAGGCGTTCAGGCTGTTGCGCAAAAGCTCCAGGCTGCTGCCGGGGTAGCCTCGATACCCGTACACATAGGCTGGCGGCAGCACCAGGCCCATGACCGAATTCATCTGCGACACCGTCAGGTTCTGATAGTCGCGTCCATAGATGCGGGCGCTGTACTCGTCCAGGGAGTGGCGCAGCACCGAGGGCTTGAGGTTGCGCACCGACTTGCCGTTCTCCAGCGCCTCGAACAGGCTCTTCTCGTTGAGTTGGGACTTGACCTCCACGGTGGCGATCACCCCTTCGATCAGGTACACGTCCGCCGAGCCGAAGGTACGCAGCGTGGGGAAATCGTTGCGGTAGATGATCAGGTCGATCTGCTTGGAGATGCTCCCTTCGGAGTCGATGATCTGCCCGGCACCGATGCTGATGTTGCTCGGCAGAAAGCGCTTGAGGACGTCACGGATGAAACTCTCCCGGGCGTCACCGAGGACGCCGGAGTGGCTGGCGATGGTGCTGCTGACGCTGAAGCTGCTTTCCAGGACCCGGGCGATGGATTTCGCCCATTTGCTGATGATTGCCATGGGGCTTCCTTGGGGGTCAGGGGACGAGCAAGTCGAAATGGTCTGTGGCCAGGGGTTCGCCGTTGACCAGCAATCGCACGCCGTGGCGCCCCGGATAGTGGCGGCGGGTGGTCAGTTCGCGGATCTGCTGGCTGCGGCCAAGCTCCACCTGGGCCAGGCCTTGCAGGGTGAAGGTCTTGAGCTTGAACACCTTGCTCGCGGTGGCGCCGGAGGCCTTGACGTAGTCGATGGCGTAATCCACCACCAGGCGCTGTTCGTGCGAGCAGGTGGAGACCAGGGTCAGGGACAGGTTGAGGCTGTCCCCCAGGCGCAATTGCCCGGGGGCCACCTGGAAGCGGCAAACCTGGACCTCGGCCCGGGCCCCGGCGCCGATCAGCGCCAGGGCCCGGCGGTCGCCCTGCTTGATCAGGCTGCGCAAGGCATGACGGGCGATCCAGGCACTGTGCGGCTGCTCCAGGGGCCAGCCTTCAAGACGTTCCAGGACCCACTGCGGGTGCTCTTTGGTGATGTCGTTGAGGTGGTTGGCCACCGACTTGCGCACGTACAGGCTGGGGTCATTGCGCAGGCGTTCGAGGATCGGCGCCGCCAGTTGCGGGTCGGCCTGCAACTGTTCCAGGCGGAACGACCAGGGCAGGCGCGGGCGGCTGCCTTCGCTGGCCAGGCGGCGTACGTGTTCATCGCTGTCCGTGGCCCACTCGTGCATCACGGCCAGCGTGCGCTGGCAGTCCTGGCGCAAGAAGTGGCGCACGGCGAACTCCGATGAGCCGAAGCCGGTGAAATACTTCAGCGCCGCCATGGACAGCTCGAAGTCATGCAGGCCGTAGCTGGCCACGTAGTGGGGCAGGAAGATGCACACGAAGCGGCTGTTCAGGCGCGGCGCCAGGGCTTTCAGCAGCTCCAGGCTGCTGGGGTAGTCCAGGTCCAGCACCTGGTGCAGGCTCTCGCTGACCCGGGCCAGGCGCTGCATCAGCGACAGCTCGGCGAGGCCGTGGCCGGCCCGTTGCAGGAACCCCTGGCGGTCGAAGGCCGGATGCACCGTGTGCATGGCGTCGGCGATATGCATCAGGCGCTGCTGGTTGAAGATTTCCTTGAGGGCGGGGGCTTGCTCTTGGGTAGAACTCATGGGGCGTATCCATTCAAAGCCGGGGCGGCGTCCACTCTACACGCCCTCTGCTGACAGAATCTGTCGGTAGCCGCCGGAGGGCGTGTTGCGTCATGCAGATCGTTTTCCGGTGTTGCTGAGGCCGCCTTCGCCGGCAAGCCGGCTCCTACGGTGTGTCGTGCCGGGCCTGTAGGAGCTGGCTTGCCAGCGAAGGGGACACCACGGCCCTCAGATCATTCCCCGGCGTCCTTGAGACCGCCTTCGCCGGCAAGCCGACTCCTGCGAGGTGGCGCAGGGCCTGGCGCCTCAGCGCATCGGCGGCAGCGGGCTTTCGATCTGTTCGTCCTGTTCGTCGGCTTCGAACAGCCGGGCCAGTTCGGCGCGGGCTTCCTGGGCGCTTTGCAGGACCTTGGCGGCGTCGTCGTAGACGGCATGCTGGGCCGCCAGCAGTTGTTCGTCGTGCTGGGTGAAACGCTGGATCCGCGAATCGGCCTGGGCCTGGCTCAAGCCCAGCCCCACCAGGGTGCGGCGGCTCATTTCCAGGCTGGAATAGTAGGTCTCCCGCACCGCCTGGGCCCCCAGGTCCACCAGCCGGTGCACGTGCTGGCGGTTGCGCGCCCGGGCGATGATCTTCAGGTGCGGGTAGAGCCGGCTGACCTGCTCGGCGGTCTTGATATTGGTTTCCGGGTCGTCGGTGGCAATGACGAAGTACTCCGCTTCGCCGACCTTGGCCGCGCTGAGGATCTCCGGGCGCAACGGGTCGCCGTAGAACACCGGCATGCCGCCGAAACTGCGGATCAGTTCGATGGTTTCCACCGAGGTGTCCAGGGCCACGAAGGGCACTTTCTGTGCCCGCAGGATACGCGCCACGATCTGCCCCATGCGGCCCATGCCGGCAATTACCACCCGCGGCCCGTCGGAATCGATCCGGCGGTACTCGGCGGGCATTTCCACCGGCTTGGCCTTGGGTTTCAGCCAGCGGGTGCAGGCCAGCAACAGCAGTGGGGTGAGGGCCATGGACAGGGTGATGGTCAGCACCAGCAGGTCATACAGGCGGGGCTCGAACAGGCCCTGGTCGCGACCGATCTTGAACACCACGAAAGCGAACTCGCCGCCCGCCGCCAGCACCACCCCGAGGCGCACCGCACTCTCGCGTCCCAGGCCACCGGCCAGGCGCCCGACCACGAACAGCAGCGGCAGCTTGAGGGCGATCAGCAGCAGGGTCAGGCCCAGCACCGCGATGGGCGCGCTGAGCAGCAGGCTGATATTGGCGCCCATGCCGACGCTGATGAAGAACAGCCCCAGCAGCAGGCCCTTGAAGGGTTCGATCTGCGCTTCCAGCTCGTGGCGGTATTCCGAGTCCGCCAGCAGCAGGCCGGCGAGGAAGGCGCCCAGGGCCATGGACACGCCCACCAGGTCCATCAGCCAGGCGGTGCCGATCACCACCAGCAAGGCAGTGGCGGTGGAGACTTCCGGCAAGCGGGTCTTGGCCACGATGCGAAACACCGGGCGCAGCAGGTAGCGCCCGCCCACCACCACCACGGCGATGCTGCCCAGCACTTGCAGGCCGTGGCGCAGGTCCTCGGCGCTGCTGGTGTGGTGATCGCCACCGGCCAGCACCGGGACCATGGCGATCAGTGGAATGGCGGCGATGTCCTGGAACAGCAGGATGGCGAAGGCCATGCGCCCATGAGGGCTGTTCAGCTCCTTGCGTTCGGCCAGGCTTTGCAGGCCCAGGGCGGTGGACGACAGGGCCAGGCCCAGGCCCAGGACAATGGCACTGTTGAGCGACTGGCCGAACAGAAACAGCGCCACCACGCCGATCAGCATCCCGGTCAGCAGCACCTGGGCCAGGCCGACGCCGAACACCGCCTTGCGCATCACCCACAGGCGCTTGGGCGACAGCTCCAGGCCGATGATGAACAACAGCAGCACCACCCCCAGTTCGGAGATATGGCTGACGCTCTGGGGGTTGCCCACCAGGCCCAGCACCGAGGGGCCGATCAGCACCCCGGCCAGCAGGTAGCCGAGCACGGCCC
Organism: Pseudomonas sp. GW822-FHT06D10; assembly: GCF_058799535.1. Lineage (NCBI taxonomy): Bacteria > Pseudomonadati > Pseudomonadota > Gammaproteobacteria > Pseudomonadales > Pseudomonadaceae > Pseudomonas > Pseudomonas sp. GW822-FHT06D10. The sequence continues at coordinate 244,764 of NZ_JBXALN010000004.1, read as the reverse complement.
CCAGTTGCAGGCGCTTGGCCAGGGGCACGATGAGCACGGCGGCGCAGAGGAACACGACGGCGGCTTGTAGCAGGTTGCCTTCATGGGGCATGGGCAGGACTCCAGGTAAAACGCTGCGCGGAAGGTTCCATGGCTGATGATAGACAGCCATCGGTGACGCTTTCAGCGGCGGTTGATCGCCGCGATGATCGGCGCAAAAAAATGAATGCAGGACAAAGGCCGTGGCCGGGTTTGCGGTCCTTCAGAGCAGGTCGCGCCAATGGCTGTGGGCCCCCTGGGTGTCAGATGGCAATTGGTTGAGCAGGGCAGTGGCGTCATCGCCCTGGTTGTAGAAAACCACAAAGTCGCCGCTGTCGAAGTCGATCCGGAAACCGCAGAGAAAGGTGCGTCCCAGTTCTGGCCAGTTGTCGAACAGCCCCTGCACCCGGACGATCAATGCGCCCTGCAGGTGGCTGGCCGCCAGCCTGGGCAAGAGGTCGCGGGCCTCCCACGCACAGCGCACGCCGGCCTCGAGTTCAAAGCCCTCAGGCAGGCGCATGGGCCTTTGTGCGGCGCCGACGCTTTCCCCGTCAGCGAGCAGGAACAGGCTGACCTGGCTGCCGTCCTGGCCATCCAGTTGCAGGGCGCCACAGTCATCGGTCAGCACCTGCCCGTTGTACAGATACTGGGCGTGGGTCAGTGCCTGCAGGCGCCGGCCCAGCAGACTGGCGGCGGCCTGGAGGTGCTCGGGTTGTGCGGCGGGATTCAGGCGTGGATCGTCAGGCACGTGGGATTCCTACAGGGGGGCAAAGCGCCCATCCCACTGCGGGTCCAGGCGCTGGATGCGCGCGGCCAGCGGTGGGTGGGTGGCCATAAGGCGGCCCAGGCGCAGTTTCACCCCCTGGTGAAAATACAGGTGGCTGTACTGCGCGGCGGCGAAGGCGCGCAGGCGCGAGCCGGCGCTGCTGCCGCCGATCTTTTTCAGGGCGCCGGCAATGCCCTGGGGGGTGCGGGTGAACTGCACCGCCGAGGCATCGGCGAGAAACTCGCGCTGGCGGCAGATGGCGGCCTTGATCAGGTTGCCCAGCAGGCTGCCCAGGGAGCCGAAGACCAGCAGGGCCAGGCCCAGCACGGCGAAGATGATCTGCCAGAAGAAGCGGTGGCGGTCGCTGCCCAGGTGCTGCTTTTCAGCCTGGCGCAGCACCGCGATGCCCGCCAGGCTGAACACCAGTAGGCCGTGGATCACGGCCAGCAAGCGGGTGTTGAGGCGCATGTCGCCGTTGTGAATGTGGCTGAACTCATGGGCCACCATGCCCTGCAACTCGTCGCGGTCCAGGTGGATGAGGGCTCCGCGGGTGATGCCGAGCACGGCCTGCTGTGGGGTCAGTCCGGCGGCGAAGGCGTTGATTGCGTCTTCCGGCAGCACATACACCGCAGGCATGGTGGCGCCCGAGGCCAGGGCCATTTCCTCGACGATATTGAGCAGGCGCTGTTCCTCGCTGCCCCGGGGCGAATCGTTGATCAGGCGCCCCCCCAGGTGCTCGGCGATCACCTTGCCGCCGGCCCGCAGGCGCCAGGTCTTGTACCAACTGCCCAGCAGCACCACCAGCAGCATCAGCAGCGCCACGACGGCCACTGCGGTCCAGCTCAAGACCTTGGGCTGCTTGTATTCCTGGCTCAGCTCGCGCCATGCAAGGCCCAGCCCCAGGCTGCTGAGGCTGACCAGGGTGGCTACCGCCAGGATCATCAACAGCACCAGCTTGAGGGTGTGGCGCCGGGCTCGGGCCTGGTGTTGAAAGAACTTCATGCAGGTTTCCGGGGGCAGGTGCAGTTACTGGAAGGAGACTTTGCTGGCGTCTTGAATGCGCGCGCTGTCGGCAAATTGCAGCAGGGCGGCATCGGCCCGGTGGCCGAACAGCCCGGCGAAAAACAGTGCCGGCACCCGCTGCTTGCACAGGTTGTAGTCGGTCACTGCATCGTTGAAGGCCTGGCGCGCGTAGGCGACCTTGTTCTCGGTGCTGGTGAGCTCTTCGCTGAGTTGCGCCATGTTCTGCGAGGCCTTGAGTTCCGGGTAGGCCTCCAGGCTCAGGTGCAGGCGGTCGAGGACCTGGTCCAGGGCACCCTGGTCCTGGCCCAGGCGGGCGATGCGTGCGCTGTCGCCGGGTTGCGCGGCGGCGGCTTGCAGGCTATCCCGCGCGCTATTGCGCGCCTCGGCCAGGGCAGTCAGGGTCTGGCGCTCGTGCTGCAGGTAGCCCTTGACGGTTTCCAGCAGGTTGGGGATCAGGTCGTAGCGGCGCTTGAGTTGCACCTCGATCTGGGCGAAGGCATTGCGCAGACGGGTACGCCGGGTGGTCAGGCGGTTGTAGAGGCTGACCAGGTACAGCGCCAGAGCGGCGAGCAGCACCAGGGCGACGATATCGGCGGTGGCCATGGGATGTCCTTATCGAGTGAGGCGTGGGGGCGGCAATGGTAACGGAATCTTCCTGTTCGGTGACACACCTTCGCTGGCGACTCGTCAATGATTGCCAAGGGCCGGCAATTCTGCGAAAAAGCGCTCGGCTTGCGCGGGGGCCGAAGGGCACCGCTGCCTTTTATTCAATGAACCAGGGACAGGTGATGGACAAGATCATGCTCAGGTTGACGGTGGTGGACGACTATCCGCCGGTGGCCAGCGAAGGGGTCTGGGCCGAACGCCAGCCCGATGGCCTGTACCGTATCGCCAACCTTCCGTTCTACTCCCAGGATGCCTGTTACGAGGACGACGTCGAAGTCCAGGAGGAGGCCGATGGCCTGAAGTGGTTCAGGCGGGTCGGGCGCAGCAGTGGCAACAGCACGTTGCGCCTGGTGTTCTTTGACGTTGGCAGGGCCCGGACCCCCGAGGTGCTGGCGCGGATCAACGCCCTGGGCTGCAGCTGGGAGGGCATGAGCAAGGCGTTCTTTGCTGTCAATGTGCCTGCCTCGGTGTCGCTGGACAGCGTGCTGGAGTACCTGCAGGAGTGCTTTGAGCAGGGTTGGCTGGATTATGAAAGCGGGCTGTTGCGCCAGTGACCGCGAATAAGGAGCAAGGAGCGATGAGTTTGAAATTTCATGCCACTGGCTACAGTGCCTGCACTGAAGACGAGGTGCAGATCCTGGGCTTTGCCGACGACGGGCAGCAGCCCGAGCACTACCTGCTGTTGCAGCGCGCCGAATGCTTTGACGAGCAGGACCGGCAGTTGGGCATGGATACTTACCATGTGGAACTGGGCGGCCAGGCAGTGTCCGGCTATGGCGGCATCCGCCAGGTGCTGCTGGCCCCGGGCCGCCTGACCCTGCATTTTGGCGATTCCCAGGCCTGGTGCCGGGGCTTGCCCAGCCTTGAGATCAGCTGGAAGCCGGGGCTCGCCAGCGTCGAGGAGGTCGCGATGGCGCTGGGGGCGATCTTTCTCGATACCGATACCCTGATCGAGGTGGCGCCACAGTGATTGCCAAGCCGGGGCAATTCTGCGAAAAAGCGCGCCGCAGTCCCGTGACGGGGCAATGCTTGAACGGGAGTGAACCATGAGCGACGAATTGCAGGTCATCGATATCCAGCCGGGCGACGGCAAGGCTGTGGTCAAGGGCGCCTTGATCACCACCCAGTACCGGGGCTTTCTGGAGGACGGCAGCAGCTTCGACTCCTCCTATGATCGTGGCAAGCCGTTCCAGTGCGTGATCGGCACCGGCCGGGTGATCAAGGGCTGGGACCAGGGCCTGATGGGCATGCAGGTGGGCGGCAAGCGCAAGCTGCTGGTGCCGGCGCACCTGGGTTATGGCGAGCGTTCCATGGGCGCCATCCCGCCCAATTCCAACCTGATCTTCGAGATCGAGTTGCTGGAAGTGCTGACCCGGGACGATTGAAGGCTTGAGGAGCGAGGGGCCGATGCGTGCCAATAAAGCCTGCCCGGTGGTGCTGCGCCATTCCACCGAGCTGGAGATCCTGGCTTTCCGCCATCCGCTGGCCGGCCTGCAACTTGTCAAGGGCACGGTGGAGGCGGGGGAGTCCACGGCTACTGCAGCCGTTCGCGAGCTGGCGGAAGAGGCCGGTGTCCAGGCCGGGGAAAGCGGTTTCCTGGGGCTCTGGCATTCGGGTTTCTGCGGCCAGGTGTGGGCTTTCCATGAATGCCGGGTGCCAGCGCCGTTGCCGGAAAGCTGGAGCCATTTCACCGCGGATGACGGCGGCCATCGGTTCGAGTTTTTCTGGCAGCCCCTGGCCAGCCTGCCGTCGGAGCAATGGCACCCGCTGTTCCAGGGCGCCCTGGGATTCCTGCGCCAATGCCTGCTGGGCGAAGGCGCCGAGGCCTAGGCAGCGGCTTATTGCCCGAGACGGTAGTGGTTGTTGCCGCTGCGCTTGGCCTCGTACATCGCCTGGTCGGCGACGTGCAGCAACTGGTCTATGCGCCCGCCATGGTCGGGAAACATCGCCACTCCCAGGCTGCTGCCGATGCTGTGGCGATGGCTGTCCACTTCCACCGGCGGCGACAGCTGGCTGAAGATCTGCTCGCCGATGCGCCGGGCCTCTTCGGCCAGGTCGAGCCCCGGGGCCAGGCCTTCGAGAATCACCACGAATTCGTCGCCGCCGATACGCGCCACGGTGTCGCTGGCCCGCAGGATGCCTTGCAGGCGCTGGGCGGTAGCGCTCAGCACCTGGTCCCCGGCGGCATGGCCGTACTGGTCGTTGATCGCCTTGAAGCCATTGAGGTCGACGAACACCAGGGCCACCCGGGTCTGGTCGTGACGGGCCTGTTCCAGGGCCCGGGACAGGCGCTGTTCGAGCATCAACCGGTTGGGCAGCCCGGTCAGCCGGTCGAAATGAGCCAGTTGCTGCAACTGGCTGGTGGAGACCTTTTCGTCGGTGATGTCGCGCACCACACCCATCATCTTGATGGTGGCGTCGTGCACGTTCTTCACCACATTGCCGGTTTCCCGCAGCCAGTGGACGCTGCCATCGGGCCACACCACGCGGTACTCCTCATCATGGTTCTCGCCCGTCTCCAGGCAGCGCAGCTCGCCGGCGCGGACCCGTTCCCGGTCCTCGGGGTGCACGCAGGAACAGAACAGCTCGTAGGAGGGCACTACCTGGCCAACCTGGAAGCCGAACATGCCGTAGATCGCCTCCGACCAGTACAGGCGCTGGGTATCGACCTCCCAGTCCCAGGTGCCGATCCGCGCAAAATACTGGCTGCGCTTGAACCGTTCGGCGTCGTCGGGTCGACCTTCGGCGAGCCGTCGATAGACCTGCAACTGGGCCTGGGCCCGGCGTTCACGGCGCCATAGCCACAGCGCCAGCAGCACCAGCAGGAAGATCACGCACAGCAGGGACCAGACGGCAATCATCGGAGACTGGACAACATGGAAAGGCAGGGTCCTGAGGGGGAGAGTGGCACTTGGCTATGTTAATCCACCGCATCGGTTGCGCCGCAGCTTTTTTCGCTTGCCGGGCAGGGCGTTTGTGCGAATGACCGGACTGCCTTGATCAAGTCCAGCGCCGCGGTGCTGCTCGATGCCAGCGATGAGCAGGTGGCCGGGCAGATCCGCGCATCGGTGGAAGGGCCGGGGGATGCCAGTATCGTCGACCTGCACGTGTGGCAGGTGGGGCCCGGGGCCCGGGCGGCGATTGTCAGTGTGGTGGCCCGGGCCTCGCTCAGTGCCGAGACCGTGCGTGCGCGCCTGGCCGCGCTGCCCGGGCTGTCGCACCTGACCCTGGAATTGCGCAGCGTCTGAAGCCGGGCGCCTCAGGTGGCGCCCGGGCGCTACAGTTCCAGCAGCGAATAGGCCAGCCCCACCACGGCCACTGCCAGCAGCACCAGGCTCGACACCCCCGTCACCAGGCGCTTGTACTTCAGCGAGAAGCCCTGGCGCGCCACCAGGATATAGGCCCCCAGCACCGCCAGGTCGATCAGTACCCAGACCAGGGTCAGCAGCAGTGCGCTGTGTTCGAAGGTGCGGCCGACCTGGATGAACTGGGGGAAGAACGAGACAAAGAAGATGATGTCCTTGGGGTTGCCGATGCCCACCACAAAGCCGGTGGCCAGGCCCCTGCCGCGTCCGGCCAGGTTTTTTTCCGGTGCTTGTGCAGCGGGTTGGGCGGCGGCCTCGCGCAACCCCTGCACGGCCAGCCAGGCAATGAAGCAGCAGCCCAGCACGCTGATCCAGTGGATCAGCCGTGGGTCCAGGGCCAGCCCGCCGGAGAGCATCAGCACCGCCAGCAGGGCCAGCAGCAACGACGCCGCGTTGGTGCCCAGGGCGGTCAGCAGCGCCTGGCGCGGGCCGGCGTTCATGCTGGTGCTGACGATCAGCGCCACCACCGGCCCCGGGGTCGCCACCAGCATCAGCACGCTCAGGGTATAGGCCAGCAATAACGACATGTTCACATCCACCCGGCAACTCCTCGATCATTGGCAAAGGCCCTAGCCTGAAGGCTTGAGCCTGCGTTGAAAAACGCAAAAAGCTGTGACCTACTATGATTTTTAATCATGCTGAGTGCTTGCCGATGGTCGAGTCCCTGCCGCCGCTCTATGCCTTGCGCGCCTTTGAAGTGGCGGCCCGTTCCAGCTCCTTCACCCGGGCCGCAGAGGAGCTGTCCCTGACCCAAAGCGCCATCAGCCGGCATATCCGCACCCTGGAAAGCCAGTTCGGCTGCCGCCTGTTCGAGCGCCACGGCCCCAGGTTGGTACTCACTGACGTCGGGCAGCGCCTGGCCCGGGAGCTCAAGGCGGGGTTCCGGATCATCGAGGACGCCTGTCTGCCGCTGCGCAGCGGCAGTGGCCAATTACGCCTCAAGGCCCCTTCGACACTGACCATGCGTTGGCTGCTGCGGGCCCTGGACCAGCTCAAGCACCAGCAGCCGTCGCTGGCGGTGCAACTGGCCAGCGTGTGGATGGATTTCGATCATGTGGATTTTCATGCCGAGCCCTATGACTGCGCGATTCTGCTGGGCAACGGGCAGTTCGGCGCCGGGGTCGAGGCCTGCAAGCTGTTCGATGAGTGGCTGATTCCCATCGGCCCTCCGGAGGCTGTGGATGCGCCGCCCTGGACCCTGGAACGGCTCAGGGAGGCGCCACTGATCCACCCTTCGGCGGACCGCCGCGACTGGCGGCGCTGGCTACAGGCCCAGGGCCTGCTGGGGCAGGTACGGCTGGACCGGGGCAACGTCTTCGACACCCTGGACCAGGCGATCTGCGCGGCCATGCGTGGCCACGGGCTGTCCATCGCCGACCTGTACCTGGTGGCCGAGGATATCCGCCAGGGCCTGGTCAGCCTGCCGTTTCCCCGTGCGCTGGCCTCGGGGGACGGCTATTACCTGGTGTGGCTGCGGGACAGCCCGCGCCGGGAACAGATCGACGGCCTGCGCGCCTTTCTGCTGGAGCAAGTGGTATCCATCGATGACCTTGAACTGGCTGACCTGACGCCTGGCGCGGGCTGATGGCGGGGCCGCTTCAACGGCGCAGCATGACCCAGTCGCGGTGCAGGTCGGCGCCGCAGGGGAACAGGGTTTCGCCGACCCTCACAAAGCCGTTGCGCTGGTAGAAACGGATCGCCCGGGCATTGTGTTCGTTGACGGTCAGGCGCAGGGGGCCGGGTTGTTGTGCCAGGGTCTGTGCCAGCAGGAACTGGGCGGCGCCACTGCCATGGTGGGCGGCATCCAGGTAGCAACGGGTCAGCTCGGCGATGCCGTCGGCACCGGCCACCCCGAGGTCCTGCGGGTGCAGGTTGACCAGGCTGTAGCCGATGACCCGGTTGTCATCGAGCAGCACCCGCAACTGTTTGCCGGGGGCTTCCAGCAGTGCGCTGAAATGTTCGGGCAGCAGGTTTTCCTGGATAAAGGCCTCGATCTCCGTTGCCGGGGTGTCCGGCGGGCAGGCGAGGGCAAAGGTCTGGCGGGCGATCTGGCTCAGGCGCTGGGTGTCGTCTTGCTGTGCGTTGCGCAAACATAGCGGCATGGCTCTGCTCCCTGAAGAAAAACGCCAGCATAGCCGGCCTGCGCGCGCTTCACTGGCCAGTCAGCCGGTTGCCACAGGATCACACCGCCCCTGTAGGAGCTGGCTTGCCAGCGAAAGGGCCCGCAAGACCGCCTTCGCCGGCCAGCCGGCGGCTACAGGATGATGTAGTCGTTGTGCTGCACGATGCCCTGGTGAGGGCCCTTCACCAGGTGCACGTAGCGGCCGTCCGCCAGGTCGATGGGCAGGCAGTCGTCGACGTCCAGCAGGGCATCGGTGTGGGATTTGTGCCAGTGGGCAAGCATCTGCTGCTTGCCTTTGGCCTTGGCCTGCGCCTTGTCCCGGGCCACCACCAGCAGGTAACGGTGGGCTTCGCCGAAGGTCGCTGCTTCATAGCCGCCCAGGTTGATGAAGTACAGGCGCGGCGCATCCGCCGCCGGGGCCAGGGCGCTGAGTTCGAGCCTGTAGTCGTCGATACCGTCCACCCGCATCCATGAGTCGATGTGCAACCCCGCCGGGCTGCCGAACCAGCCTTCGCGCAGTTGCGGGTAGGCCGCTTCGAGGCTGTCGGCGACCACGAACTGCACATCATGGACTTCGATTTTCGCTCTGGGGTGCTTGCCCCCCAGCATCACCACAAACAGCATGCAGGCTCCTTGTTTCGGGCTAGGTGGTGGCGCGTGCCGCCACCGCGGGCGCACGTTTTACCTCAAGCCGGGCGCCGGGCCAAGGCCAACGGTGTCAGCGGCCATGCAACCGGCGGCTGTCCGCAGGGGCCTGGCAACGCTCTTGCAGTCCATAGTCGCGCAGCACCGTCGCCACCCGAAGCCGGTAGTCGGCAAATACCTCACCGCGGCCCCGGGCCTGCGCCTGGCGGTGGCATTCCAGGTTGCGCCACTGGGCCACGGCCTGCTCGTCACGCCAGAACGACAGGGACAGCAGTTTTTCCGGCTGGGCCAGGCTCTGGAAACGTTCGATGGAGATGAAACCGTCGATCTCCTCCAGCTGGTTTTTCAGCCCGGCCGCCAGCTCCAGGTAGGCATCGCGCTGGCCCGAAGCTGGCAGTACTTCGAAGATCACCGCGATCATTGTTCGGCCTCCCCGCGGTCGCTGAACAGCGGAATGCGCCCGTTGACCGAGGCCTGGTACTGCCAGTCCAGGGCCAGTGCATCCAGGCCGGGGCCTTGCAGCAGGGCGTGCAACAGGCACCGGACTATGCCCAGGGCCAGCTCCCGGCCAGGGCAGCGGTGGGCTCCGGCGCCGAAGCTGAAGCCCTGATGCGCCGGGTTGCTGCCGGTAATGGCGGCTAGCGCCGGGTCCTGGTTGGCCGCGGCCAGCAGCACCAGAATGGTTTCGCCGGCTTGCAGTTCCACGCCGTGCACGGTGCAGGGTGCGGTGACGAAGCGCCGGGTGTTCTGCACCGGCGGGTCCAGGCGCTGGCGCTCCAGCAGCCAGTCGCCCAGCAGGCCCGGTTCCTGGCGCAGGTGCTGCTGCATGGCCGGTGCAGCCAGCAGGGCGACCAGGCTGTTGCCGACCAGGCCGGCGCAGGCGTCATGGGTCTGCGCCAGCAGGCCCGCCAGATTGGCCCGCAGGTCCGCTGGAGCAAGCTCACCACTGCGGTCGAGAATCTGCCGCAGCAGCGGGCTGTGTTGCGGGGCCTGCACCAGGGCCTGCATCTGCGCGTCCAGCTCCAGTGCTGCCCGGTCGGCGGCCTGCAATCGGGGCTGATCGCTCAGGGGCGAGAAGCAGGCGACGAATTCCCCGGTGCGCCGGGCGAGTGTTTCGCACTGTCCGGCGGGTACGCCAAGCAGGCTGGCCAGCAACGCCACCGGCAGTACGAACTGCCAGCGTTGCAGGTCGGCGGCGCAGGCCGGAGCCACGAGGGCCGGTTGCCACCTGGCCAGATGGGCCTCCAACCCGGCGGTACAGAGACCCTGCAAGGCCGGCTCGATGGCCGCACGCGGGCAACGCTGGCGCGGGCCATCGTTCATCCGCATCAGGCGGCCGAACAGCTGCCCGGCCGGCCTTCCGGCAATTGCCTGGGGTACCGGCTCGGTACTGGGGCGCACCTGGCAGGCCGGGTGGTCGAGCACCGCTGCCACCGCCGCGGCGCTGCTGGCGACCCATAGCCTGAGGGCGCAATCGTAGGTCAGGCCGCCCCGGGCGCGGAGGCGGGTGTAGTAGAAGTACGGGTCTGAGTGGGTAGCAGCGCTGATCGCGTCCATGATTTATCTCTTTGTTCTGCAGATATCCAGGCTGCTACTATCCTGACCCTTTCGAAGACACGATTCGTCAGGGAGCGAAATATGAATGTAGTGCAGAACGACGTAGGGGTATCCCAAGTGGCGGCGGCCATCGCCGAGCCGGCGCGCACCCGCATGCTCTGTGCGCTGATGGACGGCCACGCACGCACCAGCACCGAGCTGGCGGCGATTGCCGAGGTCAGCACCTCTACCGCCAGCGCCCATCTGGCCAAGCTCAAGGAGGCGGGGCTATTGCGGGTGCAGGTCCAGGGCCGGCACCGTTACTACTGCCTCGGCGACCCGCTGGTGGCCCAGGCCCTGGAGGCGCTGATGGTGATCGGCCAGGGCCGCGCACCCAGCTTCACCCCGCGCACCCCGGACCGCCTGCAGTTCGCTCGTACCTGCTACGACCACCTGGCGGGCACCCTGGGGGTGCAGTTGCACGACCGGATGTTCGAGGCCGGCTGGCTGCTGGCGGCCGAGGAGGGCGAGGCCTACCGGGTCAGCGACAGCGGCGAAGAGTTTTTCCGCAGCCTGGGGATCGAGGTGGCCGGGCTCAAGGCCTTGCGTCGACGCTTTGCCTGCCCGTGCCTGGACTGGAGCATGCGCCGTCCGCACCTGGGGGGCGCCCTGGGGGCGGCGCTGTTGCAGGCCTTGTTGGAGCGCAAATGGCTGATCCGGGACCTGGACAGCCGCGCCCTGAGCCTGACCGGCACCGGCGGTCGCTACATCAGCAAGCGCTTTGGCATGGCCCTGATCCAGCCGGCCCGGCCGCTGTCGTCCTCGGCCGTCATTGAATTGCAACGCCTCGGCGGCTGAAGCCTGCAAGCTCCAGTTCGAGAGCCCGGGCCGTGCATCATTCGGGCTGCAGGGCATCGAGCAGGTCGCGATCGAGCCCCAGCATGGCCTGCTCCAGGCGAGCCAGTGCGGCCTTGATCTCGGTGCTGGCGGCCCCCTGCAGGCAGGCTCGCTCCAGGTATTCGCATTCCTGGATCAGTACCTGCGCCTTGATGATTTGCGCCGCGCCGCGAATCCGGTGGGCCAGGTCGGCAACCCCCTGGTGGGTCTCGCTGGCCAGCTGCTCGCGGATGTCCATGAGGTCTTTCTGGTTGCTCTGGTGCAAGCCGCGCAGTACTCGCTGGATGACCTTGGGGTCGCCATTGGTGAGGTAGTCGAGCTGCTGGATGTCGTAGCGCTCGCGGGGGGGCTGCGATTGCACGCGGGGCAGGGCGGCCAGGGAGCGCAGGCGCAGATCGAGGTCGGGCAGGGCGATGGGCTTGAACAGACAGCCGTTCATTCCGGCATCGCGGCAGCGCTGTTCCTCTTCGGGCTGGACATTGGCGGTAAAGCCGAGGATGTGCACGGGCGCGCTCTGCTGTTCGCGTTCGCTCGCGCGAATATGCCGGGCCAGTTGATAGCCGCTCATGACCGGCATGTTGCAGTCGGTGATGACCAGGTCGAAGCGCTCCTCTCGCCAGATCTTGAACGCCTCGGCGCCATTGCTCGCCTGGCTCAACGAGTAGCCGAGGTACTTCAACTGCTCGCAGAGCAACTGCCGGTTGGCCTGGCTGTCATCCACCACCAGGATGTGCAGCGCCTGCCGCGCGGCGACCGCTGGCGCGGCAGGCGGGAGCACGGTGGGGGCCTGCGGCAGAGCGGGCAGGCGGCTCAGGCGCAGTTGCACCCGCACCTCGGTGCCCAGCCCGGGCTGGCTGTGCAGGGTCAGGGTGCCGCCCATCATTTCGCACAGGGTGCGACAGATCATCAGCCCCAGGCCAGTGCCGGAACGGGCATCCTGATGCTGCCCGAGCACCTGGCTGAAAGGCTTGAACAGCTGTTGCAGATCGTCGGCGGCGATGCCGATGCCGCTGTCCTTGACCGTCAGCAGCAACGCCAGGTACTCCGGTTCGCTGGGCCCGGTTGCCAGGCGCACCTGTACACCGCCTTGCTGGGTGAACTTGATGGCATTGCTGATCAGGTTGGAGAGGATCTGCTTGAAACGCAGTGGATCCACCAGCACGTCGTCACCGGCGTGGCTGTCCAGCTCCAATTCCAGGCGCAGGCCCTTTTGCCGGGCCAGGCCGTCGAAGACCCGGAACACCGGCTCCGCCAGCCCCCGCAGGTTGGCCCGCTCCGGGCTCAGGCTCAGGTGGCCGCTCTCGATCCGGGCGATGTCGAGGATATCGCCGATCAGTTCCAGCAGGGTTTGCGCCGAACTGTAGGCCACCTCGATCGAGGGCCGGTCGAACTGGCCCTGATCGGCGCGCTTGAGCGCCAGTTCGAGCATGCCCAGCACCGCGCTCATGGGCGTGCGGATCTCATGGCTCATGGTGGCCAGGAAGGTGGTCTTGGCCCGGTTGGCCTTGTCTGCCTCATCCTTGGCCTGGGTCAGCTCTTGCAGCAGTTGCTGGCGTTCGCTGATGTCCAGCCAGCCGCCGATGATGCCCTGGATTTCGCCCTCGGCATTTCGATAGGGCAGCATCCAGTGGTAGATCCGCATCTCCTGGCCGCGGATATGCACCGTACGGTCGATCAGCAAGGGCGGGCCGCCGTCGAAGATGCTTTGGAAGTCCTTGGAGAACTGCTCGGCTTCGGGCACCGCCAATTGTTCGAGATCGGTCCCCAGCATGCTCTGGCGATCGGTGCCCATGCTCTTCAGGTAGCTGTCGTTGCAGATCACCAGGCGCCGCTTCAGGTCGCGCACGTAGATCGGGTTGGGCGTGCCGTTGATCAGTGCGTCCATGAAGCGCAACTGATCGTTGAGGGCGTGTTCGGCCTTTTCGCGCTGGCGAACCTGGCGTCGCATGGCGTAGCCCCAGGCCAGGGAGATCAGTAACAGGAGTATCGAACCGGCCCCGGCCAGGTAGAGGGTGGTGCGGTAGTCGCGCCAGGAGGGCGGGGCGACGGCGGCCTTGGAGCGCCAGCGATTGTTGAGCTCGGTAATGGCGTCGGGCGAGATGCTGCGCAGGGACTTGTCGATGATGCTGAACAACTCCAGCTGGTCACGGCGCACGGCAAAGGATTCATTGAGCAACGGCAGGTCGAGGGCTGGCCTGACCTTGAGCTGGTCCTCCTTGATGCGCGGCAGGTTGAAGCTGACGGCGATTTCCGCCTGCACCGTGCCGTCTGCCTTTTGGTCGCGCAGCAGCGACAGGGCTTCGAAGTTGGTCTGCACCTCTTTGATGCGGATCTGTGGATAGCGCTGGTGCAGCTGCGATACCAGGGCATGGCCGCTGCCGATCAGCAGGGTCTTGCCGGCCATGTCTTCGAGGCTTTTCGGCGCATCCGCGGCGTCGCTGGTGACCAGCATGTAGGGCCCGACCAGATAGGGCCGGGTGAATTGCAGGTAGGTTTCGCGCTCTGGGGTGCGCGCCCGGTCGGCAACCATCTGCACCTGGCCGTTGCGCACGGCCTCGTTGAGGTCCTTGAAGCTGGGCAGCGCCGTGATGTCGAAGCTCAGCCCGGTCTTGGCCTCCAGCATGGTCAGCAGGTCGGCGGTAATGCCCAGGTAATTGCCGTTGGCGTCGAAGTAGGACATTGGCGGCAGGTAGCGGTGAATGCCAATGCGCACCACCGGGTTTTTTTCGATCCAGCGCTGTTCCTCGACCGTCAGGCTGGTCTTCTCCATGCTCAGCAGCAGGCGGTCGCCCCAGCGATTGCGGATGCTGGTGCCCTGTTCCTTGTGGACCGCTTGCAACGCGTTGTCGAGCAGATGCTGCAAGCGTTGGTTGTCGGGGGCCACTGCAAAGCTGAAGCCGCTGGTGCTGGCCGGGCCGCTGTAGATGATCCGCAGGTAGTCGCTGTAGTTGCGCGAGATCAGAAACTGCGCCAGCACTGCGTCGCCAAGCAGCATGTCGGCATCGCCGAAGGCTACCGCGGCCATGGCCGCATCGGCACTGGCGTAGCTTTCGATCCGAGCCTTGGGGTACATGGCCTGGGCCACGGGCAGGCTGATACTGTCCAGGGAAATGGCCAGCCTGTACCCCTGCAAACCGTTTTTCAGCGACGGTGAATCCCCCAGGCGAGCGACCAGTGTCGGGCGATTGGCCAGATAGATCTGGCTGCGCAACAGTTGACGTCGCTCGGCCTCGCCCTGGGTGACGCTGCCCATGAAGTCGATCTCGCCCTTGGCCAGGGCGCTGAACACCTGCTCGCGGGTGGCATAGGCGCGAACGCTGATCTTCACGCCCAGGGCATCGCCCAGCAGGCCGGCATAGTCGGCGGTGATGCCTTCGTATTCCTTGGCTTCGTTGACCATTTCCAGCGGTGGCAGGTTTTGCTGCGAGGTGCCCAGAACCAGTTCACGCTTGTGGCGCAGCCATTGCCAATCGTCGCCGCTCAATGGCAGTGGCTGGTGGTGGGGAGATTCATAGTTGAGCAGTTGCAAGGAGGGCGCGGGGTCGGCCATCGCCGGGAGGCATGTCAGCCACATCAGCATGGGCAGGATGAAGCGAGGCATCGGGGCTCCTGAACGAATTACGGCACACGGGTGAGTCGAGAAGGAGTGGCAGGCTGTGTGGCCCGCCATACAAGGGCCTACCGTCAATGCTGGACGTTAGTGTAGATCACGGGAGGGCGCAGAAAAGCGGCCCATTTTCCTGGGTTGCCGGGGCTTGGGCAAGTGCGCTGCCGGGCGGTGGTCGGGCGTCCCTGGATCAGGGCTAGTGGCGGCCCGTCCTCAAGCCCGGGGCTGGACGCGTGTGGCAATAGTGGTAAAGCTGTGCGTCCTTCAACGTTGGCAGGGCCTTGCATGCTCATCGTTTTCAGCGGCTTGCCGGGCACCGGCAAGACCACCATCGCCCGTACCCTGGCGCCACACCTGGCGGCCACCTACCTGCGCATCGACAGCATCGAACAGGGCCTGCGTGACGCTGGCCTGGCGCAGGTGGGCAAGGCCGGCTACCAGATTGCCCTGCAACTGGCCGAGGCCAACCTGGCCCTGGGCAACCGGGTACTGGCCGACTGCGTCAATCCGGTGCAGGAAAGCCGCCAGGCCTGGCAGGCCCTGGCCAGCAGACAGGGGGTGAGGCTGCTGGAGATCGAGGTGGTGTGCTCCGACCTTGCGGAGCATCGGCGCCGGGTCGAGACCCGCCAGTTGGACGTGCCGGGCCTGCGCCCGCCCAGCTGGCAATCGGTGCTCGAGCATGACTATCAGCCCTGGGCGAGCTCGCCGCTGCGCCTGGACACCGCGCAGCTCTCACCGCAGCAGGCGCTGGCCCTGATTCTGGCGTGCCTGCCGGGCGCCTGAGGTTGCCGGGGGCAGCGGCGCCAAGTCTTTGAACCTTGATGGTGCGCTGATGGTCAGTGCTCAGGGCCCCGCGATGGCGCCTCAAGGCCGCGCTGTGGGGCGGCATTGGCCGGAAAACTCCCGATAACGGGGCAAAACATTCAGCGCGGGGGCTTTGTGCACCGATTCTGTTCGCGCAGAGCCGCGAACGGCGCCGGCTACGCTGCTGGGGCTTTGCTGCTGGGTGTTCTTCAGGTTTCTTTGTGTCTCTTTTTTGAATCTATTTGTCGCTAAACGGTCATTTTTGCCACGGGCCACCTCCGGGGCGGCGCACCGTGCATTTGCGGCATAGCGATTGCTATCACTCTTTCAGGGGGGCTGGGCCCCTCACGCTCGAAGCCGGGTCACGCACACACAGGGTTCAAATAAAAAGCCGTTCACGTCACGGCAAGGAGTTGGCTATGTCCCGCGCTTTCTTTGATGAAATGTATGCTGCCGATGGCGTCTGCCGGCCTCACTACCAGGGGTTTGCCCGCTGGCTGGCGGACACTCCTCTGGAACTTTTGGACCAGCGTCGGCGCGAAGCCGACCTGCTGTTCCACCGCGCCGGTATCACCTTCACCCTGTACGGCGACGAGCAGGGCACCGAGCGCCTGATTCCCTTCGACATCATTCCCCGCAGCATCAAGGCCAGCGAATGGCGCACCGTGGAGCGCGGCTGCATCCAGCGGGTGCAGGCGCTGAACCTGTTCCTCGCCGACCTCTATCACGGCCAGCGGATTCTCAAGGAAGGCATCATCCCCGCCGAACAGGTGCTGGCCAACGAGGGCTACCAGGTGGCGATGCAGGGCCTGGACCTGCACCGCGGCATCTATGCCCATATCGCCGGGGTCGACCTGGTGCGCGACGGCGACGGCAGCTACTACGTGCTCGAAGACAACCTGCGCACCCCCAGCGGTGTCAGCTACATGCTCGAAGACCGCAAGATGATGATGCGCCTGTTCCCCGAACTGTTCGCCGCCCAGCGCATCGCGCCCATCGACCATTACCCGAACCTGCTGCTGGACACCCTGAAAAGCTCCAGCCCCCTGGATAACCCGACCGTGGTGGTGCTGACCCCGGGGCGCTTCAACAGTGCCTATTTCGAACATGCGTTCCTGGCCCGGGAGATGGGCGTGGAACTGGTGGAAGGCGCCGATCTGTTCGTGCGTGACGACCGGGTGTACATGCGCACCACCGCCGGTGCCCAGGCGGTGGACGTGATCTACCGACGCCTGGATGACGCCTACCTGGACCCGCTGTCGTTCAACCCCGATTCCATGCTCGGGGTGCCCGGGCTGATCGCCGCCTACCGCTGCGGCAACGTGGTGCTGGCCAATGCCGTGGGCACCGGGGTGGCCGACGACAAGTCGATCTACCCCTATGTGGACGAGATGATCCGCTTTTACCTCAGCGAGGAACCGATCCTCAAGAACGTGCCCACCTGGCAGTGCCGCAAGCCCGCCGAACTGTCCCACGTGCTGGCCAACCTGGCGCAGTTGGTGGTCAAGGAAACCCAGGGTTCCGGCGGCTACGGCATGCTGGTGGGGCCGGCGGCGACGGCGGCGCAGATCGAGGAATTCCGCGTGCGGATCAAGGCCCGGCCCGAGGCCTATATCGCCCAGCCGACCCTGTCGCTGTCCACCTGCCCGACCTTTGTCGAAAGCGGCATCGCGCCGCGGCATATCGACCTGCGGCCGTTCGTGCTTTCGGGCCGGGAAACCCGCCTGGTGCCCGGCGGCCTGACCCGGGTCGCGTTGCGCGAGGGCTCGCTGGTGGTCAACTCGTCCCAGGGCGGCGGCACCAAAGACACCTGGGTGGTGGAGGACTGAACCATGCTTTCAAGAACCGCAGCCGATCTGTACTGGATGTCCCGCTACCTGGAGCGTGCCGAGAACCTGGCACGCATGCTCGAAGTCAGTTACTCGCTGTCGTTGATGCCCCAGGCCGGGCGCGGCGACGGCCAGGCCGAACTGGCCATGTCGCTGCTGGCCGCCGGCACCCTGGACGATTACCACCAGCGCCACGGCGAACTCAACAGCGAGCGCATGCTGCATTTCTTCGCCCTCGACGAGAGCAACCCGGGCAGCATCTACTGCTGCCTGCGCGCGGCACGCAGCAATGCCCACGCGGTGCGCGGGCGGATCACCGCCGATATGTGGGAAAACATCAACGCCACCTGGCTGGAGATGCGCAACATCGCCCGCAACGGCCTGGGGCGCTATGGCATCAGCCAGTTCTGCGAGTGGGTCAAGGAGCGTTCGCACCTGTTCCGCGGCGCTACCGCCGGCACCATCATGCGCAACGATGCCTATCGCTTTATCCGCCTGGGAACCTTTATCGAACGCGCCGACAACACCCTGCGCCTGCTGGATGCGCGCTATGAAATGTTCGGCGAGGAGTCCGAGGAGGTCAGCGACGATTCGGCCCGCGGCTACTACCAGTGGAGCGCCTTGCTTCGCGCCTTGTCCTCCTTCGAGGCGTTCAACGAGATCTACCGCAATGCCCCGGGGGCCGAGCAGGTGTCCGAAATGCTGCTGCTGCGCGCCGATGTGCCGCGCTCGCTGCACGCCTGCGTCGAGGCGCTGGACCAGATCCTCGCCGCGCTGCCGGGGGACAACGGCCGCCCGGCCCAGCGCCTGGCCGCCGAGCTGAATGCGCGGCTGCGCTACACCGGGATCAACGAGATTCTCGACTCCGGGCTGCACCAGTGGCTGACCGACTGCATCGCTCAGATCCGCCACCTGGGGCAAACCGTGCACGAGTCCTATCTGGAGGTGGTATGAAACTGTCCATTCGTCACGACACGACCTACAGCTACACCGATGAAGTCTGCACCAGCATCCAGTTCCTGCGCCTGACGCCCCAGAACAGCCTGCGCCAGCAGATCCTCCAATGGCACCTGGAGCTGCCGCGGCGGGTGCGTGCCCAGCGCGATCCCTACGGCAACATCCTCCACGTCATGACCCTGGACGAGCCCCACGGCGCGATCGTCCTCAGCGCTTTCGGCGAAGTGCAGATCGACCCGCTGCGCGAAGTGGAGGGCGACAGCCAGTCGCCGCTGCCGTTCCTGCGCAGCAGCCACCTGAGCAAGGCCGACCCGGCCCTGAGCGACTTTGCCCGACAGCATTGTGGCGAGCGCCGCGATCGCGCCGCGCTGATCGAGCTGATGCAGGCCCTGGCCGAGCACATGCCCTACAGCCCTGGCGCCACCGGGGTCGGCAGCACCGGCGCGCAAGCCTTTGCCGGCGGCGCCGGCGTCTGCCAGGACCACACCCATGCGTTCCTGGCCTGCGCCCGCAGCCTGGGCATACCGGCGCGCTACGTGTCCGGCTACCTGTGCACCGAGGACCAGAGCCACCTGGCCAGCCATGCCTGGGCCGAAGCCTGGCTGGATGACGGCTGGTACAGCTTCGACGTGACCAACCGCCTGGACCGCCCCGAGCGCCACCTGAAACTGGCGGTGGGCCTGGATTATCTGGACGCCTGCCCGGTACGCGGCATGCGTCGCGGTGGCGGGGCGGAGCAGATGCACGCGCAGGTGCAGGTCAGTTCCATGATGCAGGTACAGCATCAATAGGCGCGCCGGGCTCAGTCGCGGCCCATGGCTTGGCGGCGGTATTCATCCGGGGTGGTGCCCATCATCCGCCGGAACATGCTGATAAAGGCCGAGGCGCTGCTGTAGCCCAGGTCCAGGCCGATGCTTTCCACGGTCCGTCCCTGTTCCAGCAGGGCCAGGGCCTGCACCACTTTCAGGCGCTGGCGCCATTCCACCAGTGACATGCCCAGCTCGCGCTGGCTGCGCCGCATCAGCGTGCGTTCGCTGGTGTTGGCGGCATGGGCCAGTTGCGGCAGCGAGCGCGGGTCGCCGGGGTTGGCCTTGAGGGTGCGCAGCACCGGGCCCAGCAGCGGGTCGTCGGACGAGGGCAGGTAGCTGCCGGCGCAGGAGGCATGCCCCAGCTTGTCCACCAGCACCTGCAGCATGCGCTGTTGCTCGTCGCTCTGGGGCAGGCCCGGTGGCGCCTGGCGCAAGTCGTCCAGGAGCGCCAGGACCAGCGGGCTGAGGCTCAGGGCGCAGTGCCGGGCGGGCAGGGCGGTGCACAGCTCGGGCGCCAGGTACAGCGAGCAGTGGCAGGCTTCGTGGCGGTTGAAGCCCATGTGCTCGACATTCGGCGGCAGCCAGATGCCGTACTGCGGCGGCGCCAGGTAATGGTGGTCGCCCAGCTCGATTTCCATCACCCCGCTGTAGGCATAGACGAACTCGCCCCACGGATGGCGGTGGCGCGGGTAGGTGGCGTGGGCCGGCAGATTGGCCGCGCGAAAGAAGATCGGCGCCGGCAGGGCTTCGCTGAAAGGCGGCAGGTGCAACTGTTGCGCGGCTTTGTTCATGTCGGGCACCGGTTGGCGGATAAGTGCTATGGGCTGGCGGATTAAAACTATATCTAGGAAAACTGTCAGGCGGACAATCCTTCATCACGTTTTCTCGATGAAGGATCTGCCATGGCCACTCGCCAACCCCTGGATGCCACCGCCTGCAGCCTGATGGTTGGCCTGTGCGCGATCTGGGGCCTGCAGCAGGTGGCGCTCAAGGCCACTGCGTCGGACATCGCCCCGGTGCTGCAGATTGCCCTGCGCTCCGGCGGCGCGGCGCTGCTGGTGGGCCTGCTGATGTGCTGGCGCGGCGAGCGCCTGGGGCTGGGTGACGGCCATTGGCGCCCGGGCCTGCTGGTGGGCGGGCTGTTCGCCCTGGAGTTTCTGCTGGTGGGTGAAGGGCTGCGCTACACCACGGCCTCGCACATGGCGATCTTTCTCTATACCGCGCCGATCTTCGCCGCCCTGGGGCTGCACTGGCTGATGCCGGCCGAGCGGTTGAAACCCGCGCAGTGGCTGGGTATCGGCGTGGCCTTTGGTGGCATAGTCGTGGCCTTTAGCGGCCCCGCCGCGGCCGGGCACGGCGGTGGCAGCCATGTGCTGCTGGGGGATTTTCTCGGGGTGCTGGGCGGGGTCGCCTGGGGCGCGACCACCGTGGTGGTGCGCTGTTCGCGGCTAGCCTCCAGCCCCACCACCCGGACCCTGCAGTATCAACTGCTGGGGGCCTTTGTCTGGCTCGGGCTGGCGGCGCTGCTGACCGATCAGACCAGCATCCGTTTCACTCCGTTGGTGGTCGCCAGCCTGGGCTTTCAGGTGTTGGTGGTGTCGTTCGCCAGCTTCCTGATCTGGTTCACCCTGCTGCGCCGCTACCCGGCCTCGCGGTTGGGCGTGCTGTCGTTCATGACCCCGCTGTTCGGCATCGGTTTCGGGGTCTGGCTGCTGCATGAGCCGCTGGAGCCGAACTTCATTTTCGGCGCGTTGCTGGTGCTGGCGGGGATTGTCATGGTCAGCGGCTACGAATGGCTGCGCCAGCGTTTCAAGCGCAATCGCGAAAGCCCGGTGGCGCCGCGCAGTTCTTGAACGCCCGGGCGCTGGCAAGTCGGCTCCTGCCAGCGAGACCGTTCCCGGGACGATTCAGCGTTTCGCCGCTTCAAGGGCGTTGCGAATGTCTTCCTGCAACTGGCGGGCACCGCTGCAGGCAGGGTCGGCGGGGCCGTGCTTGCAGGATTTATCCAGCACCTTCAGCGCCAGATCGGCGTCGGGCGCTACGCCTATGCCCCGGCTCAGGTGGAAGCCGTACATGGTGCAGGCCCAGGGGTCATCCAGCTCACAGGCCTTGTTGAAGGTCTGCACTGCACAGTGCCGGGTGCCCTGGCTGTCGGCGTCGGCCGTGAGCATGCCGGCGGCGCGGTTGGTGCAGCCGGAGACCAGGCCCAGGCTGCAAGCGCGCTGGTACAGCGGTTCATAGCCTTCGGCAGGCCCTTTGGCCTGTTGCAGGGTGGTTGCCAGCCAGTAGCAATCGTTGCCGTCGCCGGCTTCGCAGCGCTGCAGGCAGGCCCCCAGCTGCTCCGGGGTTTCGCAGCGGTTGGCCTGCGTGGCCCGTATCGCGGCCCTGGCCGGCATGTTGTCGCCGGGGCATTGCCTGGCCTGGGCCTGCCAGTCCTGACGGGCCTGGACTTTGGCGTACAGGGCAGCGATCAGTTCCTGGTCGGTGGGCGCGGCGCTGGCGGCAATGCTCGACAGCAAGGCCATGCCGAACAGGCAGAAACGGTAGAGGCGATGCATGGGGCAGAGTCCTTTCCAGGGGGCGTGGGCGCGGGGGTATCTTAAGGATTTTCGCCAATAGCTCCAGGCTGCCGACGGGGTGGCGAGAGGTTTTTTTTCAATTTGCCCCCTGCAGCTCTCTTGTGGTCCCGGGGTTTTTCTCTGTACTGTATATAAAAACAGTATCCGGGCCTAGCCATGCAACTGATCGACAAGCTGAGCATCCTCGCCGACGCCGCCAAGTACGACGCTTCCTGCGCCAGCAGCGGCGCGCCCAAGCGCAGTTCCGAAGGCAAGAGCGGGCTGGGTTCGAGCAATGGCATGGGCATCTGCCACAGCTATACGCCGGACGGGCGCTGCGTCTCGCTGCTCAAGGTGCTGCTGACCAATTTCTGCCTCTACGACTGCCAGTACTGCGTCAATCGCCGTTCCAGCGACGTACCCCGGGCACGCTTCAGCCCCGAGGAAGTCGTGCACCTGACCCTGGATTTCTACCGGCGCAATTGCGTCAGCGGGCTGTTCCTCAGCTCGGGGATCATCCGCTCGGCGGACTACACCATGGAGCAACTGGTGCAGGTGGCCAGGCTGCTGCGCGAAGAGCACGAGTTCCGTGGCTACATCCACCTCAAGACCATCCCCGACGCCGATCCGTTGCTGATCGAGCAGGCCGGGCGCTACGCCGACCGCCTCAGCGTCAACGTCGAGCTGCCCACCGACCAGGGCCTCAAGGCCCTGGCCCCGGAAAAGCACCTGGGTTCGATCAAGCAGGCCATGGGCACCATCTATACCGGCGAGCAGACGGTGCTCAACGAGCCCCGGGCGCCGCGCTTCGCCCCGGCCGGGCAGAGCACCCAGATGATCGTCGGCGCCGATGACACCGACGACAGCACCATCCTCCACAGCGCTGAGGCGCTGTACGGCAACTTCCGCCTGCGCCGGGTCTATTACTCGGCCTTCAGCCCGATTCCCAACAGCCCGAAAAGCGTACCCCTGGCCGCGCCACCGCTGATGCGCGAGCACCGCCTGTACCAGGCCGACTTCCTGCTGCGCGGCTATGGCTTCAGCGCCAACGAACTGTTCCAGGGGCCGGGGCACCTGGCCCTGGACATGGACCCCAAGCTGGCCTGGGCCCTGGACAACCGCAGCGTGTTTCCCCTGGACCTGAACCGTGCCGAACCGGCGCTGATCTCGCGCATTCCGGGGATCGGCCTGCGCACTACCCAGCGCCTGGTGGAACTGCGCCGCGAGCGGCGTATCCGCTACGAGGACCTGGCGCGCATGCGCTGTGTGCTGAGCAAGGCCAGGCCGTTCTTTATCACCAGCGACTATCACCCGCAGCAGGCGGAGACCAGCAGCACGCTGCTCTACCAGCAACTGCGGGAACGCCCGCAACCGCAGCAGATGGGGCTCTGGGGATGATCAGCCTGGACTGTGACGACCTGTTCGACACCTGGCGCCAGCAGGCGCGCTGGCTGCTCAGCCATTCCATCGACCCGAGCCGGGTCAGTTGGTCCGGGACGCAGGAGGCCGATCTGTTCGCCAGCGATGAGGCTTGCCCTGAGCAGCCCGGTCCGTTTCGTGCACGGATTCCCCTGGCCCTGCTGGAGCTGCTGGAACGGGCCGCCTGCTATCGCGGCGAGCAGCGCTGGAGCCTGTTGTACGAGGTGCTGTGGCGGGTCAGCCATGGCGACCGCACGGCCATGCTCAGCGGCGATCAACTGGGCAGCGAGTTTCAGCGGCGAATCAAGCAAGTCGACCGCGAGGCCCATCACCTGCATGCCTTCGTGCGCTTCGTCAGCTTGCCCGCGGGCCGCTCACAGCTGGCCGAGCAGCCTGAATACGTGGCCTGGCACGAGCCGGCCCACGACATCCTGGCCCAGGCCAGCCGGCATTTCATCGGGCGCATGGGGCGCCACCGCTGGATGATCGCCACGCCCCGGGACGGGGTGTATTTCGACGGTACGCAACTGCACCACCAGAGGCGCTGCCCCAGCGCCTGGCGGCAACTGGCCCAGGCCGGCGAAGACCCCGGGGGCGAGCTGTGGCTGGCCTACTACAGCCATATCTTCAACCCGGCGCGGCTCAACCCCCGGGTGATGCAGGGGCACTTGCCGGCGCGCTTCTGGAAGCACCTGCCGGAGGGGCCGCTGATTCCGGCACTGATCAACCAGGCTCGCCACGGCAAACAGCGCGACGGGCAGGCCAGCCAGGTGGCAGCCCGGCCAGGCAAGCGGATCGGCCAGCCGCGCGGCGATAGCGCTGGGCAGGCCCCAGGGCCTTCCCTGACAATGGGCGGCTTTGAACAATGAGGCAGGCAGCCAATGGATGACGGCTTGGATGACGGCAAGGGCATTACCGAGGAATTCTGGTCGAAGGGAGTGACTGACGACGCGAAGATGATGTGGCGGGTGGGCAGCCGCGGCGTGACCTTCCTGGCGGCGCTGCTGCTGCCCAAGACCGGGTTCAAGGTCGTGGACATCGCGGTTGGAGTGCTGACCATGCTGATCCCCTTGCTGGTGATCGAAACCCAGAGGGCCTATTCGAAGTTTTCCCCCGGGTTCCTCGCCTGGGTGATCCGCATCAGTGTGTTTGCCAGCGGTGTGGCCATGGCCAGCCTGGGGCTGGTGGTCTACTTCGGGGTCGTGATGCCTTTGGTTTCAGCGGTGGGCATGCATTTTTTTCAACAGAGCGCCAGCCTCCAGTCCCAGGGGCAGAGCGGGGTGGAACTGGTCGGTTTCTGGTGGATGGCGGCTGTCACCGGCTTTGCCGTGATGTATGCAGTGTTCAAGAATTTTCGCGAGACCAAGGTGTTCGAGATCGTCTATCACCTGCCACGCAACGGCGTGAGGCAGCTCATGCAGGAGCGGCCGCTGCGCGCCAGCAACTGGCCGATGTTCGTCTGGTTCGAGCTCTGCGTGTTGATCGCGAGCTTTTTCTACACCTTGATGGCATCCCAGGCCGCGTTGCTGGTGGTGGATGGGTCGCGACGGGTACTGGCGCTGTTCGGTATCGGCCTCTAGCACCGAACCTGCCTTCGTCATGACGAAGGCAGGTTGCGCAGGCCGCGACGGGCTCAGCCCCGGCGCGGTTCGGCGGTCATCAGAAGCTGTACTTGAAGCTGGTCATCAGGTTGCGCGGTGCACCGTAGTTACCGTAGGAACCCGCGTTGCTGTAGTAGGTGCGATCGAACAGGTTGTTCAGGTTGAGGGAGGCACTGAGGTTGCGGCTGATGTCATAGCGTGTCATCAGGTTGGTTACCGCGTAGCTGCCCTGGGTGAAGGTGTGCAGGTCGCCGCCGATCTTGCTCTGCCAGTTGACTCCTGCGCCCACGGTCAGCTTGTCCAGCGGACCTTGCAGGCGATAGCTGGTGAAGGTCTTGAAGCTGTTGCGCGGTACACCGGTGGTGATCCTCTGGTCATCAGCGTCAGTGGTGACCGAGTAGGTGTAGCCGGCGGAGGCTTGCCAGCCTTCGGCCAGCTCACCGTTGAACTCCAGTTCCACGCCCTTGGAGGTGGTGTCCTGCTCGGAGCTGTAGACGTTGTCGTGCTGCCAGATCGCCAGGTTGTCCTGTTGCAGCTTGTACAGCGCCAGGCTGGAGTTCAGGCGGCCGTCGAAGTGGCTGCCCTTGATCCCGACTTCGTAGCCCTTGCCTTCCATCGGGTCCAGGGGCTTGTTGTCTTCGCTGCGCACCCAGGACGCCTGGGGGTTGAAGATGCTGGTGTAGCTGGCGTACACCGACCAGGTGTCGTCGAGGTCGTAGACCACCCCGGCGTAAGGAATGAACACGCCGTTTTCTTCACGCTTGACCTTGGTTTCGTCGCCGCCGTAGGGGCGGTCGGAGCTGTCGCTGCTCCAGTTGATGACCCGGCTACCGAGGATCAGGCTCAAGTCGTCGGTCAGGCTCAGGCGCGAGGTCAGGTAGGCGGCGTACTGGTTTTCATCGATCGACGCCTTGCCGCTCACGTTCTGACTGGGCTTGGGCGAGTGGCCGTCCCAGTCGAACAGGTTGTCGATGGGGCCGGCAGGGGAGCCGGCGTAGTCATAGCGCCAGCCGCCCCAGCTCGGGGTGCGCTCCTTGTATTGGGACAGGGTCATGCCGCCGATTAGCTCATGCTCGCGGCCGAACAGGCTGAAGGGGCCGGTGAGGTAGAGGTCGAGGTTGTCCTGGCGCGGGGTACCGGAGAAACGCACCGGCAGTTGGGTAAGGCCGCTGCCGTCCTTGTTGACCGAGCCCATGGCGAAGTTGAACAGCTCGTCGAACTGGTTCTCGGCGTGGGTGAACTCCACCTTGCCGCTCCAGCCGTTGCCCAACTGCTGTTCGATGGAGGCGAAGTAACTGGTCTGCTGGTGGTCGTTGTAGGACCAGTCCGGGGAGGTGTTGGTGGAGCGCTTGAAGTCGGTACGCTCACCGCTGCTGAAACGCGTCGGCAGGCCGGTGCGTAGCGGCGAGTCGACGTCGGTGCGCTGGTAGCTCAAGCCCAGGGTCAGCAGGGTGTCCTCGCTGAGGTCGAACTCACTGATGCCGTACAGCAGTTGGGTCTGTTGCTTGAAACGGTCGACCCAGGCGCTTTCGGTCTTGTAGTCGGCCACCAGGCGCCCGCGCACATTGCCGCTGTCGGTCAGTGGGCCGGAGACGTCGACCCCGCCGCCATAGCGGTCCCAGGTGCCGGCCTGGCCGGTGATACTGG
Organism: Pseudomonas sp. GW822-FHT06D10; assembly: GCF_058799535.1. Classification (NCBI taxonomy): domain Bacteria; kingdom Pseudomonadati; phylum Pseudomonadota; class Gammaproteobacteria; order Pseudomonadales; family Pseudomonadaceae; genus Pseudomonas; species Pseudomonas sp. GW822-FHT06D10. The sequence goes on along the minus strand of NZ_JBXALN010000004.1, from coordinate 218,495 downwards.
CCTGGGCCTCGCTGGTAGGGCGCTTGCGGATCAGGTTGATGGTCGCCGACGGGTTGCCCATGCCACTGATCAGGCCTGTGGCGCCGCGCACCACTTCCACCCGGTCGTACATGGCCATGCTCTGGGAGTAGTTGTCCAGGCGGGTGTTGGTGGGGACGCCGTCGATCTCGTAGTTCTGGATGGCGAAGCCTCGGGACCAGTAGCTGTCGGTTTCCGCCCCCAGGCCGTCGCGGGTGACGATGATCCCCGGGGTGGCTTCCAGGGTGTCGGTGAGGGTGCTGAGGTTCTGGTCGTCCAGGCGCTGGCGGGTCATCACGGTGATCGACTGCGGGGTCTCCCGGGGCGTCAGGTTCAAGCGTGTGGAACTGCTGGAGGAATAGGTGGTGTATTCGCCGGTGCCTTCGGTGGTGGAGCCCGGCGCCTTGCCGGAGATCGATACTGGGCTCAACTCCAGGCTGGCACCGTTGCCGCGGGTTTGCAGGGAGTAGTCGCCGTTGGCGCCGCGCACCGCTTGCAGCCCGGTGCCGCTGAGCAGCAGGGCCAGGCCGCTGTCGACATCATGTCGGCCGCGCAGCCCGGGGCTGCTGCGGCCCTCGGTCAGGCTCGCCGGGTAGGACAGCAAAATGTGCGCGCTCTGGCCGAAGCGGGTGAGGGCGCTGGCCAGGTTGCCGGGGGCGATATCGAACTCGACCTGGGCCTGTTCTGCTGCCAGCGCCCAGGTGGGCAACAGCGCGGTCGCGGTGCTTGCGCCAAGGCAGACCAGGCCCTGGGCCACGGCGCCGGCCAGATTCTGCTTGAGTGAAAAGGTTCGGTGGCGGCGCTGCGTTACTGCAGATGACATGTGTTGCTCCCCATGCAAATGAATGTTCTGGGGGGTAAGTCTCGCCAGCACGAAAAACAGACCACCTTGTTGCAACATTATTTTCAGCTCAGGGCGGTACGGGGCTTGAGGGTGACCCAGTAGCGAGTGAACTGGCGCACCTCCAGTTGCAGGGTCCGGGCCACGGCGAACAGCACGCGGTCGGTGTCGGCCAGGGGGAAGGTGCCGGAAACCTTCAACTGGGCGAGGCTTGGATCGCAGCCCAGGTGCCCGTGACGGTAGCGGCCCAGTTCTTCCAGGAACTGCGCCAGGGCCTGGCCCTGGGCCACCAGCATGCCCTGGCTCCAGGCCGGTTGCGTGGCGTTCTGTGCCTGGCGCAGCAGCAAGCCCTGGCGGTTGAAGCGTGCCTGTTCGCCGGCTCCCAGGGACAGTGCTGGCTGCCCGCCATCCCGGGGGCGCAGGGTGAGGTTGCCCTGGTACACCGACAGTTCGGTGCGCCCGGCCAGCTGGCGCACACTGAAGCGTGCTGTGCTGGTTTCAATCCAGCCTTCGGCGGTTTCCACGTGGAGGGCCGGGAGCGAATCCTGGCGTGCCAGGGTCAGCAGCAGTTCGCCACGCAGTAGCTTGATGCGCCGTTGCTCGCGGTCGAAACGCAGGGCAATGGCGGTATCGGTGTTGAGCTGGACCCGGGTCTGGTCCGCCAGGGTGATACGCCGCTGTTGGCCGACCCGGGTGCTGTAGTCGGCACTCCAGTCCTGTACCAGGGCTGTGTCCCGCGCGGCCCAGGCACCGGCGCCGGTGACCAGCAGCAGCCCCAGTTGCTTGAGGGCACGACGGCGGCCGAGGTTTGGCACCAGGGTGGCCCGGGCCAGCTCGCTGTGGCCCTGGCTGCGCACCTGCTGCAGGCGTTGAGCTAGGGTTTCGGCCCGCTGCCAGGCTTTTTCGTGCAAAGGGTGGGCCTGGCGCCAGCGGTGCCAGGCGGCGAGAGTGGCGGCACTGACCTGGGGTTCCTGCAGGTCCAGTTGCCATTGCATGGCCTGTTCGGCCATGGCGATGTCGATGGACTGGGGTTCTGCATTTGCGTTGCTGCTCAGTGGATGATTCACAGCGAGCCCAGGCTGTCGTCGAGAAGGATGCACTGGGCACCGGCCTTGATGATGTAGCGCTTGACCGTGGTCACCGAGACTTGCAGGCGCTCGGCGATCTGCTCATGGCCCAGGCCCTCGAGTTGCCACCAGAGGAATGCCTGGCGCACCGCAGGTTCCTGACGTTCAAGCACGGCGTCCAGCTGCATCAGGGTTTCCAGGAGGATGGCCTGGGTTTCCAGGTCCGGCACCACGTGCGCGGGGACGTGCTGCAAGGCCTCCAGATAGGCCCGCTCCAGCTTCTGGCGCCGGTAGTGGTTGCTCAGCACGCTCTGCGCCACCTTCGCCAGGAAGCTGCGGGGCGCCTGGATCTGCACCGGCTCAGGCTTGGCCAGTAGCCGCAGGAAGGTGTCCTGGGCCAGGTCGGCAGCGCTGTGGGAACAATTCAGTCGCAGGCGCAGCCAGTTCTTCAGCCACTGATGTTGCTGGCGATACAGCTGGGTCAGATCGCTGGCTTGGGCGGGAGCAGGCATGGCGGAAAATTACCGGGGTCGGGAGGCTGCAAATGATAACGCTTATCATATAGATCGTTGCCAGAGCTCCGCAAGAAAAGTCTGACGCCGGTCTGCCCGGAACGAAGAGGCAGATTCCAGGCATGAAAAAGCCCGCCCCTGGCAACCAGGGGCGGGCTCGGCTGAAGCAGGGGGGGAATCAGACCTTGACGATCCAGCCCGCTGGCGCTTCGACGTCGCCGGTCTGCACACCGGTCAGCTCTTTGTAGAGCTTCTGGGTGATCGGGCCGACTTCTTTTTCGCTGTAGAACACGTGCAGCTTGTTCTGGTACTCGATGCCGCCGATCGGCGTGATCACCGCGGCAGTACCGCAGGCACCGGCTTCCTTGAAGTCCGCCAGCTTGTCGATGAACACGTCGCCTTCGACCACTTCCAGGCCCAGGCGGGTCTTGGCCAGCTCGATCAGCGACAGGCGGGTGATGCCCGGCAGAACCGATGGCGAGTTGGGGGTGACGAATTTGTCGTCGTGAGTGATGCCGAAGAAGTTGGCCGAACCCACTTCCTCGATCTTGCTGTGGGTCAGCGGGTCGAGGTAGATGCAGTCGGCGAAGCTGGCCTTCTTGGCCTGGGCGCCGGGCATCAGGCTGGCGGCGTAGTTGCCACCGACCTTGGCCGCGCCGGTGCCCTGAGGCGCCGCGCGGTCGTAGCTGGAGATCAGGAAGTTGTGCGGGGTCAGGCCGCCCTTGAAGTAGGCGCCGACCGGGATGGCGAAGATCGAGAAGATGAACTCCGGCGCGGTGCGCACGCCGATGTTGTCGCCGACGCCGATCACGAACGGGCGCAGGTACAGCGCGCCGCCGGTGCCGTAGGGCGGGATGAAGCGTTCGTTGGCCTTGACCACGGCCTTGCAGGCTTCGATGAACTGTTCGGTGGAGACCTGCGGCATCAGCAGGCGGGCGCAGCTGCGCTGCATGCGTGCGGCGTTCTGGTCCGGACGGAACAGGTTGATCGAACCGTCCTTGCAGCGGTAGGCCTTCAGGCCTTCGAAACATTGCTGGCCATAGTGCAGGGCGGTGGAGCCCTCGCTGATGTGCAGCACATTGTCTTCAGTCAGGGTGCCTGCGTCCCACTCGCCGTTACGCCAGTGCGACAGATAGCGCTTGTCTGTCTTGATGTAGTCAAAACCCAGCTTGTCCCAATTGATGCTTTCGTTACCCATGACACCCTCTATCGCTTAACAACCGTCGGAACGGCTCAAGGCTTCTGACGTTTTTTTGGATGGGCACAACAATACTGCATTCCGGGGGCGTGCCGCATCCCGGACGATGGGAGGGGGCGCAAAAAAACTTAGCCTGCTTATGAAGCTTCCCCCCTAACAGCCCCATACCCCCTGTAGGAGCGAGCTTGCTCGCGAAGGCCCCGGCGCGGACGCTTGGCTATCCCCGTCAGCCCTTTCGCGAGCAAGCTCGCTCCTACCTGGGCACTGTCCTGTGTGCCCCTTGAGTGGTTACAGATGCAGGGCGTGGCCCAGTGCCCGCAGCGCCGCTTCCTGGACCGCTTCACCCAGGGTCGGGTGGGCGTGGATGGTGCCGCCGATGTCTTCCAGGCGCGCGCCCATTTCCAGGGATTGGCCGAACGCCGTGGACAATTCGGAGACTCCGACTCCCACTGCCTGCCAGCCGACAATCAGGTGATTGTCACTTCGGGCCACCACCCGCACGAAACCGCTTTTCGATTCCAGGGTCATGGCCCGGCCATTGGCCGCGAACGGGAAGCTGCTGACGATGCAATCCAGGCCGGCAGCGCGGGCCTCGTCCGGGGTCTTGCCCACCACCACCAGTTCCGGGTCGGTGAAGCACACCGCGGGGATCGCTGCCGGGTTGAATTCCCGGTGCTTGCCGGCGATCAGCTCGGCGACCATCTCGCCCTGGGCCATGGCCCGGTGCGCGAGCATCGGCTCACCGCTCAGGTCGCCGATGGCCCAGACGTTGCGCATGCTGGTCTGGCACCGGTGGTCGATCTTGATGGCCGCGCCGTTCATGTCCAGGTTCAGGCTTTCCAGGTTCCAGCCCTGGGTGTTGGGCTTGCGGCCCACCGCCACCAGTACCTGGTCGGTGGCCAGGTTCAGGGTGTCGCCATTGGGCTCGCGTACCTGCAGGCTGCTGCTGGCGGCATCGAAGCCCAGCACGCTGTGCTTGAGGTAGAGCTTGATCCCCAACTGCTTCACCGAGTCCAGCACCGGCTGGGTCAGTTCGCCGTCGTAGGCGGGCAGGATGCGTTCCTGGGCCTCCACCACGCTGACCTCGACCCCGAGCTTGCGGTAGGCGATGCCCAGTTCCAGGCCGATGTAGCCGCCGCCGACCACGGTCAGGCGGTTGGGCAGGGTCTTGGGCGCCAGGGCCTCGGTGGAGGAAATGATCGGCCCGCCGATGGGCAGCATCGGCAGGTTGACGCTTTTCGAACCGGTGGCCAGCAGCAGGTGCTCGCACTGGATGCGGGTATCGGCGCCTTCGATCTCCACGGTCTTGCCGTCGATGACCCTGGCCCAGCCCTGAATCACCTGGACCTTGTTTTTCTTCAGCAGCGCGGCGACCCCGGTGGTCAGGCGGTCGACGATGCCGTCCTTCCATTCCACGCTCTTGCCGATGTTCAGGGTTGGCGCCGCCACTTCGATGCCCAGGGCCGAGCCCTGGCTGTGGTGGCGGGTCTGGTGGAACTGCTCGGCGACATGGATCAGCGCCTTGGACGGGATGCAACCGATGTTCAGGCAGGTGCCGCCCAGGGACTGGCCCTCCACCAGAATGGTGGAGATGCCCAGCTGGCCGGCGCGGATGGCCGCCACATAACCGCCAGGGCCGCCGCCGATGATCAGCAGTTGGGTATTGAGAGTCTGTTGCATGTCTTACTCCACAAACAGCGTGGCGGGTTGTTCGAGCAGGCCGCGAATGGCCTGGATGAATTGCGCAGCGTCCATGCCGTCGACCACCCGATGATCGAAGGAGCTGGAGAGGTTCATCATCTTGCGGATCACGATCTGGCCCTTGATCACCATGGGCCGCTCGACGATGCGGTTGACCCCGACAATCGCCACTTCCGGCAGGTTCAGCACCGGCGTGCTGACGATCCCGCCCAGCGCGCCGAGGCTGGTGAGGGTGATGGTGGAACCGGAGAGTTCATCCCGGGCGGCCTTGCCGCTGCGAGCGGCCTGGGCCAGGCGCGCGATTTCCTCGGCGTTGCCCCACAGGCTGCGGGCTTCGGCGTGGCGCACCACCGGCACCATCAGGCCGACGTCGCTCTGGGTGGCGACCCCGACGTGCACCGCGCCGTGGCGGGTGATGACCTGGGCCTCGTCGTCGTAGCGGGCGTTGATCTGCGGGAAGTCGCGCAGGGCGACGACCATGGCCCGCACCAGGAACGGCAGCAGGGTCAGCTTGCCGCGGGTGGCGCCGTGCTTTTCATTGAGGTGGATGCGCAGCTCTTCCAGGGCGGTGACGTCCACTTCCTCGACATAGCTGAAGTGCGCGGCGCGATGCTTGGACTCCTGCATGCGCTGGGCGATCTTGCGGCGCATGCCAATGACCTGGATCTGCTCTTCATCATGGCGCTCGGCATAGCCGGCCCCTGGCGCCGAGTAACCCTTGAGCGGCTGGCTGTCCTGGGCCAGGTAGGCGTCCAGGTCTTCGTGCAGGATGCGCCCGGCCGGGCCGCTGCCTTGCACCAGGCGCAGCTGGATGCCCAGGTCCAGGGCGTGCTTGCGCACCGCCGGCGAGGCCAGCGGACGCTCGTCGGCTTCCCGGGCCACCGGTGCCTGGGGCGCTGCGCGGCAGGCTGCTGCTGGACTGGCGACGGGTTTTTCCGCTTTGGGGGCTTGGGCCACTGGCGCGGCGGCCACGGGCTTATTAATAGCTGCCGGCTCTTTTGCCGCCGGTGCGGCTGCCTGGGCGGATTCCTTGAGGTTGCCCGCGCCTTCGACCTCGATGCTGATGAGGATGCTGCCCACCGCCATCACTTCACCGGGCTCGCCGCCCAGGGAGATGACCTTGCCGTGCACCGGGGAGGGGATGTCGACCATCGCCTTGTCGGTCATCACGTCCGCCAGCACCTGATCTTCCACTACCTGATCGCCGACCTTGACGTGCCACTGCGCCAGTTCAACTTCCGCGATGCCTTCGCCGATGTCCGGCATCTTGATAACGTGCGTGCCCATTCAGACCTCCATGACCCGTTGCAGCGCCGCGCCCACTCGGGACGGCCCTGGGAAATATGCCCACTCCTGCGCGTGGGGATACGGCGTATCCCAACCGGTGACGCGCTCGATCGGGGCTTCCAGGTGGTGGAAGCAGTGTTCCTGCACCAGCGACACCAGTTCGGCGCCGAAACCGCAGGTGCGGGTGGCTTCATGCACCACCACGCAACGGCCGGTCTTTTTCACCGACTTGACGATGGTGTCCAGGTCCAGGGGCCACAGGCTGCGCAGGTCGATGACCTCGGCGTCGATGCCGGTTTCCTCGGCCGCCACTTGCGACACGTAGACGGTGGTGCCGTAGGTGAGGATGGTCACGTCCTTGCCCGGGCGGGCGATGGCCGCCACGTCCAGCGGCACCTTGTAGTAGCCGTCCGGTACCTGGGCCGCCGGGTGTTTCGACCAGGGGGTTACCGGGCGATCGTGATGGCCGTCGAACGGGCCGTTATACAGGCGCTTGGGTTCGAGGAAGATCACCGGGTCATCGTTCTCGATGGAGGCGATCAGCAGGCCCTTGGCGTCGTAGGGGTTGGAAGGCATCACGGTGCGCAGGCCGCAGACCTGGGTGAACATCGCCTCGATGCTCTGGCTGTGGGTCTGCCCGCCGTAGATGCCGCCGCCGCAAGGCATGCGCAGGGTCATGGGCGCGGTGAACTGGCCGGCGGAGCGATAGCGCAGGCGCGCGGCTTCGGAAATGATCTGGTCCGAGGCCGGGTAGACGTAGTCGGCGAACTGGATTTCCGCCACCGGGCGCAGGCCGTAGGCGCCCATGCCGATGGCCGCGCCGACGATGCCGCTTTCCGAGATCGGCGCGTCGAACACCCGCGAGGTGCCGTACTTGGCCTGCAGGCCTTCGGTGCAGCGGAACACGCCGCCGAAGTAGCCCACGTCCTGGCCGAATACCACGACGTTGTCGTCACGCTCGAGCATCACATCCATGGCCGAGCGCAGGGCCTGGATCATGGTCATGGTGGTGGTGGTCATGGCGGTGTCCAGCTGGATATTGTTGTTGTGATCGTTCATTTCAGATCCCCAGTTCCTGGCGTTGGCGTTTCAAGTGCTCGGGCATGTCCTTGTAGACATCCTCGAACATGGTCGCGGCGCTGGGGATCTGGCCGCCGGCGAGGGTGCCGTACTGCTCGGCTTCCTTCTGGGCGGCGATGACCTGGGCTTCCAGCTCGGCACTGACCGCGGCGTGTTCCTCTTCGGACCACTGGCCGATCTTGATCAGGTGCTGCTTGAGGCGGGCAATCGGATCGCCCAGGGGGAAGTGGCTCCAGTCGTCGGCCGGGCGGTACTTGGACGGGTCGTCGGAGGTGGAGTGCGGGCCGGCGCGGTAGGTGACCCACTCGATCAGGGTCGGGCCAAGGTTGCGGCGGGCACGTTCGGCGGCCCAGCGCGAGGCGGTGTAGACGGCGATGAAGTCGTTGCCGTCGACCCGTAGCGAAGCGATGCCGCAGCCCACGCCGCGTCCGGCGAAGGTGGTGGCTTCACCGCCGGCGATGGCCTGGAAGGTGGAGATCGCCCACTGGTTGTTGACCACGTTGAGGATCACCGGTGCGCGGTACACGTGGGCGAAGGTCAGGGCGGTGTGGAAGTCCGACTCGGCGGTGGCGCCGTCGCCGATCCAGGCCGAGGCGATCTTGGTATCGCCCTTGATCGCCGAGGCCATGCCCCAGCCCACGCCCTGCACGAACTGGGTCGCCAGGTTGCCGGAGATAGTAAAGAACCCGGATTCCTTCACCGAGTACATGATCGGCAACTGGCGCCCCTTGAGCGGATCGCGCTCGTTGGACAGCAGTTGGCAGATCATCTCCACCAGCGGCACTTCCCGGGCCATCAGGATGCTTTGCTGGCGGTAGGTGGGGAAGCACATGTCGTCGATGTTCAACGCCAGGGCCTGGGCACTGCCGATGGCTTCCTCGCCCAGGCTCTGCATATAGAAGGACATCTTCTTCTGCCGCTGGGCGACCACCATGCGATTGTCGAAGATCCGCGTCTTGAGCATGGCGCGCATGCCCTGGCGGAGGATCTCCACAGGCACGTCCGCGGCCCAGTCGCCCAGGGCGTTGCCCTGATCGTCGAGCACGCGTATCAGGCCACGGGCCAGGTCGGCGCAGTCGGCAGGTTCGATATCGATAGGAGGTTTGCGGGCCAGGCCGGCATCGTTCAGACGCAGGTAGGTGAAGTCGGTCTTGCAGCCGGGACGCCCCGAGGGCTCGGGAACGTGCAGGCGTAGCGGTGCATACGCTGGGGTCATGGCTTTCTACGCTCGATCTTGTGGATTTCTTGTAATTGGGCGCGCTAGCTGACAGTCATTCCCTGGGTAAGAGAAATCTTGTCCTACAAACATCATAGGCCGGGCGTAGAAGAATATTTATCTCTGTTTCATTGCGCTGGACGGTATTTGCAGATAAAAAATCTGCATAAACATAAAAAACAGGTTGTTTTGTCTCATGCGCAAACTGGACCGTACCGATATCGGCATTCTCAACAGTCTTCAGGAGAATGCCCGCATCACCAACGCTGACCTTGCCCGCTCGGTGAATCTTTCTCCCACCCCGTGCTTCAACCGGGTCAAGGCCATGGAGGAGCTGGGGCTGATCCGCGAGCAGGTGACCCTGCTGGATGCCGACCTGTTGGGGTTGCACGTCAATGTGTTCATCCACGTCAGCCTGGAGAAGCAGGTGGAAGAGGCCCTGCAGCACTTCGAGGAGGCCATCGCCGACCGCCCGGAGGTGATGGAGTGCTACCTGATGGCCGGTGATCCGGACTATCTGATCCGGGTGCTGGTGCCCAGCATCCAGTCCCTGGAACGCTTCATGATGGACTTCCTGACCAAGGTCCCCGGGGTGGCCAATATCCGTTCCAGCTTTGCCCTCAAGCAGGTGCGCTACAAGACCGCGCTGCCCTTGCCGGCCAACGGCCTGACCCTGGGCACCTGAGGTTCAGGCCGGGACCTCGCTCCAAAGCTGTTGCAGTTGCTTGAAGTCCCAGGCCTCTTGCGCTTCCCGGGCGACGATGTGTTCCTCGCCCTGCAGCCGTGAAAGGTCCAGGACCCGTTGCGGCAGGGGCATCTTCGAGCGTGTGGAAAAGAACACCTTGACCTTGGGCAGTAGCAGCGACTCGCTGTTCTGCTCCAGGACCACCGCCAGCTTGCCGCTGTTCAGGCGCACCAGGGAACCCACCGGGTAGATGCCCACGCACTTGACCAGGGCCTGCAACACCCGCGGGCCGAAATGTCCGGTCCAGCCGGACATGCGCTGCAAGGCTTCGGCCGGGTCCCAGCCACGGTTGTAGGGGCGGGTCGAGGTCACGGCGTCATACACGTCGCAGACCGCGCCCATCTGTGCGAACAGACTGATCTGCTCCCCCGCCAGGTGGTGCGGGTAGCCGCTGCCGTCGATCTTTTCGTGATGGTGCAGGCACACATCCAGCACCAGCGCGTCCAACTGCGGGTTCTGGCGCAGGATGGCACCACCGGCGGCGGGGTGCAGCTTGATCCGCTCGAACTCGTCGGCGGAGAGTTTTTCCGGTTTGTTGAGGATGCTGTCGGGGATGGTCAGCTTGCCGATGTCGTGCAGCAGCCCGGCGACTCCGGCCTGGTGCACCTGCTCCACCGGCAGCTCCAGTTGCCGGGCCACCGCCACCATCAGCGCGCAGACCGCCACCGAGTGCATGTAGGTGTAGTCGTCGGCGGTCTTGAGCCGGGCCAGGCTGATCAGCACGTCGGGGTGGCGCAGCAGCGAGCTGGAGATGTTGTGCACCAGCTCGTCCACCTGGACCAGCTCGATGGCCTGGCCCATGCGCACCTCCTGGAACATCTGCATCACCGCCTTCTTGGAGTGGGCGCAGATCTTCAGCGCACGCTGGATTTCCTCGGCCCGCTCGACCCGCAGCGGGGCTTCGCTCTTGAGCGACGGCAGGGCGGCCGGCGCGCTGGGATGCGGGTTCGCCGGCAGGTCCAGGCCCTTGTCCGAGTCGATCCACAGGCTGCTGACATTGGACTGGCGCAGGCGCTGCAAGTCGGCGTGGCTATTGAGCACGAAGCCGGCTTTCCAGAACGAATGGTCCAGCCACGAACCGCAGAACTGGTGGATATACATGCCCATCTGCAACTGCTGCACGGAAATGAGTTTGAGCACGGTCGAGCCCCCCACCTGATTCAGACCGGCCCGGGCGCCAAGAGGCGGCCCGGGCTGGCTGATCGATAACGCTCCTTGCCGTTACTTATCCTGAACCGCTTGACCGGTCACGCCCGGTCAGAGGGAGAAGCGTGCCACCAGTTTGTTCAGACTGACCGCCAGTGACGACAGTTCACTGCTGGCGATGGAAGTCTGGCTGGCGGCGGACGAGCTTTGCAGCGACAGGTCGCGGATGCTCATCAGGTTCTGGTCCACCGAGCGTGCCACCTGGGCCTGTTCCTCCGAGGCGGTGGCGATCATCAGGTTGCGTTCGTTGATTTCGCTGATGGCCTGGGTGATATGACCGATGGCGGCGCCGGCCTCGTGGGCGATGGCCAGGGTCTGGCTGGCGTCCTCGCTGCTTTGCTGCATAGACAGCATAGCCTTGCTCGAACCGCTCTGGATGCCCTGGATCATCTGCTCGATCTCCTGGGTCGAGAGCTGGGTGCGGTGGGCGAGGGCGCGCACTTCATCGGCCACCACGGCGAAGCCGCGGCCCTGTTCCCCGGCCCGGGCGGCCTCGATCGCGGCGTTCAGGGCCAGCAGGTTGGTCTGCTCGGCAATGGCGCGGATCACATCCAGGACCTTGGTGATGTCCTGGGCCTGCTGGGCCAGGCCGGCCATTTCCAGCCGGGTGTGTTCCACGGTGCCGGTGAGTTTCTCGATGGAGTGGATGGTCTGCTCGACCCGCTCCTTGCCCAGCCCGGCCGAGCGCTCGGAGGCCTGGGTGGATTGCGAGGCGGACACCGCGTTGCGCGCTACTTCCTCCACCGCAGCGGTCATTTCATTGACCGCGGTGGCGGCCTGGTCGGTCTCCATGCTCTGTTGCTGGATGCCGGCGTTGGACTCGCGGGTGATGGCGCTCATTTCCTCGGCCGCGGAAGCCAGCTGGGTGGACGAATCGGCGATGTGGCGGATGGTGGATTTCAGGCTGTCGAGCATGGCCTGGGTGGATTTCTGCAGGTCGGTCAGCTCGTCCTGGCCGCTGACGTCCACCTGGGCCCGCAAGTCGCCCTCGGCGATCTTCTGGGTGGTGGCCAGCAGCGACAGCACCGGGCGGATGATGCTGCGGGTGAACAGGGTGGCGATGAGGATCGTCAGGACAATCGCCAGGACGATGATCACCGAGGTCAGAGTCAGGCCGGTGTCGAACTGTTGGCCGGCCTGGTTGGCGGAGTGCTCGGCGCCGTTTTCGTTGATGGCGATCAGTGCCTCGATGGCGGACTGCAGGGTGTTGGCCAGGGGCACGGTGACCTGGTTGATGTAGTCGCTGGTCTGTTGTGCAGTGTTAGTCTTGCTGTTCTCGATCAGCACCGCCAGCTTGTCCAGGTAGTCCTGGGCGCCGCGCTTGACCTGATCAAAGGTGGTTTTTTCCTCGGCGCTGGAAACCAGCGGTTCGTAATCCTTGATGGCCTGGGCCAGGCTGGCCTTCAGGGTGCCCAGCTTGTCCAGGGAAGCGGCTTTCTGGGCATCGTTCTCAGTGGCGTAGTGCAGTGCTTCCAGGCGCACGCGCAAGGTGCCGGATTCGATTTTCGTGGCTTGCCTGACGCTGGGCAGCCAGTTGGTTTGCAGATCCAGTGCCGCGTCGTGAATCTGTCCCATTTTCCACAGTGCCAGCCCTCCCAGACCAATCAGCAGTACACAGATAGCGCCGAAACTCAGTAGCGCCCTGGAAGTCAGTTTCATGTTTCTTGTCACCATAAAGGCACCTTGCAGGTTGGAGTGATACAGCCAAGTACGTTTCGACTCCTTGTCGCCTTGATATCACTCTGATCTCAAAGATGTGAAAAATCTGCATAGATGTAAAAAAATATTTCTACGGGTGTTTTCCCGTTCAGCCCGCAGACAGCGTGAGCCCTTGCAGGACGCCGTGCTTGACCTTCATCAAGGCGCTTTCGGGGGTTTTGCGCCATGCTCGGCGCCTGTCCAATTGAAAAGGAAAAGGCCCATGACCAAGCCTGAAACAACGGCGCCCACGGCCAAGGCTGTATTACCGATTGGATTGCTGATCGCCGTGCTGGCGATGGTTGCCGTGCTGCTGTTGCCACTGCCCGCCGACCTGCCGGTGGCGGGGCACCGGATGCTGGCGATCCTGGCCTTTGCCGTGGTGGTGTGGATCAGCGAGGCGGTGTCCTACGAGGCCAGCGCGATCATGATCACCGCCTTGATGGCCTTCCTCATCGGCACCGCGCCGACCCTGCAGGACCCGAGCCAGCTCTATGGCAGCTCGGCGGCCATCGGCCTGGCTCTGACCGGGTTCTCCAATTCGGCCCTGGCCCTGGTGGCCGGTGCCTTGTTCATCGCCGCCGCCATGACCCACACCGGCCTCGACCGGCGCATCGCCCTGGTGACCCTGACCCGGGTCGGCACCAGCACCCGGCGCATCCTTATCGGCGCCATCGCCGTGACCATCCTCCTCAGCCTGCTGGTGCCCAGCGCCACCGCGCGCAGTGCCTGCGTGGTGCCGATCATGATGGGAGTGATTGCCGCCTTCGGCGTCGACAAGCGTTCCAATATCGCCGCCGGGCTGATGATCGTCGTGGCCCAGGGCACCAGCATCTGGAACGTCGGGATCCAGACCGCCGCGGCGCAGAACCTGCTGACCGTGGGTTTCATGGACAAGATGCTCGGCCAGCGCGTGGCCTGGCTCGACTGGCTGATCGCCGGGGCGCCCTGGGCGGTGATCATGTCTTTGGTGCTGCTGTGGCTGGTGCTGAAACTGCTGCCGCCTGAAACCGACAGCATTCCCGGCGGCAAGGAGGCTGTGGCCCAGTCCCTGGCGGACATCGGGCCCATGACCGGGCCGCAGAAACGCCTGCTGACGGTGTCGGTGCTGCTGTTGTTGGCCTGGTCCACCGAAGGCAAGCTGCACCCCTTCGACACCACGACCACCACCTACGCCGGGCTGGTGATACTGCTGCTGCCGCGGATCGGCATCATGACCTGGAAGGATGTGCAGTCGCGCATTCCCTGGGGCACGGTGATCGTCTTCGGCGTCGGCATCAGCCTGGGGTCGGCGCTGCTCAGCACCCAGGCCGGGCAATGGCTGGGGAGCCAGGTGGTGGCCCATACCGGCCTGGACCAGGTGGGGCCTTTGGCGGTGTTCGCGATTCTCGCGGCGTTCCTGATCCTCATCCACCTGGGGTTCGCCAGCGCCACGGCGCTGACTTCAGCCTTGCTGCCGATCCTGATCGCCGTGCTGCAGACCCTGCCGGGTGAGTTCAGCCGCCTGGGCATGACCATGCTCCTGGGCTTTGTGGTCAGCTACGGCTTCATCCTGCCGATCAACGCGCCGCAGAACATGGTCTGCCTGGGTACCGAGACCTTCAATGCCCGGCAGTTCGCCAAGGTCGGGCTGCTGGTGACGCTGATCGGCTACCTGCTGATGCTGGTGTTCGCCATGACCTGGTGGAAATGGCTGGGCTGGATGTAGGAAAAGTAAATCCCTTCACAGTGACCCGCTGAACACCCGGGTCACGCTGCCGGCCAGGCGCACCTTGCCCTGGCCGTCCCAGCTCACCGTCACCGGCCCGCCATCGCACAGCACCTGCACCGGGCTGTCCAGCAGGCCGCGGCGGATGCCGTTGACTGCCGCTGCGCAGGAGCAGGAGCCGGAACCCAGGGGGATGGCGCCATTGCGCTCCCAGATGCGCAGGCGGATGGTCTGGCGGTCGATCACCTGGATGAAGTGCACATTGGTCTTGTGCGGAAATAGCGGGTCGCTCTCGATCTGTGGGCCCAGCGTGGCAATGTCCAGCGGTGCCAGGTCGTCGACGAAAAAACTGCAATGGGGGTTGCCCATGCTGCACGCCGCCGGTGTTCCCGGCAGTGGCAGGTGCAGGCTGTCCAGCTCTCGGGCCAGGGGAATGGACTGCCAGTCGAACGAAGGCAGGCCCATTTCCACCGACACCGACCGATCCTCAAGGCGCAGGCATTGCTGCAGGCCGCGGGCGGTTTTCACCTGCACCGAGGTGACGCCGCTTTCCTGCATCAGCAGGTCGGCGGCGCCCCGGGTGGCACTGCCGCAGGTGTCCAGGCTGGAACCATCGGCGTTGAAGAAGGTCAGTTGCGCCGCGCTGTCGCTGCAATCGCCGAGCACCACCAACTGATTGAAACCGATGCCACGCCGGCGGTCTCCCAGGGCCCTGGCCAGCTCGCGGGTGATCGGGTTGGTGCGGCCACGGGCATCGATCAGCACGAAGTCGTCACCATTGGCGTGCATCTTCACAAAGTTCAGGGGCATTCGGGCTCCAACAGGCGAGGGCAGGGAAGGACGGGGGCCAGCGCATGCAGGATTCCGAAAAAAAGCCACCGACGCCAGCGCCTTAAAATAAAATTCATCCTGCAAGCCCGGGCATTGCCTGGGCGGCGGGATTTTCCGGCAGACTGCCGGACCACCGGGAATATCGCCGACCGCCGCAACAGCGGCCGGCACAGCACAAGGTCATGGCATGGATCACTACGCCCCGCGCAACTGGCAGCCCCACGAAAAGCCCAGCTTGCCCGGCTCCCCCTCGACACCGTTGCACCCTACCCACAAGCGCCTGGCCTACGCGCTGGTGGGCTTGCTGGTGGCCATCACCGGTGGCCTGGGCAACTCATTGGTGATCGCCAACCTGCCGTACCTGCAGGGGGCGCTGGGGGCGACCACCGCGGAAATGGCCTGGTTGCCGGCCGCCTACGTGATGACCAACGTGTCGATGAACCTGTTGCTGGTGAAGTTTCGCCAGCAGTTCGGCCTGCGCGCCTTCACCGAAGTGTTCCTGGTGCTCTACGCCCTGGTGACCTTCGGCCACCTGTTCGTCAACGACCTGAGCTCGGCCATCGCCGTGCGCGCGGCCCACGGCATGGTCGGCGCGGCGCTGAGCTCCCTGGGCCTGTACTACATGGTCCAGGCCTTCCCGGCGAAGTGGCGGCTCAAGGCCCTGGTGCTGGGGCTGGGCGCCTCGCAACTGGCCTTGCCCCTGGCCCGGCTGTTTTCCGAGGACCTGCTGCAGATCGCCGAATGGCGCGGCCTGTACCTGTTCGAACTGGGCCTGGCGCTGACCTCCCTGGGCTGCGTGTTCATGCTCAAGCTGCCGCCGGGGGACCGCTTCCGTACCTTCGAGAAGCTCGATTTCCTGACCTTTGCCCTATTGGCCACTGGCGTGGCCCTGCTGTGCGCGGTGCTGTCCCTGGGGCGCATCGACTGGTGGCTGGAGGCGCCGTGGATCGGCTACGCCAGCGCCGCCTCGATCCTGCTGATCATGGCCGGGCTGTGCATCGAACATAACCGCAGTAACCCGATGCTGATGACCCGCTGGCTGGGCAGCGGGGCGATAATCCGCCTGGCCCTGGCAGTGATACTGATTCGCATGGTGCTGTCGGAACAGTCCACCGGTGCCGTAGGCTTTCTCCAGGCGCTGAACATGAGCAGCCAGCAGATGCGCATGCTCTACGGGGTGATGCTGCTGGGCAGCATTGCCGGGCTGGCCACCAGCGCCCTGACCATCAATCCGGCGCACCTGCTGATGCCACTGGTCATTTCCCTGGCGCTGATGGCCGTGGGGTCGGTAATGGACAGCTTTTCGAGCAACCTCACGCGCCCGGCCAACATGTACTTCAGCCAGTTCCTGCTGGCCTTCGGCGGTACGTTCTTTCTTGGCCCGACCATGGTCCTGGGCACCCGCAACGTGCTGACCAACCCGCGCAACCTGGTGAGCTTCTCGGTGCTGTTCGGCATCTGCCAGAACCTCGGCGGGCTGATCGGCTCGGCCTTGCTCGGGACCTTCCAGATCGTGCGCGAGAAGTACCATTCCAGCCATATCGTCGAGCAGTTGACCCTGCTCGATCCCCAGGTCCTGGCCCGGGTACAGAGCGGCGGGGCGGCCTACGGCAAGGTCATCGCCGACCCGGACCTGCGCACCCTGCAAGGCATACGCAGCCTGGCCACCGCGGCCACGCGCGAAGCCAACGTACTGGCCTATAACGATGTATTCATGCTGATCGCGGTGATTGCGGTACTGACCATGATCTGGATATTCATTCGCAGCCTGTGGCTGATGAGCACGACCCAAGCGGTCGCGCCTGCCGCCCCGGCTCCCGTTCAACAAAGTGGTGCCTCTTCTTCATGAGCGAAACCGTCAACCCCACCACCAACGCCATTGCCTCGACTCCCGAGCCCAGCGGCCCGCCGACCATGCCGGCCACCGAGCCACGGCCGCTGGCGGTGCGCATCATCTCGTCCCTGGGCTTTGCCGCCATCGCCATCGTCGGTGTGCTGATCGTGCTCTACGCCTGGCAACTGCCACCGTTCTCCAGCGCCATCGAAAGCACCGAGAACGCCCTGGTGCGGGGGCAGGTGACCATCATCGGCCCGCAGCTCAGTGGCTACGTGTTCGAGGTGCCGGTGCAGGACTTCCAGCAGGTCAAGGCCGGCGACCTGCTGGTGCGCCTTGACGACCGTATCTACCAGCAGCGCCTGGACCAGTCCCTGGCGCAACTGGCGGTGCAGAAGGCGGCCCTGGCCAATGCCCTGCAACAGCGCAACAGCGCCGAAGCCACCATCAAGCTGCGCCAGGCGGCCTTGGCCGACAGCCAGGCCCAGGCGCGCAAGAGCGCGGCCGACCTGCAACGCAACGAAGCACTGATTGCCGACGGCTCGGTGTCCCGGCGTGAACTGGACGTGACCCGCGCGGCCAATGCCCAGACCGTGGCCGCCGTGGCCCAGGCCCAGGCGCAACTGGAAATAGCCCGCCAGGACCTGCAGACCGTGATCGTCAACCGCGGCTCCCTGGAAGCGGCGGTGGCCAGCGCCGAAGCCGCGGTGGAACTGGCGCGGATCGATCTGTCCAACACCCGCATCCTCGCCCCGCGGGACGGCCAGCTGGGGCAGATCGGCGTGCGCCTGGGGGCCTACGTCAACTCCGGCGCCCAGCTCATGGCCCTGGTGCCGAACCAGCTGTGGGTGATTGCCAACATGAAGGAAACCCAGATGGACAACGTCCGGGTCGGGCAGCCGGTGAGCTTTACCGTGGACGCCCTGAACCACCGCAAATTCACCGGCAAGGTGCAGCGGATCTCCCCGGCCACCGGTTCCGAGTTCGCCTTGCTGCAGGCCGACAATGCCACCGGCAACTTCGTCAAGATTGCCCAGCGGGTGCCGGTGCGGATCACCGTCGACCCGGACCAGCCGGAGCTTGAACGCCTGCGCCCGGGGTTGTCGGTGGTGGTCAGCATTGATACCAGCCAATAGCCGACACACCACCTCACGTAGGAGCCGGCTTGCCGGCGAAGGGGCCGGCAAGATTTGCACCGATGCTGCACGCCTTCGCTGGCAAGCCAGCTCCTGCAAGGGCTGGGTTTTCCCAAGGCTCGATGCTTTGCGTAGGAGCCGGCTTGCCGGCGAAGCGGTCCGCAAGACTTGCGCCGATGTTGCGGGCGCTTTCGCTGGCAAGCCAGCGCCTACAAGGGCTGGTGGGGGATCGTTCAGATAACTTGCATCGGCGGCAAGGTGCCCAGCAACGAGACCGCGGCCACTGCGGCCACTCCCAGCAGCCATTCCAGCTGCACGCTGTTGCGCAGGCTGGCAAGGCGCTGGTCGCAACCGCGGATTCGCAGGCGGTTGAACAGCGCCAGCCCCAGCATCCCCGCCACCAGCAGCACCTTGATCAGCAGGATCAGGGCAAAACCATTGAACAATGGAGTCGGCCACCATTGCCCGGTGAGCACCCGCACGTTGATCAGGCCGGTTAGCAGCAAGCCGGTTACCAGCCCATAACCCACGCCGCTGAAGCGCTTTAACAAGGGCTCGACAGACAGCCCGGCGGGTTGCCGCAACACCAGCAACAACACCAGCAAGCCCCCCAACCAGATGGCGACGCAGCTTAAATGCACGATCTGATTGAGGATCAGCATCTGCCCCGCCAGCCCATCGAGCATGGCGCCGTGGCCCACCGGAGCCAGGGTTGCCAGGAGCAGGGCGCCCAGGCCCAGTTGCAGTGGCAGGCGCCGGCCCAGCGGGGTCAGCAGCAGGCCCAGCAACAGCAGGTTGAGCGACAGGTGCCAGCTCCACACCTGGCCGAAGAAGGTCTTGCCCAGCACCAACTGCACGGTCGCCGGGTCCAGCGCTGCCGGCCAGGAGCCGGCCATGCTGGCGGTGATCAGCAGCAACCAGCACAGGCCGCTGGCCAGGCCGATCAGCGCCAGCCAGCGGCTGAGCCGATCGAGCTGTCGATGCACGGCGCCATGGCCGTTGTGCGCTGGATCACGGCCCAGCAACAGCGGACGAAACACCCAGGCGCCGACCAGGGTCAACACCACCGCAAAGTGCACGAAGCGGCACAGCACCAGCCATGACGCCATGGATTACTGGCTCACCTTGAAGCTGTAGCTGCCTTCGCTCTTGTGGGTATCCACCGACACGGCGTGCCATTCCACCTTGTACTCGCCGGCGCGCAGCGGCGTGGCGGCCGGGGTGACCACCAGGGTCTTCTTGTCCGCGCCTTCGGTGGCGACGCTTTTGACCTCCACCGGGGCGCCGTCCTTGCTCAGCTTGACCTGGGTGAAGGCCGCTTCCACGCCTTCGGTGAATACAAGACGCAGCTCGCTGGGCGCGCTGACACTGCCTTGGGCCGGCGGGGTCGAGCTTTTCAGGTGGGCGTGGGCGAACACCGAACTGGCGGCCAGCAGGGAAGTCAGCAGGGCGGTGGTGGTGAAGAGGTTTTTCAGGGACATGGCAGGTTTACCTTTAAAGAGAATGGGGCTCATTGGTCTTGCAACTGCATGTGAATGATCGGAAACGGCCGGCCTTCACCGTCGGTTTCCGAACGACCGCAGTCGACGAAGCCGTAGCGACGGTAGAAACCATGGGCCTGGGGGTTCTGTTCGTTGACGTCGACCTTGAGGCCGGGACGGCGTACGTGATCCAGGAGCTTTCGACCGATGCCCTGGCCCCGTTGGGCCGGTTCGATGAACAGCATTTGTACCGTGTCGTCGCTGGTGGCGATAAAACCGCCGGGGCTGGCGTCGGGGTTCTCCCAGACCCAGGCCTCAAGGGCCGGCAGGTAGCTGTCGCGTACCAGCGGGTACAGGCGCTGGATATCGTCTTCAGCGATAAAGTCATGGGTGGCGCGGACCGAACGCTCCCAGAGCGCGGTCAGCAGGGCGTCGTCCGCAGCGACGCGAGGGCGAATCTTCATGAGCATGTTCCATCGGTAACAGGACAGATGGCCGGCGATGGTGCAGGGCCGGCATTCGGGCAGAGACCTGTATGCCCGTGTCGCGAATTAACGCCTGGACGGAGCACCGCAGTGGCTGCTGCAAATGAGCGGGAGGCCGATCCTACCCAATATGGCCGGGTGGTGAAAGACCGACACAGGCCGGCGATGTCGCAGGCTTGACAGCTCCCCGCAGCGGGCGGGCGGATGCTAGTCTTGCCCCAGACTGTTTTCGTAGGAGCCCTCATGGGCAATCACAAGATCGAGATTCGTCGCAGCAACGTGGAAAAGATCCTCCTGGGGGCCGAGAAAATCTTCGCTGAAAAGGGCTATGCCGGCACCGCCATGGCCGACATCGCCGAAGAAGTGCAACTGCCGCGCTCCAACCTGCATTACTACTTCAGCACCAAGAACGAGCTGTACAGCGCTGTGCTCCTGGACCTGCTGGATGTGTGGAAACAGGACGCATTGTGCTTCGAGATGTTCGATGACCCGCGGGTGGTGCTCAGCAGCTACATCCGCGCCAAGATGCAGCATTCACGCAGCCGGCCCTATGGCTCCAAGGTCTGGGCCAACGAAATCATGCACGGCGCCCCGACCCTGGGCGAGACCCTGGATGCCAGCCTGTACGACTGGGCGAAGATGAAGGAAGCGAAGATCCGCCAGTGGGTGGAGGACGGGCGGATCCTGCCGGTGGAGCCGTCGAGCCTGCTGTACATGATCTGGGCCTCGACCCAGCATTACGCCGACTTTGATCATCAAGTGATGATCCTCAACGACCACCAGCCCCTGTCGGACCTGCAATTCGAACGGGCGGTGCAGACCGTCACCAGCGTCATCCTGCGGGGTATCGGGCTGGAACCCTGAACCTGCATCGCCGCTTCCCGTAGGAGCTGGCTTGCCAACGAAGAGGCCCGCAAGACCGCCTTCGCCGGCAAGAGCAGGCCTCTCTCTCAAACAGCTTCGCGGTAGGGGTTGCGCGGGTCGTGCAGCCAGTCGAGGAACGGTTTGCCGGTTTCCTGGGGCACCATCTCGATGCAGTCCTGCACCGGACAGGTGATCTGGCACAGGTTGCAACCCACACACTCGTCGTCGATCACTGCATATTTATGACTGCCGTCGGCCTGCCTGAGGCTGGCAATCGCCTGGTGCGAGGTGTCTTCGCAGGCGATATGGCAGCGGCCGCAGCCAATGCAGGCCTGCTGGTCGATCCTGGCGATCACCTGGTAGTTGATGTCCAGGTACTTCCAGTCGGTGGTGTTGCCCACCGCGCGCCCAGAGAAGTCCTGCAGGCTGTGGTAGCCCTGGCTGTCCATCCACCGCGACAGGCCGTCCTTCATCTCGTCGACAATGCGAAAGCCATGCAGCATCGCCGCCGTGCACACCTGCACCGCGCCGCAGCCCAGGGCGACGAACTCCGCGGCATCGCGCCAGCTGCCGATGCCGCCGATGCCACAGATCGGCAGGCCGCGGGTCTGCGGATCGCGGGCAATTTCCGCGACCATGTTCAGGGCGATCGGTTTGACCGCCGAGCCGCAATAACCGCCGTGGGTGCTCTGGCTGCCCACCATGGGGTGGGCCACCATGCGCTCCAGGTCGACGCTGGTGATGGAGTTGATGGTGTTGATCAGCGACACCGCGTCGGCCCCGCCACGATGGGCGGCGCGGGCGGCCATGCGAATGTCGGTGATGTTCGGCGTCAGCTTGACGATCACCGGCAGCGAGCAGTAGGTCTTGCACCAGCGGGTCACCTGCTCGACATACTCCGGCACCTGGCCCACCGCCGCGCCCATGCCCCGTTCCGGCATGCCGTGGGGGCAGCCGAAGTTCAGTTCGATGCCGTCGGCACCGGTGGCTTCCACCAGCGGCAGGATGGCTTTCCACGACTCTTCGACGCAGGGCACCATCAGCGAGACGATCAGCGCCCGGTCTGGCCAGTCCTTCTTCACCTGGGTGATTTCCTTGAGGTTGATCTCCAGGGAGCGGTCGGTGATCAGCTCGATATTGTTGATCCCCATGACCTCGCGGTTGGGCCCGAAGTGCGCCGAGTAGCGCGACGACACGTTGACCGCCGCCGGGTCTTCACCCAGGGTTTTCCAGACCACGCCGCCCCAGCCGGCCTCGAACGCGCGGACCACGTTGTAGGCCTTGTCGGTGGGCGGCGCGGAGGCCAGCCAGAACGGATTGGGCGCCTTGATACCGGCGAAGACAATCGACAGATCGGCCATTTACGCAGCCTCCACATTGAGCATGAGTTGAGCATGCATGGCTTCTGCGGCCAGCTTGCCGTGTTGTACCGCCTGCACGGTGAGGTCCTGGCCGAGGCTGACGCAGTCGCCGCCGGCGTAGACTCCAGGAATGCTGGTGCGCAGGTGTTCGTCCACCTGGATACGTTCGCCGCTGCGTTGCAGCTCCCGGGCCAGCGGGTCGCTCAGGGCTGTAGCGTCGAAGCTCTGGCCGATGGCCTTGAAGATCGCATCGGCGGCCAGTTCGAAGGTGTCGCCGGTGGTTTGCAGGCGGCCTTCCACCATGCGGGTACGGGCGAAGCGCATGCCGCGCACCCGGCCCTGGTCATCCAGCAGCACCTGTTGCGGCGCGGCCCAGGTCAGCAGGCGCACCTGATTGGCCTTGGCGATGTCCTGTTCATGCTCGGTGGCGCCCATGTCCTCGACGCCCCGGCGGTACACCAGGTTGACGTCACTGGCACCCAGGCGCGCCATCTGCACCGCCATGTCGATGGCGGTGTTGCCGGCGCCGAGCACGATGCAGCGCTCGGCCAGGGGCAGTTGGCTGAGGTCGTCGGCCTGGCGCAATTCGCGAATGTAGTCGGTGGCGGCCAGCAGCCCGGGGGCGTCTTCATGCTCCAGCCCCAGCTGCTTGCTGGCGGCCAGCCCGAGGCCGAGGAACACCGCGTCGAACTGCTGGTGCAGCTCGGTCAGGCTCAGGTTGGCGCCCAGCTTGTGCCCGTGGCGGATCTCGATGCCGCCAACGCCCAGTAGAAACTCCAGCTCCTGCTGGGCGAAGTCGTCCACCAGCTTGTACTTGGCGATCCCGTACTCGTTGAGGCCGCCGGCCTTGTCCCGGGCTTCGAAAATCACCACGTCATGGCCGTGCAGGGCGCAGCGGTGGGCGCAGGACAAACCCGCCGGGCCGGCGCCGACCACGGCAATGCGCTTGCCGGTGGGCGCGGCGCGCTGGAACGGGTGCTGGGTGAAGTGCGCGTTGTCCAGGGCGTAGCGCTGCAACAGGCCGATCAGCACCGGCGCGCATTCCTGGGCGTTGTTGCGCACGCAGGCCTGCTGGCAGAGGATTTCCGTGGGGCAGACCCGGGCGCAGCTGCCGCCGAGGATATTGGCCGAGAGAATCGTCTGCGCCGCACCCTGGACGTTGTCGGTGTGGATGTTGCGGATGAACGAAGGAATGTCGATCTCGCTGGGGCAGGCGTTGACGCAGGGCGCGTCGTAGCAATACAGGCAGCGCGAAGCTTCCAGGTGGGCCTGGCGGGCGTTGAGCGGCGGCGCCAGGTCGCTGAAATGGCCGGCCAGGGTGGCGTTGTCCAGGGTCGGGTGGGGCAAGTGGTTCAAGGTCTTGATCACGGTTTTGGCCTCACGGTTCGTTTCTTGGTTGCCTCTGACGGGCATTTTCTATAGCTGGGATCACCCATATCCGTAGGAGCCGGCTTGCCGGCGAATAGGCCTTTGACTCTTACAAGGGATTTGCGGGCGCCTTCGCTGGCAAGCCAGCTCCTACAGGGGGCATGGGTTTCTGTAGGAGCGAGCTTGCTCGCGATAGGGGGGCAACGCCCCCCCGGTCTCAGCGTTTAACCGCCGTCGGCTTGTGCCGCTCGGCGCGCTTGCTCAAGAGGTCGAACACCGCCGGGTAGGCCGGGCGCTCGATGTAGCGCCCGGCGCCGCGTTCGGCCCGCAAGTCGCCGTCGGCCCACACCAGCTTGCCCTGGCTGATGGTGTGGCTGGGCACGCCGCGCACGGTCTTGCCCTCGAAGATGTTGAAGTCCACCTGCTGGTGGTGGGTCTTGGCGGAGATGGTCCGCGTGCCTTGCGGGTCCCAGAGCACCAGGTCGGCATCGGCGCCGACGCGGATCGCGCCCTTGCGCGGGTAGAGGTTGAAGATCTTCGCGGTATTGGTGGAGGTCAGGGCGACGAATTCCTGCATCGACAGGCGCCCGCTGTTCACCCCTTCATCCCAGAGCACGGCCATGCGGTCCTCGATGCCGGCGGTGCCGTTGGGGATCTTGCTGAAGTCGTCGCGGCCGGCGGCTTTCTGTTCGGCGCAGAAGCAGCAGTGGTCGGTGGCGGTGGTGTGCAGGTTGCCCGATTGCAGGCCGCGCCACAGGGCCTCCTGATGGCCACGGGGGCGGAAGGGCGGGCTCATCACGTAGCCGGCGGCGGTTTGCCAATCCGGATCGCGGTACACGCTGTCGTCCAGTAGCAGGTGCCCGGCCAGCACTTCACCGTAGACCGGCTGGCCCTTGCCTCGGGCGTAGCTGATTTCGTCCAGGGCTTCCTGGGTCGAGACGTGCACCAGGTACAGCGGCGTGCCCAGGGTCTCGGCGATGCGAATGGCCCGGCTGGCGGCTTCGCCTTCGACTTGCGAAGGCCGCGACAACGGGTGGGCTTCCGGCCCGGTAATGCCCTGGGCCAGCAGCTTGCGTTGCAGGTGATACACCAGCTCGCCGTTTTCCGCGTGTACCGTGGGTACCGCCCCCAGTTCCAGGCAGCGCTCGAAGCTCGCCACCAGGGTGTCGTCGGCGGCCATGATGGCGTTCTTGTAGGCCATGAAGTGCTTGAAGCTGTTGATGCCGTGGTGCTGCACCAGCTCGGCCATTTCCTCGCGCACCTGCTCGCTCCACCAGGTGATGGCGACGTGGAAACCGTAGTCGCTGGCGGATTTTTCCGCCCAGCCGCGCCACTGCTGGAAGGCCTCCAGCAACGACTGCTGGGGGTTGGGAATCACGAAGTCGATGATCGAGGTGGTGCCCCCTGCCAGGCCCGCCGCCGTGCCGCTGAAGAAGTCTTCGCTGGCCACGGTGCCCATGAAGGGCAGTTGCATGTGGGTATGGGGGTCGATGCCGCCGGGCATCAAGTATTGGCCGCTGCCATCGAGCACTTCGCAACCGACGGGAATATCCAGACTGTTGCCGATGGCGCGAATTAGACCGTCTGCGCAGAGCACATCGGCTTTATAACTTTCATCATGGGTAATAACGGTGGCGCCACGGATCAACAGAGACATTCCGAGTTCCTCGCAGGCATGACCGACTTGTGCCGGTTCTAACTTTTTTATTGAACGCACTGATAACTTAAACAATCCTGTCATCGGTGACAGGATTAGAAGCTAGTCGCACTTCAAAGAAACATCAAGAATATTTTTTATAAGCTTATATTCAATATAACTTGTTGAAATATAACGATTAAAAGTTCAAATCTGCAAAATGGTGCAGCCTCTCACCATTTTGACGCACTTGACAGGATCGAAAAATAGTCGAGATTTCCTATGTCAAATCAGCTGCTTGAGGAGGCGCTGGGAAGACCGGGAAATAACTAGAAAAATAACCGTGCACTGCTTTGGGTCCTGATCGAATGGACAACTTGCCAAACACCCGGCCTGAGTGGATTGGCAACTAACCAGGGGCTTGAAAGTTGCTTGCATAAAACCCAATGACATCAGTTGTTTACATGGATTCCGCCAGCCGTGCAGCAACGACCGCGCAAGTACTTGGCATCTTTATTGAGTGCCGCCGCAGGTCGATGTGCCGGAGGGTGGAAGTCGTAAGTTCTCCGGCCATCGTCCGGCGCGCTGTCCCTTGGTGCGCCGGCCTGATGAGCAAAATAATCAGAACAACAGTGGAGCGGCCATGCAACAGATCAGATCCCAGGTGACCGAGCGCGCCGGCTTGTACGAGCTGGACGCCGGCAGCGACGTACTCGACAGCCCCCGTTACAACCACGACATAGCACCGACCCAGGTCCAGGAGCGCACCTGGAACAAATGGCACATCACCGCACTGTGGATCGGCATGTCGATCTGCGTGCCCACCTACACCCTCGGCGGGGTGCTCACTGCCTACTTCGGCCTCAGTGTCGGCGAGGCGCTGCTGGCGATCCTGCTGGCCAATATCGTGGTGCTGGTGCCCCTGACCCTCAACGCCTTTGCCGGCACCAAGTACGGCATTCCGTTCCCAGTGCTGCTGCGCTCCTCGTTCGGCATCATCGGCTCCAACGTGCCGTGCCTGATCCGCGCCCTGGTGGCCTGCGGCTGGTTCGGCATCCAGACGATGTTCGGCGGGCTGGCGATCCACCTGTTCCTGGGCTCGATCTTCGAGGGCTGGAAGGCCCTGGGCGGCACCGGCGAGGTGATCGGCTTCATGATTTTCTGGACCCTCAACCTGTGGGTGGTGCTGCGCGGCGCCGAGTCGATCAAGTGGCTGGAAACATTGTCCGCGCCGCTGCTGGTGGCGGTGGGCATCGGCCTGCTGGTGTGGGCCTTGCCCAGCGTGTCGCTGACTGAGCTGTTGGCGATCCCGCCCAAGCGCCCCGAGGGCGCCAGCGTCACCGGCTACTTCATGGCCGGGCTCACGGCGATGGTGGGTTTCTGGGCCACCTTGTCGCTGAACATTCCCGACTTCAGCCGCTACGCGAAAAGTCAGAAGGACCAGATCCTCGGACAGATCTTCGGCCTGCCGCTGACCATGTTCCTGTTCGCCGCCCTGGGGGTGGTGATGACCGCCGCCTCGGTGAAGCTGGTGGGGGTCACCGTCTCCGATCCGGTGAGCCTGATCGGCCATATCCAGAGCCCAGGCTGGGTCGCCCTGGCCATGGCGCTGATCATCATCGCCACCTTGTCCACCAACACCGCGGCCAACATCGTCTCGCCCACCAACGACTTCCAGAACCTGGCGCCCAAGCTGATCGGCCGCACCACCGCGGTGATCCTCACCGGCCTGGTGGGGCTGGCGCTGATGGGCCACGAGCTGCTGAAAAAGCTCGGCCTGCTGATTTCCGACGTCAGCCTGGAGACCGTGTATTCCAACTGGCTGCTGGGTTATTCCAGCCTGCTGGGGCCGATTGCCGGGATCATGGTGGTGGACTACTTCATCATCAAGAAACAGCGCCTGGACCTGGCCGGCCTGTACCGCGACGACGTCTACCCGGCGTGGAACTGGCACGGTTTCATCGCCTTCGGCGTACCGGTGGCCCTGACCCTGATGTCCCTGGGCAGCAGCGCCTTCAACTGGTTCTACAGCTACGGCTGGTTCACCGGCTCGGCCCTGGGCGGGTTGATCTACTACGGCCTGTGCAGCTTGCGCAGCCCCCAGGTGGCGACCGCCAAGACCCCAACATGAACACCCAACCAGCGTGCTCGCGGGCACCCCCCCCGTCCCGTAAGAGCTGGCTTGCCAGCGAAGGCGTCGGCACGGGCGACGCACATCTTGCGGGCCCCTTCGCCGGCAAGCGCAACGCCGCCCGGCCGGCTCCTACCGATTGTTGCTAGGCCGTTATCCCGGGTGACTGCGTCACGCATCCCCCGACAAAACCAGAAGAAACGCCTGAGGAAATCACCATGAACGCTGCCGTCGAGGTTCTGCAATCCAGCCATCAGCACATCAACCGCGACCGCCTGTGGCAGTCGCTCATGGAACTGGCCAGGCTCGGCGCCACGGTCAAGGGCGGGGTCTGCCGTTTGGCCCTGACCGACCTCGACCGCCAGGCCCGGGATCTGTTCGTGCAATGGTGCGAGGAGGCCGGTTGCGCGGTCACGGTGGATGGCATCGGCAACATCTTCGCCCGCCGCCCCGGGCGCAATCCGCACCTGCCGCCGGTAATGACCGGCAGCCATATCGACACCCAGCCCACCGGCGGCAAGTTCGATGGCTGCTTTGGTGTGTTGGCCGGGGTGGAAGTGCTGCGCACCCTCAACGACCTCAAGCTGGAAACCGAGGCGCCCCTGGAAGTGGTGGTGTGGACCAACGAAGAAGGCTCGCGCTTTCCGCCGTGCATGATGGGCTCCGGGGTGTTCGCCGAAAAATTCACCCTGCAAGACACCCTGGCCAAGACCGACGTCGATGGCATCAGCGTCGGCGAGGCGCTGAACGCCATCGGCTACGCCGGCACGCGCCCGGTCAGCGGGCATCCGGTGGGCGCCTATTTCGAGGCGCACATCGAGCAAGGCCCGATCCTGGAAGATGAGCGCAAGACCATAGGCGTGGTGCTCGGCGCCCTGGGGCAGAAGTGGTTCGACCTCAAGCTGCGGGGCGTCGAAGCCCATGCCGGCCCGACCCCCATGCACCTGCGCAAGGACGCCCTGGTGGGCGCCGCCGCCGTGGTGGCGGCGGTCAATCGCGCCGCCCTCGGCCACCAGCCTCACGCCTGCGGCACCGTCGGCTGCCTGCAAGCTTACCCGGGTTCGCGCAATGTGATTCCGGGCGAGGTGCGCATGACCCTGGACTTCCGCCACCTGGAGCCGGCGCGCCTGGACTCGATGATTGCCGAGGTGCGCCAGGTGATCGACAACACCTGCGAAGAACACGGCCTGAGCTTCGAACTGACCCCCACCGCGGACTTCCCGCCGCTGTACTTCGACCCGGTGTGCGTCGATGCGGTGCGCGGCGCCGCGCAGGGTTTGGGGTTGTCCCACATGGAAATCGTCAGCGGTGCCGGGCATGACGCGATCTTCGTCGCCGAGCTGGGCCCGGCGGGGATGATCTTCGTGCCCTGCGAAGGTGGCATCAGCCACAACGAAATCGAAAACGCCGACCCCGACGACCTCGCCGCCGGCTGCGCGGTGCTGCTGCGCGCCATGCTCGCCGCCTCCCAGGCTATCGCCCAGCGCCAAGCGTAGGAGCCGGCTTGCCGGCGAAGAGGCCGGCAAGACATGCATCGCCCGTTTCGGCGCCTTCGCTGGCAAGCCAGTTCCTGCAAGGGGCATCGTGGTGGGCTTGGCCTGGCGTACACTGGCGAACTTTTCCCATGGGATGTCGACCATGCACAGGATGGTGCTCTGTCTGGCCCTGGCTCTGAGCCTCGGCGGTTGTATCGATTACAAATGGGGCCACGACTGGAAGGCCGACAGTCCGGGCGGTTGGCAAGACGCAAGCGTTGTCGGTTTCGACAAAGGCACGGCGTTCCAGCTGGCCTGCGGGGGCAGCCCACTCTATGTGAACGTGGAGACCCACGCCTCCCATCAACTTTTATCGCTGTTCTTCATCCCGTTGTTTTCCGCGTCGGACGATGACGGCCATGTATGGATCAGGGTCAGTCACCCCAGCCTGATGGCATGTGCTTCGCCTGCGCAAAACCCTCTGCTGCTGAAGCTGGACAACCGGCCCATTCAGGCAGTTGGCTTCTCGCGGCGTAGCGGCGAAGGCCTGTGCATCATCGACCTGGGCCCGCGCGAGTTGCAGGGCGAACAGCTGTCGATCGAGGTCAACCAGGCCTTGCTGCCCTGCGCAGTCGCGCCGATGACCCTGAAAAAGGACAGTTTCTTCTGCCTGCGGGCTACAAAGTTCGGCGGTTCGACACCGTGCGGTCGGTAGCCAAAAGCAAGGCCCTGCGTACCGAACGCGGCCCGACCTTTCGCAGCCTTGCGGGCTCGGCAGCGGCTACAGGGTCCATGGCGAGCTGGTTTTTTGTAGCCGCTGCCGCAGGCTGCGCACGCCCGGCTCGGGCGTAGGGGGCAGGGCCGAGATAGAGCTGCCAGCCGAACCTAAGCTAATTCCTAAAAAGTATTTATTTTAGATTTGTTAGATCGTTTAGCTTTTAGCGACTTTCCTGTCTCCCAGAAGGTTCGCCCCCATGCGCCTGCCCTTTGCTTTGCGTCGTAGCTTGTCGATCACCGCCCTGGCCGGCCTGGCGCTGGGCATGGCCCTCAATGCCCAGGCCGATACCGACCTGCGCATCGGCTACCAGAAATCCTCGACCCTGCTGGCCTTGCTCAAGGCCCAGGGCACCCTGGAAAAACAGCTGGCGGGGCAGGGCGTCAACATCACTTGGCACGAGTTCACCAGTGGCCTGCCGTTGGCGGAATCGCTGAATGTGGGCAATGTCGATATCAGCGCCGATGTCGCCGACACGGTGCCGGTCTTCGCCCAGGCCGCCGGGGCCCAACTGACCTATTTCGCCAGCGAAACTCCCTCCCCGGCGGCCCAGTCCATCGTCATTCCCAAGGATTCGCCGCTCAAGTCCCTGGCCGACCTCAAGGGCAAGCGCATCGCCGTGACCAAGGCCGCCGGCAGCCACTACCTGCTGATCGCCGCCTTGCGTGAAGCGGGCTTGAGCTTCGCCGATATCCAGCCGGTGTACCTGACCCCGGCCGATGGCCGCGCGGCGCTGGAAACCGCCAAGGTCGATGCCTGGGTCACCTGGGAACCCTTTGTCGCCAGCGCCCAGCGCCAGCAGGGCGCGCGGGTGCTGCACGACGGCCAGGGGCTGGCCAGCTATCGCCGTTACTACCTGGCTTCCAACGACTACGCCAAGGCCCATCCCGAGGTGCTGCAGCAAGTGTTCGCCGAGTTGCAGAAGACCGGCACCTGGGTCAAGGCGCACCCGGCCGAGGCGGCAAAACTGCTGGGCCCGCTGTGGGGCAACCTGGATGTGCCGACGGTGGAACTGGCCAACAGCCGCCGCACCTACAAGGTGGAAGCGGTCAAGCCCGACGCCCTGGGCGAGCAGCAGAAAATCGCCGATGCCTTCTACCAGGAAAAGCTATTGCCCAAGCCGGTGGATGCCCGGGCGGTGCAGTTGTGGAGCCCGAAATCGTTGTAATTGACCGTTAGATCGCTTTCGCCGGCAAGCCGGCTCCTACAGCGAAGCAGGTCCCCCCCTTTTTCTTGTTCACCGCCGGCTACGCCATCCCGCGCCCGGCGTCAGGAGTTCCCGTGTCTGCCGTTCACCCCCAAGAGGCCTTTGCCGTCCCAGCCTCCGTCAGCCCGCCCGCGGATAACGCCGACGTGGTGCTGGAATTGCGCCACCTGACCAAGCACTACGCCCGCCGCCGTGGCCAGTCCGCTCCGCCTGCGGTTGAGCAGGTCAGCCTCAAGGTGCGCCGTGGCGAAGTGCTGTGCCTGATGGGCACCTCCGGCAGCGGCAAGTCCACCTTGCTGCGCCATATCAACCGGTTGATCGAGCCCAGCAGCGGCGAGGTGCTGATCGACGGTTCGGCCATCAGCCAGCTTTCGGCCAGGGAACTGCGCACCCTGCGTTCGCGGCGCATCGGCATGGTGTTCCAGCACTTCGGCCTGCTGCCCCATCGCAGCGTGCGCGACAACGTCGCCTTGCCCCTGGAACTGCGCGGCGAACCCGAGGCCCTGCGCCACGCCGCGGCCGACGTGCAATTGCAAGCCATGGGCCTGGAAGGCTGGGGCGAGCACTATCCCCATGAGCTGTCTGGCGGCATGCAGCAGCGGGTCGGCCTGGCCCGGGCCCTGGTCAGCGAGCCGGACATCCTGCTGATGGACGAACCCTTCAGCGCCCTGGACCCGACCATCCGCCGCGACCTGCAAAGCCACTTTCTGCAGGTGGTGCGCGAGCGCGGCATCACCACCTTGCTGGTGACCCACGACCCGGCGGAAGCCCTGCGCCTGGCGGACCGCATCGCCGTGCTGCGCCACGGCCAGCTGATTCAGGTCGGCACGCCCGAGGAATTGCTGAAGCAGCCGGCGGATGCCGAAGTGGCGGACTTCTTCCAGGAACACGGCGCCCGCAGCGCCACGCCGGTGGCGACGATTGCCCCGCGCAAGAGCGCGACGACCCCGGCGCCGGTCAACCCCGGACTGTCCTTTGCCCAGGCCCTGCTGTTGGGGCCCGCCGCCCTGGCCGCCAGCGGTCGCGGTGGCCTGTACTGGCTGGGCTTCGCCCTGGAACTGGGGGCGGCCGCAGCCTTGGGGCAGGGGCTAGCCACGGCCAGTTTCGCCTGGGCCGCCCTGGCGCTCATCGGCTTGCTGCTCAGCCGCCTGTTGAGCCTGGCCCTGGCCCGCCGCCCCAGCCGCCTGGGGCGCTCGGACTGGCGTCTGCCGTGGCTGGTGTTGCTGCTGTCCCAGGCCCTGGTGCTGTGGCGGGTGTTGGCCGTCGACGCCAGTGGCCCCTGGCTGCAATTTCCCGCCGACCGGCAAGTGCTGCTGGGCACCGCCGCGGCCATCGATCAACTGATTGCCTGGTCCCAGGTGACGTTCGAAAGCACCTTCGTCGGCGTGATAGTCGCCGTGCGCACGGTGATCGACAGCACCGAAAGCCTGCTGGGCTGGCTGCCCTGGCCGGTGCCGGCCCTGGCCCTGGTGCTGCTGGCCTGGCGCAGCGCCGGCGCCGCCCTGGCCCTGACCAGTGCCGCGGCCTTGCTCTACATCGGCCTGTTCGGTTTCTGGGAACGGACCATCGCCACCCTGGCCCTGGTGGGCTCCTCGGTGCTGATCTCGCTGTTGATCGGCGTACCGGCCGGCATCCTCCTGGCCAAGCGCGCCCTGGCCCGGCGCCTGGTCACTCCGCTCCTGGACGTGATGCAGACCTTGCCGACCTTCGTGTACCTGATCCCGGCGGTGGCGTTCTTCTCGGTGGGCAAGACCCCGGCGGTGATCGCCACGGTGATCTTCGCCCTGGCGCCGATGATCCGCCTCACTGCCCTGGGGATTCAGGAAGTGCCCAAGACCGCCGTCGAGGCGGCCCTGGCCCACGGCGCCACGCCGTGGCAGATCCTGACCAAGGTCGAACTGCCCCTGGCTGCGGGCTCCTTGCTGCTGGGGATCAACCAGACCCTGGTGATGAGCCTGTCGATGGTGGTGGTGGCGGCGCTGATCGGCGCCGGCGGCCTGGGCTACGACGTGATGACCGCGCTGCGCAACATCAAGGGCGGCGAGGGCATGTTGGCCGGCGCCGCGATCGTGTTCTGCGCGCTGATTCCCGACCGCATCATTCAAGCGACCCTGCGCCAGCGGGATCGCACATTGCATCAATCATGAGGTGTCCCTTGAACAAGTCGTTTACCCGTACCCTTGGCGCCGCCGCGCTGTTGTTGGGTTTGTCCCTGCCGGTGCTGGCCAAGGACAAGATCGTCATTGGCGAGCAGAACTGGACCGGCGCCATCGCCATCCAGAACATCCTTGGCGAAGTGATCAAGAGCCGCCTCGACGGCGAGGTTTCCTACCTCGCCGGTGACGTGCCGGTGCTGTTCGCTGCCGCCGCCAAGGGCGACGGCTCGGTGGACGTGCTGACCGATATCTGGCTGCCCAACCAGTCCGCCGCCTGGGCCAAATACGTCACTGGCGGCACCCGCTCGCTGGTGCCCAACAAGCAGCCGTACCTGGGGGTTCAGGGCTTCTACATCCCCGGCTACCTGCAAGACAAATATGGCGTGAAGTCGGTCTACGACCTGCAAAAGCCCGAAGTGGCGAAACTCTTCGAACCCCTGGGCGGCGGCAAGGCGCAACTGCTGGTGGGCCCGGCGGGTTGGGAGTCGACCTACATCGGCGAGATCAAGGCCAAGGATTTCGGCTTTGCCGACAAATTCGAATCGGTGTCCACCGAAGCCTCGGTGACCTACGCCAAGCTGGCCGCGGCCTACAAGGCCCAGCGCGGCGTGGTGTTCTACGCCTACACCCCGGACTGGATCTTCTCCGCCTTCGACCTGCGCCGCCTGGATGAACCGGCGTTCGACGGCTACGCCCAGGACAACAAGAAGGGCGACCCGCTGTACAAGGCCGACGGCTGCTGGAAATTCATCAGCCCGACGGTGGATGCCGACTGGCTGAGCAAGAGCAAGATCACCTGCGCCTACCCGGATGCCCGAGTGTATGTCCTGGCGTCCAGCGCCCTGCAAAAACGCGCACCGCGAATTGCCGCGTTCCTGGAGAACTTCAGCATCGAGCCTCAGGCCCTGAATGACTTGATTCTCAAGATTGAAAAGGAACAGCAACCGGCGGCGCAGGCGGCCAAGGAATGGGTTGCGGCCCATCCGCAGATCGTTGATGGCTGGCTGGGTGCCAGCGGCGAGAAAGTGGGAGTGGCGCAATGAGTGGGGCGCCGGTGAACAGCCTCGAACAGGCGACCTTCGGCGCCGGGTGTTTCTGGGGCGCGGAAGCCGCGTTCCGGGTGCTGCCTGGGGTCGTGGACAGCCGCGTAGGCTACGCCGTGGAAGCGGCGGACGAAGCCTTGCAGATAGAAGTGGTGCAGGTGGATTTCGACCCGCAGGTGCTGGCGTATACCCGCCTGATCGAACACTTTTGGGACCTGCATGATCCGACCTCGGTGGATCGCCAAGGGGAACATGGCGGGGTGAAATATCGCTCGGCGATCTTCCACACCAACGCCGCGCAAGCCGAACAGGCGAGGGCGGCCAAGACCGCCCTGCAAGACTCCGGACGCCTCAACAAACCCGTGGCCACGGTGATCGTGCCCCTGGGCCGCTTCGACCTGGCGGATGAAGCGCACCAGCGTTACCTGGAGAAGAATGGCCTGAGCAGTTGCCACATCTGATCGTTTGCAGGTACGCAGGCTGTAGGAGCTGGCTTGCCGGCGAAGAGGCCCGTGAGCCATGCATCGTCTGGGCTGATGCCTTCGCTGGCAAGCCAGCTCCTACACGGTGGGACGGTACACACCGCTCCACCTTCAGGTCGGCCGGCAGGCCGCCACCCGGGCATTGATTACTTTGGGCTGGGCCGGCATTCCGGCATTTCCAAAGGGAGTCGCTGTCAGAGCGAACCCCTAAGCGGCCGTGACCACAGCAACGGATATGTACACCACCGCGGTAAAAAAGAAACGCAACAACGGATGTGTATTTCGAACCTCCCTGACGACCTCTATATCATCCCTTAAAATAAATTAGAGGGTGTCGTCACAAGACCCAAAAAACATTGATGGTTGGTTTATCCAGTTGGGCGGCCAGCGTGTCGTGGCACTTGCAAGCCATCGGCGGCACGATATCTAGATTAATTTGTGGAACTCGCTGAAGCTTCATTTATCTAGCCGTTCACCGTCAGAGGAACTGAAGGTGAAGCAATACTTCTGCTCAGATATTTGTATTGCCCCCTGGGCTATCAAAACTTGTGGGCATGAGATTAAGCAGGCATCTGGGCAGAAAAACATAGTTTGTTTTTATCCAAATCCCTCGCATACGCTGAAAAATATGGTCCCCGTTGGCCAGGTTTACCCTCGCAGGTACCGCCTAATTCAATCACCTTTTCATGAAAGCTTTTTACTTTTTCTACAGAGTCAACATTAAAACCAATCATCGTGCCATTTCCATTTGTTGCAGGCTCCTTGTTAAAGGGAGTTGCCAGCGCAAATGAGAAATTGCTGCTTTGCCAGTAAGTCATTCTGTCTGTTGATGTCACGTACTTGAGTTCTGTTTTCTCAAAGAGTGCATTGTAGAACTCAATTGCGGCCTCCATGTTGTTTGTGCCTAGGACGCAGTAGTTGACTCTCATAATTTAATACCTCGTATTTGTAGCAGGGTTTAGTACTCATGATTAGCATGTTAAAGCGGCTCATTGTCGTCATTATGCTGCAGGGCAGTGACAGTTTCCGTCAGGATTGATCGATACGCACAACAAGGGTAGGCCGCTGAGTTTGGGGAAATCCTACGTTAAGCCGGCTCGGCTTAAGTGCGTGTCATGCCCTTGCAACTCATCGGCGCCACGATATCTCCGACAATGTGTGGAGTTTGCTGAAACCGCATTGAGCCGGCCGCGAAGGTACCTGGGAAGGACGAGCCAAGGTTCACCAACACCGTATTGTGGATTGGCGCGCCGGGGCACCTTGGAGAGACCCGCCAGGCGATCATGTTTCAGGTTTCAAGCCCCACCTTTCCACCCCCCACCCAACGCCACCACCAACCCCACACTGGCCTGCAGCTCCCTTGTCTGCACCGCCTGCAACCCCCGTTGCGCCTGCAAGGCTGCGGTCTGCGCCGTCACCACATCCAGGTAGCTGACGGCACCTGCCTGATAGCTGTTCATGGCCAAGGTCTGCGTGTGCTCGGCAGCATTCACCGCCGCCTGTTGGTCCAGCGCTTCCTGGCGCAAATCCCGCAGTTGCCCCAGGTTATCCTCCACCTCGCGCACCGCCCGCAGCACTTGCCCACGGTAATGGGCGGCGGCTTCTTCGAACTCGGCGTGGGCCTGGCGCTCATTGGCGCTCAGCCGCCCGCCATCAAAAATCGGCAGGTTCACTAAAGGCCCCAGGGCCCAATAGCGATTGCCCGCCGCCAGCAGGTTGCCCACGCCCTGGGTCTGGCCACCGAGCATGCCGGTCAGGCTGAAATCCGGATACCAGGCGGCGCGGGCGATACCGATGCCGGCATTGGCGGCGTACACACGGCGTTCGGCGGCGGCAATGTCCGGCCTTCGTTGCAGCAGGGTGCTGGGCAGTTGCCGGGGAATGCTCGGCAGGCTCAAGAGTTGCGCAGAGGGCGCCAGGTGGAATTGGCTGGCCGGCTCGCCCACCAGTTCGCCGATGGCGTGTTCGGTGAGGTTGCGCTGGGCGCGCACTTCGTCCAGTTCGGCTTCGGCGCTGGCCAGTTGGCTCTGGGCCCGGGTCAGGTCCAGTTCCGAGGCGATCTGCCCCTGGTAGCGGTCGCGGGTCAGTTGCAGGGCCTGGGCGTAATCCTCCAGGGAGTGGCCGAGGATGCGGCTCTGGGCGTCCAGGCCATTGAGTTGCACATACAGGCTCGCCAATTGTTTTTGCAGGCTCAGGCGCGCCGCTGCCAAGTCGTCGCCGGAGGCTTGGGCCTGGGCGTCTCCGGCCGCCGCTTGATTGCGAATCCGCCCCCAGAGGTCGAGGTCCAAGCCCAGGGCAAAACCGGCGGTGTTGCTGTTGTAGATCGACGGTTGCGTGCTGCCGCGCAGGGGGCGGCTGTCCGACTGGCGTTGGCGCAACGGTTGGGCGCTGGCGCTGATCTGCGGGAACAGCCCGGCATGCAGCTGGCTGGCGTAGGCCTGGGCGCCGTCATAGTGAGCCAGGGCCGCGGCGAGGTCCGGGTTGGCCTGGAGCAGGCGCTGTTGCAGGTCGTTGAGAAGCGGGTCCTGGTACAGCAGCCACCACTGTTCGGCAATGACCTGGGGCGTGGCGGCCGGGTGCCAGGGGCCGTCGGCGTTCTGTTCGCGATACTGCGCCGGCAGGTCGATGGGCGGCACCTGGTAGTGGGGCGCCAGGGAGCAGCCGTGCAGGGCCAGCAACAGCAGGGCGGCGAGGGGCTTAAGCCTTGGGCGCATGTTCGCCTCCCGCGTCCGCCAGTTGCACCAGGTCACCTTCGCGCAGGGCGTCCGGCGGGTTGTCGATGACCTGGTCGGTCGCTTGCAGGCCCTGGTCGATCACCAGCCGTTCCCCCAGGTCCAGGCCGATATGGATGCTGCGCAGGTGCACGTGGCGGGAACCGTCGATCACCGCCACCTGGGTGCCCTGGGCGCGGAAGATCAGGGCGCTGGCGGGGATGCTCACACCGTGGGTGTCGGCAGGGATGGCCAGTGTGGTTTCGGCATAGTCGCCGGGCATCAGCGCGCCGTCCGGGTTGGCGGCGACGAACTGCGCCAGCAGGGTGCCGGAGCGTGGGTCGATGGCGGTGGAGTCGCCCAGCAGTAGCGCGCTGAAGTGCTGGCCAGGGTGCTCGGGCACAGTCAGCTGCGCGTGCAGGCCAGGGCGGATCACGCTGGCGTAGTTCTGCGGGATCGGCACGTAGAGCCGCAGTTTGTGGGTGTCCGCCAGGTCGAACAGCTCCGGGTCGCTGTCGTTGTCGGCTTTGATCAACTGGCCGATATCGGTGTGGCGGGCGGTGATGGTGCCGGCGAACGGCGCACGAATGGTCTTGTAGTCCTCCAGCGCCGAGAGCCGCGCATAGTCGGCGGCGGCCGCCTCGGCATTGGCTTTGGCGGCGGCTGCGTTGGAGGTCTTTTCATCGGCTTCCTGGCGCGATACCGAGTGGCTGGCCAAGAGGTTCTGCCAGCGCTCGGCGGTGGTCTGGGCCAGCCGGGCATTGGCTTGCTGCTGGGTCATCCGCGCCCGGGCCTGGGCCACTTGCTGGTCCAGGTCGGGGCTGTCGATATGGGCCAGTACCTGCCCGGCGGCCACGTGGGTGCCTATATCCTGGGTCCAGTCCTTGAGGTAGCCGCTGACCCGGGCATGGATCGGCGCCTTGCTCCAGGCTTCCAGGTGCGCCGGCAGGCGCAGGGTGTCGCCCAGCACGTTGTGCTGCGGCTGGAACACCAGCACTTGCGGCACGGCGGCGGTTTCGGTCCAGGCAACGACGGCCCGTTCATGCCGGGTGCGCGCGGCCAGGCCGCTGGCGACCAGCAGGGCAGCCAGGCTCAGGCCGCCGATGCCCAGCAGCATCAGGCGTTTGCGCGAAGGGGTGTGATCAGGCGACATGGGTGTTTTCTCCAGCAACAGCGGATTGGGGACGGCGGCCGTGGACCAGGCTGAAGACCACGGGGACAAAGATCAGGGTGGCCACGGTGGCGAGGATCAACCCGCCGATCACCGCGCGGCCCAGTGGG
Organism: Pseudomonas sp. GW822-FHT06D10; assembly: GCF_058799535.1. Lineage (NCBI taxonomy): Bacteria > Pseudomonadati > Pseudomonadota > Gammaproteobacteria > Pseudomonadales > Pseudomonadaceae > Pseudomonas > Pseudomonas sp. GW822-FHT06D10. The sequence continues at coordinate 179,961 of NZ_JBXALN010000004.1, read as the reverse complement.
GCGTTCTGTTCCTCGGACAGGGCCAGGGGCAGCATGCCGATGATCATCGCCAGGGCGGTCATGCACACCGGGCGAAAGCGCGTGTAGCCGGCTTCCAGCGCGGCCTTGAGGGCATCGCCGTGTTCCGCCAGGCGCTCGCGGCAAAAACTCACCACCAGGATCGAGTTGGCGGTGGCCACCCCCATGCACAGGATGGCCCCGGTCAGCGCCGGCACCGACAGCGAGCTGCCACTCAAGAACAGCATCCACACGATCCCGGCCAGGGCTGCCGGCAGCGCGGTGATGATCACGAACGGATCGACCCAGGACTGGAAGTTGACCACGATCAGCAGGTAGATCAGCACCACCGCCCCCAGCAGGCCCAGGCTCAGGCCGCTGAAGGCTTCGTGCAGGGCGTCGATCTGCCCGTGCAGGCTGACCGTGGCGCCCTTGGGCCGCAGGGCCGCGGCATCGTCCAGGACCTTTTGCATGTCGTGGGCCACGGCGCCCAGGTCGCGGCCCTGCACGTTGGCGTACAGGTCCAGGGTCGGCTGGATGTTGTAGTGGCTGACCACCGCCGGGCTCTCGACCCGGGAGATGTCCGCCAGGCCGCCGAGGATCTGCGACTGGCCGTTGCTGCCGGTGACCGGCAGCGCCTCCAGGGCCGGCAGGCTGTCCAGGCGGTACTGCGGGGTAGCCGCGACGATGGAATAGGACACGCCGTTCTTCGGGTTGAGCCAGAAGGTCGGCGCCACCTGGGAACTGCCGGCCAGCGACGCCACCATGCTGTTGGTCACGTCACGCTCGGTGATGCCCAGGCCATTGGCCCGCAGGCGATCGACCTTGACCTGCAAGGACGGGTAGCCGGTGGACTGCTGGATCCGCAGGTCGGCAATGCCCGGCACATGTTGCAGGCGCCGTTGCAGTTGCAGAGCGAAGGCGCGGTTGGCCGCGGCGTCGGGCCCGGAGATTTTCACGTCCAGGGGGGCCGGGGCGCCGAAGTTGAGGATCTGGCTGCTGATGTCTGCCGGCAGGAAGGCGAACTGGCTGCCGGGGAAGCTTTCCGGCAAGGCTTCACGCAGCTGTTTCACATAGTCGGCGCTGGGGGCGTGGCCGGGTTTGAGGGTGACCTGGATATCACCGTCCTGGGGGCCGATGGTGCCGCTGTTGCTGTAGGCCATGTCGATGCCGCTCAAGGGGATGCCGATGTTGTCGATGATGCTGTCCAGTTGCTCGGCCGGAATCACTTCGCGAATCCGCGCTTCGATGCGGTCGAAGGCCGCCGCGCTTTCCTCGATCCGTGTGCCCAGGGGCAGCCGCACGTGCAGGGCCAGGGCCCCGGCGTCGGTGGCGGGGAAGAAGTCCTGGCCCAGGCTCGGCAGCAGGGCGAAGGAGGCCAGCACGCAGGCCAAGAACCCGAGGATGAAGGTCTTGCGCCGGCCCAGGGCCAGGTGCAGCAGGCCGTGGTAGGTGTCGCGCACGCTGGAGAAACGCGCCTCGAAGCCCTGTTGAAAGACCAATAGCCCGCGCACCAGGGCATTGCGCGGCTTGGCGTGCTGTTCGCCTTCGTGGTGGTTGATGAAGGCATCTTCCGGGTGGTGCCCGGGGCCGGCTTCCGGCGTGTGGGGCTTGAGCAGGTACATGGCCAGTGTGGGCACCAGGGTCCGCGAGAGGATGAACGAGCTGGCCATGGCGAAGATCACCGCCAGGGCCATGGGCCGGAACAGGTAGCCGGCGATGCCTTGCAGCAGGAACATCGGCACGAAGACGATGCAGATGCACAGCAGCGAGACGAAGGCCGGGCCGACGATCTGCCTGGCGCCGTCGAGGATGGCCTGCTTGACCGCCTTGCCCTGCTCCAGGTGCCAGTTGATGTTCTCGATGGTCACGGTGGCGTCGTCCACCAGGATCCCCACCGCCAGGGCCAGGCCGCCCAGGGTCATCACATTCAGGGTCTGGCCGCTGAGCGCCAGCAGGGCAATGGCCGAGAGCACCGCCAGGGGAATCGAGGCGGCGATGATCAGTGTGGAGCGCCAGCTGCCGAGGAACAGCAGGATCATCGCGCTGGTCAGCAGGGCGGCGATGATGCCTTCCTGGGCCACGCTGCCCACCGACTGCTTGACGAACACCGAGGCGTCCCCCAGCAGTGAGGTCTTCAGCGCTGGCGGCAGGGTCTCATTGATGCGCGGCAGCATCTGGCGGATGCCGTCGACGATCGACAGGGTGGAGATATTGCCGTTCTTCAGGGCCGGCATCAGCACCGCGCGGCGTCCGTCGACCCGCACGATGTTGGTCTGCGGCGGCGAGCCGTCGCGCACGTGGGCCACCTGGCCGATGGTGATCAGCGCGCCGTCCACGGTCTTGATCGGCAGGTCGTTGAGCTCCTCGATGGCGGTCGGGCTGTTGTTCAGCAGCACCGTGTATTCATCGCTGCCCAGCTTGGCGGTGCCCACCGGGATGATCTGGTTCTGCGCCGCCAGGGCATTGCCCACGTCCTGGGCCGACAGGCCCTTGGCGGCCAGGGCTTGCGGGTCCAGGTCGAGGGTGATCTGGCGCTGCTTGCCGCCCATGGGGGTGGGCATGGCCAGGCCGGGCAGGGAGCTCAGGGGCAGGCGGATGTTGTTCTGCACCAGGTCGCGGATCTTCGCCTCCGACAGGGTCGGGCTGGAAAACGCCATCTGCAGGATCGGCACCGTCGAGGCGCTGTAGTTGAGGATCAGCGGCGGGGTGATGCCCGGCGGCATCTGCTTGAGCACGGTTTGTGACACCGCGGTCACCTGGGCGTTGGCGGTGCGGATATCGACCCCGGGCTGGAAGAAGATCTTGACGATGCCCATGCCCGGCAGCGACTGCGACTCGATGTGCTCGATGTCGTTGACCGTGGTGCTCAGGGAGCGCTCGTAGGTGTAGATCACCCGCCCGGCCATGGCATCCGGCGACAGGCCGTTGTACTGCCAGACCACCGCCACCACCGGGATGCCGATATCCGGGAACACGTCGGTGGGGGTACGCAAGGCCGCCAGGGGCCCGATGATGCAAATGAATATCGCCAGCACGATGAACGTGTAGGGCTTGAGCAGTGCGGTCTTGACCAGCCCGAGCATGCCGAAAACCTCCGAGGGAGTGGGGTTGCAAACCTCGGCAGCCTGCAGCGACCCACCTAACACGCGGCTTTCAGCCAGGTGAAGGAAGTTTTAGGTAAGGCCTGTATTTCCTTTCATGTGGATTCATTTGTTCTCGCACCGGGGCCTCGACAAGCTTGGTGGCCATCGGCGCAGGGGTTTTTTTCGGGCTTGCGCCGCACTCATTACGGTCATTTGCGAGGTTTCTTCCATGTCCCTCAAACCCTTGTTGCTGTTGCCGGGCCTTGGCCTGGTGTGCCTGCTTTCGGCCTGTGCCGGGCCGCTGCCCAAGGCCGATCCTCAGCAGGCCTGGATCGATCTTGCTCCGGAGTCGCCCAACGACTTGCTGGCCGACAGCGTCGATGGCAAGCGCCTGAACGATGGCCGCTACTTCCAGGTCAGCCCCGGCCAGCACCGCTTGCGGATGGCCTTGCTGCAAGGGGCCAACGGCAACTCGGCGCAACCCGACTGCCTGGGGCGCCTGGACTATGCCGGGTTCCAGGCGGGGGGCCATTACCGACTGGTGGAGTCCAGCCAGGGCCAGGACGTCAGCGCCGCTCTGCTGGACGCCCAGGGCCGGCAGGTGGCCCAGAGCCGGCCGTTCAGTTGCCTGTAGGGCTTCTTTTTTCCATTGCCAAGGTAGATTTTCATGACACTCAAACCGCTGCTGCTGATACCCGTTCTGGGCCTCGCGTGCCTGCTCGGCGCTTGCGCCGGGCCCATGCCCCGGCCCGATCCCAGCCAGGCCTGGATCGGCCTGCAGGAAGAGGCGCCCAACGACCTGATGGCCGAACGGGTGGACGGACAGAAGATCGACGATGGCCGCTATTTCCAGGTCAAGCCCGGTGCTCACCGCCTGGACGTGACCCTGTTTGAAGAGAACGTCGGCGACTCCAACCAGCAAGACTGCGACGGCCACATCAGCTACGGCGGCTTCAAGGCCGGGGAGCATTACACACTGGTGGAGTCGAGCCTGGGGAACGAGGTGTCGGCGCGCCTGTATGACGCCAAGGGCAAGCAGGTAGCCAGTACCCACGACTTCAATTGCATGCCCGGCTGACGGGGCTGTTTACCGCGCTCAAACAAGGACATTTCGCTCACCACAAAGAGACGGGCCTGACTTCAGACCCATGGCGAGCCAGGGGATGATAGGGGCCTGTCTCCCAGCAAACGGGCGTGCGTCATGAAGCAAGAGGCTGAAGCGGCGATCTGCTCCACCGAAGTGGCATTTGGTGAAGTGGCGCAAATGATCACCGCCGCGCGGCAGCGGGCAGTGCGCGCGGTGAATACCGAACTGGTGGAGCTGTATTGGCAGGTCGGGGCCTATATCAGCCGCAAGATCGAGGCGGCGGAGTGGGGCGATGGCGTGGTCCGGCAATTGGCGGATTACCTGGCGCGGCAGCAGCCGGGCCTGCGGGGTTTTACCCGGGCAAACCTGTTTCGCATGCGCCAGTTTTATGAGGCCTATCGTGCTGACGAGAAAGTCGCACCACTGGTGCGACAATTGTCCTGGAGCCACCATCTGGTGGTGATGGGACAGAGCAAAGGGCCCAGTGAACGTGAGTTCTACCTGCGCTTGGCGGTCCAGGAACAATGGTCACGCAGAGAACTTGAACGGCAGATCAAATCCGCCCTGTTCGAACGCACGCTGACCCGCCCGGCCAATGCCTCGGCAACCTTGAAGCAGGCCCGTCCCGAGGCCCTGAAGGTCTTCAAGGATGCCTACATGGTGGAGTTTCTCGGCCTGGCCCAGGGGCATGACGAAGCCGACCTGCACCAGGGGCTGCTGCGCCAACTCAAGGATTTCCTGATCGAGATGGGGTGCGACTTCTGCTTTGTCGCTTCAGGCTATCCCCTGCAGGTCGGCGGGCGCGATTTCGCCCTGGACCTGCTGCTGTTCCATCGTGGGTTGAATTGCCTGGTGGCCGTTGAACTCAAGGTCGGGCGCTTCGAGCCGGAGTACCTGGGCAAGCTGGACTTCTACCTGGAGGCCCTGGATCGCCAGGTGCGCAAACCCCACGAGAATCCGGCCCTGGGCGTGTTGCTCTGTGCCAGCAAGCATGACGAGGTGGTGGAATATGCCCTCAACCGTTCCCTGTCACCGGCGCTGATCGCCGAGTACCGGACCCAGTTGCCGGACAAGCAACTGCTGCAGGCCAAGTTGCAGGAGTTCTATGCCCTGGACACCCAGGCGCGGTGAGTCGGGTGGCCATGGTGTCGGGGGCGCTGCACTGCCTTGGTGAGTCGAATGCCCAGCCTGGCGCCGATCTCTGGCTCATTCCGACTCGCTGCCGAACCAGTCGGCCAGGCGCGCGCTGGCTTGTTCCCGGACCTCGGCGTTGATGTGGGCGGCTACTGTCACCACTGAGCCGGTCAACAGGCCGAGGTCATCGACGTACCCGGCCCCGGGGATCAGGTCGGGGATGATGTCCAGCGGCAGCACGAAGTAACCCAGGGCGGCATAGATGGTGGTCTTGGCCCAGATCGGGGTTTGCGGCCGTTGCGCGGCGTAGTAGAGCCATAGGGCTTTCTGGATCAAGGCCCGGCCGATGCGCGAGGCGTAGCGGCCGATCTTGCGCCAGAAACAGAGTTCAAGGGACTGGGCGGTGGACATGGCGCACTCCTGGGGGACATGGGTCCAGGTCATGGTCGCCACCCGAGCGCTGGACCGGCAGAGGCCAATATTTCCCCGGTCGTTCTCAGCGTAGGAGCCGGCTTGCCGGCGAAAGGGCCGGACCAGGCGCCGTGAATCTTGCGTCAGGTCAGCGGCGCCTGTGAGCACGCCTTCGCTGGCAAGCCAGCTCCTACGGGGGGCATACACGGTGCTGCAGGAGCCGGCTGGCGAAGGGGTCAAGGGGCAATCAGCCCCAGGGCGCCGCCGGCCAGCAGCAGGGCAGCGAGGATCCCGGTGATGGCGAACAGCTGTTGCAGCCGCGGGCCGGCCAGGTGGCTGGCCACCTGGCGTCCCAGCACCAGCCCCAGGACCGCCCCCAGGGCAAAGGGCGCACCCACCGCCCAGTGCATGATCCCGCTGAGGCTGGCGGTGACCACGCTGCCCAGGGAGACCAGGGCGATCACCGCCAGTGAGGTGGCGACGATGCTCTTGCTGTCCAGGTTGGTGTAGCGGCTCAGGGCCGGGATGATGACGAAGCCGCCACCCACCCCCAGCAGCCCGGAAAGCAGCCCCGAGAGCATTCCGGTGAAGGTCAGCGCCCGGGCGCAGGGCAGGGTCCAGCGCAGGCGGCCCTGGGCCGGGTTGAGCACGCAGGGCATGAAGGCCGGGCGCGGCGCCGGCTGGCCCTGTTTCAGTTCCAGGCTGGCCTTGCGCAGGATGCGCCCGCAGGCGTACAGCAGCACCAGGGAGAACAGCAGCGCCAGCGGCAGGTTGGGTAGGCGGTGGGCCAGCCACAGGCCCAGCGGCGCCATGAGGATGCCGATGCCGGCCACGAACCCCGCCGCGCGGTAGCGCACGATGCCCTGGCGCAAGCCCAGCACCGCGCCGATGCTGGCTGCCAGGCCCACCGCCAGCAGGCCGATGGGGGCAGCCTCGACCATGCTCAGGCCCAGGCCGAAGACCAGGAGCGGCACGGCGAGGATGCCGCCACCGGCCCCGGTCAGGGCCAGGATCGCACCAATGATCGCCCCCAGCCCGGCGCCCAGAAGACTGTGTTCGCTCATGCTTTCGGGGTGTCCGTGGCCAGGGTCGGATGGGCCAGCCATTCGTGGCCCTTGAGCATGCCGCGCCAGTACAGCGGTGGCAGGATCCGTTCCTTCAGCCACCAGGCGCGACGGGTTGGCTGGCGCCCGTCCAGCAGCCAGCGCGGGAAACTCGGTGCCAGCTTGCCGCCATAGGTGAATTCGGCGAGGACGATCTTGCCCCGTTCCACGGTCAGCGGGCAGGAACCGTAGCCGTCGTATTCGGCCAGGCGGGTCAGGCGCTTGAGGGCCACCAGCACATTGTTGGCCACCACCGGTGCCTGTTTGCGTGCCGCTGCGGCGGTCTTGGCATTGCTGGTATTGGTGGCGTCCCCCAGGCCGTGGATGTTCACGTAGCGCTTGTGGCGCAGGCTGCCCGGGTCGACGTCGATCCAGCCGGCGGCGTCCGCCAGGGGGCTCTGGCGGATGAAGTCCGGGGCGCACTGGGGAGGCACCACGTGCAGCATATCGAAGGCCCGTTCCAATGTTTCCTGGCGGCCATCGGCCAGGGTGCGGACAAAGGTCGCGCGTTTGGCCGGGCCGTTCACCGCCACCAGGTTGTGGCCGAAATCCAGTTCGATGCCGTACTTCTTCACGTATTCCATCAGCGCCGGCACGTAGTCGGCGACGCCGAACAGCACACCGCCGGCATTCAGGAAGCGCGGCTTGATCTGCCCCAGGCGGCCGTGGCGCAGCCAGTGGTCGCAGGACAGGTACATGGCCTTTTGTGGCGCTCCGGCGCACTTGATCGGCATCGGCGGCTGGCTGAACAGCGCCTCGCCCTGCTGCAGTTGCTGCACCAGTTGCCAGGTGTAGGGCGCCAGGTCGTAGCGGTAGTTGGAGGTCACGCCGTGGTTGCCCAGGGCCTGGGGCAGGCCGTCGATGGCGGCCCAGTCGAGCTTGAGCCCGGGGCAGACGATCAGTTGGTCATAGGCCAGCACCCGGCCGTCCTCCAGCACGAGGGCGTTGTGTTCCGGATCGAAGCGGCTGACCGCGTCCTGGATCCACTTGACCCCCTGGGGCATCAGCTCGGACATGGCGCGCTCGGTGGATTGGGCGCTGAATACTCCGGCGCCCACCAGGGTCCAGCCGGGTTGGTAATAGTGGTGTCGGGCAGGGTCGATGAGTGCCACGTCCAGGTGTGGATCGCGGGTCAAGAGGCTGGCAGCAACGGCGATGCCGGCGGCACCGCCACCGACGATCAGCACCTGGTGGCTGCCGTCGACAGTGGGCAGGGCCGGGTTGAAGGGGCGCATGGCAAGGTCTCCGTGTGGAGTAGGTAATAGTTATAGGGTGTTCAGGGGAATCTTCAGGTAGCTCACGCCGTTGTCCTCGGGCTCGGGGAAGTGCCCGCTGCGCATGTTGACCTGCACCGAAGGCAGGATCAGCACCGGCATGTCCAGGGTCGCGTCGCGGGCTTCGCGCATGGCCACGAAGCTGTCTTCGTCGACCCCCTGGTGAATGTGGATGTTGTTGGCGCGCTGCTCGGCGACGGTGGTCATGTACTGCAGCTCGCGGCCGTTGGGCAGGTAGTCGTGGCACATGAACAGCCGGGTGCTGGGGGGCAGGGCGAGGATCTTGCCGATCGAGCGGTACAGGGTCCGCGCGTCGGCCCCGGGGAAGTCGCAGCGGGCGGTGCCGTAGTCGGGCATGAACAGGGTGTCGCCGACAAAGGCCAGGGTTTCGTCGCCGACCTGCACCAGGTAGGTCATGCAGGCCGGGGTATGCCCCGGGGTGTGCATGGCCCGCGCGGTGAGGCCGCCGATGGCGAATTCGGTACCGTCTTCGAGCAGCACGTCGAACTGGCTGCCGTCCCGGGCAAAGGCCGGGGCTTCGTTGAACAGCGCGCCGAAGGTCTTCTGCACCCGGGTGATCTGGTTGCCGATGGCCACCTGGGCCCCGAGCTGCGCCTTGAGGTAGGCGGCGGCCGACAGGTGGTCGGCATGCACATGGGTTTCCAGGATCCAGTCGACCCGGGCGTCCAGTTCTTTCACCCGGGCGATCAGGCGGTCGGCGGACTCGGTGTGGGTGCGGCCGGATTTCGGGTCGTAGTCCAGCACGCTGTCGATCAATGCGCAGTGGCGGCTGGCCAGGTCCATCACCAGGTAGCTGATGGTCCAGGTATGGCTGTCGAAAAAGGCTTCTACACGCAGCGTGTCGCTGATGATCATGGGGCACTCCAGGCAATGAAGGTGAGGGCAGTCTGCGCTGACGCTCGTTTCTTGAAGTGTCAATAAGCGTGCCAACCCGAAACGGCGTCGTTTGGCGCCTGTTCATTGGTTTAGACGCTTTTTCAACCCCTTGGTGATGTGTTGTCGCCAGGACTGTCACCCGGGCTTGGCAGTCATTTGGCAGTTGCTGGCAGAAAATGGCAGTGATGGCGCCCATGCTTTAAGCTGCCGCCTCTGCCCCGGAGTTGCCCATGTCCCTGATTGCCACCGACCTAGTCCCGCCACCGATGTCTGCCCTGGTGTCCTACCTCGAACACGACCCGCAGCCCACCATAGTGCTGGACACCGACTACAACATCATCGCCGCCAACACCGCCTACCAGCGTCAGTTCGGCGTGGCCGGCAAGCCCCACGTGGGCGCCAAGTGCTACCGGGTATCCCACCAGTTCGCCGTGCCCTGCGATCAGGCCGGCGAGCATTGCCCGATGCGCAAGGCCCATGACAGCCGCGTGCCGGAACGCATGCTGCACATCCACCACACGCCCCGGGGGCCGGAACATGTGGACGTGGAGCTGCGGCCGATCATTGGCCAAGACGGCACGGTGGTGGCCTATGTCGAGCGCCTGAGTTCGGTGGCCGTGGCCTCGGTACAACCCCAGCAGAAGGGCCTGGTGGGGCGCTCGCCGGCCTTCAACGAAGCCTTGGGCGCCTTGCAGCGGGCGGCGCCGGCGCCGATCCCGGTATTGCTCCAGGGTGAATCCGGCACCGGCAAGGAACTGTTCGCCCGTGCCCTGCACGACGGCAGCCCCCGGGCCAGCGGGCCGCTGGTGGTGGTGGACTGCACCGGGCTTACCGAAAGCCTGCTGGAAAGCGAATTGTTCGGTTATGAAAAGGGCGCCTTCACCGGTGCCCTGCAGCGCAAGATCGGCCTGGCCGAAGCCGCCCATGGCGGCACCCTGTTTCTCGACGAGATCGGCGAAGTGCCTCTGGCCATGCAGGTCAAACTGCTGCGTCTGATCGAGTCCGGCAGCTTTCGCCCGGTGGGCAGCCTGCGCACCGTGCACTCGGATTTCCGCTTGGTGGCGGCGACCCACAAGCCGCTCAAGGAAATGGTCGCCGCCGGCACCTTCCGCCAGGACCTGTACTACCGCATCAGCGCCTTCCCGATCCGCCTGCCGGCCTTGCGCGAACGCAGCGACGACCTGCCACTGCTGATCGACAGCCTGCTGCGCCGGCTTGACCCCGGGGTAGTGCCGCGGGTCGATCCCCAGGCCCTGGCCCAACTGAGCCTGTACACCTACCCGGGCAATATCCGCGAGCTGCGCAACATCCTCGAGCGGGCGCGGCTGTTCAGCGACGACGGGGTGATCCGCCTGGCGGACCTGCCGCCGGAGCTGCGCAGCACGCCGGCACCAGCGCCCCCCGGCCGCCGCCGCGGCAACAAGGACCTGGAGCAACTGGCCCATGCCCTGGAGGTGTTCGAGGGTTCGCGCAGTGAGCTGGCCAGGGCCCTGGGCCTGAGCGAGCGGACCCTGTACCGGCGGCTCAAGGCCCTGGGTCTCTGAGTGCCGCAACTGATCAGGGGGCGGCGGTTTCGAGGAACTTGCTTTGCAGCCGCGAGCGAAACGCGGCATCGACCCCCAGCCCCTCGCGCAGGTAGTTCTCCACTGAGCCGTAGTCTTCGCGCATGGCCATGAACGCCGCTTGCAGGTAGCGCGCCTCGACGCCTAGCAAGGGCTGTAGCAGGGCAGGATCGGTACGGCCTTTTGACGCGAGCCGAACTTGTTCGGCGATCCGGCGGTTTTTTTCCCCGAGGTAGCGGTTGGACGCCAGATAGTCCTCCATCACCGTAGCTTCCGGCACCCCCAAGGCCAGCAACACCATGGCCGAAGCGAAGCCGGTGCGATCCTTGCCCGCGGTGCAGTGGTAGAGAACCGGGGTGCCCTGGTCATCGAGCAGGCCATGCAGCCAGGCTCGGAAGAGCGGGCTCTGCTCGCGGACGAATTGGATGTTGGCCCGAACCAGCACATCGTCCAGGTGCAGCTCGGCGGTGTCGCCACTGTTGATGCGCCGAGTCAGCTCGCGGATGTCGATGTTGCCGGCACTGATCGGCATCTCGATCCGCCGCTCCATCAGCGCCGGCGGCAGGCGGTCGGGGGCGTCGGCGATTTCCTCGCGGCTGCGCAGGTCCACCACACGCTGCAGTTGCAGGCCTTGCAGCCTGCGTTGATCTTCGGCACTGAGTGAGTCCAGGGCTCCACCGCGATACAGCAGGCCCCATTTCACGCTACGTCCGTCGGCCGTGCGGTAGCCACCCAGGTCGCGCAGGTTGGGTGCGCTTGCCAGGTTCAGGTCGCGCAGCGCCTGGCGTTCGCTGGCGGGCAGTTCTTGCGGGGGCGCTGGCTGCTCGGCAGGGGCCGCATTGGCTGTGGCGATGGTGCACAGCAGGGCGGCCCCGAGGACCAGGTCGAATCGGGTCATGTTGTGCTCTCCGTGAGTCTTCATTTGGCGCGCTTGCGCACGGCGGCGGGGGTGAAATCGCTGGCATCGTGGGCCAGGTCCGTCAGGCGGATCGGGCCGTGCTCATTGGTCAGGCGATCCACCAGATAGGCCCCGGACATCAGGTCGTGATACACCGATGGGCCCGCCTGATAGCTCTGGGTGTCATAGGCGTAGAAGGTGGTCTGCAGGTTGGTGCGCCAGAGGAGGTTGCGGGCGTCATAGCTGTCGGCCATGACCGCGCCCCAGGTGTCTTCGTCGATGTAGAAGCGGCGTTTGGCATACACATGACGGTTGCCGGGCTTGAGGCTGGCCTCCAGTACCCATACCCGGTGCAATTCGTAGCGCAGTGCTTCGGGGTTGGGGTGGCCAATGGTTTCGGTGAGCTTGGCCAGGGTGGTCGCGGGGTCGCTGATTGCATAGTTGTGATAGGGGATGAACAGCTCGCGCTTGCCGATGATCGTCCACTGGTAGCGGTCGGTGCCGCCATTGAACATGCGGCTGTCATCGTTGACCCGCAGGCCGCCGCTGGCGCCACTGGAAGGGTTGTCGTAGCCGACGTTGGGCGCGCGCCGCACTCGTCGGCTGCCCGGGTCGTATTGCCAGCTCTGCTGGGCGTTGGCCACCGGATCGACGAAGCCGTGGCCGAAGGTGATCTTGCCCAGCTCCCGGGCCGGTTCCAGGGTCCGGTACATGAAGTGGCTGTTGATGGCGTCGCGGTCGTCTTGCCGGGGGCTGTCCGGGTTGGTCCAGATATTGAGCGTCTGGTGATGCTGGACCTGACGTGCCTGCTTGCCGTTGGCCAGGGTGACGACCAGGCTGTAGACGCCTTCCTCGCCGGGCCCCCGCCCTTGTAGGGCGTGGTTCCAGATCAGTTCGTTGCCGTTTTTCGGGATCGGGAACGGCGACGCGCCCCAGGCCCCGGTGACGCCGTTGCCATCCTCGGTGAGTCGAGCTGTGCGCCCGTTTTCGCGAATTTGCTCTTCGATTTTCGCACTCGGGCGCATGTCGCGATGACTGGGATAGATGTCCATCCAGTAGCTGCGTGGATAGCGCTTGAACAGGGCGATCTGGCCGTCACTGAGGCGGTTCTGGTACTGCTCCAGGTTCTGCGCGGTAATCCTGAACAACGGGCGCTCTTTGGCGTACGGATCGGGGTACAGCGAGCCGCTGCCGGCGAACTGCACATGGGGCGGAGTGCCGCGCCACTGGCCGGACCAGCCAGGAATGCTGCCGTCGGCGTTACCGGCACGCTCCGCGCCGACGGGCGTGAGATCTTGATCGAGGCGAGCCAGCTCGGCCTCGCTGAGCGCGGCCTGGGCCAGGGGGCACAGGCCGAGCAGGCCGGCGAGCACAAAGGCAGGGAATTGCGTTTGGCAGGACATGAAATGTTCTCCGGTTGTCTGGGCGAGGGTCAGAAGCTGTACTTGGCGTTCAGGGCGATGTGGTCGCGATCGCTCTGGTTGTTGTACCGGGGGCTGCCCAGGTAGGCGTTGTAGACGGCCTCCAGGGAGAGGTTCCCGAGGTACTCCAGGGTGCCGCCCAGGGACAGCCGATTCCTGCCCTGGTTGTAGCTGCCCAGAGAGGAGTTGCCGTTCACCCCCTGGTTGAAGGACAGCGGAATGGTCAGGTCCCAGCCGGGCATGATCTCGATGTAGCGCGAACTGGCGCGCAAGGTGTAACCCCAGGCCGAACGATCGTTCCAGAGCTTGTCACTGGGGTTGCGCTGGGGCAGGTAGGCACTGTCGTTGCTCAAGACGCGGTTGTAGCCGACCTCGCCATTGAGGGTGAAATTGTCGGAAAAGGGCGTCTGGCCGAAGCCGTGGGTCATCGACAGCAGTACCTGGCCGGTCCTGCCGCGGGCAGTGTGGCGGGCGCCGCCGAGGTCGATCGCCAGGGGCAGGCGATCCTGGATGCTGATCTCGCCGTTGATGTTGGTGTCGACCACGACCGTGGCGAAGCTTGCGCCATACAGTTCGATGCCTTCGAAGTAGCGCGCCTGGTAGCTGCCGCGGCGGCTTAGGTTGTCCACCACCGGTGTCTTGCTGTGATAGCGCAGGCGGTAGAGGCCGAACTCGGTGTTGTTCAGGCTCTGGGCGACATAGCGCAGGGCCAGGCCGAACTGCCCGCTGTCGCGGGGTTCGTCATCTTTCAAGCGGACCAGTTGACCGGTGGAGTTGCTGTAGCCGCCCCTGTCGAGGAGGTCGGTGGTGGAAAAGTAGCTGCCGACCGCGTTGAGTCGGCTCTTCTTCCACTCGTACTGGTAGTAGAACTGCAGGTCGAGCGCGTCGGTGAGGCTGTAGGAGGCGAACAGCTGGCCGGTCGGCAGGGTACGCTCCTTGATCTCGACCCCGGGCACGTTGGATTTGCTGGCATCAAACGGGCTCATGGTCGAGGCAATGCCGTTGCCGTTGTAGACGCTCTCGCCCCAGTAGACCACCTGGCGCCCGAGGCGCAGGTTGAAGGGCCTGTCAGCGACCTGCCAACTGCCATACAGGTAGCTGTCGAGCATTTCCACGGCACCGCCGTGAGCGTCGCGGGTGGGCCTGGGAAACTGGTCGGGGCGCGAGCATTGCCCGGCGGCATAGCAGTTCGAGGTGCCGGTGTGGTTGTCATTGCGGCGATGGTAGACATTGTCGTAGTAGGCGCTGGCGCGCACGAACAGGCCGAAGTCACGGCGAAAGTTGAAGTCGGCGTCGCTGACCAGGCCCAGGCGATGGGTGATCAGGCTGCCCCGGTCGAAAGCGTTGTTGCCGTCGTTGCCGTTGGCATTGTTGCGCCCGCCAAGGGCATGGGCCGGCTTTGCCGTGCGCCAGGCCAGGCCATAGGAGACGACGTTGCTGTTCTGCACTTTGAGGTCGTCGCCGATTTCGAAGACCAGGGCGGCCAGCGGGGAACTGAACAGGAGCAAGGAACCGGGAACTGCGAGCAAGGTGGAGAAAGCGTAAGGCGTTGTTGTTTTTTTCATTGCTGCCTCTGAATGTCTGTTTTTGCGTCGAGGTACCGTAGGGTTGTGGAGGGGGGGAAGGGACTATCGGAAATGCAGCGGGGGCTGGACATCGTCTATTCGGACTAGTCGCTTTGTTGCGGGCGCCGCATGTTCAGGCCGCCGGAAGGGCTGAACGTGCGGGGTTCTGGAGGGAGGGGGGGACGGAGCAGGCGCTGCCCCTGGACGGGATCTTGAGCCTCAGGCCGTGCGTTCGCCGGTGCGCGGAAGGTCGCAGGCCATCACCCACATGCCGATCTGTTCCAGGTCGGTGCTGAACGGCACCTCGTCGACCTGCCGCAGGCCGGCGCTTTCATAGAAGCGCCGGGCGCCGCTATTGCTCTTGAGCACGTCCAGCCACAGGCAGGGCTCACCGGCAGCGCTGGCCCGTTGCAGCACATGCTCCAGCAACCGGCGGCCATAGCCCTTGCCGGCCTCGGACTTGAGCAGGTAGATCTTCTGCAGTTCGGCCCCGCGCCGGGCTCCATCGGGCAGTGGCCGGTTCCAGTTGAGCTTGGCAAAACCGATGGGCTGCTGCTGCGGGTCCAGGGCCAGCAGCCACAGGTGCAGGTGCTTGTCGGCCAGGGACTGTTCCAGGGGGGCGGGGGCGAAGTCCTGGGCCAGGAACTGCTGCATGCCTTCGGTGCTCCAGATCGCGGCGAAGTGCTCGCGGTAGGTGGCGCAGCCAATGGCCTGGAGGGTGTCGATGTCGCGGCTGTCGGCTTCACGGATGGTGATCATGCGTCATTCCTCGAGGGGCGGCTGGCCGGTGTCGCCGGGCTGGCGGCTGGCCCGCAATCCGGACGGGGCAGCTTACTCCGTTGCCCAAAGGGGCTCCAGCGCTCGGGCCGGGGCACGATGGCGGCGCGCCGTGGTCGTAGTTGCAGCCCCCTTTTTTTCCGGCGTGCGGGATGTTTGGCGCAGCGTCGGGTTCTTCCGGAGATGCCATGAGCCAGGCCGTACTTGCCACCGAAACCAACCGCCGCCAATTGCAGCAGATCATCTCCGGCCTGTCCGACGGGGTGATCCTGATCGAGACCGACAAGCCCCGTACCCTGCTCTGGGCCAATGAAGCGGCCCTGGCCATGCACGGCGTCAGCACGGTCGAGCAGTTGGGCGGCAATCTGCGCGACTATGCCCGGCGCTATGCCTTGCGCTACCGCAACAACCATCCACTGGGCCTGGACAGCTACCCCATCAACCGGGTGGCTGCCGGAGAAACCTTCAGCGACGTGGTGGTGGAGGTCCAGGCCGAGATCGATGGCGAACCCCGGCACTGGGTGCACCGGGTGCGCAGCATGATCCTCGAGGACCGCAATGGCGCGCCGGAGTCCCTGGTGCTGATCCTCAGTGACGCCACCGACTGGGCCAGCGCCGAGCAGCGCTTCGAGAAGACCTTCAACGCCAACCCGGCGCCGGCGGTGATCTGCCGCCTGGGGGATTTGCGCTACATCAAGGTCAACCAGGGCTTCCTGGAGATGACCGGCTATGCCCGGGACCAGGTGATCGGCCGCTCGGTGTACGAGCTGGACGTGCTGGAAGACGCCGAGCACAAGGAACTGGCCGTCGAACGCCTGGGGCAGGGTGCGACCATCCCGCAGATGCAGGCCGAGCTGCGCCTGCCCGAGGGCGGCAGCAAGCTGGTGATCGTCGCCGGCCAGCCGCTGGACATCAACGACGAGGACTGCATGCTGTTTTCCTTCATGGACCTGGAGCCGCGGCGCAAGGCCGAGATCGCCCTGCGCCAGAGCGAGGAGCGTTTCGCCAAGTCGTTCCGCCTGACCCCGGTGCCGACCCTAGTGTGCAGCGCCGAGCAGCAGATCGTCGATGTCAACGAAGCCTTTCTCGACACCTGCGGCTACAGCAGCGAAGAACTGCTGGGCAAGACCGTGCAGGACATCGGTTTTATCGCCGAGCCCCAGGCAGCCGAGCAGTTGTTCGGCCGCCTGGAGAAGAGCGGCAACGTCATGGGCCTGGACCTCAAGGTGCGCAAGAAGGGCGCCGAGCAAGTGGACTGCGTGGCCTACGCCGATACCGTGCTGATCCAGGACAGCCCCTGCTACCTGCTGGTGCTGATGGACATCAGCGAGCGCAAGCGCTCGGAGCTGGAGCTGGTGGGCGCCATCGAGGAGGTGATGCGTGATGCCTCCTGGTTCAGCCAGACCCTGATCGAAAAGCTCGCCAATGTGCGCAACACCCGCAGCGCGCAAGCCCCGGCGGTAACCTCTGCCGAGCTCACCACCCGCGAGCGCGAGGTCCTGGGGCTGATCTACCAGGGGCTGGCGGACAAGGAAATTGCCGCGCAACTGCAGTTGGCCCCCAACACCGTGCGCAATCACGTGGCCACCCTGTACTCCAAGCTCGATGTGCACAGCCGCGGCGAGGCCATTGTCTGGGCCCGGGAGCGCGGGCTGTTTGCCGGCAGTGCCGGCTGACTCGGTGCAAATGCACCAGTGCAACCAGTGCAAATGCGCCTTTTGCCCGGGGGCGGGCCTTTCTATCCTGTGATTCTGCGCAGGGCTCTGTATCGGGCCTCTGCCATTCATGAACCGCAGTAGAAGGAGCGCCAGCATGGCTAGCGAACAGATCAAGGGCACAGTGGGCAAGGTGGCCGGCAAGGCCGAGGCCGTGGTGGGTGAGTGGCTGGATGATGAGCAGCTGCAAGCCCGCGGCATGGCCCGGGAAGCCGCCGGGCAATTGCAGGAAAAGTACGGCCAGGCCCTGGACCAGGGCGCTCGCTGGGTCCGGGACAAACCGCTGTTGAGCGTGGCCCTGCTGGCCGGCGTCGGCCTGTTGGCGGGCCTGCTGCTGCGGCGCCGCTGAAATGCCGGCGGCCATCACCCTGGCGCAGTTGCGCGCCTGTATCGAGCAGCGCCTGGCGCCCCTGGCCTGCAGCTTCAGCAACGCCGGTGACGGCACCCTGACCCTGCGGGTGTTCGAGCCGGCCAGCGGCCGGGTCGACCTGGTGGTGACCGGGCTCAGCGCCCGGGCGCTGCAGAGCGAGGCCGATGTGCAGAAGATCATCGACGAACTGCTCTATGAGCTGGGCAGCAACTCCCTGGGCCAGCTCGATCTGGCGCCCTGAACCCGGCCTTGCACCGGGGCCGGTCGATGGCGACAGCCCACGGCCTGAACTATAAGCAATGGGTCGACGGTCGGGTTCCCGGCCGTCATCTCCAGCCTTTTGCAGGTGCCCGGGCATGCCTTCAACCCTGTTGCCGCGCCGTATTTTCCTGATCACCCCGCTTTTCTGGATGGGCCCATGAACGCCCGGGCCCAGGGCTTGCCCCGGCGCCTGGAAAACATCGTGCTGGTGGCGGATCTGGCGGGCACTGCGGTGTTTGCCGTAGAGGGCGCGATCAGCGCCATGCGCGCCCAGCTGGACCTGCTGGGGGTGATGGTGATCGCCTTTATCGTTGCCCTTGGCGGAGGGGTGACCCGTGACCTGCTGATTGGCGCCACACCGCCCAAGGCCGTGGCCGACTGGCGGTACCCGGCGCTGGCGCTGCTGATGGGCGGGCTGGCCTTCGTGGCACGGGACTGGGTGCTGGGGTGGTCCGGGCCGCTGCTGATTCTGCTGGACGCCGCGGGGCTGGGGCTGTTTGCCGTGGCGGGCACGCAGAAGGCGCAGAACTTCGGCATCTCGCCCTTTGTCTCGATGCTCATGGGTACGGTGACCGGGGTGGGGGGCGGGGTGATTCGCGACATTGTCCTGGCCCGCATTCCCCTGGTGCTGCAGGTCGACCTGTATGCCAGCTCGGCCTTTGTCGGCGCGGCCAGCCTGGTCATCGCCCGGCGCCTGGGCGTGCCGCCTTTATGCTCGGCCTGGCTGGCGGGCATCGTCTGTTTCGCCCTGCGCATGCTCTCGGTGCGCTACGGCTGGCAACTGCCCAAGGCCTTGTAGCCGCTGATGCAGGCTGCGAACGGCTTGGGCGGCATTGCGACGCAGCAGGCGCCGGGGTCGCGAGAGCGCGGAAGGTTTGGCGCAAGATCGTCAAGCAAGGCCCGGCGTACCGAACGCGGCCCGGCCTTTCGCAGCTTCGCAGGCTCAGCAGCGGCTACAGGATCACAGGGTCACAGGCACCGGATCACAGGGGGGGTGGAGGCCGGAATCAATTGTCGGCAATCAGGCTCGGCCGGCAGTCCAGGCTCAGGCGCGCGCCGCCGCGTTCGCTGCTGCCCACCTCAAGCTTGAAACCGTGCAGGCTGACAATCGCCGCGACGATCGACAGGCCAAGGCCAAACCCGCCCTGGGCATTGTTTTCGTCCACCCGGTAAAAGCGCCGGAACACCGCCGCCCGTTCCGCTGCGGGTATTCCGGGGCCTGAGTCGAGCACTTCCAGGCGCGGGCTGCCGTCGTCGTCGATCCCCCGCAGGATCACTTCGCCCCCCGGTGGGGTGAACTTGATGGAGTTGCTCAGCAGGTTGGCCAGGGCCTCGAACAACAGGGCGCGGTCACCGGTGAGGCTGGGCAGGCTCGCCGGTACATCCAGCACCAGGGTCAACTGGCCTTCCTCGGCCAGGGGCAGGTAGAAGTCATAGAGCTCGTGCAGCAGGGGCAGGGGGTCGAGCACCAGGAAGCCCGAGCGCCGCTGCTGGTCCTCCAGTTCGGAAATCCGCAGCAACCCGCGAAAGCGTGCCATCAGGGTGTCGGCCTCGGCCAGCAACTGGTCCATCTGCAGGGCCTGGGGCGAGCCTTCCTCGGCCTGTTGCTGCAGGCGATAGAGCTGGGCCCGCAGGCGGGTCAGCGGGGTGCGCAGGTCGTGGGCGATGTTGTCGCACACGCCCTTGACCTCATGCATCAGCCGTTCGATGCGTTCGAGCATGGCGTTGACGATGGCCGCCAGCATGTCCAGCTCGTCACGCCGGTCCGACAGCGGCAGGCGCCGGGTCAGGTCGCCGGCGACTATGGCTTCGGCGCTGGCCTGGATCTGGCGGATGCGCCGCAAGGGCCGGCGGCGCAGCAGGTGCCAGCCGGCGGCGCCGGGAATGATGGTCAGGGAAATGCCCCAGAGCAGGGCGTGGAGAATGATCCGGGTCACCGCGAACAGCGAGCCGTTGTCGCGCACCAGCACCAGCCAGCGGCCATCCCGGGTGTGGGTGGCCACGGCGTCGCAGCTGTCGCGGGGCAGGCTCGGGTCGTCGGAGTCGATGCAGTTCTTCAGTTCGTGGATCTTGCCGTCCAGGGGCAGGTCGTCGGGTATCTGCCGGATCGGCCCGCTCAGGGGCCGGCGCTGCTCATCGAACAGGCCGTAGGCGTCGATGGCGCGCATGTCGAAAGTCATGCTGGTGGTCAGGGCTTCCACCAGCTGGTCGCCCTCGAAGCGCGCGAACAGGTGCTGGCGCTGCATCAGCGAGTGCTTGGCCAGGCTGTCCAGGTAGGTGGAAACCTCGTAGTACAGCACCCCCATGAGGATGCAGCTCCAGGCCACGAACAGCGTGCTGTAGAGCGCCAGCAGGCGGCTGCTGGAGGAACGCCAGCCTTTAGAGGGGTTCAGCAATGACATAACCCGAGCCTCGCACGGTGCGGATCAACGGGGTCATGCCGGGCGGGTCGATCTTCTTGCGCAGGCGGCCGATGTGCACGTCGATCAGATTGGTCCCGGGGTCGAAGTGATAGCCCCAGACCTCCTCGAAGATCATCATCCGCGAGAGGATCTGGCCGGTGTTGCGCATGAGGAATTCCAGCAGCTTGTATTCGGTGGGCAGCAGGCTCAGCAACTGGTCGGCGCGGGTTGCCTCGCGGCTGATCAGGTTCAGTTCCAGGTCCGCCACCCGCAGGCTGGTGTCGAAATCCTTGACCGTGTTCTTGCGCCGCAGCAGCACTTCGACCCGGGCCGCCATCTCGTCGGAGGCGAAGGGCTTGGTCAGGTAGTCGTCGCCCCCGGCCCGCAGGCCGCGCACCCGTTCATCGACGTCGGAGAGGGCGCTGATCATCAGGATCGGTGTCGACACACCGATGGTGCGCAGGGTGGTGACGATGGCCAGACCGTCCAGTTCCGGCAGCATGCGGTCCAGGGTGATCAGGTCGTAGTCGCCGCTCACGGCGCGCACCAGGCCCTCGCGGCCATTGTCCACCCAATCCACGTCGAGGCCGTGGCTGCTCAGTTCGGCGACGATTTCCCGGGCGGTCACGGCGTCGTCTTCGATGGTCAGAATGCGGGTCATAGGCGTTACCTGTTTGGCGGTTCGTGACACAGGCGGGCATTTTGCCAAGAAACGGCGGCCGCAATTCTAAAAAAACTTTCATCTGCGCCTCCAGGACTCTGTCCAGACCTTGAACAAGCCCCTGCCAGAGGCCGCGCTGCCTGATATTATCGCGCCACTTTCATGGCCAGGAGGCACATCCATGACGGGCCTGCCCCGGGTTGGCTGGAAGCCATTGTCCTTTCTCTGCCTGATGGTGCTGTGCAGCAGCGCGGTGCTGGCGGCCAACCAGCCCTGTTCCGGGCGCAAGGGCGGCATCGCCCGTTGCGACGGCGAGCTGTTCCTGTGCAACGACGGCTCCATCAGCGCGTCGAAAAAGAACTGTGCCCTGATGTCCGGCCAGCGCTCCACTACCCCCCGGGCCGAGCCCCTGCTGCGCGACGCCCAGGGATGCAACTGTGGCAGCGGCAGTTTCTGCACCGGGCCCCGGGGCGGGGTGTACTGCCTGACCCCCAGTGGCAACAAGAGCTACAAGCGGCATTGAAAACCCGATTGACCTTCTGTGTATCAAGGTGTTGTGCAATGAACTACGCATCACGTTTCAAAGGCCTGCTGTGGCTGCTGGTGGCCAGCCTGCTGTTGAGCCTCGCCGTGGATCTGGCGCTGCGCCTGCCGGGTTACCTGGAGGCCTATGCTGCCGACCCTCGCTATGCGCGCTGGATGCTGGCGTATCGCGGCCTGGACGTCCTGGTCATCGCCCTGATGGCGGTGGCCGTGCCGGGAATCATGCGGCTGCTGGATTTTCGTCGTTCGGCCTGGCTGGCATTGCCGCTCTTTACCTTGTGGGGGCAGGGCATCGGGCAATTGGCCCTGGTGGGCAACCTGCTGCTGGCCCTGTGGATCCTGGTACTGGTGGCGCACCTGTGCTGGACCCGCGGCCGGGAGCTCTACCGGAGCCGGCAGGCCTGAGCACCGGGCGGGCCGTGCAGAACGCCCGCCCGAAAACTCCCGGGCCGGTAAATTGCACGATCCGGGATTGTCTGCTTATCGCAAGTCATTGAAATAAAAGCGCTTATAAAGTTCGTGCAACTGGCACGGTGGCTGCACTTGTCCCTTCGAGACGTGTAACACCATTTTTCATGCCTGGAGCTGAACAACAATGAACAGACCCTCTGAACACCTGCTGGCCACCGCAGATGCCTCGAGTCATCACTCGGGCGTGTCCTGGGCGGCGATCTTCGCCGGCGCCGCGGCGGCCGCCGCTCTTTCGCTGATCCTCCTGTTGCTGGGCTTCGGCCTGGGCTTTTCCGCGGTTTCGCCCTGGGCCGGCAGCGGCATCAGCGCCAAGGGCCTGGGCATTTCCAGCATTGTCTGGCTGGCCGTGACGCAGATCATCGCTGCCGGCCTGGGCGGTTACATCGCCGGGCGCCTGCGGGTGAAGTGGGCCAACCTGCATGGCGATGAAGTGTATTTCCGCGACACCGCCCATGGCTTCCTGGCCTGGGCCGTGGCCACCCTGGTCACCGCGACTTTGGTGGTGGGGTCGGTCAGCAGCGTCATCAGCGGCGGCGTGCATGCCGGCGCCCAGGTGGCTTCCGGCGCCGCCGGTGCCATGACCCAGGTGGCCGGCCATGCTGCCGCCCAGGGTTCCCAGGATGACTACGGCTACTTCGTCGACAGCCTGTTCCGCGACGATCGCCCGGCAGCGGTCAGCGATGACGCGGCCCGTGGCACGGTATCGCGGATTTTCGTGCGCACCCTGAGCAACGACGGCCAGTTGGCCCCTGAGGACCGCAGCTACCTGGCGCAACTGGTGGCCCAGCGCACCAACCTCAGCCAGGCCGATGCCGAGCGTCGGGTCGATGAAGTCTTCGCCAAGACCCGCCAGGCCGTGGAAGAAGCCAAGCAGGCCGCCAAGGAAGCTGCCGACACCGCAGCCAAGGTGGCTGCCTGGTCGTCGCTGTGGATGTTTATCGCGCTGTTGTGCGGGGCTTTCTTCGCCAGCCTCGCGGCGACCTTTGGCGGTCGTCGTCGGGACGCCGTGGTCTGGCTTGAAAGCGATGTCCAGCCGCGCACCGTAGCCCCCACCCCCGTTCACTGATCCAGGAGATTTCCCATGCGCTCATTACTCTTGTGGTTCCTCGGTGTGCCGATCCCGGTGATTATCCTGATCGCCCTGTTCATGCACTGATTCAAGCTATAAAGCCCGGCCCGAACGGGCCCGGGCCTTCCCGAACGCCGCTGCCGGCCATTGCCGCCAGCGGCGTTTTTGTGCGCGGCATCGCAGTTTTGCAAGGGCTGGCCACCGTCGGGTGCGAGGCAGCCGTTTGCTTGGCCCAGATCAATATCCGTGTCCGACAAACCGACTAGATTGGCCCGCGCTCGGTTCTGACAAACAGCTTGGGACCGGGACGTTGCCCGGTCCCGACCGCAGCAGCATGGACGGCGGGACGCCGGCAACCCCATTCATTTTTCACGGATGAACCCACAATGCGTCAGATAGACCGCAACTTCGATATTCAGCCGCTGCAGCATGCGGACATGACCATCAGCCTCAATGGCCAGCCAGTCACTGCCGCCCTGGGTGAAACCGTCCTCAGCGTGATCCAGGCCACCGGCCTGCGCCAGGTGGCGCGCAACGATCACGGGCAACTGGTCGGCGCCTACTGCGGCATGGGCGTATGCCATTGCTGCCTGGTGCAGATCGACGGCCGGCACAAGCGCCGAGCCTGCCAGACCCTGGTCAAGCCGGGGATGCAGGTGCAGACCCTGAGCAACCGCATCACTGAAACGGAGCCCACGTTATGAGCCTGAACCCGGTGATCGTCGGCGGCGGGCCGGCGGGCATGGCGGCCGCCATCGAACTGGCCGAGCACGGCGTGCGCAGCACCCTGATCGAAGAGGCCTCGCGCCTGGGGGGCGTGGTCTACCGCGGGCCGCTGCGCGACGGCGTGCAGCTGGATTACCTGGGGCCGCGCTACTGCGAAATGCTGGCCAAGCTGCACGGCGATTTCGCCGACCACGAACAGATGATCGACGTGCGCCTCAACAGCCGGGTAGTGGGCGCCGAGGGCACCCAGAGCCTGGTGCTGCTCGATGGCGAAGAGCAGGTGCAGCAGGTCAGCTACGAGCAGTTGATACTGGCCGCCGGCTGCCATGAGCGCAGTGTGCCGTTCCCCGGCTGGACCCTGCCCGGGGTCAAGCTGCTGGGTGGCCTGCAATTGCAGATCAAGAGCGGGGTGGTCAAGCCCCAGAGCCCGGTGGTGATCGCCGGTACCGGCCCCTTGCTGCCCCTGGTGGCGTGCCAGCTGCATGCTTCCGGCGTGCGCGTGGCGGGGGTCTACGAGGCTTGTGCCCTGGGCAAGATCGCCAAGCAGAGCCTGGCCATGCTCAACAAGCCGCAACTGTTTCTCGACGGCCTGAGCATGCTCGCCTACCTCAAGCTGCACGGCATTGCCCTGCGCTATGGCTGGGGCGTGGTCGAAGCCCAGGGCCAGGACGCCCTGAGCGTGGTCACCGTGGCGCCGTACTCCAGCGACTGGCAGCCGGACATGGCCAAGGCCCAGCGCATTGCTGCCCAGACCCTGGCGGTGGGCTACGGCTTCATCCCGCGCACCCAGTTGAGCCAGCAGATGGGCCTGGAACACAACTTCAGCGACGACGGTTACCTGCGCGCCAGCGCCAACGCCTGGCAGCAGAGCAGCGAGCCCCACGTGCACCTGGCCGGCGACATGGGCGGCATCCGCGGCGGCGAGGCGGCCATGCTCAGCGGGCGTATCGCCGCGCTGTCGATCCTCATGCAGCGTGGCGTACTGAGCAACGAAGCGGCCCTGCAACGGCGCCAGGGTTACGAGCGCAAGCTGGCCTCGATCCTGCGTTTTCGTGGTGCGGTGGACCGCTATACCGCGCGTGGCGCCGGGCAGGTAGAGCTGCCCAAGGGCGACACCGTGATCTGCCGTTGCGAACACACCACCCGCAACGACATCGAGCGTGCCCTGAGCCAGGGCGTGCAGGACATGGCCAGCCTGAAAATGCGCACCCGGGTGAGCATGGGCGACTGCCAGGGGCGGATGTGCGTGGGCTACTGCAGCGACCGCCTGCGCCAGGCCACCGGGCGCAAGGACGTGGGCTGGATCCGCCCGCGCTTCCCCCTGGACCCGATTCCGTTTTCCGCGTTCCCGCCGTCTGACCAGGAGGTCTCCCAGCATGATTAAGCATTACGACGTGGTCATTGCCGGTGGCGGCGTGATCGGCGCTTCCTGCGCCTACCAGTTGTCCAAGCGCAAGGACCTGAAGGTGGCGCTGATCGACGCCAAGCGCCCGGGCAACGCCAGCCGCGCTTCGGCCGGCGGCCTGTGGGCCATCGGCGAGTCGGTGGGGCTGGGCTGCGGGGTGATCTTCTTTCGCATGATGTCGGCCAACCGCAAGCGCGAGGCCCAGGGTTCGGCGGTGGTGGTGGATTCCAGCACTCCGCACATCCTGCCGCAGTCGTTCTTCGACTTCGCCCTGCAGTCCAACGAGTTGTATCCGCGCCTGCACCGCGAGCTGATGGGCCTGCACAACATGGATTTCAAGTTCGAGCAGACCGGGCTCAAGTTCGTCATCTATGACGAGGAAGACCGCCTGTACGCCGAGCACATCGTCGGCTGCATCCCGCACCTGAGCGACCAGGTACGCTGGCTCGACCAGGCGGCCCTGCGCGCCGCGGAACCCAATGTCAGCCATGAAGCCCAGGGCGCCCTGGAGTTCCTCTGCGACCACCAGGTCAACCCGTTCCGCCTCACCGACGCCTACACCGAAGGCGCACGCCAGAACGGCGTGGATGTGTACTTCAACACCAACGTCACCGGGGTCCTGCACCAGGGCAATCGGGTCAGCGGGGTGAAGACCGACGTTGCTGGTTTGTTCCGCTGCACGACCCTGATCAACGCCGCCGGCGCCTGGGCCGCCGAGCTCAGCCTGCAGGCCACCGGCATCGAGATTCCGGTGAAGCCGGTGAAGGGCCAGATCCTTCTCACCGAGCGCATGCCCAAGCTGCTCAACGGCTGCCTGACCACCAGCGACTGCTACATGGCGCAGAAGGACAACGGCGAGATCCTGATCGGCAGTACTACCGAGGACAAGGGCTTCGACGTCACCACCACCTATCCGGAGATCAACGGCCTGGTGCAGGGCGCAGTGCGCTGCGTACCGGAGCTGGCCCATGTCAACCTCAAGCGCTGCTGGGCGGGGTTGCGCCCGGGTTCGCCGGATGAGTTGCCGATCCTCGGGCCGATGGATGGGGTCGAAGGCTACCTCAATGCCTGCGGGCACTTCCGCACCGGCATCCTGACCTCGGCCATCACCGGCGTGTTGCTGGACAAACTGGTGAACGACGAAGCCCTGCCGCTGGACATCACCCCCTTCCTGGCCCGGCGCTTCGC
This sequence comes from Pseudomonas sp. GW822-FHT06D10, assembly GCF_058799535.1. Lineage (NCBI taxonomy): Bacteria > Pseudomonadati > Pseudomonadota > Gammaproteobacteria > Pseudomonadales > Pseudomonadaceae > Pseudomonas > Pseudomonas sp. GW822-FHT06D10. The sequence goes on along the minus strand of NZ_JBXALN010000004.1, from coordinate 153,938 downwards.
CACTGCCGCCGTGAAGAAACAGCCCGAACCGGCCTGACCGCTGCTGTAGGAGCTGGCTTGCCAGCGAAGGCGCTGCGAGGCTTGCGGGCCTCTTCGCCGGCAAGCCGGCTCCTACGGGGAGGGTGCGGCTCAGGTGGCGGGGGTGGCGAGGAACACCGGCAATTGTTCGGCGTACTCGGCAAAGCCGCGTACTGCCGGGAATTGCCCGGGGTTGAACTGGTCCGCCACCATCATCTGGCTGAAACTCCAGGCCACCGCCAGGCTGATGCCGGCCTGGCCCAGGGAGCCATCCCGGGGCAGCGGCTGTTTCTGCAACTCCTGCTCCAGCTCGCCATAGGCGGCTTGCAACTGGCCGCCAACCCGCTCCAGCCAGGGGCCGTGCTGTTTCTCCGCGGGGCGCAGGTTGCGCTCGTAAACGATCTGTACCGACTTCTCGCAGGCCGCCAGGGCCAGGCCGACCAGCCGCAGCTCACGCAGGCGCTGGGGCAGGGCGGTGGGCATCAGGCTGCGTTGCGGGCCGGCCAGGGTTTCCAGGTAGTCGATGATCAGGCTCGAATCCATCAGCACTTCACCGCCCTCGCAGACCAGGGTCGGGGCCTTGACCACGGGGTTGATCGCCTTGAACTGCTCGAAGGTGCTGAACACCGAAAGCGAGTGATGCTCGAAGGGCAGGCCCAGGCTCTTGAGGCTGATGGCGACGCGGCGCACGTAGGGTGAATCGAGCATTCCAATAAGCTTCATCACGTATTTCCTTGTCTTGAACGGCACAACGGATGGGAAAGGCGCGGCCAATTTAGCGGTATTGAAGCGGCCTTGCACAGTGCAAACCTGTAGCCGCTGCCGCAGGCTGCGAACGGCTCCGAAGGAGACGCGGGGATCTTGAAGGCGCCAGAGGTTCGGCAGGAGGCCGCCAAGCAAGGCCCTGCGTACCGAACGCGGCCCGGCCTTTCGCAGCTTCGCAGGCTCAGCAGCGGCTACAGGGGTGCAGGAAGGCGTTCCGAGCCGGCGCCTACCGCAGCCGTGGCCGCAGGCACCACCAGGCCAGCCCCAGGGCCAGGCTGAACAGGCCGGTCAGGGCCTGCAGCGAGCCCGCCGGGCTGTCCGCTAGCAGGCTGGCCATCAGCCCGCAGCCGGCGGTCATGGCCATCTGGATAAAGAAGAACAGCCCCGAGGCGGTGCCCGCAACCGCCGCATAGGGCTGCAGGATCGCCAGCTGGCAGGCGGGAATCGCCAGGCCCACCGAGAGCATCAGCGCCAGCATCGGCAGCACGATGGCCCACAGGCTGTCGGGCCACAGGCTGCGGGTGAGCAGCAACAGGCCGGCGCCGGCCAGGTTCAACAGGCAGGCCGCGGTGATCAGGCGGTCGGCACTGTGGCGTACCCCCAGGCGCTGGAACAGTCGCGACCCCATCAGGTAGCCGGCCACGGTGGCGGCGAACACCAGGGCGTAGGCCGTGGGCGACAGCCCCAGCTGGCGCTGCAACAGCGCCGGCGATTGCACAATGAACGGGAAGTAGGTGCAGTACAGGCAGCCGATGGCCAGGGAATAGCGCATGAAGTAGGCCTCGCCCAGCAGGCGCAGGTACAGGCGCGGCAGGCTTTTCACGGCCACTGGCGCGAGCTGCGGCGGGCGGGTTTCGGCCAGCCGCTTGAACATCAGCAGCCAGGCCGCCGCAGCCACCAGGCTCAGGCACAGGAACAGGCCACGCCAGCCCAGCAACTGGTCGATCAGGCTGCCCAGGGGCGGTGCCAGCATTGGCGACAGGGCAATGCCCATGGACAACAGCCCCAGCAGCCGCGGCTGCTCCTCGGGCGGGCAGCGGTCGCGGACCATGACCCGGCCCACCAGGGTGCCGCAGCAACCGCCCAGGGCCTGCAGCAGGCGGGCGGCCATCAGTACTTCGACACTGGCGGCCAGCATGCAGGCCAGGCTGGCCGCGAGAAACAGCGCTGTGCCCGCCAGCAGTACCGGGCGCCGGCCATAGCGGTCGCACAGCGGGCCACCCAGCAGCATCGACAGGGCATAGCCGAGCATGTACAGGCTCAGGGTCAGTTGCAGCTGGGCGTCGCTGGCCCCCAGTTGGTCGGCCATGGCCGGCAGCGCCGGCAGGTACAGGTCGATGCTGATCCGCGGTAGGCAGACCACCACCAGCAGCAACAGGGTCCAGAGCCAGGGGGCGAGGGGGCGTTCAACAGCGATGGAGCGGGTGGTGATGGGGCTGGCGGGCGGCATGGCAGGCTCGGGGCAGAGGGCGATGGCGCTGAAATTAAGGGGTTTGTGGTTTAATGCCGAGCACCATTTAGGCCGCTTTTGACTGGACCACTATGAGCCGTGGAAAACACCCCGTGCCCCTCGACCTGCCGCTGCCCCAGCACTGCGATGAAGCCCTGGGCAAACAGGACAGCGCCTACAGTGCCCTGCGCCAGGCGATCCTGGAAAAACGCCTGCCGGCCGGCTGCCGCTTGCCCTCGACCCGCACCCTGGCCCAGCGCTGGGGCCTGTCCCGGGGCACCCTGGAAGTGGTCTTCGACCGCTTGCGCAGCGAAGGTTATGTGAGCCGGGCCAGCGGTTCCGGGACCCGGGTCTGCGCGGTAGTGCCGGACCTGTACCTGAGCGCCCCGGCACGGGCGGCGGCACCCATCGTCAGCGAGAGCGAGACGCCGTACCCGCCGCTCAGCGTGCGTGCCGGCCAGCCGTTTGTCGCCCGGCTGGCCGACCCGGCGCTGTTTCCCCTGCAACGCTGGACCCGCTCCCTGACCCGGGCCCTGGGCAATGCCTCGGCGCAGTCGCTGTGGGACGCCGACCCTGGCGGCCTGCCGGCCCTGCGCCAGCAGATCGCCCAGTACCTGGGGCAGCACCGGGGCATCGCCTGCGAGCCGCAGCAGGTGATGATCACCACCGGCATCCGCCATGGCCTCGACCTGCTGGCCCGCAGCCTGCTGCAAGCGGGCGACAAGGTGTGCCTCGAAGACCCCGGCTACCTGTCGGCCCGGAGCCTGTTCGCCCTGGCCGGAGCGCGGCTGGTGCCGATTCCGGTGGAGGAGGACGGGATCGATGTACAGCAGCTGCAACACCATCAGGATGCCCGCATGGTCTATGTCACCCCGGCCCATCAGGCGCCCCTGGGCATGACCATGCCGGTGTCCCGGCGCCTGGCCCTGCTGGAGTGGGCCCGGCACAGCGAGGCCTGGGTGGTGGAGGACGACTACGACAGCGAATTCAACTACCAGAGCGCGCCCCTGGCGGCCCTCAAGTCCCTGGACCGGGACGACCGCGTCATCTACTGCGGCAGCTTCAACAAGACCCTGTTCGCCGGCCTGCGGGTGGGCTTCATGCTGCTGCCCGAGCGCCTGCGCCCGCGGTTGCTGGCCACCTTGCAGGACACCGGGCGCTCGGTGGGGGTGATCGAGCAACTGGCCCTGGCCGACTACATCGCCAGCGGCGCCTTCCTGCGCAATCTGCGGGCGGCGCGCCAGGCCTATCAGGAACGCCGCGACCTGCTGCTGGCGATCCTCGCCAGTGAAGCGCCAGGCTGCTACAGCATCAGCGGCCAGCAGGCCGGGCTGCATCTGCTGCTGACGTTGCCGCCGGGCAGCGATGAGGCGCGCTTTCGCCAGCGCGCGGCCCAGCAGGGCCTGCTGTTGCAGGGCCTGGCCGAGCACTGCCAGCAGGTGCGCCGGCCGGCGGCGGTGATCGTCGGCTACGCGGCCCTGAGCCTGGCGCAGATCCGCTTCAGCGGCTCGCGGCTGGCGGCGCTGCTGGTGGCCGAGGCAGGGCCTGTAGAAGGCCGCTGACTGTCATCTGGCTGTCATGTGGCTCGGGCACCCTCGGCGCCCCGGCCTCCGGCCTTTGTGGATTACAGGGACGTCATGATCATTGTCACCGCCGGTGCGGCTTATCTGGATATCGACGCCTACGCCGGCTGCATTGCCTATGCTGAATGGCTCAACCTCAGCGGCCGCCCGGCCCGGGCCCTGAGCAGCGCGCCGCTTAACGAGAGCATCCCGGGCACTTTCCGCCAGCGTCTCAAGGGGCTGGACGCCCATGTTCCGCAAGGGACCGAGCAGTTCGTGCTGGTGGACATTTCCAACCACCTGCACCTGGACCCGCTGGTGGACCTGGACCGTGTGGTGGAGGTCATCGACCATCACCCGGGTTTCGAGGCCTTCTGGAACGAGCGCCTGGGCCAGCACGCGGATATCCGCCAGATCGGCGCCGCCTGTACCCAGGTCTACCAGCGCTGGCGCGACTCCGGGTTGCTGCCCAGGATCAGCCGCGACAGCGCGCAACTGCTGGCGGCGGGCATTCTCGACAACACCCTGAACTTCACTGACCAGGGGTGCACCGCGGCGGACCGCCAGGCCTACGCCGACCTGGCCGCGCTGGCCGGCCTGGGCCCCGACTGGCCCGAAGACTATTTCAAGGAGTGCCAGCAGCAGATCGAAGCACAACTGCCCGAGGCCCTGCTCAAGGACCTGAAAGTGTTCGAAGCGTCCAGCAACCTGCCGCGGCGTTTCGCCCAACTGACCCTGTGGCATGCCCAGGGCCTGCTGGTGCGCCAGCGCAGCCTGATCGAGCAGGTGCTGGGGCAGTGGGGCGATGACTGGCTGCTGAACCTGATCAGCCTCGGCGAAGGCACGAGCTACCTGCTGACCGGCAGCCCGGGCAGTGCCCGCAAGCTGGAACGGCTGCTAGAGTGCAGCACCCTGGACGGCGTGCATTGCCCGGGCCGGCCGATCCTGCGCAAGGAACTGCTGCGCAAGGGCCTGGCGCTCCAGGCAACGTCCTGACCCCGGAGAGCCCCAATGGACCTTGAACAATGCTTGCAGCAGGTGCATGACGAGCAGAGCTTCCTCGACTTCGTCCAGGCGCTGATTGCCGACCGCCGCCAGGCGCAGCGCATGGCCCAGGCCGGCGAGGCCGACAGTTGGCAGAACCATTGCATCGAGGATTTTCTCGACGGCGCCCACGCCTGGGCCGAGGCCACCGGCATCGGTGCCACCCAGGGGCTGGTGGAGGCTTCGCCCTGGCAGCGCTTCGCGGTGTTCCTGTACTGCGGCAAGATCTACGAATAGCGCCGCGCCAGCCGAAGGGCTAGTCGTCGAAGCCGCCCTGTTCGTGAATCTCGTCCATCTTCAGTTCCAGGCGGTAGGCCACGGCAATGAACAGCGCCTGGCACAGGCACAGGGTGGCGCTCAGTGAGCGGAAGGCGAAGGAGCTGCCCTCGTTGACCAGCAGCACGCTGTTGGCGCGCTTGGCCAGGGGCGACAGGGTGCTGTCGGTGATGATCAGGGTCTTGGCCTGGTTGTGCTGGGCAATGCGCAGGCAGTGCTGGGTTTCCTTGGCGTAGGGGGTGAAGCTGATGGCGATCACCAGGTCGTTGGGGCGGATACTGCGCATCTGCTCGCGGTAGCTGCCCCCTAGCCCCGACACCAGGTGGATGCGCTTGTTGGTGTGCTGCAGGTTGTACACCAGGTAGTCGGCCACGGCGAAGGAGCGGCGCACCCCCACCACATAGATATTGTCGGTGTTGACCACCAGGTCCACGGCCTGCTCGAAGGCCGCGTCGTCCAGTTCCAGGCCCAGGCGCTCGATCCCCGACAGGGTGGCGCTGATGCAGTCGCGCGCCAGGTCGCCGTCGCTGGCCTTCTGCGACTTGTTGGCGATCAGGCTGCGGATGCGCTGCTGGTAGTTCTGCACCGGCGTGGCCTTGTGGGTGTAGGCCTCGCGGAACAGCGCCTGCATTTCACTGAAGCCGCTGAAGCCGAAACGCTGGGAAAAACGCACGATGGCCGAAGGGTGCACCTCGCACTCGCGGGCGATGTCGCTGATCCGGTCGACCATGATCCGGTCGCTCTGCTGGCTCATGTAGCTGGCGATGCGCTTGAGCTGGCGCGGCAGGCTCTCGTACTCCTCGGTGATCAACTGCAGCAGCCGCTCGGCATTGGCCGGAGGGCTGGCAAGGTCGCTCTCGGGCGTGCGATCGGGCAGGGCCGGCTGATCGGTGCGGGACATAACGGATCCTTCTGAGGGTACTGATGGGAGCGATCGCGGGCGTCGCCCCCTGACAATAAATGGGCTGCGGGCAGTCTACAGGGTCGGCGCCGGGAAAATCTTGAGGGGCCGGGCCCCGGGCGCCTTGCTGAAACGATGCACGGCGCAGCCTTGGGCATTGCAGAAAAGTTTAATGGAAAAAATATTCCACGTAAAAAATTTATAGAATAAATATTGATTGGTGCCGGGAGACGTTCTAGTCTGCATCCACCAAGTAGGCCTGCCGGGGCAGTGCGCGACGGCAGGCAGCGGCTGATAAAAATAACAGGAGCCAGCATGGGCCAGACTCGTTTTGCCAGTGGGCGTCAATTGGATCTGATCTGCCTCGGACGCCTGGGCGTCGACCTCTACGCGCAGCAAGTGGGGGCCCGGCTGGAGGACGTCGCAAGCTTTGCCAAATACCTCGGCGGCTCGTCGGCGAACATTGCCTTTGGCACCGCACGGCTGGGCCTCAAGTCGGCGATGCTGAGCCGGGTCGGTGATGATCACATGGGGCGCTTCCTGCTGGAGTCGCTGGTGCGCGAAGGCTGTGACGTCAGCGCCGTCAAGGTCGACCCGCAGCGCCTCACCGCCCTGGTCCTGCTGGGCCTCAAGGACCGCGAAACCTTCCCCCTGGTGTTCTACCGCGAGAACTGCGCGGACATGGCGCTGTGCGCCGCCGACATCGACGAAGCCTTCATCGCCTCCAGCAAGGCCCTGCTGATCACCGGCACCCATTTCTCCACCGACGGCGTCTACCGGGCCAGCCTGCAGGCCCTGGACTACGCGCAAAAGCACGGAGTCAAGCGGGTCCTGGACATCGACTACCGGCCGGTGCTCTGGGGCCTGGCGGGAAAGGCCGACGGCCAGACCCGGTTCGTGGCCGACCCGCAGGTCAGCCAGCATGTGCAGGGCATCCTGCCGCGCTTCGACCTGATCGTCGGCACCGAAGAGGAATTCCTGATTGCCGGCGGCAGCGACGATCTGCTGACGGCCTTGCGCACCGTGCGTTCACTGAGTGCCGCGACCCTGGTGGTCAAGCTTGGCCCGCAAGGGTGCACGGTGATCCACGGCGAGATTCCGGAGCGCCTGGAAGACGGGGCGATCTACCCCGGTGTGCGGGTGGAGGTGCTCAACGTGCTGGGCGCCGGCGATGCTTTCATGTCCGGCTTCCTCAGTGGCTGGCTGGAAGAGGCCAGTGATGAGCGCTGCTGCCAGTTGGCCAACGCCTGCGGCGGCCTGGTGGTGTCGCGCCACGCCTGCGCCCCGGCGATGCCGACCCGGGCCGAACTGGACTATCTGTTCAGCAGCCCGGTGCCCATCACCCGTCCCGACCAGGACCCGGTGCTGCAACGCCTGCATCAGGTCAGTGTGCCGCGCAAGGCCTGGAAGCCCCTGTTCGTCTTTGCCTTCGACCACCGTGGGCAACTGGTGGAACTGGCGCAGCAAGGTGGGCGCGAGCTCAAGGCCATCGGTCAGCTCAAGCAACTCTTCATAGAAGCGGTGCAGCGGGTCGAAGCCGACCTGCGGCGCCGGGGCATCGAGGCCGATGTCGGCCTGCTGGCCGACCAGCGCTTCGGCCAGGAGGCGCTGAACGCCGCCACCGGGCGCGGCTGGTGGGTGGCGCGGCCGGTGGAAGTGCAGGGCTCGCGGCCCCTGGCGTTCGAGCACGGGCGCTCGGTGGGCAGCAACCTGATCGCCTGGCCCCAGGAGCAGATCATCAAGTGCCTGGTGCAATTTCACCCGGACGACGAACCCCTGCTGCGCCTGGAGCAGGAAGCACAGATCCGGGGCCTGTACCAGGCGTCCCAGGTCAGCGGGCATGAACTGCTGCTGGAAATCATCCCGCCCAGGGACCTGCCCGGCGCTCATCCCGAGGTGCTCTACCGCAGCCTCAAGCGCCTGTACAACCTGGGCATCTACCCCGCGTGGTGGAAGATCGAAGCGCAGTCGGCCGAGGAATGGAAAAAGCTCGATGAGCTGATCCAGGAGCGCGACCCCTATTGCCGTGGCGTGGTGCTGCTGGGCCTGAATGCCTCGGCCGAAGCCCTCGCCGAGGGCTTCCGGCAAGCGGCCGACAGCCGCACCTGCCGGGGGTTTGCCGTGGGCCGCACGATTTTCCAGGAGCCCAGCCGAGCGTGGCTGGCGGGGGAGATCGACGACGACATCCTGATCCGGCAAGTGCAGGGCACCTTCGAGCAACTGATCAACGCCTGGCGCAGCGCCCGCCCTGTGTAGGAGCCGGCTTGCCGGCGAAGAGGGTCTTGAGCCTGGTGCCAGGCTCGCCGGTGCCTTCGCTGGCAAGCCAGTTCCTACCAGTGCAAGGCCGTTCTCCACGCTTTCATGAATAACAACAAAAGGTGCAGCCATGCCCGCGATCCGAATTGGCATCAACCCGATCTCCTGGAGCAACGACGACCTGCCGGCCCTGGGCGGTGAAACGCCCTTGAGCACCGCCCTCAGCGAAGGGCGCGAGATCGGTTACCAAGGCTTCGAACTCAACGGCAAGTTCCCCAAGGACGCCAAGGGCGTGGGCGATGTGTTGCGCCCTTATGACCTAGCGCTGGTCTCGGGCTGGTACTCCAGCCGCCTGGCCCGGCGTTCGGTGGCCGAGGAAATCGACGCCATTGCCAGCCACGTCGAACTGCTCAAGCGCAACGGCGCCTCGGTGCTGGTCTACGGCGAAGTGGCCGACTCGATCCAGGGCTTGCCGGTGCGCCTGATCGAGCGCCCACGGTTCCACAGCGAGCAGGCCTGGCAGGACTACGCCGACAAACTCACGGAGCTGGCGCGTTTCACCCTGTCCCAGGGCGTGCGCCTGGCCTATCACCACCACATGGGCGCCTACGTCGAGTCCCCGGCGGACATCGACACGCTGATGCGCCTGACCGGCGAAGAAGTCGGCCTGCTGTTCGATTCGGGCCATTGCTACATGGGCGGCGGCGAACCCCTGGAGGTGCTGCGCCGGCATATCGGGCGGGTGTGCCATGTGCACTTCAAGGACGTGCGCAAGCCGGTGGTGCAACTGGCGCGCAACAACCTGTGGAGCTTCCCGGACTGCATCATCAACGGCACCTTCACCGTGCCCGGCGATGGCGACATTGACTTCGCCGCCTTGCTCGATGTGCTGCTGGACGCAGGCTACCAGGGCTGGCTGGTGGTGGAGGCCGAGCAGGACCCGGCGGTGGCGCCGAGCTATGTCTACGCGAAAAAAGGTTACGACACCCTGCGGGCCCTGCTGGACGCTGGCCTGCAACGCAGGAGGGCTGCCCAATGAGCCTGCTGGTTAAAAGCGCTGCAAAGGGCCGGACCATGGTCCAACTGCAAGAGGGCGCCCTGGAATACGTGGGGTTCAGTGCCTACCGCCTGGGCCTGGGGGAAAGCCTGCCGGTCAGCGCCGGCGACAAGGAGCTGTGCCTGGTGCTGCTCAGCGGCCGTATCGATGTGCAGGGCGAAGCGCCCCAGGGCGCCTTCCAGTGGCCCAACCTGGGTGACCGGCAATCGGTGTTCGAGGACAAATCCCCCTTTGCTGCCTACCTGCCGCCGGGCAGCCGGGCCCGGGTCACCGCCTTGAGCGATGTGCAGATCGCTGTGTGTGCCGCCCCGGGGGCAGTCGATAACGACCTCGGCCCTCGGCTGATCCGCCCGGAACAGTGCAGGCGCAGCGTGCGCGGCAAGGGCGCCAATACTCGCTACGTCTGCGACATCCTGCCCGACAGCGAGCCGGCCCATTCCCTGCTGGTGGTGGAGGTGCGCACGCCGTCCGGGCATTCCTCCAGCTACCCGCCGCACAAGCACGACACCGACGACCTGCCGCGCCAGAGCTTTCTGGAAGAGACCTATTACCACCAGCTCAACCCGCCCCAGGGCTTTGTCTTCCAGCGGGTCTACACCGACGACCGCAGCCTGGACGAGGCCATGGCGGTGGAGCACCACGACCTGGTGGTGGTGCCCAGGGGGTACCACCCGGTCAGCGTGCCCTATGGCTACGAGTCCTATTACCTGAACGTGATGGCCGGGCCGAAGCGGGTCTGGCAGTTCCATAACGACCCCCGGCACAGCTGGCTGCTGGATCTGTGAACGACGCACCTTTGCCGATTTTCGGGGAGCTGGAAGATGACTCAGCCTTTGCGTTTTGCCTTGAACCGAATGGTCGCACCGCACCTGCCTCTGGCGGATTTTCTTGACCTGGCACTGGCCTTGAAGATCGATGGGGTGGAGCTGCGCAATGACCTCAAGGGTGTGGAGATCGAGGATGGCACTCCCCCCGAGCAGGTCCGCGAGCTGTGTGAGCAGCGTGGCATCCGGCTGCTGTCGATCAATGCCCTGTACCCCTTCGACCTGTGGGATGAACAGCGCCGCCAGCAGTTGCTGCACCTGGCCGGTTATGCCCGCGCCTGCGGTGCCGAGGGCCTGGTGTTGTGCCCGCTGAACGACCCCGGCGACCGGCGCAGCGCGGGCCAGCGGGCCCAGGGGCTGGCGGCCGCCCTGACCCGGATCGCGGAGGTTCTTCGCCAGCATGGCCTGCGCGGTTTTGTCGAACCCCTGGGGTTTGCCGAGTGCGCCTTGCGTGACAAGCGCAGCGCCGTGGACGCGATCCGCGCCGTTGGCGCGCTGGATGTGCTGAGCCTGGTGCACGACACCTTCCACCACACACTGGCCGGCGAACCCCAGCTGTTCGCCGAGCTTACCGGGCTGGTGCACCTCTCCGGTGTCGAGGGGCCGCCACTGCCTCTGGCAGCGCTGCGGGACGGTCATCGGGTGCTGGTGGGCGCGGCGGACCGGCTGGGCAACACGACGCAGATCGCCGCGTTGCTGGCGGGCGGTTACCGCGGCTACCTGTCCTTCGAGCCCTTTGCCGCGAGCGTTCACGATCGACCGGACCTGCAGCAGGCTCTGGAGCGCAGTATCCGGCACCTGCGCCAGGCCCTGGCCTGCCCCCCCTTGTAGGCGCCGGCAAGCCGGCTTCCGCACAAAGAACAGTGAGAGTGCTGTATGGCCATTGAAGGAACACAGATGAGCACGATTCGACTGACCATGGCCCAGGCCCTGGTGAAATTCCTCGATAACCAGTACGTCGAGGTGGACGGGCAGCAGAGCCGGTTCATTGCCGGGGTCTTTACGATTTTCGGCCACGGCAATGTGCTGGGCATCGGCCAGGCGCTGCAGCAGGACCCGGGCCAATTGCGGGTGCACCAGGGCCGCAACGAGCAGGGCATGGCCCATGCCGCCATCGGGTTTGCCAAGCAGCACCTGCGGCGCAAGGTCTATGCCTGCACCGCTTCGGTGGGCCCCGGCGCGGCCAATATGCTGACCGCCGCGGCCACCGCCACGGCCAACCGCATTCCCTTGCTGCTGTTGCCCGGCGACGTGTTCGCCAGCCGCCAGCCGGACCCGGTGCTGCAACAGATCGAGCAGTTCCATGACCTGGGCATCAGCACCAACGATGCCTTCAAGGCGGTGAGCAAATACTGGGACCGGATCAACCGCCCGGAGCAGTTGATGAGCGCGGCGCTGCAGGCGATGCGAGTGCTGGCCGACCCGGCCCAGACCGGCGCGGTGACCCTGGCGCTGCCCCAGGATGTGCAGGCCGAGGCCTACGATTACCCGCTGAGCTTCTTCGCCCGACGGGTGCATCGCATCGACCGGCGGCCACCCACCGAAGCGATGCTGGCGGACGCCGTGGCGCTGCTGCGGGGCAAGCGCAAGCCGTTGCTGATCTGCGGTGGCGGGGTCAAGTACGCCGCGGCCAACCAGGCCCTGCAGGCCTTTGCCGAGCGCTTCGCGATCCCGGTGGCCGAGACTCAGGCCGGCAAGAGCGCGCTGCTGTCCAGCCATCCATTGAACGTGGGCGGCATCGGTGAAACCGGCTGCCTGGCGGCCAACCTGCTGGCCCGGGAGGCCGACCTGATCATTGGCGTCGGTACCCGCTACAGCGATTTCACCACCTCGTCCAAGTGGCTGTTCCAGCACCCCCAGGTGCAGTTTCTCAACCTCAATATCAACCCCGGCGATGCCGTGAAGCTCGATGGCGTGCAACTGCTGGCCGATGCCCGGGCCGGCTTGCAGGCACTGGGCGAGGCCCTGGCCGGCAGCGCCTACCGCGCCGGCTGGGGCACTCGGGTGGCCGAGGCCAGGGGGCAGCTGGATGCCGAGCTGGAGCGGGTCCACGGCGTGCACTATCAGGGCGAGGATTTTGTGCCGGAGGTCAACGACGCGCTGGACCCGGCGGTGCTGCGCGAGTTCATCGAGCTGACCGGCTCTTGCCTGACCCAGAGCCAGGTGCTGGGGGTGCTCAACCAGACCCTGGCCGACGATGCGGTGATTGTCGCCGCTGCCGGCAGCTTGCCCGGGGACCTGCAACGCAGCTGGCGCAGCAAGGGGCTCAACACCTACCACGTGGAATATGGCTATTCGTGCATGGGTTATGAAATTGCCGCGGCCCTGGGGGTCAAGCTCGCCGCCCCCGAGCGTGAGGTCTATGCCCTGGTGGGCGACGGCTCCTACCTGATGCTGCATTCGGAGCTGCTGACCTCGATCCAGGAGCAACGCAAGATCAACGTGGTGCTGCTGGACAACATGGCCTTCGGCTGCATCAACAACCTGCAGCTGGGCCAGGGCCTGGACAGCTTCGCCACCGAGTTCCGCTACCGCAACCCAGACAGCGACCAGCTCGACGGTGGCCTGATCCCGGTGGACTACGCCATGAGCGCCGCGGCCTACGGCTGCAAGACCTACAAGGTGAGGAACCTGGAGCAGCTCCACGCCGCCCTGGCGGACGCCCGGCTGCAGCGGGTCTCGACCCTGATCGATATCAAGGTGCTGCCCAAGACCATGCTCCACGGCTACCTGTCCTGGTGGCATGTGGCGGTGGCCGAGGTCAGCGGCAGTGAGAGGGTGGCCGCCGCGGCCGCCGCCATCGATCAGCAGTTGGCCAAGGCGCGCCAGTACTGAAGCTCCCCAACCGAACAACCACAGGAGTACACCCATGTCTTTGCAGCTAGGCGTTATCGGCACTGGTGCCATAGGTCAGGATCACATTCGGCGTTGCAGCCAGACCCTGCAGGGCTGCCGGGTGGTGGCGGTAACCGACATCGACCCGCAGCAGGCGGCCCGGGTGCTGGACGGGCTCACGCTTGAGGCCGAGGTCTACCCCGACGGCCATGCCCTGATCCAGGCGCCGGAAGTCCAGGCGCTGCTGGTGACGTCCTGGGGCCCGAGCCACGAAGAGTTCGTGCTGGCGGCCATCGCCGCCGGCAAGCCGGTGTTCTGCGAAAAGCCCCTGGCGGTGACCGCCGCCGGCTGCCGGCGCATCGTCGAGGCCGAGATTGCCCACGGCCGGCGCCTGGTGCAGGTGGGGTTCATGCGCCCCTACGACGCCGGCTACCAGGCGCTCAAGGCGGTGCTGGACAGCGGGCGCATCGGTGAGCCGCTGATGCTGCACTGCGCCCACCGCAACCCGCGGGTGGGGGAGAACTACAAGACCGACATGGCCATCACCGACACCCTGATCCACGAGCTGGATGTGCTGCGCTGGCTGCTGGCGGACGACTATGTGTCGGTGCAGGTGCTGTTCCCGCGCAAGACCGGCAAGGCCCACGCCCAACTGCGCGACCCGCAGATCGTGCTGCTGGAAACCGCCCGGGGCACGCGGATCGACGTGGAGATCTTCGTCAACTGCCAGTACGGCTACGACATCCAGTGCGAAGTGGTGGGCGAGAGCGGCATCGCCCGCCTGCCGGAGCCGCCCCAGGTCCAGCTGCGCAGCGCGGCCAGCCTGTCCAGCGCGATCCTGATGGACTGGAAGGAGCGCTTCATCGCCGCCTATGACGTCGAGCTGCAGGCCTTTGTCGATGGCGTGCGCGCTGGCCGGGTGGGTGGGCCCTCGGCCTGGGACGGCCTGGCCGCGGCGGTGGCGGCCGACGCCTGCATCGAGGCCCAGCAGAGCGGGGCGATCGTCCCCATCAGCCTGCCCCAGCGCCCGGCGCTCTACGCCTGAACCCCGGGATTTCTGTAGGCGCCGGCTTGCCAGCGAAGGTGTTTTCCAGGGCGCTGCAAGGCGTGCGGGCCCCTTCGCCGGCAAGCCGTCTCCTGCGGGAAGCGAGGGATCTGGCTGCTGGAAATGCAATTGCAGTAAAATTCTAAAATGAGTTGATATAGAAATTATTTTCCAATAAAGTCGTTTACAGGTAGCCGACCCTACAAGGTTCCCATGGCCTTCAAGCCCCGCTTGAGCCCTGGAGAACCCACCAACAAGAACAAACAGGTGCCGTCGATGAAAACCTTCCGCTCTGCTCTGCAATGGCTGTCCCGTACCCGGGGCGCCGCCTCCCGCAATCTGCCCGTCACTCCCTGGTCCTCTCGTTTATTGACCCTGCTCAGCGGCCTGTGTGTCGAACACCAGGGCGCGCTGCTGGGCTGCATGCCCGGGGCCCCGGTTCTGTATTCGCCGGCCTGAGCACGGCCACCCACCAACAAGCATGTGGAGAACGACTCTTAATGAACATTCAGAACCCAGTGGCGTGTCTTGCCCTGTCGCTGATGCTGTTCAGTGGTGCGGCGCTGGCCCAGGTGCGCATCGGCGTGAGCATGTCGCAGTTCGACGACACCTGGCTGACCTACCTGCGCGAGTCCATGGACCAGAAGGCCAGGTCCATGCCCGAAGGCGTGCAGTTGCAGTTCGAGGACGCCCGCAGTGACGTGGTCAAGCAGCTGAGCCAGGTGGAAAGCTTCATCAGCCAGAAGGTCGACGCCATCGTGGTCAACCCGGTGGATACCGCTGCCACTCGCAAGATCACCGAGGCGGCGGTCAAGGCCGGGATTCCCCTGGTCTACGTCAACCGTCGCCCGGACGACCTGAACCTGCCCAAGGGCGTGGTCACCGTGGCCTCCGACGACCTGGAGGCAGGCAAGATGCAGATGCAGTACCTGGCCGAGAAAATGGGCGGCAAGGGCAGCATCGTGATCCTTCTCGGCGACCTGGCGAACAACTCCACCACCAATCGCACCAAGGGGGTCAAGGAGGTGCTGGCCCGGTACCCCGGGATCAAGGTCGACCAGGAACAGACCGGCGTCTGGCTGCGGGACAAGGGCATGACCCTGGTCAACGACTGGCTGACCCAGGGCCGCGAGTTCAATGCGGTGGTGGCCAACAACGACGAGATGGCCATCGGTGCGGCCATGGCCCTGAACCAGGCCGGGGTGGCCAAGGGCAGCGTGCTGATCGCCGGGGTCGACGGCACCCCCGACGGGCTGCGCGCGGTGCAGCGCGGCGAGCTGGCGGTGTCGGTGTTCCAGGACGCCAAGGGCCAGGCCGACGGCTCGGTGGAAACCGCGGTGAAGATGGCCAACAAGCAGCCGGTGGACGCCGCGGTGTGGATTCCCTACCGCCTGATCACCCCGGAAACGGTCGCCCAGTTCAAGTAGGCGCCGGCCCTTCAATCACACGCGGGCCGGGCGGCGCTGGCTGCCCGGCCGCTGGAGTAGCTGATCATGAACGCTTGTGCTACTGCTTCGAGCCTGCACTCCCTGAGCCCGGCCGTGGCGCCCCAGGAGCCCTACCTGCTGGAAGTACTGAATGTCAGCAAGGGCTTTCCCGGGGTGGTGGCCCTGGCCAACGTGCAACTGCGGGTACGCCCCGGCACGGTCCTGGCGCTGATGGGCGAAAACGGTGCCGGCAAGTCGACCCTGATGAAGATCATCGCGGGCATCTATCAGCCCGACTCCGGCGAACTGCGCCTCAAGGGCCGGCCGGTGACCTTCGCCACGCCGCTGGCGGCGCTGCAGGCGGGGATCGCCATGATCCACCAGGAACTCAACCTGATGCCGCACATGAGCATCGCCGAGAACATCTGGATCGGCCGCGAGCAACAGAACCGCCTGGGCCTGATCGACCACCGGGAAATGCACCGCTGCACCGCCGCCTTGCTGGCGCGCCTGCGCATCGAACTGGACCCCGAGGAGCAGGTGGGCAACCTGAGCATCGCCGAGCGCCAGATGGTGGAGATTGCCAAGGCGGTGTCCTATGACTCCGACGTGCTGATCATGGACGAACCGACCTCGGCCATCACCGACAAGGAGGTGGCGCACCTGTTCTCGATCATTGCCGACCTCAAGGCCCAGGGTAAGGGCATCGTCTATATCACCCACAAGATGAACGAAGTGTTCGCCATTGCCGATGAGGTGGCGGTGTTTCGCGATGGCGCCTACATCGGCCTGCAACGGGCCGACAGCCTGGACGGCGACAGCCTGATCTCGATGATGGTGGGGCGCGAGCTGAGCCAGTTGTTTCCCCAGCGCGAGAAGCCTATCGGCGAGCTGCTGCTCAAGGTCCGCGACTTGCGCCTGGACGGGGTGTTCAAGGGCGTGTCGTTCGATCTGCATGCCGGGGAGATCCTCGGCATTGCCGGGCTGATGGGCTCGGGGCGGACCAATGTCGCCGAAACCCTGTTCGGCATCACCCCAAGCGATGGCGGCGAGATTGTCCTCGACGGCCAGCCCCTGCGCATCGGCGACCCGCACCGGGCGATCGAGAAGGGCCTTGCCCTGCTGACCGAGGATCGCAAGCTCAGTGGCCTGTTCCCCTGCCTGTCGGTCCTGGAAAACATGGAAGTGGCGGTACTGCCGCACTATGCCGGCGGCGGTTTTGTCCAGCAGAAGGCCTTGCGCGCCTTGTGCGAGGACATGTGCAGGAAGCTGCGGGTCAAGACCCCGTCCCTGGAGCAATGCATCGACACCCTGTCCGGGGGCAATCAGCAGAAGGCCCTGCTGGCGCGCTGGCTGATGACCCAGCCGCGGATCCTGATTCTCGACGAGCCGACCCGGGGCATTGACGTGGGGGCCAAGGCTGAGATCTACCGCCTGATCGCCAGTCTGGCCGGTGAGGGCATGGCGGTGATCATGATTTCCTCGGAACTGCCCGAGGTGCTGGGCATGAGCGACCGGGTCATGGTCATGCACGAAGGGCAACTGATGGGCACCCTGGACCGCAACGAGGCGACCCAGGAACGGGTCATGCAACTGGCTTCGGGCCTGAACTAGACGACATTCAACCCAAGGGTGGTGGCTGGCAATGAATGCGATAATCGACAACAAACCCGCGGCGGTGGCAGTCAAGCCCCGGCGACGACTGCCCACCGAGCTGAGCATCTTCCTGGTGCTGATCGGTATCGGCCTGGTGTTCGAGCTGTTTGGCTGGATCGTCCGCGACCAGAGTTTCCTGCTCAATTCCCAGCGCCTGGTGCTGATGATTCTCCAGGTCTCGGTGATCGGCCTGCTGGCCATCGGCGTGACCCAGGTGATCATCACCACCGGTATCGACCTGTCTTCCGGTTCGGTGCTGGCCCTGTCGGCGATGATTGCCGCCAGCCTGGCCCAGACCTCGGACTTCACCCGGGCGGTGTTTCCCTCGCTGACCGACCTGCCGGTGTGGATCCCGGTGCTCGCCGGGCTCGGGGTCGGCCTCCTGGCGGGGGCGATCAACGGCAGTGTGATTGCCCTGACCGGCATTCCTCCCTTTATTGCCACCCTGGGGATGATGGTCTCGGCCCGGGGGCTGGCGCGTTACTACACCCAGGGCCAGCCGGTGAGCATGCTCTCCGATTCCTACACCGCCATCGGCCACGGGGCGATGCCGGTGGTGATCTTCCTGGTGGTGGCGCTGATCTTTCATATCGCCCTGCGCTACACCAAGTACGGCAAGTACACCTATGCCATCGGCGGCAACATGCAGGCGGCGCGGACTTCGGGGATCAACGTCAAGCGCCACCTGGTGATTGTCTACAGCATTGCCGGGCTGCTGGCGGGGCTGGCCGGGGTGGTGGCCTCGGCGCGGGCCGCCACCGGGCAGGCGGGGATGGGCATGTCCTACGAGCTGGACGCGATTGCCGCGGCAGTGATCGGCGGCACCAGCCTGGCCGGCGGGGTGGGGCGCATCACCGGCACCGTGATCGGCGCGCTGATCCTCGGGGTCATGGCCAGTGGCTTCACCTTTGTCGGGGTCGATGCCTACATCCAGGACATCATCAAGGGCCTGATCATCGTGGTGGCGGTGGTCATCGACCAGTACCGCAACAAGCGCAAGCTCAAGCGCTGAGCAGGGGAGAGGCGCCGGCTGGTGCAGGAGCCGGCGTGCCAGCGAATACGCTCCCGAGCCCTGGCCCGCTCCAACGGTCTCTTCGCCCGCCGGCCGGTGCCCCTGGAAATCGTTGGAAACGGCCAGAATCCGCCGTCCGGCACTGCCGTTTGTCTTCTAACAGACCCATGGCTATGGAATTTTTTGTTATAAACGCACTCCAATAAACGCCACCAAAGCCCGCATTTGCGGGCTTTGTGCGGTTTGTCGGACAGATTCGCTGTCATTTCAGTTGCTGCGCCCTCAAACCGGCCTTAGACTGCCGCCCCTCGTAAATTGAGTGCCGGGTGGCGCTTGGAAGGTATGGCGCCTTTCTGATGACCTGACGGGTCAACCGGAAACAGTTTGAATTCGCCTTAATGCACGTATTTTTTATAGAGAAATCAATGACCAAGGAAAAGTTGCTGGCCATGCCGGCGGATGACTACATGAATGCCGAGCAGCACGCTTTTTTCAGCGACCTGTTGCAAGCCATGAAGGTGGAAACCCACGAGCGCATCGAACAGAACCGGATCGCCATTGAAAGCCTGGACACCCCGGCTGACCCGGCCGACGCCGCTTCCGTCGAAGAAGAGCGCACCTGGTTGGTCAACGCCATTGATCGCGACCAGCGCATGCTGCCGCAACTGGAACAGGCCCTGGGCCGGATCAGCGACGACAGCTTCGGCTGGTGCGACGACAGCGGCGAGCCGATCGGCCTCAAGCGCCTGCTGATCAGCCCCACCACCAAGTACTGCATCGAGGCCCAAGAGCGCCACGAGCAGATCGACAAGCATCAGCGTCAAGCCTGATCGCCAGCCCCCGCCACAGCGGGGGCTCTGTTTTTTCGGGCAGTGCCCGCCCGCACATTCTCTTGATCTGCTGCAAACCCGCGACTAAGGGACCATGGATAATGGCCCTCTAGTGGCGTCTAATGCCGCAAACAATTAGAACGATGTGGGGTGACACAGATGTCAAGAGATGGATCTCTAGCGGCGCCGGTCGCACAGCCGCTGGCAACACCCGAAACCGCCGCCCGCTGGTGGGCGCCGTCCTTGCAGAGCGCGGCGCTGATGGCGCTGTTCGCCGGCCAGGCCCTGGGCGGCTGGTCGCTGTACCTGTGCCTGCCCGTGGCGGTACTGGTGATCTGGCTGCCGCGGTTGCGCGGGCGCGGGCGGCCCCTGGTGGCGAACGCGACGGCTGACGATCAGTTGTCGGCGCTGACCCGCGACCTGTCCTACGGCACCACCCATAACGCACTGTCCGCGGCGGGCGTGGCCTACTCGGTGACCCAGCTGGCAGGCAAGCTGCAATCCCAGCTCGACGCCGCCGCGCGCATCGTCGGCAACGCCGAAGTGATGATCAAGACCGAGCAGGTCACCTCCCAACTCAGCCAGCAGGCCCTGGGCGCCGCCAGCGAGGCCCACGCCAGCAGCGCCGAAGGGCGCACGGTGCTGGGGGAGTCCATCAGCCGCATGCACCTGCTCAGCCAGCGCGCCAATGGCAGCCGTGAGCTGATCGAGGCCCTGAGCCAGCGCAGCGAGGAGATCCAGCGGGTGACCCTGGTGATCCAGTCCATCGCCAGCCAGACCAACCTGCTGGCGCTGAATGCGGCCATCGAGGCAGCCCGGGCCGGGGAACACGGGCGCGGTTTCGCGGTGGTGGCCGATGAGGTGCGCGGGCTGGCCGGGCGCACCGCCGCGGCCACCGACGAGGTCGGGGTGATGGTGGCGGATATCCAGCAGCGCACCAGCGACGTGGTGGAGCAGATCCGCCAGCTGGCCGACGACCTCAACCTGGGGGTCGAGCAGGTGGAGCACACCGGTCGTCACCTGGACAACATCGCGCGCCTGGCGGCCGGGGTGGAAGGGCAGGTCAGCGAGATCGCCCGGGGCGCCGAGACCAACCGCGAGCAACTGGACAGCCTGTTTCATGCCGTGGAGCAGATGCGCAGCGACCTGGCGGTCAGCGACCAGCAGACCCGCAGCCTGGCGCAGGCCGCGGTGCAGATGGAAGGGCAGGCGGAAACCATCAGCGAACGCCTGGCGGCTGTGGGCCTGGATGACTATCACCAGCGCATCTACGACCTGGCCCGCGAAGGCGCGCGGCGCATTGCCGAGCAGTTCGAGGCCGACCTGGAGCAGAACCGCATCAGCCTCGACGATCTGTTCGATCGTCACTACCAGTTGATCGCCAACACCGACCCGGCCAAATACCAGACCCGCTTCGACCGCTACACCGATCAGGTGCTGCCGCCGATCCAGGAATCCCTGCTGCCGCGCCACGATGGCCTGGTGTTCGCCATCGCCTGTACCCAGGAAGGCTACGTGCCGACCCACAACAAGGTTTTTTCCCAGCCGCTGACCGGCGACCCCGAGGTGGACAACCTGCATAACCGCAGCAAGCGCAAGTTCGCCGATCGCACGGGGATCCGCTGTGGCAGCCACCAGCAACCGCTGCTTCTGCAGACCTATACCCGGGATACCGGTGAGCTGATGCACGACCTTTCGGTGCCGATCATGGTCCGCGGCCGGCACTGGGGCGGGCTGCGCCTGGGTTACAAACCCGAGCAGGCGCCAGGCTCGGGCAAGGGCTGAGGCCTCCATTGTTACGCTATCGGTAATGCTGCAATGCAGGAACAGGCTGTTCCAGGGGCCGGCAAGTTAGTTAGTATGCCAACATCGTTAGGCAGCTAACTAATTTTCTGGAGGTAGCTCCATGCACAGCAAAGTCGATGTAGCGGTGATGATTGGCAGCGGCGTGCCGGCCAGCCTGCGGGCCTTGGGCCGTCGTGCGTGCTGGGTGGTTCTGGTCAATGGCGAACAGCGCGGCACGGCCTTTGCCAGCCGCGCCGAGGCCGAGGAGTGCCGGCTGGCCTGGCAGCAGCAGCTGCAGGTGCTGCTGCCAGGCGGCCGGCACCTGCGGCATTCGGCTTAACCGGCCTGGTGCAGGCGCAGGTTGAGCTCGTCCACCACGGGCGCCCAGTCGGCGTCTTCGCGCAGTTGCTGCTTGAGAAAGGCCGCTTGCTGGGGCGTCCAGAAGGGGGCGTCGATCATTTTCAGGTCTTCGTCCAGGGGCGAGTGCCGGGCGATGAAACCATCGATGGCGGCGGGGCTGGAATCCAGGCCCAACTGGTCGAACAGCCCTTCGAGGTTATGGGTGGGCGCTTCCATGGTGATCTCCTTGGGTGACGGGCAGCACCGGCGCTGCCTCAGTGCATCTGAGGCATGGCGGGCGCGCAAGTTCGATCCAAGGGTTCAGGCCAGGGTGCCGCTCTCGGCCTGGAACAACGCCGTCTGGGCCATGGACAGGGCAGTGCTGTAGGCCATGACCTGGGCCCGGGCGGACGACAGGGCCATGGCCCGGCCGGTGTCGGAGCCGGAACTGGCGCCCTTGACCGTGGCCAGGCGGGCCTTGGCCCGTTGCAGTTTCTGTTGCAGCAGCTCGATCTGCTTTTTCAGTTGGCGGATGCGTTTTTTCTTCGCCAGCAACAGCGCCTCTTCCGGGGTTTGCGCGCTGGAGCGGCTCAGGACCAGGGTCTCGCCGTCGTCCGAGGCTTCCAGTACCGCAGTGCTTGGATCCGGCTTGAGGAAGTCGGCCAGGCGAGATGGGGGTTTCAAGTCGATCATCATGATGCTCTTAAACGGATCTCGCCTTTGTATCGGTCGCGCTGTCGGATCCTTGACTGGCGCTGTCTGTCAGGCGTTCAGGGCGCCCTGGTCGATGGCCTGCTTGAGGGCCTTGGCCGACGCTCTGGCTGCCGCGGCAGCGTCTTCCGAGGTCTTGAACCAGCGATCGCGTTCCACCTGGTGGAAGGTGACCTGGGTCAGTGGGGGTTTTGCGCGCATGGCAATCACGGCCTGGAACTCGCCTTCGACTTCTCTGCACTCGCCACGAATGAAAAACTCGCCAATATCTAGTTCGGTCACTTCTAGCCTTCCCTTGGAGATGAGTGAGTGCTTGAACGCCCCCCAAGAGGGGGGCATTCAATCAATGGCGGAGTATGGCAGTTGTTGGGTGACGGCGGGCTGAGTTATATCATTTGGATTCTAGGTGGCGATTATTCTGATGATCTAATCTGAAACTTCCTGCTTCTGTTGCTGGGTAATATTACCGGCTGCGCGTCAACTCCGGCTTTTGCTGAAGTGGGTGCGCGCGAAGCCGGTGTGCGCTTTAAATAGTCGAAATGCACAAAGTTGCTCTAGAATTGCCTCTGCAACCCGAAGTGGCTGCCGACCGGGGGAATCGTGACCCGGGTGCATCCGGCCAGCAGGCCTGTTCCAGCACCCACCCCCGACGACGCGCCGCCACGCTTTGCGGGTCAGAGCTCACTCCTTACGCCTTCGACATGTGCCTGATGCATCGGCGAAATGCCCCTTGCTCAGTGCCGCCGCCAGCGTCGTGGCCAGGAGTGCCAGCTGCACTTGTGTGTATTGGGTAACCGATTGGGGTGACTACGCCGTCATGGCGGTTTTTTCGTGCCGTCCGTTTTTTTCCGGGCGACATCATTTTGAGTATCGGGGAGTGTTCCTTGGCAGTAAGTAATCTTGAAATGCATGCATTGTTCGTGTTGGGTGATTTGCGCGCAAAGCTGGTCAAGCAGTTCCAATCTCGTTTTGTCTACCTCACCGAACAGTCCGCCGAAGGCATCTACGTCGCCGAGATCGACACCGAGACGGCCCTGGTGGTGGACGACAAGCCGCGCCTTGAACTCAAGGTCGGCGATCATTTTCGCGCCGCCGTGCTGCCCAGCCGTGAAGGCGGCAAGATGGAGATCCGCTTTCGCGAGATCAAGCTGACGGTCTACGGCCTGGGCGACTACGCCTTTGTCAGCAGCCCCCTGGGGCAGGGCATCCTGTTCAAGGAAGGCCATTCGGTGGTGACCGTGTTTGCCGCCAACGAGCAGTTGCAGGAAGGCCTGACCAAGACCCTCAAGGCAGTGACCGCCAAGGCCGCCAAATGGCGCAAGGGCGAACTGGTGAGCTTCAAGGCCAGCGAGTGATGAGCCAGGGCCGCGCCGCGTTTCACCATGAGCATCAACAGGCCGCGAGCGCTGAAGCCCGGCGCCTGTTCGCGCAGAAGACCGTGCTCCAGGGCGCCTGGCTGAACTGGGTCGCCGCCCAGCTGTACAACCTGCGCCCCGCGGCCTACGCCAGCATGGTGCGCCGCGAGTTGCAGCGGTTGCAGGAGCCTCCGGCCTCTTGAGCGGCCATCCGGGAAGGGCCTGGGGTTGAAACTACTGAACCTCTACTACAGTCAGTTGACTTAATGCTTTGGGGGCCGTGCGCTTAGGCGCTGCCTGCCCCTGTGGCCCAGGTCCTGACCCAAGAGGTGTACCCCGATGAAAGGAATCCGCGCGCTGCTGGCCAGCAGCCTGTTGAGCCTTGCCGCCCTGAGTACGGCGCAGCCGGTTGTGGCGGCGCCGCAACCGATTCATTTCGCCGACCTGAACTGGGAAAGCGGCAGCCTGATCACCGAGATCCTGCGGATCATGGTGGAGCAGGGCTATGGCTTGCCCACCGACACCTTGCCCGGCACCACCATCACCCTGGAAACGGCCCTGGCCAACAACGACATCCAGGTGATCGGCGAAGAGTGGGCGGGGCGCAGCCCGGTGTGGGTCAAGGCCGAGGCCGAAGGCAAGGTGCAGGCCCTGGGAGATACGGTCAAGGGCGCCACCGAAGGCTGGTGGGTGCCGGAATACGTGATCAAGGGCGACCCGGCCAAGGGTATAAAGCCCCTGGCGCCGGAGCTGCGCAGCGTGACCGACCTGGCCCGCTACAAGGACGTGTTCAAGGACCCGGAGAGCCCGGACAAGGGGCGTTTCCTCAACAGCCCGATCGGCTGGACCTCGGAGATCGTCAACCAGCAGAAGCTCAAGGCCTATGGCCTGCAGGACAGCTACGTGAATTTTCGCAGCGGTTCCGGAGCGGCCCTGGATGCGGAGATCAGCTCGGCGATCCGTCGCGGCAAGCCGATCCTGTTCTACTACTGGTCGCCCACGCCGCTGCTCGGGCGCTTCAAACTGGTGCAACTGCAAGAACCTCCCTTTGACGCCGAAGCCTGGAAGACCCTGACCGACGCCGCCAACCCCAACCCCCGGCCAACCCGTTCCCTGGCCTCCAGGTTGTCGATCGGGGTGTCCACGCCATTCCAGAAGCAGTACCCGCAACTGGCGCAGTTCTTCGCCAAGGTCGACCTGCCCATTGAGCCCCTGAACCGCGCCCTGGCGCAGATGAGCGAGAACCACAGTGCCCCGCGGGACGCGGCCCGGGCCTTCCTCAAGCAGCACCCCGACGTCTGGCGCGCCTGGGTGCCCCGGGACGTGGCGGACAGGATCGCCGCCACCTTGTAGGCGCCGGCGTGCCGGCGAATGGGCCCTTGAACCTTGCGCCCGGCGGGTGCAGGGCAGGGGTCAGAAGCGGGTCTGCACCGCCACCTCGAAGGTTCGCGGCTGGCCCAGGTAGTACGCCGGGGACACATGGGCGAACTGGCCATAGACCTCGTTGGTCAGGTTGCGCACCCGGCCGGTCACTGTGGTGTGGCTGTCGACCTTGTAGCGCAGGAAGCTGCCGTACAGGGTGTAGGCAGGCATCCGCAGGGTGTTGGCGTTGTCGGCGTATACCGAGGCCACGTAGCGCGCATCGACCCCGGTCTGCCAGTTGGGCGACAGGTCATAGGTCAGCCACAGGTTGGCCAGCCGGTCCGGTACGTTGGTCGGCGTGTTGCCTTTGCGTGAAACCACCGCGCCGCTGGCGATCTTCTCGTTGAACTCGCCGTACTCGGCATCCACCCAGGCGAAGTTGGCTTGCGCCAGTAGCTTGGGGGTGATGTGCAGGGAACTGGCCAGCTCGATGCCCCTGGAGGTCTGCTGGCCCACCGGGATGCTGTTGGCCGGGTCCAGGGGATCGGTGACGGCAAAGTCCTTGCGCTCGATGCGATAGGCGGCAACGGTCGCCGAACCCCGTCCTTGCAGGTAGTCGAACTTGCTGCCCACTTCCCATTGCTTGCCCGTGGACACCTCGAAGTTCTGAGTGCCACTGGGCTGCTCGGCGGCGGTGCTGTACTGCACGTAGACATTGGCGCTGGGCAGGAACTGCCAGGTCAGGCCCAGGCGCCCGGTGACCGGTTCCCAGCTGCGCTTGAGGTGGCGCGGGTTGCTGGCGGTGATCAGCCGGTGGTTGGTCACGTCCAGGTCGATGGCGTCGTAGCGCAGGCCGCTGAGCAGTGACAGCTCGTCGGTCAGGGCCAAGCGGTTCTCGACGAACAGGGCGCGGGTGGTGACCTGGTTGGTCTTGTCCTTGGCCCAGCCCTGGCGGGTGCCCTTCAGGTCATAGAAGTACCCCGGCTGGAAGTTGCCGGGTTCGACGCTGTTGCTGGCCGGCACGTTCCAGGGCGAGTTGGTGGTGCTGTTGACCTTGTACTCAAACCCCCCGGACCAGGTGGTGTCGAGGCCGAACAGCTGATCATCGTGGCGCAGTTCGAACTGGTTGCCGTCCTGCTGGCCCTGGTGCCGTACCAGGTAGGCGGTCGAGCGGTTCACCCGGCTGTTGTCGGCGTTGTACTGGTAGGTCTCCAGGTTGCGATAGTCGCGCTGGCTGTCCAGGTGGTAGAGGGTGTTGCGCAGGCTGGTGCTGGGGTTGATCCGGTAGTCGATGATCGAGCGCAGCCACACCGTGCGTTGCTCATACAGGCCATCGGCGACGTTGTAGTTGTTGAAGCGGTTGTGCTTGTCGATCTTCAGCTCACCGGCCTTGGGATTGAGCACCGGGGTGCCCCAGTAGGGGCTGTCCTCGTGTTCATCCTGGTATTCCACCGCCAGGGTGTGGGACAGGTCCGGGGTCAGGTCGCTGAGCAGGGAGAAGGCCAGGCTCCAGGCATCCCTTTCCTGGCGGTCGATGTAGCCGTTGCTGGTGTTGTGGCTGACGTCCAAGCGCGCGTAGTGCTGCACCTCGGCACCGGCCGGGCTGAGGGCATGGTTGACCCCGAAAGCGGTCTGCGTGGTGTCGTAGCTGCCGTAGCCGAGCAGGCCTTCGGCAGCCTGTTCGCGGCGGTCCGCGAGCTTGGTCACGTAGTTCAGCGAACCGCCCACGGAGCCGGCGCCATTGATCAGCGACGAGGGGCCGCCCACCAGTTCCACCCGGTCGTAGATCCAGGCGTCCACGGGCCGGGCCAGGCCGGTGGCGACGTTGATGCCGTTGAACATCTGGGTGATCTGGCTGCTGGTAAAACCACGGTAGGAGACGAAGCCGCCGAACCCCGGCGGCGCACTGGCGTTGACCCCGGGCAGGGCGTTGGCCGCTTCCTGGAAGGTGCGGGCGCCGCTTCGCTCCAGGTCCTGGCGGCTGGCCACGGCCACCGAGGCCGGGGTTTCGCGCAGGCTCAGGCCCAGGCGCGAGGCCATGCCGCTGGACTGGTCCAGGTTCAGGCCCGGCTCGGCATCGGCCTCATCGGCGCCGATGGTGGTGGGGGCCAGTTCGAGGCTCGGCTGGCCCCAGGCATTGATCGACAGGCAGCCCAGCAGGCTCGCCAGCAAAGGAAGGTGTTTCATCGGTGCATCCTGAATTCTTGGCTAGGAAAAGGCCCACGAACGCGCGCCGCGCGACAGCGCAGTGGGCAGGTTGAGCACGAGCAGGAATCAGGCGAGAGGCGGTGCCCGGGGATGGGCCGCGGGCCAGGTGGAGCGGGCGGGGAGGTCGGTCTTGGCCAGGGTGCGCGCAGGCGGGGCCTGGGGCTGCGGCAGCAGGGCCAGGGTCAGGCTGGAGTTCAGGGCCGGGCCCATGCCGCCGGTGGAGCACAGCGGGCAACCGAAGGCCTTGGAGAGAGTGGGCAGGGAGCCCTGGTCGGCCGGTTTCTGCAGCGGCGCCTGGGTGGCAGGGTCGACGCTGCAGAACTGCCCGCCGATGCCGTTGAGCTGCATGCCGAGCATCTGCCCGTGGCCGATGCTGCAGGCGAACACGTTGAACAGGACGCAGCAATAGAGCATCCAGGCAACGAGCGAGCGATCGGAACGGGCAAATTTCATGGGGCGGCACTTTATCATCGAAGGCGACGAACGTACTTACAAAAACGGTCAATCGAGTCCATTCTTCAGCGACATTTTCTGCACGGACGTCTGAACATGAATCTTCTGCTCGCACAGGGGGTGGCTGGCAGCTTCCTGTTGATCAGTCTGATCCATCTGTACTGGGCTGCGGGTGGCAAGCGTGGCAGTGATGCGGTGATTCCCGAGGTGCCGGGGCCGGGGCCCGGCATGACCCAGCCGGCGTTCCGTCCGCCGGCCCTGGCCACGATGCTGGTGGCAGTGGCTTTGTTGCTGGTGGCGATGCTGGTGTGCCTGAGGGTCGGGCTCTACCTGCCGACGGTGACCCACCCGTCTCTGCAGTGGGTGATCAGCGCCATTGCCTTGCTGATGTTCGCCCGGGCCATCGGCGACTCCGAGCTGGTGGGTTTTTTCAAGGAAGTCCGGGATTCGAAATTCGCCCGCCTCGACACCCTGTTCTATTCCCCCCTGTGCGTGGTGCTGGGGGCCGGGTTGCTGGTGCTGGCCTGGGCTTGAGGGCAGTCAGCCGGCGCTGGCCAGTGCAGGAACTGGCTTGCCAGCGAAGGCGTTTTCGAAGTCACCGCAAGGCTCACGGGCCTCGTCGCCGGCAGCCGGCTCCTAGGTGCAGCGGATGTGCTCAGTTGCCGGTTTCGCTGCGTTTGCTGCTGATTTCCGCCGGCACATCGTCGCCGGCCATGCGCTTGCGAAACAGCGCGGCCCGCGCCAGCAGCAGGGTGGTCACCGGTACGGTGATGGACATCAGCACCGGGATCAGCCAGGCGTGCAGCACCGGCCCGGACTTGAGCGCGGAAAAGTACAGGATCGACGCCAGGGCCACGGCCCAGGAGCCCATGGTGGAGGCCAGGGCCGGCGGGTGCATGCGCTGGAAGTAGCTCTTCATGCGCAGGATGCCCAGGGCCCCGATCAGGGCAAACACACTGCTGATCACCAGCAGCAGGGCCACCAGCACTTCCACCCACAGTGGCAATTGTTCCAGGCTGTTCATTCGATCACCTCGCCACGCAGAAGGAATTTGGCCAGGGCGAAGGAGCCGACAAAGCCGAACAGGGCGATCAGCAGCGCCGCCTCGAAGTAGGTGTCACTGGCGTAGCGCACGCCCAGCACCAGCATCATCAGCATCGCCAGGATGTACAGGTAGTCCAGGGCCAGAACCCGGTCCTGGGCCGAGGGGCCCTTGAACAGGCGCACCAGGGTCAGGACCATGGCCAGGGAGAAAATGAACAGACTCAGCAAGATCGCGTTGGTCAGCAGGACACTCATTCGAAAATCTCCATCAGCGGGCGCTCGTACGTGGCCTTGAAGTGCTGGATGAATTGCGCCTCGTCCTTCAGGTCGAAGACGTGCAGCAACAGCAGGCTGCGGTCCAGGGACAGCTCGGACCAGACCGTGCCCGGCACCACCGTGGTGATGGTGGACAGCGCCGCCAGGCCATTGGCGTCCCGCAGGTCCAGGGGGATCTTGACGAAGGCCGAGTGCACCGGGCGCCGGCCGTTGTTGAGCACGCCCCAGGCCACCAGCAGGTTGGACACCAGCACGTCGCGGCCCACCACCAGGAACAGGCGCAGGATGGTGCCCGGGCGGCGGATGCGGATCGGCAGGGGCCGCAGGGGCTGCATCAGCAGCGGCGCGAGAAAGCCCAGCAGGGCGCCCAGCAGCAGGTTGCCCGGGCTGAGGGACAGGTTCAGCACCAGCCAGAGCAGCCACAGTGCCAGGGACAGGAATGGCGCGGGGAACAGGCGCTTCATGGGTGCACCTCCACTGCCGCTGCGGTCTTGGATTCAGGGCTGAGCACGGTGCGGGTGCCGAGCACCGCCATCACGTAATGCTCCGGGTGGTTGAGGCTGTCGGCGGTGGCCTGGGTGAAGCGCAGCAACGGCTCGGCCTTGAAGCTGAGCAGCACGCAGAGCCCCAGCAGCGCCACGATCGGCAGGCACTCCAGGCGCCGCAGCACCGGCGAAGGGCGTTCCTCCGGGGTCCAGAAGCGCTGCACACCCAGGCGGGCAAAGGCAATCAGCGAGGCCAGGCCCGAGAGGATCAACAGCGCCAGGAAGCACCAGGCCGCCGGGGTGATCGGCGCGCCCTCGCTGGCCCCCAGGCCCTCGGGGTTGAGCAGGGCGGCAATCAGGTTGAGCTTGCCGATGAAGCCCGATAGCGGCGGCATGCCGATGATCAGCAAGGCGCAGGCGATGAAGCTCAGGCCGAGGAAGGCCATGGTCCAGGGGATCACCTGGCCGACCACCACTTTCTGTTCATCGTCGAGGTTGCTGCCCCGTGGCGGGTGCAGCGACTCCATGGGCCGCGGCAGGATCTCGCCTTCATCCTCCAGGGGGATCTCATTGGCCGAGCGCGAACGCTCGATCAGTTCTGCCAGCAAAAACAGCGCGCACATCGCCAGGGTCGAGCTGAACAGGTAGAACAGCGCCGCGCCGGTGAGGGCCGGCTGGGCGAAGCCGATCACCGAGATCAGGATGCCGGCCGACACCAGGATGCTCAGGCTGGCCATGCGTTCCAGGCGCTGGGCCGGAAGAATCGCCAGGGCCGCGCAGAAGATCGTCGCCATGCCGCCGTACACCAGCCACTGGCTGCCGAAATAGGCCGAGGCCCCGGCTTGCCCGGAGAACAGCAGGGTCCACAGGCGCAGTACGGTGTACACACCGACTTTGGTCATGATGGCGAACAGTGCCGCCACCGGCGCGCTGGCCGAGGAGTAGGCGGGCACCAGCCAGAAGTTCAGTGGCCACATCCCGGCCTTGGCCAGGAAGGCGATCGCCAGGATCGCCGTACCGGCGTGCAGCAGGCCGCGGTCGGCTTCCGGCACCAGGGGGATCTTCATCGCCAGGTCGGCCATGTTCAGGGTCCCGGTGACCCCGTAGATCATCGCCGTGCCGATCAGGAACAGCGACGAGGCCAGCAGGTTGATGGTGATGTAGTGCAGCCCCGAAGACACCCGCGCGCGCCCCGAGCCGTGCAGCATCAGGCCGTAGGACGCCGCCAGCAGCACCTCGAAGAACACGAACAGGTTGAACAGGTCGGCGGTCAGGAAGGCCCCGTAGAGGCCCATCAGCTGGATCTGGAACAGGGCATGGAAACTGGCCCCGGCGCCATCCCAGCGGGCCATGGCGAACAGCAGCGCGCTGACCCCGATGATACCGGTGAGCACCAGCATCAGCGCCGACAGGCGATCGACCACCAGCACGATGCCGAACGGCACCTGCCAGTTGCTGGGCAGGTACACGCCGAAGGAACCGGTGGCGCCCTGGACCTGGGTCCAGTACAGCAGGTAGCCCGCCAGGCACAGGCCCAGCAGGGTGGAGAGCAGGTTGATCCGGGCTTTCAGCGGGCGATGCTTTTCCCCCAGCAGCAACATGATGCCCGCGGTCAGCAGCGGCAGGAGGATGGGGGCGACGATCAGGTGCGACAACGGATTCATTCCTTGGGCTCCCGGCCATCGACGTGGTCGGTGCCGGTCAGGCCCCGGGACGCCAGGAGCACCACCAGAAACAGCGCAGTCATGGCGAAGCTGATGACGATGGCCGTGAGCACCAGCGCCTGGGGCAGCGGGTCGGTGTAGTGCAGCAGGTCCTGGGGCACGCCGTCCTTGACGATCGGCTCCTTGCCGATGAACAGGCTGCCCATGCTGAAGATGAACAGGTTGACCGCATAGGACAGCAGGCACAGGCCCATCACCACCTGGAAGGTCCGCGGGCGCAGCACCAGCCAGACTCCGGAAGCGGCGAGGACCCCAATGGCGATTGCGATGACTTCTTCCATCAGGCGGCTCCGTTCTGAGTCAGGGATTTGGCCTGGCTGGCCGGCTTGTGGGCCCGCACCGACTGGTGCGCCAGGGCCGTGAGGATCAGCAGGGTCGCGCCCACCACCACGGCGTACACGCCGATGTCGAAGAACAGCGCGCTGGCGATGTGGATGTCACCGAACAGTGGCAGGTCCACATGCAGCGTGTGGGTGGTCAGGAACGGGTAGCCCCAGGCCAGGGCGCCGAGGCCGGTGGCCAGGGCGACCAGCAGCCCGGTGCCCATCCAGCGCAGCGGCCGCAGGCTCATCTGCGCCTCGACCCACTGGGTGCCCGCCACCATGTACTGGAGGATGAAGGCCACCGACATCACCAGCCCGGCGACGAAACCGCCACCCGGCAGGTTGTGCCCGCGCATGAACAGGTAGAAGGACACCACCAGGGCAATCGGCAGCAGCAGGCGCACCAGCACCGCCGGCACCATCATGAAGCCCAGGGCGGTGTCGCTGGCCTGGCGCGGGTTGACCAGGTCGGTGACCACGTCCGGGGCCAGCAGGCGCTGCTGCGCCGGCAACTGCATGCTTTCCTTGGGCGGGCGGAAGCGGCGCAGCAGGGCGAACACGGTCAGGGCCACCGCCGCCAGCACGGTGATCTCGCCCAGGGTGTCGAAGCTGCGGAAGTCCACCAGGGTCACGTTGACCACATTGGTGCCGCCGCCTTCGGGCAGGGCGCGGCTGAGGTAGAACGAGGAAATGTCGTTGGGAGTGGGGCGGGTCAGCATGGCGTAGGACAGCACTGCCATGCCCAGGCCCACGGCCACCGACAGGCTCAGGTCGCGCAGGCGGCGGATGCGCGCCTTGGGCACGCTGCTGGGCAGGGGCGAGACGTCCTCGATCCGCCGTGGCAGCCAGCGCAGGCCGAGGAGGATCAGCACCGTGGTCACCACTTCCACCACCAGCTGGGTCAGGGCCAGGTCCGGCGCCGAGAACCAGACGAAGGTCACGCAGGTCATCAGGCCGCAGACGCTGACCATGGTCAGGGCGGCCAGACGGTGGTACTTGGCTTGCCAGGCGGCGCCCAGGGCGCAGGCGATGGCCAGCAGCCAGAAGGTCACGAAGACGATGGAACCGGGGATCTTCGGCCGGTCGCCCCAGGTCAGCTGGCTGTAGAGCATGGGGATCAGCCCGGCGATCACCGCCGCCAGGATCAGCACGAACAGCTGGGTCTGCAGGCGCTTGGTGCTCAACCGGCGTTCCAGGCGCCGGGCCAGGCGGGTCATGCCCACCAGGCTGCGCTCGAACAACAGCTTGCCGTTGAGACGGCCCACGCCCGGCGGGTAGGCGAAACGGCCCGCCACCAGCGGCTTGTGCAGCAGCAGGTAGAGGACGATGCCGCAGGACATGGCGATCAGGCTCATGATCATCGGGGCATTGAGGCCGTGCCAGATGGCCAGGCTGTATTCGGGCAGGGTCCCGCCCACCACCGGCAGTGCCGCGGCGGCCAGCAGCGGGCCGATGATCTGCGCCGGGAAGATCCCCACCAGCAGGCAGGTGAACACCAGCAGTTCAACCGGGGCACGCATCCAGCGCGGCGGCTCGTGGGGCGTGTGCGGCAGGTCGGTGGCCGGCTCCCCGAAGAACACGTCGACCGTGAAGCGCAGGGCGTAGGCCACGCTGAAGGTCCCGGCGATGGTAGCGATCACCGGCAGGGCGATTTCCACCCAGGCGCTGGAGTTGATGAACACCGTCTCGGCGAAGAACATCTCCTTGGACAGGAAGCCGTTGAGCAGCGGCACCCCGGCCATGGAGGCGCTGGCCACCATGGCCAGGGTCGCGGTGTAGGGCATCAGCTTGATCAGGCCGTTGAGCTTGCGGATGTCACGGCTGCCGCTTTCGTGGTCGATGATCCCGGCCGCCATGAACAGCGAGGCCTTGAACGTGGCGTGGTTGAGAATGTGGAACACCGCCGCCACCGCGGCCAGCGGGCTGTTCAGGCCCAGCAGCAGGGTGATCAGCCCCAGGTGGCTGATGGTGGAATAGGCCAGCAGGCCCTTGAGGTCGTTCTGGAACATCGCGCAGTAGGCGCCCAGCACCAGGGTGCAGGCCCCGGCGCCGCTGACGATGTAGAACCATTCTTCAGTGCCGGACAACGACGGCCACAGGCGGGCCAGGAGAAACACCCCGGCCTTGACCATGGTCGCCGAGTGCAGGTAGGCCGAGACCGGGGTCGGTGCGGCCATGGCGTGGGGTAGCCAGAAGTGGAAGGGGAACTGCGCGCTCTTGCTCAGGGCGCCCAGCAGGATCAGGGGCAACAGGATCGGGTAGAGCGCGTGGGCGCGTATCTTGTCTCCGGCAGCCAGTACCTGGTCCAGGTCGTAGCTGCCCACCACATGGCCGAGCAGCATGACCCCGGCCAGCAGGCACAAGCCCCCGGCACCGGTGACCATCAACGCCATGTAGGCGCCGCGGCGGGCATCGGAGCGGTGGTGCCAGTAGCCGATCAGCAGGAAGGAGAAGAGGCTGGTGAGCTCCCAGAAGAACACGATCTGGATCAGGTTGCCGGAAATCACCAGGCCGAGCATGGCGCCCATGAAGGCCAGGAAGAAGGCGAAGAAACGCGGCACCGGATCTTGCGGCGACATGTAATAACGCGCGTAGAGCGCCACCAGGCTGCCGATGCCCAGCACCAGCAGCGAGAACAGCCAGGCGAAGCCGTCCAGGCGCAGCACGAAGTTCAGCCCCAGGCTCGGCAGCCAGGCATACTCCTCGCGAATCACCCCGCCATCGGCGATCTGTGGGTACAGCAGAGCCACCTGGATGGTGCCAA
Source organism: Pseudomonas sp. GW822-FHT06D10 (assembly GCF_058799535.1). NCBI lineage: Bacteria > Pseudomonadati > Pseudomonadota > Gammaproteobacteria > Pseudomonadales > Pseudomonadaceae > Pseudomonas > Pseudomonas sp. GW822-FHT06D10. The sequence continues at coordinate 120,151 of NZ_JBXALN010000004.1, read as the reverse complement.
TGAGTGCCACCAGGCCGGCCAGCAGAGATTCGGTGTTACGTGCGTTGTGCGGCAACAGGGCCGCCAGACAGCTGCCGATGAATGGCAGAAGCAGTAGAACTATCAGGGACATAGGCTTCTAATCTGCGGAAAAGTATGACGCATAATACGTGCCAGGCCCTGGATCACCAACCGCCATGCGCGGCCCGGGCCCCCTAAGAAATGTTACATACGCTTTCAAAGGTAGGAGACAAATGCCTGATGCGCCCGTTCACCGGGTGCTGTGGGGCAAATGCCCTGCCCAGCTCAAGCCGCCACAAGGATCGACAAGGGTGCACATGATTAAAGGATCGGCCTTGGGCCGGCTGTTTCGACGGGGCGCGTTCGCCGTGCTGTTCACCGCCTTTGGTGCGGCATCGGGCATTGGCCTGGAGCATTATCTGGACCGCCCCGATATGCTCAAGACCCGCCAGGCGCTGGTCATCGAAGGCTCGCAGGGGGATGAGCGCAACTATGTGCTGCCGCCGGGCACGGTGCTCTATTTCGACCGCGCCTTTGCCGAGGGGCATGCGCTCTACCACGCCTACTTCTACTATCACGGCGAGCCTGAAAATGACCGGGTACTGCTGGAGCCCAAGCACAAGGGCTCCCTGACCGTCCCCACCTGGCTCTACGCCCCCGGGGACCCCGCACTGTAGGCGCTTGCCTGCCAGCGAGAGCGCCTGCAAGAGCACCTTCGCCGGCAAGCCGGCTCCTACAGTCCCCACCACTAACCCAGCCAGCCGTAGGCGCTGGCTTGCCAGCGAAAGGGCCCTCAAGAGCTCCCTCACCAGCAAGCAGCCCCCGCAGCGGGCCGTTGCTCAGGACTCCACCGCCTCGCCGCTCTGCTGTCCGGCTTCTGCCTTGGGCTTCCATTCGCTGATGATCACCGCCAGTACGATCAAGGCGCCGCCCAGCAACGCCAGCCCCGGCAGGCGCTCCCCGGCGATGCGCCCGACAATCCCGGCCCACACCGGCTCGCCGGCATAGATCAGGGTGGCGCGGGTCGGCGAGACGCTTTTCTGCGCCCAGTTCATTGCCAGCTGGATCACCGCGCTGGCAGCCCCCAGGCCCAGGGCGCTGGCCAGCAGCAGCCAGGAAAACCCAGGCAGCGCTTCCCCGGTCGGCCACACCATGGCGAACGCCAGCAGCGAGGTGACCGCCAGTTGCACCACGGTGACCCGGCGCACATCCACCCGCCCGCCGAAGCTGCTGATGAGGATGATCTCCGCGGCAATGGCCACGGTACTGATCAGGGTGGCGATCTCCCCGGGGCTGAAGTCCAGGGAGGCGCCATTGGGCCCGGACAGCAGCATCAGCCCGGTGAACGCCAGCATGATGCCGATACTCGGCAGCAACCCCGGGCGCTTGCCCATGAACAGCCATTGCAGCAGCGGCACGAAGGGCACATAAAGGGCGGTGATGAACGCCGACTGGCTGCTGGGAATGCTTTGCAGGCCCACGGTCTGCAAACCGTAGCCGAGCATGATCGCGGTGCCGATAAAGGCCCCGGCGCGCAGTTCGAACAGGGTCAGGCCGCGCAAGTGGCGCAGTGAGAATGCACCGACCATGCACGCCGCTGCGGCAAAGCGCAGGCCGACGAAGAACATCGGCCCGCTGACGCTCATGGCGTTCTGCACCAGCAGGAAGGTGCCGCCCCAGATCATGGTGATCAGCACCAGCACGGCTTCGGCCTTGCTCAACTTGAACTGGAATCCGCGGGAGGGCGTTGCTGTCATGGCCTTGCGTGCTACCTGAGGGGGACGCACAATGCGCCGGAAGTTGGGCAGTATACTGCGCAGGCCCCAGGAGTGAGCAATATAGTGCACAAAGAAAACGTCCAGCGGGCCTCGGTCCTGCAACATGTCAGCCTCAACGTCCGCCGCCTGCGCAATGCCGCGGGTTTGAGCCAGAGCGCCCTGGCGGAAAAATCCAATGTCAGCCGGCGGATGCTGGTGGCGATAGAGGCGGGGGAGAAGAACGTCAGCCTCGGCACCCTGGACCGGGTGGCCGAAGCCCTGGACGTGGCCTTCAGCGACCTGATCCAGGCCCCGGAATCCCGGGATTCGAGCCGCATCAACGAGCTGGCCTGGGCCGGTGCTATCCCCGGCAGCAAGGCGCTGCTCCTGGCCAAGGCCGAGGCCACCCGTGAAGTGGAGCTTTGGGAATGGCAGCTGGAGCCTGGCGAGGTCTATCACTCGGAGTGCGACGCCGAGGGCTGGAGCGAGCAGATCTACGTCTTCGAAGGCTGCCTGACGGTGTTTTTCGGCGACACTGAACGGCGCCTGGAATGCGGTGACTTCTTCATGTTCGCCAGCCACGTGCCCCACGGCTACCGCAACGACGGCACCCGGGCCACGCGCTTCGTGCGCAACGTGGTGATCTGATGCTCCGTGGCCCGGCAAGCGCTGTTTGCCCAGCAACAGCAGTTGGACATTTTGCCTGTTTTCAGTTGATGTCTTTTAGCTGAATTATCAAGCAAGCTGCTGATATTAAAGGTTTTTATATTTAGGCACGACTCCTGCAATTGTCCTGGAAAGAACCCCGCGACGGGTGTTCACCTTGATGTTCAGGAAGCGGAGTCGGCCCATGACAGCCCCAGCCCAACCCTCTCGCAGTGCCCATCTCATCCAGAACGATGCGCAAGCCATCAGCGTGGCCCGGGCCCTGGCCCAGCGCTTTGCCGTGGAGGCGGCGCTGCGTGATCGCGAGCGGCGCCTGCCCCGGGCAGAGCTCGACGAATTTTCCGCCAGCGGCCTGTGGGGCATCACCATCCCCAAAGAGTACGGCGGCGCCGGGGTGTCCTACGCCACCCTGGTGGAAGTCATCAAGCTCATTTCCGCCGCCGACCCGTCTCTCGGCCAGTTGCCGCAGAACCACCTGGGAGTGGTGGACATCCTGCTGCAGACCGCCAGCGAAGAGCAGAAGCGCCATTACTTCGCCAAGGTGTTGCAGGGCTACCGCTTCGGCAATGCGTTTTCCGAGGCCGGCAGCAAGCACGTCGGCGCCTTTGAAACCCAGATCCGTTTCGACGGCGAACAGGCGCAGATCGACGGCGAGAAGTTCTACTGCACCGGGGCGCTGTTCGCCCACATCGTCCCGGCGGTGGCGGTGGACGAACACAACCAGGCGCACATTGCCTTTATCGAGCGCGACAACCCTGGCCTCACGGTGATCGACAGCTGGGACGGCTTCGGCCAGCGCACCACCGCCAGCGGCGGGGTCAGCCTCAAGGCGGTGCGGGTGCCGCGCAGCGCGGTGATCCCGGCCCATCGGGCCTTCGACCAGCCCACCGCCGATGGCCCGATCTCGCAAATCATCCAGGCCGCGGTGGACACCGGCATCGCCGTCGCCGCCCTGGAAGACGCCAAGCACCATGCCCGGCAATCCCGGCCGTGGATCGACAGTGGCCTGGACCATGGCTGGCAGGACCCGTTCACCATTGCCGCCATCGGCGACCTGGAATGGCGGGTGCACGGCACCGAAGCGATCCTCGCCAAGGCCGCCGAGGCGGTCGATCAGGCCCTGGCCCAGCCCGGTGAAGACAGCGTCGCCCAGGCCTCCCTGGTGGTGGCCCAGGCCAAGGTGCTGTCGGCGGAGAGTGCCTTGCTCGCCGCCAGCAAACTCTTCGAGCTGGCCGGCACCCGTTCGGTGTCGGGCAAGTACAACCTCGACCGCCACTGGCGCAACGCCCGCACCCACACCCTGCACGATCCGGCGCGCTGGAAATATCACCTGATCGGCAACTACCTGCTCAACGGCATCAAGCCGGCCCGCCACGCCTGGAACTGAAGGACTGCGCCATGAATGCACTGACCCGCCCCGACACCCCCCAAGCGGCCCTGGAACACAACGCCCAGGTCCTGCAGCGGGCCCGCGTCCTGCTGCAGCAAACCCTGGATTTCATCCGCGAGCAGGCCCGGCCCTGGAGCGGCAGCGGCCTGGCCAGGGCCAGCGACGACCCCTATGTGATCAGCCGCTTTGGCGACCTGAACATCCGCATCGACCTGGCCGCGGCCCTGCAGGAGCGGGCCCAGCGCCAAATAGAACAAGAGCCGGACCCGGCGGAAGTTGCGGTGGCCCTGGCCGAGGCGGCGATTGCCGCGGGCCAGGCGCTGCTGGCGGCCAGCGACGCCGAGTTCGAACTCACCGGTCAGCGCAGCCCGCAGCCCCAGACCCTGGATGACCCGCTGCGCTGGAAATACCAACTGATCGGCAACTACCGCCTCAATGGCGTGCCACCCCAAGGTTTCAGGAGTGTTGTGTGATGTCCCGTGAAATCCGCCTCAATGCCTTCGACATGAACTGTGTCGGCCACCAGTCGCCGGGCCTCTGGGCCCACCCCCGGGACCGCTCCTGGCAGTACAAGGACCTGGAGTACTGGACCGACCTGGCGAAAATCCTTGAAAAGGGCAAGTTCGACGGGTTGTTCATCGCCGATGTGCTGGGCATCTACGACGTCTACAACGGCAACGGCGAGGCAGCGATCCGCCAGGCCGCCCAGGTCCCGGTGAACGACCCGCTGCAGCTGATCCCGCCCATGGCCCTGGTCACCGAACACCTGGGCTTCGGCCTCACCGCGTCGCTGTCCTTCGAGCACCCGTACCCCTTCGCCCGGCGCCTATCCACCCTCGATCACCTGACGAAGGGCCGCGCCGGCTGGAACATCGTCACCTCCTACCTGGAGAGCGGGGCCAAGAACATCGGGCAGCAGGCCCAGACCGAACACGACGCTCGCTACGACTACGCCGAGGAGTACCTGGAGGTCTGCTACAAGCTCTGGGAAGGCAGTTGGGAAGACGGCGCGATCCTGCGCGACCGCGAGCGACGGCTCTTCAGCGACCCGAGCAAGATCCACGAGATCCGCCATGTCGGCAAACACTTCCAGGTGCCGGGCATCCACCTCTGCGAGCCGTCGCCGCAACGTACCCCGGTGCTCTACCAGGCCGGGGCGTCCAGCCGGGGCAAGCAGTTCGCCGCCGAGCAGGCCGAATGCGTGTTCGTCGCCGCGCCGTCCAAGGTGCTGCTGAAAAAGACCGTGGCCGACATCCGCCGCCGGGCCGCCGAGGCCGGGCGCGATCCGTCGAAGATCCTGATCTTCAACCTGCAGACGGTGATCCTGGGCGAGACCGACGCCAAGGCCAAGGCCAAGTTCGAGGAATACAAATCCTGGGTCAGCTACGAGGGCGCCATGGCGCTGATTTCCGGCTGGACCGGCATCGACTTCAGCCGTTTCAAGCCCGACGAGCCCCTCAAGCACGTGCACACCAACGCCATCCAGTCGGCGGTGGAGGCCTTCTCCACGGCAGACCCGAACAAGGTCTGGACACCCCATGAACTGGCGGACTGGGTGGGCATCGGCGGCTTTGGCCCGTTGTTCGTCGGTAGCCCGGAAACCGTCGCCGACCTGCTTCAGGAATGGGTGGAAGAAACCGACGTCGACGGCTTCAACCTGGCGTATGCGCTGACCCACGAAAGCTTTATCGACGCCGTGGAACTGCTGGTGCCGGAGTTGCAGAAGCGGGGCGTCTACAAGACCGAATACGCCCCGGGCACCCTGCGGGAAAAGCTCTTCGGCGCCGGCCCGCGCCTGCCCGAAAGCCACCCGGGCAGCGCCTGGCGCAACCTGGGCGGGCAACGCCAAGCAGCCGCGCAACGTGCCAGCGCCTGAACCCCGCGCCCTGTAGGAGCTGGCTTGCCAGCGAAGGGGCCCACGCCTTCGCCGGCAAGCCGGCTCCTACAAGCGAAAAGGCCCACAAGGCCCCCCGTTCATTTCCAGCCAGCGGACCACCGCACGCGATTGCCAAGAGATCGAGGTCAACTCATGAGCGTGCATGAACTCAAGCGTGCGCCGAGCGCGGATTCGCCAGCGCCCCAGGCCCGGTTGCAGTTGAGCGGGGCCCTGGAGCGGTTGCGCCACTGGGCCCAGGTCAGCCCGTTGCACAACGCCTTGCGCCACAAGCGCCACGGCCACTGGTACGCCTGGCGCTGGATCGACGCCCTGCGGGACGTCGAGCGCCTGGCCGACGGCCTGCGCCAGCAGGGCCTGACGCCGGATTCGCGGTTGGCAGTCAGCGCCCGCTTCGAACCGGACCTGCTCCTGCTGGCCCTGGCGGCCCACAGCCTTGGCGCCGAGGTGCTGAGCCTGGACGACGAGCTGCCGCCCCAAGCCCTGCGCCAGACCCTGTGGCGCCTGCAACCGAGCCACGCCTTCGTGCATTCGCGCCAGCAGGTGCTGGATTGGGTCGCCGCCAGTGAAAACGCTCTGGCCCCGCAGTTGCTGATTGCCGGGCAAGCCTTGCCGCGCCTGCCGGAAGGCGCGCATCTGCCCCTGCTGGAATTGCGCGAGCTGCTGGGCCGGGGCGAGCCACCCCGGCGCCAGGCCAATTGGCGCGCCCCGGTCGGCAGCGGTCAATTGTGGAGCGAGGAGGGCACGCAATGGCAGGAGGGCCTGACGGTGCTGCTGGAGCAATGGCTGGGCAGTGGCCAGTGCCTGGCCTTCGCCGAAAGCCGCGGCTCGACCAGCCGCGACCGGCGGGAGGTGGCCCCCAGCGGCCTGCTGCTGTCGCCCCAGCGCCTGCAACGCCTGGCGGACGAGATCGAGAGCCGCCTGGCGCCCCCCGACACCTGGCGCCGACGCCTGTGCGAGTGGGCCTTGGCCCATCCCCAGGGCCTGTTGGCGCGTCTGCTCAAGCATCGGGTGCGCCGCCTGCTGGGCTTTTCTCGCCTGCAATTCATCTGGCAGGCCCCCCAGGCCACGACGCCACCGGCCACACCGGCCTGGATCGTCGAATTCACACGGAACATTGCATGAGCCACGCCGAATCCATTTTGCAAGTCAGTGACATCTCCCTGTCGTTCAAGGGGGTCAAGGCCATCAATCAACTGTCGTTCGAGGTGCGCCGGGGCGAGATCTGTGCCCTGATCGGCCCCAATGGCGCGGGCAAGAGTTCGCTGCTCAACGTGCTCAACGGGGTCTATCGCTTTGACGCCGGGACCATCGTGTTCGAGCGCCAGCCGTTGCAGCGCATCGACCCGCTGGACGCCGCGCGCCGGGGCATCGGCCGCACGTTCCAGAACAACGCGCTGTTCAAGAAGATGAGCGTGCTGGACAACCTGCTCACCGGCCTTTCGCGCCACTCCCGCGCGCGCTTCATCGAACAGGCCCTGGGCTTGCCCCGGGCCCGCCGTGAAGCCCGGGCATTCCGCCAGCTGGCCGAAGGCATCCTGCAGTTTCTGGAATTGCAGGCATTGCGCGATGTGCCGGTGGGCAACCTGGCCTATGGCCTGCAAAAGCGCGTCGAGTTGGGCAGGGCGCTGATCGCCGGGCCCAGCCTGTTGCTGCTGGACGAACCCCTGGCCGGAATGAATGCCGAGGAGAAGCAGGAAATGGCCCGCTTCATCGCCGACATCAACCGTGACCTGGGCACCACCGTGGTGCTGATCGAGCACGACATGGCGGTGGTCATGGACCTGTGCGACCACGTGGTGGTGCTCGACTACGGACGCAAGGTGGGCGATGGCACACCGGCCGAGGTCCAGGCCCACCCCGAGGTGATCGCCGCTTACCTGGGGGCCGTGCACTGATGGCATTCTTCTTCGAAACCCTGCTCGGTGGTCTGCTGGCCGGCACCCTGTATTCACTGGTGGCCATCGGCTTCGTGCTGATCTACAAGGCCAGTGGCGTGTTCAATTTCGCCCAGGGCTCGATGCTGCTGTTCGCCGCGCTGACCTTCGTCAGCCTGCACGAGCAGGGCGTGCCTTTCGCCCTGGCACTGTTGCTGACGGTGCTGGTGATGATCCTCGGCGCCTGGCTGATCGAACGCCTGGTGCTGCGGCCCTTGGTCAACCGCTCGCCGATCACCCTGTTCATGGCCACCCTGGGCCTGTCGTTCATCATCGAGGGCCTGGCCCAGGGCCTGATGGGCTCCCAGGTGCGGGCCCTGGACCTGGGCATCGACGATGTGCCGCTGTTCCTCGGGCCGCTGATGGTCAGCCAGTTCGACCTGATTGCCGCGGCCACCGCCCTGGTGCTGGTGACGGTGCTGGCGCTGCTGTTCAACAAGAGCCGCATCGGCATCTCGCTGCGGGCGGTGGCCGACGACACCACGGCGGCGCTGTCCATCGGCATCAACCTCAACCGCATCTGGCAGATCGTCTGGGCGGTGGCCGGGGTGGTGGGGCTGGTGGCCGGGCTGCTCTGGGGGGCACGCCAGGGGGTGCAGTTCTCTCTATCGCTGGTGGTGCTCAAGGCGCTGCCGGTGCTGATCATCGGCGGCTTCACCTCGATCGGCGGGGCGATTGCCGGCGGCCTGATCGTCGGCGCCGCCGAAAACCTGGCGGAGGTCTATATCGGCCCGCTGATTGGCGGCGGCATCAGCCCCTGGTTCGCCTATGTCCTGGCCCTGGCCTTCCTCTACATCCGCCCCGCCGGCCTGTTCGGCGAGCGGGCCATCGAGCGAGTGTGAATTGATGTCCCTTCTTCTGACGCGGCAAACCGCCCCCTTGCTGCTGGTCCAGCGCCGCCTGCCCTGGGGCCTGGCCGGCCTGTTGCTGCTGGCCTTCGGCGTGGTGCCGGTGCTGGGCAACGACTATTGGCTCAACGCGATCCTGATTCCGTTCCTGGTGCTGTCCCTGGCCGGGCTCGGGCTCAACCTGCTGACCGGCTACACCGGCCAGACCTCGGTGGGCGCCGCGGGCTTCATGGCCGTGGGGGCCTTTGCCACCTACGGTATTCTGCTGCGCCTGCCGCAGCTGGGGCTGCCCCTGGCCCTGCTCGGCGGCGGCCTGATCAGCGCCCTGGTGGGCTGGCTGTTCGGCCTGCCCAGCTCGCGGATCAAGGGTTTCTACCTGATGGTCAGCACCCTGGCGGCGCAGTTCTTCCTGGAGTGGCTGTTCGTCAAGTTTCCCTGGTTCTACAACTACGGTTCCTCGGGCACCATTTCGGCGCCGCAGTTGAGCCTGCTGGGCCATGACCTGAACCACCCCCAGGGGCGCTACCTGCTGACCCTGGTGACGGTGCTGCTGTTGACCTGGGTCGCGCAGAACCTGGTGCACAGCCAGGTCGGGCGCAACTGGATGGCGATCCGCGACATGGACACCGCCGCCGCGGTGATCGGCATCCCGGTGGCCCGCTACAAACGTCAGGCGTTTGCCGTCAGCTCGTTCTACCTGGGCATCGCCGGTGCGCTGTGGGCCTTCGCCTACCTGGGCACCGCCAGCGCCAGCAGCTTCGATATCAATCGTTCGTTCCAGATCCTCTTCATCATCATTATCGGCGGCATGGGCAGCGTGGCCGGCAACTTCGTCGGCGCGGCCTTCATCAGCCTGTTGCCGATTCTCCTCAGCCATGCCGGGCAGGCACTGCTGGGCGGGGCGGTGGACGCCGGGCAGTTGCAGAACCTGCAGAAGATCATTTTCGGCGTGCTGATCATCCTGTTCCTGATCAAGGAACCCGAGGGCCTGATCCGCTTGCTGGGCAACCTGCGCGAGCGCCTGCGGCACTGGCCGCTGCGCTTCTGAATTCCTCCTCCCAGAACAGAGAGACAACATGCGTGCATCCTTGAAAGCTTCCCTGGCCGGCGCAGCGTTGCTGCTGGCGGCGGCCGTTGCCCCGGCAGCCCAGGCCGGGCCGGACCAGCAGTTCTTCCCCCTGGCCACCTACCGGGTTGGCGCCTACGCCTCCAGCGGGGTGCAGGTGTGGGCCGGGATGATCGACTACCTGAACTACATCAACCAGGTGGAGGGCGGCATCAACGGGGTCAAGCTGGTGTGGCAGGAGTGCGAGACCGAATGGACCGCCGAGAAGGGCATCGAGTGCTACGAGCGCTTCAAGAACGGCCTGGATGGCGCACCGGTAGCGGTCTACCAGCCCAACGGCGCACCGGCGGCCTATGCCCTGAGTGAGCGTGCCGAGGTGGACAAAATCCCGCTGATCACCCTGGGCTACGGCCGCACCGAAGCCACCGACGGCACGGTGTTCCCCTACAACTTCCCGGTGATGCTGACCTTCTACAGCGAGGCCTCGACCCTGGTGAACTACATCGCCCAGCGCGAGGGCGGGTTCGACCGGCTCAAGGGCAAGAAGATCGCCACGCTTTATCACGACTCCGCCTATGGCCGGGAAACCCTCGGGCCGCTCAAGCTGCTGGCCGAGAAGTACGGTTTCGAGAACATCCAGATCCCGGTGGCCGACCCGGGCAACGAGCAATCGGCGCAATGGCGGCAGATCCGCCAGCAGAACCCGGACTGGGTGTTCCTGCGCACCTGGGGCGTGTCCACCCCCGTGGCGGTGAAGACCGCCGCGCGCTTCGGCTTCCCGGTGGACCACATCATCGGCGATATCTGGGCCAGCTCCAGCGAAGACGTGCTGCCGGCCGGCGCCGCGGCCAAGGGCTACCTGGCGCTGACGCCCTACCCGGCGGGCAGTGACTTCGAGATCCACAAGCGCCTGAAGCAGTACATCCTCGATACCGGCAAGAGCGACCTCAAGGACCTGAAGAATTTCGGCAGCGTGTACTACAACTCCGGCCTGGTGAACGCGGCGGTGGCGGTGGAGGCGATCCGGACCGCCCAGGGCAAGTTCGGCAAGCGCCCGCTCAATGGCGAGGAAGGGCGCTGGGGCCTGGAACACCTGAACATCGACGACGCCCGGCTCAAGGACATGGGTTACCTGGGGCTGATGCAGAACCTCAAGCTGTCCTGCCGCGATCACGAAGGTGGCGGCGCGGCCCGGGTGCAGCAATGGGACGGCGCCAACTGGACCCTGATCAGCGAGTGGATTGCCGCCGACCGCGCGCTGCTACGGCCGCTGATCGACGAAAAGGCCGCGGCCTTTGCCAAGGAGAAGCGCCTGGTGCCCCGTACATGCAACGAGGGTGACTGAACCATGAGCCACAGCGCCACGGCCGCGACGGCCGAGACCTTGCTGCAGGTACAGGACATCGAGGTGATCTACGACGGCGTGATCCTGGCGCTGGCCGGGGTATCTTTGAGCGTGCCCCGGGGGGCCATCGTTGCCTTGCTGGGGGCCAATGGCGCCGGCAAGAGCACCACCCTCAAGGCCATTTCCGGGCTGGTGCGGGCCGAGCGTGCCGAGCTCAGCCGCGGCGCCATCGCCTTTGCCGGGCAGGACCTGGCCGGGGTCGACCCCAGCCAGCGGGTGCACCAGGGCATGGTGCATGTGCTGGAAGGGCGTCACGTCTTCCCCCAGTTGACGGTGGAAGACAACCTGCGCGCCGGCGGCTTTGTCCGTGGCCTGGGCCGGCGCCAGCTGGAGCAGGACCTGGAGCGCATCTACAGCTGGTTTCCGCGGCTGCTGACCAAGCGCCGGGTGCGCGCCGGGCTGACCTCCGGTGGCGAACAGCAGATGCTGGCCATCGGCCGGGCGTTGATGACTCGTCCTACTTTGGTACTGCTGGATGAACCGTCCATGGGCCTGGCGCCTATTATCGTCCAGGAGATTTTCCAGATCGTCGCCCAGCTCAATCGCGAGGCGGGGGTGAGCTTTCTGATCGCCGAGCAAAGCATTAATCTGGCGCTCAAGTACGCTTCCCATGCCTACCTGCTGGACACCGGACGCGTGGCCTTGTCCGGCAGCGCCGAGCAACTGCTGGGCCGGGGCGACCTGCAGGATTTCTACCTGGGCAAACACTGACCGTGAGCATTCCATGAGCCAAACCCACACCGGACAGGCAACCCCTGCCACCCGTGATGCGCCAATCCTGATTGTCGGCGGCGGCCTCAGCGGCGCCTTGCTGGCCGCCCAGTTGCTGCGCCTGCCGGGCCAGCGACGGATCCTGGTCATAGAACCGCGCAGCGAGCTGGGGCGCGGCGAGGCCTACAGCGCCGTGGAGCTGGGGCACACCCTCAATGGCAACGCCGCGCGCATGAGCGTCGACCCGGACAACGCCGACGACCTGACCCAATGGCTGGCCCGGCACATCGCCGAGGGCGGCTGGCCCGAGTCGGACCGCCAGCATGTGCCGGTCAGCGAACTGTTTCCGCCCCGCGGGCTGTTTGGTGTCTACGTCCAGCAGCGCCTGGCCGAGGCCCAGGTGCAGGGCCGGGCGCAGGGCTCCTCGTTGAGCCATGTGCAGGGCGAGGCGGTGGACCTGGAAACCGGCCCTGACGGCGTGCTACTGACCCTGGCCGATGGCCGGCAACTGCCCGGCGCGGTGGCGGTGCTGGCCACCGGCATGTTCCCGGCGGCGCGTACCCCGCAGACCCGTTCCAGCGGCCTGAATGCCGCGGCGCTGGACCCCTGGGATGTGGCGGCCATGGCCCGCCTCGATCCCCGGGCGACGGTGCTGATCATCGGTTCCGGGCTGACCATGGTGGACGCCGTGGTGTCCCTGGAGCAGGCCGGGCATCGTGGGCCGATCGAAGTGTTTTCCCGGCATGGGCTGCTGCCGCACGTGCGCCGCCAGCCCCCGGCCTGGGAGGACTTTCTCGGCGCCGACCCGAGCATCCGCAGCCCTCGGCAACTGCTGCGGGCGCTGCGCCAGCAATGCCGCGCGGCCGAGGCCCAGGGCATCGACTGGCAGGCCCCGCTGGACACGGTGCGGGTGCATATAGGGCGCCTGTGGAGCCAGGCCAGCGAGGTACACAAACGCCAGTTCGTGCGCCATGTACGGCCCTGGTGGGAAAGCCATCACCATCGCTCGCCGCCCCTGAGCGCCGAGCTGGTGGCGCGCCTGCATGAAGAAGGGCGGTTGCGGATTCATGCCGCTTGCTACCAGGGCCTGGAGCCGGGCGCCGACGGCCGGCTGGCGATCCGCCTGCGCTACCGCGGCAGCCAGGACAGCGTGCGCATGGCGGGCGATGCCCTGATCAACTCCAGCGGCATCGAATACGACTGGCGCCGGGTGGCGCGGCCCTTGCCGCGCCAGCTGCTGGCCCGCGGCCTGGTGACACCCGGGCCTTTGGCCCTGGGCATCAGCGCCGCACCCGATGGTGCCGTGCACAACGCCCAGGGCCAGGCCTGCGAGCGCCTGTTCGCCATGGGGCCGCCCCTGCGCGGCCTGTGGTGGGAAAGCACCGCCGTCACCGACGTCGCCCTGCAGGCCAAGGCCCTGGCCGCGCGCCTGGCCAACCACCAACCGTAGGCGCTGGCTTGCCAGCGAAGGCGCCCGCAAGATCGCCTTCGCCGGCAAGCCGCTTCCTACAGTGCTACCCAGCGCTGTTCGGCGGCGGCAGTGCGGATCGCCGCGGCCAGGCGCTCCACTTCCCAGGCTTCAGCGAAATCCGTGCCGTCCCGGCCCTGGCCGCACAGGGCCATGATCAATTCGTGAACTTCCAGGGTCTTGAGTTCGTTGTAGCCCAGCTGGTGCCCCGGGGCCGGGCTGAAGGCCGCGTAGCCGGGCAGGGCGGGCCCGGCCAGCAGGCGCTGGAAACCCTTCTGGCCGACCCGGTACAGGCGCAGTTCGTTGAGGCGTTCCTGGTCGAACGCCAGGGTGCCGAGGGTGCCGCTGATCTCGAAGCTCAGGTGGTTCTTGTAACCATGCTTGATCCAGCTGCTGCTCAGCGTACCCCGCGCGCCATTGGCAAAGCGCAGCAGGGCATGGGCCTGGTCATCCACGGCGATGGCGCGGCGTTCCTGGCTGCCGGCTTCGGTGGGGCGTTGCAGGTGCACGGTCTGGGTATCGGCGCACACCGCCTGCACCGGCCCCATGAGAAAGCGTGCCATGGCCAGCAGGTGGCTGCCCAGGTCCGCCAGGGCGCCGCCGGCGTGCTGCGGCTCGCAACGCCAGGACCAGGGGGCATCCGGGTCGGCCATGAAGTCTTCGCTGAACTCGCCCTGGAAACTCACCAGTTGCCCCAGTTCGCCGTTGCCGATCATGTCCCTGGCCTGGGCGATCACCGGGTTGTGCTGGTAGTTGTAGCCCACCCGGGTCACCACCCCGGCGGCCTGGGCCGCGTGGTGCATCTGCCGGGCCTGTTCGACGCTGACCGCCAGGGGCTTTTCGCAGTACACCGCCTTGCCCGCCGCCAGCGCCGCCATGGCCATGGGGAAGTGCAGATGGTTGGGGGTGGTGATGGCCACCAGATTGACCCGGGGATCGGCAATCAGGTTTTGCCAGTCGCGGTGGGCCTGGGCAAAGCCCCAGGCGCCGGCGCAGTGTTCGCCGCGCTGGGCGTCGGCGTCGGCCAGGGCCGCCAGGTGCAGGCGCACCGGCAATTCGAAGACCGCGCCGGCACTGCGAAACGCCAGGGCGTGGGCACGCCCCATGAAACCGGTGCCGATCAAACCAATGCCGAGCTCGTCCATAACCGCACCTGCAGAATTATTGTTCTAGGGAGGGCTAGTTATGGAATAAATATTCTTTAATTGCAATTGGTGGAATTAAAATTTTGAAAGGCGCCTGTAGGAGCCGGCTCGCCGGCGAAAAGGGCCGCCTGAGTTGCGCCGGGCTCAAGGCCTTCTTCGCTGGCAAGCCAGCTCCTGCGGGAAATGAAAAAGGCAGCCCGGAGGCTGCCTTTTTTGTGGTGCAAGCGGGCCTCAGGAGAGGAAGCCGCCGTCCACATTGAGCGAGACACCCGTGGTGTAGCTGGAGGCGTCGCTGGCCAGGTAGAGCACCGCGCCGGCCATTTCGCTGGGGTCGGCCACGCGCTTGAGGGGGATCTGCGCCAGGGCGGTCTTGAGGATGGCGTCGTTCTTGACCAGGGCCGAGGCGAACTTGGTGTCGGTCAGGCCCGGCAGCAGGGCGTTGCAGCGGATGCCGAACTGCGCGCATTCCTTGGCGAAGACCTTGGTCATGTTGATCACCGCGGCCTTGGTCACCGAGTAGATGCCCTGGAAGATCCCCGGCGAGATGCCGTTGATCGAGGCCACGTTGATGATGCTGCCGCCGCCGTTTTCGCGCATCAGCTTGCCGGCTTCCACCGACATGAAGAAGTAGCCGCGGATGTTGACGTCGACGGTCTTCTGGAAGGCCCCCAGGTCAGTGTCCAGGACGTTGCAGAACTGCGGATTGGTCGCGGCGTTGTTGACCAGGATGTCCAGGCGCCCGAACTGTTCGCGAATGCCGGCGAAGACTTGGCTGATCTGCTCCATTTCACCGATGTGGCAGGCAATGGCGGTGGCCTTGCCGCCGGCGGCGATGATCGCGTCGGCCACGTGCTGGCAACCTTCGAGCTTGCGGCTCGACACGATGACATGGGCGCCTTGCTGGGCCAGCAACTTGGCAATGGCCTCACCGATGCCGCGGCTGGCGCCGGAGACGAATGCGATCTTGCCGTCGAGGTCGAACAACTGAGTCTTGGACATGGTTTTTCCTTGTTTGGGCTGTCGAGCGCCGGGGCGCGGTCAGAGGCTGGATTTGTGAATGACCTGCAGGCTCATCTGCTCCAGCAGTTTGTTCATGTGAATGAACTGCGCGAAGCGTTTGTCCTGGGTCTGGCCATGGTAGAAGCGGTAGTAGATCTGCTGCACGATGCCGGCCAGGCGGAACAGGCCGTAGGTGTAGTAGAAGTCGAAGTTGCCGATTTCGATTCCCGCGCGCTCGGCGTAGTAGTCGACGAACTGCTGGCGGGTGAGCATGCCCGGGGCGTTGCTCGGCTGGCGGCGCATCAGTTGCACCGGCGCCGGGTCGCCGGCCTCGATCCAGTAGGCCAGGGTGTTGCCCAGGTCCATCAGCGGGTCGCCCAGGGTGGTCAGCTCCCAGTCCAGCACGCCGATGATCTGCATCGGGTTCTGTGGGTCGAGGATCACATTGTCGAAGCGGTAGTCGTTGTGCACGATGCTCGAGGTCGGGTGGTCGGCGGGCATCTTCTCGTTGAGCCAGGCCTTGACCTTTTCCCAGTGCGGCGCGTCCGGGGTCAGGGCCTTCTCGTAGCGGTCGCTCCAGCCCTTGATCTGGCGCTGCACATAGCCTTCGGGCTTGCCCAGGTCACCCAGGCCGCAGGCGCTGTAGTCGACCCGGTGCAGCTCGACGAAACGATCGATGAAGCTCTTGCACAGGGCCTCGGTCTGGCCGGCATCCAGGCCCAGCTCCGGCGGCAGGTCGGAGCGCAGGATGATGCCCTTGACCCGTTCCATGACATAGAACTCGGCGCCGATCACCGACTCGTCGGTGCAGTGCACGTAGGCTTTGGGGCAGTAGGGGAAACCGTCCTTGAGCTGGTTGAGAATGCGGAACTCGCGGCCCATGTCGTGGGCCGACTTGGCCTTGTGGCCGAAGGGCGGGCGACGCAGGACAAACTCCTGCCCGGGGTATTCCAGCAGGTAGGTGAGGTTCGAGGCACCGCCCGGGAACTGGCTGATCTGCGGCGTACCGCTCAGGCCGGGAATGTGCGCCTTGAGGTACGGGTCGATCAGGTTGGCATCGAGTTCCTCGCCGGAGCGAGTGCGGGTGGACTGGTCTGTAAGCGCCATGCTTATCCCTTCTGCTTATTCTGGAGGCCAGAGATTATTGGCTAATCTAATGCGCCTACCGGCCCCTCACAATCGCGGCGGGCCTTTATAGGTGCGCGTGTTGCCGGACAATCATTGCTTTTGATACAAGCGTTTGAATTTAGCCCCGTGTGTCTACGACCCGATGAGAGCAAGCCGGCTCCTACACCAGTCATGCAGGCACAGAGGTTGTCCGCCCCACGAGCATAGGCGTTGACTCGGGGCTGGGTCAGTTCGGTGCCGGCAGGGCCAGCGGGGTCAGCAGTGGCCGGCCTTCGAAGTGGGCCAGCAGGTTCTGGCCGACCATCGCCACGGTATCGCGGCTGGCCTGGGGCGAAAGGCCGGCGACGTGAGGGGTCAGCACCACATTGTCGAGCACCTTGAAGGCGTCCGGGACTTGGGGTTCGTCATCGAACACATCCAGGGCCGCGCCGGCAATCCGCCGCTGCTGCAGGGCCTGCAGCAGGGCGTTGGTGTCCACCACGCTGGCCCGGGCGATGTTCACCAGGAAACCTTCGGGGCCAAGGGCTTCCAGCACCGGCTGGTCCACCAGGTGCCGGGTGTCGGCGCCGCCCGGGGTGGCGATCACCAGGACGTCCGAGTCCCGGGCCAGTTCCACCAGGGTCGGGCAGAAGCGGTAGGGCTGGTCGGGGCGTGGCTGGCGGCTGTGGTAGCTCACCGGCATGTCGAAGCCCAGGGCGCAGCGCCGGGCGATGGCCTGGCCCACGGCGCCGAGGCCGAGCACCCCCAGGCGCATGCCGGCCAGGGACGGGCGCAGCACCTTCGGCCAGTGCCCCTGGCGTACCGCGGCGTCGGACTGGGGAATGCCGCGCACCAGGGCCAGCAGCAGGGCCAGGGCATGATCGGCCACGGACGAAGCGTTGACCCCGGCACCATTGGTTACCGCGATCCCGCGATTGCTCGCCGCTTGCAGGTCCACTTGCTCATAGCCGGCGCCGATCACGCAGATGATCTGCAATCGGGGCAGGGCGGCGATTTCCGCCGCGCTCAGCCCCAGGGGGCCACGGGTCAGCACCGCATCGATCTGCCCGGCGTGGTCCCGGATCGCCTGGGCCCGGGTCTGTGGGGTGGGCGCCAGGATCAGCCTGAAACCCAGGTCTTCGAGGTGCGGCAGGTAGGCGTTGACGTTTTCAACCAGGACCAGAACGGTGGCGCGCATGGCGGACTCCTCGTGGGTTAGCGGGGCAGGGGTTGGCGCAATTGAAAGATGTTGCCTTCCGGGTCGATGCCGTCGCAGGCCCGGGCGTCCTTGAATTGCCATTCGCGCTCGGCCTCGTACACCCGGCCACCGGCCTTGGCAGCGCGCTGCCGGGCCCGGGCCAGGTCGTCTACCTGGAACAGCGGCTTGCAGGCGCAATCGCTGCGGGGCAGCGGCGGTTCCTGGAGGACGATGCGCGCAGCAATCGCTGGCGGCACCTGGACCAGGGTCAGCTCGAAGCCCTGGTGGGCCAGTTGCTGGTAGTCGGCTTGCTGTTCGGTGATGGGCCAGCCCAGCAGTTCGGCATAGAAGCGGGCGAGGGAAGGTGGATCAAGGCTGTAGAGGAGGCAGCCGGCGATCGTCGTGGCGCTCATGGAGGGTTCCATACGGGCAGGGGCGAAGGCTCAAGGGTGCGGGTTGCGAGGGATTTTGGCAATGCTCGCCGGCACCGTTCCCGGGGGCATCACGCCATGTTCGGCGTGCCCGGGGCGGTGGGGGGACGATGGGGTCAGAAGGTTACGTCGGCGGTTGTGGCCAGGCGCACGAAGGGGCCGTTCAGGGTGGCGTTATGGTGGGCGATGATGGTTCTTGCCCCGATCAGCGGCGTGTCCATGCAGGTGTGGGCGTCTTCCACCAGCACGGCGGCAAAGCCCAGGTCGCCGGCGGCGCGGCAGGTGGTATCGACGCAGTACTGGGTCTTCATGCCGACGATCACCAGTTCATTGACCTGGGCCTCCTGCAGGTGCTCGGCCAGCCCGGTGCCGATAAAGCAACTGGGGCGGGTCTTGTCCAGTACGCAGTCCTGCTCTTCATCCACTTCCAGGGTCGGCAGCAGTTGCCAGAATGCACTGCCAGCGGCAATCGGGGATTCGGCGGGGCCGGTATGGCGCACGGCGAAGATCGGCGCTCCGGCCTGGCGGGCACGGCGGATCAGTTGGTTGATGTTTTCCAGGACCTGCTCGCGCTTGTAGGGCTTGTCCGGTCCATTGAACAACCCGACCTGCATGTCGATCACCAGCAGGGCACGCTTGGCGTTGGATAAAGGCATCTTGTCTCTCCTTGTAGTGCCAGCTGGACGGAGAAACAAAAGGCCCCGTCCATTGCTGGCGGGGCCTTGGTTCTACTGTGCTTGTGTCATCCCGCACAGCCACCACACGACCCGCCGGAGGCAGTCGTGGTGGTGGAGGTAGGGTTCAGCGCGTAGATATTCATGGGGTCCGATCATGCCGCCTGCCCGTGAGGCTTGTCAACGCGGCCCGCTAGGGGCCGGCTTGCCGGCGAATGGCGTCTTCAGGCGGGCGCCTTTCGCTGGCAAGCCAGCTCCTGCGGAACCCGGATTGAGCGGGAGAGGGCCGGGCCAGACGCTTTCCCATCAAACGAAAAAATACCTGCAGCGCATAAACCGTTCCTCAGCTGAGTCTATGCAGCGCCCTTGGAATCCCGGACAATCGCGCCCCCTCTTTTCGCTCGGGCACTGCCTGTCGGGTACTCCGATACGCCCGGGTGAATGGCAAACGACCGGAATGTGGAGATCCCACCGGATGAATGATCAGGCCAACAGCGTTGATCAACGCTTTGAAACCGCGGCCCCAGCGACCCTGACCCGCTGGAACCGCCAAGACACCACCTGGATGCTCGGCCTGTTTGGCACGGCCATCGGTGCCGGTACCCTGTTTCTGCCCATCAATGCCGGCATCGGCGGTTTCTGGCCGCTGTTGATCCTGGCGCTGCTGGCCTTCCCCATGACCTTCTATGCACACCGCGGCCTGACCCGCTTCGTGCTTTCCGGGCGTGACGGCGCGGACATCACTGACGTGGTGGAAGAGCATTTCGGCCTCACCGCCGGTGCCCTGATCACCTTGCTCTACTTCTTCGCGATCTTCCCGATCCTGCTGATCTACAGCGTGGCCCTGACCAACACCGTAGACAGCTTCATGACCAACCAACTGCACATCGCGCCGCCACCGCGGGCGATCCTGGCCCTGGTGCTGATCTTCGGCCTGCTGGTGGTGGTGCGTTGCGGCGAGCAGGTGATCGTCAAGGCCATGAGCCTGATGGTCTACCCGTTCATCGTGGCCCTGCTGTTCCTCGCGGTGTTCCTGATCCCGCACTGGAATGGCGGCATCCTCGCCACCGTCAGCGATGTCCCGGCGCCTTCGGCCTTCCTGCATACCCTGTGGCTGGCGATTCCGGTGATGGTCTTCTCGTTCAACCATTCGCCGATCATCTCGGCCTTTGCCGTGGACCAGAAGCGCCGCTATGGCGTGCACGCCGAAGAGCGCAGCTCGCAGATTCTCTCCCGCGCCCACCTGCTGATGGTGGGCATGGTGCTGTTCTTCGTCTTCAGCTGCGTACTGACCCTGAGCCCGGCGCAACTGGCCGAAGCCAAGGCGCAGAACCTGTCGATCCTGTCCTACCTGGCCAACCATTTCCAGAATCCGACCATCGCCTTTGCCGCGCCGTTGATTGCCTTCGTGGCCATTGCCAAGTCCTTCCTGGGCCACTACATCGGTGCCAGCGAAGGCCTCAAGGGCCTGATCGGCAAGAGCGGCCGGCGCCCGGGCACGAAAACCCTGGACCGCGTCACCGCCGCCTTCATGCTGGTGATCTGCTGGGCCGTGGCCACCCTCAACCCGAGCATCCTGACGATGATCGAGACCATGGGCGGCCCGGTGATCGCGGCGATCCTGTTCCTGATGCCGATGTACGCCATCCGCAAGGTGCCGGCCATGGCCCGCTACCGCGGCCAGGCCTCCAACGTCTTCGTGACCCTGGTGGGCCTGGTGGCCATTACTGCCCTGGTGTACTCCCTGGCGTCCTGACAGCCTCCCGGCGCCTTCCGGTAGGAGCCGGCTTGCCGGCGAAGAGGCCCGCAAGCCAACTGCAAGGCGCGCGGACGCCTCCCTGGCGAACCCGCTGCTGCACACAACGCCGTCGGTACTTCACTGTACCGGCGGCGTTGTCGTTCAAGGCATTGATCAGGATTGTTTGCTGCCTTGAATAAAGGGCTAAGCTGGTGCTCTTATTGCTGCCAGGAACCCGCCCGTGGCCATTCCCGTTCCTCTGGCTGCAAGCCTGCCCAAACACGTTTGTTCCGTTGGGCGACACCCCCTGAATCTGGATTTTGCGTTGTCACGGATGAACCCGATTGACCACTGAACCCCTGACCCCTCCAACCGCTGCACCCAAGCGCACCCGCGACCTGCTGGCCGGCCTGTCCATTGCCGGCTTGTTGTTACCGGAAGCCGTAGCCTATTCCAGCATCGCCGCCTTGCCGCCCCAGGCCGGGGTCATTGCCCTGTTTGCCGGGTTGCTGTGCTACGGCCTGTTGGGCACCAGCCGCTTTGCCATTGTTTCTGCCACTTCATCGTCGGCCGCGGTGCTGGCGGCGGCCACCCTGTCCCTGGCCGGTGGCGACGCCCAGCTGCGCCTGAGCCTGGCCTTTGCCCTGGTGCTGCTCACTGGGGTGTTCTTCCTGCTGGCCGGGCTGTTCCGCCTGGGCGGCGTGACCGCCTTCATTGCCAAGCCGGTGCTGCGCGGCTTTGCCTTCGGCCTGGCATTGACCATTGTCCTTAAGCAGTTCGCCACCGTGGTCGGGGTGCACCTGAGCACCGGTAACCTGGTGCGCTTCCTGCCGCAGTTGCTGGAGCAGTGGCCGCAATGGAACTGGGCCGGCGCCGCGGTGGCGGCGGTGGCGCTGCTGGTGCTGGGGATCTGCTCGCGAATTCCCTATGTACCCGGCGGGCTGGTGGCGGTGGTGATCGGCATTGGCGCCGGCCAGTGGTTCAACCTGCCGGCCCATGGCGTCGACCTGATCGGGGTCATCGAACTCAAGCTGGAGGTGCCGAGCCTGCCGCAACTGCCTTTTGCCGACTGGCTGCGCCTGGGGGAGCTGGCGTTCGCCCTGGTGATGATCCTGTATGCCGAATCCTATGGTTCCATCAGCTCCTTTGCCCTGAAGCATGGCGACCGGGTTTCCTCCAACCGCGACCTGCTGGCCCTGGGCGCTTCCAATCTGCTCTCGGGGCTGTTCCATGGCATGCCCGCAGGGGCCGGCTACTCGGCCACCTCCGCCAATGAAGCGGCCGGGGCGCGCTCGCGCCTGGCAGGGCTGACCGCGGCGGCGGTGATGCTGCTCATCGTGCTGACCGTGCTGCCCTATATCGCCCTGACCCCGGAGCCGGTGCTGGCGGCGATTGTCATGTACGCCCTGGGCCATGGCCTGAGCCTGCAACCCCTGGGGCGCTACTTCATCTGGCGGCGTGACCGGGTGCTGGTGATCTGCGCGGTCAGCGCGGTGCTGGTGCTGGGGGTGCTGGACGGGCTGCTGCTGTCAGTGGGCATCAGCATCCTGTTGCTGCTGCGGCAGATGTCGGCGGCGGATATCCAGATCCTCGGGCAACTGGGCAGCGGCCACGACTTTGTCGATCTCAGCCGTCATCCTCAGGCCCGGCAGGTGCCCGGCGTGCTGATCCTGCGGCCGGGGGAGGCGCTGTTCTTCGCCAACGCCGAACGCATCCTCGGCGGCGCCCTGCGCCTGATCCGCCATGTGCAGGCGCCGATCCACAGCATCATCCTCAGCCTGGAGGAGTCCCCGGACCTGGACGGCACCAGCATCGAGGCCCTGGACGAGTTCTTCCGCCAGGTCAGCCTGGAGCACAAGCACCTGGCCCTGGCGCGGCTCAAGCACGAGTCCAAGGACGCCCTGGCACTGCTGCCGTCGAGCCGCGAGTACCAGGTGCTGCTCAGCGGCACCAGCGTCGACGACACGCTGCAGGAGAGCCTGCGGGGCTGGAAGGCCGGGGCTATTTCCCAGGCATAAAAAAACGCCGCGTATCGTGGAATACGCGGCGTTCCTTCTTACAACGCTACAGCCTTAGGCTTGCACCACCGGGATGTTGGCGTTGGCAGCCGCTTCACGGAACTCGGCGATCTGGTCGAAGGACAGGTAGCGGTAGATATCGGCCGCCATGCTGTCGATCTTGCCAGCGTATTCCATGTACTCCTCGACGGTCGGCAGGCGACCCAGGATCGAAGCCACCGACGCCAGCTCGGCTGAAGCCAGGTAGACGTTGGCGCCATCACCCAGACGGTTCGGGAAGTTACGGGTCGAGGTCGACACCACGGTGCTGTTCGGCTCGACGCGTGCCTGGTTACCCATGCACAGCGAGCAGCCCGGCATTTCCATGCGTGCGCCGGCCTTGCCGTAGATGCCGTAGTAGCCTTCTTCGGTCAGTTGGTGAGCGTCCATCTTGGTCGGCGGCGACAGCCACAGACGGGTTGGCAGCTGGCCCTTGACCTGATCCAGCAGTTTACCGGCAGCGCGGAAGTGACCGATGTTGGTCATGCACGAACCGATGAACACTTCGTCGATCTTCTCGCCAGCAACGCTGGACAGCAGACGGGCGTCGTCCGGGTCGTTCGGCGCGCACAGTACCGGCTCGCTGATGTCGGCCAGGTCGATTTCGATGATTTCGGCGTATTCGGCGTCGGCATCGGCTTCCATCAGTTGCGGGTTGGCGATCCAGGCTTCCATCGCTTGAGCGCGACGTTCCAGGGTACGTGCGTCACCGTAGCCTTCGCCGATCATCCAGCGCAGCAGGGTGATGTTGGACTGCAGGTACTCGGTGATCGACTCTTTCGACAGCTTGATGGTGCAACCGGCAGCCGAACGTTCGGCCGAGGCGTCGGACAGTTCGAACGCCTGCTCCAGGGTCAGGCCTTCCAGGCCTTCGATTTCCAGGATGCGGCCGGAGAAGGCGTTTTTCTTGCCTTTCTTCTCGACGGTCAGCAGGCCGTTCTGGATGGCGAAGTAAGGAATGGCATGGACCAGGTCACGCAGGGTGATGCCAGGTTTCATTTTGCCCTTGAAGCGCACCAGGATCGATTCCGGCATGTCCAGCGGCATGACGCCGGTGGCAGCGGCGAACGCCACCAGGCCGGAACCGGCCGGGAACGAGATGCCCATCGGGAAACGGGTGTGGGAGTCACCACCGGTACCGACGGTGTCCGGCAGCAGCATGCGGTTCAGCCACGAGTGGATGATGCCGTCGCCCGGACGCAGGGAAACGCCGCCGCGGGTCATGATGAAGTCAGGCAGGGTGTGGTGGGTGGTCACGTCGATCGGCTTCGGATACGCCGCGGTGTGGCAGAAGGACTGCATCACCAGGTCAGCGGAGAAGCCCAGGCACGCCAGGTCTTTCAGTTCGTCACGGGTCATGGGACCTGTGGTGTCCTGGGAGCCCACGGTGGTCATCTTCGGTTCGCAGTAGGTGCCAGGACGAACGCCTTTGCCTTCTGCCAGGCCGCAGGCCTTGCCGACCATCTTCTGCGCCAGGGTGAAGCCCTTGGTGCTTTCAACAGGGGCTTCGGGCTTCTTGAACAGGTCGAACGCAGGCAGGCCCAGTTCGGCGCGAGCCTTCTCGGTCAGGCCACGGCCGATGATCAGCGGGATACGGCCGCCGGCACGGACTTCGTCGAGCAGGACCGGGGTCTTCATTTCGAAGGTGGCCAGGACTTCGTCGGTACCGTGCTTGCAGACTTTGCCTGCGTGCGGGTACAGGTCGATCACGTCGCCCATGTTCATCTTCGACACGTCGAATTCGATCGGCAGGGCGCCGGCGTCTTCCATGGTGTTGTAGAAGATCGGGGCGATCTTGCTGCCGAAGCAGAAGCCGCCGGCACGCTTGTTCGGAACATAAGGCACGTCGTCGCCGAAGAACCACAGCACCGAGTTGGTGGCCGATTTACGCGAGGAACCGGTGCCGACCACGTCGCCGACGTAGGCGATCGGGAAGCCTTGACCGCGCATTTCTTCGATCTGCTTCATCGGGCCGGTCTTGCCTTGCTCGTCCGGAACGATGCCGTCACGGGCCATTTTCAGCATGGCCAGGGCGTGCAGCGGGATGTCCGGGCGGGACCAGGCATCAGGAGCAGGGGAGAGGTCGTCGGTGTTGGTTTCGCCGGTGACCTTGAACACCCGCAGGCTGATCTTGTCGGCCAGTACCGGGCGGTTCTTGAACCACTCGCCGTCGGCCCAGGATTGCAGTACGCCTTGGGCGTGAACGTTGCCGTTCTTGGCTTTTTCCGCGACGTCGTGGAAGGCGTCGAACATCAGCAGGGTGTGCTTGAGTTGAGCGGCGGCCACTGGCGCCAGTTCGGCGTCGTCCAGCAGGTTCACCAGGGTCACGATGTTGTAGCCGCCCTGCATGGTGCCCAGCAGTTCAACGGCGCGCTTCTTGTCGATCAGAGGGGAGGAAGCTTCGCCTTTGGCCAGCGCGGAGAGGAAACCGGCCTTGACGTAGGCGGCTTCGTCGACTCCTGGTGGAACGCGATTGGTGATCAGGTCAACGAGGAAAGCTTCTTCGCCAGCCGGGGGATTCTTCAGCAGCTCGACCAGGCCTGCAGTTTGTTCGGCGTTAAGCGGCTGGGGAACGATACCCAGTGCTGCACGCTCTTCGATATGTTTGCGGTAGGCTTCAAGCACAGTTATTACCCTCATCAGTGGTCCCAAATGGGTGTCCGGGACGCTCATCCCGAAATTGCCGTACTCATGCGCTGCGTGGCGTTGTGGGCCACTTAGCCAGAATTACCGACAATTCCTTACAGAAGCTGCTTTCAAAGTTTTACGCCTGCAGAACGGGGAGCTGATGAGGGTTGGCGTTGGGTTTTTCCCCGCTGGAAAAACCCCTCGCCAACACCGCTCTGAAGGAACGACTGTGCTCGTGACGCTTTGAAAACAGCTTCAAACGGACATTGGCGCCTAAAAAGGCTGGCTGATTCTACGGTAAAAAAAGCCTCAACGTAAGTTGCTGTATTGAAGTTTGAGGGGTGATCAATCTTAGACAAAGGGCTAACATTGCCCACTGTTTTGCTTTTGCGTGCGTTGTCTATCTATGCCCAATCAGACCATCAAGACCCCCTGCGTCGGCCTCTGTTCCACGGTTTACGGCGATCTGGTATGCCGTGGCTGCAAGCGTTTCCACCATGAAGTGATCAACTGGAATGGTTACAACGAGGAGGAAAAACGCGCGGTCTGGCTGCGTCTTGAGCACCTGCTGGTGCAGGTGATGGCGGCCAAGCTGGAAGTCTTCGATCCGGTGCGCCTGCGCGAGCAACTGGAGCAGCGCAAGATCCGCTTCGTGCCCCATCAGTCCGAGTATTGCTGGGCCTACCAGCTGATTGCCCGCGGCGCGCGAGTGATCAACCAGCTCGATGCCTATGGGATGGTGCTGCTGCCGGAGTTTCGCGACTGGGCCTTGCCGGAGTTGCGCGACGCCATTGATCGGGAATTCTTCCTGCTGTCCGAAGCCCACTACCAGCGCTACATCGCCCCCGGCTTTCTCAAGGATGCCCTCGGCTGAGTGCTTCGCCGCCAAGGCGCCCCCCACGCAAATGCCACTGTAGGAGCTGGCTTGCCAGCGAAGACGGCCGCCAGGGCGGTGCAAGGCTTGCGGGCCTCTTCGCTGGCAAGCCGGCTCCTACGGGGTGAGGTTGATCGGGCTCTGTAGGACTGGCTTGCCAGCGAAAGCGCCGTCATGGACGGCGCAGATTACGCGATGGCGTTGCGGGGAGGGGGCTCAAGCCTTGGCCGCCAGCTCTTCCAGGTGATCCATGATGTCCGCCGGCTTGAGCACCAGCACGTCGCTGTCCAGGGAGTCGAGCACCACTTCGGCGGTGTTGCCGATCAGTGCCCCGGAAATCCCGGTGCGGGCCACGGTGCCGATGATGGTCAGCACGGCGCCAAGCTTGTGGGCCAGGTGGGGAATCAGCACATCGGCCGGGCCTTCCTCGATATGCAGGTGGGCGTCGTCGATGTCGAACTCGGCCTGGAACGCCTTGCACTGCTCGCGATAGCGCGCCTCGATGGTTTCCTTGAGCTGGAACACCGGGTCGGCGGCCGACAGCATCGGCGACGGGTGAGCGCTGATCACATGCAACTGGGCCTTGGCCAGGCTGGCGATATCGAAGCCGTGGTCGACGATACTGGCGTGCAAGGCCCGGTGCTCGCCGTCCATGTTGCCGACGTCGATGGCGGCCATCACCACGCCGCCGACCCAGGGCGTGGCGGTCTTGACCAGCAGCACCGGGGTCGGGCAGTAGCGCAGCAGTTTCCAGTCCGCCGGGGTCAGCAGGGCTTTCTTCAGCGGGGCGTCCGGCAGGTGCTGCTTGATCACCAGGCCGCAGCCCTCGGCCTGCTGCACATCGATGATGGTTTCGTGCAGGCTTTCGTTCCAGGCCTGCTCGGTGGTGACGCTGTAGCCTTCGCCGGTGAGGCTGCTCTTGAGTACGCTCAGCAGCGCCGAATGCTCGTGCTTTCTGTCGCAGACCAGCAGGTGCAGGTGGGCCTGGGTGACCCCGGCAATCAGCTTGGCGCGCTTGAGGGCAAGGCT
Source organism: Pseudomonas sp. GW822-FHT06D10 (assembly GCF_058799535.1). NCBI lineage: Bacteria > Pseudomonadati > Pseudomonadota > Gammaproteobacteria > Pseudomonadales > Pseudomonadaceae > Pseudomonas > Pseudomonas sp. GW822-FHT06D10. The sequence goes on along the minus strand of NZ_JBXALN010000004.1, from coordinate 93,129 downwards.
TTCGCCGGGCGTGGGATCGATGACCACCAGGATACTGCGGATGCTTTGCATGATCGGGATCTCCAGGAAGGGATGAACGGTTAGGGTCTGTTCCCGTTTGGCCCCGCAACGCGGCTCGTCACCAAACGGGAACAGACCCTAGCGTGCACAACTATAGTTGCTGGCGCCCGGGCCGGATGTTGATGCATATCAATCGCGGCCGCTGGTGGTCTGCGGCCCGGCCGGTATAATCGCCGGCCTTTCGCTATGAAGCCTTTTGTCCCGTGAGCCTCATGTTAACGATCACTGATAGTGCTGCCTGCCGCTTTGCGGTGGTGGCTGATTGTTCGGAAATGCGCCGATGAACTTTCCTGAAATTCCCGACTTTCTTGGCTGCCGCACGCCCGACGCCTGGGTCCAGGCGGCCCTGGCCGACCAGGAAACCCTGCTGATCGACCACAAGAACTGCGAGTTCAAGGCCGCCAGCACCGCCTTGAGCCTGATCGCCAAGTACCACGCCCATGTCGACCTGATCAACATGATGTCGCGCCTGGCCCGGGAAGAGCTGGTGCACCATGAGCAGGTCCTGCGCCTGATGAAGAAGCGCAAGGTCGAGCTGCGCCAGTTGCATGCCGGGCGCTATGCCTCGGGCCTGCGCAAGGTGGTGCGCAGCCACGAGCCGGTGAAGCTGGTGGACACCCTGGTGGTGGGCGCCTTTATCGAAGCCCGCAGCTGCGAGCGTTTCGAAGCCCTGGTGCCGCACCTGGACGAGGAACTGGGCAAGTTCTACTTCGGCCTGCTCAAAAGCGAGGCCCGGCACTACCAGGGCTACCTGAAGCTGGCCTATCAGTATGGCGACGCCAAGGACATCGCCCAGGTCATCGATCGGGTGCGGGCGGCGGAGCAGGAACTGATCGAGTCGCCGGATCCGGAGTTCCGTTTTCACAGTGGCGTGCCGGCCTGGTGAACGACTGCCCTTGTGTAAAAGCAGGGGCAAATTGTTAAAAACTCTTAAAAGAATGAAATATCGCGCAAAACCGCTGCAAGTCCCGGGTTTTGTGGCTTGCGTTATCCTTTCCTTAACCTCTTGCCCCCTATAATGCGCGCGCACAAATTGTGCGTTCACAGATTGGCAAATATGGAAAACCTGGGTCTTGGCAAGGTGTTGCTGGTGGAAGATGACGAGAAGCTCGCCGGGCTGATCGCGCATTTTCTGTCCCAGCACGGCTTTGAAGTGCTGACGGTCCACCGCGGCGACACCGCCCTGGCGGCATTTCTCGAATTCAAACCGAAACTGGTGGTGCTCGACCTGATGCTGCCCGGCCAGAGCGGCCTGCACGTGTGCCGGGAGATCCGCGCCGTGGCGGACACCCCCATCGTCATCCTCACCGCCAAGGAAGACGACCTGGACCACATTCTCGGCCTGGAATCCGGCGCCGATGACTACGTGATCAAGCCTATAAAACCGGCGGTGCTGCTGGCGCGCCTGCGGGCCCTGCAACGGCGCCAGGTGCCGGAAACCACCACCCTGCGCGGGGCCCTGGCATTCGGCGTGCTGAGCATCGACCGCAACAGCCGCGAGGTGCGCCTGGCGGGCGAGCCGGTGGAACTGACCACCATGGAATTCGAGCTGCTCTGGCTGCTGGCCAGCGCGCCGGGCAAGACCCTGTCCCGGGACGACATCCTCAACCGCATGCGCGGCATCGAGTTCGACGGCCTCAACCGCAGTGTCGACGTCTACATCAGCAAGCTGCGGGGCAAGCTCAAGGACAACCCGCGCGAGCCGGTGTGCATCAAGACCGTGTGGGGCAAGGGCTACCTGTTCAATCCGTTCGCCTGGGAGGTTTGAATGCTGCGTCTGTTTCTGGGGCTCTACCTGTTCCTGGCCCTGGGCTTCGCCGGGGCCATGACCGCGGTGCAACACATCTTCATCAACTACCTGGCCGCCGACCTGATCGAGTCCTACAACCGCGATGCGGTGCGCGGGCCGGCCTACAGCCTGAGCGAACAGTTGCGGCCGTTCGACGAGGCCGGGCGTCAGCAGCAGTTGGAGCAGCTCAAGCCGCACTACGGGCTGCTGCTCAAACTGGTGCAGGCCGACGACCTGGACCTGAGCGTGCGCGAACAGGCCCTGCTGGATTCCAACCAGTTGGTGGTGCGCGAGGAGTTCACCGAATTCATCGGCAGCATCGACGGCGGCAAGCAACTGTTGAGCATCAAGCTGCCGGAAGACCCGCCCCTGACCCTGCTCTACAACATCGCCGCCTATGCCTTGCTCGGCGCGCTGCTGGCCATCGTCCTGTACTTCTGGGTGCGCCCGCACTGGCGCGACCTGGAGCGCCTGCGCCTGGCCGCCGAACGTTTTGGCGACAACGACCTGGGCACCCGGCTGCACCTGTCGCGGCGTTCCAACATCCGCGACCTGGCCCAGCACTTCAACCGCATGGCGGCGCGCATCGAGGGGCTGATCGCCAATCAGCGCGAGTTGACCAACGCGGTGTCCCACGAACTGCGCACGCCCATCGCCCGGCTGTCCTTCGAGCTGGACCAGTTGCAGCAACAGCCAGATCCGGATGAAAACCGCGAGTTGATCGCCGACATGTATGCCGACCTCGGCGAGCTGGAGGAAATGGTCTCCGAACTCCTCAGCTACGCCAGCCTGGAACATGGCGCGGCCACCATCAACCGGGAAAACATCCAGGCCCAGAGCTGGCTCGACAGCGTGGTCGGCAGCGTGGCCCTGGAGGCCGAGGCGGCCGGGGTGCAACTGCTGATCCGTTCCTGCCAGGTGGAGTACGTGCGCATCGAACCGCGCTTCATGGCCCGGGCAGTGATCAACCTGCTGCGCAACGCCATCCGCTACGCCGACCGCCGGGTCGAGGTGTCCCTGGTGCGCCTGGAGCATGGCTACGAAGTGCGGGTCAACGATGATGGTCCCGGGGTGCCGGTGGATGGCCGGGAGAAGATCTTCGAGCCGTTTTCCCGTCTCGACGCCAGCCGTGACCGGCGTACCGGCGGTTTCGGCCTGGGCCTGGCGCTGGTGCGGCGGGTCTCGCAATGGCACGGCGGCAAGGTCGAAGTGGCGGATTCGGAGTGGGGCGGTGCCTCGTTCCGCATGACCTGGGCCCACCTCGACTGAGGTTCGCGCGCAGCCCTGAACCTGCGCAGCAACGCGGCCCGTGATCACGGGCCGCGCGCTCCCTTTCTTAGAAGCTGTACTCAAGTTGAGTGGCGATGCTGGTCTGCATGCGCCGGTCGACGATCGGGCTGTCGCCGGCTTCCTTGCTCAGGTACTTCATCGACAGCAGGGTCGAGACCTTGGTCTGCTCATTGAGGGGCAGGGTCCAGGCCAGGTCGGCGCCGCTGCTGACCCGTCCACCCTTGGCCCGGTAGGCGCCGAAGCGGCTGTGGGCCGCCTGGGTGTCGCTCACCCCGTACCAGGTCTGCATGTAGTCGGCGTTGCCGAACAGGCTGTTGAGGCTGGCATCCAGGCTGCCGAAGCGGCCCTGGTAGAGGTTGCTGCCAATGCTCAGTTCCAGTGCGCTGTAGGCCGAGCCGGTGTCGCGGTTGTCGTTCTTCTTCACCGCGTGGGTCAGGGTGGCGCCCAGTTCGAACGGCCCCAGGTCATAGCCCAGGTGCGCGCCGAACTGTGCCCGGGTCTTTATTTCGCCCATGCCCTTGAGGCGCTTGGAGCCCTGGCCCAGGTGGTTCTTGTCGCGCCGTAATTCGCTCGGGCCGACCCAGGTACTGAACGACAGGTCGCCCCATTCGTTGCCCCAGCCCAGGCCCTGGTCGGTATTGAGGAACACGCCCCAGGGGCTGATGATCTCGCCGCCGAGAATCGGCGCCAGGGCGCGTTCGTCACTGCCGCTGTAGCGCGGCACGCTGGCCACCCCGGCGTGCACGCCGTACTTCCAGTCTTCGGCGTGCAGCGTGCCGCAGACCGTGCTCAGGCCCAGGGTGCCGGCCCACAAGGCGGCGGTGGTGGAGTGTTTCAGGGTTTTCATGAAGGGTCAGAACCTCAGGTGGTTGGCGTTATAGGTGCGTTTGAATGAGTAGCCCAGGACGTTCACGCCGTTGACCTGGCGGCGCACGGTGTCGCCCAGGCCCGGGCCGTTGCCGGCGATCACCGCGTGGGCGTTGTCCACCGGGGCGAGGATGTAGTCGGTGAGGGGACGGCCTTGCTGCAGGCTGCGGATCATCAGGAAGCCGTCCTCCAGGGCGATGTCCATGCCGTTGATGGGCGGTTCGCCGGGGGCGTCGCTCAGAGCTTGGTAGGTGCCGACCGTGGCCAGCCAGTTGTCCGTCAGGGGCACCGGTTCGATCCGTTCTCCCACCGCCAGCAACTGGCCGTGGCTCTTGGCGGTGAACACCCGATGGCCCTGGACCTGCATCACGTCCAGTTGCAGTTGCCCCAGCGGGCCCAGGTCCTGGGGCCAGAGCCCGAGGCGCTTCTTGCGCACCCGCAGCCAGCCCTGTTCGTCCCGCAGCAGTTCGTAGCGCTCGCCGGCCAGCTCGGCGTACAGGCGCTGGTGCTGGTCGCGGATCCGCAGCACACCCCAGCGGGTGGCATAGAAGCCCGCCAGGTGCCGGCGATCCGCCGCTTGCGGAACCCGACGTTGCTGGGCCTGGGGGGCCGTGGCCGGTTGCGGTGGCGGGGTGCCGTGGGCCTGCAGCAGCATGCGCAGTACCTGGGGCACCAGGGGCTGGGCCAGGGCCTCGCCGCTGTCGGAATTGCTCATCACGATCACCGCCAGCTGCTGCTCGGCCAGCACGCTGATCCGGGCATGAAAGCCCTCGCCGAAACCGCTTTGCTGCCAGGTGCGAATATCTGGCCGGACCCATTCCTCGCCGCAGGGCGACAGGAACCAGCCAAGGCCTACCTGGCAGTCGAAATCCAGCGGGTTGCCGGCGTTCTGCGTGCGCACCATTTCGTCGATGGATGCCGCCGAGAGCAGTTGGCGGTCCTGGTACCGGCCCTGGGCGAACAGCATGCGCACATAGCGGCTCAGGTCCCGCGGGCTGCTCCACAGGCCCTGGGCGGAAAGGTCGCGGACCAGCGCATCGCTGCTGACACCGTCTTCATAGCCTTTTGCCCGGTAGGGCTGGGCGCGGCTGTCCCCGACAAAGCTCGACTGGCTCATGCCCAGTGGGCGCAGCAGGCTCTTCTGCAACTGCTGTTCGAAATCCACGCCGCTGCTGCGCTCCACCGCTGCCCCGAGCAGGGCATAACCGAGGTTGGAGTAGGCGGTCTGGGTTCCCGGAGCGTTGCTCAGCCACAGCCCGCTGAGCTTTCCCGGCAGTTCGTCGAGGGCGTTGGGGGTGCGTGCGTCGCGCAGGTATTCGCTGGGAATGCCGCCCTGGTGGCTGAGCAGGCGGCGCAGAGTCACGGCCCGGTCGGCGGCGTTCTGGTCCTCGTGAAAGCGCGAGCGGACGTAGAACTCCCTGAGGGTGTCCTGCAGCGGCGCGTCCAGTTGCAGGCGCCCTTGTTCCACCAGTTGCATTACCGCCGTGGCAGTCAGCAATTGCGACAGGGCACCGGCGCGAAACGCGGTGTTTTCGGTCACTTGCAGGCCCCGGGCCTGGTCGGCGAAGCCAAAGCCCCGGGCCCAGATCAGTTGCTGGCCGTCCACCAGGGCGATGGACAGCCCGGGCACCTGATGTTCGGCCATCTGTTGCGGGATGTACTGCTTCAGGTAGCCGATGATGCTGGCGTAATCGCCGGGCGCGATGGGCGGCGGCGCCGGAGGCTGGCCGTTGCAGCCGAGGTTGCTCAAGAGCAGGCCCACCAGCGGCAGGCCGAGAAGTTTGCGGGACATGCAGCACCCGAGGGCCAATTGGATCAGCGGATGCTAGGGAAGGGGGGCGTGGCAGTCTTTGACAGCTTTGTCGGGAAACTGTCAAAGACTGTTAAGCCCCGGTTGCGCTCAGGCCTCCAGCCCCAGGCGCTGGTGCCACTGGGCAATCGATTCCTCGGGGTATTCGGCGAACTGCAGGTCGTGCGCCCCGGCATCGACCTCGACCCAGGGCGCCCTGGAGTCGAGCATCAGGTGGGTGTGCTGCGGCGGCACCGGCAACGGGGTGTCGATGGCCGAGGCAAAAGGGTGGATCAGCTCCGGCCATTGCGGGCTGAACAGCCACAGCCCGGAGCCGCAGCGCCCGCAGAAGTGCCGTTCGGCGCTGCTGCTGTGGGCCCGGGCGGCACCGGCGGGCTTGAGCCGGGCATGGTAGATGACGATGTGCTTGCGCCCGCGTACCTTGAGGCTGGCCGCATCGCCCCCCAGGTTGATGGCGTAGCCGCCACCGCCCTGGGTCTTGCGGCAGATCGAGCAGTAGCAGCGCTGGTAGGGATAGGGATGGCGGCTGGACAGGCTGAAGTGCACGGCGCCGCAATGGCAGGAGCCCTGGAGTTGCATGGGGTACCTCCACGAATCAACGGGTGGATTGCACAGGCTAGCCGCTGTGCGAGCAGCTGTCGTGACGCGGTGCTGATGAAATTTTCACATGTGGCCGGCTAAGCTGCGCGCCTCTTTGGGGAGTAACCTGCCACCGCGCCCTGCGGTGGCGCCCGTATCAACATTCTCGGCAACCTGCCGTGGTACGGGCACCGTTTCGGTTGGTGAGACCATCGACATACCTGCGCTGAAGTCGGGCGCGTGGGCATGTCGTGGACTCAAGCCCGACCGGAAGACTCAACGTGAACCCAGCCTCGATCATCTTTCTCGCCTTCGCCATGTCCACCGATGCCTTCGCCGCCGCGGTGGGCAAGGGTTCGGCCATGCTCAAGCCGCGCCTGCTGGAAGCTTTGCGCATCGGCCTGATCTTCGGCGTCATTGAAGCCATCACCCCGGTGGTGGGCTGGTTCATCGGCCAGGCCGCGACTCAATGGGTGGCCAACTGGGACCACTGGATCGCCTTCAGCCTGCTGCTGTTGCTGGGCCTGCACATGATCTACAACGGCACCCGCCAGCAGGCCGAGGCCGAGGAGGAAAAACCGCGCCAGCACGGCTTCTGGCTGCTGGCGGTGACCGGCCTGGCCACCAGCATCGATGCCCTGGCGGTGGGGGTGGGGCTAGCGTTCGTCAACGTCAACATCTGGGTCGCGGCCAGCGCCATCGGCCTGGCCACCATGACCATGGTCACCCTGGGAGTGATGCTGGGCCGCGCCATTGGCACGGTGATGGGCCAGCGCGCCGAAGTGCTGGGCGGGGTGGTGCTGATCATCGTCGGCTCGGGAATTCTCTACGAGCACCTGTCGGCTGTGGCTTGACTTCAGTATCGGCGGCGGGGCGGTTCTGCGGGCAATGCGGCCGCGCCTCGGGCCGAGGCGCGGAGCGCTCTGGCGTTACAGCGCCAGGCTGTGGATCACCTGGGTGGCGTCATCGGGGTCGATGGCGCTGCGCATGCCCAGCTGTTTTGCCAGGCGGCGCATGCTGTAGTTGGCGGCGGAATCCACCGAGTACATCTGCTGGAAACCGTTGTTGCGGGCTTCGTCGATCAGGTGCTGCATCAATAGCGCGCCGAGGCCCTTGCCTTGCCACTCATCGGCGATGGTCACGGCGAACTCGCAATGCGAGGGCTGCTCGTCGACCTGGGCGTAGCGGCTGATCCCCACTTCCCGCAGTTCGCCGTTGTCGTGGACCAGGGCCACATAAGCCACCCGCTGCGGCGTGCCGACATCCATCAGTTGATTGAGCAGTTGCTCGCCCACTTCCTTGATCTCACCGAGAAAGCGCTGGTGCCGCGTGGCCGGGGAGAGGTTTTCGATAAAGGCCTTTTCCCGCTCTCGGTCCTGGGGCCGCAGCGGGCGGATCAGCACATGGCTGCCATCGTTCAGGGCGTCGATCCAGTATTGGCCTTGCTGCGCCGGGAACGGCGGGTGGGCGAGGGTATCGAGAGCGGTGCTGGGCATGGTCAAGTCTCCGCGGAGCCAAAGGGCGGGCTGCGCACACAGCCCTGATTGGCTTCAGGTTTACTCCGCTGGCGAGGCGGGCACTTGATCGGCATCAATGTCTCTGCTTGCGCTGCCGGCCAGGGCGATCACCGGTCACGACCCGTTCAAGCCGCCACCGCTGCTGGCGTACAGGCATTTGGCTATTAATGCTAGCGCCTAATGTTCTTTTTCCTGGCGCGTTGCCGTGAGAGCGCTGATCTACGCTCTCGAACAGCCAAGGGAGGAGTCAGGATATGGAGCATCAACAAGACAAGAATCGTTTGCAGCGGCAGGTTTCCTACATTGCTATCAGTGTTGGTCTGGCGCTTCTGGGCGGCGTTTCGAACGCCGCCCCGGTGTCGATAACCGTATCGCCCGAGGTACCCGCCGATATACCCGGGGGGGCATCCCAGGCAACGTTGGCACAGGCTGCGGCCTTCGCCTGGCAGGAGTTCATCGCTCTCAATTGGCCGGCCCTGGGCGGGCAGCGCGATGTGCCCGATATCCGCCAGCCTTTCGGCAGCCAGGGCGTGCCTCTGGTGTGGCATACGTACCGAAGCAAGGTTGAGATCTTTCCGGGCAAGGGCAGTGCCAACGTCGGCCCCCCGGGCTACAAGCCTGATGGCGCTCCCAGTTATGGTTATGGCACTGCGCCAACCTATGACTACAGTTTTACCGTGCCTGCCTGCTCTGGCCAGATCGCACCCAAACTGCCGGCCTGGATCAACCTCGACGAAAGCACCCAGATCGGCCTCGACCAGATGTATGCCGGTGTTGTTCCGGCGACTCCCACCGGAGGCAATTCCAACCCCCAGCTGGTGCGCTTCCTGGCCAAGGCCAATCAGGTGCAATACACCTACGTCGCCGCCAACCAGTTCTGGTACGCCAACCCCGCGCTGGCACAAGCCGCGCGGAACTTCTTCAACGCGGTCAAGCAGACACCTCCGACTTTCCCCAGCGCGCCGCGGGTCAACTTTCCCAACGGCACCATTGAGGTCAAGTCCGCCTGGCGCCAGCTGGGTCCCGGCGAGGACCCCTCGCGATTCCACAGGCAGACGGTGCGCTTCTATGAGCAACCACCGGGCAAGGGCACCTGCTATTTCGAGGCGCAATGGGCGATGGTGGCGTTGCACATCATCCAGAAGACCCCCACGGCCCCGAGTTTTATCTACGCGACCTTCGAACAGGCCGACAACATCCTGCTGCCCAGTGGCAAGCCGCTTGAGGATGAGAACGGCCGCATCATCAATCCAGCGCCGGGCCCTATGCCCACCAATCCCGGGCTGAGTTACCAGGACGACCCCAACAACCCTCAAGTCAAGGCCCTGGGGGCCTTCTGCAAGCCCGGCAAGCAACTGTATCTGCGCGAGATTGCCAAAGGCGGTACTCCGGCGGGCGGCCCGATCTGCATCAACCAGCGCTATGAGCCGATTGCGGCTGACGTGATTCAGGTCAATCAGGCGGCGCATCAGGCTATCCAGAGCTATAGCCAGGCCAAGAATGTCAAGAATTCGCCCTGGCAGTACTACAAGCTGGTCTCGGTCCAGGCCCAGCCGTTCGACACCACGCAGCTATCGAAAACCGATCCCAGCCACTCTGCCGCGGTGTACTACCAGGCCAATATCATGGTTGAAACGGACTATACCCTGCAGCAATTCAGGGGCCGGATTGCTGCTAACGGTGCTCCGACTTCCTTCCAGGCCGCAGGTGCGCCACCCCCTCCGAACGTGTTTGCCCAATCCGCCGGTTCCGCCGCTGTGCATGGGGTGAACATGGGAGGCTGCATGGGTTGCCATGGCAATGCCCAGGTGGCCGGCTTCGATTTCAGTTTCATCCTCAAAGGCGGCAACGTTCGGGCTCCCGAGACGGCAGGGGCTGAGTCGGCGGCAGCGGCCAGCCAGCGTTATCTGCAATTGTTCACCCCATCTACCACAGGGAAATAGTCATGGCACTCAACACCTTCAAGGATGTACAGAACCTGCTCGATGCCTTCGTTGCGCAGAACAACCTGCCGATCTCCGGAGCGCCTCACGGGGCCTTCTGGCAGACCTCCTACCAGTCGTTCGTGACCGGTAATGTGCCGGGTATCCAAAACCCTGAAACAGGGCAGGCGGTACCTATCCTGGTCAAAGGCGATGGCGCGCATTCCAACCTGATTTATGCCCTGAGCGGAACCCCGGGCACCCCCTGGGGGCCGGATGGGGATTTTGGCCAGATGCCCCCCGGCGGCCCCTTTCTGCCTCAGGCCCAGATCGACGAACTGAGTGCCTGGATCAGCCAGGGTTGCCCGCAATAGAAGGTTCCTGGCTGGCCGGCATCAGCGTCGCGATCAGCGCCCGCACGCTGCCGGGCAGGGCCTCCAGTTCGCGGACGATGATGCTGCGTTCGCGCACGGCCCAGCTTTCATCCAGCTTCACCGTCACCAGCTGCATGGTGCGGCTGTGCCGCAAGGCCGCGGACTCGGGAATGATGCCGATGCCGACCCCGGCTTCCACCATGCGGCAGATCGCTTCGAAGCTCGACACCTGGATGCGCAGCGAGAGTTGCTTGCCCAGGCGCTCCACATGCTCGCGCAGGAAGGTCAAGAGGGTGCTGCCTTCATGCAGGCCGATGTGCTGGTAGGCCAGGGTCTGTTCCAGGGTCACCGAAGCCTGCCCCGACAGCGGGTGGCCCACGGGCACCATCAGCACCAGGTGGTCGGTGCTGAAGTGCAGCACCTGCAGGCCGCTGGCTTCCACCGGGCCGGCGATGATGCCCATGTCGCTGGTGCCGTCCAGCACACCGCGAACGATGTCCCGGGACAGGCGCTCCTGCAGGTCCACCGTGACTCCCGGGCGTACCGAGAGAAATTTCGCCAGCACTTCCGGCAAGAATTCGGTGACCGCCGTGGTGTTGGCGAAGATGCGGATGTGCCCGGAAGAATCGCCGCCGTACTGGGTGAATTCGCTTTTCAGGTAATCCACCTGGCGCATGATCAGCCGCGCGTGCTGCAGCAGCCGTTCGCCGGCGGGGGTGACTTCCACGCCACGGCTGTCGCGGTACAGCAGGCGGGTTTCGAGCTGGCCTTCCAGGGCCTTGATCCGCGCGCTGGCGGCCGCTGGCGAGAGGAAGGCGCGGCGCGCGCCCTGGGTCAGGCTGGGGGATTCGGCAATATGGATAAACAGGCGCAGGTCCGCCAGATCGAAATGCATGTCCGGGCTCCTGAAGGCAGGGGTAGGGGCGAATGGCGTTCAGCATAAACGAACGCCGGTTTATAGAAATGCAAATTCTCCATACGCGCCAGCCCCTTGCATGATGGCCGCCATCACCTTCGTGCCACAGGACCCTGCCACCATGAGTGCCACCGACCCCAGCGCCTGGATCGGCCGCAGCCAGCGGATCGACGACCACCTCAGCCATAACCTGCTGGCCCGCATCGCCGCCACGTTCGGCCAGCCCGCCCCGGCCCCGGGCGAGGCCCTGCCGCCGTTGTGGCACTGGTGTTTCTTCCAGCAGCCACAGCCGGCCTCGGCCCTGGGCGGCGACGGGCATCCGGCGCGGGGCGGTTTCCTGCCGCCGGCGGCCAACCGCAACCGCATGTGGGCCGGTGGCCGCCTGGCGTTTCACCGGCCGCTGCGGGCCGGCGCCGAGGCCAGTTGCACCAGTACCATCCTCCAGGTCGAGGAAAAGGCCGGGCGCACCGGCAAGCTGCTGTTCGTCACCCTGTGCCACGAATATTTTCAGGACGGCCATCTGGCGCTGCGCGAAGAACAGGACATCGTCTACCGCGAAGCGTCCCCGCCGAAAATGAGCAGTGGCGAGCTGCTGCCCGAAGGCGACTGGCGCGAGCCGGTGGAGCCCACGCCGACCCTGCTGTTTCGCTACAGCGCGGTGACCTTCAACGGCCATCGCATCCACTACGACTATCCCTACGTCACCGCCACCGAGGGCTACCCGGGGCTGGTGGTGCACGGCCCGCTGATCGCCACCCTGAGCCTGGGGGCCTTCTGCCGGGCCCACCCCGAGGCGCGCCTGCGCCATTTCGCCTACCGCGGCCTGCGGCCCTTGATTGCCCCGCAGCCTTTCGAGGTCGGCGGGCGCATCAGCGCCCCTGGCCACGCCGAACTGTGGGCCGGCGACGGCTCCGGGCTGGCCCAGCGCGGCGAAGTGCAGTTCGACTGAATTCCAACAATAAGCAAAGGCGGAGTGCCGATTGATGACCCCCCATGACACTGAAGAACTCAATGCCATCCGTGAAGGCGTGCGTGCCCTGTGCGCCGAATTCGACGCCGCCTACTGGCGCGGCATCGATGAGCGCAAGGGCTTCCCGGAAGCCTTCGTCAAGGCCCTGACCGAGGCCGGCTGGCTGGCGGCGATGATCCCTGCCGAGTACGGCGGCTCCGGCCTGGGGCTGGCCGAAGCCTCGGTGATCCTCGAAGAGGTGAACCGCTGCGGCGGCAACTCCGGCACCGTGCACGGGCAGATGTACAACATGTTCACCCTGTTGCGCCACGGCAGCCAGGCGCAGAAGCGCTACTACCTGCCCAAGCTCGCCAGCGGCGAACTGCGCCTGCAATCGATGGGCGTCACCGAGCCCACCACCGGCACCGACACCACCAAGATCAAGACCACTGCCATCCGCCGCGGCGACAAGTACGTGATCAACGGGCAGAAGGTGTGGATCTCGCGCATTCAGCATTCCGACCTGATGATCCTGCTGGCCCGCACCACGCCACTGGCCGAGGTGCGCAAGAAGTCCGAAGGCATGTCGATCTTCCTGGTGGACCTGCGCCAGGCCATCGGCAACGGCCTGACCGTGCAGCCCATTGCCAACATGGTCAACCACGAGACCAACGAGCTGTTCTTCGACAACCTGGAGCTGCCCGCCGACAGCCTGATTGGCGAGGAGGGCAAGGGCTTCAAGTACATCCTCGACGGCCTCAACGCCGAACGCACGCTGATCGCCGCCGAATGCATCGGCGATGGCCGCTGGTTCATCGACAAGGCCAGCGCCTATGCCCGCGACCGGGTGGTGTTCGGCCGGCCCATCGGCCAGAACCAGGGCGTGCAGTTCCCGATTGCCGAGGCCCATATCGAGATCGAGGCCGCCGACCTGATGCGCTGGCGCGCCTGCGAGGAATACGACAGCGGGCACAACGCCGGGGCCAGCGCCAACATGGCCAAGTACCTGGCGGCCAAGGCTTCCTGGGAGGCGGCCAACGCCTGCCTGCAGACCCACGGCGGCTTCGGCTTTGCCTGCGAGTACGACGTCGAGCGCAAATTCCGCGAGACCCGGCTGTACCAGGTGGCGCCGATCTCCACCAACCTGATCCTGTCCTACGTCGCCGAGCATTTGCTGGAGCTGCCCCGCAGCTTCTAAGGAGCCCCCATGAGCCATACCCACGATCTGGCCGGGTTCCTCGCCGGCCTGCGCTACGCCGACCTGCCGGAAAGCGTCCTGCTGCGCACCCAAGAGCTGTTCCTCGACTGGCTGGGCTCGGCCCTGGCGGCCCAGGGCGCGCACCCGATCCCCTTGTTCGAGGCCTATGCCCGGCACATGGGCCCGGCCAGTGGCCCGGCGCGCATCCTGGTCAATGGGGCCGGCAGCTCGGCGTATTTCGCCGCCCTGGTCAACGCTGCCTCGTCGCACCTGGTGGAGCAGGACGACCTGCACAACAGCTCCGTGCTGCACCCGGCCACCGTGGTGTTTCCGGCGGCGCTGGCGGCGGCCCAGGACCTGGGCAAGTCCGGCCGCGAGCTGCTGCTGGCGGCGGTGGCCGGTTATGAGACGGGGATCCGCATCGGCGAATTCATGGGCCGTTCCCACTACCGGATCTTCCACACCACGGCCACCGTCGGCACCCTGGCCGCTGCGGTGGCGGTGGGCAAGCTGATGGAATTCGACAGCGAGCAGTTCATCAACCTGCTGGGCAGCGCCGGGACCCAGGCCGCCGGGCTCTGGGAGTTCTTGCGCGACGCCGCCGACTCCAAGCAACTGCACACCGCCAAGGCCGCCGCCGATGGCCTTTTGGCTGCCTACCTGACCCGGGACGGCCTGAGCGGCGCGCGCAATATCCTCGAAGGCGAGCAGGGCATGGCCGCCGGCATGTCCCGGGATGCCGAACCGGCACTGCTCAGTGCCCGCCTGGGCAGCCGCTGGGCGCTGCTGGAAACCTCGTTCAAGTTCCACGCCTCGTGCCGCCACACCCATCCCGCCGCCGATGCCTTGCTTGAGGTGATGCAGCGCGAAGGCCTGGAACACGGGCAGATTGCCCGGGTGCTGACCCGGGTGCACCAGGGCGCCATCGATGTGCTGGGCCGGGTCCAGGTGCCGCAGACCGTGCACCAGGCCAAGTTCTCCATGGGCACCGTGCTCGGCCTGATCGCCGTGCACGGCAAGGCCGGGTTGCCGGAGTTCCAGCGCCATGGGCTGAACGACCCCCGGGTCGCGGCGTTTCGCGACAAGGTCGGCATGCAGCTGGACCCTGAAGTCGATGCGGCCTATCCAGCGCGCTGGCTGGGCCGGGTCGAGGTGCAGTGCGTGGACGGCCGCACCCTGCACGGCGCCATCGATGAGCCCAAGGGTGACCCGGGCAATGGCCTGTCCCGGGCCGAGCTGGAAGACAAGTTCCAGCGCCTGCTGCAGTTCTCCGGCGCCCGCACCCCGGAGCAGGGCAATGCCTTGATCCGCCGGGTCTGGGCCCTGCGGGACGCTGCCGACCTCAACTCACTGCTCTGAATGCCCGACATCGAACAGGGCGAGGACCGAACATGATTGACAACACAGCACAGCCACGGCCCCTGGACGGCATCACCGTGGTCAGCCTGGAGCACGCCATTGCCGCGCCGTTCTGCACCCGCCAGCTGGCGGACCTGGGCGCCCGGGTGATCAAGGTCGAGCGCCCCGGCAGCGGCGATTTCGCCCGAGGCTACGACCAGCGGGTCAAGGGCCTGGCCTCGCACTTCGTGTGGACCAACCGCTCCAAGGAAAGCCTGAGCCTGGACCTCAAGCAGCCCGAAGCCGATGGCCTGCTGGACAGCCTGCTGGCCGGGGCCGACGTGCTGGTGCAGAACCTGGCACCGGGGGCGGCGGCGCGCATGGGGCTGTCGTTCGAGGCGCTGCATGAGCGCTTTCCACGGCTGATCGTCTGCGATATTTCCGGCTACGGCGAAGGCGGCCCCTATGAGCGGAAAAAGGCCTACGACCTGCTGATCCAGAGCGAAGGCGGCTTTGTATCGGTGACCGGCGGCCCCGAGCCGGAGCAGATGGCCAAGGCCGGTTGCTCGATCGCCGACATTGCCGCCGGCATGTACGCCTACAGCGGCATTCTTTCGGCCCTGCTGCTGCGTGGGCGCACCGGCCTGGGCAGCCGCATCGACATCAGCATGCTGGAAAGCCTGGTGGAGTGGATGGGCTACCCCCTGTACTACGCCTTCGAAGGCGCCGAACCGCCACCCCGGGCCGGCGCGGCCCATTCCACCATCTACCCCTACGGGCCGTTTCCCGCGGGTGACGGCGGCACGGTGATGCTCGGCCTGCAGAACGAACGGGAATGGGCGGCCTTCTGCGACAAGGTGCTGGAGCTGCCCGAACTGGCCACGGACGAGCGCTTTGGCGCCAACTTCAAGCGTTCGGCCAACCGCGAGGCGCTGCGCCAGATCATCGTCGAGCGCTTTGCCCGGCTCAGCGTCGCCCAGGTGATCGAACGGCTGGAGCAGGCGCAGATCGCCAACGCCCGGGTCAACGACATGCAGGGCGTGTGGCAGCACCCGCAACTGGCGGCCCGGGATGCCTGGCGCCAGGTGGACAGCCCGGCGGGCTGCCTGCCGGCGCTGTTGCCACCGGCGCGTAACAGCGCCTATGCGCCGCGCATGGACGCAGTCCCGGCGCTGGGCCAGCACAGCGCAGCGATACTCGCCGAGCTGGGCCTGAGCCCGCAAGGCATCGAGCAACTGCAGGCCCGTGGAGTCATCTGAACCCCAACCTCCCCGTAGGAGCCGGCTTGCCAGCGAAGGGGCCCCTGAGATTGCCTTCGCCGGCAAGCCGGCTCCTACGGAGGGCAGGGCAACACCAGGCTCTTGCCGTAGGGGCCGGGCAGCAAGCCCGGCCGCCATTGGTCTTCCAATAACAAGGATCCGAACATGTCCAACCCCATTGTCCGCTCCGCGCTGTTCGTCCCCGGCAGCCGCCCCGAGCGTTTCGCCAAGGCCCTGGCCTGTGGCGCCGATGCGGTGATCGTCGATTTCGAGGACGCCGTCGAGGAACCCCTCAAGGTGCAGGCGCGAGAGCACCTGGGGCGCTTCCTGCTGGCGCAGCCCCAGGTCCGGGCCTGGGTACGAATCAACGCACCCGAGCACCCCCAGCACCTGGCCGACCTGGCGTTCTGCCAGGCCCATGCCGGTGTGGTGGGCATTCTCCTGCCGAAAGTCGAGAGCGCAGCCCAAGTGGCGCGGGTGGCCGCCAGCGGCCGCCTGGTCTGGCCGATCATCGAAAGTGCCCGGGGCTTGCTGGCCCTGGGCGAGATCGCCAGCGCCCCCGGGGTCCAGCGCCTGTCGTTCGGCGGCCTGGACCTGGCCCTGGACCTCAACCTCAGCAGCGGCTCGGCGGCGGCCCAGTTCGCCCTGGACCAGGCGCGGCTGGCGCTGATCCTGCACTCCCGGGCGGCGGGGCTGCAGGCGCCGCTGGACGGGGTGTTTCCCGGCATTGCCGACAGCCAGGGCCTGGCCGCCTCGGTCCGCCACGCCTACGCCATGGGCTTTGCCGGTGCGCTGTGCATCCACCCGGCCCAGGTGCCGGTGATCCACCAGGCCCTGGCGCCCAGCGCCGAGGAATTGGCCTGGGCCCAACGGGTGGTGGAAGGCGGGCGCGAGGGTGCCGGGGCCTACCAGGTGGATGGGCAGATGGTCGATGCCCCGGTGCTGCTGCGGGCCCAGCGCTTGCTGGCGATGGCCTGAGCCTGCGCCCGGGCCGCGGCGCAGGTAGAATGGCGCGGTCTTTTTATCGAGGTGGCACCATGCACGGCTCAGCCCCATACACCTGCGGTGGCGTCCGATGAGCAGCCTGGAGCGGGCCATCGCGCTGGCCGCCCAGGCCCATGCCGGGCAAGTCGACAAGGGCGGCGCGCCCTACATCCTGCATCCCTTGCGCGTGATGCTGCGCCTGACACACCCCGAGGCGCGGATTGTCGCGGTGCTGCACGATGTCCTGGAAGACTGCCCCATCACCCCGGAGCAGTTGCGGGGCGAGGGCTTCAGCGAAGAGGTGCTGGCGGCGCTGCTGGCGCTGACCAAGGTTGCAGGCGAGGACTACCCGGCGTTCATTCGCCGCGCAGGCGCGAACCCCCTGGCGCGGCAAGTGAAGCTGGCGGATCTGGCGGAAAACAGCGACCTGTCGCGCATCCCCGAACCGGGTGCCGAAGACCTGCGGCGCCTGGAGAAGTACCGCCAGGCCACGGACTACCTGAACTCACTGGCGCGCGACTGAGTTCGTGATACCTGCGCCCAGCAGCGGCTCAGGCTTGGTCGTCGTCGCTGAGCTCGCCGGCAAACCCCCAATCGCTGCCGTCGATTTCCTGGATCACGATGTGGGTATGCTCGGGCTTCTTGCCCAGTACCCGCACCAGGGATTCGGTGAATTCCTTGACCAGTTGGGCCTTCTGCTGGCGCGTGGCGCCCTTGGTGATCTGCAGGTTGATATAGGGCATGGATCGACACTCCAAGTGATGGCGCATGGACGGGCGGCAGGGCAGCCTACGACAGCCGCTGCCTTCCTGCCAGCCAGGGGCCTTGGTGCGTCAGTTGCTGTAGCTGGACAGCGCCACTTCGGCGGTGCGTGCCGGTGGCTTGCGCCCACGGGTGCGCCAGTGCTCGATCAGCGCCCGGCCATGGGCCAGGCCGGCCTGCAGCGCGGCTTCAGTGCTGGCGTAGTCGTTGCCGTAGGGCGGGCAGGCGAAGTGCACGGAAAAGCACGGGTGCTGGCCGTGGCCGGTGAGGCGGCCGACGTAGCTGTAGCTGGAACCGGACTGATGGGGATCAAGGCTGGGAGAGCTCGGTTCACGAATGATCATCACGTAGATGTCGTGGTCGAATTGGGTGTCTTGATACCAACTGCTTGAAGAATCCATGGTCCACCTCCTTGTCCGTGAGCCTTCGCCGTGGCCGGCGTCGGCATTGTGTTCTGTGCGGGTCTAGCGGTTTGCGGGTGACGCCTGGGGGGCGTCGCGCAGCCCGGCGGGGTGGCGGAACACCCCCTCGGGCAGCCGTTTTTCCAGGGCCCGTGCGGCCCTCAGTACCAGGGCGTCGCGGCCGAAGCGGGCGACGATCTGCAGGCCGATGGGCAGGCCCGCCTCGCTCAGGGCGCAAGGCAGGCTCAACGCTGGCTGGCGGCTGAAATTGAACGGGAAGGTGGTGGGCTGCCACATGGCGCTGATCTGTTCCGGCCAGTCCGGCGGCAGCAGGCGTTCCACGGCGAAGGGTTCGACCACCGCGGCAGGGGTCAGCAGCAGGTCGTACTCACCCAGGAAAGCGTGAAGCTTGTGCGCCACCTGATGGCGCTCCTCCACCGCACAGGCGTAGTCCAGGGCATTGAGCTGGCGCGCGCGGACCTGGGCCTGCTGGAGAAAGTCCCCCACCAGATGGCGGTCCTCGGCGGGTATTTCCTGGGCCACGGCGCAGGCCACTTCCACCGGCCAGGCCCGCAGGTAGTTCGGCGCCGGGTTGCCGATGTCCGGCGAGGCCAGGACCAGGGTGGCGCCGGCTTCCTGCAACAGCCTGGCAGCGTTCAGGCAGGCTGCGGCGATCTGCGGGTCGACATGGGCGGCGTAGCCCAGGTCGGCGCTGAAGGCGATGCGCAGGCCGGCGACGCCGTCCTCGATGGTACTGAGGAAATCCCTGGGCCCATGGGGCCAGGCAAAGGGCTCGCCGGGCTCGTGCACGGCCATGAGCTCCATCAACAGGGCAATGTCGCGCACGTGGCGGGCAATCGGCCCTTCGGCGGCCATGCCGCCCGGGTCGATGCTCGGGCAGGCGGACACCAGGCCATGGCTGGGCTTGAACCCGACCACGCCGCAAAAGCTCGACGGGGTACGGATCGAACCGGCGGCATCGTTGCCTGTCGCGGCCGGGGCATAACCGGCTGCGACCCCCGCAGTACTGCCGCCACTGCTGCCACCGGCATGCAGGGCCAGGTTCCACGGGTTGCGGGTGATGCCGGTCAACGGGCTGTCGGTCAGGGGCGTGCTGCCCAGTTCCGGCAGGGTGGTCTTGGCGATGAAGATCGCCCCGGCTTCACGCAGGCGTGCCACCAGGCTGGAGTCCCGGGTCATGGCCGGGCGGTTGGCCAGGGCCCGGGAACCACTGCGGGTCTGCCAGCCCTGTACGTCGTTGTTGTCCTTGACCAGGATCGGAATGCCATCCAGCCGGCCCATGGGTTGCCCGGCGGCCCAGCGCGCGGTGGACGCCTGGGCAGCGCGCAGCGCAGCCGGGTCCTGGCGTTCGCAGAGGGCGTTGAGCTGTGGCTCGTGGCGCTCGATCTGCGCCAGCACGGCCTGCAGCACGTCCACCGGGGTGAACTGCAAGGTGGCGAAACCCTGCAGCAGCGCCTCGATCGACAGGTGCGGCAGGGCCGCTTGGCTGGAAGTGGGCAACGACATATTCGGCTCTTCGTTCAAGCACGCCGGGCGCGGGCTGCGCCACGGCGTGGAAAGGCGGCATGGACGCCGTTGGCGGCGTCCTGGCGGGCCTTCGCAGTGAATGACTCAGCGGCCACTGGTGACCTTGACCCAGGTCCGGGTCCGGGTGCGCTCGGCCTTGGCCGGCAGCGGGGCCAGGGGGTAGAGGCGGGTCATGGTCTCGGCGCTGGGGAACAGGTCCGGGTTGTCCAGCAGCGACTGCTGGATGAACGGCTTGGAATCGGTCACGCCGTTGGGGTAGCCGACGTAGTTGCTGATGGAGGCAATGACCTTGGGTTCCATCAGGTAATTGAGGAAGGCGTGGGCGGTGTCCACGTGCTTGGCGCCGGCGGGAATGGCCACGGTGTCGATCCACACCAGGGTGCCTTCCTTGGGAATGCGCATTTCGATGTGCACGCCGTTCTTGGCTTCGTTGGCGCGGTTGGCCGCCTGCAGGAAGCCGCCGGAGTAGCCCACGGCCACGCAGATGTTGCCGTTGGCGATATCGCCCATCCACTTGGCGCTATGGAAGTAGCGCACGTAGGGACGCAGCTTGAGCAGCATGGCCTCGGCCTTGCGGTAGTCCTCGGGGTTCTGGCTGTTAGGGTCCAGGCCCAGGTAGTGCAGGGCCAGGGGCAGCATTTCGGTGGGCGAGTCGAGGAAGGTCACGCCGCACTGGCTGAGCTTCTTCAGGTTCTCTTCCTTGAACACCAGGTCCCAGCTGTTGACCGGCGCGTCGCTGCCCAGCAGCTCCTGGACCTTGTCGCGGTTGTAGCCGATCAGGTTGGTGCCCCACATGTAGGGGATCACGTAGCGGTTGCCCGGGTCGCTCTGCTCCAGCAGCTTCATCACGGCCGGGTCGAGGTTCTTCCAGTTCGGCAACTGCCCGCGGTCCAGGGGCTGGAAGGCGCCGGCGCTGATCTGCTTGCTGACGAAACCGCTGGAGGGCACCACCACGTCATAGCCGCTGTTGCCGGTCAGCAGCTTGGCTTCGAGCACTTCGTTGCTTTCGAAGATGTCGTACTTGACCTTGATCCCGCTCTGGGCCTGGAAATCCTTGATGGTGTTGGGAGCGATGTACTCCGACCAGTTGAAGATGTTCACCGTGCGCTCGGGGGCGGCCTGGGCGGTGACAGAGGCGGCCAGGGCCAGGGCACCGAGGGTGCAAGCCGTGGCGAGGCGGGAGAGGGCGGTGTGCAACGATTTCATATGACAACTCCATGTCCGAAATGAGCGGAACCATCCGAGGCGGACATTTTTCGTCGGATAGGTCGCAGAGAGAATGCTTGCAACGGTCAATAGGGGATATTTAGCGTCAATCTTCGGCGCAGTCCGAGAGCGGCCCGAGCTGGCCGGCCAGCTGGCGGAAGCGCCCGGGAGCGACGCCGCTCCAGCGTTGGAAAGCGTGGCGGAAACTTGCGGTTTCCTTGAAGCCCAGGGCTTCGGCGATGCGGTAGATGGGCAGGCTGTGCTGGCCCAGCAACTGCTGGGCGCGGGCGTAGCGCAACTCGTCCAGCAACTGCTGATAGCTGGTGTCCTGGGCTCGCAGGCGCCGGCGCAGGGTGCTGGGGGAGCAGTGCACCTGGCGCGCCAGGCTGTCGAAATCCGGCACCGCGTGCAGCTGTTCATTGAGGATGCGCCGCACCTGGTCGATCCAGGTCGGCCGCGCGCTGAGCTCCTCGTTGAGGCGGATGCAGCGTTGCAGCATGTCGTTCTGGGTCACCAGGTCCGCCAGGGGCAGGCGCCGGTCCAGCCATTCCAGGTCGAAGCCGATGGCATTGCGCCCGGCATTGAACTGCACCGGGCAATTGAAGGCCTGCTCGTAGCTGTCCATATAGGGCTGGGGGCCATGCATCAGTTGCACCTGGCGCAGGGGCAGGGAGCAACCCAGCAGGTCCTGGCAGGTGACCCGGTAGGACGACATGCAGAAATCGGTGTTGAACACCTCAAGTTCGCTTTCGCTGTACTGGTCGGCGGTGAGCCAGGCCAGGCCGTCGCGGACCTCAAGGTCGAGGCGGAAGAAGGTGCCCAGCAGCAAGGGGTAGCGCAGCGCCAGGGACCAGCCTTCGCGCAAGGTGGCGCTGGTCAGCAGGGTCAGGCCGAACATGCCGTAGGCGGAAATGTGCAGGTTGCGCCCCAGCACCAGCCCCAGGTCCTGGCGAAACTGCACGGCGTTGCTGAACACGCGCATTTCCTGGCTGA
The DNA here is from genome assembly GCF_058799535.1 of Pseudomonas sp. GW822-FHT06D10. Lineage (NCBI taxonomy): Bacteria > Pseudomonadati > Pseudomonadota > Gammaproteobacteria > Pseudomonadales > Pseudomonadaceae > Pseudomonas > Pseudomonas sp. GW822-FHT06D10. Next base: position 71,367 of record NZ_JBXALN010000004.1, on the reverse strand, counting down.
TATTGATCAGGCTGTTGGGCAGCTCCAGGTCCGCCAGCTGGATGCCGCTGCCCTCCAGCAGCACCTGGGCGGGTACGTCGCTGTCACGGAAGGCGTCCAGCACCGCCTGGGTGGTATGCAGGGTGGTCAAGCGAAGGGCGGTCATCGACGATCTCAGAGTGATATCGGGAGGCGTGACTTTAGGGGTTACGCGCCCGCGGTTCAATTGCCCCTTGCAGGCGCTGGCGGGGATGGCGCAGGGCTCGGGGGCCGTTTCGCCGGCAAGCCGGTTCCTACATGGGGCGGAGCGTTCGGCGGGGGTGAACGCGGGTATCAAAAATTCGAAATTCTCTATACGCCATGCCTTAGGCACTCTTCCCTCAATCACAACAATAAAAAGGTGAAGTCCATGTTCAAGCTCTCAAGAGCGCTGTTCTGTGCCGCCGCATTGCTCGCTGCCGGGGTGGCCCAGGCCGCCGAATCCACCGGCAACCCGATCATCATCAAGTTCGCCCACGTGGTGGCCGAGAACACCCCCAAGGGCCAGGGCGCGCTGCTGTTCAAGAAGCTCGCCGAGGAGCGCCTGCCGGGGCGGGTCAAGGTCGAGGTCTACCCCAACTCGTCGCTGTTCGGCGATGGCAAGGAAATGGAGGCGCTGCTGCTGGGGGATGTGCAGATGCTGGCGCCGTCCCTGGCCAAATTCGAGCAGTACACGAAAAAGATCCAGATCTACGACCTGCCGTTCCTGTTCGACGACCTGGCGGCGGTGGACCGCTTCCAGGCCGCCGAGGGCAAGCAGTTGCTGACCTCGATGCAGGGCAAGGGCATTCTCGGCCTGGCCTACTGGCACAACGGCCTGAAGCAGTTGTCGGCCAACAAGCCCCTGCACGAACCCAAGGACGCCCGTGGCCTGAAGTTTCGCGTGCAGGCCTCCAGCGTGCTCGAAGAGCAGTTCAAGGCGATGCGCGCCAACCCGCGCAAGATGAGTTTCGCCGAGGTCTACCAGGGCCTGCAGACCGGCACCGTCAACGGCACCGAGAACACCTGGTCGAACTATGAAAGCCAGAAGGTCAATGAGGTGCAGAAGTACTTCACCGAGTCCAACCACGGCCTGATCGACTACATGGTGATCACCAACGCGAGCTTCTGGAACGGCCTGCCGGCGGACGTGCGCGGCGAGCTGGAAGCCATCATGGCCGAGGTCTCGCTGGAGGTGAACAAACAGGCCGAGGCCCTGAACCAGAGCGCCCGGCAGAAGATCGTCGAGGCCAGGACCAGCGAAATCATCGAACTGACCCCCGAGCAGCGCCAGGCCTGGCGCGACACCATGCGCCCGGTGTGGAGCAAGTTCGAGGACGAGATCGGCGCCGACCTGATCAAGGCCGCCGACGCCGCCAACCAGCGCCACTGATACGCCCTCCCGGCCGTCCGCGGCGGACGGCCACTGCCCGTTTCGCGAGGTATCTCTATGCAGTCCCTGAGACGTATCTGGGAGCACCTGGAGGAGGGCCTGATTGCCCTGCTGCTGGCGACCATGACCCTGGTGACCTTCGTCTACGTGATGCTCAACAACATCTACACCCTGTTCTTCGCCCTGGCCGACAAATGGGCCGCCAGCAGCGCCTTCTTCAACGCTCTGGGCGACGCCACCATGGGCCTGGCCCAGGACATGACCTGGAGCGTGGCCCTGACCAAGGCGATGTTCGGCTGGCTGATCTTCTTCGGCATCTCCTATGGCGTGCGCACCGCCGGGCACCTGGGGGTGGACGCCCTGGTGCGCCTGACCCCGCGCCCGGTGCAGCGCTACCTGGCGCTGCTCGCCTGCCTGTGCTGCCTGGTGTACGCCGGGCTGTTCATGGTCGCCAGCTTCAAGTGGCTGAGCGCGATCATGGCCGCCCATATCGGCGCCGAAGACCTGGACCGCTTCGGCATCCAGGTCAGCCATATCGTGGTGATCGTGCCCATCGGCTTCGCCCTGGTGCTGATCCGCTACCTGGAAATCTTCTACCGCATCTTCACCCGACGGCAGTTCGGCCTGGGCCTGGCCGACGAGGCGGGCGAGGCCAGCAAGCTGGCGGGCAGCCATGAGGAGCGTCACTGATGGCCGTGCTCTGTCTGTTTCTGCTGCTGTTCGTGTTCATGTTCCTCGGCGTGCCCATCGCCATTGCCCTGGGCCTGTCGGGGGCGGTGTCGATCCTGATGTTCAGCCAGGACTCCCTGAGCTCCCTGGCGATCAAGCTGTTCGAGACCTCCGACGCCTACACCTTCCTGGCGATTCCGTTCTTCCTCTTGTCCGGGGCCTTCATGACCACCGGTGGAGTGGCCCAGCGCCTGATCGACTTCGCCAACGCCTGCGTCGGCCACATCCGTGGCGGCCTGGCAATTGCCGCGGTGCTGGCCTGCATGCTGTTCGCCGCGCTGTCCGGTTCCTCGCCGGCCACCGTGGCGGCGGTAGGCTCGATTGCCGTGGCGGGCATGGTGCGCTCCGGCTATCCCAAGGAGTTCGGCGCTGGGATCATCTGCAACGCCGGGACCCTGGGCATCCTGATTCCGCCGTCGATCGTCATGGTGGTGTACTCGGCGGCCACCGAGACTTCGGTGGGCAAGCTGTTCATGGCCGGCGTGGTGCCCGGCTTGCTGCTGGGCCTGCTGCTGATGGTGGCGATCTACATCGTGGCCCGGGTGAAAAAGCTGCCGGCCCAGCCACGGGCCACCTTTGGCCAGTGGCTGAGTGCTGCGCGCCGGGCGTTCTGGGGCCTGTTGTTGCTGGTGATCATCCTTGGCGGCATCTACAGCGGCATGTTCACGCCCACTGAGGCGGCGGCGGTGGCGGCGGTGTACTCGGCCTTCGTCGCCCTGTTCGTGTACCGCGACATGAAGCTGCGGGACTGCCCCAAGGTGCTGCTGGAGTCGGGCCGGCTGTCGATCATGCTGATGTTCATCATCGCCAACGCCATGCTCTTCGCCCATGTGCTGACCACCGAACAGATCCCCCAGGAAATCACCGCCTGGGTGATTTCCGAAGGCCTGACGCCGATCGGTTTCCTGCTGATGGTCAACGTGGTGCTGCTGGTGGCGGGCAGCTTCATGGAGCCCTCGGCGATCGTGCTGATCCTGGCGCCGATCTTCTTCCCGATTGCCATGAAGCTGGGGATCGACCCGATTCACCTGGGCATCGTCATGGTGGTCAACATGGAGATTGGCCTGGTGCATCCGCCGGTGGGCCTGAACCTGTTCGTGACCTCGGCGGTGACCGGCCTGACCCTGGGCCAGACCATCCGCGCGGCGATGCCGTGGCTGATGATCCTGCTGCTGTTCTTGATCCTGGTGACCTACGTGCCGCTGATCTCCCTGGCCTTGCCCAACTGGCTGGGCATGTAGCGCCCCTATCGCTGGCAAGCCAGCTCCTACAGGCGCGCATAATCCCGTAGGAGCCGGCTTGCCGGCGAACCGCGCAGCGGCCAGTCCGCACCGGGTCAAGTGCGCGGTGTTCAGGCCGTCGGCACGCGCCACAGGTACCAGGCAGCAGTGGTGCGCCAGGGGCTCCAGGCCTGGCCGATCTGGCGCAGCTGCCGGGGGCTGGGCTGTTTCTCCAGGTCTTTCAGGCGGCGATAACCTTCGCGTACGCCAAAGTCGTCCACGGGCAGTATGTCCTCGCGCTCAAGGCTGTAGATCAGCAGCATCTCCACGGTCCAGCGGCCAATGCCGGGCAGCTGGATCAGGCGCTCTATCAACTGTTCGTCATCCAGGCCACGGGCGCTGGCGGCATCGGGGACGCGGCCGTCCAGGGTGGCCTGGGCGATGCCCTGCAGGGTCGCTACCTTGCGCGCGGAAAAGCCGCAGCCGCGCAGGCTCTCCAGGCTGGCAGCGGCCAGTTGCCCGGGCGTGGGGAAGTCCTGCCCGGGAAACAAAGCGCGCAGGCGGCCGAGTATCGCGTCGCCCGCGCGGGCATGCAGTTGCTGGTAGGCCACCGCGCGCACCAGCGCCTGATAAGGCTCGCGCTCCGGGCGGGGCTGGTGCAGGCAGGGGCCGACGGCGGCGATCAGCGCGGCCCAGTCGGCATCCAGTGCGGCAAGAAAACGAGTGGCGGGGCAGGTGGGCATTGGCGATCCGGAACAAGTGGCGGGGCGAGCGGCAGATTAGCCCGCCGCCCCAAGGCTTGCACCCTGTCTCTTGCGCTGGAACTCGCGGCCCGGGCCTTGCACCCGGGCGCAGGGTTTTCAGTCCTTGGCCGCCGATAGGTAGAGCCGCTCCAGCACGTAGTGCAACGAGGCCGCCAGGGTTTGGCCATGGCTGAGTGTTTCAAAACTGTGGTAGTCCAGGGCCAACCCCGGCACCTGGGCCAGCTGCGCCTGCAACTGTCGGGCGCGCTGGTCGGCCTCGGGCCCTGCTGGCTGGCGCGGGTTGCCCGGCTCGGCGCCGCCACGCATCAGCAGCAATTGCGCATGATGGCCCTGCAGGCGCTCGGCCAGGCCCTGGGCCTGGGGCAGGATCAGGCCGTCGCCCCACCACAGCGAAGGGCTCGCGGCAGCGTAGTGGCGAAACGCCTGGGGCTGGCTGAACAGCGCCTGCAGCACCAGCAGGCCGCCATAGGAGTGGCCCCACAGGGTCTGTTGCGCGGTATCTATCGGTGCCTGGGCCGCCACGGCCGGGCGCATGCGTTCGCGCAGCAGTTGCAGGAAGGCTTGCGCGCCGCCGCTGGGTTGCCCGGTCAGCGGGTCTTGCTGCTGCGCCTGGCCCGGTTGCTGCGGGGTGTAGTCATAGGTGCGGGCGTTGCGCTCGATACGCAGCGGGGTCTGGTAACCCACTGCCACCAGCAGCGGCGCCTGGCCCTGGTCCAGGCGCTTGAGCTGCTCGGGGTCGAGGGCGCCGATGGCGGCGTTGCCATCGAGCATCCACAGCACCGGGTAGCCCTGTGGCGGCGGCGCCTGCAACGGTTTGCCGATCCACAGTTGGTAGTGCCGCTGGCCGTCGGCGGAATCCAGTTGCAGGCTAGTGAAGCGGTAGGGCAGGTCCTGGCGTTGCAGCAGGCTGCGGTCCATGGGCTGGTCCGGGGCGGGGGCGGCCAGGGCCGCTCCCGCAAGGCCCCAGGCCAGGGCCAGGGGCAGGAAAAAAGTTCTCATCAGGCGTTCTCGGCAGGCTCTTGGTGATGGCTCTTGCTAATGGCTCAGAACGAAGCGGTCAGGCTGGTGTACAGGGTGCGCCCGGGTTCGTTGTAGGTGGCGGCGCCGGCCCCGGCAATATTGTTCACGCCCTGGGCATTGCCTTCACGGAACAGGCGTTTGTCGAACAGGTTGTCGACCCCGGCGGTCAGGCTCAGGTTGCGGGTCAGGGCGTAGGTACCGCTGACCCCGGCAATGGCGTACGGCGCCAGTTGCTGGGTGGCGCTGCCGGTGACGCGGTCGCCGTGGTAGTCGTACTTCTTCGGCGTCTGCTGGCCGTACCAGGCCACGGTCGCCTGCAGCGACAGGTCCTGGGTGGCCTGCCAGTCGAGCATCGAGTTGAGGGTGTAGCGCGGGGTCACCGAGAGGTAGTCGCCGGTTTCCTTGTTCTTCGATTGCAGCATGTAGGTGAAGTTGTTGTTCCAGGTCAGCTGGCTGGCCAACGGAATGGTCAGGGTGCCTTCCAGGCCTTCCACCAGGGCCTTGGGCACGTTTTCCCACTGGTAGATCGCCGAGTTGCGATAAGCGCCGCTGCCGCCGCTGGCACGGCTCACCGGCGCCAGGCCGGATTCCACCTTGTTCTTGTAGTCGTTGCGGAAGTAGGTCAGGCCGGCCACCCAGCCGTCGGCCTTGTATTCCAGGCCCAGTTCCTTGTTGACGCTGGTTTCCGCCTTGAGCTTGTCGTTGCCCTGCAGGTAGCAGCTGGTGCTCTGGCCGTAGCAGCCCTGGCCGCGGCTGTAGAGCAGGTAGTCGGAGTTGAGCTGGTACAGGTTCGGCGCCTTGTAGGCGCGGGCGATGCCGGCCTTGAGGGTCAGGGTGTCGCTCAGGGCGTGGGACAGGTTGAGAGACGGGCTCCAGTTGTCGCCGACGATGCTGTGGTGGTCCAAACGCAGGCCGGGGGTGAGCATGGTGCCCGGCTGCAGTTCGATGTTGTCTTCGGCGAACAGCGAGAAGATCTGCGCGCTGGACTGGGTGCTGCGGTTGCTTGAGCTCAGGCCGCCCACGGCGCCGCCTTCACTGGTGCTCTGGGTGTTGGCGCTGGGGTCGTCGAGCTTTTGCTGGGACCATTCGCTGCCCAGGGTCAGGGTCTGCTCGAAGCCGGCGCGCAGGGGCAGGTTGACCTCGCCATGGGCGGTCAGGTCGCGCAGCACCGCGGTGTAGAACTCGCTGTTGCTGAAGATGCCTTCGGTGCCGCCAGCCAGGCCTTCGTTGATCCGCGTGTTGCGGGTCTTTTCGTATTGCAGGTAGGCCATGGAACTGCCGAAGTCCCATTCGCCACGATGGGTCACCGAATAGGTCTCGCGGTAGCTGCGGTTGGTCTCGTGGCCCAGCAGGTTTTTCACCGTGCTGTTGCTGTTGGTGTTCTGGGTATCGCCGGTGTAGATGTTGCCCTGGCGGCTGAAGCCGGCTTCGAAGTCCAGGCTCTGGTCCGGGGTCAGGTGCCAGCTCAAGAGGCCGTTGAGGTCCTTGTTGCGTACCCCTTCGCGGCCAGCGGGCAGGGTGCCGACCTGGTTGCCGGTGCGCAGGGATTCATGGCCGGCGTTGATGTCGGCGTCGTCGGAATCGGTCTTGGCCACGTTGCCGTAGACCCGGTAGCTCAAGCTGTCGGTCAGCGGGCCGTTGAGGCCGAAGCTCATGCGTTGGGTGGCGCCTTCGTCCTTGTGGGTCGGGAACGAGCTGTAGATCGTCGCATTGCCGTGGGTCTGGATGCCGGCCTGCTTGGTGATGATGTTGATCACCCCGCCAGCGGCGCCGTTGCCGTAGCGGGCCGCCGCCGGGCCGCGGATCACTTCGATGCGTTCGACCTGGTCGGCCGGTACCCAGTTGGTGTCGCCGCGGCTGTCACGCTCGCCGCGCCAGCCGTAGCGCACCGAGTTGCGGCTGCCCACAGGCTTGCCGTCCACCAGGATCAGGGTGTTTTCCGGGCCCATGCCGCGGATGTCGATCTGCCGGTTGTTGCCGCGCTGGCCGCTGGTGGAGTTACCGGTGAGGTTGACCCCGGGCATGGTGCGGATGATCTGCGACAGGTCGTTGGCCGGCGGGCGCTTCTGGATGTCCTCGGCGGTGATCACCGAGACCCCCGGTGCCTGCTTGGTTTCTTCCTTGGCGGTGGCGATGACGCTCTGGGGTTCCAGCTCCAGGACCGGCTGGGTCGAGCCTTCATTGGCAGCCTGCACGGCCTGGCTGAGCAGGCAGCAGCCGGACAGCAGGAAGGGGGCGAAAGGACGCATCGAGCGCATGGACATCGGTGATCTCCGGGACAGAAGCAGAAACAGGAAGATCACGAATGATAATGACTGCTATTTGCGAGTAAAGCGCATTAACTTTCTAAACACTTCCCGGTCGGTACGAGGTTGTGTCAGGGAGCCGGGCGAGCTTGTGCCGGGCGTAGGCGGCGGGCAGCAGCAGGTGCATGCACAGCCCGGGGTGGCCGTTGCTGGCCCAGATCCGCCCCTGATGCAGCTCCACGGCGCGCCGGGCGATGGCCAGGCCCAGGCCGAAGCCGTCGCCCTGGGCCGAGTCCAGGCGCTGGTAGGGCTGGAAGATGCGTTGCAGGTCCTGTTCGGCAACCCCTGGTCCCTGGTCTTCCAGGCACAGGTGCCAATAGGCGCCTTCGCGCCAGCCGCGCAGGCTCACCCGGCCGCCGGCGGGGGAATAGCGGATCGCGTTGCGCAGCAGGTTCTCCAGGGCCTGGGCGATGCTGTCCAGGTGCACCTGGACCCGGCACTCGGCGTCCAGCAGGCAGGGCAGGCGCTCGGCGTCCCAGGCGCTTTCGAAGCAGGCGTCCTGGCGCAGGGCTTCCCAGATCGACAGCACCTGCACCGCTTCGGTAGGCAGTTGCGGGCGCTCGGTGTCGAGCCAGGCCAGGTCCAGGGTGTCTTCCAGCAGGCGCTGCATGTCGGCGATCTCCCGGTCCAGGCGCTGGCGCAACTGCTCCGGCGGCAACCGGCTGTCATGGGCGATGCGCAACCGCGCCAGGGGCGTGCGCAGCTCATGGGACAGCGTGCGCAGCAGCAGGCGCTGCTGGGCCAGGCTCTGGCGCAGGCGCTCGGCCATGTGCTCGAAGGCCAGGGCCAGTTCCCCCAGTTCGTCGTGGCGGTTCACCAGGGGCGTGCCCAGGCCCTGGCTTTCCAGGTCGTCGGCGCGCAAGGCATCGGCGCGGTCGCGCAGGCGGTTCAACGGCAGCACCAGGTGGCGGTAGAGCAACAGGCCGAGCAGGGCGGCCAGCAGGGTCGGCACCACGCCATGGCTGAGCAGGTGGGTCCAGGGCGTCAGGCCACTGGGCAGCAGGCGCTCGGGCAGTTGCAGCACCAGCCGGCCTTGCTCCGGGTGCTCGGGGAATTCGATGCTGACGTAGGGCAACTCGTCCTGCAGGCGCCGGCTCATGGGCCAGTCGAGCTTGCGCATGAAGGTCAGGTGGCTGGCTTCCTCGGCGGTCAGCGGCGTGCTGCCCAGGCTCTGCAGACGATCGCCGATCACCGCGACCCAGGTGTCTTCCCGGGTTGCCAGTTGTCGCTGGAACTCATCGACCGCGGCCACTCCGCCCTGGCGCCAGGCGTGCTCGGCCTGCTGGGCGTAGCTGGCCAGGTACTGGCGGTCGGCGGGGTCGAGAAAATAGGTGCTGCGCTCGGCCGACAGGCCCCAGGTCCAGATGATCCAGGTCAGCAGCAGGCAGAAGCCGATCTGCAACAGCGCCAGTTTCCACAGCAGGGGGTGACGGCGCATCAGTGGCGTTCCGCTTCCACCAGGATGTAGCCCGCGCCGCGCACCGCCTGGATCTGCAGGTGCTGCACCCCAAGGTCCGCGAGTTTGCGCCGCAGGTTGCACACGTGCACATCCAGGCCGCGATCGAGCCTCGTGTAGATGCGGTGCAGTACGTGCTGATAGAGAAACGGCTTGCTCAGGGTTTCCCCGGGGTGCTCGCGCAGGGTCACCAACAGCCGGTATTCGGAACCGGTCAGGCCCGCTGCGCGGCCCTGGTGCAGTACGTCCTGGGCCTGTTCGTTGAAGCTGAGGATCGGGTCCTGGCGCGTGGCCTGCAGCTGTTGCACCCGGGCCATGCGCCGCAGCAGGGCGTCGGCGCGGGCGTCCAGTTCGGCCAGGCTGAAGGGCTTGGGCAGGTAGTCGTCGGCGCCTCGGGTAAAGCCGGTGATGCGGTCCTGCTCGGCGCCCAGGGCCGACATCAGCATCACCGGCGTGCCCTGTTCCTGGCGCAGGGTTTCCAGCAGCGCCAGGCCGTCCATGCCCGGCAGCATGATGTCCAGCAACACCAGGTCGAAGTGGCCGGCGCGCACTGCGGCCAGCCCCTGGCGGCCGTCGGTGCAGGTGGTGACGGTAAAGCCGCGCTGGCGGAAATGCAGGTCCAGGTCGTCGCGCAGTCGGGCGTCGTCTTCCACGAGAAGCAGGTTGGGGGTCATGGGGCAGAGCACTTGAATGGGGATATTTAATGAGAACGTTTTACATTTGCGAATATTGCAGCAATGCCCTTGGCTATGCAATTGCCATGATGGGCGGGCATGACCGGGATCGACTGAACAAGAAGTTGAATATTCAACAAAGTGTTGATATTTTTCCTGGCCGTTCACATTGGTAGTCACCCATGAACCGATCTTGCGCTTCCCTGCTTGCCGAACGTCAGCTGGTGCTGCAGGTGCTGCACAGCACTTTGCAGATGCTGGGCAGCGTGGTCGGCCGGCACGTGGAGATTGTCCTGCATGACCTGGACCGTCCCGAGTGCTCGATCGTCGCCATCGCCAATGGTCATGTCACCGGGCGCCGGGTAGGCGACCCGGTGCTGGTCGGGCCGCGCCAGGACCTGGGTTTTGCCGCGGTGCGACGCGCCCTGCAAGACCGCTCCGCGGCGACCCCGCTGGTGCTGGAGAACTACCCGACCCTGGCCCCCGATGGCCGCGAGCTGCGCAGTTCCACGGTGATCTTTCGCGACAGCAGCGGGCAGCCCTTCGCCAGCCTGTGCAGCAACAGCGACCTGAGCGGTATCGCCGCCGCTCATGCCTGCCTCGGGCAGTTGCTGGGCCTGGGCAGCGCGCCTGCGCCGCGCCGCGACGAAGCCCCCGACATGGAACAGTTGCTGGCCCAGATCATTCAGGGCGCCTGCCCGGGAAACGGGGCGCGCATGAGCAAGCAACACAAGCTCGACGCCGTGCGCCAGATGCAGGAGCGCGGGGTGTTCATCGTCAAGGGCGGGATCGAAAAGGCCGCCGCGGCCCTGGGGGTGACCCGCTACACCATCTACAACTACCTGGAACAGATCCGCGCCCAAGGCGCCGAGGAATGACCGCGATGCAGCTCGATATCTTTCAAGTGGATGCCTTTACCTCCCACGTCTTCGGTGGCAACCCGGCGGCGGTGTGCCCCCTGGATGCCTGGTTGCCGGACGAGGTCCTGCAGCGCATCGCCCTGGAGAACAACCTGTCGGAAACCGCCTATTTCGTGCCCCGGGGCGAAGTCTTCGAACTGCGCTGGTTCACCCCCACGGTGGAGGTCGACCTGTGCGGGCACGCCACCCTGGCGGCGGCCTGGGTGCTGTTCGAGCAGTTGGGCGAGCGCCGCGACGTGCTGCGCTTTGCCACCCGCAGCGGCGAGTTGCGGGTGAGCCGCGAGGGCGGCCTGCTGTCCATGGACTTTCCCGCCAAGCAGCCCGAAGCCGTGGCGATTGCTCCGGCCCTGCTGCAAGCCCTGGGGTTGCCGGCGGCCGAGGCCCTGTACCGCACCGACGATTACCTGCTGGTGGTGGACGACGAATCTCTGGTGGAGGCGCTCAAGCCCGATTTCGCCGCACTGGCCGCCTTCGATGTGCGCGGCATCGCCGTGACGGCGCCGTCCCGGGCATTCGATTTCGTCTCGCGCTGGTTCGGCCCGCGGGTCGGGGTCAATGAAGACCCGGTCACCGGTTCCGCCCATACCTCCCTGGCGCCTTACTGGGCCGCGCGCCTGGGCAAGCGCCAGTTGCGGGCGCAGCAGGGCGGGGCGCGCAAGGGCCAGCTGGAGTGTCAGGTGCTGGACAACGGGCGGGTGATTATCAGCGGCTACGGCGCCTTGTACCTCAAGGGCCGTATTTTCCTCTGAACCGGCTGCGGCGCCGCTCTGCCATGCAGGCCTGGTGCCTGCAGGCGGATTTGTCTCGGCGGTGCCGGCGGGAGTAGAGTCGCGTTTTTTTCGCCTGCTCAGGATGCTCCAGACCATGCAACGGACGCGCACCTTGCCCCGCCTTTCCACCTCACCGCTGTTGGCCTTGCTCCTGGGCTTGAGTGCCGGCGCTGCCCAGGCGGCCAGCCTCAGCCAGAGCCTGCTGGAGTGCCAGCCGAGTTTTTTCAAGGCCCTGTATCAGCAGCGCGCCGAGCTCGGGCAGGTGGTGAAACTGGCGGAGAATCAGCGCCAGGGCATCGCCTGGATTCCGGTGGCGGAGCGCCGCGACAGCGCCACCGCGCTAATGGCGTTTTCCCGGCCGCTGCTGGATCAGGGCCTGCCCCTGACCGCCTACTACGACCGCCAGTTCGACCTGGGCGAGCAGGGCACCTTTCACTTCTGGGGCTTTGAAATCGATGCCAGCCGCGAGGCCGTCATGGCCGCGCTGCCCCAGGCCGGTTGGCAGGAGACTGGCGAATACTTCGTCTCCCGGCCGCAGATCAAACTCAACGCCGCGACCCCCTGGCAGGACAACCCGGCCGCCGCTTCGGGCATTGCCCCGGCGCCGGGCTCCGCGGAAAAGATCCTCATGCTCAGCCAGGAAGACGGCAAGACCCGTTTGCTCTGCTCGCTGCAGGGCACTGTCGATCAGCCATTGCTGGAGCAGGAGCGGCCGGACCTGGCCCAGGGAGCGGGCCGATGAACAAGCTGTCGAGCTTGAGCGCGGCGCTTTTGCTCGCCGGTTGCGCGCATTCGGGTACCCCCGGGGAGGCCCCGGCGCCGCAGCGTCCGGACGGCATGTTCAAGGTGTTGGAAAGCCCGGAACTGGCCACCTACTTTGCCGCCAACTCGCTGGCCCTCTACCAGAACAACCCGAACCTGCGGCAGTTCTATCTGGTCAACAACTACGCCAAGCCTGCTGCGCTGGGCGGTGGCAAGCCGCCGATCTACAGCTCCCGCGCGACCCGGGTGATCAACTGCGAGAAGGATGAGTCGGCGCAGTTCGGCCGGGTGTACTTCTCCGAGCCCTTCGCCCAGGGCGTGGAGGTCATGCGCAAGGAAGATCTTGCGCAATGGGCCGCCTTTCCCCGTCAATCGTTGATCGGGGAGCTGCGCAACATGGCCTGCGCGGTCGATCCGACCCGGCTCAAGCTGGCTCCGGCACCGAGTCGGTGAGCGGTGTCAGCCGGGCCTGTTGTTCAGCCCGGCCAGGCCATGATCAGCATGGGCGGTGGCCTGCCTGATTGAAGCGCGCGCCGCACGCCGCCCAGGCGGCGTTCTGTCCAACTGTTGAGCACCCAGGAAGTTTCGATGCTGGAAAGCAACCGCACCATCACCCTCTCTGGCGAGCAGGCGCTGCAGGCCCTGGCGGAGCTGGAGTTCGTCTTGATCTCGTTGCACAAGATGGGCGCCTACTACATGGATAAACCCGTGGCCGACTACCAGCGCGCCACCACCGATTTCATCGATAACCAGCAGGTCACCCAACGCCTGGCCCAGGTGCGCAGGATTCTCAGCGAACCCTTCGACCGTACCCTGGGGGAGGACGACATGGACGACATCGAGCGCCATGTGGAGGGGCTCGAACTGTGGTGCCCCGAGTAGCAGGGCGAGGGCTGCCCGCCGATTTATCAAGGAAGCTGCCATGTCCAGAATAAGCATCGCCGCCGCGACTCCCAGCACTGACCTGGCGCTGGTCAAGTTTCTCCATCAACGCCTGGGCCTGTCCCTGAGCGTTGCCCAGGGCTATCTGCGCCGTGGCGCCGAGGGCTTCTTCTACAGCGCCAAGCTGTTTCACAACGACCATGTGGAACGTGAGCAGGAACTGCGCGACATCCTCGCCTTCTGCAACAACGCCCAGGTGCCGCTGCTGATTGTCGAAAGCGACCCCGATGAGGAGTGGAACGGCGTTGCGCCCGAAGCGCTGGAGGACTGCGCGATGCCCCAGGAGCACTTGTTCAATCTGCTCCAGGCCTATGAAGAGGATTATCAATAAGGCCCGGGAGCGGGCCTGTCCCGCCCAACCGAATGCGAGGTTTTCCTAAAGTTCTGGACGCCGGGGTCGAGACGTTGGTGCTGTCCGTCCCTCAATAAGGATATTTCGTGTTCAGAACCCTCCTCAGGGCCACCGCCCTTGTCGCCACCCTGGCGCTGACCGGCTGTGTGTCCTACAACGTCACCGGCCCCTTGGGCGCACCGCTGCATCCCGCGCCTGCCAGCAGCCCGCGCACTGCGCAAATTGCCGATGTGCAGGTTTCCGCCGCCGGTATCGACGAAGCCACCCGCACCGCCATCAGCCGCTCCCTGACCGCCCAGCTGACGCCCTACGTCAAGAGCGCCGGCTACTTCCAGCAACTCAGCGAATTTCCTACCCGCCTGGGGGAAAACGACGTGGTGCTGAAGTTCAACATGACCTCCCTCAAGGGCCATCGCGGGCCGCACCCGGGCTATGTGCCGGGGGCTCTGCTGACCCTGACGCTGTGGATTTGGGTCAATGGCCCGATCTACGTCGACAGCTTCGACCTGGCCGGTGATCTGTCGATCGTCGATCGCGACGGCAAGGAACTGGCCAGCGCCAGGGAGCAGCTCAAGTTCGAGCGCAATGTCGGTCTCTACGGGCGCGAATACTGGGCCCCGACCCAGGGCGCCAAGCAGCTCAACGAGCTGGTTGCCAAATTGCTCGACAACGCCACCGCCCGGTTGGCGCACTAGGATCAAGGAGCGTCACATGTTCGGTTCCATCAAGCACGCACTGGTGCTGGCCGCGGTACTGCTGAGCGGCTGCGTGTCCTATTCGCAACACGAACTGACACCGGTCACGGCCTGGCCACCCACCGCCCAGGCGGAGCAACACAAACCCACGGCCTTCGTGCGCACCACCGCGATGAACCAGGTCAATGGCGGCCCGGCCAATGCTGCCGCCGGTGCCCCGGCCGTCGCCTGGGAAGCGGCGGTGGCCGATACCTACCGCCAGTCCGGGCGCTTTGCCCGGGTCAGCACCGACAAGGTCGAGTCGGACCTGTACGCCGAAGCCACCCTGTACAACAACGAACAGTTCAGCATGGCCTCGGCCATCATCACCGGCGCCACCTTCTTCATCATCCCGTCCACGGCGAAGAACACCTTCACCCTGGAGACGGTGTTCAAGGACAAGGACGGCAAGGAATTGGGACGGATTCGCAAGAGCGAGTCGGTGCGTACCTGGATGCAACTGCTGCTGATCGTGGCGATTCCTTTCCAGGCGGATACCCGCGACGTGGTCCAGCAACTGGCCCGCAGCACCCTGGATGAAGCGGTGCAACGCCAGTTGCTGTAACCCCCGCGCAGCACCTGATGGCAGGCATGAAAACGCCGCTGGCCCGGGTAGGGCCAGCGGCGTTTCTCATGGGGCGGGCCAGCAGCGGAACCAGTATTCTCATGCCACTGCACTGGCCAGAGCCCGGCGTAGTTGATCTTGTAGTAATTTATTATTTTTGTGTTTATTAAATAAAAGTTGATTGTCGGCTAACTATAAGTTCGCTATCGAATAGGTTTTTTTCAAGTAGTGGCTGGATTTAAATTTGATTTGTGCTAGCGAGTGAGGGCAGGTTGGAGTGTTGAAGTAAAGCAGGTCTCATGTGGAAAAGGCTTTAGAGGTAAGTCTTAATATTTATATATCGAGATACTGGCTGAGTGCCGCTTGCTGACTATAGTGGTGTTGTGACTAGGCAAGATGTCCACGTTGCCTCTAACTAATGTGTCTACGGCGCGAAGGTCAGTATAAGGGTCAGGAGTGATCCAGGGAGTTAGTTATGATGCGTCTCAAATGGTTAAGCCTGATTGCCTTGGGAGTAGGAGTCGCTGGTTGTTCCGGACCCGGGTCGGTCATGGAGCCTTATGAGTCGGCATTGCAACTGGATAGCACCAATGCAAAAAACTTCCATTCCAGCCTGTATTTTCCATCCGGAACCGCCTTGCATTACCCAGGGTATGTCGTGGCCATTGAAAAAAGCCCACAGGCCATCGTCGGCGGCCCCAAGGCTTATCCTCAGGTCAGCTTCGTCCGGAGCGGCCAATACATCAGCGCGGAAGAACCAAGCCGTTGGGGAACACCAAGTCAGATCAGGAGATTTCAGGAAAGTGACTCTAAGGCGATGTTTATTTCGCACATCATAAAAAACTCGATAGCCAAGGACACCGCCGGGGCAAGTGATCCTTATCTTTCAAAGAATCATTGCTTTGTATATAACGCTTACGCGGCAAAGCAATTATCACTCGTCAAAAAAAACTATGATCTGGCGAAAATAAGTGACTGGCATGCCTGCTCAATATCCACCAATCTGGACAAGGTGGATGCCCATGCCTATCAGTTTTACGATTATGGAAAGTATGCGCTGCTATCGCTGGAAAATAATTTGACCCAGGACCTTCGGCAAGGTAGTTACACCCATGTTCTGGTGATTGTCATGGGGTGGAACACTGCCCAACAAGAAGCAATACGAAATTTCAATGATTTGGCTGGTAACTTGATGGCCGCTTCCTTGGAAGCGGCCAAGGGACAGCAAGAAAGTCCGATCGACAGGACGGTGGCAATCAAACCGCTGGTCGATGATCAGGTGACTGGTCACTTCCGCCCCTTGGTCATTGGCGTGACTTGGCCGTCTTATTGGTCCAACTCCTTCGGCAACGTATTCAGCTATTCAAATAAGGCCAATGATGCGGACGAAGTAGGCTTGTCCTGGCTGAACAAGATTCTCAACGAAACCATTCCGCGCAGCCTGGCGGCCTCTGGCAGCAAGGCCAGGGTTGTTGCGCTAGGCCACAGTTTCGGGGCGCGCGCCATGACTCGCGCGGTGTTCAGTTCACCGGCCCTGGTGCCTCTTGGCAGTCAGTTCCCCGATCAGCCGATGGTCACCAGCCCGGTTGATCTGGCCGTTGGCTTGCAAGGGGCGATGAGCATCAACCGTTTTGCCCCGGATCTCGGACGTGAAGGCGCTCCCTATCGGGACTACGGGCATCTTCAAAAGACCAAGGTGGTGCTGACTGCAGCCACCAACGATTCGGCGACCGGCGCCCCCTTTATCGTCTGGACCGATCCTGCCGGATCGATCGGCTCATACCACAAGGCCTGCGATACGACCGACCCCCAGTACCAGCGCATATTCGAGTGCATGACGGCTTCTGACACATCCGCAGTTCCAGGAGGTCGGTTCGAAGTCTGCAAGCACGGTCAGCAAGGCTGCGCCGAGCCGTTCAAGAGCACCGGCCCGGACAGAAAAGTGGCCTATATCGACGCTTCTAACGGTATTACCGAATTCAACTCGCCGGGATCCGGAGGAGGGGCCCACAGCGATATCTACCGCCTACCGATGGGCCGTTTGCTGTGGAAACTGATTGAGGAATATGCGCCTACCCAATGATCTGAGGGCCTTACTACTACCCTGTTGAAGCGCACCCAGCTTTGCAGGCATGGCGCACACCATGCCTGCTTAAAACGGGAATGGACCTTTGATCAGACTTTCACGGCCAGGAGTAGTGAAGCGGCTCGTGAAGCGCAGAAGGTTGCATCATCGCGCCAAGTCACCATGAGCTGGCCTAGAGTTAAATCGGTGATGGCCGGCAATGAGTACCAATGACCATTCAAGTGAAGTTGGATGTCCTGTCGTGGAATGGTTAGGCAGGGGGGATCGCAAATGATGTATCGACACTCTTGATCGTTTTGGGTCCCATCGGCAAAGCTTGTTCGCCCTGTCAACGCCGCGGTGTCTTTTTTATAGCGAGCCAGAAAGCACAGGAGCATCCAATGTTTGTAAGGCGAGATCAGCCCTGAGGCAGCCTCAATGCACTCCTCATGGTGCGAGGCAATCTTCGTTTGTGCATAGGGGAATGGGCTGTAGTAGTAGAACACGTACACCAGACCATGGACGGCTGCGTAATTTTTCAGCGCTTCGTTCATCGTCAGGTCTTGGGAATGACCTCCTCCCTGGTTGCGGCAGGGTATGGTGAATTCGCTTGAGAAGTATCGCGTCCATTGGTCAGCCGCTTCTGTTCGGTAATAGAAGTCCTCGTCGGGCTCATGATCGCAAGTTGGCAAGCCGGACAGATATTCCTCCAATGTCGGTGGGGCGGCGGGTGCGGGAATGTCCTGCGGCTGCGGCTGCGCTGGTGCATTCCGGCTGAAAAGTCTCTTGATGCATTTGAACATGAGCATTATCCGTCCTTGGCTGGCAGACTTCCCCGAGCGGGAAGTCTGCCTTTTTTTGCCCCTTAGGGCCCCCGTGGTGCTTCTGCTGGCGTCAGCCTCAGCGCTGCGCCGTCCAATAGGCATGCAGCGCCCGAGCGGCCGGTTCGATGGCCGCCACTTGCTGGCGATGCTGCTCCAGATCCAGGTCGGCCGGCAGTTCGAAGTTGTCCTGTTCGGCACAGTCGATGATCGTCTGCAACAGGCCGGTCTGTGGTGCCGGCATCTGCGGCCAGTTGCCCACGGCCACGCCACGCAGGTAGCCAAAGCACCATTCTTCGGCCAGCAACAGGTCCTGGCCCTGGTGTTCGGTGGTTTCGAAACGTGCATGGAAACCCTGGGCATCACTGGCCAGTTGTTCGGCCAGGGTGTTGATGTGGCGCACGCACAGGTCGATGAACTGCCGGCACTCTTGCGGGGTTTCCCAATTGGGGTTCTCGCCGCCCCAGATCGCCGGGAACCATTCGGCGATATCCACCTGGGTCGGGCCCGACACCAGCGCGGTGAAATAGCCGTCCAGCTCGCAGGGGTTGAGTACCGAGTGGTCGTCGCCGTACTTGAGCAGGGTGTCTTCGAGGGTTTCGAAGTCGGCGGCGTTCAATGGGGTGTTTTGCATGAGAGAAGTCCTGGAAAAAGCAGCGGCAAGTTTCCGGGTTCAGGCCCCGGCCTGCAAGCCTTGAACGGTATGGGCGGCGCTTGAGTGCGCGGCCCTCAGGTGCCGCGCAACAGGTCCTGGGAGTCCAGCAGGCGGTAGGCGATTTCCGGGCGCTGCTCCATGGCCCGGCGGATGGCGGCCGGGATCGATTGCCGGGTCTTGCGGCACAGGCCGGGCAACTCGCCCAGGGAAATGGCGATGCCGCGCATGCTGCGGACCACGTTGTCACTGGGGCTGATCTCGACGCGGATGCCCAGTTGTTCGTACATCCGCCGCTGCATGTGTTCCAGGTCCGCCAGGTCCTTGAGGTTTTCCAGGCGTTCGAGCAGGCGCTTTTCCTCCTGGCGCGTGAGATTGAGGATGCGCAGGTCGGCTCCGGGGGTGTCCAGCAACTGCTCGCGCTCGCAGATGCAGGCGCCGGGCGGACAGGGTTGGCGGATCGCGGGGCTGGGGTTCATGGTGATCCATCATAGCGATCCCGTAGCCGCTGTCAGAGAAAATTCTGTGCTTGGCCAGCTCCTGCGGTATGACGCGCTGGCGGGGCTTTGTGTAGGAGCTGGCTTGCCAGCGAAGGCGTCTTCGGGTGCGCCGCAGGGCGTGAGGGCCTCTTCGCCGGCAAGCCGGCTCCTACGAGATGGCGTGGTGGCGGGGCTTTGTGTAGGCGCTGGCTTGCCAGCGAAGGCGTCTTCGGGTTCGCCGCAGGTCTTGCGGCCTACAGAGCCAAGGGGTTGCCCGGGTCGCCTTCGGCGAGCATCTGGCTCAGTAACTGCCGTTCCTGTTCGCCGGGAAGCACGCCGCGGGTTTCGCCTTCGAGTACGATCACGCCATCTTCGTTGCTCAGGGTGATGACCGCCGTGGCCCGGCCCCGGGCATCCACCTCGGTGATCAGCCAGCGGCAGGTCACGGTATCCCCCGCATAGACCGGGCGGCGGAA
Source organism: Pseudomonas sp. GW822-FHT06D10 (assembly GCF_058799535.1). Classification (NCBI taxonomy): domain Bacteria; kingdom Pseudomonadati; phylum Pseudomonadota; class Gammaproteobacteria; order Pseudomonadales; family Pseudomonadaceae; genus Pseudomonas; species Pseudomonas sp. GW822-FHT06D10. Next base: position 52,270 of record NZ_JBXALN010000004.1, on the reverse strand, counting down.
CTGGAAGCTCATCGCCGAGGCCAGCCAGCCGATCTGCCCGCCGATCTCGGTCACCAGGCTGGCGGTCAGCAGGCCATGGGCCACCGGTTCGCGAAACCCTCGGGCCTCGGCGAAGGGCAGGTGGTAGTGCACCGGGTTGTAGTCCCGGGAAATCTCGGCAAAGCGCTGGATGTCCTGGGGAGTGAAGCATCGCGACAGGCTGAAGCTGTCACCGCTTTGCAGCCCGCGAGCCGCTCGTTGTCTGAAGCTGTGCATGGGTCTTCCTCAAGCCAGGAGTTGTTCCGCCAGCAACACTAGCGCAATCAGGACCATCAACCCGCCCGACAGGCGACTGACCCACAGCGCCGCCACCGGCCGCGCCTGTAGAACAGTGCGCGAGCCGAAGCCCACCAACAGGTAGATCACCGCGCAACTGAAGGCATGCAGCAGCCCCAGGGCGAGGATCTGCAGCGACACCGGCCAGGCGGCCGCGGGGCTGGTGAACTGTGGCAGCAGGGCCAGGAACAGCAGGAAGACCTTGGGATTTAGGCCGCTGACACACAGGCCCTTGAACGACCAGCGCGCCCAGGAAGCATCGGCCTGGCCTGCGCCGGCCTGGGGCGTGGACGGGTGGCGCAGCAGGCCGACGCCCAGCCACAGCAGGTAGCCGGCACCGGCCACGGTCAGGCCCGCAAGGGCCAGGGGGTAACGCGCCACCAGCCCGCCGACCCCGGCGGCTACCACCAGGGTCGCCAGCAGGTGCCCGCTCAGCAGCCCGGATACCGCGGGAATCACCACCCGGCCGTTGAGCCCGGCAGAGATGGCATAGGCCCAGTCGGCGCCGGGGGTGATCACGAACAGCAGCGACACTGCCCAGAACGCGGCCAACATGCTCGGTTCCATGCTGGCTTACCTCGGCTGGCTGCAGGTAGCGTGGGCGGGGCAGGCGGTCGCGCTAGGCAGCGCAGGGTGCGGCTTGGCAAGGGGGTAGGGCATGGGGCTTTCTCACGGGCATCAGGGGTTCGACCGCCGCACAGCTGCGGTGAACAGGGGCTTCAAGGTGTGAAGAAAGAATAGTGAAGATCGAGGGGGATTTTTTCTCTAATATTCCAACTGCAAACCTTCTAATGGGGAGAATTATTCAAATGGATCGGATTGATCAGAAGATTCTTGCCGAGCTGCAAGCCGACGGCCGACTTTCGGTCACCGACCTGGCCGAGCGGGTCGGTCTCAGCCTGTCCCCTTGCCATCGCCGGGTACGGGCGCTGGAACAGTCCGGGGTGATCCTGGGCTATCGCGCACAACTGGCGCCCAGCGCCCTGGGGCTGAATTTCTCGGCCATGGTGTTCGTCACCCTGCGCGAGGGCGATCACCAGGCCGTGGCGGCCTTCGAAACTGCCTTGCAGGGCATTGTCCAGATCGTCGAGGCGCAGCGGCTGTTCGGCGAGCCCGATTACCTGCTGCAGGTGATCACCCGCGACCTGCCGGCGTTCCAGCGGTTGTATGACGAACGCCTGTCGACCTTGCCCAACGTCCAGCGCCTGACCTCGACCCTGGTGATGAAGCAGGTGATCCAGGACCGCACTTTGCCATTGTGATCGGGATCAAGCCCCGAAGGCGCCGCAGGTTCTAAGGTGCAGGCTCCTTCATCCAGGTTTCGGGAGCCGCCATGGCCAAGCCCTTTCCCCTGCGCCCCAAACACCCCGAGCGGATCTGCTGGGGCTGCGACCGCTACTGCGCGGCCAATGCCCTGGCCTGCGGCAATGGTTCCGATCGCACCATGCACCCGGCGGAAATGCTCGGGGAGGACTGGTACCTGGACGGCGACTGGGGCATCGAGATGCCCGCCGACAGCGAGCCGGCCCCACAGCGGCAGTCGCGAGGGCCGACCGCCGTTTAAATATTACCCGGGTATTATTGCTTGTCTTATTAATACCCGGGTAATATGCAGCCTCGTTTCCTTGAGGCCATAACCATGTCCGACTCACTTACCCAACCCGTCACTGCGTTTCAGGCCCAGCAGGTGCTGGCAGCCGGCCCGTTGCTGGAGGTCGCGCTGGCGGTCAAGCGTGCCAGCGAAGAGGCGGCGCCGCAGCCGTTGCTGGTGTTCGACGATGCCAGCGGCCGGGTCATCGACCTCGACCTGCGGGGCACCCCGGACGAAGTGCGCCAGCGCCTGGCCGCCACGCCGGCGCCGGGCAACGGGCGCTATCGCCCGCGCCAGCCTGCTGCTGCGCCGGTCGAGGGCGAAGAGGCTGCGCCCCGGGGGCGGGGGCGACCCAAGCTGGGGGTCATCGCTCGGGAAGTGACCCTGTTGCCGCGCCAGTGGGACTGGCTGGCCGAGCAGCCCGGTGGCGCCTCGGCGGTGCTGCGCCGGCTGGTGGACGAAGCCCGGCGCCATGGCGCCGAACCGCAGCGCCAGCGGGCCGCGCAAGAGGCGGCCTACCAGTTCATGCTGGCCATGGGCGGCGATCTTCCCGGTTATGAAGAAGCCACCCGGGCGCTGTTCGCCGCGGACCTGGCGCGCCTGCAACAGTGCATCGAGGACTGGCCGCTGGACATCCGTGCCTATGCCTTGCGCCTGGCCGGGGCGTAATCGCCGGGGCTGGCTTGTGTCCCGGAGCCCAGGCGTTTTATGTTCCTTGCCGGTCAACAACGACGCCTTGCCGATTCTGGAGTGCCTATGAACCTCGCCACCCTGGCGCTATTTCTCCCGGCCTGTTTCGCCCTGAACATGGCCCCCGGGCCGAACAACCTGCTGTCGGTGCGCAATGCCAGCACCTACGGTTTTCGCACCTCGTGCCTGGCGGGCATCGGCCGCCTTGCAGCGTTCGCCCTGATGATCGCCCTGGCCGCCGCCGGCCTGGCGGTGGTGCTGCAAGCCTCGGAGCTGTTGTTCTACGGGATCAAGATTCTCGGCGCGGGCTACCTGCTGTACCTGGCCTATCAGCTGTGGACCGCGGACCCCCAGGTGCAGAGTGCGGAGCGCAGCCGGGTGTCCGGGCTGCTGGCCCTCAGCCGGCAGGAATTTCTGGTGGCCATCGGCAATCCCAAGGCGATCCTGATCTTCACCGCGTTTCTGCCGCAGTTCGTCGAGCCCGGGGCGCCAGTGGGTTCGCAGTTCCTGGTGCTGGGGCTGTTGTTCCTGCTGCTGGAGTGGATCGCCATCAGCGCTTATGCGCTGATGGGCCTGCACATGCGCCGCTGGTTCAGCGAGCCTGCGGGCAAGCGCCTGTTCAATCGTTGCTGCGCGGCGTTGCTGTCGGCGGCGGCCTCGGTGCTGTTGCTGGCCCGGCGCGCCTGAAGCCTGGAGCAAGCCTCTCCCCGCAACGGGGAGAGGCCATGGCCATCAGTGGATGGAGAAGTACGGGTCCCAGGAGCAGTAGGCGATCACCTTGTTGTTGCTGTCCAGGATCATGAAGGCCCAGGTGTAGGTAATGCGCGAGCCGACCCGGGTGGCGTTGGCCTGCCAGTAGTAGTTCTGCACGCTTTGCGCGATGGGCTGCCCGGCCGGGTTGTCCTTGTCGATGATGGGCAGCGGCGTGCTGTCCAGGACGATTGGGGTGACGTCGGTCAGATAGGGCGGATTGCCGGCACTCGGTACCGGGTTGGTCTGGGTGTACTGGTACAGCAGCACCGCGTTGTACATGCCCTTGGACAGGCTGGTGGCGCGCCAGCGGACAATGTCCCCCTGACGCAGGTTGACCGCCAGTTCGGAGCCGCCGTCCGGCCCGTCGGTGTTGTCGCGGCGGGCCACCATGTAGACCACCTGGTCGGACAGGCGCTGGCCGTTGCTGTAGTAGTTGTAGAGCTGGGTGGGGGTGGCGCTGTGCTGGCTCAAGGTCAGCGTGTTGCCGCCGTCGAAGGTCTTGCCGTTGCTTTCCAGAATGGTGTCCACGTCAATGGTGACAAGGATATCCACGATGTTTTCGTTCATGTCCGGCTCCCTGTTGTCGCGCTATGGGCCTGGTGATCCAGGCCCGGGTGTCATTGGCTGTGCAGCGTGCGGCCACCGAGCATCCGGGCGCGGCGCAACAGCTGTCGGGCACCGGGCGAAATGCACTTCCATGAGGTCGCCAGTGGAATCTAGAAGCTCAAGACTGTTAGTCAAATGGGCCGGTCAAAAAAGCGCCGCGAGGGCCTCCTGGCCGCTTCGGACTACAGGCCTGTAGCACCCGTGCCAAGGCCCAGGTGCTGATCGGCCCATAGCGCCGCCTGGGCGGCATGGCTCAGGCCCAGGTCGTGATCGGCCCCGGGCACGATGTGCAATCGGGCGACCCCGGATCGCCAAGCGACAGGCCCCGGGATCGGCCGCGACGGTTTATCATGCTGCGCTGCCGCCCGTTGCCCGTGCGACAAGGGGCTGCTCCATTCGCCCACCCTGGAGGCGCCCGCCATGCCTGATCTGCAAAAGCCTGCTGCCATCCCTGAATTCCCCGTGTGCCACGCCCGTGGCGGCACCTCCACCGGGCTGATCCTGGCCCGCGAAGCGCTGCCCCGGGACGAAGCCCTGGTGGAAGAGTTGCTGCGCCATCTGATGGGCGTGCCGCTGCAGGGCGAGTGGCCGGGCAATACCCAGATCACCGGCCTGGGGCGCGGCGGGCCCACCAGCAACAAGGTGTTCATCGTCGAGCGCCGCCTCGGCGAGACGCGGATGATCAGCACCCTGGCGCAACTGGCGGCGGGCAAGAGCGCCATCGACTGGAGCGTCAACTGCGGCAACATGTCCGCGGCGTTGCCGCTGTATGCCCTGCAGCGCGGCTGGCTGGAGCCCGGGGAGGGCGGTGGGCAGATCGAGATCTACAACAGCAACACCCAGACCACGATGTATGCGCGCCTGGGCTTCGCCAATGGCCGGCTGCTGAGCGACACGCGGATTCCCGGGGTCAACGGGGTGTTTCCCGGGGTCGACCTGTTTCTCGACAAGCCGGTGGGGGCCAAGACCGGCGCGCTGTTCCCCACCGGCAAACGGGTGGACCTGCTGGACGGCATCGCCGCCACCTGCATCGACGTGGCGGTGCCCATGGTCATCCTGCGTGCGGCGGACCTGGGCCAGACCGGCGAGGAAACCCCGGCCCAGCTGGACGCCGACCCGCAATTCAAGGCGCGCCTGCTGGAACTGATGGTGCTGGGCGGGTTGCGCATGGGCTTGCGCAAGCGCGACGGCAGCCTGATGAGCGCCGACGAGCTGCGGCGCAGCGAAACCATCCCGAAGATCTGCATCGTCAGCCCGGCGCGAGAGGGCGGGGATATCGCCACCCGTTACTTCACCCCGCAGAACGCCCACCCATCCCTGGCGGTGTCCGGTGGCTGCTGCCTGGCGGCGGCGTGCCTGGCCGAAGGCACCGTGGCCCACGCCCTGCTGACACGGGCGCCGGTGATCGGCGAGGAGCCGGGCGAGTACCCGCTGGCGATTGAAAACCCCGCCGGAGTGCTGGAGACCCTGATCAACGCCCGGCTGGCCGGTGGAGAGCTGCTGATCGATGGCGCCGCCTACCGGCGCAGCGCACAGATCCTGTTGCAGGGCAGCACGCCGCTGTACAACGCCTCGGCGGAACTGATCGCCGCCCTTGGCGCCTTGTAGCTGCTGCCAAAGGCTCGCCGGCGCTCCCGCAACCGCCGAGGCCCCTTCGGTGCCTTGCGCAGCCTGCGGCAGCGGCTACAGAGTTGCCCGTGACGCTAGCGCCTGCATCCGCTTCGTGTAGCCGCTGCCGAAGGCTGCGAACGAGCCGCAGGCTCGCCAGCGCTCTCCCAACCGCCACGCGGACAGGGCCCTGAATATCAGGGGCATATCAGCGAGCCTCGCCGCCATCGGGAAGAAACTGCGGCACCTTCTGCTGCAGCAACTGGATCAGTTCCGGGTCCATGAACTCGTAATCATCGGGAATGTTCAGGCAGACAATCTGCTGGTTGTTCAACTGCGCCTTGAAGCGCTTGCGCAGTTTTTCCCGGTGGCGGGTTTCCATCACCACAATCAGCCCGGCCCATTGCACCAGCTCCGGGCCCAGGGGCACTTCGGCATCGTGGTTGAGCCCCGCCGAAGCGGTTTCGATCCCCGGCCAGTCGGCAAACAGCTGCTCGGCGGTGGGGCTGCGCAGCTTGTTCTGGCTGCAGACAAACAGGACATTGAGCATTGGGCCGAACTCCTTGGCACAGACGCCCGGCCCTTAGAGGGCGGGGCAAAGGTGCTGATTTTTCGGGGCTTTTACTGCACTGTCCAGCAACTTGTGGCGGGCCGGACCAATTGCATTGGTCGGCGCAAGTTGCCCGCCAAGCGCCGAGGCTGCGAAACTGCCGGCCCCCTTTACTCGCATCGCCCTGGCCATGTCCGTAGCTCTGTTCACCTCACCCCATCTGGGCCTGGCCCTCAGGCGCTGGCGCCTGTTGCACCGGGTCAAGCAACAGCACGCCGCCGAGTTGTTCGGTGTGGCGCAGTCGAGCATTTCCCGCTGGGAAAACGGCCGGCAAGCCATGGAACCGGCAGAGCGTGCGCGCTTGGAGCAACTGCTCGCGGCCAACCTCAGCGCCGCCGCCGACCAGGCCCTGGCGCGGCTGGTGAACGACAGCCCGCGCGCCGTGCATCTGGTGTGCGACCTGACCCACCGCCTGCTGGCCTGTTCAGCGACCCGCGCCGGGCAGTTCGGCGTGCCCTTGAGTGAGCTGCTGGGCCAGTCCCTGTGGGGCTTTTGCACCGAGGAAATCACCCGCAAGGAAGCCGCCCTGGATGACCTGGGCTGGCGCGAGGTGCTGGCGCCGCCGTCCCTGGAATTCTTCAGCGGCCACAACGATTCGGCCATCGTGCCCATCGCCCCCAGCCAGTGCCGCTGGACCCGCCTCAACCTCTCCGACGGCAACGCCGTGCGCCTGGTGGAAACCCTCTGAAGCGCCTGTCGAGGCCACGCCACGCATATTTTATCCGTGGACCGGGCTCCGGCCGCTGACTAGTCTGGCAAGCCATCGCCCGCCGCCCCCACGGCGCGGGCCTCATTCACTTGCAGCAGGCTTGTCCATGACCCCCGAACTTCTCAGCGGCCGCCTTGAATTCCTCCGTGAAGCGGAAAAACTCAAGGACGTGCTGCGCAGCGCCCACACCTCCAGCGGCCGCCAGGAAAGCACCGCCGAACACAGCTGGCGCCTGTGCCTGATGGCATTGCTGTTCGAAGACCAACTGGGCGAACTGGACCTGCTGCGGGTGCTGAAGCTGTGCATCGTCCACGACCTGGGGGAGGCCATTCATGGCGATATCCCGGCGGTGGCCCAGGCCGGCCACCCGCACAAGAGCCAGCAGGAGCGCGACGACCTGCAATTTCTCGCCCGGTCCCTGGACGCCCCGGCCCGCCAGCGCCTGCTGGACCTGTGGGATGAATATGAAGGCGCCGCCAGCACCGAGGCGCGCACGGTCAAGGCGTTGGACAAGCTGGAAACCCTGCTGCAACACACCCAGGGCCAGAACCCGGCGGACTTCGACTACCGCTTCAACCTCGGCTACGGCCGCCGCTACACCGATGCCAGCCCGTTGTTCCAGGCCCTGCGCCAGCAGATCGACATCGACACCCAGCGTCGCCTGGACGCCCAGGGCTAAGCCGCGGTTCAGGATGTGCGGTGTTTGCTTTATGCGGCGTTGAACAAGCCTGAGCATCGCTCGCCAGAGGATGAACAGACTCCAGGCGGGCAGGGCGCCCGCTGCGAGCCTGGCACCTGTCATGGTTTTTTTCTGCCAGGGTCATCAAGCGAAGCTATTTTTACCTTCGCTTGTCCTTCACTACGCTTTTCAAACGCCCATCCCTCCTAGGGCCCCAGTCGAGCGGCCGGGCAGGGATGATCGAAGGAGTGATCCATGTCTGATGAATCCAAGTGCCCGTTCAAACACACCGCCGGCGAAGGCACCAGCAACCGTGACTGGTGGCCCGGCCAACTGAACCTGAAGATCCTCCACCAACACTCGCACCTGTCCGACCCCATGGCCGAGGACTTCGACTACGCCGCCGAGTTCAAGACCCTGGATCTGGCCGCGGTGAAGCGTGACCTGCTGGCGTTGATGACCGACTCCCAACCCTGGTGGCCGGCGGACTTCGGCCACTACGGCCCGCTGTTCATCCGCATGGCCTGGCACAGCGCCGGCACCTACCGCATCGCCGATGGCCGTGGCGGCGCCGGGGGCGGGCAGCAGCGCTTCGCCCCGCTCAACAGCTGGCCGGACAACGTCAGCCTGGACAAGGCGCGGCGGCTGATCTGGCCGATCAAGCAGAAGTACGGGCGCAAGATTTCCTGGGCCGACCTGATCATCCTCACCGGCAACGTCGCCCTGGAATCCATGGGTTTTAAAACCTTCGGTTTTGCCGGTGGCCGCCAGGACGTCTGGGAGCCGGAAGACAACGTCTACTGGGGCAGCGAAACCACCTGGCTCGACGACCAGCGCTACAGCGGCGACCGCGAGCTGGAGAACCCCCTGGGGGCGGTGCAGATGGGCCTGATCTACGTCAACCCGGAAGGCCCCAACGGCAACCCCGACCCGCTGGCGGCGGCCCGCGACATCCGCGAAACCTTCGCCCGCATGGCCATGGACGACGAAGAAACCGTGGCCCTGATCGCCGGCGGCCACACCTTCGGCAAGACCCACGGCGCCGGCCCCGCAACCCACGTCGGCCCGGAACCGGAAGCCGCCGGTTTGGAAGAGCAGGGCCTGGGCTGGAACAGCAGCTTCGGCACAGGCGTCGGTGGCGACGCCATCACCAGCGGCCTGGAAGTGATCTGGACCACCACCCCGACCCGCTGGAGCAACGACTTCTTCGACCACCTGTTCGGCTTTGAATGGGAGTTGACCACCAGCCCGGCCGGCGCCCACCAATGGCGGCCCAAAGCCGGCGCCGGGGCCGACAGCGTGCCCGACCCCCACGACCCGAATAAACGCCGCACGCCGTCGATGCTCACCACCGACCTGTCGCTGCGCTTCGACCCGGCCTACGAGGCGATTTCCCGGCGCTTCCATGAGCACCCCGAGCAACTGGCCGAAGCCTTCTCCCGGGCCTGGTTCAAACTCACCCACCGCGACATGGGCCCGCGCGCCCGCTACCTGGGCCCGGAAGTGCCGGCCGAGGAACTGATCTGGCAAGACCCGATTCCGGCGGTGAACCACCCGCTGATCGACGCCCAGGACATCCAGCAGCTCAAGGGCCAGATCCTCAATTCCGGCCTGTCGGTTGCGCAACTGGTGTCCACCGCCTGGGCCTCGGCCTCGACCTTCCGCGGCTCGGACAAGCGCGGCGGCGCCAACGGCGCACGGATTCGCCTGGCCCCGCAGAAGGACTGGGAGGTCAACCAACCGCAGCAACTGGCCCAGGTGCTGCGTGCCCTGGAAGCGGTGCAAAGCGCCTTCAACAGCGCGCAAAGCACTGGCAAGCGCGTGTCCCTGGCGGACCTGATCGTCCTTGGCGGCTGCGCGGCGGTGGAACTGGCGGCGAAAAATGCCGGCTACAGCATCAGCGTGCCCTTCGCCCCGGGGCGCATGGACGCCAGCCAGGAACAGACCGACGTCGAATCCTTCGCCGTGCTGGAACCGGTGGCCGACGGCTTCCGTAACTACCTCAAACCCGTCAGCGGCGTCACCGCCGAAGCCCTACTGGTGGACAGAGCACAACTGCTGACCCTGACCGCCCCGCAACTGACCGTGCTCCTGGGCGGCCTGCGAGTGCTGGGGGCCAACGTCGGGCAAACGCCCCACGGCGTGTTCACCGCGCGCCCGGGCACCCTGAGCAACGACTTCTTCGTCAACCTGCTGGACATGGGCACCCAATGGAAACCCCAGTCCGAGGCCCGCGACCTGTACGAAGGCAGCGACCGCGCCACGGGGCAATACAGATGGAGCGGCACCCGGGTTGACCTGCTGCTGGGTTCCAACTCGCAACTGCGGGCCCTGGCCGAGGTGTATGCAGCGGCGGATGCGGGGGAGAAGTTCGTGAAGGACTTTGTCGCGGCCTGGGACAAGGTCATGAACCTGGATCGGTTCGATTTGCGCTGAGAGGTTTGCAAACCGGGTAAAACGACAACGCCTCCCTAGGGAGGCGTTGTTGCAGAGCGCTCGCGGCACGAGCGCTGCAGATCAACGAGCGTCGCATCTGCAGCGCCCGCCCGACACTTTATTTGGTCTTGAGGTACTCATTGAGAAACGCCTGGGCATCGCCATAGCTGGACAGGTTGCTGTCATAACCCACCTTCAGCGGCTTGGCCTCACCCGGCAGATGCAGCTCGCCATAGCCTTCCTGAAGCAGCAGCACCACGAACTTCTGCCCGTCCACCTGAGTAAAGTAACGGGTGTCGCGGTCGGTTTGCTCCACGTTCATTTTCTGAATGCGCATGTTCCAGTCGTGGTCGGCGTCTTCCACCTGCACCAGCGCCTGATTGGCGCTGCGCTCACCAATGCGCAAGGTCCAGACCTTCACCCCGTGCGGCCCGGTGTAGGCCAGGATCTTGTCCGCCACCTGTGGCCGTTCCTCGGCCTGGGCCAGCCCGGTTCCCAGTACCCACGCCATGACCCAAGCGGCCGCCCAGCGGTAATAAAGCTGCATCCTTCTAGCTCCTGAACATGAAAAGGGGCGGTTATTGAAGCCGACCCGTGCGGCGCTGCCAAGCACCCAAGGCAACAGGCGGGATAAAAAAACCGGCGCACACGCTGGACTCACCCGCCACCGACCTGTCGCGAACAGCACACTCTTTGCGCCCTCGGCTAAATACAGGTCGCAAGCGTGGCGAGGCAAAACGTCGCCACCGGTAGTCTAAGAGCACCACCCGGGAGACTTTCAATGATTCGACGCGCGTGCTTGGCCGCTCTATTGACCATGACTGCCGCAACCGCCTTTGGCGGCCCTGGCTACGATCATCTCTATGCGTTCGGTGACAGCTACTCTGACAATGGCGCGGGTGAAACCTTCACCCGAACCATGGCCGCGCTGAAGGTCAAAGATGCACAGGAGCTGCCCGGTTCGTTGTATTGGCAGGGACGCTGGAGCGATGGTCCCACCGCGGTCGAGCACTTGGCGCAGGCCTTGAAAATCCCCTTGACCGACTACGCCATTGGCGGCGCCAAAAGCGGCAACGGCAACTACTACGCCTGGATGCAGCCCTCTCGCGACACCGGGGTTTTCGGGCAAATCGCCGATCACCTGAAAGCCGCTAAAACACACAAGGCGGATCCGGATGCGCTGTATTTCATTTTCATCTCAGCCAACGACTTTTTTGAATGGGCCGACTTCGCGCACCCAGAAACGATCGACGTGCTTGGCCAGAACAGCGTGGCGAACATACAGAAGAGCACCGAGACGCTGATCGCCGCAGGGGCGAAGCACCTGATGGTGGTGGGGACCACGGATTTGAGCCATGTGCCGGCTGTGGTGCAGGCCAATCAAGTCAAGAACGCAACGCACTACCAGCAGATACTCGAACAAGAACTGCCCGCCGTGCTGAAAACACTGGCTAACGCCCATCACGTGAGCATTGGCTACTTCGACCACCTCGCCTTCAGCAACACACTTCGCGCGGCACCGGAGGTGGCGGGCCTGAAGGATCTGGAAACCCCGTGCCAAGCCACCTACCCGGACGTCAAACCCGTGTGTGCGGATCCGGATAGCCATTACTACTGGGATGAATGGCACCCGACCCGCAAAGTCCACAGCCTGGCCGCCGAGGCGATGCTTGAAACGCTGAAAGCGAGCCGTTGAGGTTCTCTATCCGCTCATAGCCGGTCAGCACTGCCCGGGTATGAGCGCCAAGCATTGTCATGGTCGTTGCTCGGACATCCTTGCCCTTGTCGTTGAGAACAGCACGCTGCGTTCACGGGACGCTTTGCGACATGTGACCTTGTCGGCACCTTGGGGGGAGACGCCGGCAACGAGTTCTCCAGTGGTATGGCGGACATGGGCTTGGCTCCATTCTTGAGGTCGTTGTTTGGGCTTGAACGCGATAAAGTGACCCGCCTCAAAGCGCCTGACGCACAAGCCGCGCCCCGATTCAAAGGCTGCATTTTCAGGATGAATACCCCCATGAGCCAACTCACCGCACTGATTGCCCAAGCCAAAGCCGGGCTGTCGGTCCAGCAAAACATTCCCCAGGAACGCTGGGAGGCCATCGCCACCCAGTGCGGCGCGGCGGAAATCGCCGAGATCAAAACCCGCATCGCCTCACTCAAGGCAGACAGGGAAGCCGTCGAAGACTGGGACGGCGACACCCGCGATGACCTGTATTTCGCCATCGCCGACTTCACCCGCCTGCTGGAACTGGCCAGCGCCCACGCACAAGGTGAATGAACATGCCGATTGACCGCACAACGGATTATTTCGAGAGCAGCGAGGGCGCCGTGCGCCTATGGATAGAGCAGGGCAGTGCCATTCATCTCAAGGCCATCAGCCCGCACAACGACCCGGTGGAACTGACGGCGGAACAGGCCCTGGAACTGGCCCAGGCACTGCAACGTTTGGCCAGCCGCCTGGCCGACTGAATGAGCGCCACGCTTTGGCTGACGCACCCCTGGCGCCCGAGCCCACTCAGACAAAATCCGCCGGTTCGAAGCGCTCGCTGGTGTCCATGCGGATAGCACGCAGGCCCAGCGTCTGCAGGTGGGACTCATACAGCCCCAGGGCGCAATAGCTGACCAGCAAGCTGCGACGGCGCGCACCACTGGGGTTCAGACTGGCCCCATGCACCAGATCGGCATCGAACAGCAGCACGTCCCCCGCATTGCCCGCCAACTGCACCACCCGGGATTCATCACTGAAATCAAAGGGCGCCAACTGCTCCCCGGGGCGATGACTGCCGGGCACGATGCGCGTCGCGCCATTGGCCGGCCCATAGTCATCGAGATAGACCAGCGCCGTGACCCGGTCGCCGAGGCGCTGCTCCGACAGATCCCGGTGCAATACTTGATGACCGCCCCCCGCCAACGGCTCGCGGCCCTCCACCTGAGCCAGAAAAAAGCCTTCCCCGATCAACTCCCCGGCCACCGCCAACAGCGCCGGCAAGCGACACACCGCCTGCACCCGTGCATCCAGATCCACCAGCGCATGACGCCAATCGTGGCCCCGAGGCACCGGCCATTGCTCAGGCCCAATCACCCCCGCCTCGAAAGCGGCCCGCAGCTCATCCAGCCAGTCGGCGGGCAGCGCCTGACGCAGCAACAGGTAACCGTTTTGATGGAGGTGTTCGCGATCGATCATGAGGGGGCAGATGTCCTTATCTGGGGTGGGGGAGAGCATAGCGGCTCGCTAATCCGAGCGACATAACCGGCTACGGTTTAGCGGTTGTCGGACCCTGAGCAGACCGCCTAGTCTGCTGCGGTCGCTGCAAAATCAGCGACCGGGCCTGAGAACCCGATCAGATGCAGGCACATTGTTGATCAGGGAGTTTCAATCATGTCTGCCGGTAATCTGTGTGAAGTTTGCTGCTGTTCCTTTCGCCTTCCTCCGCTCAACAGCCTCTGCTGCCAGACCTTGGCGGGAGGTGCACGATGAGCCATTCAAACTCAATCAAAACCCAAGGTTTTGTCACCTTTGGCCAATGTGCCGATCCTGAACTAACGTTGTTTCGCGTCAATGCGGATGTACCTCTGGAGCAGGCGTTGGAGCAGGCTTCTACCTTGTTGTACTACGCCAAGAAGTTAGCACTGGATGCTGCTATGGAAGAGCAGGGGGAGCGGTATGCGTGGGGTGCGTACTTTTTGGCGGAGATGGGGAAGGCGGTGATTGATGATGCGGGGTTGGGGTTGAGAGAAAGAGGGAGTGGGGGATCAACTCTGAGTTAGGGCAACATCGCACGAAGTAGGTAAAAGCGCCGCTTATCGCTGCTTGATAAGTGGTGTATCTATTACTTGAGAGGCTTCTTTCGGTCAATAGCGGTCAGTCACGGTCGATTGCTAACAGAATCTGTTTATATGTTCGATCGTCCGCGTCGATTTTCCAGTACTCAGGTAAGGACAGATTCAGATTGAAAGTAGCCGACCATATTACTCAGTGCGCCGGTCAAGTCGAATGCGCGAGGATGGTTAGGACTAAACCAATGCGTGGTTAGGCCCTAGTAACCAAGGCCTCTAGCGACGTGCCTCTTTATCCTGCTATTGCGTAACTCAGCCTGAATAGGATTCCATCCGCTAATCAAGGATGGAGCCCACTCATGTACCTAGCTGAACTCAACATTAAAAACTTCCGCAAACTGCATGACGCCAAGCTGAAATTTCAGCGTGGACTGAATGTTCTCGTCGGACCCAACAACGTGGGGAAAAGCGCAGTAGTGGATGCTCTCCGGACCCTCTTGGCGGGGCATGAGGAGCCTTATCCCCGTCTCGATATCGCCGACCGTCATCGACCTACTGAAGGCGAACCCGAAGGCGACATCAGCTTCCACTTCATCTTCAAGGATCTCAGTCACGACGATGAAGCCGACTTCATCGCAGCTCTGCAGCCTGGTACTGACAACGCCATGGAAGCGCACATCCACGTCAGGTACACCGATGCCGATCAGACTGGCCGCTTCCGTGTGAAACGGTGGTGTGGAGATCTCCAGGAGATCCCGCTCACCTCGGACATGATGGAAAACCTACGCGGCGTCTACCTACAACCTCTACGTGACGCCGCCCAAGGGCTGCGTCCAAGCCGAAACAGCCAGTTGGCTCGCCTACTTCACCTCCTGACCGATGATGAGGGACGTAAGGAGATCAACACCTCATTAAAAGAATTAGATGAGCAGTTACAGCAGACCGAGGCGATCAAAAAAACCCATGCAGCGATCTCCACGCGGCACGGCTCTATGATGGGTGAGCAGATGGCGCAGTTACTAGCCGTCGGGCTCAGCACCACCGATTTCCAGCGCCTCTCCGCTCGCCTATCACTGACTGCTCAGTCCATGGAAATTGAGCAAAATGGCCTTGGCTTCAACAACCTGATTTTCATGGCAGTGGTGCTCAGTGAACTGGCTAAAAATCCTGATGCAGCGTACCGAGGCTTGATCGTGGAGGAACCGGAAGCCCACCTGCACCCCCAACTGCAACGCGTTCTTCTCAGCTACCTAGCCGGCATTCCTACTAAAGAAGGTGAAAAGCCGGTTCAGTTGTTTGTCACCAGCCACTCGCCGAACTTCGCCAGCAATTCGAAGCTTGAGTCCTTGGTGTGCTTAATCGAGAACGGAGACGGCGTGGAGACCTTCTTTCCACGTGATGTCCAGTTCTCGAAAGGCAAGCGTGAGAAACTGGAGCGCTACTTAGACGTGACCCGAGCTGAACTGTTTTTCGCCCGCCGCGTCATTTTCGTAGAGGGCGCCGCAGAGCTCATGCTTGTCGACGCGCTCGCGAAAATTTTGGAGTTCGACTTGAAGGAATATGGGATCAGTCTCATCAGTGTCGAGGGTCTGAATTTCGACTCGTTCCTGCCGCTGTTTGGAGAAAAAGGGCTACGAATCCCGGTCTCAGTGATCACCGATGCTGACCCGTTCGAAGAAGAGGTGCTTGAACCCGCTGATGCTCAGCGATCTTCCGAGGATATCCAGGAGGAGCTACTCGCCGAGGCAGCCTACCTCGACGAAGCATATGTAGAAAATGGGAATGAAGCCGAGCCACTGGCCGACGAAGATGGCGAGTCGAATAAAAAAAAGAAGCTAAAAGCAGCATATCCCGCACTTGGCGAGGCCGTTCGGATATCGAGCAACACGCTGAAAATGAAGAAATCCGAAGATCAGTTTGTGAAGGTGTACCACGGGGTGAAAACCCTTGAGTACGACCTGGCGCTATTGGAGGAAAACCGCGACGCCATGCTAAAAGCATTGGCCGAACTTCACCCCAGGATCTCGTTGGCGCTGCGGAAAATAGTGGACAGCGCGCCGGACAACACTGCTAAAGCCAAGGCGCTGTTCTGCGGGATGTTCGAGCGCAAAGACACCAGTAGCAATGTGCAGAAGGGCCGCTTCGGTCAAGCGCTTGCCGAACAGATCGCTTTGACGCCTGGATGCAAGGTCCCGGACTACCTCGAGCAAGCAATCCGACACGTTTGCCAGGGAGCGGAAAAGCCATGAAGCTATCCGATGAGCAGAAAGCTGTAATCGAAGCACCCTTAGAAGCTATGGCGGTCACGGCTTGCGCCGGCAGTGGAAAAACAGCCACAGCTATTCGGCGGCTGATCGCCATTCGGCAAAAGCTGGCCGATCACCGCGGCCGGGTCGTGCTGTTGTCGTTTTCTAATGTCGCTGTAAATACCTTCAACAAGGGTTATGCAGAACTCGCTTCGGATCTGCCGGACGACACAAATCGCATGCGTGTAGAAGTGGACACGTTAGACGGATTCTTCACCCAGTATGTTCTACGTCCCCATGCCTACCGCACTATGGGCGCCACTCGAACCCCCTATCTTGTATCGGGTGCGGAGGCGTTCTTAAGTAGCTTCCAGTACTGGAAGAGCAAAACCGAGCGTCCAATCCCGATCAAGGATGTGCAGGTAGGCGTAGAGAATGGAAAGTCGACTTTCTTCATCGACACCCGAGGGACGGTGGAGCAGCTTGATCGCGGACAGGCAAGGGAACTCATCGAAAAGCTGGGCCGCATCGGGGCTTATACCCATAATTTAGGGCGCTACTGGGTAATTCGAACGTTGCTTCAACAGCCTGCCATTCTGAGGGCATTGGCCACCCGCTATCCGCAGATTCTGGTCGACGAATCACAGGATCTAGGCACGATGCACAAAATGACCTTGGAGTTACTTATCAAGGCGGGAGTGCAGATATCACTGATCGGTGATGTTGATCAGGGCATCTTCGCCTTCGCCGGCGCTGATGGCAGGTTTTTGAAAACTTATGCCGACCGTCCGGAAGTGAAAGGCTACAAGCTTACCCGCAACTATCGCTCCCTCCCTCCGATCATCGAGATAGCCAATCGCCTCTGCGGCCGAAACGATCAGCCAGACAGGCCAGCCGGGAAAGGTGGAGCATTTTTCGTAGGGTACAGCGACGCCGAGTCCCCTAAGCTGATCAGCTCTTTCAAGATTCGTATCGGCGAGCTGGGCATACAGGCAGCAGACGCAGTCATCCTCAGCAGGAACGCGGATCGCGCCGCCAAGCTTGCAGGTATTAAAGCCGCCCCTGGCCAGGGAGTCGTGAACCTTTTTGCAGAGGCTGCATTGGCCCGCGATCACCAGCATCGCTATCAAGATGCTTTCCGTCTTGTATGCAACGCGGTTGTAAGTCTCATCGACGATGCCCCACCCGGACTTAGCTCGACGCTGCAGGGGGCGCCCCATGAAGTCTGGATGCTGGAACTCAGGCGGTTGCTGTGGGCATTCACCCGCAATGCTGAGACTGGGCTACCGTCTTCTTCGCTCCAAGCCAAAGCAGAGTGGCATCCAAAACTTGTCACAAACCTGCGCGCCTTGCTTACCCAAACTGATCAACAGTTCAACCTGAAAACAGTCGCCACGTTCGGAAATAAGATGGCCAAGAAGCGCTTGGAGGACGTCGCGCTCAGCGGCGCCAAAGCTGATCAGGAAGCTCATGGCATAAGAGTTGAAACTGTTCACCAGGTTAAAGGCGAGTCTATCGGTGCAGTGCTCTACGTCGCGACCAAGGTCAACATCAGCGCATTGCTGGCCGGCACGGCTACGGAAGACGGCCGCATCGGCTACGTGGCACTGACGAGAGCGAAAAACCTCTTTTGGCTTGCCGTACCCAACAGCTGCTTGCATGCAATGCGCGCAGACTTAATCAACGCTGGCTTCATCGAGGCCGCGACACAGTAACGATGAGTTTACTAGGCTAGGTCGATCATGCGTATTTGCACTCACGTGACCACACGCTTGCATTCGACGTGACCAGGTACTTGCGTTCGATCTGACCGGTCTTTCGCAAAAGCGGCCACTCTAATGGCCTTGGTGAAGAGGGCAGAACTCCCTGCCAGAGCAAAGAGTAGGAGACAGGGTGCCGCAGCCATGTGAGAACGCCAGCTTGGTGCTACCGCCTGCGCCTGCCGCTGTGCGCCTAGCGCAGGAATGGCTTCGATAGAAACGGCTACGTCAGCAGATAATCCGGAGTTAGGTGGCACATGGCTGCTACGGTATCTACGCTCAGCGTTACAACACAATGCAAGGAGAGCAGATATGCGTAGGGTCTTGGCTTTGATAATGATGCTGTCGCTGGGTGGGTGTGAAACTCTTACGATAGCAATGACAAAAAAAATACAACCACAAGCGGACGAAACTGATGTAGGGATTCTTCAAGTACTAAAAGCCCCGAAATCAGAAAAACCATTGTGGGGGGGCGGCGCGAAAGACCTAGAAACGTACTGCACTCCAGATGGTGCTCACGCTCTTGCTGCGGCTATATGGGTGCCAATTGCTGTTAATTTGGCAATCAAAGCCGGTGGGGCCGCCGCAAGCAAATACGTCAAGGACGTAAAAGAGAGGTCATCAAAATCCACAAAATTTAGGGCATTTGTTGATAGCAGTACTTTGGACGGTGCTAGTTGCATAGTCGCGTATCGTGGACCGGACGTACCAATGAATGGTCAAGTTGGACCGGATAAAAGTCAGCCGTCGGCGGTCGTAGTAATGAAGGTCGAGCATTACGGACAGGCTATGCGACTCGTTCCTATCTATGCATTTGCTCAGAACAGTATTTCGATGACGAAGTGCATTAGTGATTGCAGCGAAAGCACCAAGGCGAATGGGGAAATTAATATTGCCGTTGCAGTTACAGCAACTGCTGCTGTGCCGAATGCATTGCAGGATATCAAGTTGCGAGAGCTCGGCACTGCCACCGTAACCGTGAAGAAGGTCCCGCTTCGTGGCCAACGTATTAAGAAAATTAAAGAGAAAGATTCCACAGGCCAGCTAGTTGATGTAGTGAAGCCAGTTGGCGCTCCATCAGACATCATTGCTCGACCTGCAAATGGCACCGGAGTGCAGCTGACAGTAGTTATGTCTGAGATCGGAGACGTTGCTGGTGACCCTGATGTAGCAGAGGCTGAAATCCAAGCAGCTGTTGAGTCGCTTAGCGTGGGTGCGGAAGCAGAGTTGAAAACCCATTATGAAAGAGAAGCTGAAGACTGATCAAGGTAGCCTAGTTCAGGCTGGCCTATCTCAGGCTGAGTTGACACTGACTTAAGGTAGATAGTGTCCATCCAATTATCTACCAACTACTCCTCAGGCACCTAGAGTTAGCAGGCTAGCGGCAGCTATTGCCTTTTGCTGTCCTTCACCACCGGCAGCTGTCGGCCAGAAGCGGTCAGTCGTGTATCCCAACTCAAGGCCCTGGAACGCTCTTTTACTCCAGCCATAGTGTCAACGAACAGCAGGTCGAATTGCACGAGAGGTTGTGGCGTCTCTGTCCGGTTCATAGGACCCCGTTTTTCAGGTGCAGAACTGATTTGCGCCTTTCTCAAGCATCCTGTCGACCTCCCCCATCGCGGCTCAGAGCCTAGGTCAACTGAGGCCGGCCATGAGCGAAAATCATCAGCCTTTTCGATGATGAATGGGAGCTGCTAAGCACAAAATCTCGTAAAACAAAGACCTTTAGCAATCCATCATTTTTCGACGAACTACTTCTGCCCCACCAAGAAGCCTAAAAACAGCAATCAAAATGTATACTCGACCCTCATCCACAGATGCCAGAATGAAAAATGGACGATTCAACCGTAGATAAATTTCTTTCCACCTTTCCTGGGGCTAAGCGTGCTGCACAAGGGGTCATCATTCCTGCTGGTGATGGCAATATTTTACAAATTTATAATTTACTTAGCTCGAAAGAAACTAAAGGGCTAAGCAATAGTGAAAGTTTTTTTTTAGCATTCTGCTCGAAAAGTGAAATTCTACGACTTAGAGAGCTACGAGGTTCGCACGACTACCTGCTCAGGTTTAGAGCAAATGCAATTGTAGATGCACCTAGAGCTGTACGCGTGATGCGATCCCGCAGGAAAAAATTCGAAAGCACCGGTCGACCATGGGCCCTAACCCATTACTACCATTCTAGGGATAGCCACCATAAGTCTTATCTAAACCTTCTAAAGCGGGCTGACGCCAAACAGCTTAGAAACATCCCTACTGGTCTAGCTTTTATTCCTGATGTGAATGCTTTATGTATACGGTCTCTTGCAGGAGATATCGTAGTAGTCTCGGAGAGCCTAGAACACTTCTACTACTTCATGACCCTAGCATTCTACGGAGATAGTCTTGGAATCGATCCAATCGACCAAGGGGATGCGCTGTTAATTGCAATAAGAATCATGAACGGCTCCGAAGCATTAGATTTTGAAATTGATCCACGAGGTAATCTTGGTCAAGAGCTTGAGAGAAAACTAGCTGGTCTTGTAAAAGCACAAATGCAGTTCACCTTCGGGCATGAATATGCACACTTACTATGCGGCCACTTATCATCAGATGACGCGCCGATTAAGTCAGGGCTAATGGAAAACAGATCTGAAATACTGCAAGACCTTAAGACGTACAACCACAGTCTTGAATATGAAGCTGATTTTTGCGCATTAAACAACTTAAAACACAATCAGGCAGCCTGCCTAGAGGTAACTGAAGGGGCATTTTCAGTATTGCTATACCTACACTTTATAGATGAAGTACGAGAGTTGTATGGGCTTAAGAAGCTTACGATTTCCGCCACACACCCCACCCCGCTCAATAGAATTATAAATCTACATAAAAGCCTTGGCAGATACTCACCACTAACTGACGATATGCTTAAACGCCTTTTAGAAAAAACTCAATACCTATCAAAATTGCTAACACAACGAATTCACAGCTCGGGCAAAGATGACGCGCTAACTTTCTATGGGTCAATTTATCTGTCTAGTTATACATCGAGAGTTAAAAAAGATCGCTATGATTTCTAACAGCTTATCAATTCGCCTCCGACCTCACTGGTTTGAACCTTGAATCGCCCTTAGTTTTGTATGCACGCGAATGACCGCTACCGGCCAAAATCAGTCATCGAGTGACTACGAGTTTAGGGGTGATTCAGAAATAGGAATTATCTGGCACGGCGTATTCGACAAGTCATGAAAGGCAGCATGGCCGTGGAAGCGCTCATTCTGTTCTCTACCAACGTATGGACGATTCAGCCGCAATCGTAATCACAACGAAGATACAAAGGACGCTCCCAGTGGAAAAAGCTTCTCTTAAGAGTTTTTTGGCTATTGTTTCTATTTTTTTAGCCACATTCGCAAGCGCGAATGAAAACAATCTAAAAGTGTCCGCAGAAAGCGAAGAGCTTTACTTCAAAGCGCTGCCTTACCTAGAAAAAATCGATGAAGCACAAAACGACATGTTCACTTTTCGGAAGCAGTTAGCAGTCAACGAAAAGGTTCCCGACCAAAAAAAAGAACAATATAGAGACGAAATGCTTCGGCTTATAAAAGAAGGAATGCCTTTGCTCAAGCGTTCAGCTGAGGAAGGCAACCCAGCAGCGCAGTACCGTCTAGCCTTAATGTTGTCGACTTTTGAATCTCGCGATCAAGTCGCCGAAAAAGTCTGCACTCTCCTAAAGTCCAGTTTCAGTAACGGATTTACTCCAGCGGGTTTGCAGATGCTTTTCTATTGCTTCGATGAGGTTAAAACACCTGGGTATCGGTCACTTGTCGACGCGTTGCCTAATGATGAAACCCTGTATAGCAGGTACTACCCCCAGCCAACGATGATGCCGAGTTGCGATAGAAATAGTCGCTCTGACAGCAAACCAATCGTGTTGCTCGACGAAAAAAGTTTTCGCGCTAACCTTTATATGAGTATGGCGACTCAAATGTTGACGCAAAACCTTAAGCAAGAGCAGGTGCGGTTTCTCAATAAAGCCGCCGAGCATGGATGCGTCAGGGCAATAGAAAGGCTGAAGCTCAGCAGCGCTACTAATGGAGCTCGCCCGTAACTGGGAACACATGATTAACCGCGCCTGGAATGAGATGGGCGAGCACCACGCTCCGCTGACCGCGGCCCAGTTCAGCGAGTGGTTGCGGCAGCAGTTCTACTTCCCAGCCCGTGACAGCTAGTTTTCAGTAAACGAAAGAGCGGTGCATTGCCCTTCCGCTCAGTAGCTCCCTCAAAACGTCGGCGGCGTAATCACCCACAACACCACCGCATCCTCCTCCCCAGGATTCCCATACTTATGCGGTTCCTGGCTGGAGAAACTAAAGCTATCCCCCTCACTCAGCTGAAAATACCGTTCCCCCACCCACAGCTCAAAACTCCCCGACAGCACATACCCGGCTTCTTCCCCCTCATGGCTGTAACTCTCCTTGCTGTACGTCCCCGGCGGAAACCGTGAGTGCAGAAACTCCAACTGCCGGGTCGGTTGCGGGGTCAGCAGTTGATCGATAATCCCGTTCTCATAATTCACCTGCAGCCGCTGTTTCTTGCGCACCACGTACCCCTGATCCTCGGGCGCGGTCTGGGTTTCGCTGGCGAAGAACCATTGGATGGTCACGCCCAGGCTGCGGGCGATGTTGAACAGGGCGGGGATGGAGGGGTAGGCGAGGTTGCGTTCCAGTTGGCTGATGTAGCCGGCGGTGAGTTCGCTCTGCTGGGCCAGTTCGCTCAGGGTCAGGCCGCGGCGTTTGCGCAGGCCGCGGATGCGGGTGCCAAGAAACTGCGGGCCGCCGGGGGCTTGGTTGTCGCTGCCGGGCTCGGGCGGGGTGCTCACGGGCGGCGTCTTGCTGCTTGGGTTCATGGCGGGCTCCGGACCAGGTGAACGGGCGCGTCCGGGCACCCGTCCTGCAAAAGGCCTGGAGTATAAAGCAGCCTCAAAGCGCCCAGGCGACTTTCAAGCCTTCGTGGATGGCTTCTTCGACGGTGCGCGGTGCCAGGCAGTCGCCGATGCGTTGGAAGGGCACCAGGCCTTTGAGTTGTTGGCCGAGGTCGTCCACGGATTGGTGGCCTTGGCACAGGACGAGGCTGTCGACGTTTTCCAGCAACATGGGTTCGCCGCTGGCGGTGTGTTGCAGGTAGACGGTGCTGTCGTCGCAGCCGTAGAGGCGGGCGTAGGGGATGATCGGGATCGCCAGTTTGTGCAGTTCGCCGGCCATCTGGTCGCGCACGTAGAGCGGCAGGTTTTCGCCGCAGTGGGTGCCGTTGACCGCCAGTTGCACCTGGTGCCCGGCGCGTACCAGGCGCTCGGCGATGCCGGGGCCGATCCAGTCGCAGCGCCAGTCGGCCACCACGACGCTGCGGCCCAGTTGCACTTCGTCCCGCAGTACTTGCCAGGCGTCCACCACTTGCAGGTCGCCGCCGCGTTCGAAGTTCGGCCAGTAGGGTTGGGCGCCGGTGGCGATGATTACGTGGTCGGGGTTTTCGCGCTCGATCAGGGCGCGGTCGACTCGGGTGTTGCGCACCACTTCGACACCGGCCAGTTGCATTTCCCGTTGCAGGTTGGTGCTGGCGCCGCCGAATTCGCTGCGCCGGGGCAGCAGTTGCGCCAGTTGGATCTGGCCGCCCAGTTGCGCGCTGGCTTCGTAGAGGGTGACGTGGTGGCCGCGTTGGGCGGCCACCGCAGCGGCTTTCATCCCGGCCGGGCCGCCGCCCACCACCAGGATGCGTTTGCCGCGGGCGCTGGGCTTGGGCTGGCCGTAGAGCAGTTCGCGGCCGGTTTCCGGGTGCTGGATGCAGGAGATCGGCAGGCCCTTGTGAAAGTGGCCGATGCACGCCTGGTTGCAGGCGATGCAGGCACGCACGTCCTCGGCGCGGCCGCTGTCGCTCTTGTTGGGCATTTGCGGGTCGCAGATCAGCGCACGGGTCATGCCGCACACATCGGCCTGGCCCTTGGCGATGATCGCCTCGGCTTCCTGGGGCTGGTTGATGCGCCCGGTGACGAACAGCGGGATCGACAGCCCGGCCTTGAAGGTGCCGGCTTCCCGGGCCAGATAAGCCGCTTCTACCGCCATGGGCGGCACGATGTGCACGGCGCCGCCGAGGGAGGCGGAGGTGCCGGCGACTATGTGCACGTAGTCCAGTTGCCCTTGCAGCAGTTGCACGGCGGCCAGGGATTCGTCTTCGGTGAGGCCTTCGGGGTCGCGTTCATCGGCGGAAATGCGCAGGCCGATGATGAAGTCTTGATCGGTGCTGGCGCGCATGGCGTCGAGGATTTCCCGGATAAAGCGCAGGCGCTGTTCCAGCTCGCCGTTGTAGCCATCGGTGCGGCGGTTGACCCGCGGGTTGATGAACTGCGCCGGCAGGTAGCCGTGGCTGGCCACCAGTTCCACGCCGTCCAGCCCGGCCTGATGCAGGCGCCGGGCGGCGTCGGCGTAGCCCTGGATGATCTCGTCGATCATGTCCTGGTCCAGGGCCCGGGGCATGACCCGGAAGCGTTCGTTGGGCACCGCCGAAGGGGCGTAGGCCACGGCCAGCAGGCCATCGGCGGACTCCATGATTTCCCGCCCCGGGTGGAAGATCTGCGACAGCACCACCGTGCCGTGGGCGTGGCAGGTTTCGGCCAGGCGCCGGTAGCCGTCGATGCAGGCGTCGTCGGTGGCCATCAGCACGTGGCTGGTGTAGCGCGCACTGTCGTGGACCCCGGCCACCTGCAGCACGATCAGGCCGACGCCGCCTTCGGCCCGGGCGCGGTGGTAGGCAATCAGCTGTTCGTTGACCAGGTTGTCGGTGGGCATCGAGGTGTCGTGGCCGCTGGACATGATGCGGTTCTTCAGGCGTTTGCCACGGATCTGCAAGGGTTCGAACAGGTGCGGGAAGGCGCTGGTCATTGCGGTGACTCCAGGCGGGCCAAGGGCAGGGGGCGGGGCCTTGGCGTTGTTATTGTTGGTCTATCAAAATTTACCGCCAGTAAAAAATCAACTTGTTTTTTTACTAAGGCTTGCAGTAGCTTCGATTTGCGCCCGCTCCCGGGGCCAACCTCACAACAATAAAAAAGGGCTGTGCCGGCGCCTGCCGGTGTGGCACCGCGAAGAGGATTCACAGATGAAAGCGCTCACCCGCAAGCACGGTTGTTCTTTCCTGGCCCTGAGCCTCGCCCTGGGTCTGACCCTGGGCCAGGGCACTGCCCAGGCAGCCCCCGACATGGTGGTCGTGGCGTACGGCGGAGCCGGACAAAAAGCCCAGGATGTGGCGTTGTTCCAACCCTTCAGCAAGGCCGATGGCAGCAAGCTGATCCAGAGCGAATACAACGGCGAAATGGCCCGGATCAAGGTCATGGTCGACACCGGCAACGTCGACTGGGACGTGGTGCAGATCGAAGGCCCGGACCTGATGCGCGGCTGCGACGAAGGCATGTACGAGCCCCTGGACTGGAAGGCCCTGGGCCGTGCCGAGCAGCTGATTCCAGATGCCGCCCAGCCCTGCGGCTCGGCGGTGCTGGTGTGGAGCGTGGCCATTGCCTACGACCGCAACAAGCTGGCCAAGGCCCCGACATCCTGGGCGGATTTCTGGGACGTCAAGCAGTTCCCCGGCAAGCGCGGCCTGCGCAAACGCGCGGTGTACAACCTGGAATTCGCCCTGATGGCGGACGGGGTCAAGGTCGAGGACGTGTACAAGGTCCTGGCCACGCCCGAGGGGGTGGACCGGGCCTTTGCCAAGCTCAGCGAACTCAAGCCCTACATCCAGTGGTGGGAGGCCGGGGCCCAGCCGGGGCAGTGGCTGGCCGCCGGTGATGTGGTGATGACTTCCACCTACAGCGGCCGCATCGCCGTGGCCGCCCAGGCCGGCGCGCCGCTGGCGGTGGTCTGGCCCGGCAGCCTGTACGGCATGGACTACTGGGCGATCATCAAGGGCTCGAAACACGTGGATCAGGCCAAGCGCTTCATCGCGTTTGCCAACACCCCTGAAGCCCAGGTCAACTACGTCAAGCAGATCCCCTATGGCCCCACCAACACCCTGGCCGCGGCCAAGCTCGACCCGGCGCTGGCGCAGTGGGTGCCGACCTCGGAACAGAACCTCAAGGGTGCACTGGCGATGGACGTCGGGTTCTGGGTTGATCATGGCGAAGAGCTGGAAGAGCGCTTCAACGCCTGGGCCAGCAAGTAGCCCCAACGGGCTGGACGTCTGCGGATGTCCGGCCCTATTGTTTGCCAGCCCAACAGCCTGGAGGACTCCAACAATGAACAATATCGCTCCCAGCCCCCACGCCCTGACCGAGCGCAGCAGCACCGAGCAGCGCCTGCGGGAAGAATTGGCGGCCTGCTACCGCCTGATCGCGCACTTTCGCATGACCGACCTGATCTTTACCCATATCTCGGTGCGCCTGCCCGGGCCCGAGCATCACTTCCTGATCAACCCCTACGGCCTGATGTTCGAGGAAATCACCGCCTCCAACCTGGTGAAGATCGACCTCAATGGCGAAGCCGTGGAGCCGTCGCCGTACCCGGTGAACCCGGCGGGGTTCGTGATCCACAGCGCGATTCATGGCGCCCGGGAAGACGCCCAGTGCGTGCTGCACACCCACACCAAGGCTGGTTGCGCGGTGGCGGCGCTCAAATGTGGCTTGCTGCCGGTGAACCAGATTTCCATGGAGTTCTATGGCCGCGTGGCCTACCACGACTACGAAGGCGTGGCCCTGGACCTCGGCGAGCAGCAACGGCTGGTGGCCGACCTGGGCGACAAGAGCGTGCTGATGCTGCGCAACCATGGCCTGCTCACCGTGGGCGAAACCGTGAGCCAGGCGTTTTTGCGCATGTACTACCTGGAGAAGGCCTGCGAGATCCAACTGGCGGCCCAGGCAGCAGGGGAGATCGTGCTACCACCGGACGCGGTCTGCGCCCACACCGAACGCCAGTTCAACGACCCGGGCCGGCCGCTGCAGGAAGGCGAACTCAACGACCCGGACGCCATGCAACTGGCCTGGGCAGCGTTGCTGCGCCTGCTGGAGCGCATCGCCCCCGACTACCGCGCCTGACCACACGTGGGTTTGTATCTACCTGTAGCCGCTGCCGAGCCCTGGCGAAGCTGCGAAAAGGCCCGCAGGACCTTGCTTGACGATCTCCAGCCGAACCTGTGTCGTCTTCAAGATCTTTGCGTCCCTGCGACGGAGTGCCGCCCAGACCGTGCGCAGCCTTCGGCAGCGGCTACAGGGACCGCGCCGTTTGTTGTTTTTGTCACGGTGCTCCCGGCTTTGTCATGTGTAGCCGCTGCTGAGCCCTGGCGAAGCTGCGAAAAGGCCCGCAGGGCCTTGCTTGACGATCTCCAGCCGAACCTGTGTCGCCTTGAAGATCGTTGCGTCCCTGCGACGGAATGCCGCCCAGACCGTTCGCAGCCTTCGGCAGCGGCCACAGGAAGCGGTGCGGCTTGGGCGGCCACACAAACGCTGGATAGCCACGGAAGGCCTGTTGTACAGTCGTTCAGTTTCAACTTCCCGCCACCGTCCAAGGAACCCGCCCCATGAGCCAGGAAGCGCGCTTTTCCCGCCTGGAACCCGACCTGCGCAAGGCCGAGCTGATCGAGGCGACGCTGACCTGCCTCAAGCTCCACGGTTTCCAGGGCGCGTCGATCCGCAAGATTTCCGCCGAGGCCGGGGTCTCGGTGGGGCTGATCAGCCATCACTATTCCGGCAAGGACGAGCTGGTGGCCGAGGCCTATCGCGCCATCACCGGGCGGGTCATGAGCCTGCTGCGCGAGGCCATGGAGCAGGCCGCGCCCGACCCCCGGCAGCGGCTGTCGGCGTTCTTTCGCGCCTCGTTCTGCGCCGAACTGCTGGACCCGCGGCTGCTGGATGCCTGGCTGGCCTTCTGGGGCGCGGTGAAGACCGCCGAGGCGATCAACCTGGCCCACGAACATTCCTATGGTGAATACCGTAACGAGCTGGCCGGCCTGCTGGGCCAGTTGGCCGGCATTCAGGGCTGGAAAGGCTTCGACGCCGATCTGGCGGCCATCAGCCTCAGCGCCTTGCTCGACGGCCTGTGGCTGGAATCCGGGCTCAACCCCGGGACCTTCAGCCCGCAGCAGGGCGTGCAGATCTGCGAGGCCTGGGTCGAGGGGCTGCTGGCCAGCGGCGGGCGCGGTTTCGCTGTGCCGACATAGGGCTGTTGATCGGTTGTTCAGTAATGGCTAGGCTGCTGCGCTGTAGGTGGTTTCTCTAATAAAAATAATCAGGAACACAGGCGATGACTCCTCGGGTATTGATCGTCGACGACGATCCGCTGATTCGCGAGCTGCTTCAGGCTTATCTCTCTCAGGAAGGCTACGACGTGCATTGCGCCGCCACCGCGGAGCAGGCGGAGAGCTTTCTCGGCCAGCACACGGTGGACCTGCTGATGCTGGACATCCGCCTGCCGGGCAAGGACGGCCTGACCCTGACCCGGGAACTGCGGGTGCGTTCGGAAGTGGGGATCATCCTGATCACCGGGCGCAACGACGACATCGACCGCATCGTCGGCCTGGAATGCGGCGCCGACGACTACGTGATCAAACCCCTCAACCCCCGCGAGCTGGTGTCCCGGGCCAAGAACCTGATCCGTCGGGTGCGCCAGGCCAGCCCGCCCCAGGCCCCGGCCAACAGCCCGAGCCCGGTCAAGCAGTTCGCCGACTGGGCCCTGGACACCGACCGCCGCCGGCTGATCGACCCGCGGGGCGCTGAAACCCTGCTGACCCACGGCGAATACCAATTGCTCAGCGTGTTCCTGCGCAACAGCGGCCATACCCTGAGCCGCGACCAGTTGATGGACCAGATCCGCAACCGCGAATGGGTGCCCAGCGACCGTTCCATCGACGTGCTGGTGGGCCGCCTGCGGCGCAAGCTGCACGACGACCCGGCCGAGCCGGAGCTGATCATCACCATCCACGGCGCCGGTTACCTGTTCACCGCCAGCGTGGCGGCCTGAATTGCTGCGTCGCGCGCTGGTGCTGTGCCTGGGCCTGTGCCTGATCCCGCTGGCCGGCGCGACCTGGGCCGAGCCCGCGCCGCAGCCCCAGCCCGTGCTGCGTTATTGCGACTACCCGGTGTACCCGCCGATTTCCTGGAGCGACGGCCAGCAAGTGCGCGGGCTGGCGCCGACCCTGGTGCGTCAGGTGCTGGGGGACCTGGGTTATCAGGTGCAGGTGGTGGTGCTGGGCAACTGGAAGCGCTGCCTGCTGGACGCCGCTGCGGGCCGGGTGGATGTGGTGCTGGCCTACAGCACCAGCCAGCGCCAGCAGGACCTGCTGTTTTCCCGGGTGCCGGTGCTGCGTGAGGAGGTGGCGCTGTTCGTCAACCGCCGCAACCTGCCGAGTTTTACCCACTTGCAGGACCTGACCGCCTACCGCGGCGGCCTGCTGTTCGGCGAGAGCTACGGCCAGGATTTCGACCGCGAAGTGGTGCAGCACGGCAACATCGAATGGGTCTCCAGCAGCCAGCAGAACTTCGGCAAGCTGATCCGCCGGCGCATCGATTTCATCCCCCATGAACGCCGCACCGGGCAGCTGTTTATCGAGCAGCTACCGGGGGCCGAGGACATAGTCGCCTTGCCCCAGGCGGTGAGCGTCGACTACCTGCGCCTGGCGGTGTCGCGCCACTCGCCCCTGGCGCCGCGCATGGCCGAGATCGACACCCAGTTGCAGCGCCAGGTGGACAGCGGCGCGGTGCAGCGCTGGCTTGGGCAAAGCCAGGACGACTACCGCGCCATGCTCAAGGCCCAGGTCGAGGACCGGCCATGATTGCGCTGCGGCCCAGCGGCCTGTTGCGCCGCCTGCTGCTGTTTATCCTGCTGTTCAGCCTGTGCTTCACCGTGCTCGCCAGCAGCGTGCAGCTGTACTTCGAATACCGCCGGGAAATGCGCGACATCGACAGCCGCATGGAGCTGATCCGCGCCGGTTACCTGGGCAGCCTGGAACGCAACCTGTGGGACCTCAACCAGGAGCAGCTGACCGTGCAGTTGCAGGGGCTGGTGGACTTTTCCGATGTGGCTCGGGTGCACCTGATCAGCAACGACTTCGACTTGCAGCAGGGCAGTGCCGAGCTGATCGGGCCGTTGCGGGTGGAGCGTTTTCCCTTGAGCTATCAACCGCCGTCCGGGCCGCTGCGCCAGCTCGGCGAGTTGCAGGTCAGCACCGATCTGGGGGCGGTGTACCGGCGCCTGTACGCCACCGGGCTGGCCAGCCTGTTGTGGATGAGCGTGTTTCTCTGCGGGCTGGCGGTGGCCTTGTCCGGGCTGTTCTACCGCCTGGTGACCCGGCACCTGCAAGTGATGGCCGATTTCGCCCGGCGCGTGGCGGCCGGCGAGCTGCACGAGCCCCTGCACCTGGACAAGCGCCAGCGCCCCGGCGGCGACGAGATCGACACCGTGGCCCGGGCCCTGGACGACATGCGCCGGGCGGTGCTCGACGACGTGCAGCGCCGCGAAGCCGACCGATTGGCCTTGCAGGACAAGCGCGACGAATTGCAGAAAATGGTCCAGCGCCGCACCGCCAGCCTGATGCACGCCAAGGACGAGGCCGAAGCCGCGAACCTCGCCAAGTCGCGCTTTCTGGCGACCATGAGCCATGAACTGCGCACCCCCTTGAATGGCATCCTCGGCATGGCCGAACTGCTGCGTTCGGCGCCCCTGGGCAGCCAGGATCGCCAGCGCTTGCAGGCCCTGCACCAGGCCGGGGAGGGGCTACTGAGCATCCTCAACGAAGTGCTGTCCTTTGCCCGGTTGGAGGAGGGCGAAAGCCGCCCGGAAGTGCGGGACTTCTCCCTGCGTCAGTTGCTGGAAGAAGTCACCACCTTGTTGCAGCCCCGGGCCGAGGCCAACCGCACCCGCCTGGAATTGCACATCGACGAACAACTGGCACCGCGCCAGCAGGGCGCCGAGCAGTACCTGCGCCAAGTGCTGAGCAACCTGCTGGCCAACGCCATTCGTTTTACCGAAGACGGCTGGGTGCGGGTCGAGGTGCAGGTGCTGCACAGCGCCGCCGAGGGCCAGCGCCTGCGCTGCTGCGTGCGCGACAACGGCATCGGCATTGCCGCGTCGATGCGCGAAAAGATCTTCGAGCGTTTCGTCCAGGCCAGTGATGAAGTCAGCCGCCGCTATGGCGGCACTGGCCTGGGATTGGCCATCTGCAAGCACCTACTGCAGCAACTGGACGGACGCATTGGCGTCGACAGCGAGTTGGGGCAGGGCAGTTGTTTCTGGTTCGAGCTGGTGCTGGGGGTGGGTCAAGAGCCTTTGCCGTCGCCACAGCTTCAGGTGCCGGCGCAGGGTTTGAAGATCCTGGTGGTCGAAGACGTGGCCCTCAACCGCGAAGTGGCCAGCGGCCTGCTGCAGCGTGACGGCCATCAGGTGTGGCTGGCGCAAGACGGTGAAACGGCCCTGGCCCTGTGCCGGCAGCAAGCCTTCGACCTGTTGCTGCTGGATGTGCACCTGCCCGGCATCAGCGGGGTCCAGTTGTGCCGGGACATCCGCCTCCGTCCCGGGCCCAATCGGCAGGTGCGGATCTTCGCCCTGACCGCCAGCGTCCAGCCGTCTGTGGTGCGCAGTTATCTGCAGGCCGGGATGCAAGGCATTCTCGGCAAGCCGTTGCAGTTGGCCAGCCTGCGTCAGGCGCTGGCCGGGCAACTGCAGCCACCGCCGTTGCAGGCCCCGCAAGGCTTGCTCGACCAGGGCTTGCTGGACACTCATCGCAGTCTGTTGGGCGAGCAGAAGTTGCAGGACCTGCTCCAGATCCTGGCCGATGCCCTGGATCAGCAACAACCACTGTTGGCCGACGCCCTGGCCGCCGAAGACTGCACCGAGGTCCTGCACCTGGCCCATCGGCTGGCGGGCAGTGCCGACTCCCTGGGGTTTTGCGCGCTGGCCCGGGTGCTGCGGGAGTTGGAGGAGGCGGCGCAGCAGGCGGATCGCCCGGCTCTGGCGTTCCTGGCGGCGAGGCTGCAGCAGCCCTGGCAAGAGTCTCGGGCCTTGCTGCAGCGCTTGCTGGCGGCCTGACGTACAAAATCCTTACGACTTTTTACATCTTCGATCTTTTGATTCAACCCGAACTTACATGGCTTTCCAATAATCGCTTGAGCCGCGCCCGCCGCGGCCTTCGAAGCTTATTGGAGATAATAATAATGAACTGCCTGCAAGCTGCTTGTGCCCCACGTCCCGTCCCATCGCCCCGCGCCCTGCGCCTCACCGACTGCTGAGGTGCACCATGACGACCAGTACTGAACGCAAAGGCATCCAACTGACGCGCTCGCTGAAGAGCCGGCACATTTTCATGCTGTCCCTGGGCGGGGTGATCGGCACCGGGCTGTTCATGGGCTCCGGGGTCACCATCAACCAGGGCGGGCCCTGGGGGGCGATCCTCTCCTACCTGGTGGCCGGCTTCCTGATGTACCTGGTAATGGTCTGCCTGGGCGAGCTGTCGGTGCAGATGCCGGTGTCCGGCTCGTTCCAGGCCCACGCCACCAAGTACATCGGCCCGGCCACCGGCTTCATGATCGGCTGGGTCTACTGGATGAGCTGGGCCACCACCGTGGGCCTGGAGTTCACCGCCGCCGGCATGCTGATGCAGCGCTGGTTTCCCGGGGTGCCGATCTGGTACTGGTCGGCGCTGTTCGTGGCCTTGCTGTTCGGCATCAACGCCCTGGCCACCCGGGCCTTTGGCGAGGCCGAATACTGGTTCGCCGGGGTCAAGGTGCTGGCGATCCTGAGCTTTATCGTGGTGGGCGCGCTGGTGATCTTCGGCGTCATCGACCTGCCCAGCGGCGCCCCGGCGCCGATGTTCGACAACCTCAAGGGCGACTCACTGTTCCCCAACGGCCTGCCGGCGGTGTTCGCGGTGATGATGACCGTGGTCTACGCCTTCCAGGGCTGCGAGATCATGGGCGTGGCCGCCGGTGAAACCGACCAGCCGGAAAAAAGCATTCCGCGTGCCGTGCGCAACGTGGTGTTTCGCGTGCTGATCTTCTACGTGCTGGCAGTGATGGTGCTGGCGGCGATCATTCCCTGGCAGCAGGCCGGGCTGGTGGAAAGCCCCTTCGTCCAGGTGTTCGATATGGTGGGCATTCCCTACGCCGCCGACCTGATGAACTTCGTGATCCTCACGGCGATTCTTTCGGTGGGCAACTCCGGTTTGTATGCCTCCACGCGCATCCTCTGGGCCATGTCCAAATCCGGCATGGCGCCCAAGGCCCTGTCGCCACTGAGCAAACAAGGCGTCCCCCTGCGCGCCCTGTTCATCACCCTGTGCTTTGCCCTGATCTCGCTGATGACCAGCTTTATCGCTGCCGACACCCTGTTCATGGTGCTGATGGCGGTGAGCGGCATGGCCGGCACTGTGACCTGGATTGTCATCGCCCTGGCCCAGTACCGCTTCCGTCGCCAGTTCCTGCGCGAGGGCGGGCAGCTTGAACAACTCAAGTACCGCGCGCCCTGGTTCCCCCTGGTGCCGCTGCTGTGCATCGTCCTGTGCAGTTCGCTGTTCGTGTTCCTGGCCCTGGATGAAACCCAACGGCCGTCGCTGTACTGGGGCTCGGGCTTTATCGCCCTGTGCTACGGCGCCTACTACCTGATGCAGCGCAAACGCCAACTGCAACCTGCAGCCGCCGTGTAGGAGCCGGCTTGCCGGCGAAGCGGCCCTTGAGCCCTGCATCGCCTGGGTCTGCGCCTTCGCTGGCAAGCCAGCTCCTACATTAAGCAGGCACATCCTACAGACCCGCCCCGTAGGAGCCGGCTTGCCGGCGAAGAGGCCCGCAAGCCTTGCATCGCCCGGGCGGACGCCTTTGCTGGCAAGCCAGCTCCTACATTAAGCAGACACATCCTACAGACCCACCCCGTAGGAGCCGGCTTGCCGGCGAAGGGGCCCGCAAGCCTTGCATCGCCAGGGCCTGCGCCCACGGGGGCCCAACCACCGCAACTTCCTGCGGTCCTTTGCGCAGCCTCGCAGGCTCGGCAGCGGCTACAGAGCCCGCGCGGGAGGTTGTAGGCGGTTGTTCGAAGTTGTAACAGAGGCGCCCGAAGCAACGATTGATTCTGATTAATATCTATTTAAAACAACGAGTTATGTGTGTTTATCAGAATGAGGACAGGCCTCGATCAACCAATTGCCGCCTTGTTGAACACTCGTTTAGTATGGCCCTCACGTCACCTCCCTCACGCCAACCACAATAATTCGAGGACGCACATGACCCCTTCATCGTCGCTGCTCAGCCGGGTCGAAGCCGGCGTAGCCTGGATCACCCTCAACCGCCCGGAGCAACGCAACGCCCTGGACATCCCCACCCTCAAGCAACTGCATGCCTTGCTGGAGCACTGCAACAGTGACCCGGCGGTACGGGTGCTGGTGCTGACCGGCAGCGGCCGCAGTTTCTGCGCCGGGGCCGATCTGGCGGAATGGGCCGAAGCCGAGGCCCGGGGCGCCCTGGAAAGCTACGGCTGGACCGAAACCGCCCACGCCTTGATGACCTGCCTGCACAGCCTGGACAAACCCACCATCGCCGCCATCAACGGCACGGCGGTGGGCGGTGGCATGGACCTGGCGCTGTGCTGCGACCTGCGGGTGGCGGGGCAGTCGGCGCGCTTCAAGGCCGGCTACACCAGCATGGCCTACTCGCCGGACGCGGGGGCCAGCTGGCACCTGCCGCGCTTGATCGGCAGCGAACAGGCCAAGCGCCTACTGTTCCTCGATGAGTTGTGGAGCGCCGAACGCGCCCTGGCCGCCGGTTTGGTCGGCGAGGTGTGCGCCGACGAGCAACTGATCGGCAGCGTCAGCGAGCTGGCGGCGCGCCTGGCCACGGGCCCGACCTTCGCCTTTGCCCAGACCAAGAAGCTGATCCGCCAGGGCGCCGACCGCAGCCTGGCGCAGCAACTGGCCGCCGAACTGGCCGCCGGCCTGCTGTGCGGGCGCAGCGCCGACGGCGCCGAAGCCCTGCGTGCCGTCAGCGAAAAACGCCCGCCACGTTTCCAAGGGTTGTAGGGGCGGCCGGGCGGCGTTCCGCTTGCCGGCGAAAGGGCCCCTGGGCCATGCGCCCATTTTGTAGGAGCCGGCTTGCCGGCGAAGGCGCCCGCAAGAACAGCGCCTGATTCAAGGGCCTGTTCGCCAGCAAGCTGGCTCCTACGGGAAGGTTTTTTCGCCAGATCGTCCTGCCAGATCACTGGTTTTTTTGCACCGTCAATCACTCACAGGTAGCGCCATGAATTTCCAACTCAGCCAAGAACAAGAAATGTTGGTGGACGCGGTTCGCAGTTTTGTCAGCAAGGAGTTGCTGCCCCACGAAGAGGCGGTGGACCGCGCCGATGAGGTCAGCGCCGACCTCGCCGGGGAGATCCGCAGCAAGGCCATCGCCGCTGGCTTCTATGCCTTCAACATGCCGGAAGAAGTGGGTGGTGGTGGCCTGGACTACCTGTCCCAGGCGCTGATCGAGCGCGAGCTGGCCAAGTGTTCCTGGGCCCTGCATGTGTTCGTTGCCCGGCCGTCGAAAATCCTCATGGCCTGCACCGGCTCGCAGATCGGCGACTACCTGCTGCCCTGCGTGCAGGGGCGCAAGGTCGACTGCTTCGCCCTGACCGAACCCGGGGCCGGCTCCGACGCCAATGCGATCAAGACCCGCGCGGTGCGCGACGGCGGCGACTTCGTGCTCAACGGCAGCAAGCACTTCATCAGCCACGCCGGGCATGCGGATTTCGCCATTGTCTTTGCGGTCACCGGCACCTATGAGCACAACGGCCGCCAGCGCAACGCGGTGACTTCGTTCCTGGTGGATCGCGACACCCCGGGCCTGACCATCCGCCGTGGCCCCAAGTGCGTGAGCAACCGTGGCTACCACACCTTCGAGATGTTCTTCGACGACTGCCGGGTACCGGCTTCCAAAGTGCTGGGGGAGGTGGGCAAGGGTTGGGAAGTGGCCAACGCCTGGCTCACCGCCGGGCGAGTGATGGTCGCCGCCAACTGCGTCGGGCAGGCCCAGCGCGCCCTGGATGCCTCCTTGCAATGGGCCGCGGACCGCAAGCAGTTCGGCCAGGCCATCGGCAGCTACCAGGGGGTGTCGTTCAAGCTGGCGGACATGGCCACGCAGATCCGCGCCGCCGAGCTGTTGACCCTGCACACCGCCTGGAAGATGGACCAGGGCAGCATGACCGATGGCGAGGCCGGCATGGCCAAGCTGTTCGCCAGTGAAGTGCTGGGCCGGGTGGCCGACGAGGCGGTGCAGATCTACGGCGGCATGGGCCTGATGGACGAAGGCCCGGTGGAACGCATCTGGCGCAATGCGCGGATCGAGCGGATCTGGGAAGGCACTTCGGAGATCCAGCGCCACATCATTTCCCGTGAACTGCTGCGGCCGCTGATGCGCTGAGCGCCCTGGAGAATTGCCGTCATGTCCCAGACTTTGCGTGACAATCTCAAGCGCCTGCTGGCCCCAAGGCACCTGGCTTTCGTCGGTGGGCGCAGCATGGCCCGGGCCCTCAAGCGCTGCGCCGAAGGCGGTTTTACCGGGCCCATGTGGCTGGTCAACCCGCAGCATGCCGAGCTCGACGGCGTGCCGTGCGTGGCCAGCATCGAACAGCTGCCCTGCGGCCCGGATGCGGTGTTCGTCGCCACCAACCGCGAGCTGACCCTGACCTGCGTCGCGGCGCTGGCGGCCAAGGGCGCCGGCGGGGCTATCTGTTACGCCTCGGGCTTTGCCGAAACCGGCGCCCAGGGCCAGGCCCTGCAGCAGCAACTGCTGCAGGCGGCCGGCGACATGGCGCTGTTGGGCCCCAACTGCTACGGCCTGCTGGACTACCTGCACAGCGCCGCGCTGTGGCCGGTGGCCCATGGCGGCCAGCCCGTGGAACGCGGTGTGGCGGTGCTGACCCAGAGCGGCAACTTTGCCTACAACCTGTCCATGAGCGATCGCTCGCTGCCGGTGGCCTACATGGCGTCGGTGGGCAATCAGGCGCAGCTGGGCATTGCCGAATTGATGGACGTGCTGCTGGACGAGCCGCGGGTGACCGCCATCGGCCTGCACCTGGAAGGCCTGAAGAACGTGCCGGGTTTTGCCCGGGCGGCGCATAAAGCCCTGGAGAAGGGCATACCCATCATCGCCCTGAAGACCGGGGTGTCGCAGATCGGCGCCGAGCTGGCCTTGAGTCACACCAGTTCGCTGTCGGGATCGGACGCGCTGTACGACGCGCTGTTCCAGCGCCTGGGGGTGATCCGGGTCAGCGGCCCGGTGAGTTTTGTCGAAACCTTGAAGGCCGCCTCCTGCGGGCAGTTGCCGGCTGGCCCGCAGCTGATGGCCCTGGCCTGTTCCGGGGGCGATGCCGGGCTGATCGCCGACTACGCCGAGCGCAACGGCCTGCAGTTGCCCAAGCTGGATGCCGGGCAATGCGCCGAGCTGGCCGGGGTGCTGCCGGGCTACGCCAACCTGGTGAACCCGCTGGATTTCACCACCGCCATCTGGGGTGATGCCCAGGCCCTGCAAGCCATGCTCGACACAGCCCTGCGTACCGAGGCCGACAGCGCCATGCTGGTGCTGGATTACCCGGCCGAATTTACCGGCGAGCGCAAGGAATGCGACCTGCTGCTGGAGCTGTTCTGCGCCGCGTTGCAGCGCCACGGCAAGCGCGGTTTTGTCACTTCGGCCTTTCCCGAGCTGCTGCCGGCCAGTGCCCGCGAGCGTTTGCACGGCCATGGCATTCCCGCCTTGCAAGGGGTGGAGGACGGCCTGGCGGCCTGGGGCCGGATCGTCGCCTATCAACAGCGGCGCCCGGTGTTGCTGGCCCTGGGGGAGTCGGCCCTGGTGCCGCTGTGCCCGCAGGCTCTGGACGGTAGCGCTGTGCTGCTGGACGAGTGGCAGTCCAAGCAGGCCTTGCGCGCCTTTGGCCTTTGTACCCCGGACGGCGTGTTGACCACCCCCGGGCAGGCCCTGAGCGCGGCGGCGGGCATTGGCTACCCGCTGGTGCTCAAGGCGGTGAGCGCCGAGCTGCCGCACAAGACCGAGGCCGGGGCGGTGGCCCTCAATCTCAAGGACCCTGAAGCCCTGAGCGCCGCATTGCGGCTGATGCGCACGCGGATTGCCGAGCATGCGCCGGGGCTGGCCTTTGAACAGATCCTGCTGGAACCCATGGCCGCGGCGCCCCTGGCGGAGCTGATTGTCGGCATCAAGCGTGAGAACGACTTCGGCCTGGCCCTGGTGATCGGCGCCGGCGGGGTGCTGGTGGAACTGCTCAAGGACAGTCGCAGCCTGCTGCTGCCCACCACCGAAGGGGCGATCCGCCAGGCCTTGCTCAGCCTGCGCAGCGCCGCCTTGCTGCAAGGCTTTCGCGGGCGCCCCGAGGCCGATCTTGAGGCCCTGGTGGCGGCCATCGGCGCGGTGGCGGACTACGCCTGCGAACACGCCGGGCAACTGCTGGAACTGGATGTGAACCCATTGTTGGTCGGTGCCCAGGGCACCGTCGCGGTCGATGCGTTGATTCGCCTTGGCCAGGCTTGAGGAGAGAGACATGCACGATCAGACCTTGACCGGTGGCCAGGCCCTGGTGCGGCTGCTGGCCGGCTATGGCGTCGACACGGTGTTCGGCATTCCCGGGGTGCACACCCTGGAGCTGTACCGCGGGCTGCCCGGCAGCGGCATCCACCATGTGCTGACCCGCCACGAGCAGGGCGCGGGCTTCATGGCCGACGGTTACGCCCGGGTCAGCGGCAAGCCCGGGGTGTGCTTTGTCATCAGCGGCCCGGGGGTGACCAACGTCGCGACCCCCATCGGCCAGGCCTACGCCGACTCGATCCCGCTGCTGGTGATTTCCAGCGTCAACCACAGCGCCAGCCTGGGCAAGGGCTGCGGCTCGCTGCACGAAACCCAGGACCAGCGGGCGATTACCGCGCCTATCACCGCCTTTTCGGCCCTGGCCCTGAGCCCGGAAGATTTGCCGGAGCTGATCGCCCGGGCCTTTGCCGTGTTCGACAGCCAGCGCCCGCGCCCGGTGCACATCAGCGTGCCCCTGGATGTGCTGGCGGCCAAGGTGGCCCGGGACTGGACCGGCGAGGTGCGGCGACGCCCCGGGCGTGGCCTGGCCGCGGCGGCGGATATCCAGCAGGCGGCGAACACACTGCGCAACGCCAAGCGGCCGATGATCATTGCCGGTGGCGGCGCGCTGCACGCGGCCGAGCAACTGCGGGCCCTGAGCACGCGCCTGGGGGCGGTGTTCTTCAGCAGCGTCGCCGGCAAGGGCCTGCTGCCGGATGAAGCGCCACTGAACGCCGGGGCGACTTTGTGCGTGGAGCCCGGCTGGCAGTTGATCGCTCAGGCCGACGTGGTGCTGGCGGTGGGCACCGAAATGGCCGACACCGACTACTGGCGCGAGCGCCTGCCGCTGAACGGCGAGCTGCTGCGCCTGGATATCGACCCGCGCAAGTTCAATGACTTCTACCCGTGCTCGGTGGCCTTGCATGGCGATGCCCGGGCCACCCTGGACGCCTTGCTCCAGGCCTTGCCACCCACACCGGCCGACGCGGGGGCGGCGATTCATGCGGTGGCCGATCTGCGCCAGGCGGTGCAGAACGGGCAGGGGCCCTTGCAGCAGATTCACCGCTCGATCCTGCAACGCATTGCCGCCGAGCTGCCGGAGCACGGGTTTATCGCCAGCGACATGACCCAGCTGGCCTACAGCGGCAACTACCTGTACCCGACCCGGGCCACCCGCAGTTGGCTGCACCCCACCGGCTACGGCACCCTCGGCTACGGCTTGCCGGCCGGCATCGGCGCCAAGCTCGGTGCCCCCGAGCGGCCTGGGCTGGTGCTGGTGGGCGATGGTGGTTTTCTCTACACCGTGCAGGAGTTGGCCACGGCGGTGGAGGAACTGCGCAGCCCGCTGGTGGTGCTGCTGTGGAACAACGATGCCCTGGGGCAGATCCGCGATGACATGCTGGACCTGAACATCGAGCCCATTGGCGTGCTGCCGCGCAATCCGGATTTTGCCGCCCTGGCCCGGGCCTTTGGTTGCAGCGTCAGCCAGCCCGCCAGCCTCGATGAGTTGCAACAGGAACTGCGCGAGGGCTTTGCCCGCAACGGCGTGACCCTGATCGAACTCAAGCACGCCTGCGCGCGCTGACCATCCCTTTTTCCTGGAGCTTGTGCATGCGCTTTTCTCGACTGACCCAACGTATTGCCGGAGACGGCGCCGCCGCCTGGGACATTCATTACCGGGCCCTGGCCAAGCGCGAACGCGGCGAAGAGGTCTGGTTGCTGTCGGTGGGCGACCCGGATTTCGACACCCCCCAGCCCATCGTCCAGGCGGCCATCGACAGCCTGCAGGCCGGCCACACCCATTACGCCGATGTGCGCGGCAAGCGGGCCTTGCGCGAGGCCATCGCCCGCCGCCATCAGCAGCGCAGCGGGCAAGTGGTGGATGCCGAGCAAGTGGTGGTGCTGGCCGGTGCCCAGTGCGCCCTGTACAGCGTGGCCCAGTGCCTGCTGGACCCGGGTGACGAAGTGATAGTGGCCGAGCCGATGTACGTCACCTATGAAGCGGTGTTCGGTGCCTGCAACGCCCGGGTGGTGCCGCTGCCGGTGCGGGCCGAGGACGGCTTTCGGGTGCAGCCCGAGGCGGTGGCCGCGCGCATCACCGGCAAGACCCGGGCCCTGGTGCTCAACAGCCCGCACAACCCGACTGGCGCGAGCATCCCCCGGGCCACCTGGGAAGCCCTGGCGGCGCTGTGCATCGAACATGACCTGTGGCTGATCTGCGACGAGGTCTACAGCGAGCTGCTGTACGAGGGCGAGCATGTCAGCCCGGCCAGCCTGCCGGGCATGGCCGAGCGCACCGCGACCCTCAATAGCCTGTCCAAGTCCCATGCCATGACTGGCTGGCGCCTGGGCTGGGTGGTGGCGCCGACGGCCCTGGCCGCGCACCTGGAAAATCTCGCCCTGTGCATGCTCTACGGCTCACCGGAATTCATCCAGGACGCCGCCGTGGTGGCCCTGGAACAGCCCTTGCCGCAACTGCAAGAGATGGCCCAGGCCTATCGCCAGCGGCGGGACCTGGTGTGCGACTGCCTGGCCGATTGCCCCGGTGCCCGGCCGTTGAAACCCGATGGCGGC
This sequence comes from Pseudomonas sp. GW822-FHT06D10, assembly GCF_058799535.1. NCBI lineage: Bacteria > Pseudomonadati > Pseudomonadota > Gammaproteobacteria > Pseudomonadales > Pseudomonadaceae > Pseudomonas > Pseudomonas sp. GW822-FHT06D10. The sequence goes on along the minus strand of NZ_JBXALN010000004.1, from coordinate 11,371 downwards.
ATGTTCGTCATGGTCGATATCCGCGCCACCGGGCTCAGCGCCCAGGCCTTCAGCGAGCGCCTGCTGGATGAGCAGGGCGTCTCGGTGCTGGCCGGCGAAGCCTTCGGCCCCAGCGCCGCCGGGCATATCCGCCTGGGGCTGGTGCTGCAGCCGGATGACTTGCGCGAAGCCTGCCGGCGCATCGCCTTGTGCGCCCGGCAGTGCCTGGCCGAACGCGATGCCCCTGTTACTGTGCAACCTGTCTGAGGAAGCTTCATGAATGTGTTGATCGTCCACGCCCACCCCGAACCGCAGTCCTTCACCGCCGCCTTGCGTGACCAGGCCCGCAGCACCCTGGAGGCCCAGGGACACCAGGTGCAGGTCAGCGACCTGTACGCCATGAACTGGAACCCGGTGGCCAGCGCCGCGGATTTTGCCTCCCGGGACAACCCGGATTACCTGGTGTATGCCCTGGAACAGCGCTTGGGGGTGAAGAACCAGAGCATTGCCGCGGATATCCAGGCCGAGCTGGACAAGCTGCTGTGGGCCGACCTCTTGATCCTCAACTTCCCGGTGTTCTGGTTCTCGGTGCCGGCCATGCTCAAGGGCTGGATCGACCGGGTGCTGGTGTCGGGGGTGTGTTATGGCGGCAAGCGTTTCTATGACCAGGGCGGGCTGGCGGGCAAGAAAGCCCTGGTGACCCTGACCCTGGGCGGGCGCGAGCACATGTTCGGCGAAGGCGCGATTCACGGCCCGCTGCAGGACATGCTGCGCCCGCTGCTGCGCGGCACTTTGGCCTATGTCGGCTATGACGTGCTGGAACCCTTCGTGGCCTGGCACGTGCCCTACATCAGCCAGGAGGCTCGCGAAGCCTTCCTGCACAGCTACCGCCAGCGCCTGCAGCACCTGGCGGACGACCAGCCCCTGGTCTTCCCGCGCCTGGACCAGTTCGACGAAGCCCTGCATCCACTACCCCTGTAGCCGCTGCCGCAGGCTGCGAACGGCTCCGTAGGAGACGCAGGGATCTTCGCGGCGACAGGGGGTTGTCTGGATATCGCCAGGCAAGGCCCTGCGGGCCTTTTCGCAGCCTCGCTAAAGCTCGGCAGCGGCTACAGGGTTATAGGGTTACAGGGCGGCGGGGTTGACCAGGTTCGGTGGGCGCTGGCCGGCCAGGGCCGCCAGCAGGTTGTCCACTGCGCAGCGGGCCATGGCTTCGCGGGTTTCGTGGGTGGCCGAGCCGATGTGCGGGGTGGCCACAACGTTGGGCAGTTGCAGCAGCGGGGAGTCGTGGTCCAGCGGCTCGCGTTCGAAGACGTCCAGCCCGGCGCCGCGAATCCGCCGTTGTTGCAGGGCTTCTATCAGCGCCGCTTCATCCACCACCTTGCCCCGGGAAATATTGATGAAGATGCTTTCGGGGCGCATCAGGGCGAACTCCCGGGCGCCGATCAGGCCCTGGGTGCGTTCGGTCAGGGGCAGGGTCAGGCAGATGAAGTCGGCTTCCTCAAGCAGTTGCTCCAGGCTCCGGTACTGGGCATTGAAGCGTTGCTCCACCGCGGGCTTGGGCCGGGTGCTGTGGTAGATCAGCGGCATGCCGAAGCCGAAATGCCCGCGCTGGGCCAGGGCTTCGCCGATGCGCCCCATGCCGATGATGCCCAGGGTCTTGCCGTGGACATCCGTGCCAAAGTGCGCCGGCCCGATGTTGCGCTGCCATTGCCCGGCGCGCACCAGGTTGGCCAGTTCCACCACCCGCCGGGCGGCCGCCAGGATCAGCGCGAAGCCGGTGTCGGCGGTGGTCTCGGTGAGCACGTCGGGGGTGTTGCTGAGCAGGATGCGGCGCTGGGTCAGGTAGTCGATGTCGTAGTTGTCGACCCCCACCGAAACGCTGGCCACCGCCCGCAACCGGGGCGCCAGGTCCAGCAGTTCGGCGTCCAGGCGCAGGCTGGCACCCAGCAGCCCGTCGGCGCTCGGCAGCGCCTGGCGCAGGGCATTCAGCCCCGCCGCGTCGAGGGTTTCGATCAGGGTCACCTGCGCCTGCTCCTGCAGGCGCGCCATCAGCATTGGGGAGAGTTTCTTGTACAGCACCAGGTGTTTTTTCATGGGGTTCTCTAGACCGTTTCAAGGGTGGGCCAGGCGCCGGCGCAGGGGCAGGGCCTTGGCCTGCGGCTGGTCGGCACCGGGTTTGAGCAACAGGGTCAGCAGTACCGAGAGCAGCAGCGCGCCGCTCATCAGCAGGTAGGAGGCGCCGGGGGAGCCGGTGGCGCTGTTCAGGTAGCCCACCAGGTAGGAGCCGCCGAAGGAGCCCAGGGCGCCCATGCTGTTGATCAGGGCCATGGCGCCACCGGCGACGTTGGCCGGAAGGATCTCCGGGACGATGGCGAAGAACGGCCCGTAGGGCGCGTACATGCAGGCCCCGGCGATCACCAGCAGGCTGTAGGACCACCAGAAGTGCTCGGCCCCCAGCAGGTAGGAACCGTAGAAAGCGATGGCCGCCACCAGCAGCGGCGGCCAGACGAAGCGCTTGCGCTTCTGGGTGCGGTCCGAGCCCCAGGACACCGCCAGCATGGCGATCACCGCCGCCAGGTAAGGCAGGGCCGAGAGCCAGCCGGCTTCCACCATGTCCATCTGCGCGCCGTGCTTGAGGATCGACGGCAGCCACAGGACAAAGCCGTAGACCCCGATGCTCCAGCAGAAGAATTGCAGGGCGAGGATGATCACCTTGGGCGAGCGGAACGCCTCGGCGTAGTTCTTCACCGCCTTGATCCCTTGCTGTTCGGCAGCCAGGGCACTTTCCAGGTCGCGTTTTTCGTCCTGGCTCAGCCACTGCGCCTGGCTGGGTCGGTCATCGGCCAGGCGCCACCAGATAAAGGCCCAGATCACCGCCGGCAGGCCTTCGATGATGAACATCCAGCGCCAGCTGAAGTGCTGCACCAGGTAGCCGGAGACCACCGACATCCAGAGCATGGTCACCGGGTTGCCGAGGATCAGGAAGGTGTTGGCCCGGGAGCGTTCGGCGCGGGTGAACCAGTGGCACAGGTACACCAGCATCGCCGGCATCACCGCGGCCTCTACCACCCCCAGCAGGAAGCGGATGCCGATCAGCATGTAGGCGTTGGCGACTATCCCGGTGAGGGTGGCCAGGCCGCCCCAGAGGATCAGGCTGACGAAGATCAGCTTCTTCACGCTGCGCTTTTGCGCGTAGATCGCCCCGGGCACCTGGAAGAAGAAATAGCCGAGGAAGAACAGCGCCCCCAGCAGCGAGGACAGGCCGGGGGTGATCTGCAGGTCGTCGGCCATGCCCGAGGCCGCGGCGAAACCGTAGTTGGCGCGGTCCAGGTAGGCCAGGCTGTAGGTGATGAAGACGATGGGCATGATGTACCACCAGCGGCGGGTGGCGAGTTTGAGCGTGTCCATGAAAGTTCTCCTGAGCTTGTTGTTTTTGTCGCAGCAGGTGGTTCGTGGTGTTCGGTCACTGCAGGAGCCGGCTGGCCGGCGAAGGGGCCCTTGGGGCGTGTGTCGCCGGGCGGGCGTCTTCGCTGGCAAGCCAGCGCCTACAGGGCGCTGGCGGTTTTCAGGCTGGGTGTGTGCTCCGGTAGTTCGTGGCGCAAGGGCAGGCCTTCCATGTCGCCACGGCTCTGCACCGCGCGGCTGCCGATCCAGTTGGCCCGCTGCACCGCTTCGAGGATGCCGCGGCTTTCCAGCAGGGCGCTGATCAGGCCCACGGCAAAGCCGTCGCCGGCGCCTACGGTGTCCACCACCTGGGCCACCGGCACGCCGTCGACGAAGCCGGCATCCAGCTGGGTGCGGTAGTAGGCGCCGTGGGCGCCGAGCTTGATCACCACGGCTTCGGCGCCCTGGTCCAGGTAGAAGGCGGCGATGTCCGCCGGGTCGTCGCGGCCGGTGAGCAGGCGGCCTTCGGCGAGCCCCGGCAGTACCCAATGGGCCAGCGCCGCCAGGCGGTTGATCTCGCGGATCATCAGCGCTTCGCTGGGCCACAGGGCGGGGCGCAGGTTGGGGTCGAACGACACGCTGTGCCCGGCGCTGCGCTGGGTGTGCATCAGGTGGCCGGACAGCTCTCGGGCCGAGTCCGAGAGCGCCGGGGGAATGCCGGTGGCGTGCAAGTGGCGGGCTCGCAGCAGGGCCGGGTCGAGGTCGCCGATGGCCAGGTGGCTGGCCGCCGAACCGCGGCGGAAATACTCGACCCGCGGGTCGTCGCCGCCGTCTTCCCGGGACTTGAGCTGAAAGCCGGTGGGATGGATCGGGTCGCAGCGCACGAAACGGCAGTCCAGGCCTTCGGCGCGCAGGGTGTCGAGCACGAAGCGCCCCAGGGAGTCGTTGCCTACCCGGCTCAGCCAGGCCACCTTGAAGCCCAAGCGTGCCAGGCCGATGGCCACGTTGCTGTCGGCCCCGGCGATGCGCTTGTGGAAGTGCTGGACCTGGGCCAGGTCGCCGCCGTGTTCGGCAACGAACATCGCCATGGTTTCGCCGAACGAGAGGATATCGATATCAGGCATCTGCATGCTCCAGGCGCGATTGGCCAAGGTGGGCCAGCAGGCTGACCTGCTCGGTGGTCACTTGCAGCAGGTCGGTGCCTTGCAAGGGGTATTCCACGGCCCGGGTAATACCTTGAGTCATGTGCCGCAGCAGTTGTTCCCATTGATGCAGCTCCGGGGCGCCGGGCGGTATGGCCATCAGCTTGCCGTCGACCCGCAGGCGCACCGCCTTGCAGTGCACGTAGGCCACGTGCCGACCCAGCAGGCGCGCGGCGTTGAGCGCCGATTGCTCCTGCCATTGCCAGTTGCCGATGTCGAAGGTCATGCGCAGCGGCAGGTTCAGTGCCTCTACCGCGCTGAAAAAGCGCTGGAACGGCTCGATGCGCCCGCCGTGGGCGGTCTGGTCGTTCTCCACCAGCAGGGCCAGGGGCTGGCGAAACAGCAGGCTGGCCAGGCTGCGCAGGTCGTGGTGTTCGCGAAAGTGCCCGAGGGACACCTTGAGCCGCTTGGCGCCGAACTCCCGGGCCCGTTGCAGGGTGGCGCTCAGTTGCGGGTTGGGCTCGCTGCGCTCGGCCTGCCACAACTCCAGGGGCGAGGAAAACACGCTTTCCAGACCGTGCTCCGCAGCGCTGCGGGCCAGCTCGGCAGGTTGCTCATGGGTCAGCAGTTCTTCGCGCCATTCGATGCAGGACGCGCCGGCGGCGGCCACCAGGGGAATGAAATGCGCCTGACCCTGTGCGCGCACAAGGTCTGCGCCGTAGCTGGACAAACTGATGGAGACGGGGGATTGCTGCATGTTCCTGACCTCTGAAACCGGTTTCATTTTTGTTCGAGAAAAAAGTGGTGGGTCTTGCCCCCACTGTTACAACCGGGTGGAGCCGCGCACGATCAACTGCGCCGGAAAATCCACCACTCGCGCCGGGGCATCGTCGCCCCGCAGGCGCTTGAGCAGGCATTCGAAGGCACTGGTGCCTATGGCTTCGGTGGGCTGGGCCAGGGCCGTGATGCCATTGCCCACCAGGGGGTACCAGTCCAGGTCGTCGAGGGCGATCAGGCCCACGCCTTCGAACAGCGGGCACTCCAGCTCACGCAGGGCACGGGTGGCGGCCAGGGTCGCCACGCCGTTGGCGCAGAACAGCGCCTTGGGCCCGGGGCCGGGGGCGGCGAGAAAGGCTTGCAACTGGCTGGTCAGGTGGCTGCCGGTTTCCAGCAGTTGGCCGCGCAAGGCCGGACGGCGCTCGATCTCGGCCTGGAAACTGGCGCTGCGCTCCAGCCGCGAGCTGGTGCCGTCATGGGGTTCGCTGACCAGCAGCAGGTCGCGATAGCCCTGCTGCTGCAGGTGGTCGAGGGCGCTGCGCACCGCCGCCGGGTTGTCCAGGCCCACCAGGTCGGCCTGCAACTGCGAGAGCTTGCGGTCCACCAGGACCATGGGCATCTCTTCCTGCAATTGCTGCAACTGTTCCAGGTGGTGGCCCAGGGTGTTCACGATCAGGCCTTCGATGTTGTAGGCCCGCAGGTTGGCCAGGTGCCTGGCTTCCTGTTCGTCGTCGCGGTCGGTGTTGCACACCACCAGACTGTAGCCGTGCTGGCGGCAGGCGGTTTCCACGCCATGCATCACGGCAATCGAATAGGGGTTGCGGATATCGGCCACCAGCATGCCGATCAGGCGGGTACGCCCGCGCTTGAGGCCGCGGGCCATCTGGTTCGGGCGGTAGCCCAGTTCGCTGATGGCCTGATCGATGCGCAGGGCAATGGCATCGGAGAGCAGGGCCCGGTCCTCGCCGATAAAGCGCGACACGCTGGCCTTGGAGACCCCGGCGCGGCGGGCGACATCGAGCATGGTGACGCGGCTGCGCTGGGCGGCGGAAAACTGATTCACGGGCGACGACCTTGTTTTTGGAATTATGGGTTCCAGTTGCGCTGAAACCGGTTTCAGGAAACCGCAAAAGCGCTTCGGCCGTCAATAGTGCAGAGGCAGGAAATAGCATCCACGCAGGTCGGTGGCTGACCAACGGTCGCGTTCAGGGGCGGCCCAGGTGCTGTTCCAGGTAGGCCAACAGGGCGCTGTACAGGGCATCCACTTCAGGGGCCAGGCCCCTGGCACGCAGGCAGCCGTGCACCAGCCCCAGGCCCGGGTACAGCTGGCTTTGCCCACCGGCTGCGAGCAAGTGCTGGTGATAACGCTCGCCGTCATCGCGCAGCGGGTCGAACTGTGCCAGGGCGATAAAGGCCGCGGGCAGGCCGGCGAACTGTTGCGCCAGTAGCGGCCGGGCATAGGCCGAGCGCTGCTGCGGGCCGGGCAGGTACAGGGCCTGGAAACAGTCCAGGTCGCTGCTGCTGAGCAAGGGCGCGTCGGCGCACTGGCTGCGCGAGGGCAGGTTGGCGGCGCCACCCAGGCCGGGGTAGACCAGCACCTGGGCCGCCGGCCCGGGTTCGCCGGCATCGCGCAGGGCCAGGCACAGCGCCGCCGCCAGGTTGCCGCCGGCGCTGTCGCCCATCAGCACCCGGCGCTGCGGGTCCAGTGGCAGGGGCAGCAGCCCTTGTTCCAGGGCCCGCCAGACCCCCAGGCAATCGTCGAAGGCGGCGGGGAACGGGTGCTCCGGGGCCAGCCGGTAGTCCACGGCGATCACCAGTATTCCCAGCTCGCTGGCCAAGCGGGCGGTGATGAACTCGTGGGAGTCCAGGCCCCCCAGCACCCAGCCGCCGCCGTGCAGGTACAACAGCCAGGGCCAGCCCGAAGGTGCAGCCGGGCGCTCGGGGTGATACAGGCGCAGTGGCACCCCGGCCAGTTGCAGCTCCTGTACCGCCAGCCCGGCCGGGCGAGGCGGGGTGAAGGCCCGGCACATGCGCTCGTAGCTGTCGCGCAGGCCCTGGAAGCTGCTGTCGACGCTGGTGTAGCTCAGGGTTCGCTGGACAAAGGCCGTCAGCTCGGCAGAAAGCGGGTAATGGTTCATGGACAGTCCTGGAGTGTGGGAGCCGGCTTGCCGGCGAAGAGGCCCGTGAGACCGCCTGCGCCGGCAAGCCGGTTCCTGCAGAGGGTGGCTACAGGCTCGCTTTGACCGCTGCCACGCCATCGCGGCCGTCGAAGGTGGTCACCCCCGCCAGCCAGCGCTGCAGGTCCTCGGGATGCTCGCGCAACCATTGCCGGGCCACCTCCTGGGGCGATTGGCGCTGCATGATGGGCACCATCAGCTGGCTTTCCTGGGCTGCGGTGAAGCTCAGGTTCTTCAGCAGCCGGTCGACGTTGGGGCAGCGCTCGGCATAGTCCGGGGCGGTCACCGTGGACACCGTGGCCGCGCCTTCGTTGGGCCCGTACACGTCCTCGCTGCCGGTGAGGTAGGTGATGGCCAGGTTGATGTTCATCGGGTGCGGGGTCCAGCCGACGAACACCACGAACTCCTTGCGGTTGATCGCCCGCTGCACCGCCGCCAGCATCCCGGCCTCGCCGGACTCGATCAGCTTGAAGCCCTTGAGGCCGAAATGGTCGGTGTCGATCATGGTCTTGATCGTGGTATTGGCGCCGCTGCCGGGTTCGATGCCGTAGATCTTGCCCCCCAGCTGCTCCTTGAAGCGGGCGATGTCGGCGAAGGTCTTCAGGCCCGCTTGCGCCACGTAGTCCGGCACTGCCAGGGTCGCCTGGGCATCGGCCAGGCTGGGCTGGGCCATGACCCTGACCTGCCCGGCGGCCAGGAAGGGCGCGATGTTCTGGTCCATGGCCGGTTTCCAGTAGCCGAGGAAGATGTCCAGGCGCCGGTCGCGAATGCCGGCGAAGATGATCTGCTGCACCGCGCTGGTCTGCTTGCTGTCGTAGCCCAGGCCGCCGAGCAGCACGTCGGCCATGGCGCTGGTGGCGATCACGTCGGTCCAGTTGACCACGCCCATGCGCACGGTCTTGCAGGCGGCGGGCTCGGCGGCCCAGGTCGGGGCACTCAGCAGGGCGCTGGCGCAACAGACCAGGAAACAACGCTTGAACGGTGTTTTCATCGGAGGCTCTCGTGGGGCAGTGGTTTTTGTTCGGGGCGGCGTCTTGTTGCGCCGTGTGCGTCACCCTACAGCGCCCCGGTGCCGAGCCAAAGGCACTGGAGCGACCGCCCGTTGCACTGTGGCGACCTCAGGCCCACAGGCTCATCCAGGTGGATGCCAGCAACAGCAGGGCCATGCCCCGATTGAATGCCTGCAGCGCCTGGGGCGAGCGCAGCCAGCGCGCCGAACCGGCCCCCAGCAGTGCCCAGGCGCCCAGGCACGGCAGGGCGATGAGGAAAAACACCAGGGACAGCCACAGCGCCCGCCACTGTCGGTCGGCCTCGGTACCGGCGAACACGCTGACCACCGCCAGGGCCATCATCCAGGTCTTGGGGTTCACCAGTTGCAACGCGGCGGCGCCGGCCAGCCCCAGGCGGCGCGGCTGCCCGGCACTGGCATCCAGGGCGCTGGCCGGGGCCTGCCAGATCTGCCAGGCCAGGTAGCTGAGCCACAGCAGCCCGAGCCACTGCATGGCCTGCTGCACCTTGGGCCTGCCGGCGAGCCAGTCGCCCAGGCCGGCGCCCACCAGCAGCACGATCCCGGCCGCGGCCAGCGCCGCGCCGAGGATGATCGGCGGCGCCGCCCGCAGGCCATGGCGGGCGCTGTTGTTCAGCACCAGGATATTGGTCGGCCCCGGGGTGATGGAGGCGACGAAGGCAAACAGCACAAAGGGCAGCAGGGTCGAGAGAGACAGGGGCATGGCAGGCAACTCCGGTAAGTGATCGGCAGTTGATCCTGGCCCAGGTGCTTTCAGGCGTCTGGAAGCTTTGTGCAGCGCTTGCGATACAACGCCGGGCTCAGCCCGTAGGCACGCATGAACCAGCGCCCCAGGTGGCTCTGGTCGGCAAAGCCCAGGGCCGTGGCGACCTCGGCCGGCGCCGCGCCGCCGGCCAGCAGGCGGCGTGCCCGACTCAGGCGCAGTTGCACCAGGTAGGCATGGGGTGGCAGGCCGAAGGCGGCCTTGAAGGCGCGGCTGAGGCGAAAGCGGTCGACCCCGCAGGCCTGGCTCAGGGCTTCCAGGCTCAGGTCCTGGGCCAGGTGCGCATGCAGGTAGTCCCGGGCCCGTTGCGCCACCAGCGGCAGGCGCGGGTCCTGGGCGTAGCGCCGGCGCCAGTGCAAGTGCCCGGTCAGTTGTTCCAGCAACTGGTCCAGGGCGCTCTGGCGGACGATGCGCAACTCGCCATGGTGCAGGCTGTGAAAGGCCGCGCTGGTGGCGCTGGCCAGGCGCGGATCGCTGGCCAGGGTACTGCCGAATGCCAGTTGGGCATTGGCCGGCGCCTCGGCGAACAGCGCCCCCAGTTCGCGCTCCAGCCACTGCGGGTCGAGGTACAGCATGCGGTAGGTAAAGCCGCCCTCGGTGGGGGCCTCGCCGTCGTGGATTTCCCCCGGTTCCAGCAGGAACACCTTGCCCGGCGTGCTCTGGTGCCGGGCCCGGCGGCAGTTGAACTGCTGCACCCCTTGCTCGGTGACGCCCACCAGGTAGCTGTCGTGCCAGTGCGGGTCATAGGCGTGGCCGGTGAAATGGGCCCGCAGGGTCTCGATGCCGGTGTCGGCATCCTGGGCCAGGTCGATCCAGTTGGGCGTGGTCATGGGGCGGTCCGTGGGGCGTGGCGGCAACCCTGGCAGTTAACGCCGGTGCCAGGGCTGGGGTCTAGAAGTTTTGTGCAGCCTCAACTGAACAGCCCGGCGGCGATATTGATCGAGAAACCGAGGATCGCGGTGTTGAACAGAAAGCCGATCAGCGACTGGGCGAGGACGATCTTGCGCAGCTCGCGGGTGGCCACGCCGACGTCCGAGGTTTGCACCGCCACGCCGATGGTGAAGGAGAAATACAGGAAGTCCCAGTAGTCCGGGTTGGTCGGGCCTTCGGCAAAGCGCAGCGCCGGTTCCTTGCCGTCCCAGGTGTAGTACAGGCGCGCGTAGTGCAGGCTGAAGATCACCCCCACCAGCAGCCACGAGCCGATCACCGTCAGCCCGGTGAAGCCGTAGTGGACCAGGCGCTGGGTGCTGTCCAGGTCCTTGCTGCCCACCAGCTCCAGGGTGATCGCCACCAGGCTGGCGATGGCCGCCACACAGACGATCAACAGCACCAGGCCGGCGTTTTCATCCTCGGCTTCGGCGATACGCCTGACCTCATCGGCGCGAGCCCGAACGGTGAGCCAGAACATCAGTGCCAGGTAGCTCCAGACAGCGGCGTTCCAGCCAATGAGGATCTTGCCGGTCAGGCTCTGGGCAGGAGCGAGCAGACCAATGGCGCAGCCGATCAGGACGCCGATGGTCAAGCGGGGGTGGGTGCGGATGACGACGGACATGGGCATTTTCGCGAGAGTGGAAGTGACCAAACCTTAGCATGGCGCCTGGCTCCCGGGCCTGCCCGAATCACGGAATGGCGAACGTGCACCCGCGTCCCCGGCCGGCTTCAAATTCAGGCCGGTGGGGCAGGCTGCTATCAGAACTGATAAGTGAAGGCTGTCTGAATACCGGTCACATCATTGCCACCTGGTTGCTGCGCCCAGAACACGCCCGTATGCACGGCGCTGTGTTCGTTCAGGGCATAGCTCACTCCCGTGCCGGCCCCCAGGCGAGCGTCGTGCTGTTTTCCGGCCTGGTAGGTGTAGCGCCCCAGGTACTCCATTTGGGCTTGAAAGGCATCGCGCTTGTTGCGCAGGTCCTGGGTCAGCTCCAGGTTGGCACTGAGCTCCAGCTGCCGGGTGAGCTTTTTGGCGCCCCGCACACCGAGGTTCAGGCTGGTGGTCGTGCGGCCCATTTTCGCGTAGCTGGCCGCAAACACCGCGCCGCTGCTTTCACGATAGCCCTGGCGGCTGACCTGAGTCTGGCTGAGGCCCAGATACGGCGTCAGGGTCATTGCATTGAGCATC
>NZ_JBXALN010000003.1:0-802678 GCF_058799535.1 Pseudomonas sp. GW822-FHT06D10 | reverse complement strand
TATCGAAAACTGCGTAACTCGTTGAATCTCAAGGAGTTTTCCGTTTCGACTGCGCCGGAAGTGGGGCGAATTATAGACCTGTAGAATCTGCCGTCAACACTTAATTTGCATTTTCTATGAATAAGCTCAAAAGATCCCTCTAAGGGTGCTTCTACAAGGCTATATAGAGGCACAAGATGCGCCTCTATATATAGAAGGGCGGCGCTACACCACTCGCGAATGCCTCAAGGCGTCCACCGCCTCGACCCGCATCCCCAATACACGTTGCAGAACCTCTGCAGTATGTTCGCCCAATAGAGGAGGGGCGTTACGGTACTCAACGGGGGTTTGCGAAAGGCGAATCGGGCTAGCCACCTGAGGCACCATCCCAGCCAACGCGTGTGGCAGCTCCACAGCCAGGCCTCGAGCCACGACCTGAGGATCAGCAAACACCTGCGCCAGATCATTGATCGGCCCACAAGGCACCCCAGCCAGCTCCAGCTGACTCACCCACTCCGCCGTAGTCTTGAACACCGTGGCCTGGCGAATCAGCGGAATCAGCACCGCCCGATTGGCCACCCGCAGCTTGTTAGTGGCAAACCGAGGATCGCCCGCCCACTGCGGATGACCTGCTACCTCGGCAAACTTGCGAAACTGCCCATCATTACCCACGGTAAGGATGAAGTCGCCATCCGCCGTCGGAAAATCCTGATAGGGCACTATATTAGGGTGCGCATTACCCAAACGCTTGGGAGCGACCCCCGTGGTCAGATAGTTCATGGCCTGGTTGGCCAGACAAGCGACCTGCACATCCAGCAATGCCATATCGATGTGCTGACCACAGCCCCCCTGATCTCGATGAGCCAGGGCCGCCAGAATCGCCACAGTGGAGTAGAGCCCGGTGAGGATATCGGTCAAGGCCACCCCCACTTTTACCGGCCCAGCCCCCTCATCACCCTCAGGTCGCCCAGTCAGGCTCATCAGCCCACCCAAGCCCTGGATCATGAAGTCATAACCCGCGCGCTTGGCATAGGGCCCGGTCTGACCAAAACCAGTGATAGAGCAATAGATCAGCCGCGGATTGACGGCCTTGAGCGACTCATAGTCCAGACCATAAGCCGCCAGTCCACCCACCTTGAAGTTCTCGATGACGATATCCGACTTGGCAGCCAGCTCACGCACCAACTGCTGCCCCTCAGGGCGCGTGAAGTCGATGGTCACTGACTGCTTGTTACGGTTGGCCGACAGGTAATAGGCAGCCTCCGTGGTGTTCTCGCCATAGGCATCTTTAAGGAAGGGCGGCCCCCAGGCGCGTGTATCGTCACCATTACCCGGACGCTCGACCTTGATGACCTCGGCCCCCAGGTCCGCAAGGATCTGCCCGGACCAAGGCCCGGCCAGTACCCGAGATAAATCCAGTACCCGCAGATGCGATAACGCCCCCATGGTCGCTCTCCTATTAATAGAACGCCTGGATACCGGTTTGTGCACGCCCGAGAATCAGCGCATGCACGTCGTGAGTACCTTCGTAGGTGTTGACCACCTCCAGGTTCACCAAGTGACGAGCAATACCGAACTCATCGGAAATGCCGTTTCCACCCAGCATGTCACGCGCCATGCGGGCGATATCCAGGGACTTGCCGCAGGAGTTGCGCTTCATGATCGAGGTGATTTCCACCGCCGCAGTCCCTTCATCCTTCATCCGCCCCAGGCGCAGGCAGCCCTGGAGGGCGAGGGTGATTTCGGTCTGCATGTCCGCCAGCTTCTTCTGGATCAGTTGGGTTGCCGCCAGAGGACGACCGAACTGTTGGCGATCAAGGGTGTATTGGCGTGCGGTGTGCCAGCAGAACTCCGCAGCCCCCAAGGCGCCCCAGGAGATGCCGTAACGCGCCGAGTTCAAGCAGGTAAAAGGTCCTTTGAGCCCACGCACATCCGGGAAGATGTTCTCTTCCGGCACGAACACGTTGTCCATGACGATTTCGCCGGTGATCGAGGCCCGCAGGCCGACCTTGCCGTGAATCGCTGGTGTACTCAGGCCCTTCCAGCCTTTCTCCAGGACAAAACCACGAATGTCGCCGGCATCATCCTTGGCCCAAACCACGAATACATCAGCAATCGGGCTGTTGGTGATCCACATCTTGCTACCAGTCAGGCTGTAGCCACCGTCCACTTTGCGTGCACGAGTAATCATCGCACCCGGGTCAGATCCATGGTTCGGCTCGGTCAGACCAAAGCAGCCAATCCATTCGCCGGACGCCAGTTTCGGCAGGTACTTCTGCTTTTGCGCCTCGGTACCAAACTCGTTGATCGGCACCATCACCAAGGACGACTGCACGCTCATCATCGAGCGGTAGCCGGAGTCCACTCGCTCCACTTCACGAGCGATCAGGCCATAGCACACATAGTTAAGGCCGCTGCCGCCGTACTGCTCAGGAATGGTAGCGCCCAACAGGCCGACTTCACCCATTTCCCGGAAGATGGCCGGGTCGGTCTTCTCATGGCGGAAAGCTTCCAGAACCCGTGGTGCCAGCTTGTCTTGAGCGAACTGCTCGGCACTGTCGCGGACCATGCGTTCTTCTTCGGTGAGTTGCTGGTCCAGCAGAAGGGGATCGATCCAGTTGAAGCTTGCTTTACCGCCCATGAGTGAATCCTCGTGAAGTAGGTCAACTATCGTGGAACAGATCCTAGGCCTACGGGGCGCCCCCAGGCAAACGAGGATTTCGCATAGTGTTGTGCTAATTTCTCACTTCGTAATGGCCTAAACCGCCTTTTACAGCATCTATTAGTGAGATTGCCGTACATGCGCAGAAAGATCCCCAGTACCGCCGCCTTAATCAGCTTCGAAGCCGCGGCACGTCATGAGAGCTTTACCAAGGCAGCCCAAGAGCTTTCCCTAACCCAGGGTGCGGTCTGCCGACAGATCGCTAGCCTTGAAGAGTTCCTCGGGGTGGAACTTTTCCGGCGTTCACGACGGGGCGTCAAGCTCACTGAGGCCGGGCTGTCCTACAGCCGCCGGGTCGCTACACAACTGGACGCTGTGGAGCGCGACACACTTTCAGTGATGGGCCAGCAGGGGGCCAACGTCATCGAACTGGCAGTGGTTCCGACCTTCGGGACGCAGTGGTTATTGCCACGCCTGAAGGACTTCCAGCAGCAGCACCCCGAAGTCACGGTCAACCTGACCAACCGCACGCGCCCCTTCCTCTTTGCCGACACCCCCTTCGACGCCGCCATCTACTTTGGCGACGCCGATTGGTCGGGTACCCAGTCTCACCGGCTGATGGGCGAAAACCCGATGCCGGTGTGCAGCCCGGCAATGCTCGGCAAGCAGCAAGAGTTGAGCGCCGAGGCCATAGCCGAACTACCCCTGCTGCAGCAGACCACGCGGCCTTACGCCTGGCGGCAATGGTTCAATTCACAGCAGCTGAATATCCCCCGCGACATGACAGGCCCGCGCTACGAGCTATTCTCCATGCTCGCCCAGGCAGCCATGCACGACATGGGTATCGCCTTGATTCCGCCCTTCCTTATCCAGCGCGAGCTGGCCGAAAGACGCTTGGTCATTGCCAACCCCCAGGCACTCTCGAGCATCAAGGCGTATTACCTGATGATTCCCGAACGCAAAGTGGAATCGGCCTCTTTACGGGCTTTTCGCGACTGGCTGGTGAACCAGGCAAACAGCTACAACCTTGAAAAATAAAGGCTCACAACCAATAGTTGACCTCGTAGTCAAATAAATCAAAGCCCTACAGATATAACTATTTGTCGCATTTTCACAGACTGTACCGACACCTTGAACAATCGTTCTACAAGCGCCTAACCACGCGGCTTGTAGGGTTTATTCAAGGGCAATGTAAGACTATTCATGTCACGGATGAGAAAAATCTTATTTTCCATGGTAAAGCCTTGAAAGGCACGGCTTACAAGGCTTTAACCTGGTACGTTGCGACATTCGGTCACGGGGTGACTTGTAGTTAATTTTCCGTCACTAGTCAGAATCCCTTGAAGGCCTCAAAGTTCGCCTGCAAAATGCCGCGCCCCGCTGTGATTTCAGCGGGATCGTGCTGATCGGCCGCCCCAGCCGCACCCTCCGAAGTGCGCTGGCCTTCTAAGAAAGATCGAAAGCAATAAGATCAAGCAGGAGATTTGACGTGCACATTGGTGTTCCTCTCGAAACCCAGACGGGTGAAACACGGGTTGCTGCAACCCCGGAAACCATCAAGAAGCTGATCGGCCAGGGTCATAAAGTCACTGTGCAAAGCGGCGCCGGCATTAACGCCAGCGTGGTCGACAGTGCCTATGAAGCGGCAGGAGCCACCATTGGCAGCGCCAACGATGCCTTTGGCGCCGAGCTGATTCTCAAGGTCGTGGCGCCCAGCGACAGCGAACTGGCGCTGATCAAGAGCGGCACCGTGCTGGTGGGCATGCTCAATCCGTTCAGCAATGACACCATCGCCAAGCTGGCCGAGCGCGGGATCACCGCCTTCGCCCTGGAAGCCGCACCCCGCACCTCCCGGGCCCAGAGCCTGGACGTGCTGTCGTCCCAGGCCAACATCGCCGGCTACAAGGCCGTGCTGCTGGCTGCCCACTACTATCCGCGCTTCATGCCGATGCTGATGACCGCCGCCGGTACGGTGAAGGCTGCCCGGGTGCTGATTCTCGGCGCCGGTGTTGCCGGCCTGCAGGCCATCGCCACGGCCAAGCGCCTGGGTGCGGTGATCGAAGCTTCGGACGTGCGTCCGGCAGTGAAGGAGCAGATCGAATCCCTGGGCGCCAAATTCGTCGACGTGCCTTACGAGACTGACGAAGAGCGCGAGTGCGCCGTCGGTGTCGGCGGTTACGCGCGCCCCATGCCGGCCAGCTGGATGCAGCGCCAGGCTCAGGCCGTGCACGAACGCGCCAAACAGGCCGATATCGTCATCACCACCGCGCTGATTCCGGGCCGCAAGGCACCGACCCTGCTGAGCGCCGATACCGTGGCCCAGATGAAGCCCGGTTCGGTGGTCATCGACCTGGCAGCCGCTCAGGGCGGCAACTGCCCACTGACTGTGGCTGACCAGGTCGTAGTCGAGCACGGCGTGACCATCGTCGGCCCGACCAATCTGGCCGGGGCAGTGGCTGCCGACGCCTCGGCGCTGTATGCGCGCAACCTGCTGGACTTCCTGAAGCTTGTCTTCACCAAAGAAGGGCAGTTCGAAGTCAACCTCGAAGACGACATCGTCGCCGCGTGCCTGATGTGCCGCGACGGCCAAGTCATCCGCAAAAACGCCTAAGCAGGGATTCAGACGATGGAAGAGCTTATCTCCCCCGGTATCTACAACCTGATCATCTTCGTGCTGGCGATCTATGTCGGTTACCACGTGGTCTGGAACGTTACACCCGCACTGCACACCCCCCTGATGGCAGTGACCAACGCCATTTCCGCGATCGTCATCGTCGGCGCCATGCTGGCTGCCGCCCTGACCGTGACCCCGCTGGGCAAGACCATGGGCACCCTGGCCGTGGCCCTGGCCGCGGTCAACGTGTTCGGTGGCTTCCTGGTGACCCGTCGCATGCTGGAAATGTTCAAGAAGAAAGCGCCCAAAGCCGTGAAAGAAGAGGTGCAGAAATAATGAGCATGAACCTGGTAACAACCCTCTATCTGATCGCCTCGGTGTGCTTTATCCAGGCGCTCAAGGGCCTTTCGCACCCGACCACGTCCCGCCGCGGCAACCTGTTCGGCATGCTGGGCATGGCCCTGGCGGTACTGACCACCATCGGCCTCATCTATAAGCTGGGCGCGGAACTGGCGACCGCCGGCATCGGCTATGTCATCGTTGGCCTGCTGATCGGTGGTACCGCCGGTTCGATCATGGCCAAGCGCGTCGAGATGACCAAGATGCCGGAACTGGTGGCCTTCATGCACAGCATGATCGGCCTGGCCGCGGTGTTCATCGCCATTGCCGCCGTGGTCGAGCCTCAGTCCCTGGGCATCGTCAAGCACCTGGGCGACTCGATTCCCGCCGGTAACCGCCTGGAGCTGTTCCTTGGCGCAGCCATCGGTGCCATCACCTTCTCCGGTTCGGTGATCGCCTTCGGCAAGCTGTCGGGCAAGTACAAGTTCCGCCTGTTCCAAGGCGCACCGGTACAGTTCGCCGGGCAGCACAAGCTCAACCTGGTACTGGGCCTGGCCACCCTCGGCCTGGGCGTGACCTTCATGGCCAGCGGCAACCTCGGTGCCTTTGCCCTGATGCTGGCCCTGGCCTTCGTCATGGGCGTGCTGATCATCATCCCGATCGGCGGCGCCGACATGCCGGTAGTGGTGTCGATGCTCAACAGCTACTCGGGCTGGGCGGCAGCGGGGATCGGCTTCTCCCTGAACAACTCGATGCTGATCATCGCCGGCTCCCTGGTGGGCTCCAGCGGCGCAATCCTCTCCTACATCATGTGCAAGGCGATGAACCGTTCGTTCTTCAACGTCCTGCTCGGCGGTTTCGGCAACACAGCCGATACCGGCGGCCCGGCAGGTGCGAAGGAAGCACGCCCAGTGAAATCCGGTTCAGCCGACGATGCGACCTTCCTGCTGACCAACGCCGATACCGTGATCATCGTCCCCGGCTACGGCCTGGCGGTGGCACGCGCCCAGCACGCGCTGAAAGAGCTGACCGAGAAGCTGACCCACCGCGGCGTGACCGTGAAATACGCGATCCACCCTGTAGCGGGGCGCATGCCCGGCCACATGAACGTCTTGCTGGCCGAAGCCGAAGTGCCTTACGACCAGGTGTTCGAGATGGAAGACATCAACTCCGAGTTCGGCCAGGCCGACGTGGTGCTGGTGCTGGGCGCCAACGACGTGGTCAACCCGGCGGCGAAGAACGATCCTAAGTCGCCGATTGCCGGCATGCCGATTCTCGAAGCCTTCAAGGCCAAGACCATCATCGTCAACAAGCGCTCCATGGCCAGCGGCTATGCCGGCCTGGACAACGAACTGTTCTACCTGGACAAGACCATGATGGTCTTCGGCGACGCCAAGAAGGTCATCGAAGACATGGTCAAAGCCGTCGAATAAAGCTGCTGTAGCGCAATACCCAAAACCTCAGCCTTTAGTAGGCTGGGGTTTTTTATTTACTCCATAAAGCCGACAGAAGGCTCTAGATCAGGGCCTTTCATTCGACCTTTGTCGCGCGGTGTTTTTTTTTGAAATCACTAGACTGCGCTTCTTGCTTCCGTTGCCCGAGATAACAATCCATGTACCGTGATCGTATCCGCTTGCCTTCGTTGTTGGATAAGGTGATGAGCGCCGCTGACGCTGCCGCTCTGATTGAGGACGGCATGACCGTCGGCATGAGCGGCTTCACCCGCGCCGGTGAAGCCAAGGCCGTGCCCCATGCCCTGGCCGAACGGGCCAAGGTAACGCCACTGAAAATCAGCCTGATGACCGGCGCCAGCCTGGGCAACGACCTGGACAAGCAACTCACCGAAGCTGGCGTGCTGGCCCGGCGCATGCCGTTCCAGGTGGACAGCACCCTGCGCAAGGCGATCAACGCCGGCGAAGTGATGTTCATCGACCAGCACCTGTCGGAAACCGTCGAACAACTGCGTAACCAGCAGCTCAAGCTGCCGGACATTGCAGTGATCGAAGCGGTCGCCATCACTGAACAGGGCCATATCGTGCCGACCACCTCGGTGGGCAACTCCGCCAGCTTCGCGATCTTCGCCAAGCAGGTGATCGTCGAGATAAACCTGGCGCACAACCCGAACCTGGAAGGCCTGCACGACATCTATATCCCGACCTATCGCCCGACCCGTACACCGATCCCCCTGGTGAAGGTCGACGATCGCATCGGCAGCACGGCGATTCCGATCCCTGCGGACAAGATCGTCGCCATCGTCATCACTAATCAGTCGGATTCGCCGTCCACGGTTTCCACCCCGGACAGCGAGACCCAGGGCATCGCCAACCACCTGATCGACTTTCTCAAGCAGGAAGTGGATGCCGGGCGCATGAGCAACAAGCTCGGCCCGCTGCAGGCCGGTATCGGCAACATCGCCAACGCGGTGATGTGCGGCCTGATCGAGTCGCCATTCGAGAACCTGACCATGTACTCCGAAGTACTGCAGGACTCGACCTTCGACCTGATCGACGCCGGTAAGCTCAGCTTCGCCTCAGGCAGCTCCATCACCCTGTCGAGCCGGCGCAACGCCGACGTGTTCGGCAACCTGGAACGCTACAAGGACAAGCTGGTGCTGCGTCCGCAGGAGATCTCCAACCACCCGGAAGTGGTGCGCCGCCTGGGTATCATCGGCATCAACACCGCGCTGGAGTTCGATATCTACGGCAACGTCAACTCCACCCACGTCTGCGGCACGCGGATGATGAACGGCATCGGCGGCTCCGGCGACTTCGCCCGCAACGCGCACCTGGCGATCTTCGTCACCAAGTCGATCGCCAAGGGCGGGGCGATTTCCAGCGTGGTGCCGATGGTCAGCCACGTGGACCACACCGAGCATGACGTCGACATCCTGGTGACCGAGATCGGCCTGGCGGACCTGCGCGGCCTGGCGCCGCGGGAGCGGGCCCGGGTGATCATCGACAACTGTGTGCATCCTTCCTACCGCGACGCACTGAATGACTACTTCACCAAGGCCTGCGCCTTGGGTGGTCACACGCCGCATATCCTGCGTGATGCCCTGAGCTGGCACATCAACCTGGAAGAAACCGGGAAAATGCTCGTCGAGTAATTGATACAGTTGGCAGCTGACGCAAACACAGTTTCGTCAGCTCGCCGGCCGCTCGCCAATGTCCGCCAAAAACTGTACTGCTGTACCGGTATTTTCCCCGCCTAAAACCACTTACCTCCCATCAAAAAGCACCAAAATGCACCATAAAGGTGCTGACAGGTACAGTTGCGCCTTTTCCGAACAGTACAGCCCCTATAAACAGTTAACTGGTCCTTCACAATACAGGTGAACTGTATCTACAGAGTCTTGCGCGGGAAGAGGATCATGGGCACCAGTTAAACCACTACCTGATCCCGCCACAAGCGGAAGGATGTCAACCATGGAACGTACACTCAGTTCCGAACTGTTCTTCGAAGACAAAGCTGAAAAAACCCAGGCTTCCCTGCCTCTGCGCGTTATCGCCAACCTGATGCTGTGGCAGCGCCGCATCTCCAGCCGCCATCAACTGGCTCGCCTGGATTCGCGTCTGCTGGCCGATGCCGGGATCAGCGAAGCACAACGCTACGAAGAGCTGAGCAAGCCGTTCTGGCGCTAACTCAGCGTCGCTGGCCCTGACCCACCGGGTCCACCGCCAGCACCCCGAATTGCACACAACAAGACCCGTCGCGGGAAACCGCGACGGGTCTTGTCGTTCTGGCCGCGGAAAACGCGCTACACAGCTGAAATACAGCCCGCTTCATCGTGACAGGTACAGTTTTATAAAACATAACAA
This sequence comes from Pseudomonas sp. GW822-FHT06D10, assembly GCF_058799535.1. Classification (NCBI taxonomy): domain Bacteria; kingdom Pseudomonadati; phylum Pseudomonadota; class Gammaproteobacteria; order Pseudomonadales; family Pseudomonadaceae; genus Pseudomonas; species Pseudomonas sp. GW822-FHT06D10. Next base: position 793,266 of record NZ_JBXALN010000003.1, on the reverse strand, counting down.
TTAACCAGTACAATTTAGTTCGAGTGTATCTGTATCACCGCATCGAACCGCCGCACCATGAGGTTGCAGCCAGCTCATCGCTCGGCTGCTCATGGAGGCAAGCATCATGCACTCGTCCCCTGGCTCCAACCTTCACTGCACGCCCTTCAAGCGCTGGCTCACGGCGCTCGCCAACACACGGGAGCGGGACCGCACCCGTCACTTGCTGGCACAAATGGATGAACGACAACTCTCGGACAGCGGCATCAGCCACAGCGATCGGGCAGCGGAACTGCACAAACCCTTTTGGCGCTGAGGCCTGCCGCAACGCTGTGCGAATGGGGCCGCTGAGCCTAATATCTGAGGCGACGTGGCGATTTTCATTCGAACTGCGTCAGAGCAATCAGACACAGCACCTCGCAGTGGCTGCCCGGCGTCTCACTCAGCGCCCTTAAATTGTCTGTTCATTCACAGGAGTTACCCATGTCCCGTCTCCGCCTGCTCAGCGCCGCCGCCCTGCTGGCCCTGGCTGCCAATGCCCACGCCACCAGCCTGATCGTGACCACCGACGCCATTGTCGGCGCGCTCAAGGCCACCACCGACGCCACCTCCGATGCCACTTCTTCCCTACGTGACAACAAGATTGTCCGTGCCGCCCGGGATGATGCCGCCAGTTTCGTCGCCACCGACGGCGCCATTCGCGGGGTAAAACTGGAAAGCGCACTTGCCCACATTCGCCAGCAAGCGCCTCAGTTGCAGGCCTCTGATGCACAGCTGGCCCAGGCCATCCTGGCAATCTGAAGCGTCTCGGTTTCAGGTGCCCCGCGCACCTGAAACCCTCTGCGCTGGTCCTCCAAGGGGCATTGCGCTAGCCTTGGCGCTGGTTTTCAGCTGTCGAGACTCTTGGGTTTGTTCCGTATTTCGCTTTCCGCTCCCGTATTGATCGCCGCCTGTTGGGCCGGTTCGGTGCAGGCATTCGACCTCACCACCCAAAGCCTGGTTGTCACCGTCTATGCGACAGGCCAGGTGACCTCGGCGCCCTTCGACCATAAACTGCTGCTTGCTGCCCAGGATGACGCCGCTGCCTTCGTGGCAACCGACGGCCAACTGCGCGGCGCCCGCCTGGAGTCTGCGCTGGAATACCTGCGCCAGGACCCGGCAAAACTTCATGCCAGCGACCTTGAACTGGCGCTGGCAATTCTCGTCCAATAACCATCCCTGTTCTTCCGGAGTCGTTCCATGCGTAGCCCGCTGATTGCCGCCACCCTTGGCCTGCTGTTGTTGGCCGACGTGGCCCAGGCACACACCCTGGTGGCCACCAGTAACATCATCGTCCGCGCCTCCGGCCGCACGATCGATTTCACCTCGGACACCACCACTTCGATCCGTGACTCCAAAGTCGTGCGCGAAGCCCACGACGATGCCGCCAGCTTCGTCGCCAGCAACGGTGATATCCGCGGCGCGCAACTCGAAGCGGCGTTCAATGCCCTGCGCACGCAGCTGCCAGAAGCCCGCGACGCCAGCGACCAGGTGCTTGCCGAAGCCATCCTGGCCCTGTGAAACCACTCCTAGCCTGGCTGCTGGCCGGGACCCTGGGGCTGCTCTGCGGCACCGCCCAGGCCGACCTGCAACTGCGCCTCAAGGCCGATGGCTTGAGCCCGGCGCAGCAACACGCCAGCCAGGCGCTGCTGGATGAAGCGATGCAGGCGTTGCCGCCGCGTTTCATCCAGCAACTGGATCGCACCATTGATGTCGGCTGGACCGACCGAATGCCCGACAACGCCTATGGCGAGGCATCCCTGGTGTCGGAACTGGACCTCAACCGCGCCTTGCTGCCCAGCCTGACCGACGGCTCCGCCGCCACCCAGAAGACCAGCCGCCCCCATGGCACCGTGCGCCGGGAAATGCTCGCCACGGTACTCCATGAACTGACCCACATTTATGATCGCGCGCGTTTGTGGCCCGGTGCCGAGCGTAGCCTGATCCAGCGCTGCACCCGCAAGAACAGCACCTCCGGGCTGATCGGCCTGCCGGATGAGTGTCGCGGCCAGAATGACCGGCGCTTCACCCTCAGCGATGATCCAAGGCTGCTGGATTTGGCCGGTTGGCCGCAATACGTCGGCCGCCGTGGCGAACGCGAGCAGCACAACCGTCAGGTCGCCCGCAGCCCGGACATCTACGAGATCACCAACCCGAAGGAATTCGTCGCGGTGAACATGGAGTACTTCCTTCTCGATCCGAGCTACGCCTGCCGCCGCCCGGCGCTGTACCGCTATTACCAGGAACATTTCGGCTGGGCGCCGGCCGCCAAGGACAGCTGCGCCAAGTCCTTCGCCTTCCTCAACGCCGGCAACGACTTCGCCAAGACGCCCCTGGGGCAGGTGGACCCGGAGCGGGTCTACGCGGTGGACTACCTGCTGGCCGAAGCCAACCAGAACTGGGTCAGCCGCTGGGGCCACAGCATGCTGCGCCTGGTGATCTGCGCCCCGGGCCGCCCCCGCGGGCCGGATTGCCGGCTGGACCTGGACCAGCACCTGGTGCTGTCCTACCGCGCCTTTGTCGGTGACGTGCAGCTCTCCAGCTGGGACGGCCTGGTGGGCAAGTACCCTTCGCGGCTGTTTGTCCTGCCGCTGTCCCAGGTGATCGACGAGTACACCAAGACCGAGCTGCGCAGCCTGGCCTCGGTACCGTTGAAGCTGTCACGCAGCGAGATCGAGGAAGTGGTGGAGCACGCCGCCGAGATGCATTGGAGCTACGACGGCAACTATTACTTCCTGTCCAACAACTGCGCAGTGGAAAGCCTCAAGCTGCTGCGCAGCGGCAGCAACAACAAGCAACTGATCGGCCTCGACAGCATCATGCCCAACGGCTTGCTGGAGGTGCTCAAGGGCAGGGGGCTGGCGGACACCAGCGTGCTCGACGACCCGCGCGAAGCGCTGCGCCTGGGGTATCGCTTCGACTCCTTCCGCGACCGCTACCAGGCGATGTTCGAGGTGATCAAGAAGCGCCTGCCGATCAAGCAGGCCAGCGTCGAAGACTGGCTGTCGCTGAGCGCCGAGGAACGCCGGCACTGGTTCGACCAGGCCGACCTGCGCACCAGCGCCGCCTTGCTGCTGCTGGAGCAGGCCAGTTATCGCCGGCAACTGCTGCTGGCTCAGGACGAGGTCAAGCAGCGCTACCTGGGGGCTCGCGAGCTGAAAAATGGTGGTATGGAGCAGGCCAACAAGACCCTGCAGCAGATCCTCGCCAACAGCGGCTTCCTCAGCCGCCCGGCAGAATTGCTGGGCAGCGGCGGCTACGGCCTGCCTCAGCCCGCTGAATGGCAACGCCTGGAGTCCGAGAGCAGCCAGCGGCAAAAGCAACTGCAATCCTTGACCGGTGACCTGGACAAGGAAGTGCGAGCCCTGCTGGAACCGGCCCGAGCGGCGGAAATCGCCGCCAACGAGGCCAACCTGAAGCTGGTGGGCGAGCATCTGCGGACGCTGCACAAGGCGGCAGGCGGCCTGGAACTGCCGTAGCGCTGCCAAGCCCGCGAGGCTGCGAAAAGGACCGAAGGGCCTTGCTGGGCGGTCTGCGCGCTCGTGCGCAGCCTGCGGCAGCGGCTACAGGGTTTCCTGCGGTTCTTGCGGCAGGTGCTCGTCCAGATGCAACCAGGGCAGGCGGCTGTCGGTCCAGATATGCCGGTCTGCAGAAGCCAGTTCCGGGTGATCCAGGGTGGCGATGGTGACATCGATGCTGTCTGGGCTCAGGTGGGTGATCAGCGCCAAATGAGCACCACAGTTGCCGCAGAAATAGCGCGCACAACCTCCAGATGAGTCGTACCGGGCGGGAACGCCTTCCAGCCATTCGAAAGCCGAGGCGGGCAGGGTGATCCAGGTGGTCACCAGACCGCCACTGACCCGACGGCAGATCGAGCAATGGCAGTGGGCGATGTCCCGCAACGGGCCGCTGAACTGGTAACGCAGCCGCCCGCAGTGGCAGCCTCCGGTGTGCAACTCTCTCATGTGCATGTCTCCCTGGCGCCGATAGCCATCACTTTATGCCGCTGGTCGCCTGCTGCAACATCCGTTCGTTCCTTTCAGCGACGAAAGCTGGCTGAAAGCTTCCCCCATTAGGATCGCCTCCACTACCGGCAACAGACCGGTTGGCCACAGCGGGCGTTTCTCGCGCTCCCGGCCCTATTAACAACAACAATGGTGATTCTGATGTCCGCTCCTACCCGCCTGTTCGCTGCAACTCCTCCCGTACGCCTCGTGCTTGCCGTTCTGCGCTGATCCCACCCGGTTCGCCATTCCCTAGCCGCGCTACGCCTGGAGTAATCCCATGCTGACTTTCCTTGGCTTTGCCATGGTCATCACCTTCATGTTCCTGATCATGACCAAGCGCCTGTCGGCGCTGATCGCCCTGATCATCGTGCCCATCCTGTTCGCCCTGTTCGGCGGGTTCGCGCCGAAGATCGGCCCGATGATGCTCGAAGGCATCACCAAGCTCGCGCCCACCGGCGTGATGCTGATGTTCGCCATTCTGTATTTCGCCCTGATGATCGACTCCGGCCTGTTCGACCCGGCCGTGCGCAAGATCCTCAAGCTGGTCAAGGGCGACCCGTTGAAGGTCTCGGTGGGCACTGCGGTACTGGCCCTGGTGGTGTCCCTGGACGGTGACGGCGCCACCACCTACATGATCTGCGTGGCCGCCATGCTGCCGCTGTACAGCCGCATCGGCATGAGCCCGCGAATCATGGCCGGCCTGATCATCCTCGCCGGCGGGGTGATGAACATGACCCCCTGGGGCGGCCCGACCGCCCGCGCGGCCAGCGCCCTGCACGTGGACCCGTCGGACATCTTCGTGCCCATGATCCCGGCCATGCTGGCCGGCGTGGTGGCGATCCTGGCGATCGCCTACATGTACGGCAAGCGGGAAAGGGCGCGCCTGGGTGAATTGCACCTGGCGGGCGACGAGATCGACCACAGCGAGATCAGCGTGTCGCAGTACCCCGACGCTCGTCGTCCGAAGCTGATCTGGTTCAACGGCGCCCTGACCTTCGCCCTGATGTGCGCGCTGATCGCCGGGCTGCTGCCGTTGCCGGTGCTGTTCATGGTGGCCTTCAGTATCGCCATGATCGTCAACTATCCCTGCCTGCAGCAGCAGAAGGATCGGGTCGCGGCCCACGCCGGCAGCGTGCTGGCGGTGGTCGGGCTGATCTTCGCGGCGGGCATCTTCACCGGCATCCTGTCCGGCACCGGCATGGTGGATGCCATGTCCAAGAGCCTGCTGGCGGTGATCCCGGAAGCCCTGGGGCCGTACCTGGCGGTGATTACCGCGCTGGTGAGCATGCCGTTCACCTTCTTCATGTCCAACGATGCCTTCTACTACGGCGTGCTGCCGGTACTGGCCGAAGCCGCCAGCCACTACGGCATCACCGCGGTGGAAATGGCCCGTGCGTCGATCGTCGGCCAACCCGTGCACTTGCTCAGCCCGCTGGTACCCTCGACCTACCTGTTGGTGGCCCTGGCCGGTATCGAGTTCGGCGATCACCAGCGCTTCACCCTCAAGTGGGCAGTGCTGGTCTGCCTGTGCATAATGTTCGCCGCTTTGCTGATGGGGATTTTTCCGCTGTTCAGCACTCTATAAAAGCAATGCTTCTGCGCCCGGGCCGGCCTCACGGCCCGGGCTATAACACTCGCTCAAAGGAATACACATGGAATGGCTGACCAACCCGGAAATCTGGGTTGCCTTCTTTACCCTGACTGCCCTGGAGATCGTCCTGGGCATCGACAACATCATCATGATCTCGATCCTGGTCAGCCGCATGCCCAAGCACATGCAGGCGCGCACGCGGATCTTCGGTCTGGCGCTGGCGATGGTCACGCGCATTCTGTTGCTGCTGTCGATCACCTGGGTCATGCGCCTCACGGCCGACCTGTTCGTGGTCTTCGGCCAGGGCATTTCCGGGCGTGACCTGATCCTGTTCTTCGGTGGCCTGTTCCTGCTGTGGAAAAGCTCCCAGGAGATGTACCACGCCCTGGAAGGCGAGGACGAAACCATTGATGAGCCCAAGGGCAAGGGCGGCAACTTCCTCTACACCATCATCCAGATCGCCATTATCGACATCGTCTTCTCCCTGGATTCGGTGATCACCGCCGTGGGCATGGTTTCCCATGTGCCGGTCATGGTGGCGGCCATCATCGTCGCGGTGCTGGTGATGATGCTGGCGGCCGGGACCATCAGCGAATTCATCGACAAGCACCCGTCGCTGAAAATGCTCGCGCTGTCCTTCCTGCTGGTGGTGGGTACGGTCCTGATCGCCGAAGCCTTCGAAGTGCACGTGCCAAAAGGCTACGTCTACTTCGCCATGGCCTTCTCCCTGGCGGTGGAAGCCATCAACATCAAGATGCGCACCGCCATCGCGAAAAAGAAAAAACAGCAGGACCCGGTGAAACTGCGCAAGGACGTTCCTGGTCAATAATCCGGGAATGCGCTGAATGGAAAAGGGGCTCTCGAGCCCCTTTTCTGCGTCTGCAGGAAGCTGTTTTCATGACAGTTTTGTTTCAATCGCCGGTTTGGCTATGCGATGCTGGCGCCTCGTGCGTTAGCCAACTACAGCTTAAGTACATAACGTAGAACGTCGCGCAACAACGTCCACTCGCCCCGCTTGGGGCACTTCACCCCAGGGGGGGCCTCTATGCTGACCCTGCTCAATCTGCTTTCCGCCGTGGCCCTGCTGATCTGGGGTACGCATATCGTCCGTACCGGCATCCTGCGGGTCTACGGCTCCAACCTGCGCCACGTGATCGGCCAGAACATGGCCAGGCGGCCACTGGCGTTCATTGCCGGGATCCTGGTCACGGCCATGGTCCAGAGCAGCAACGCCACGGCGATGCTGGTGACGTCCTTTGTCGGCCAGGGCCTGATGGCGCTGACCCCGGCGCTGGCCACCATGCTCGGCGCCGACGTCGGTACCGCGCTGATGGCCCGAGTACTGACCTTCGACCTGTCCTGGCTGTCGCCGCTGCTGATCTTTCTCGGGGTGATCTTCTTTCTCTCGCGCAAGCAGACCCGCGCCGGCCAGCTGGGCCGGGTCGGCATCGGCCTGGGGCTGATCATCCTGGCCCTGCAACTGATCGTCGAAGCCGCGGCCCCCATCACCCATGCCCAGGGCGTGAAGGTCCTGTTCGCCTCGCTGACCGGCGATATTCTCCTGGATGCGCTGATGGGTGCGGTGTTCGCCATGGTGTCCTATTCCAGCCTGGCGGCGGTGCTGCTCACCGCGACCCTGGCCGGCGCCGGGGTCATCAGCCTGCCGGTGGCCATCGGCCTGGTGATCGGCGCCAACATCGGCAGCGGGGTGCTGGCCTTCCTCAGCACCAGCATGCAGAACGCCGCCGGGCGCCAGGTCGCGCTGGGCAGCCTGCTGTACAAGCTCATCGGCCTGCTGCTGATCATCCCGGTGCTCGACCCACTGGCCCACTGGATGGACAGCCTGGACCTCAGCCCCCAGGAAGTGGTGATCGGCTTCCACCTGCTGTACAACACCGCCCGCTGCCTGTTGCTGCTGCCCACTGTCGGCCCCATGGCCCGGCTCTGCGCCTGGCTGCTGCCGGAGCGCCCCCAGGAAAACGGCCGCGCTCGCCCGCGGCACCTGGACCCAACCGCCCTGGCCACGCCGAGCCTGGCCCTGGCCAACGCCGCCCGCGAAACCCTGCGCATCGGTGACCTGATCGACAGCATGCTGGAGGCGATGCGCGACGCGCTGCAGGGCAAGCAGACCGCCATCACCCAGGAGTTGCGCGCCCTCAGCGACGACGTCGAAGCGCTGTACAGCGCCATCAAGCTGTACCTGGCGCAGATGCCCCGGGAAGACCTCAGCGACCAGGACAGCCGGCGCTGGGCCGAAATCATCGAACTGGCGTTCAACCTCAAGCTGGCCAGCGATCTGATCGAACGCATGCTGCGCAAGGTCCAGCAGCAGAAGACCTCCCAGCGCCGCTCCTTCTCCGAGGTTGGCCTGGAAGAGTTGACCGGGCTGCACGCGCAACTGATCGCCAACCTGCGCCTGGGGCTCTCGGTGTTCCTGAGCGCCGACCCGGAAAGCGCGCGCCAGCTGCTGCGGGAAAAACGCCGTTTCCGCGCCCAGGAGCGGCGCCTGGCCCACGCCCACGTCAGCCGCCTGCAACGCAAGATCGTCCAGAGCATCGAGACCAGTTCCCTGCACCTGGAGCTGATCGCCGACATGAAGCGCCTCAACTCCCTGTTCTGCAGCAGTGCCTACGTGGTTCTGGAAACCTCGGACACCGGCGCGCTGGAGGTCGAAGAGATGGCTGACATCACTCATTCACCCTGAACGTCCACAGTCCCACGAAGTCTGTAGAACTTACGCACGCCGTAAGGAAGCTTGTTATGCGTTGTCTGTTATTCGCCTGCCTGTTGCTGGGCAGTGCACAAGGATGGGCTTTGGATCGTTTCCAGGTCGAAGGCTACACCCTGCCCAATGGCCTGCAACTGCTGCTCAAGCCCGGCAGCGAACGCGGCCACGTGGCGATCCGCCTGGTGGTGGGAGTGGGCCTGGACGACTTCGCCTGTGCCGACAAGGAGTTGCCGCACCTACTGGAACACCTGCTGTTCAGCGGCGTGGATGACAGCGGGGAAGGCGGCCTGGAAGAACGCATGCAGGCCCTGGGCGGCGAATGGAATGCCTACACCAGCAATGCCGACACCACCTTCGTCATCGAGGCCCCGGCGCGCAACCAGCGCAAGGTCCTGGACCTCTTGCTGTCGCTGCTGACCCATACCCGCCTGGACGACAACGCCGTGGCCGCGGCCAAGCAAGTGGTGGAACGCGAAGGCGGGGGTCACTATTCGCACCTGCAACGCTGGCTCGACCGCCAGGACCTGGGACACAAGGCAGGCAACCAGCTGGCGGTGGAACTGGGGCTCAAATGCGCCGAACGCGCCGAGGTCGGGAACCTGACCCTGGCCCAGCTGGAGCAGGTACGCAAGGACTGGTACGCCCCCAACAACATGACCCTGATCGTGGTGGGCGAGCTCGATCGCCTGCTACCGGCCTACCTGGAGCGCACCTACGGTGCCCTGGAGCCGGTGGAGCCCAGCGAACACCCCGACCTGCCGCAGATCCAGGGCACCGCCGCCCCTGAGCGCACCCTGGTCCATGGCTGGGTAGGGCAGAGCGCGCAACTGCACTGGCTGTTTCCCGAGCCCGTGCTGGACCAGCAGCACGACGAGACCTTCGACCTGCTCAAGGACTACCTGGACTGGGCGCTGTATCGCCAACTGCGTCTTGAGCACGAATTGTCCTACGGCCCCTGGAGTGATCGGGAAGTCTTCGGTGGCGTGGGTTTTCTCAGCTTCAATGCCGACCTTGAGCGCGACGACCTGCCCCAAGCCCGGCAAGTGGTAGAGCAGCTCAAGGCACGGCTGCTCAAGGACGGCCTCGACCCGGCCACCTTCGCCCGCCTGAAACAGGCTGCCATCGATCGCCAGGCCTGGGCCGTGCAGGGCAACAGCGCCCTGGCGGACTATTACTGGAGCGCCCTCGGGGACTTCGACAACGGCCGCTTCAGCGACCCGGCCAAGCGCCTGAAAGCAGTGAGCCTGGAACAGGCCAACCTGGCCCTGCGCCAGCTGCTGCAGCAGCCGGGCTACCTGCGCATCGAACAACCGCTGCTCAGCGACGAACAACTGCTCTGGCTGATCGGCGGCCTGCTGGCCCTGGTCCTGCTCGGCAGCTTCGGCGTCTACCTGCTGCGCCGCCGGGCCCGCTGACCCATGGCCAGGGAGCTTGCTCCCGCCGGGCCGCGCAGCAGCCCCAGGGGCAGGGCAATGCGATCACCTTGGCCGGATTACCTCGCCAGCGCGTGCGCACCTGAGCAAGCTCCCTCGCCACGGGCCGCCGCCGACGTTATCCTGTCGCGGTTTTTCCTGCCCTGACTGTGATCCCCCCGATGCCAAACCTGACCCTCCTTATCCAGCGCATTCTCGAACTGATGAAGCGCTATCCGGGGATCATTGCGCTCGGCGGTTTCATCTCCGGGGTCGGCAGCTTCATCCTGGTGGACCGGCAACAGAGCCTGGCCTCGTGGATCGCCGTGATCCTGCTGGTGAGCTGGGTCTGGCTGATGCTGGAGAACAGCCTGACTCAGCTGTTCACCAAGGTCTTCAAGCGCGAGATCCCGCAGCCGCTGCTGCGCTATGCGACGCAGATGATCCACCAGGAAAGCCTGTTCTTCGTCCTGCCGTTCTTTTTCATCACCACCAGCTGGAACAGTGGCCAACTGGTGTTCACCGGCCTGCTCGGCGCCGCGGCGCTGATTTCCATCACTGACCCGCTGTACTACAAATGGCTGGCCCCGCGCCGCTGGCTGTTCCTGGCGCTGCACACCCTGACCCTGTTCGCCGCCTTGCTCACGGCCCTGCCGCTGATCCTGCACCTGACCACCGCCCAGAGCTTCAAGCTGGCCCTGGGCATCGCCATGCTCCTGTCCTTTCCGAGCCTGGCCTCGATCCTGCCGATCCGCAGCCTGCGCAGCGCCCTGACCGTGCTGGCCATTACCCTGGCCATCGGCAGCACCGGCTGGCTGCTACGCTCCTGGGTGCCGCCGGCCACCCTGTGGCTGACGGAGGATGCCATCAGCACCCAGCTCCAGGATCGCACCCCGGGCGACAGCCTGGAGCAGATCAGCACCGCCCAGGTACGCAGCACCGGCCTGTACGCCTACACCGCGATCAACGCCCCCCGGGGCCTGGACGAGCGCATTTACCACGTCTGGCAATTCAACGGCAGCGAGGTGGATCGCGTCGCCCTGGACATCCATGGCGGGCGCAAGGAAGGCTACCGTGCCTGGTCCCACAAGCAGAATTTCCCCGCCAACCCGGCGGGCGACTGGCAAGTGCGGGTGATCACCGAGGACGGCCAGGTGATCGGCGTGCTGCGCTTCGAGATCACCGCTCCAGATCAAGACGCGGCCAAGACCGGCGAGGCAAAGTAACCGGGATCGTGCTATTACGTAGCACTGCGAAATGGCCACACAAGCTCGGAGCTTATGACTAGCAGCGTGACGCCCGGCACCGCTCAACTGGACCTTGCCCACTCCCCGGCGCAATTGCGTATCGGCGGCGACTGGACGCTGGCGCACTACAGCGACCTCAAGCGCCTCAGCCAATCCCTGGACGGCCGCTACGACAGCAGCACCCATATCGACCTCAACGGCCTGGGCGCCCTGGACACCGCCGGCGCGTCGCTGCTGGTGGAGCTGCTGGGGGCCGAACGCCTGGGGCAGTCCGCCGAACACCCCGACTGCACCTTGTCCGCCGCCGACCGCGCGCTGCTGCACACGGTCTACACCTCGTTGAACGACTTCTGCGTACCGGTCAAGGAACCGGAGATCTCGGTCAGCGTGCAATTGCTTTCGCGCATTGGTAGCGCGGTCTACACCGTCTGGCAGGACACCCTGAAGGTCCTGGGCTTCATCGGCCTGATCCTGGAAACCCTGGCCCGCGGCCTGCTGCGCCCCAAGCGCTGGCGCATCACCCCGGTGGTGGCACACATCGAACAGACCGGCCTCGACGCGGCGCCCATCGTCGCCCTGCTGACCTTTCTGGTGGGCGCGGTGGTGGCCTTTCTCGGCGCCACCGTGCTGGCCAACTTCGGCGCCAGCATCTTTACCGTGGACCTGGTGGCATTTTCCTTCCTGCGGGAATTCGGCGTACTGCTCACCGCGATTCTCATGGCCGGGCGCACCGCCAGCGCCTTCACCGCGCAGATCGGCTCGATGAAGGCCAATGAAGAGATCGACGCCATCCGCACCCTGGGCCTGGACCCGGTAGAGCTGCTGGTGCTGCCTCGGGTCCTGGCCCTGCTGGTGTCGCTGCCGATGCTGACGTTCCTGGCGATGCTTTCGGGGATAGTCGGTGGCGCGGTGGTCTGCGCCCTGTCCCTGGATATCTCCCCGGCGATGTTCCTCTCGCTGCTGCATTCGGATATCGGCGTGAAGCACTTCCTGCTGGGCCTGGTGAAAGCACCGATCTTCGCCTTCCTGATCGCCGCCATCGGCTGCCTGGAAGGCTTCAAGGTCAGCGGCAGCGCCGAGTCGGTGGGCGCCCACACCACCTCCAGCGTGGTCCAGTCGATCTTCGTGGTGATCGTCATCGATGCCGTGGCCGCGCTGTTCTTCATGGAGATGGGCTGGTGAGCCGGCCGCCACGCGCGCCGGCGAAGGCGGTGATCGAGGTCCGTGGCCTGTGCAACCGCTTCGGCAAGCAGAGCGTGCACGAGAACCTCGACCTGGATGTGTACCAGGGCGAGATCCTCGGCGTGGTCGGCGGCTCGGGCAGCGGCAAGTCGGTACTGCTGCGCAGCATCGTCGGCCTGCGCCAGCCCAGCGAAGGCTCGGTGCGGGTATTCGGCCAGGACCTGCCAAGCCTGCCGGAACAGCAACGTTCGCTGATCGAACGACGCTTCGGCGTACTGTTCCAGAAGGGCGCGCTGTTCACCTCGCTGACCGTGACCGAGAACGTCGCCCTGCCATTGATCGAGCATGCCGGCCTGTCCCGTGCCGATGCCGAACACCTGGCGGCGGTCAAGCTGGCCCTGGCCGGCCTGCCGCTATCGGCGGCCGACAAGTACCCGGCCTCGCTCTCTGGCGGGATGATCAAGCGCGCTGCCCTGGCTCGGGCGCTGGCCCTGGACCCGGACATCCTGTTTCTCGACGAACCCACCGCCGGCCTCGACCCGGTGGGCGCCGCCGCCTTTGACCAGTTGATCCTGACCCTGCGCGATGCCTTGGGGCTCAGTGTGTTCCTGGTCACCCACGACCTGGACACCCTCTACACCATCACCGACCGTGTGGCGGTGCTGGCGCAGAAAAAGGTACTGGTGGCGGATGCCATCGATATCGTCGCCGAGACCGACGACGAATGGATTCACCAATACTTCCATGGCCCTCGCGGCCGCGCGGCCTACCAGGCCGCTACACAGACCAACGAGGGATGACATGGAAACCCGAGCCCATCATGTACTGATCGGCCTGTTCACCGTGATCGTGGTGGCCGGCGCCTTGCTGTTCGGCCTGTGGCTAGCCAAGTCCAGCGTCGACAGCGCCTTCCAGGACTACCAGATCGTCTTCAACGAGGCGGTCAGTGGCCTGTCCAAGGGCAGCTCCGTGCAATACAGCGGGATCAAGGTCGGTGATGTGGTCAACCTGCGCCTGGACCCCAAGGACCCGCGCCGGGTGCTGGCACAGATCCGCCTGGGCAGCGAGACGCCGATCAAGGAGGACACCCAGGCCAAGCTGGCCCTGACCGGCATCACCGGCACCTCGATCATCCAGCTCAGCGGCGGCACGCCGCAAAGCCCGACCCTCAAGGGCAAGGACGGCGAACTGCCCACCATCATCGCCTCACCGTCGCCCATCGCCCGCCTGCTGAACAACAGCAACGACCTGATGACCGGGGTCAACCTGCTGCTGCACAACGCCAACCGCATGTTCTCCCCGGACAACGTGGCCCGGGTCAGCAGCACCCTGGACAACCTGCAGAAGACCTCCGCCAGCATCGCCGAGCAGCGCGACGACCTGCGCCAGCTGATGCAGCAACTGGGCTCCATCAGCAAGCAGACCGGCGCCATGCTGGAACAGACCACCGCGCTGATGCGCAATGCCAACGGCCTGCTCAACGACCAGGGCAAGCAGATGTTCGGCAGCGCCGAGCACGCCATGCGCTCCCTGGAGCAAAGCAGCGCCACCCTGAACAAACTGCTGAGCGACAACCAGGACTCGCTGAACAACGGCATGCAGGGCCTCAACGGCCTGGCGCCAGCGGTCCGCGAGCTGCGCGAGACCCTGAGCTCGCTGCGGGCCATCACCCGGCGCCTGGAAGCCAACCCCGGCGGTTACCTGCTGGGTAACGAGAAGAACAAGGAGTTCACGCCATGAAGCGTGCCTATCGCCTGCTTGCCCCCATGGGCCTGAGCGCCGCCCTGGCCCTGACCGGAGCCTGCTCGATACTGCCCAAGGGCGAGCCGCTGGACATCTATCGGCTGCCGGTGGGCCAGGCCGGCGCCACGGCGCCGAACCAGGCCCTGCCGTGGTCCTTGCAGTTGCTCAAGCCCCAGGCCGGGGATGCGCTGAACAGCGCACGGATCGCGGTGATTCCCCAGGGCAACCTGATCAGCAGCTACAAGGCCTCGCGCTGGAGCGACCCGGCACCGATCCTGCTGCGCAACCGCCTGCTGGACGGCTTCCAACGCGATGGCCGGGTCCAGCTATTGAGCACCGATGACAGCAACCTGCAGACCGACCTGGCCCTGGGCGGCGACCTGCAAGCCTTCCAGACCGAATACCAGGGCAACGCCGCCCAGGTGGTGATCCGCCTGGATGCGCGGCTGATTCGTGGCTATGACCAGAAGATCCTCGCCAGCCGGCGCTTCGAAGTGCGCCAAGCGCTGGCTGAAACCGGGGTGCCGGCGGTGGTCACAGGATTTGGCCAGGCCGGCGATGCGCTGACCCGGCAAGTGGTGGATTGGGCAGTGGGGCAGGGCAATCGGGCGCTGAAACATTGAAAGCCCTTTCGCCGGCAAGCCGGCTCCTACAGAGGGAGTAGGAGCCGGCTTGCCGGCGAAGGCTCGCTCAACTCATCCAAAGAACCAGTAGCAAACCGCAATCGCCGCCACCACACCGGCGAATTCCGCCAGCAAGGCACAGCCCACGGCGTGCCGCACCCGCTGGATGCCTACCGCGCCGAAGTACACCGCCAGCACATAGAAGGTGGTTTCGGTACTGCCCTGGATGGTGGCCGCCACCAGGGCCGGGAAGCTGTCCACGCCCTGGGTCTGCATGGTCTCGATGAGCATGGCCCGTGCCGCACTGCCCGAGAACGGCTTGACCAGGGCAGTGGGCAAGGCGTCGACGAAACGTGTGTCCCAACCGGCCCACTCCACCAGATGACGAATGCCGTCGAGGCCGAAATCCAGGGCCCCGGACGCCCGCAGCACGCCGATGGCGCAGAGCATCGCGACCAGGTATGGCAAGAGGCTCTTGGCGACGTCGAAGCCCTCCTTGGCGCCCTCGACAAAGGCCTCGTAGACCTTGACCTTGCGCAGCGCGCCGACCACCAGGAACAGCATGATCAGCCCAAACAGCGTGAGGTTGCCGAGAATCGACGACAGGGACGCCAGGGCCGTGGCCGACAGGGTGGCCAGCAAGGCCATGAAGGCGCCCAGGGCCAGGGCCCCGGGAACCAGGTAGGCCAGTACCACCGGGTCCCACAGGCGCAGGCGCTGCATCACCGCGACCGACAGCAGGCCCACCAGGGTCGAGGCGCTGGTGGCCAGGAGAATCGGCAGGAACACCAGGGTCGGGTCCGCCGCGCCTTGCTGGGCGCGGTACATGAAGATGGTCACCGGCAGCAGGGTCAGGGACGAGGCGTTGAGCACCAGGAACAGGATCTGCGCATTGCTGGCGGTGGTGGCGCTGGGGTTGAGCTCCTGCAGGGCGCGCATGGCCTTGAGGCCGATGGGCGTGGCGGCGTTGTCCAGGCCCAGGCCGTTGGCGGCGAAGTTCAGGGTGATCAGGCCCAGGGCCGGGTGCCCCGGCGGCACTTCCGGCATCAGGCGCTTGAACAGCGGCCCCAGGACCTTGGCCAGCCACTCGACGATTCCAGCCTTCTCGGCGATGCGCAGAAAACCCAGCCACAGGGTCAGGGTGCCGAACAGCAGGACCATGACCTCCACCGACAGCTTGGCCATGGCGAAGATGCTTTCCACCATGGCAGCGAAGATCCCTGCGTTGCCACCCACCAGCCACTGCGCCAGGGCCGACACGGTTGCCACGATAAAGAAGCCAAGCCACAGGCCATTGAGCATCGGTCATACCCCTCGAAAGATGCGGCGAATGATAGCGGGGCGGGCAGAAACGACAAACCCCGGATTAACCGGGGCCTGTCATCTGTTGGGGCTGGATTGCCGCTGAAGGCGGTCTTCAGGCAGGTGAAGGGCTTGGGGCCTCTTCGCTGGCAAGCCAGCTCCTACACAATAGGCGCTTAGCCTTTGGACGCTTCGCCTGCTGGCAGTTTTTCCTTGCTGCGCCAGTGCGGCAGGGAGTTCCAGTAGCGCTGGCCCTTGGCGTCGTCGTACATGCCTTCCCAACGGGAGATGACCAGTACCGCCAGGGCGTTGCCGATCACGTTCAAGGCGGTACGCGCCATGTCCATCACACGGTCGACACCAGCGATGAAGGCCAGGCCTTCCAGAGGAATGCCGACGCTGCCCAGGGTGGCCAGCAGGACCACGAAGGACACGCCCGGAACCCCGGCGATACCTTTGGAGGTGACCATCAGGGTCAGCACCAGCAGCAGTTGCTGGCTGATGGACAGGTCGATGCCGTACAGCTGGGCGATGAAGATCGCCGCGATGCTCTGGTACAGGGTCGAACCGTCGAGGTTGAACGAGTAGCCGGTCGGCACCACGAAGCTGCAGATGGCTTTCGGCGCGCCGTAGGCTTCCATCTTCTCGATCACCCGCGGCAGCACGGTTTCCGAGCTGGCGGTGGAGTAGGCCAGGACCAGCTCATCCTTGAAGATGCGCATCAGCTTGATCACCGAGAAGCCGAACAGGCGGGCGATCAGGCCGAGGATCACGAAAGCGAAGAAGGCGATGGCCACGTACACCAGGATCACCAGCTTGGCCAGCGGCAGCAGGGAGGCGAAACCGAAGTTGGCGACGGTCACCGCGATCAGTGCAAATACGCCGATAGGGGCGTAGTTCATGATCATGTGGGTGACTTTGAACATGCTTTCCGAAACGCCCTGGAACATCTTCACCAGCGGTTCGCGCAGGTCGGACTGCAGGCTCGACAGGCCCAGGCCGAACAGCACCGAGAAGAAGATGATCGGCAGCATCTCGCCGCGGGCCATGGCCGCGAAGATGTTCGATGGAATCAGGTTGAGGATGGTCTCGATGAACGCGTGTTCATGCTGCACCTCGGCCGCAGTGGCCTGGTACTTGGAGATGTCCACGGTGCCCAGGGTGCTCATGTCGATGCCTGCGCCCGGATGGAACAGGTTGGCCAGCAGCAGGCCGACGACGATGGCGATGGTGGTCACGATTTCGAAGTAGATGATGGTCTTGAGGCCGATGCGCCCCAGTTTCTTCGCGTCACCGACACCGGCGATGCCGACGATCAGCGAGGAAATGACGATCGGGATCACGATCATCTTGATCAAGCGGATAAAGATATCGCCCGCAGGCTGCAGGACGTTGCTGATCCACCAGGCCTTTTCAGCACTGAAATGATTGAGCAGCGCGCCAATCGCAATCCCCAGGACCAGACCGATGAGGATCTGCCAGGCGAGGCTTAATTTTGCCTTCTTCATATCATTACCCTTACTTCAGTTGGACTCGGGCTGATGCGCGAACTGGAACGCTCAATGGCGGAAAAGTTTGTGCATCGGCCCCCGTATAAGGTCATCCCGAACGAGCATTTACGGCTCTCTGCGGGCGAAAAAAGGCGCAACTATTCCGATGCTAGGGAGGCACGTCTAATGCCGTAAACGCCTACCCTATGCCGAATCGGCATGAGTTTTTCCAAACAAAACGAGCGTCCCAACCGGTTCGAATACGACATTTCGGCAGGCAAAAATGCCGTGAAACGGCCATTTCAGGCGGCGTGCAGGCTTGTCGGAGGGGTCAGGAAAAAGGCTAAAAAAGTTTAGGATTGCTCTGATTCGGGCGCCCGGAAACGCTGCGCAATTCGCACAAAGTTTCTCGATATACGGTCGCAGAGAAACACCAGGAAACGTTTGATCGGAGTCAAAGGAAGATTTTTTCCCGCGCGAGCACGGAAATTGTCAGACGGACGGCTCTAGCACAGGACTTTGCCATTCAAGCACGCCGCAAGCTCATCAGGTCGGTGGCCGACCTGGGAGCTTGCGCCGCCGCTCTTTCCTGACCCGGCCCTTGCGGAGGCACTCCCTGTACCCCTAGGTCACTCCGATCACTCGTGGATCAGAACATCCCGGCCCCTTGGTCATGCACTCGCCCTCCTCGGGTGGTGCAACAGCCGAAAGCGCCAGGGCGGCCCTTTCGTCTATCTGTTATGCAATATCGGCAATTTGCACATCAGTACCAGTTCGGGTCCTTGCGCAACTGCTCGTGGAGCAGCGCTTGCATGCCGTCATCGGGTTTGCCGAGGAACCGATAATTGGCGTGGCGGGTCGGTGACTTGTCCGCGGGCAAACCCGCCGGCACGTCCACCAGCATCGCGTAGGCATGCTTCTTGTCGAAACTGAAGGCCACGATCAAACGCTGGTACTGACAACTCTGGACGGTTTCGCACAGAGGGCCCACCAGATACTGATCGCCGTCTTCGGTCATGGCATTCATCTGTTGCGGCGCATCACCCGAGAGGTTCATCACCCACTCGGGCAGGCGCTCCTCCTTGTGCACGACCCCCTGCCAGGTTTCACGAAACTGCGGGTCCGACCCCAGCAGCTGATTGGCTCGTGCCTGGCCATCATTGGCCGCCGACGCCAGGGCGCTGGCGCCCAGCAGCAGCGCGGCAGTCAATGTCTTCAACGAGAGACTCATGGTCAGCCTCGGCCTCGACGGCCAAAGAAGAACGAAGCGATGAACATCACCAGGAACACCACAAAGAGAATCTTGGCGATACCCGTGGCGGTGCCCGCGATACCACCGAAGCCCAGGACCGCAGCGACAATGGCAATGATCAGGAATGTGATTGCCCAGCTCAGCATGATGATTCTCCTTACTCTTCTATTAGTGGTGCTGCCTATGGAGCCAGCCCGGCGCCGCCGATTGCGGGCCCGGCCTTGGTGCTAGAACACCCAGCGTTCCTGACGTGGCGCGTCCGCGACCGGCTGTGCCTGGTCGACGGCCATCAGTTGCATGGGGGCCTGGTCGTTGAGCTGGCTGCTCACCGAACTGAAATGGGTCTGGGTGAAGTGATGAACCGGCACGCGCGGCGCAGGTGCCTGGCTGTCCTGCCAGCGCTGGAACTGTTGCCCGGCGATCAGGGTGACCAGCAACGCCAGAACGGCGAAGAGGCCTTGCTGGAGATGCAGTGGCGCAATACGCAATTGGGCAAGACGTTGGCGATTCATCCTGAAACTCCTCCCACACTGGTGGTGATGTTGTTATGGAAGCCACGGCCGGCGCTTCTCGATGAGAGGGATATTGCAGGCTGCATGCCAGCTTTTTCTTTGAAATTAAATTCAATAAAATCAAATACTTAAATCAAATTACCAAAAGCATTCCACACGCATACTGCACGATGCCCCCATGCCGGCCGTGCGAAATGCACGATGCCCCGGGAAAACAGTGAGCGTTTTTTGATCACAGGGGGAACTTTGATGAATGGCCAATAGCCTGATACAGACCCACCCAGCAGCTACTCTGGGTAAAACATGCGTAATTTCAGCCTGTTAGCCGTTTCAGCCGGAGATATCTAACCTGCTGGCGCTGGAATGGATCAGAATCAACCTTGCAACTTGCCCGATTTTTCCGGGACTAAATAAAGATCATTCATTAAGGAGCCTCGGGAAATGGAGTCAGCGCCGGAGAATCAAGGCCGCATCCTTCTGGTGGATGACGAATCCGCAATCCTTCGCACCTTCCGCTACTGCCTGGAAGACGAGGGCTACACCGTGGCCACCGCCAACAGCGCGGCGCAGGCCGATGCTCTGCTGCAACGCCAGGTATTCGACCTGTGCTTCCTCGACCTGCGCCTGGGCGAAGACAACGGCCTCGACGTACTGGCACAAATGCGTACCCAGGCACCCTGGATGCGGGTGGTGATCGTCACCGCTCACTCTGCCGTGGACACCGCAGTAGATGCGATCCAGGCCGGCGCCGCAGACTACCTGGTCAAGCCCTGCAGCCCCGACCAGTTGCGCCTGGCCACCGCCAAGCAGTTGGAAGTACGCCAGCTCTCGGCACGCCTGGAAGCCCTCGAAGGTGAGGTGCGCAAGCCCAAGGACGGCCTGGACTCCCACAGCCCGGCAATGAAAGTGGTGCTGGAAACCGCGCGTCAGGTGGCCAGCACCGACGCCAACATCCTTATCCTCGGCGAGTCCGGCACCGGCAAGGGCGAGCTGGCGCGGGCCATTCACGGCTGGAGCAAACGCGCCAAGAAATCCTGTGTGACCATCAACTGCCCCTCGTTGACTGCGGAACTGATGGAGAGCGAACTCTTCGGCCACAGCCGCGGCGCCTTTACCGGGGCCAGCGAGAGCACCCTGGGCCGGGTCAACCAGGCCGATGGCGGAACCCTGTTCCTCGACGAGATCGGCGACTTCCCGTTGACCCTGCAACCCAAGCTGCTGCGCTTCATCCAGGACAAGGAATACGAGCGCGTCGGCGACCCGGTAACCCGCCGCGCCGATGTGCGCATCCTCGCCGCCACCAACCTCAACCTTGAAGACATGGTGCGCGACGGGCGTTTCCGCGAAGACCTGCTGTACCGGCTGAACGTCATCACCCTGCACCTGCCGCCCCTGCGCGAGCGCAGCGAAGATATCCTGACCCTGGCCGACCGCTTCCTCGCCCGCTTCGTCAAAGAGTATTCGCGCCCGGCCCGGGTCTTCAGTGATGAAGCCCGGGAAGCGCTGCTCAACTACCGCTGGCCGGGCAACATCCGCGAACTGCGCAACGTGGTGGAACGGGCGAGCATCATCTGCCCGCAGGAGCGGGTAGAAATCAGCCACTTGGGCATGGCCGAGCAACCCACCAACAACGCCCCGCGGATCGGCGCCGCCCTGAGCCTGGACGAGCTGGAAAAGGCCCACATCGGTGCGGTCCTGGCCACCAGCGACACCCTGGATCAAGCCGCCAAGACCCTGGGTATCGACGCGTCGACGCTGTACCGCAAACGCAAACAGTACAACCTGTGAGCAACACCCTATGAAGTTAGCGATGAAACTGCGCACCCGGCTGTTTCTGAGCATCTCGGCGCTGATCACCGTGGCCCTCTTGGGCCTGGTGCTCGGGCTGGTCAGCGTGATGCAGATGGCCAGCACCCAGGAATCGCTGATCCGCAACAACTTCATCACCCTGGACCTGGGCCTCAAGCTGCGCCAGACCCTGGGCGACCAGCTGATCATCATGCTCGGCAAGCAGCCGGACCGCGCCGCCCTGGAAACCTCCCGGCTGCACTATCTGGAACTGCTCGACGAAGGCATCGCCCATGATCGGCAGACCCAGGTACAAAGTGGCTTCCAGCAGGCCCGTAGCGACTACCTGAGCTTCTACCAGGCCTTCGAGCGCAACAGCACCGCAAGCGGGCTGCATGACAACAACGAGCTGACCGAGCGCTTCAACGCCTTGCGCGGCGGGCTGATCACCGAACACAAGCGCGCCCTGGACAACATCAGCCAGGTGGAGCAGCAGGCCCGCAACCGCGCATGGCTGGTGGCCGGCCTGCTGGGCCTGGTGGCCCTGGCGGTGCTGATCATCGGCTTCGTCACGGCCCATGCCATCGCCCGGCGCTTTGGCGGGCCGATCGAAGCCCTGGCCAAGGCTGCGGACAAGATTGGCGAAGGCAATTTCGACGTCACCCTGCCCATTTCGGCGGCGGCGGAGATGAACCTGCTGACCCGGCGCTTCGGTATCATGGCCGAGGCCCTGCGCCAGCATCAGGCAACCAATGTCGATGAGCTGCTGGCCGGCCAGCAACGCCTGCAGGCCGTGCTCGACAGTATTGACGACGGCTTGCTGATGATCGACCGCCAGGGCCGCCTGGAACACCTCAACCCCGTGGCCCAGCGCCAGCTGGGCTGGGACCAGGAGCGCCTCGGCCAGGGCCTGGGCAGTGCCCTGCAACGCCCGGAGCTGGATGAGCAGCTACAGCTGGTATTGCGCGGCGGCAACCTGGAGCGGGCGCCGGACGACCTGGATATCGAGGTCGACGGCGAGTCGCGCCTGCTGACCTACAGCCTGACCCCCGTCAGCCATACCCAGGGCCATATTCTCGGCGCCGTGATGGTGCTGCACGATGTCACCGAGCAACGGGCGTTCGAACGAGTGCGCAGTGAGTTCGTGCTGCGCGCTTCCCACGAACTGCGTACCCCGGTCACTGGCATGCACATGGCCTTCGGGCTGCTTCAGGAACGCCTGCACTTTCCCGAGGAGTCCCGGGAAACCGACCTGCTCAATACGGTCAACGAGGAAATGCAGCGCCTGATGCAGTTGATCAACGATCTGCTGAATTTTTCCCGCTATCAGAACGGCCTGCAGAAACTCACCCTCGCTCCCTGCCCCCTGGAAGAACTGCTGGTGCAGGCCCAGGGCCGCTTCAGCGAGCAGGCCCAACAGCAGGGCATCGACCTGCTGCTGGAGATCCAGGCGCCGTTGCCACGGCTGCATGCCGACCGCGCACAACTGGAGCGGGTGCTGGACAACCTGATCGACAACGCCTTGCGCCACACCGCCAGTGAGGGCCAGATCCGCCTGCAGGCGCGGCGCCATGGCGAGCGGGTGATCGTCAGCGTCGAAGACAATGGCGAGGGTATCGCCTATGGCCAGCAAGGGCGGATCTTCGAGCCTTTCGTCCAGGTGGGCCGCAAGAAGGGCGGTGCCGGCCTCGGGCTGGCGCTGTGCAAGGAGATCGTCCAGCTGCATGGCGGGCGCATGGGCGTGTACTCAAGGCCCGGGCAGGGCACCCAGTTCTATCTGGCCCTGCCGCTCTAGGGCTTCATGCTTCATCATCCAGGCGCCTGGCCACCAGCCGTCGGCCACGGGTAATCAGCTCAGTGAACTGCAAGGCACTCAGGGCATGGGCGAACAGCCAGCCCTGGCCGAAGCTCACGCCCTCGCTGCTGAGCAGCAGCGCCTGGTCCTCGAACTCGATGCCCTCGGCAATCACCTTGAGTTTCAATGCGTGGGCCATGCGAATGATGTGCGGCGCCACGCCGCTGCTGGCGGCATCGTGCCCCAGGGCATCGATGAACGCCTTGTCGATCTTCAGGCAATCCACCGGCAGGCTCTGCAGGTAGGCCAGGCTGCAATAGCCGGTGCCGAAATCGTCGATCAGCACCTGATGCCCGACATCGCGCAGGGCCTGCAGGTTGTTGCGCGCCACCACCACATCGATCAGCCCACGCTCGGTGACCTCGAAGGCGATCTGCCGGGCCGCTACCCGATGCGTGGCCAGCAACCGCGCCATGACCATGCCGATCCGCGGGACCATCACGTCGCAGGCCGCCAGGTTGACTGAGATGTACAGCTGGGGGTTGGCCCGTAGCACATGCCCCAGCTGCTCCAGCAGGCGCTGCAGGACGAAGTCGGTGATCTGGCGGATCTGCCCGGTGTTCTCCGCCAGCGGGATGAACAGGTCGGGGCTGGTCAGGGTGCCGTCCGGGCGGCGCCAGCGCAGCAGGGCCTCGGCCCCCACGCAGAGCCGGCTACTGAGATCGAAGATCGGCTGGTACAGCACCTGCAGTTCGCCGCGGCGCAGGGCCCCTTGCAGCTCCGCCCCCAGGGACTGGCGCTGGCGGACCAACTGATACACCAACCCACCGATGAACAGCGCCAGCACCAGGCTGGAGGGCAGCAACCACCACCAACCGTCGAGCACTTCGCCCTGCAGGCTGGCGCGGGGGGTGATCAGCACCAGTTGGTACTCGGGGTTGCGAGTGGGCATGCGATAGATCAGCAGGTCCGGGGTGACCTGCAAGGGCCCGTCGCGGCCCCCCCGCCAGGGCTGTGCGGGGGGCCAGGCACGGGCCGGGCCGAGCACCGGTATCGCCCGGGCACCATGATCCACCACCACCATCAGGCTGCCACCGGGAGGCAGGTCGACCACATCGGTCAGGTGCCCGCGGGAAGTGGCCACGCGAAAGTTGCCGCGACCCAGCATCAGGGCAGCAAGGTTCTCATTGGGCTGGGTCGAGGTGTTGAGCCAGTAGCTGTAGGTCGGCCCGCGGATATCCGGCGGCCTGGCCGCCGGCAGGAGGTTCTGCCGTGGCCAGTTGGAACAGGTATGGGTGGCGTCCCTGTAGGCCGCTTCATAAATGAAGCGATAGCTGTAGCTGACCTGCTGCAGAGCTGCGATGAGATCGGCGTTGCACTCGCGCAGCGGCTGCGCCTCCAGCACGTCGAGACCTTCGCGTAGTTGCCCGAACAACTGCTCCAGCCGCTCCAGGAAACGCTGCCCCTGGGCGTTCATCTGCTCGCTTTCCCGTTGCTGGACCTGGTGCATGGCCAGCCCGGCGCTGCCCAGCAGCAAAATCACCGCACTCAGCACAGCCGCCAGCATCGCCAGCGTCCAGGGGCGATGGAACCAGGTACGCAAGGGCTCGCGAGCGGCCGGCATCGTGGGAGATCCGAAGGATTACCAATGAGTTATAGCAACTGATTGGACAATCGGCCCCAACCGTCCGGCGGCGTCATTATTTTGTCTGGTTGAGCACCATCAGGATGGCCGCACTTTCTGCGTCCGGCGTGCCATCGAAACGCCCCGGCCGGTAGTGCATCTGGAACGCGGCCAGGACGTTACGGGTCGCCTTGTCCAGCTCGCCGGTCTGCGGCGTGGCGTAACCCAGCTGGGCCAGTTGCTGCTGGTACCAACCGATGCTCGGCGGGCTCACGGTAAAGAACGCCTGCTGGCGTGCCACTGCCTGGGCATCGGGCCACAGTCCCAGGCCGGCCTCGGCCAGGCGTTTCCAGGGAAACAACGGGCCCGGATCCAGCTTGCGCATGGGGGCGATATCGCTGTGGCCAATGATGTGGCGCGGCGAGATGTTGTTGCGCTTGCTGATGTCCTTGAGCAGCACGATCAGGTTCTGGATCTGCGCTTCGCTGTAGGGGTACCAGAGCCGCCCGCTGGGGCCATCGCGGAACCCCGGGTTGACGATCTCGATGCCAATGGAACTGGAGTTGAGCCAGGTCCGGCCCTGCCACTGGCTGTCGCCGGCATGCCAGGCACGGTATTGCTCGTCCACCAGCTTGTAGATGGTGGCGGACTTGTCATCGCCGATCAGGTAGTGGCTGCTGACCTGGCCATGGGTCAACAGGGCCAGGGAGCGCTCCAGCGATGCCGAGGTGTAGTGGACGATGATGAACTGGGCGCGCTGATCGTAATTGACCGACGGGTGGCTGGTGTCGATGCGCGGGCCACTGGCGCAGCCGGCGAGGATCAGCAGGGAGAGGGCAAGAGCAAGAAGTTTCATGGCAAAAGGCAGTACGCTGAAGACGATAATGCAACAGTGTAACGTACTGCCCTGGCGATCATGGGCAAAACAGCGCTTTCATTCAGCAAAGTGCTGGCTCCTCAACCAGCTTCCACCCGGTTACGGCCGGCATCCTTGGCCCGGTACAGCGCCTGATCGGCTCTTTTGATCACCAGATCGCTGCGATCACCGGCCTTGAACGCACTCAGCCCGACGGACACGGTGATGGTCACCGGCTCGCCCTTGAAATGGAACGGGCACGCCTCGATTGCCGCGCGCAGGGCTTCCACAATGCGCACGCCCACCGGCCAGGGGGTGTTGGGCAGCAGCAGAACAAACTCCTCGCCACCGAAACGTGCGATGAAATCGCTGCCTCGCAGGCGTTTGCGCAGTACGTTGGCGATGATCTTCAACACCTTGTCACCAGCCAGGTGACCGTAGTTGTCGTTGATCCGCTTGAAATGATCGAGATCGAGCATGGCCAGCAGCAGGCTGTTGCCATGTTGTTGCCATTGGCCGACTTCATGTTCCAGGCGTTCGCTCCAGGCTGCACGGTTGGGCAGGCCGGTGAGCGGATCGATCAGCGCCTTCTGCCGCTGCTCTTCCAGGTGCTCACGGTAGCCCTGGGCTTCCTGCTCCATGCTCGAAACCCGCTCCGCCAGGCTTTGCAGGCGGGCGGCCACTTCCCGTTCACGCTCGTCGCGCTGCTTCTGGTGGTGGTCCATGGTGCCCAGCAGGCCTTCCAGGTGGCTTTCCAGCACTTGCTTGAGGTCATCCAGGTCGGCGGCCTCCTGCACGCTGCTTTGCAGGCCGTCGACCTGTTCACGAATCTGGCTGTCCATGGCCCGTGCCGCCGAACTGCTGTCGGCATGGCCGTCGCTGGCCGCCTGCAGGTTGCTCTGGAAGGCCTCCAGGCGCTCGTTGAGCTGCTTGAGGTAGGTCTCGAACTCATGCTGGCCGGAGTCGGTGATGGCCAGCATCAACACCGCCAGATCGTCGAGGATCGGCAGCAATTCGTACCAGTTCAGCCCATGCTGCAGACGATCGCGCATGGCCTCGGCCTGTGGCCGGTGGCGCTCCGGCAGGCTCAGGTCGTCGAGCAGCCCCAGCAAGGTGTGCTCGATGTGCTTGGCCACCGAACTGTAGGAGGGCTCGGGCGAATCCGGCAGAGCGTAGAGCACATCGTGCTCCGACTGCTCCGGATCGATGGCGGCCAGGGCCTCGGCCATGACTGCCGGCAGGGGCAGGCTGTCCAGCAGCACTGCCGGGGAAACCGTCGGCAGGGGCAACAACTCGTCGGGATTGAGCGCGGCTTCGGCGACAGGCGCGGGTGGCGAATCGGAAGCGGCGACCACCCCGGGATCGACGGGCGCTTGTGGCTCCGCGACAGGCGAAATGGTTGCTTGAGGTTCGTCCTCGATAGCGGGTACAGGCTCGGCGGGCGCCTCCTGCACCAGTACCGGAGGCACGAACGCCACCACCGGGGCAGGAGCGGGCACTGCAGCAACCTCCGGCTCATCGCTGGCAACCAGCTGGGCAACCGGCTCAGGTTCGAGCTGCACTTGGGGCTGTGCCGGGGCGGGCGCGGCAGGTGCCGAAACCGCCTCAGGCGAGGCCTGGGTCGGCGTCTGATAGTGCTCGCGCGCGCCATCCTCCGGTGCCGGGGCTTCCTCGGCTTGCGGATGAGCCTGCGCCGCGGCGGCCGGGAGCGGCGGATTCGTCGCAACGGCTTCCTCCGCCGGGGCCGGCGTCTCGCTCGCCTCGCGGCTGCCGAACAGGCGCTGCAACAGGCTTGGGCGGTCGGGTTCGGCCGGGGTTTCCAGCTGGCTCAGGGCCTTGCCCTGCAGGCTGCTCAGTTCGCCGAGCAGCAAGGGAATTTCCCGCGCCTGGCCAACCCGGCCATCCAGTTGCTTGGCAAAGGCTTTCAGCGGACGGCTGACCTCCCGGGGCAGGGGCAGGGACTGCAACTGGCTGACCAGCGCCGTCAGCGCGCTGCTCATCTGCTCGACCCGGGTTTCCCGCCGCTGCTCGGAGTCCAGAACGGCTTTTTCCAGGCGCGGCAGCAGGGCTGCAAGCCCGGCGTCCATGTCGTCGGTGCGTACCACCTCGCGCATTTCCTTCATGCACTGGTCGACCGCGCGATCGGTGCCCTCCGCCGCCAGGGTGCTGCGTACCAGGCCACGACGCAGCAAGTCGAGACGGGCCGCCCATCGGCGTTCGAGCTTTTCCTGCTGTTCGATACTTTTGAGGTATTTCTCTTTCCAGCGATTGGCGTCGTCGCTCATTCATCGGTTCCGCGAGGGGCAGGACTCAACGCGGGCAATGCATCAGCCGTGAGCGAACCCGGCAGACGAATCTCTACCGCGACCGGCAGGTGATCGGATATGGGTTGGGCCAGGACCTCCACGCGCTCCAGGGTCAGGCTGGGGCTGAGCAGAATATGGTCCAGGCAACGTTGCGGACGCCAGCTGGGGAAGGTCGCCTGCAGTTGCGGCGCCAAGAGGCTGAGGTCCCTTAGAGGGGAATGCTCCAGCAGGTCGCTGGCGTGGGTGTTCATGTCCCCCATCAGCACCTGATGCTTGTAGCCGCCGATCAACTCGCGGATGTACGCCAGTTGCCGGGTTCGGGTGCGAGCACCGAGCGCCAGATGCATCATCACCACCACCAGTGCCTCGGGGCCCTCGCCAAAGCGCACGAGGATCGCGCCGCGCCCCTTGGGGCCAGGCAGCGGGTGGTCTTCGATGGCCCAGGGGCGCAGGCGGCTGAGCACGCCATTGCTGTGCTGAGCCAGGCGTCCCAGGTTGCGATTGAGCTGTTGGTACCAGTAGGGGAAGGCGCCCAGTTGGGCCAGGTGTTCCACCTGATTGACGTAGCCGGAGCGCAGGCTGCCGCCATCGGCCTCCTGCAGGGCCACCAGGTCGAAATCGCCAAGCAGGTTGCCGATTTTCTGCAGATTGTCGGCACGCCCATGATGGGGCAGCAGGTGCTGCCAACCACGAGTCAGGTAATGGCGATAACGTTCGGTGCTGATACCGACCTGGATATTGAAACTGAGCAAGCGCAGACGACTGTCTGCCGGCAGGCCGGACGACGCCAAATGGTGCTCGTTGACCTGCGGATCATGCAGGCCAACGATGCGTTCCGAGCTCCAGCGCGGCATGGCGGCGGGCGCTTACTTGGCTGCGCGCTCTTTGGCGATCAACTGGTCAGCCACGCTCAGCGCGCCTTCAGGACCACCGGCGGTGCCCAGGTCGAAACGATACTTGCCGTTGACCACCATGGTCGGTACGCCGGTGATCTGGTAGGCCTGGGCCTTTTTCTTGGCGTCTTCGACCTTGCCTTTGACGGCGAAGGAATTGTAAGTGCTCAGGAACTTGTCCTTGTCGACGCCTTCGCCAGCCAGGAACTCGGCCATCTCTTCAGGAGTAGCGAGTTTCTTGCCGCCATGGATGGCTTCGAATACGGCCTTGTGCACCTTGTGCTCGACACCCATGGCTTCAAGAGTGATGAACAGTTGGCCATGGACGTTCCAGATACCGCCGAACATGGCCGGGATACGGACGAAGTTGACGTCGGCAGGGAGTTTTTCAGCCCAGGGATTGATGGTCGGTTCGAAAGCGTAGCAGTGCGGGCAGCCATACCAGAACAGCTCAACCACTTCGATCTTGCCTGGCACGGCAACCGGAACGGCGCTGCTCAACTCGACATATTGTTTACCGGCTTCAAGCGGTTCGGCCGCTTGAGCGGTCACGCCAAACAGGCTGGCGGTGACGAGTGCGGCGCTGAGAATCAGATTACGCATGCTTTACTCCTGGACAATTTTGGCGCCTCGCTCGACCTGAATTCGGCCAGGTCTTGGCGGGCTTGAGTTCGCTAGTGTAGCGGCAGACGCCATAAAAAAGGGCGGCCTGAGCCACCCTTTATGCTTGCACCGTCAGATTAATCGATCATTAACGTTGCCGTGGCTTAGCACCTTGGGCAACGCTGATCGAGCCGGCCTCAGTGCAGGCCCTGAATATAGCTGGACACCGCTTCGATGTCTTTGTTGCTCAGCTTGCCAGCGATGCTGCGCATCACCAGGGTATCGCCGTCGTTGGTACGATTGCCTTCGCGGAAGTCGGTCAACTGCTTGGCCACGTACTGTGCGTGCTGGCCGCCCAGATGGGGGAAGCCGGCTGCTGCGTTACCCGCACCGTTTGGCGAGTGGCAACCGGTGCAGGCAGGCATGCCCTGGTCCAGCTTGCCGCCACGGAACAGTTCTTCACCACGGGCCACGACTTTAGGATCTGCTGCGCCGACGCTGCCTTTCTGGCTGGCGAAGTAGGCGGCTATGTCAGCCAGGTCCTGATCGCTCAGGTTGGTCAACAGGCCTGTCATCTCCAGCACCTGGCGCTTGCCGGACTTGATATCGTGCAACTGCTTGTTCAGGTACTTTTCCCCCTGACCCGCCAGCTTGGGAAAGTTTGGCGCCATGCTGTTCCCATCAGGGCCGTGGCAAGCACCACAGACTGCGGCTTTCGCCTGACCGGCAGCAGCGTCGCCTGCGGCATGGGCGACACCTGTGATGCCCAAGGTCAACAGCAGACTCACGAGTAATTTGTTCATCAGCTAATCCAACTACGGCTAAGGGTTAAGAGTTATGGACCGGGATCACTCGCTCATCCAATGGATGATGACTCGGTAATCCTCGGCACTGCAGTCCATGCACAAACCACGCGGCGGCATCGCCTTGAAACCCTGGGTCACGTGTTGCACCAGCGTCTCCATACCTTGCGCCAACCTCGGCGCCCAAGCTTCCTGGTCGCCCTTGCGGGGCGCCGTGGGTAGTTGGCCGGAATGACAAGCCCCACAAACACGGTTGTACACAGCTTCCGGATCCTGTGTAGCCTGAGCGCCGTAAAACGGCATCAAGACACCGGCAGCTAGCAGCCATTTCGTCATAAAACGACCTTTTCAGGGTTGAGAGCGTGGTGCGTTCTAATGCGCATTCAAGGTTTATCGCTCTCGTGAACTTCATCCTACGCTGGGACAAAGCGCACACAAAATCTGCGGCATTATATACTGGCGTTACTGAAACGGAAACGACACCGCTCGCCGCGTCCACTCTCGGCATCGCCCCAATCGGAAATCCCATGCAACTCAAGAACCCCATCCTCGGTCTGTGCCAACAGGCTACGTTCATGCTCAGCGCCGCCAAAGTCGATCAATGCCCTGACGATGAAGGCTTCGAAGTGGCCTTTGCCGGGCGCTCCAACGCCGGCAAATCCAGCGCCCTGAACACCCTGACCCACGCCAGCCTGGCACGCACCTCGAAAACTCCGGGTCGCACGCAGTTGTTGAACTTCTTCAAGCTAGACGACGATCGCCGTCTGGTCGACCTGCCGGGCTACGGTTACGCCAAAGTGCCAATCCCGCTCAAGCAACACTGGCAGCGTCACCTGGAAGCCTACCTGGGCAGCCGCGAGAGCCTTAAGGGCCTGATCCTGATGATGGATATCCGTCATCCCATGACCGACTTCGACCTGCTGATGCTGGACTGGGCGGTCGCCAGCGGCATGCCGATGCACATCCTGCTGACCAAGGCCGACAAACTGACCTACGGCGCGGCCAAGAACACCCTGCTCAAGGTGCAGTCGCAGATCCGCAAGGGCTGGGGCGAAGCCGTCACCATCCAACTGTTCTCGGCCCCCAAGCGCATGGGCCTGGAAGAGGCCTACACCGTGCTGGCGGGCTGGATGGAACTGGCCGACAAAGGCGCCGAAGCCGAGGCCTGAGAGACGTAGGGAAAATTGCCTGGGGGATGATCAGGCAAGGCAAAAGCGCGGTGCGAAAGCGGAGTTTACTGGCTGTAAATGAGCATTTCGCGCCGCGCTTTTAACGCAGCATGATCATTTCCCAGGCGGTTTTCAGGCAAAAAAAACCCCGGACTTCGTATGGGGAGGGGGAAGTTCGGGGTTCAAGTTCTAGACCGCTAGGGCGGGGTCCAGATATCTGCCAACACTTAACACAACATAGGAGCATCGAAGGGCTTCACCAGCCATTCAGTAACTCTGAGTGGGCGTTCACCTATTTAGTTCCGGCCGGTTGCAAAAACTATTGGCAATAATCGATGAAATTTTCGGTGCTAATAGCTCTTCGCTAGTTATTGCCGCGACACTATGCCGCGGCAAAAACACCTGAAAAGTGCCCTTAATGGGCCTCATCCCAGTTATTTCCCACCCCCACTTCCACCAATAACGGCACATCCAGGGTTGCGGCACCGCTCATGTGCCCGCGAATTTCCTCACGAACCTGGTCCACCAGGTCCTCGCGCACTTCCAGCACCAGTTCGTCGTGCACCTGGAGAATCACTCGGGCATCCAGCCCCGAGGACTCCAGCCAGTTGTCCACGGCCACCATGGCTTTCTTGATGATGTCTGCCGCGGTGCCCTGCATCGGCGCATTGATCGCGGTGCGTTCGGCGCCGGCGCGCTCCTGTGGCTTGTTGGAGTTGATCTCCGGCAGGTACAGGCGGCGACCGAAGATGGTCTCGACATAACCCTGGTCCGCGGCCTGGGCGCGGGTGCGGTCCATGTACTCGCGAACCCCCGGGTAACGCGCGAAGTAGGTGTCGATATAGGCCTTGGCCTGCTTGGTATCGACACCGATGTCCTTGCCCAGCTTCTGCGCGCCCATACCGTAGATCAGGCCGAAGTTGATGGCCTTGGCGCTGCGGCGCTGATCGGAAGTGACGTCCTTGAGCTCGACCTTGAACACCTCGGCCGCCGTGGCGGTGTGCACGTCCAGGTTGTTGCGGAAGGCGTTGAGCAAACCTTCGTCGCGGGACAGGTGCGCCATGATCCGCAACTCGATCTGCGAATAGTCCGCTGCCAGCAGCTTGTAGCCCGGCGGCGCGATGAAGGCCTGGCGAATGCGCCGGCCTTCAGCGGTACGTACCGGAATGTTCTGCAGGTTCGGATCGCTGGAGGACAGCCGGCCGGTGGACGCTACCGCCTGATGATAGGAGGTATGGATGCGCCCGGTACGCGGGTTGATCTGCTCCGGCAGGCGGTCGGTATAGGTGCTTTTCAGCTTGCTCATGGAACGGTACTGCATCAGCACCCGCGGCAGCGGATAGTCGTCTTCCGCCAGCTTGGCCAGCACCTCTTCAGCCGTGGATGGCTGGCCCTTGGCAGTCTTTTTCAGCACTGGCAGGCCGAGCTTGTCGTAGAGGATGCTGCCCAGCTGCTTGGGCGAGCCCAGGTTGAACTCCTCGCCGGCGATCTTGAAGGCTTCGCGCTCCAGGGCGACCATCTTGTCCCCCAGTTCGATGCTCTGCACTCCCAGGAGCTTGTCGTCCACCAGTGCTCCCTGGCGCTCGATGCGCGCCAGGACCGGCACCAAAGGCATTTCGATATCGGTGAGCACGCTGGCCAGGCTCGGTATCGCGGACAGCTTGTCGAACAGGGCCTGGTGCAGGCGCAGGGTCACATCGGCATCTTCCGCGGCGTAGGGGCCGGCCTGCTCAAGGGGAATCTGGTCGAAGGTCAACTGCTTGGCACCCTTGCCGGCGATGTCCTGGAAACTCACAGTGCTGTGGTCCAGGTACTTCTGCGCCAGGCTGTCCATGTCATGGCGGGTGGCGGTGGAGTTGAGCACGTAGGATTCGAGCATGGTATCGAAGGCCACGCCGCGCATGGTGATGCCATTGGCCTGGTCGCCGCCGATGGCGCAGTTGGCCAGGATGTTCATGTCGAACTTGGCGTGCTGGCCGACCTTGAGCAGCTTGGGATCTTCCAGCAAGGGCTTGAGGGCCAGCAGTACGCTGTCGCGATCCAGCTGTGCCGGCGCGCCCATGTAGGAGTGGGTCAGGGGAACATAGGCCGCTTCGCCGGCCTTGACCGAGAAGGACAGGCCCACCAGTTGCGCCTGCTGCGCATCGATCCCGGTGGTTTCGGTATCGAAGGCAATCAGCTTGGCGCCCTTGAGCTTCTCCAGCCAGGCATCGAAACGCTCCTGCTCGAGGATGGTTTCGTACTGCAGCTCCAGCGGAGCTTGCTCCACAACCTGCGGCGGCACGGCGGCGGGTGTCGCCTCAGCGCCGCTGAGCTCGACACGCTTGGCATCGCGCTGCAACTCGTCGAGCCAGCTCTTGAACTCCAGCAGGCTGTAGAGCTCCACCAGCTTCTCGCGGTCCGGCTCGCCCAGGTGCAGGTCGTCGAGCCCGACTTCCAGCGGCACGTCGACCTTGATGGTCGCCAACTGATAGGAGAGGAAGGCCATTTCCTTGTGTTCTTCAAGCTTGGCCGGCAAGGTCTTGGCCCCGCGGATCGGCAGGGTCGGTACGATATCGAGCTGTTCGTACAGCTCCTTCAACCCGCCATTGACCCCGACCAGCAGGCCGGAAGCGGTCTTCGGACCAATGCCCGGCACCCCGGGAATGTTGTCGGAAGAGTCGCCCATCAGCGCCAGGTAATCGATGATCTGCTCGGGAGCGACGCCGAATTTCTCCTTCACGCCTTCCACATCCATGCTGCTACCGGACATGGTGTTGACCAGGGTAATGTGCCCGTCCACCAGCTGTGCCATGTCCTTGTCGCCAGTGGAAATCACCACCGGGCGGTCCGCCGCCGCGCTGCTGCGGGCCAGGGTGCCGATCACGTCATCGGCCTCGACCCCTTCCACGCACAACAGGGGGAAACCCAGGGCGATCACGCTGGCGTGCAACGGCTCGATCTGCACCCGCATGTCGTCGGGCATGCTCGGACGGTTGGCCTTGTATTCGGCATACATGTCATCGCGGAAGGTCCCGCCCTTGGCATCGAAGACCACGGCGAACGGGCTGTCCGGGTACTGCTTGCGCAGGCTCTTGAGCATGTTCAACACGCCCTTGACCGCGCCGGTAGGCAGGCCTTTGGAGGTGGTCAGCGGTGGCAGCGCGTGGAACGCGCGGTACAGATATGAAGAACCGTCCACCAGGACGAGGGGGGCTTGGCTCATGAGCGGGATCAACCTTTTCGGCGGGTCCGGCGCTAGAATAGCGGGACCGTTGACGACAAAGGGACAAGGTTATCATGCGCACACTAAATCGCTTGCTGCTGACCGGCTTGATTGCAATCGCTCCATTGGCCGCGATCGCCGCAGAAGATGCGCCATCAGCGGACCCGGAAGTAACCATTCGCACGGAAGGCGACAAGACCATCCAGGAATACCGGCAAAATGGCTTCCTGTATGCCATCAAGATCACGCCAAAGGGCGGCAAACCCTACTTCCTGGTGCGTGCCGATGGCTCGGACGGCAACTTCATCCGTTCGGATCAGCCGGATATGCTGATCCCTTCGTGGAAAATCTTTGAGTGGTAAACCACTCCGACTTCAACTCAATGGCGCTGGCTGGATAGCAGCGCCCGTACTGGCAGTTTTTAACCATGTCTGTGTTCACCCCCCTGGCTCGGCCCGAGCTGGAAACCTTTCTCGCCCCGTATGGGCTCGGCCGCCTGCTTGATTTCCAGGGGATCGCCGCTGGTAGCGAAAACACCAACTTCTTCATCAGCCTGGAACAGGGCGAGTTCGTCCTGACCCTGGTGGAACGTGGCCCGGTCCAGGAAATGCCGTTCTTCATTGAACTGCTGGACGTGCTGCACCAGGCCAACCTGCCAGTGCCCTATGCCCTGCGCACCACCGACGGCGTCGCCCTGCGCGAACTGGCGGGCAAGCCGGCGCTGCTGCAACCGCGGCTGGCGGGCAAGCACATCAAGCAGGCCAACGCCCAGCACTGTGCCCAGGTCGGTGAGCTGCTCGGCCACCTGCACGTGGCCACCAAGGACCACATGATCAAGCGCAAGACCGATCGCGGCCTGGACTGGATGCAGGAAGAGGGCAGGCAACTGCTGTCGCACCTGGCCCCCACGGCCCAGGATCTGCTGCAACGGGCCCTGGATGAAATCGCCGCTCAGAAGGTGAAGATCCTCGCCCTGCCCCGGGCCAACATCCACGCCGATCTGTTTCGCGACAATGCCATGTTCGAAGGCACCCACCTGACCGGCCTGATCGACTTCTACAACGCCTGTTCGGGACCCATGCTCTACGACGTGGCGATCGCCCTGAATGACTGGTGCTCCGACGATGAAGGCGTACTCGACGGCCAACGGGCCCGAGCCCTGCTGGGCGCCTACGCGGCGCTGCGCCCGTTCACTGCGGCAGAGGCCGAACTCTGGCCGACCCTGCTGCGGGTAGCCTGCGTGCGCTTCTGGCTATCGCGGCTGATCGCCGCCGAGAGCTTCGCCGGGCAGGACGTGCTGATTCACGATCCGATGGAGTTCCAGCAGCGCCTGGCGCAACGGCAACAGGTCAGCATCGCGCTGCCGTTCGCCCTGTAAAACGCTTCGCGGGCAAGCCCGCTCCTACAGAGATGCGCCCAACCTGTAGGAGCGGGCTTGCCCGCCAAAGCCCTCGCGCAACAATCCCCGCTTAAAGCTGCTCCAGGCAGCCCGCCAGATCATTCCCCAACTTCTCCAGCACCTGCTCATAGCCTTGAGCGGTTGCCGGCGTGTAACCGCCCAACGCATCCAGCTCCGCCAGTTTCACCGGCAGGCCGGCCACCAGGGTTTCCGCCAGGCGCGGGCGCAGGGGCGGCTCGCTGAACACACAGGTCTTGCCCACCTGCTGCAAGCGCGCGCGCATGGCGGCGACGTGCTGGGCCCCCGGCTGGACTTCCGCCGCCACGCTGAACACCCCGGCGTGCTTGAGGCCGTAGGCGTCCTCGAAGTAGTCGAAGGCCTCGTGGAACACGAAGTAAGGCTTGCCGGCGATCCCCGCCAGGCGGGTTTTCAAGCGGGCATCCATAGCATCCAGACGCTCGCTGAACGCCTTCAGGTTGTTCTGGTAGCGGGCGGCATTGGCCGGGTCGGCGGCACTCAGGTCAGCGGCCATGCGGGTGGCGATCACCCGGGCATTGACCGGCGACAGCCAGAGGTGCGCGTCCAGAGTGCCAGGACGATGATCATGGTCATGTTCGTCGGCATCTTCAGCGTGGGAGTGACTATCTTCGGCAAAGTGCCGGAGTTTCATGCCCGGCAGGTCCTGTACCGCCACCGAGGGCAGGCTACGGCCCTTCAGCACCCGCGGCAGGAAGCCTTCCATGTCCGGGCCGATCCAGTACAGCAGGTCTACGCTCTGCACCTTGCGCACGTCCGAAGGGCGCAGCGCGTAGTTGTGCGGGGAAGCTCCGGGCGGCAGCAGCACCTCGGGAACCGCCACGCCATCCTGCACGGCGGCGGCAATCAGTTGCAGCGGCTTGATGCTGGCCAGCACCCGCACTTCGGCCTGGGCCGAGCCGATCGCGAACAGGCTGAAGGTAAAAGCGACAAAAAGGCGAAAAAGTCTGGGCACGATGGACACTCGAGGAGGCGAGAACGGGTAACATAATAACGTCTCTCACAAACCTCGTCGCCGCTCATGCCTAAAACACCCCTTGCCAGCCGTCCACACGACCACTCTCACTGCGTGCACAGCGCACTGTCTGAGGCCGACGCCCTGTGCGCACGGCAAGGCCTGCGCCTGACCGCCCTGCGCCGGCGGGTGCTGGAGCTGGTGTGGCAAAGCCACAAGCCCCTGGGGGCCTACGACATCCTGGCCGTGCTCAGCGAGCAGGACGGCCGTCGCGCCGCCCCGCCAACGGTTTACCGGGCGCTGGATTTCCTCCTGGAAAACGGCCTGGTGCACCGCATCGCCTCGCTCAATGCCTTTGTCGGCTGCAACCACCCCGAGCACGCGCACCAGGGCCAGTTCCTGATCTGCCGCGAATGCCACGCCGCCATCGAGCTGGAACAGAAATCCATCAGCGACGCCATCATCAGCAGCGCCCGCGACGTCGGCTTCGTGGTCGAGGGCCAGACCGTCGAAGTGGTCGGGCTCTGCTCGGGCTGCCAGGGGGCTTGATGAGCAATGCGTTGATCCGCCTCGAGCAGGTCGGGGTGACCTTTGCCGGGCAGAACGTGCTGGAGAACATCCAGCTCAGCGTCGAACCCGGCCAGATCGTCACCCTGATCGGCCCCAATGGCGCCGGCAAGACCACGCTGGTGCGCGCCGTGCTCGGCCTGCTCAAACCCGACACCGGCAGTGTCTGGCGCAAGCCCAAACTGCGGGTGGGCTACATGCCGCAGAAGCTTCATGTCGACCCGACCTTGCCGCTGTCGGTGCTGCGCTTTCTGCGCCTGGTGCCGGGAGTGGACCGTACCCGGGCGCTGGCAGCGCTCAAGGAAGTAGGTGCCGAGCAGGTGATCGACAGCCCGGTGCAGAGCATCTCCGGTGGCGAGATGCAGCGCGTGCTGCTGGCCCGGGCGCTGCTGCGCGAGCCGGAGCTGCTGGTACTCGATGAACCGGTGCAAGGCGTCGATGTGGCCGGCCAGGCCGAGCTCTACAGCCTGATTACCCGCCTGCGCGACCGTCACGGCTGCGGCGTGCTGATGGTCTCCCACGACCTGCACCTGGTGATGAGCACCACCGATCAGGTGGTCTGCCTGAATCGCCACGTCTGCTGCTCCGGCCACCCCGAGCAGGTCAGCGGCGACCCGGCCTTCGTCGAGCTGTTCGGCAAGAACGCACCGAGCCTGGCGATCTACCACCACCATCACGACCATGCCCACGACCTGCATGGTTCGGTCGTCACCCAGCCCGCTTCGGGCCACGCCCATGTCCATGGAGAAAACTGCAAGCATGGCTGATTTTCTGCTCTACGCCCTGCTCGCAGGCCTGGCCCTGGCGGTGGTTGCCGGCCCCTTGGGGTCCTTCGTGGTTTGGCGTCGCATGGCCTATTTCGGCGACACCCTGTCCCACGCCGCGCTGCTCGGCGTGGCCCTGGGCTTTCTGCTGGATGTCAGCCCGGCGGTAGCGGTCACGGTCGGCTGCCTGCTGCTGGCGGTGCTGCTGGTGACCCTGCAACAGCGCCAACCCCTGGCTTCCGACACGCTGCTGGGGATTCTTGCACCCAGCACCCTGTCTCTGGGCCTGGTGGTACTAAGCTTCATGCATGAAGTGCGAATCGACCTGATGGCCTACCTGTTCGGTGACCTGCTGGCGATCAGCCCGGGCGACCTGGCGTGGATTCTCGGCGGTAGCGCGGCGGTGCTGTTGCTGCTGGTGGCGTTGTGGCGCCCCTTGCTGGCGATCACCGTGCACGAGGAACTGGCCAGGGTCGAAGGCCTGCCTGTGGCCTCGCTGCGCCTGGCGCTGATGCTGCTGATCGCCGTGGTGATTGCCGTGGCCATGAAGATTGTCGGGGTGTTGCTGATCACCTCGCTGCTGATCATCCCGGCCGCTGCGGCACAGCGTCACGCCCGCTCGCCGGAGCAGATGGCCCTGGGCGCCAGCCTGCTGGGCATGCTCGCGGTGTGCGGCGGGCTGGCGCTGTCCTGGTTCAAGGACACACCGGCCGGGCCGTCGATCGTGGTCACCGCCGCCACACTGTTTCTGCTGAGTTTTGTTCTGCCCCGTCGAGGGGTGTAGACTTGCTCGCTTTTTGCGCAATTAGAGAGTCGCAGGAATGAAGCCGTTCGCCTCCCGTTATCTGCTCCTTGTCGCATTTTCCCTGCTACTGGGAGCCTGCCAAAGCACGCCACCAGCGGCCACCGAGGTCCCTGATGCACGGGCCACGGCCATCGCGCAGCTGGAACAAAACATCGCCAGCAGCGAACTGGCCACCGCGGAAGATCAACTCAGCGCCTTGCAGGCGCAGACGCCCGACGACCCGCAACTGGTGCAGTACCAGCGGCAGTTGGCCGAAGCCTATCTGCAGCGCAGCCAGATCGTCCTGCAGAAGGGCGATGTGAACGCCGCAGCCACGGCCCTGAGCCGTGCCCGGGCACTGATGCCCAAGGCTCCGGCGCTGACCGGTGGGGTCAACAATGCCATTGCCCACGCCCGCAAGGCGGAGCTGGACAAGGCCGAAGCCGCCCTGAAGGCCGCCGAAGCGCGCCCTGCGGCCAAGCTGATCGATCCGACCGCCGAGAGCACCACCGTCGCCTTGAACGTCACTGATATCCGCAAGCTGCGGCATCAACTCGATGCCCTGGCCGCCGATGTGGTGAATTACCAGTGCGACGTGAGCATCCAGGTACCACGCACCGAGGATTACCCCTGGCTGTCGACCCTGCTCGGCAAGCGGGTGAAGAAGCTCGACCCGGACTTTGAACAGAAGATCAATCGGCAAATCGTGCGCCATGTACCGGCGCAGATGGTGCTGACTCCGCGCAAGGCGCAGTAAAGCCTTCGCCGGCAAGCCGGCTCCTACACGGAGCAGGCTTGTCGGGGAAAGTGTGTTCAGGCCGGGATTGCCTTGGCCTTTTCCTCTCGGCTCCAGACCCGATGCTGAGCGATGGCGGCAATGAATGCCTTCAGCGCCTTGGCATCGCCCCCCACGATCAAGCCTTCATCCGCCTCCAGCCGCAGGCTGTGCAACAGCTCCCGGGCATCGCCGTGCAGGGCAATCGCCTTGAGGTGCTTGTACGCCTCCAGCAAGTAATGCAGGGCCACGCCATTGCCGCTCAAGGCCTTGATCGACTGCGCACCTCCGGGCACGAACACCGCATCGAAGGCCACCGATGGCAAGCCCTCCATGGACGCATCCACCGGCAGGCTCTTGCCGTCCGCCGTGGTGACCGGCGCCGAGGTCGGCCCCAGTAGCTTGGCGTGTGCCCCTTCGGCCTTGAGAGCCTTCTTCAGCGCATCGATCGCCGCACCATCGACGCCGTTGGCCGCCAGAATCGCCACCTTCCGGGTCTTGATATTGCCCGGCAACAGGTTCGCCTGGCTCAGGGCCGGCGAGCGCGAGAGCGAAGTCTTGCGCTCCGCCACCGTGGCTTTCTTCGGCGCCGCCAGCCCGAGGTTCTCGGCCACTCGCGCGGCCAGTTGCAGGTCGATGTTGGCCAGAATCTCGTTGACCTGGCGTTCGCGGATCCATTCACGTTCAACCTTGCCCAGCTCAAAGCTGTAGGCGGCGATGATGTGCTCCTGCTCGTGCTTGCTCATGCTCTTGTAGAACAGCCGCGCCTGGGAGAAATGGTCGTTGAACGATTCGCTGCGCTGGCGGATCTTGTGCGCATCGATACGCTCGTTGTAACTCTCGAAGCCGCCATCCTCGGCCGCCGGTGGGGTTTCCCGGGGCCAGCCGCCGTCGATGGAATTGGGCTCATAGGAGGCCCGGCCCTTGTCCAGGGTGATGCGGTGCATGGCGTCGCGCTGGCTGTTGTGGAAGGGCGCCAGCGGCCGATTGATCGGCAATTCGTGGAAGTTCGGCCCACCCAGGCGGCTGATCTGGGTATCGGTGTAGGAAAACAGCCGTCCTTGCAACAGCGGGTCGTTGGAGAAGTCGATCCCGGGCACTATGTGCCCCGGGCAGAAGGCGACCTGCTCGGTCTCGGCAAAATAGTTGTCCGGGTTGCGGTTCAGCACCATCTTGCCCAGGGGCGTGATCGGCACCAGCTCCTCGGGAATCAGCTTGGTCGGGTCGAGGATGTCGAAATCAAAGTTGTGCTCGTCTTCCTCGGCGATGATCTGTACGCCGAACTCCCACTCCGGGTAATCCCCGGCTTCGATCGATTCCCACAGGTCGCGGCGATGGAAGTCGGTGTCCTTGCCCGCCAGCTTCTGCGCCTCATCCCAGACCAGCGAACAGGTACCCACCGTCGGCCGCCAGTGGAACTTGACGAAGCTCGACCGGCCCTGGGCGTTGATCAGGCGAAAGGTATGCACGCCAAAGCCCTGCATGGCCCGCAGACTTTTCGGAATGGCCCGGTCTGACATGGCCCAGATCACCATGTGCGCCGATTCCGGCTGCAGCGAGACAAAGTCCCAGAAGGTGTCATGGGCCGAGCCGCCGGTGGGTATTTCGTTGTGGGGTTCGGGTTTCACGGCGTGTACGAAATCGGGGAACTTGATCGCGTCCTGAATGAAGAACACCGGCATGTTGTTGCCCACCAGGTCGAAGTTGCCTTCGTCAGTGAAGAACTTCACCGCAAAGCCGCGCACGTCACGCACGGTGTCGCCAGAGCCTCTTGGCCCCTGGACCGTGGAAAAACGTACGAACACTGGTGTTTTCTTCCCCGGATCACGCAGGAAACCGGCCTTGGTCAATGCCGAATGGTTGTCATAGCTCTGGAAGTAACCATGGGCACCCACCCCTCGGGCATGCACGATGCGCTCGGGAATCCGCTCATGGTCGAAGTGGGTGATCTTCTCCCGCATGATGAAGTCTTCCAGCAGCGAAGGCCCACGAGCACCGGCTTTGAGGGTGTTCTGGTTGTCGGCGATCTTCACCCCCTGGTTGGTCCGCAGGGCCTGCCCGGTGGCGTCGGAGCGGAACGTCTCCAGGCTCTTGAGCTTGCTGTTGCTGTTGCCGCGGTCCAGGGTGTCGGTCCCGGCCATCTGGCTTTTTGGGGTATCGGGCTTCTTCGTGCTCATCAGGCAAAACTCCTCGTTGGCGAAATCCCTGGCGTGCCGGGGCTTCGTGGGCAAAGGCCTCCAGGCACGGCACCTGGCGGCTTTCGAGTGACTTAACTAGTGACTGACGAGAAGGTGCGAGCGTTCCTTTTTTATGACCTTTGATCGCGTTATCGCCAAATGGCAGGATGATTGCGAAATAAATGCTAAGAACCTCTATACGGACAGGCTAAAATGCGCGCCCGGCTAACCGCTGATCCTTTTCTAACGCGCCCCACAAGGTTCGCTACGTGATCGAGTTTCAAAACGTCCATAAAACCTACCGGGTCGCCGGTAAGGATATTCCCGCCCTGCACCCGACCAGCCTTCGGGTCGAGAATGGCCAGGTGTTCGGCCTGATCGGCCACTCCGGTGCGGGTAAAAGTACTCTGCTGCGCCTGATCAACCGCCTGGAAAACCCCAGTGGCGGCACCATCGTCGTCGACGACGAAGACGTCACCGCCCTGGACGCCAGTGGCCTGCGCCGCTTCCGCCAGCAGGTCGGCATGATCTTCCAGCACTTCAACCTGCTGTCGTCCAAGACCGTGGCCGACAACGTCGCCCTGCCCCTGACCCTGGCCGGCGAGCTGTCGCGCAGCGACATCGACCGCCGGGTGGCCGAGCTGCTGGACCGGGTCGGCCTGGCCGACCACGCGAAGAAATACCCGGCGCAGCTGTCCGGCGGCCAGAAGCAGCGCGTCGGCATCGCCCGCGCCCTGGCCACCAAGCCGAAGATCCTGCTGTGCGACGAGGCCACCAGTGCCCTGGACCCGCAGACCACTGCCTCGGTCCTGCAACTGCTGGCCGAGATCAACCGCGAGCTGAACCTGACCATCGTCCTGATCACCCACGAGATGGACGTGATCCGTCGCGTCTGTGACCAGGTGGCGGTGATGGACGCCGGCGTGATCGTCGAACAGGGCCCGGTGGCCGACGTGTTCCTGCACCCCAAGCACCCGACCACCCGGCGCTTCGTCCAGGAAGACGAGCAGATCGACGAGAACGAGCAGCGCGACGACTTCGCCCACGTACCGGGGCGCATCGTGCGCCTGACCTTCCAGGGCGATTCCACCTACGCGCCGCTGCTGGGCACCGTGGCCCGGGAGACCGGGGTCGACTACAGCATCCTCGCCGGACGCATCGACCGCATCAAGGACACCCCTTACGGGCAACTGACCCTGGCCATCACCGGCGGTGACATGGAAGCGGCCTTCGCCCGCTTCACCGCGGCCGATGTCCACATGGAGGTGCTGCGCTGATGGATACCTTCTTCGCCAACATCGACTGGCTGGAAATCTGGCTGGCCACCGGCGACACCCTGATGATGCTCGGCGGCTCGCTGCTGTTCACCGTACTGCTGGGCCTGCCCCTGGGCGTGCTGCTGTTCCTCTGCAGCC
The DNA here is from genome assembly GCF_058799535.1 of Pseudomonas sp. GW822-FHT06D10. NCBI lineage: Bacteria > Pseudomonadati > Pseudomonadota > Gammaproteobacteria > Pseudomonadales > Pseudomonadaceae > Pseudomonas > Pseudomonas sp. GW822-FHT06D10. The sequence continues at coordinate 750,245 of NZ_JBXALN010000003.1, read as the reverse complement.
CGCGCCAACTGCTGGAGCAGAAGTCGCTGTATGCGCTGCTGTCGCTGGTGGTCAACATCCTGCGTTCACTGCCGTTCATCATTCTGCTGATCGTGATGATTCCCTTCACCGTACTGATCACCGGCACATCGCTGGGGGTTGCCGGGGCCATTCCACCGCTGGTGGTCGGCGCCACGCCGTTCTTTGCCCGGCTGGTGGAAACCGCCCTGCGCGAAGTGGATCGCGGCATCATCGAGGCCACCCAGTCCATGGGTGCCAGCACCCGGCAGATCATTACCAATGCCTTGCTCCCGGAAGCCCGCCCGGGCATCTTTGCCGCTATCACCGTGACTGCCATTACCCTGGTGTCCTACACCGCCATGGCCGGCGTGGTGGGGGCCGGTGGCCTGGGCGACCTGGCGATCCGCTTCGGCTACCAGCGCTTCCAGACCGATGTGATGGTGGTGACCGTGGTGTTGCTGCTGGTGCTGGTCCAGGTTCTGCAAACCGTCGGCGACAAGCTGGTGGTGCACTTTTCCCGCAAATAAAATTGCCGGCCCAGGCCGGCAGGCGCCCGGGGTCGGGCGACTTACAAGGAGCTTGTTGGATGAAAAAACTACTCGTCGCTTTCGCAGCCGTTGCCGCGTTCTCCGCGCACGCCGCCGAAACCCTGACCGTGGCCGCCACACCAGTGCCCCACGCCGAGATCCTGGAGTTCGTCAAACCGGCCCTGGCCAAGGAAGGCGTGGACCTGAAGGTCAAGGTCTTCACCGACTACGTGCAGCCCAACGTGCAAGTCGCCGAAAAGCGCCTGGACGCCAACTTCTTCCAGCACCAGCCCTACCTGGATGAGTTCAACAAGGCCAAGGGCACCAAGCTGGTGAACGTTGCCGGTGTTCACGTCGAGCCCCTGGGTGCCTATTCCAGCAAGTACAAGCAGCTCTCCGAACTGCCGGGCGGCGCCACCGTGGTGATCCCCAACGACGCCACCAACGGCGGCCGCGCGCTGTTGCTGCTGGACAAGGCCGGCCTGATCAAGCTCAAGGATTCCAACAACATCCTGGCCACCATCAAGGACATCACCGAGAACCCCAAGGACCTGAAGTTCCGTGAACTGGAAGCCGCCACCATCCCGCGCGTGCTGACCCAGGTCGACCTGGCGCTGATCAACACCAACTATGCCCTGGAAGCCAAGCTGGATCCTTCCAAGGACGCCCTGGTGATCGAAGGCAAGGATTCGCCTTACGTGAACATCCTGGTGGCCCGTCCTGACGACAAGGATTCGGACGCCATGAAGAAGCTGGTCGCGGCCCTGCACAGCCCTGAAGTGAAGCAGTTCATTCTCGAGAAGTACAAAGGCGCCATCGTGCCGGCGTTCTGATCGGTTGCAGAAACACAAACGGGGCGCCTTGGGGCGCCCCGTTTCGTTGTAGCCGCTGCCGAAGGCCGGGATAAGGCGCCCAGCGCCTTCCGAGGGCCTCAGGAGCGCGTCCTCTTCGAGGCCGATCGCAGCCTGCGGCAGCGGCTACAGGGTTCGGCGGTTCGGCGGTTCGGCGGTTCGGCGGTTCGAGCATGTAGCGTTATTTGCGCTGCAGCATCACCGGCAGTTGGGCCACCAGCTTCTGGTTGTTCAGCGGAGCACGGATGAAACCGCGCTGGGTACCGTCCGGGCCGATCACCGCCAGGTTGCCGCTGTGGTCCACGGTGTAGTTGGGCTTGCTGGTATCGGCCGGGATGAAGGGAATGCTCACGGCGTTGGCGAGCTTCTGCAGGTCTTCCACCGAGGAGGCGGTCAGGCCCTTGAAGTCCTTGTCGAAGTAGCCCAGGTACTGCTTGAGCTGCTGCGGGGTATCACGGTTGGGGTCGACGCTGACCAGGACCACCTGCAGCTTGTCCACCGCTTCCTTGGGCAGCTCGCTCTTGATCTGCCGCAACTGCGCCAGGGTGGTGGGGCAGATGTCCGGGCAGAAGGTGTAGCCGAAGAACAGCAGCGACCATTTGCCCTTCAGCTCGTCGATCACCACTGGCTGGCCGTCCTGGTCGACCATCTTCACCGCAGGCAGGGTACGGCTTTGCGGCAGCAGGATGATGCCCGCATCGATCAGTGCAGTGGGGTCGCCCTGACCCTTGCCGGACAGTACTTTGTTGACGGTAAGCCCCAGCACCAGGGCCACCAGGGCAACGAGAATAAAGACGGTTTTCTGAGTTCGAGTCATAGGTTCAACAATAGGTAGTGGTCTACGAGCAGGGCGATGAACAGCAGGAACAAGTAATAAATAGAGTACTTGAAGGTGTTGATCGCCGCGTGCGGCCGAGTGCCACGGTACAGCACCCAGGCCCATTGCAGGAAGCGCCCGCCCAGGGCCAGGGCACACACCAGGTACAACACGCCACTCATGTGGATGACATAGGGCAGCAGGCTCACCGCCAGCAGGGCAAAGGTGTAGAGCAGGATGTGCACCTTGGTGTAGTGCTCGCCATGGGTCACCGGCAGCATCGGGATATCGGCCTTGGCGTACTCCTCTTTGCGGTGGATGGCCAGGGCCCAGAAGTGCGGCGGGGTCCAGGCGAAGATGATCAGCACCAGCAGCAGCGGTTCGGCGCTCATGTGCCCGGTGGCGGCGACCCAGCCCAGCAACGGTGGAGCCGCGCCGGCCAGCCCGCCGATCACGATGTTCTGCGGCGTCGCACGTTTCAGAAACCCGGTGTAGACCACCGCATAGCCCAGCAGCGAGGCCAGGGTCAGCCAGGCCGTGAGTGGATTGGTGAAGGTCAGCAGCAGCGCCTGCCCGGCTAGCGCCAGGAGCAGGGCAAAGGCCAGCGCCGCTCGTGGCGATACCCGGCCTTCGGCCAGGGGCCGCTTGTGGGTCCGGGCCATCAGCGCGTCGATGCGCCGATCCACCACATGGTTCACCGCCGCCGCGCCACCCGCGCACAGGGCAATGCCCAGGTTGCCGAACACCAGCACCGTCCACGGAACCCCGGCGCGGGTGGCGAGGAACATGCCCACCAGGGAGGTGATCAGCATCAGCACCACCACCTTGGGTTTGGTCAGCTCCAGGTAATCGCGCCAGATGGCCTGGGGATGCTGACGTTCGCTGATCAGAGTCGCCATGGCATCTCTCCTTTGATGGTGATGGGACCCGCCATCTGTTTACGCGGGCTGAGCCGCCAGCCCAGGGGCAGGCGATCCCGGGCCCGTACCAGGCTGGTACGGGCGTGGTAGTTGACCAGCACCAGGGTCAGCAGCAGCGCCGCCCCCCCGGCGTTGTGGGCCACGGCCACCGGCAGTGGCAAATGAAAGAACACGTTGCTCAGGCCCAGGCTGACCTGCGCCCCCAGCGCCACCAGCACCAGCCCGGCCAGGCGGGTCATGCCGGTCTGCCGCAGCTGCCAGGCCAGGCCCAGCAAGACCAGGGTCACCAGCACCGCGCCGACCCGGTGGGTCATGTGGATGGCGGTGCGGGCATCACTGTCCAGTTGCCCGCCCAGGTAGTTGGGGCCGATGTGCTGGGTCAGGTGGAAGCCGTTGGCGAAATCCATGTTCGGCCACCACTGGCCATGGCAGGTGGGCAGGTCGATACAGGCTACCGCCGCGTAGTTGGAACTGACCCAGCCGCCCAGGGCGATCTGCCCGATCACCAGCACCAGCCCGGCGGTGGCCCAGTGCTGCAAGCGCCGCGGCACGATCAGCGCCGGCAATACCCCGGACAGGCGCAAGGTCAGCAGGAACAACAGGCTCAGGGTGGCGAAACCGCCCAGCAGGTGCGCGGTGACCACTTGCGGCCAGAGCTTGAGGGTCACCGTCCACATGCCGAAGGCCGCCTGGGCGAACACCACTGCCAGGAGGAACAGCGGCAGCTTCAGGGGCTGCCCCGGATGCCGGCGATGGGTCCAGGCCCGGGCCGCCAGGAGCACGATCAGCAGCCCCAGGGTGCCGGCGAAGTATCGGTGGATCATCTCGTTCCAGCCCTTGTGGGCCTCCACCGGGGTATCGGGAAAATGCAGCTCGGCATGGGCCAACTGGGCTTCGCCTTTCGGCACGCTGATAAAGCCGTAGCAGCCGGGCCAGTCCGGGCAGCCGAGGCCGGCATGGGTCAGCCGGGTGTAGGCGCCCAGCAGCACCACGATCAGGGCCAGCAAGGTGGCAAACAACGCGAGGCGAAATCCAGGTTTGGCCATGACGATGCCCTTATCCGATGTTCGACAGTTTCAGCAGGTGGCGCAGGTCGTTGAGCAGGTCCTTGCCCTTGACCCGGGCGTCATAGCGCAGCACCAGGTTGCTGTGGGGGTCGACGATCCACAGCTGCGGCGCCTCCTTGTCGTTGGCGCCCTTGGTGAAGGTCGCCAGGTCCAGGGGGTAGCGTTGCAGTTGCGGGTATTCACGCTGCAGCTTGGCTTCGTATTCGGCGCTCAGGGGCCGGGCGCTGGCCAGGGCATGGCTGGCCCGCGAGGCATCACGGCCCAGGGCGATCTGGATCTGCCGCGCCAGGTACACCAGTTGCTGGCAATCCACTGCGCACTCCCCGGGCGCGGTGACCAGAACCTGCCAGCGATCCTCCTCGGCCTGCACGCCGATCTGGGCGCGGGTCTGGCCATTGCCGATCAGCTCGCCGTGATAGCTGCGGCTTTCCGGTACCCAGAACTGCAGCTTGTACATGCCGGTGGCAAGGATCATCGGGCCGATCACCATCAGCAGGATCAGCACCAGTTGCCAGCGGCCGCGCCGCCGGTTGGGCGCCTGGGCGTCAGAGATGTTGGGTGGATTCATGGCCGTTCCCATGGCGTTTCTCCCGAGTGTTGTGCCAGCCGAAATAGAGATAGAGAGCGAACAGCGCCAGGGCCATGGCGAACCACTGCACCGCATAGGCCTGGTGTTTTTCCGGGCCCATGGCGACCACCGGCCATTCGGTCAGGTAGGCCCCCGGGCCCGACTCCAGGCGCACTTCATGGTCGAAACCGCTGCGGCCCAGCTCGGCCCAGAGCGCTTGTGGAGCCACGGCGGTAATCAGCCGCGGCCAGCTCGCGCCGCTGGGGTCGGCGTGCAGCTGGAATGCCGCGCCCGGCGAAACGTAGACCCAGGCATCCAGGCTCAGGCTCTGCTGCGGGGTGCTGAATACGGGAGGCGTGCGCCGGTCGGGCCAGGGCAGCCAGCCGCGGTTGACCAGCAGCCAGCGACCGCTGGCCTGGTCGAGGAAGGGTTGCAGCAGCTCGACCCCGACCTTGCCGTCATGCAGGCGGTTATCCAGCAACAGGCTGTGGTCGGCATCGAAATGACCGTGCAGGCGTACCCGGCGAAAAGCCGGATCCTCGCTGGCCAACAGCTCGAACAGGGCCACCGGCTGCGCCGCACGGCGCTCGGCGTAGCTGGCCAGCAACTGGCGCTTCTGCTCGCCCCGACCCAGTTGCCAGAAGCCCAGGGCAACCAGCACCGGCAGCAGCAAAAGCACCACCAGGGTCGGCCCGATGCCCGGCCGGAAGCCCTTCATGGCTGGCCTGCAAGGCTGAGAAATCCACTCGCTATACTGCTGTACATCGCGTTTCCCCCGGAGTCCCACCATGCTCAAAGCAGCCATCGTCCTGATGCTGATTGCCACGGTTGTCAGCCTGTTCAGCGGCCTGTTCTTTCTGGTCAAGGACGACAGTTCATCCAAGCGCCTGGTGACCTCACTGAGCATTCGGGTCGCGCTGGCCGTGGTCACCGTCGGCTTGATCGCCTGGGGTTTCTTCAGCGGCCAGCTGGTCTCCCACGCGCCCTGGTAGGGCGCCTCAGAGCACGTAGACGAAAACGAACAGGCCGATCCAGACCACGTCGACGAAGTGCCAGTACCAGCTGGCGGCCTCGAAGCCGAACTGGTGCTCGGCGTCGAAATGCCCGCGCATGATGCGCATCAGCATCACGAACAGGATCAGGGTGCCAATGGTCACGTGGGCACCGTGGAAACCGGTGAGCATGAAGAAGGTGGCGCCGTAGATCCCCGAACCCAGGGTCAGCCCCAGCTCGTGGTAGGCATGGATGTATTCCTCGGCCTGAAAGCCCAGGAAGGCGCAACCCAGCAGCACCGTCAGCGCCAGCCAGATCTTCAGCGCGCCGCGATGGCCTTTCTTCAAGGCGTGGTGGGCGATGGTCACGGTGACGCTGGAACTCACCAGCAGGATGGTGTTGAGCAGCGGCAGGCCCCAGGGGCTGATGGTGCCCTTGGGCGGCGGAAAGAGTTTCGGGTCGGGGTTGTTGAGCAGCGGCCAGACGAACTCGAAGTTCGGCCACAGCATGTGGGCGATGCCCTTGTGCCCCTCACCGCCGAGCCAGGGCCCGGACATGTGCCGCACATAGAACAGTGCGCCGAAGAAGGCCATGAAGAACATCACTTCGGAAAAGATAAACCAGCTCATGCCCCAGCGGAACGAGCGATCGAGCTGGGCGCTGTAGAGCCCGGCGCGGCTTTCCTTGACCACCGCACCAAACCAGCCGAACAGCATGTAGGCCAGCAGCAGGCCGCCGACGAAAAAGATCAGCGGGCCGTGGGATTCCGGTCGCGCCGCCTTGAGGTCGTTGAACCAGGTGCCCAGGCCCACCACGGTGACGAACATGCCCACCGTTGCGATGATCGGCCACTTGCTCTGGGCGGGAACGTAATAGTGCTCATGAGTCGCCATGGGTTGTTCTCCTTATCGGGCACGCTAGATCGTCTAGCCACCGTTCTTGGCGGCAACCGCCACCGGTGGATGACGCGCGGTGATATCGAACAGCGTGTAAGCCAGCGTCAGGTGCTTCACATCCTTGGGCATGTCACGGTCAACGATGAAACGCACCGGCATCTCGATCTTCTCGCCCGGCTGCAGCACCTGCTGGGTAAAGCAGAAGCACTCGGTCTTGTGGAAATACATGGCCGCGCTGCTGGGGGAGATGCTCGGGATCGCCTGGGCGCTCATCGGGTGGTCGCTGGGGTTGCGGGCGATGAAGATCATCTCGTTCACCGCCCCCGGATGGACCACGATGTCATCGGACTTGGGATAGAAATCCCAGACCATGTCGATGGCGTTGGTGGACAGGAACTGCACCCGCACCTGGCGCGATACATCCACCTGCTGCCCCTGGTCCGCGTACTGCCCACCGGTCTTGCCGTTGATCCCCAGGGCCTTGCACATCACGTCGTAGATCGGCACCAGGGCAAAACCGAAGACGAACATCGCCACCACCACCAGCAACAGGCGGGTCACCAGTTTCTTCAGCGTTACCTCGGCCATCTCAACGTCCTCCCAAGCCTGTAGGAGCCGGCTTGCCGGCGAAGCGGGCACCATACTCTGGCGCCTTCGCGAGCGAGCTCGCTCCTACAGCACAGATGTTCATTTCACTTCCGGCGGGGTGACAAAGGTGTGGTATGGCGCCGGCGAGGGAATGCTCCACTCCAGGCCTTCGGCACCTTCCCAGGGTTTGGCCGGAGCCGGTTTGCCGCCGCGGATGCACTTGATGACGATGAACAGGAAGAAGATCTGCGTCGCACCGAAAGTGAAGGCACCGATGGAGGACACCATGTTGAAGTCGGCGAACTGCAGGTTGTAGTCCGGAATCCGCCGCGGCATGCCCGCCAGCCCCACGAAGTGCATGGGGAAGAACGCCATGTTCATGCCGACGAAGGACAGCCAGAAGTGCAGCTTGCCCAGGGTCTCGTCGTACATGTGCCCGGTCCACTTGGGCAGCCAGTAGTAGGCCGAGGCGAAGATCCCGAAGATCGCCCCCGGCACCAGTACGTAGTGGAAGTGCGCCACCACGAAGTAGGTGTCCTGGTACTGGAAGTCCGCCGGGGCAATGGCCAGCATCAGCCCGGAGAAACCGCCGATGGTGAACAGGATGACGAAGGCCACCGCGAACAGCATCGGTGTCTCGAATGTCAGCGAGCCCTGCCACATGGTACTCACCCAGTTGAACACCTTGACCCCGGTGGGCACGGCGATCAGCAGGGTGGCGTACATGAAGAACAGCTCGCCCACCAGCGGGATGCCCACCACGAACATGTGGTGCGCCCAGACGATGAACGACAGGAAGGCGATCGCCCCGGTGGCATAGACCATCGAGGTGTAGCCGAACAGTGGCTTGCGGCTGAAGGTGGGGATGATCGAGCTGACCGCGCCGAAGGCCGGCAGGATCATGATGTACACCTCGGGGTGGCCGAAGAACCAGAACACGTGCTGGAACAACACCGGGTCACCGCCGCCGGCTGCACTGAAGAAGCTGGTGCCGAAATGGATGTCCATCAGCATCATGGTCACCACCCCGGCCAGTACCGGCATCACTGCAATCAGCAGGAAGGCGGTGATCAGCCAGGTCCAGACGAACAGGGGCATCTTCATCAGGGTCATGCCCGGGGCTCGCAGGTTGAGGATGGTGGCGATCACGTTGATCGCGCCCATGATCGAGCTGACGCCCATCAGGTGGATGGCGAAGATGAAGAAGGTCACGCTTTCCGGGGCGTAGGTGGTGGACAGGGGGGCATAGAAGGTCCAGCCGAAGTTCGGCCCGCCGCCGGGCATGAACAGGGTAGAGATCAGCAACAGGAAGGCCGCCGGCAGCAGCCAGAAGCTGAAGTTGTTCATCCGCGGCAGGGCCATGTCCGGCGCGCCGATCATCAACGGGATCATCCAGTTGGCCAGGCCGACGAAGGCCGGCATCACCGCACCGAAGACCATCACCAGGCCATGCATGGTGGTCATCTGGTTGAAGAACGCCGGCTCGACGATCTGCAGCCCGGGCTGGAACAGTTCGGCACGGATCACCATGGCGAACGAGCCGCCCAGCAGGAACATGCAGAAGCTGAACCACAGGTACAGGGTGCCGATGTCCTTGTGGTTGGTGGTCAGTACCCAGCGCATCAGGCCCTTGGCCGGGCCATGGGCGTGGTCATCATGGCCGGCGTGGCCGTGGTCATCGATCACAGCACTCATGTCCTGTCTCCTGCGAGCGAATGGACTGGATGATCGGCGGCGAAACGCCGCGACCGATTGCGCACATACCCCATGAGCCGGCTCATTTGCTTTCCGCCTGCTTCAGCGCCAGGACTTCCTTGGGCGTCACCATGTCGCCCTTGTTGTTGCCCCAGGCGTTGCGTTCGTAGGTGACGACGGCGGCGATGTCGACTTCCGACAGCTGCTTGCCGAAGGCGGCCATGGCGGTGCCCGGCTTGCCGTGGAACACCAGGCTCAGGTGAGCCTCCTTGGGACCGGTAGCGATCTTCGAGCCCTTGAGGGCCGGGAACATCGGCGGCAGGCCCTGGCCTTCCGCCTGGTGACAGGCAACGCAGGTGGTGTGGTAGATCTTGTCACCGCGGGCCACCAGCTCGTCGAGGGTCCATTCCTTGCTGGTCAGCTCCTTGAGCTTGGCCGCCTCGGCCTTGCGCTCGCCCATCCAGGTGTCGTAGTCGGCCTGGCTCTTGACCTCCACCACGATCGGCATGAAGCCGTGGTCCTTGCCGCACAGCTCGGCGCACTGGCCACGGTAGATGCCGGGCTTGTCGACCCGGGTCCAGGCTTCGTTGACGAAGCCGGGGATGGCATCGCGCTTGACCGCGAAGGCCGGCACCCACCAGGAGTGGATGACGTCGGCGGCGGTCACCAGAAAGCGCACCTTGGCGCCCACCGGCAGTACCAGCGGCTGGTCGACCTCCAGCAGGTAGTGCTCGCCCTTGGTGCTCTGGTTGTGGATCTGGTCGGCGGGGGTGGCCAGGTTGCTGAAGAACTCCACGTCCTGGCCGAGATATTTGTAGTGCCACTTCCACTGGTAGCCGGTGATCTGGATATCCACGTCCGGCTCGCTGGTGTCGTACATCTTGATCAGCGTCGCCGTGGCAGGCACGGCCATGGCCACCAGGATCAGGAAGGGAATGATGGTCCAGAGGATTTCCACCGTGGTGCTTTCGTGGAATTTGGCCGGGACCTGGCCGACGGAACGGCGGTGAACGATCATCGACCAGAACATCGCACCGAAGACGATGACGCCGATCACCACACAGATCCAGAAGATGGTCATGTGCAGGTCGAATACCGCGTGGCTTATCTCGGTCGCCCCAGGCGTCATATTCACGGTCCAGGCGGCTTGCGCCTGGCTGAATACCGACCACAACAGGAGGCCCATCCAGACATGTGGATGTCGCATCATTGCGGGTTCCCCTTATCGTTCTTGTTATCCCGCCGGCTTAACACCTGCGGCAAGGGAGCGGCTGCCTAGACTACGAACTTAAACCGGCCGAGCCTTCGCTGCATTTGCAGTCGGGCGTCATCAGCTAACTTCATACAAGGGCGAGTATAGACAGCGACTCCCACCTCGCAACGCGAGGGCGTAAATCAGCTGAAACACTAATAAGGAGGTTTGCAGGCCACGGCGGGAAAGGGATCGAGTGCCCTGGATGGCGAAACGATATAACCGTGGTGACTAAGCATGAAATAATTATGACAAATGCGTCTTAAGCGCTTTTGTAAGCAGGCTAACTTATGTTCTCCCTATTCAATTGCCCTTGTTCCCTGGAGTTTTCATGAACACCGCCGCATTGCGCGAGCAGATCAAACTGGCCCAGCAGCACGAAGCCAGTACCGGCCTCCTGACCCGTCAGTTGGAGAGCCAATTGCCTCACCTGCACCCCGCCATCCAGCTGCCCGAAGTCGACGCCAAGGGCGTCATGACCCGTTTTGTCAGCGCCTATATCGACCAGGTTCCAGACCTTCTGGACGCCGCCAACTCTGTAGCCCGGGAAGCCGGCATCGAGTCGCAGATCAAGCCGGTGCTGAAGATCGCCGAGCAATTCTTCCTCCAGCCGCCGGCCATCATGGATGGCCACGTCGGCCTCGACGGCCTGCTGGATGAAGCCTATCTGGCCCACCGTCTGGTGGAAGAGGTCAACGACCTGTACATCAAGCATTTCGGCCGTCCGCTGATCCCCCTGGACATGACTGTCGCCAACCTCATCGCCCACCAACTGATCGGCGAAACCTTCGCCAACCAGTTGGACGAAGCGGTGCACCACGCCGTCGACGCCATGCTCGACGAAGAAAGCTTCGCCCTGGAGTCGGTGGAAGCCTACCGCGAGAAACTCAGCAGCCCGGACACCGAGGCCGCCTGGAAACGCTGGCCTTGCCTGTCACGCCAACTGGGCGTGGAACTGGAACTCGACCAGCCCGCCGCCTGACCCATTCCTCGCCAGCAAGGCTCGCAGCGAGCCTTGTGGCGAAGGGCCTGGCTCACCCAAGCCCCTCCCGCCCACCCGGCGATTCAACCTCTCGCCGCAGCCGCCCCCACGCCGCTGGTGGTGGTCAACCGGCCCTCCAGGCGCCGCTTCAAGCCCCGCGTTTCGATCATCAGCCGCGAGCCCTTGGCACTGTTGGCCCGATTCCAGTCTTCCAGCAACTCCAGGCACGCATGGTCGATATAACTGAGGTTGCTGAGGGGCACATGCACAGTGGTGACCGGGGGAATCGTCGCCAGCACCCGAGTCAGGGCCGGCACCTTGAGAAAGGTCGCAGCGCCGACCAGACGCAACTCCATCTCGCCTTCCTCTGCCAGGTCGATCAGGCTGATCTTCAAGCGCGACGCCTTGAACGCCAGCTTGGCCAGGGTCAGGGCAAAGCCGATCAGTACCCCGGTCAGCAGGTCGCTGAAGACAATCGCCAGGGCCGTCACCGCGTAAGTCAGCATCGGCATGCGCCCGTAGCGCCCCAGGCCGCGAAAGACCTTGAGGTCCACCAGCTTGAAGCCGGTGTAGACCAGCACCCCCGCCAGGCTCGCCACCGGAATGCTCTGCAGCACGCTGGACAGCACCAGCACGAAACCCAGCAGCCACAGGCCATGGAAAATCGTCGAATAACGGGTCTGGGCCCCGGCCTGGACATTGGCCGAGCTGCGCACGATGACACCGGTCATGGGCAGGGCACCCAGCAGACCGCAGAGCATGTTGCCCACGCCCTGGGCCGACAGTTCACGGTCGAAGTCCGAGCGCTGGCCGCTGTGCATGCGATCCACCGCGGCGGCGGAGAGCAGGGTTTCGGCACTGGCGATAAAGGCCACGGCGAAGGCGGCGATCAGCAGGTTGGGGTCCGCCAGGTTGAGCAGGTCGGCGGGGCGCAGCCAGTCGATGGCCTCGGCCAGGTTGGCCGGCACCTCGACGCGCTTCACCGGCAGCGCCAGCAGCAGGCTGGCCAGGGTCGCCAGCCCGACACCGAGCAGGGCACCGGGGATGAACCGCAGCGCCTGGGGCCGCCACTTGTCCCAGCCCCACATCACCGCGATAGTCGCCAACCCCAGCAAGCCAGCCTGCCACCCCAGGCTCGGCAAGGCCTGCGCCAGAGCCTGGGGAAAGCCCACAAGGTTATCCAGGCCCGAGGCCTGGGGCGCGGCATCGAGCATCACATGCACCTGGGACAGCACGATCAGCACGCCGATGCCCGCCAGCATGCCGTAGACCACCGCTGGCGCCGTGACCCGGAACCAGCAACCCAGGCGCAGGCGCCCGGCCAGCAATTGCAGCAGCCCGGCCAGCAGCAGGATCGGCCCGAGCATGGTCACCCCATGCTGGCGCACCAGCTCGAACACCAGCACCGCCAGCCCGGCCGCCGGCCCGCTGACCTGCAAGGGCGAGCCCGCCAGCCAGCCCACCACCAGGCCACCGATGATCCCGGTGATCAGGCCCTTGGCCGGCGGCAGGCCCGAGGCAATGGCGATCCCCATGCACAGGGGCAGGGCCACCAGAAACACCACCACCGAAGCCAGCAGCTCCCGTGGCAGGACACTTTTCAACTGTGCTGCACGCATGACAGTTCTCCCGACTTTTCTTCAGGCGTGGCAAAGCCGGGCCGCCAGATGGCAGCCCTGGCTACAACCACTCAGGGGGATTGAGGTGGGATCAGAAACGCGCTTTGGGCGTCGCTACCGGGATCGGGTGGCTGCCATCCAGAGGCAGGAAACACCCCTTGTCGGCGTCGTAGGCCTTGATCGAGCTGGTCTCGATGTCATAGACCCAGCCATGGATGAACAACTGGCCGTTGGCCATGCGCGAGGCCACGGAAGGATGGGTGCGCAGGTGCTGCAGTTGAGCAATGACGTTCTCTTCGGTCAGCACATGCATGCTGGAGGATTCGTCGGCGCAATCGCAGTTCTCGTGGACCATGGTCCGCGCCACTTCGGCGTGGCGCAGCCAGGCCTTGACCGTGGGCATTTTCTCCAGGCTCTGCGGGTTGAGTACCGCGCGCATGGCGCCGCAATCCGAGTGCCCGCAGACGATGATGTGATGCACCCCCAGGGCCAGCACCGCGTACTCGATCGCCGTGGAAACACCACCGTTCATCTGCCCGTAGGGCGGCACCACGTTGCCCACGTTGCGGGTCACGAACAGATCGCCCGGGGAGCTTTGGGTGATCAGCTCGGGAACGATGCGCGAGTCGGCGCAGGCAATGAACATCGCCCGCGGCCGCTGAGCGGTGGCGAGTTTCTTGAACAGCTCTTCCTGCTGCGGGAAGACTTCATGATGAAAATGCAAAAAGCCGTCAACGATGTGCTGCAGCGCTGCATCGGCGGTCTCGGCGACTTCTGTGGGTGCCGGAGCCGACGCAGCCAACGGCTGTTTATCCTTGTCACTCATGATTCATCCTCTCTGTCGGATTTGGTGAATTTTCCAGAAATATCCGGCACGACGCCAGCCATCGATAAAAAAACCACCGACCCGCTGGCGGCGACCCATAGGTCACTCGATGAACAAGGTAGCCATGAATACTTAACTCAAACTGAACGGAAGGCTCTAGAACGCCACTATGAGCGATGGCAAAAGGCGACCAGAGTACCTGGGGAACGCTGCGCCCACTACTCAACGATAGGCCAATGCCGCTCACAACAACGACATCTGCCCGCCCGGCGGACAGAAGGCTGAACAGTCGAGATCGAAACCCTCGCGACGGTTGAGCCCCAGACGCTTGAGCGCCTTGGCAAAACGCTGGGCCAGCAGGTCGGCGAAGGGCCCTTCACCGCGCATGCGGGCACCAAAACGGCTGTCGTAGAGCTCACCGCCACGGCTCTGGCGGATCAGGCTGAGCACATGGGCCGCCCTTTGCGGGTAATGCGCCGCCAGCCACTCCTCGAACAGCGGCGCCACTTCCAGGGGCAGGCGCAGCATCATGTAGGCCGCGCTCTGCGCCCCCGCGGCATGGGCCTCGCTGAGCAGGCTTTCCAGCTCGCTGTCGTTGATCATCGGAATCATCGGCGAACACAGCACGCCCACCGGGATGCCCGCCCCGCGCATCACCCGGATGGCCCGCAAGCGCGCCTTGGGCGCCGCCGCCCGGGGCTCGAGAATGCGCTTCAACTCATCGTCCAAAGTGGTCAGGCTGATCATCACCGCCACCAGGCGCTGGCGCGCCAGCTCGCTCAGCAGGTCCAGGTCCCGGAGGATCAACGAGCCCTTGGTGACGATGGTCACCGGGTGTCGATAGCGCAGCAGCACCTCCAGGGTGCGCCGGGTCAGCTGCTGTTCGCGCTCGATGGGCTGGTAGGGATCGGTATTGGACCCCAGGTTGATCGGTGCGCAGCGATAGCCGGGCTTGGACAGTTGCTGCTCCAGCAAGGCCGCGGTGTTGCTCTTGGCGATCAGCTTGGTTTCGAAATCCAGCCCCGGGGACAGGTCCCAATAGGCGTGGCTGGGTCGCGCGTAGCAATAGATGCAACCGTGCTCGCAACCGCGATAGGGGTTGATGGAGCGGTCGAAGGGCAGGTCCGGCGAACTGTTGCGGGTGATGATCGACTTGGCCGTTTCAAAGCGCACCTCGGTGCCCTGGGTCAACGGCACTTCCTGGTACCAGCCATCATCCTCGGCCACCGAACGATTGGGCGCAAAACGGTTGTGCGGATTGCTCGCGGTACCGCGACCACGGGGAGGCAGGGGGTTGAACATGGAAGCACTCCATAACTGTATGCACATACAGTAATGGAGCCGGATTTACCTGACCAGCACCGTCGGACCGAAACCCACCCCTGCCAGCGGACGTTCCCCAGTGCGACACAAGGCGTCCCGCATCCTTGGCCGACAAGCCGGCTACTGCGGGCGTGTGGCGTTAGGGTATAAGGCAGGCTCAAAGAACAGGAGCACAAGCATGCCCAGGACACCCGGCACGCTGGAAAAGATTTTCTACGCCGCAGAGGCCTACCTCCCCAGCTACGAACAAGGTGCCGACCTGATCATTGTCAGGGCCCCCGACGGGCAGTTGTGGGGAGTAGCCTGCGAATTCGAGCTGTGTACCCAGGACATCGAAAAGGCCACTGTGAACGGCCAGCAACCCTTCGATGAAGCGGACCCGAAGTTCGCCGAGGTGCGCTGGAGCCCCTGCCACGACGGCATCGGCCTGCTCCCCGCAAGCTGGCAAGACCTGATGACCGCCGGGCTGGCGGACTGCATCGCCGGCTATCAACTGGAAAGCCGCCTGGGCATCCAGCGCTTCACCCAGGGTTGAACGGCCATCCCGGGCCGGCGCCCGCAGCGAGCGCCGGCCTTGGGGCTAGTGGCTGGTGACCTGCCCCAGATCGTCGTTGGAGGTGCTCTGCAAGTCGCCGTTGCGCAGCGCCGCCACATCCCCGGGCTTCACCGCCGATGCCTGGTTGCCCCAGCTGCTGCGGATGAAGTTGACCACATCGGCCACCTCCTGATCCGACAGGCGCCAGGCGAAGGCCGGCATGGTGAAGGTCGACGGCGCGCTGTGGGTCGCCGGCAAGGTGCCGCCCTTGAGCACGATATGGATCAGCGAGGTGGCATCCGCCGATTGCAGCACGGGGTTGCCCGCCAGCGCCGGAAACACCCGGGTGTAGCCGTGGCCGTCGGTGCGGTGGCAGGCCGCGCAGTTGTCGATGTACACCGCCGCGCCCGGCTTGCTGTCGTCACCGTTCCACAGGGCCTGGGCCACTTGCTTGTCGTACTGGTGCGGCTGGTCCTTGGGGTCATTGGCCGGCAGGGACTTGAGATAGCGGGCAATCGCCGTCAGGTCGGCGTCGGTCATGTACTGCATGCTGTGGACCACCACATCGCTCATGCCGCCGAACACCGCGCTGCGATCACTGCGACCGGTCTTGAGGAACTGCACCAGTTGCTCTTCGCTCCAACTGCCCAGGCCATCCTTGTGATCGCCACGCAGGCTCTTGGCGATCCAGCCCTCCAGCGGCGCGCTGCCAGACAGGAAGTCGCTGCCATCGCTGGCGCTCAGGGCCTTCTCCTGCATGGTCAGGGCCCGTGGCGTGTGGCAGGCGCCGCAGTGGCCCAGGCCTTCCACCAGGTAGGCACCGCGGCTGATCACCGGATCGCTGCCAGCCGCAGGTGCCGGGGTCTCCACGCTCGGGGCGAACATCCAGCGCCAGATGGACAACGGCCAGCGCATGCTCAGGGGCCAGGGAATGTCACTGTCCTGGTTGTCCCGGGCCACCGGTGTCACGCCCTTCATGAAGTAGGCATACAACGCTTGCATGTCGGCGTCGCTGACTCGGGCGTAGGAAGGAAACGGCATGGCCGGGTACAGGGTGCTGCCGCCCTTGGCCACGCCATGGCGCACGGCTTTGTCGAAGTCCTCGAAGCTGTAGTCGCCGATGCCGGTCTTGTCCGGGGTGATGTTGGTGGAATAGATCACGCCGATGGGGGTCTCCATCGGCAGCCCGCCGGCGAACGGCTTGCCGTCCTTGGCGGTATGGCAGGCCACGCAGTCACCGGCGCGGGCCAGGTATTCGCCCTGTTGCACCAGGGCTTGCTGATCCGCTTCGGCAGCATTGGCGGCTGCGCTGCCCAGCAGCGCCAGGGTGGCGATAACGAGTGCTTTCATGGTCATCGCTCCTTATGCCTGAACCAGCGGGCCGGGGTTTTTCAGGTACTGCTCGCGGATCGCCCGGGCCGACCAGTAGGTCAACGCTGCCACCAGGCCGGTAGGGTTGTAGCCCAGGCCTTGAGGGAAGGCCGAAGCCCCGGGCACGAAGACGTTGTGCACGTCCCAGCTTTGCAGGTAGCGGTTCAGGGCGCTGGTCCTGGGGTCGGTGCCCATGATCGCGCCGCCGTTCAAGTGGGTGGTCTGGTAGGACGCAGTGTTGAAGTGCTCACCGACCTTCTTGCCCAGCAAGGCAATGGCCTTGGGGTTCATCGCCTCGGCGATCTTGCCCATTTTCTCCACCATGAAGCGGTTCATCTTGATGTCGTTTTCCTGCCAGTCGAAGGTCATCCGCAGCAGGGGCAAGCCGTAGGCATCGCGGTACACCGGGTCCAGATCCAGGTAGTTGCCACGGTAGGACTGATGCGCTCCGTGGGCGTCCATGGAGACCTGATGGGTGTAGTAGTCGGCGGTGGCTTTCTTCCAGGCACTGCCCCAGGCCGGGGTACCCGGCGGGTTGGAGGTGCCGGCGATGGGCCGGCTGCCGGCCTGGTTGACCCACATCGGCGAGCCGCCGACAAAGCCGTGGGGGCCGTGGTCGAAGTTGTCGGCGTTGAAGTCGTCCACCGCCACGCCGTTGCCGCCGGCGCCGATGAAGTTGTTGGTGTGCACGTCCTTGTCGAAGTAGGCCTTGATGGTGGCCATGTTCTGGTAGGCGAAGTTCTTGCCCACCACGCCTTCGCCGGTAATCGGGTCGTAGGGCTTGCCGATGCCCGACAGCAACATCAGGCGCACGTTGTGGAACTGGAAGGCGCCGAGGATCACCAGGTCCGCCGGCTGCTCGATCTCGCGGCCCTGGCCATCGACGTAGGTGACGCCGGTGGCGCGGGTCTTGCTGCTATCGAGGTTGACCCTGAGCACGTGGGAGTTGGGCCGCAGCTCGAAGTTCGGCAGCGGCTTGAGGGCCGGCAGGATGTTCACGTTGGGCGAGGCCTTGGAGTACATGTAGCAGACGTAGCCGCTGCAGAAGCCGCAAAAGTTGCACGGCCCCATCTGTGCGCCATAGGGGTTGGTGTAAGGCCCCGAGGTATTGGCCGACGGCAGGTTGTAGGGCTTGTAGCCCACCTCATTGGCCGCTTTCTGAAACAGCTGTGCGGAATAGGTGTTCTTCTGCGATTCCAGCGGGAAGTGGTCCGAGCGATCCGGCGCATAAGGGTTGCCGCCCTTGCCGTCGCCCACCAGTTGGCCCTTCACGGTCCAGGCCTGGCCCGAAGTGCCGAAGACCTTTTCCGCGTAGTCGAAGAACGGCTCCAGCTCTTCATAGCTGACGCCGAAGTCCTGGATGGTCATGTCCTTGGGGATGAAGTTCTTACCGTAACGTTCTTCGTAGTGGCTGCGCATGCGCAGCTCGATGGGGTCGACCCGAAAGTGCACCCCGGACCAGTGCAGGCCGGCACCGCCCACGCCATTGCCCGGCAGAAAGGCCCCCAGTTGCCGGTTGGGCAGGGCCACGTCGTTGACGCTGTGGCGGATGGTCACCGTCTCTTTGGAAATGTCCTGGAAGAGTTTCTTGCGCACGCTGTAGGTGAGTTCGTCGATCACCTGGGGATAGTTGCCATCCGGGTAGGTGTCCTGCATCGGCCCGCGTTCCAGCGCCAGCACATTGAGCCCGGCCTCGGTCAGTTCCTTGGCCATGATCGCGCCGGTCCAGCCGAAACCGACGATCACTGCGTCGACCTTCTTCATCACTGTTGCCATGCTCAAGCCCTCTCGCCGCGAATCGATACAGCCGGGAAGGGGTATTGCTCGTTGCGTTCCACCCAATCCATGAAATCGGCGCGAGCGCCGGGAAAGCCGATCAGGGTCCAGCCCACCAGGCCTTTATTGCCACCGTGGATCGGATCGCTGAAGAAGCCTTCCTTGGTGTTCTGCAACAGCAGATTGAAGAAAAGCTTGGCCGGGACCGCGTCGAACTGCGGGGTTCCGGCCTCCAGTTGCTTGAGCAAGTCGTCTCGGGTAGCGCTGTCTTGTGCAGCAAATGTTTGCCCCTTGAGCTCTTTGCACCACGCATCCGTGGCGGCAATGCCCAGGCGATAGATGTCCTTGGGCACCAGTTTGCTCTGCCAGCCCATCTCCGGTGCGGCGTCGGCCTTGAACGGGCCTTGCATGTACCACAGGGCGCCAGCGGCGTAGGGGGTATTCATCTGCCGGTCGATGTATTCCGGCACGCCGGCTTCCAGGGCGCCCGGGCCCATTTCGTCGGCCGGGATCAGGCGTTCCACCGCGGCCTTGATGAAGGCCCACTCCTCGGCGGTGAAGTAGCCCGGCTCATAGCCCTGGCCGCTGCCGGCGGGCTGCTTGCCCGGCGTGGCCGGTGTGGCAGCAATGGCCGTTTCAGGTGCAGCCGCCAGCAGGGAGCCGCCCAGGCCGGTGCTGGCGACGGTGACCACAGGGATCAAGGTCAGGGATTTACGCAAAAACTCACGCCGCGGGTTGTCTCGATCTTGATCAGACATGGGTGCACCTCATCAGGCATTGATGGATTGGTCAGCCGCGTCATGGCGCGACTTTGTGTTTTGGCAACGCAAAAGGCCGGGAAGACCCGGTTTTATGAACACATCAGCAAACTTTAGTTACAAATGGTAGCAGGCTAAGCATCCAAATGAATCGTTTCAGGCGGAAAAAAAGACCAGAAACCGCCGGAAAAAGCGGATCAGCTTCACGATTCTTTGACAGGGGGCTCACGGGGCTTTGACCCCGGCAAATCGATACTGCGCGGCATTGAATCCCCTCATCGGTGATCCCGCGCATGTCGAGCATTCGTTTCATCCCGGCCCTTTGCCTGTCGTTGCTGGCGCTGCTGGCCGGGCCCCAGGTACAAGCCGCCGAGGCCCCCTCCCGCCGCCCGGACCAATGGGCGCAGCCAGTGGAAAAGCAGTACAACCTGTACCAGATGTCCCCGACCCTGTATCGCAGCGCCCTGCCGGACAAAGGCGCGGTGCCGCTGCTGCAGCAGCTCAAGGTGGCAACGGTGATCAACTTCCTGCCGGAATCCGACGCCAGCTGGCTGTCGGCACCAGGCATCAACCAGGTGCAGTTGCCTTATCGCACCAACCATGTGGACGACGCCGATGTGCTCAAGGCCCTGCGCGCGATCCAGAGCGCCGAAGCCCAGGGCCCGGTGCTGATGCACTGCAAGCATGGTTCGGACCGCACCGGCCTGATGTCGGCCATGTACCGGGTGGTGATCCAGGGTTGGAGCAAAGAAGAAGCGCTGAATGAAATGACCCAGGGTGGGTACGGCGACAGTTCCCACTTCAAGGATGGCATTCGCTACATGATGCAGGCCGATGTCGACAAACTGCGCACCGCCCTGGCCAATGGCGATTGCAGCACCAGCGTATTCGCCACCTGTTCGGTGAAGAGCTGGTTCGAGACGGTGAGCGCGACCAGGCCGCTGAGCAACTGAGCGCCACACCCTGTGTAGGAGCGAGCCTGCTTGCGAAAACCCAGGGATCGAAAGAAGGGGGGCGAATCGCTTCGCCGGCAAGCCGGCTCCCGGAGGGGAGCCGGCTTTTTACTGCGGGGTCAGTCAGTCTTTTTCTTCAACTTGGGGTTGGGGAAAAACTGCACCGATTGCACCTTGATGTCCGCCACCTTGGGCGTCGCGCTGTTGACCCGGGTCCCGAGTTCCTTGGGCACCGACAGCCCCTGTTCGTTGAGGGTGTCGGAGTAGCCACAGGCCACACACTCGCGATGAGGCACATCGTCCTCACTCCACATCATCAGCTTGTCCTGCTCACTGCACGCCGGGCATACCGCCCCGGCGATAAAGCGTTTCTTGGTCTTCACGGGTGCGTCACTCATGCTGCCGCGTCCTCGCTGAGGCCGCTGTGGCGCAAGAGTGCGTCAATCGACGGCGCGCGTCCGCGGAAATCGACGAACAGCACCATAGGCTCCTGGGAGCCGCCACGGGCCAGGATCGCCTCGCGGAACGCACGCCCGGTGGCCGAATTGAGCACACCCTCTTCCTCGAACCTGGAGAAGGCGTCGGCCGACAGCACTTCCGCCCACTTGTAGCTGTAGTACCCCGCGGCGTAACCGCCGGCGAAGATGTGCGCGAAGCTGTTGGGGAAGCGGTTGTAGGCCGGCGGGCGCATCACCGAGACTTCGTCGCGCACGGTTTCCAGCACTTGCAGCACGCTGCGGCCGTCGCCGTGGGTGGCGTGCAGTTCGAAGTCGAACAGGGAAAATTCCAGCTGGCGCACCATCATCAGCCCGGACTGGAAGTTCTTCGCCGCCAGCATCTTCTGCAGCAGGTCCTGGGGCAGCGGTTCGCCGCTTTCATAGTGGCCGGAGATCAGGGCCAGGCCTTCCGGCTCCCAGCACCAGTTTTCCATGAACTGGCTCGGCAGCTCGACGGCGTCCCAGGCCACGCCGTTGATCCCGGACACTCCGGCGTGCTCGACCCGGGTCAGCAGGTGGTGCAGGCCGTGGCCGAATTCGTGGAACAGGGTGGTGACTTCATCGTGGGTCAGCAAGGCCGGCTTGCCGCTGACCGCCGGGGTGAAGTTGCACACCAGGTTGGCTACCGGGCTTTGCAATACCCCGTCCAGCGTGCGACGGCGATCGCGGGCACCGTCCATCCAGGCACCGCCGCGCTTGTTGGCGCGGGCATAGAGGTCGAAGAAGAAGCGGCCGACGTGCTGGCCGTTTTCCTTGATCTCGAACAGGCGCACGTCCGGGTGCCAGGTATCGAAACCTTTCTGCTCGGCGATCTCGATGCCGTACAGGCGCTGGACAATGGCGAACAGCCCGCTCAGCACCTTGTCGATGGGGAAATAGGCGCGCAGAGCTTCCTGGGAAACGCTGTAGCGCTGCTCACGCAGCTTCTCGCCGTAGAAACCGCTGTCCCAGCTTTGCAGGTCGGGGCAACCCTGTTCGGCGGCGTAGGCCTTGAGCTGCTCCAGGTCCTGGGCGGCAAACGGCTTGCTGCGCTTGGCCAGGTCCCGCAGGAAACTCAGCACCTGGTCGCTGGACTCGGCCATCTTGGTGGCCAGGCTCAACTCGGAGAAGCTGGCGAAACCCAGGAGCTTGGCCAACTCCTGACGCAGGTCGAGGATTTCTTCCATCACCGGACCGTTGTCGTTCTGACCGGCGTTAGGGCCCTGGTCCGACGCGCGGGTGCTGTAGGCGGCATAGACTTCTTCGCGCAGGGCACGGTCCTGGGCGTAGGTCATCACTGCGTAGTAGCTGGGGAATTCCAGGGTGATCAGCCAGCCTTCCAGGTCCTTGGCCTGGGCGGCGGCAGCCATTTGCGCCTTGGCCGAGTCGGTCAGGCCGGCCAGGGCGGCTTCGTCGGTGATGTGCTTGGTCCAGGCCTGGGTGGCATCCAGCAGCTGGTTGGAGAACCGGCTGCCCAGCTCGGAAAGCTTGCTCTGCACCTCGGCATAACGCTTTTGCTGCTCGGGCGGCAGGTCGATGCCCGACAGGCGGAAGTCCCGCAGGGAGTGTTCGAGGATAGTCTTCTGCGCCACGTCGAAACCGGCGGCTTCCGGGCTCTTGGCCAGGGCGTCAAAGGCCTGGAACAGCTCGCGGTTCTGGCCCATTTCCGTGGAATAGGCGCTCAGGGCCGGCAGGCAGGCCTCGTAGGCTTCACGCAGTTCGGCGCTGTTGCACACTGCGTTGAGGTGGCTGACCGGGCTCCAGGCAGCGCCCAGGCGATCATTGAGCTCGTCCATGGCCAGCACCAGGCCAGCCCAGGTCGGCTGGGTGGCTTGGGTCTTGAGGATGTCAGCGATGGCGGCGCGGTTGTCAGCCAGGATCTGTTCGATGGCCGGTTGCACATGCTCGGCGCGGATCGCCGAGAACGGCGGCAGGTCGTAGGGCTGCAGAAGAGGGTTGTTCACACTCACGGTGGGCACCTTGGCTGGAAGAAACATTGAGCCATCTTAATTACAATCGACGCCCACCGCAGCTATAGCCCCCATTAATAAATCTCAGAGAGGCATTCGCACTTGGCCATTCGCAGCTACCAGAACCACACCCCGAACCTGGGCGAGCGGGCCTTTGTCGACCACTCGGCGGTGGTCATCGGCGACGTGGAAATCGGCGCCGACAGCTCGGTCTGGCCGCTGACCGTGATCCGCGGCGACATGCACCGCATCCGCATCGGCGCGCGCACCAGCGTGCAGGACGCCAGCGTGCTGCACATCACCCACGCCGGCCCGTTCAACCCCGACGGCTTCCCGCTGCTGATCGGCGACGACGTGACCATCGCCCACAAGGTCATGCTCCACGGTTGCAGCATCGGCAACCGGGTGCTGATCGGCATGGGCAGCATTGTCATGGATGGCGCGGTGGTGGAGGACGATGTGATAGTCGGCGCCGGCAGCCTGGTGCCACCGGGCAAGCGCCTGGAAAGCGGCTTTCTCTATGTAGGTAGCCCGGTGAAGCAGGCGCGCCCGCTGACCGACAAGGAACGCGCCTTCTTCACCTACAGCGCCGCCAACTACGTGAAGCTCAAGGACCTGCACCTGGCCGAAGGCTACGACCGGCCCTGACCCCCCCTTGCACAGCCCAGGAATCCCCATGCATTACCAAACCGTACTGTTCGACCTCGACGGCACCCTCACCGACCCTCGCGAGGGCATCACCCGTTCGATCCAGTTCGCCCTGGGCAAACTGGGCATCGACGAGCCGGACCTGAGCAAACTGGAGCACTTCATCGGCCCGCCGCTGTTGCAGGCCTTCATGCAGTTCTACGGCTTCGACGAGGCCCGGGCCTGGGAAGCGGTGAACTTCTATCGCGAACGCTTCAAGGTCACCGGCCTGTATGAAAACCGCGTCTTCGATGGCGTCACGCCGCTGCTGGAAACCCTCGGCGGGCAAGGGCGGCAACTGTACATCGCAACCTCCAAGCCCTGGGTCTTCGCCCGGGAGATCGCCCGTCACTTCGACTTCGCCAAGCACTTCAAGGTGATCTACGGCAGCGAACTGGACGGCACCCGCACCGACAAGGTGGAGCTGATCGCCCATCTGCTGGAGCAGGAGCAACTCGACCCTGCCAGCACATTGATGATCGGCGACCGTAAGCACGACCTGATCGGCGCCAGGCGCAACGGGCTGGATGCGGCGGCGGTGGGTTATGGCTTTGGCAGCCATGAGGAATTGACTGCCGAAGCCCCGGCCTATCACTTCCAGACCCTGGGCGAGCTGCACCAGGCGTTTTTGCCGCGCTAGGGCAGAGGCTTCGCCGGCAAGCCGGCTGCTACAGGCCCGAAGCAGGAGCCGGCGCCAGGGCGACGGTGTCCTGCAACCGGATCAGGGCCGCCTTGCGCTCCTCGGCCGGCAAACGTCCCAGCGTCTCCACGGCGGCGAAGAATGCCGGCCAGTCCCCCTTCACCTGCCTGAACAAGGCGGCAAACGCCGGCACCCATTGGTCATACAGGCCGAAGGGCAGCAGCCGGGCGTTGTTCAGCGGGGCGTTGACCCAGGCGTCATAGCGTTTGGAACCGGCCCACTGACTGTCGCGCAACTGCCGATACTCGCTGCGCATGCGCTCGAACTCTGCGGCCTTGCGCTGGCGCATCTGCTCGGCGGGCAAGGGCAGGGCATATAGCTGCTCCAGGCGCTTGCGGGTATCGAGCACCAGCTGGGTGAACTGGTCACGCTGGCGCAACTCGCCGTCGCTCAATGGCGCCAGCCCGCGATAGGCGCGCCACTGGCGGGTGCCTTCCTGCTCGACGAAGGTGGCGTAGGACTCGTTGAACTCGGTGTCGTCCTTCACATAGAAGCGCTGGTGCGCCAGCTCGTGGAAGATCAGGGTCGCCAGGCGCTCGTCGCCCCAGTGCATCATCGAACTGATGATCGGGTCGTCGAACCAGCCCAGGGTGGAATACGCCTCGACCCCGCCGATCGCCACGTCCATGCCCTTCAACTGCTGCAACGCCGCCTCGCCCCGGGCCGCGCCCTGGCTGTAATAGCCACGGTAAGCCACGCAACCGGCAATGGGAAAGCAGTGGGTTTGCGGGTTCAGGGAAAACTCCGGGGTGGCGAACACGTTCCACACCACATAGGGCCGCCCGATGTCGACGTACAGCCGATAGCTGCGGTTGTCCGGCAGGTGCAGGTGCTCGCTGGCAAAGCGGCGTGCCTGCTGCGACTGGGCCAGATGGGCACGCAGGCTCGCATCGCGGCTCGGGTCGGCGACGACTTGCGCCACCGGCACACGGGCTCGCAGCAGCTGCAATTGGCCACTGGCCAGTTGGCTGTAATAACCGATGCTGCTGCAACCGTTGAGCAGCAAAAGCATCAGTGCCGGAAACAAAAACCGTAAAAGAGGATCAAGTAACCCATGGCTTGAACACGGCCTAGTCAAATCGAATCATCCACAGAGAGTCTGTCCGCAAGACTATCTCGCCAGCCTGGAGTTTCGCCATGCGCGTGTTGCTGTTGACCACCGGCCTGCTGACCCTCGGCGGTTGCGCCGGCCTGCCCGACCCCGACCCGGCCCAGGCCTGGGTCGACCTGGCTCCGCCCCGGGACACCCACCTGCAGGCATTGGAGGTGGACGCCAAGAACATAGATGATCCGCGCTATTTCCAGGTCCAGCCCGGCAGCCATGAACTGACCCTGCGCTACCAGTTCGCCGTGCAACCGAGCAACATCGGGCCAGACGCCGAGCCGCTGTGGCGCGATTGCCAGCTGAACGTGAAATTCAAGGATTTCGGTGCCGGCCAGCGCTACCAGGTACAGGCCGGGAACATCGGTTTCCACCCCTGGGCCAGGCTCTACGACGAGCAGCACACCCTGCTCGACAAAGCCCGGCCGGCAGGCTGCCAGCGCAGTTGAACGGCGCTATGCTGAGGGCCTCTCGCTCACTCGGCCCCAGTCATGCGTCCATTTCTACTGTTTCTCGCCCTTGGCACCCTCAGCGCCTGCACTACGCCCCTGCCGGGCGTCGATCCGCAACAGGCCTGGATCGACCTGGCCACCCCGACGCCCGGGGGCAAGCTGGTCATGGCCGAACGCCTGGACAACCAGCGCCTGGACGACGGGCGCTTCTTCCAAGTCAGCCCCGGCAGCCACGAATTGATGGTGCGCTTCGATTTCGAAGTGTTCGCCGGCGGCATGGGCATGAACAACGATCCCCAGGAGCGCCTGTGTTACCTGAGCCTGCGCTACGACCATTTCCAGGCCGGCCAGCGCTATCGCCTGGAGGCGCGCAACCTGGGGTTCACCCCCAGCGCACGGCTGTACAACGCCCAGCGCGAAATAGTCGCCGAGGAGCGCATGATCAACTGCGTGCCCTGAGTCGGGTCAGCGATCGTTCTTCTGATAGATGATCTTCCTGGTGCCGTTTTCACAGCTGCCGACCACCATGTTGTTGTCGTGGACTTCATCGTTGGTGACGATTTCCAGGGTGTAGGAAGGTACGCCCTGGGCCTGGATCTTGGCTTCGATCTCGGCCTTGAGTTCCTCGCAGGGCTTGGGCGCGGCCAGGGCCGATGTGGCCAGCGCACAACTAACAACCGCCAAGGCAAAACGTTTCATGATCTAAAGCTCCCTTGCTGCGGTGCACACGGGGGTGCGCTGAAGCCGCAGTCGCGTATTCGACCACAGGTGCTTGTCCGCCGCACAGGCGCATTCGCTGGCATGCCCGCTCCTACGGACCGGTGCAGGAGCCGGCTTGCCGGCCAAGCAGTTGCCTCAACTCAGCAGCGTCGCATCCAGGCTGATCTTGGCGTTGAGCACCTTGGACACCGGGCACCCTTCCTTGGCCTTCTTGCTCAGCTCATCGAACTGCTGCTGGCTGGCACCGGGGATCTTCGCCTTGAGGATCAGGTGCACCGCGGTAATGGCAAAGCCGCCATCGACCTGGTCCAGGGTCACTTCTGCCTGGGTGTCGATGCTGTCCGCCTTGAGCCCGGCCTCACCAAGGATCATGGAAAAGGCCATGGAGAAACAGCCCGCGTGGGCCGCGCCAATCAGTTCCTCCGGGTTGGTGCCCTTGCCGCCTTCGAAACGCGCCTTGAAGCCGTAGGGCGCCTCACGCAACACGCCGGTTTCGGTCGAGATCGAGCCAATGCCGGTTTTCAGGTCACCTTCCCAATGCGCCGAGGCTTTCTTTTTGATGCTCATCGCTTTCTCCTCAAGAACCGGTGCGAAAGTTCGCACCCTGATGTTTTTTGTTGCCTAAGGGTTCTGAGGATAGATCCGATGGCAAAGTTCAGCCGTTGTCGCCGATGCCCGTTTACCCGACAAATTCACTCAGGCTATTGAAACTCGGGTATATGCCCACATTGCATAGATCTGACTTACAGACTTCGGCAGGTTTTGGCTCATGACAAAAGCCTGCGCACCCCAAGGAGAAGCAGGCTTATGAAACCGCTGTCCGCTGTTAAATACTCGACCCTCGACCTGGTGCCCGTGCGTGAAAACGGCAGCCCGGGGCAGTCCCTGCGCAACTCCCTGGACCTGGCGCAGCATGTGGAGAAGCTCGGTTACACGCGCTTCTGGGTCGCCGAGCACCACAACATGGACGGTATCGCCAGTTCCGCTACCTCGGTGCTGATCGGCTACCTGGCGGGCGGTACTTCGACCATTCGTGTCGGTTCCGGCGGGGTCATGCTGCCCAACCACGCGCCCCTGGTGATCGCCGAACAGTTCGGCACCCTGGAAAGCCTGTACCCGGGGCGCATCGACCTGGGACTGGGCCGCGCCCCGGGTTCCGACCAGATGACCGCCCGCGCCCTGCGCCGGGAACGTTCCGGCAGCGCCGACGATTTCCCTGAGGACGTGGCCGAACTGATGGCCTACCTGGGCCCGCGTACCCCCGAACAACGGGTGATCGCCATGCCGGGCACCGGCACCAACGTGCCGGTATGGCTGCTGGGCTCCAGCCTGTTCAGTGCACAACTGGCCGGGGAACGGGGCTTGCCTTACGCCTTCGCCTCGCATTTCGCACCGCGCTACCTGCACGAGGCGATTCGCGTCTACCGCAACCACTTCAAGCCTTCGGCGGTGCTCGACAAGCCCTATGTGATGCTTGGCGTGCCGCTGGTGGCAGCCGACACCGACGAACAGGCCGATTACCTGGCGACTTCGGTGTACCAGCGCATCCTGGCGCTGATGCGTGGCCAGAGCCTGGTCCAGCGCAAACCGGTACAAAGCATGGACGGCCTGTGGCTACCCCATGAGAAGGAAGCGGTCGCCAGCTTCCTCGGCCTGGCGATGGTCGGCAGCCCGGCGAAAATCCGCGCCAAGCTGCAGGTGCTGATCGAGCAGACCGGAGCCGATGAGCTGATCTTCACCTGCGATCTGTACGAACACGCCGATCGGCTGCACTCCTACGAGCTGCTGTCACAGGTAATGAAAGGCTGAAACGACAGGCATGAAAAAGCCGACGTTCTGCGTCGGCTTTTTTTTGACCATCCACAAGGCTCAACCGCGCTTGTAGACAATTTCCTTGGTACCGGCTTCGCAGGAGCCGACTACCTTGCCATCCGCCGCCGCGCCCTTGTCCACCACTTCCAGCGAATAGTGCGTGGCGCCGTTGGCGTCGATCTTGGCGGCAATCTCGCTCTTGAGTTCTTCGCACGGCTTGCCAGCGGCAAGGGCTGTTCCCGCAAGACTCAACAAAGCAGCAGCTAATACTAGTTTTTTCATCGGTCACATTCCCTGGTCGGATCAAAAGAGGCGGCATTGACGCCTGCCTGACAGAGGCTCAAGACACATGTAGCGCTTTGCCATTTCCTATGGCACTCGGCCAGCGCACAAGTTCCAGAGCCTAGCTCAAGCCTTCAACTATTGGCAATTCGGAAGCCCACCTTGAGCGTGACTTGAAAATGCGCCGCTTTGCCGTCCTTGATATGGCCCCGGGTTTCGGTTACTTCGAACCATTCCAGGTGCTTGATGCTCTTGTGCGCTTCCGCCAGCGCGTTGTTGATCGCATCTTCGATGCTGTTCGGCGACGAACCCACCAGTTCGACTTTCTTGTAAGTGTGATGATCAGTCATGGCGCTCTCCTTTTTAGCTGTGAATTACAGCCTAGCAGTGATTTTTCTTATTACTTGTGGCGCCTGCGCCCAAGGCTAAGTTCAGATTTTCTGCACTTTCCCAACACGCCGCAGTCGGAACCTACACAGCCCATTCACCACCCTGCAGGAGAGCCGACATGGCCAACACCTCGTTACGCAAAGCCTCACTGGAAAGTATGGAAGCCGAGATCTCCAGCCTGCTCAAATCGCTGGAAAGCCTGAAGGACGATGCGTCCGACGAGTCGCGCAAGACCCTCAAGGCGCTCAAGAGCAATGCCGAAAGCGCGCTGAAGCATTCGCGCAGCCTGCTCAGCGATGCCTATGAAGAAGTCAAAGTGAAAACCCGTGAAACCGGGATCGCGACCCGCGACTATGCCCAGGAACACCCCTGGACCACCGCCGGGGTTGCCGTGGGTGCCATCGGCCTGCTGGCCGCCTATCTGCTGTGCAAGCGCGGCGACTAAAGCTGCTGGCGCAGTTCGTTTTCCAGCCACTGCGCCAATTGCCGGGCGCGCCCATCCGAGGCGCGCTTGGGTAACCACAGCGCCAGTTGCCCCGGGGTGTCGGAAAAACCCCAGGGCGCAACCAACCTGCCCGCCAGCAAGTCCTCGGCCACCAGCGGCTGCGGGGCAATTGCCACCCCCAGGCCCGCCACGGCCGCCTCCAGCAAATAATACAGATGCTCGAAACCCTGCCCGTACTTCAACGTTTCGGGATTCAGGTCGTTGCGCCGCGCCCAACTGGGCCAGGCCTGGGGGCGGGAAGTAGTGTGCAGCAGGGCCTCGCTGGCCAGGACGCCAGCCGGCGCCTGCCGCAGGCGTGGATAACCGGCGTAGCGCGGGCTGAGCACCGGGCCGATGCGTTCGCTGGCCAGTTCATAGACCTGCATGTCCGCCGGCCAGGGCGGCTCGGCAAAGACCAGCAAGGCATCCAGGCCCGGGCGCCGGGGGTCGAGGTCGCCTTCACCGGCCGAAAGGTGCAGGCGCAGGTCCGGCAGGTCGGCGTTCAGGCGCCCCAGGCGCGGGATCAGCCAGCGCGCCAGCAGGCTTCCGGAACAGCCCAGGACAAAGGGCGCATCGGCGCTGCCCTGGGTCAGCTCGGCGCAGACATCCCGCAGGCGCTCGAAGGCCTCGCTGCTGGCATCGCGCAGGCGAATGCCGGCATCTGTGAGTTTAAGGCCACGGCCTTCCTTGACGAAAAGGCTCAGCCCCAGGTGTTCTTCAAGCACCTTCAACTGCCGGCTGACCGCGCCGTGGGTGACGTGCAGCTGTTCGGCCGCCTGGCTGACGCTATTGAGCCGGGCAGTGGCTTCGAAGGCCCGCAGGGCATTCAGGGGAGGCAGGTCGCGGCTCATTTTATCTGTGAGTTTTCCTGACAGGTTGCGGCGATCTTATCGGTTTTCAGCATCGGATGTCAGGGGTAGAGTGGGCTCCATTGTGTTTCTACGAAGCGGTCTTTCCACCAGGCCTTCTTTCTCCAAACTTCCCCCGGGAGCGCTGCAATGACCCAGTCCCAATTACGCAATGGCCCTGACGACAACGGCCTGTTCGGCGCATTCGGCGGCCGTTACGTGGCCGAAACCCTGATGCCGCTGATCCTCGACCTGGCCCGCGAATACGAAAAGGCCAAGGAGGATCCCGAATTCCTCAAGGAGCTGGCCTACTTCCAGCGCGATTACGTGGGCCGCCCCAGCCCGCTGTACTTCGCCGAACGCCTGACCGAGCACTGCGGCGGCGCCAGGATCTACCTCAAGCGTGAAGAGCTGAACCACACCGGCGCGCACAAGATCAACAACTGCATCGGCCAGATCCTGCTGGCGCGGCGCATGGGCAAGAAGCGCATCATCGCCGAGACCGGCGCCGGCATGCATGGCGTGGCCACCGCCACCGTGGCCGCGCGTTTTGGCCTGGATTGCGTGATCTACATGGGCACCACCGACATCGAGCGCCAACAGGCCAACGTATTTCGCATGAAGCTGCTGGGCGCCGAAGTGATCCCGGTGGTGGCCGGCACCGGCACCCTGAAGGACGCGATGAACGAAGCCCTGCGTGACTGGGTGACCAACGTCGACAGCACCTTCTACCTGATCGGCACCGTCGCCGGCCCGCACCCGTACCCGGCCATGGTCCGCGACTTCCAGGCGGTCATCGGTAAGGAGACCCGCGAGCAGATGCAAGCCCAGGAAGGCCGCCTGCCGGACAGCCTGGTGGCGTGCATCGGTGGCGGTTCCAACGCCATGGGCCTGTTCCACCCGTTCCTTGACGACAAGAGCGTCGAGATCATCGGCGTAGAAGCCGCCGGCTACGGCATCGAGACCGGCAAGCACGCCGCCAGCCTCAACGGCGGCGTACCCGGCGTACTGCACGGCAACCGCACCTTCCTGCTGCAGGACGACGATGGCCAGATCATCGACGCCCACTCGATTTCCGCCGGCCTCGACTACCCCGGCATCGGCCCGGAACACGCCTGGTTGCACGATATCGGCCGCGTCGAATACACCTCGGTGACCGACGACGAAGCCCTGGCCGCGTTCCACCAGTGCTGCCGCCTGGAAGGCATCATCCCGGCTCTGGAAAGCGCCCATGCCCTGGCCGAAGTCTTCAAGCGCGCACCGAACCTGCCCAAGGATCACCTGATGGTGGTCAACCTCTCGGGCCGTGGCGACAAAGACATGCAAACCGTGATGCACCACATGCAACAGTCCCAGCAGGAGAAACACTGATGAGCCGCCTGCAAACCCGTTTTGCCGAGCTGAAGGAAGCAAACCGCGCCGCCCTGGTGACCTTCGTCACCGCCGGCGACCCGAACTACGACACCTCCCTGGCGATCCTCAAGGGCCTGCCCGCAGCGGGCGCCGACGTGATCGAACTGGGCATGCCCTTCACCGACCCGATGGCCGACGGCCCGGCGATCCAGCTGGCCAACATCCGTGCCCTGGGGGCCAAGCAAAACCTGGCGAAAACCCTGCAGATGGTTCGCGAGTTCCGCGAAGGCAACAGCGACACCCCGCTGGTGCTCATGGGCTACTTCAACCCGATCCACCACTACGGCGTGCCGCGCTTCATCGCCGACGCCAAGGCCGCCGGTGTCGATGGCCTGATCGTGGTGGACATGCCGCCGGAACATAACAGCGAACTGTGCGACCCGGCCCAGACCGCCGGCATCGATTTCATCCGCCTGACCACACCGACCACCGACGACGCCCGCCTGCCCAAGGTGCTCAACGGCAGCTCCGGTTTCGTCTACTACGTTTCCGTGGCCGGGGTCACCGGTGCCGGTGCCGCCACCCTGGAACACGTGGAAGAAGCCGTGGCCCGCCTGCGTCGCCACACCGACCTGCCCATCAGCATCGGTTTCGGCATCCGTACTCCGGAGCAGGCAGCCGCCATCGCTCGCCTGGCGGACGGCGTGGTAGTGGGCTCGGCGCTCATCGACCACATCGCCAGCGCCGAGTCTTCCGAGCAAGCGGTGGATGGGGTGCTGAGCCTGTGTGCGGCGCTGTCCGAGGGCGTACGTAAGGCCCGCGTCAGCTGAGGGTAAAGTTCCTGATACAGAGGAATTAGCGCCTCGAGACACAGACTAAACAGCAAGACCCGGGGGTTCGCGACCAAGGTGGCGAACCCCTTTTTGCTGTGTGTGTTGCGAGGAATACCTGATGAAAATGCCCAAACGTCTGATTGCCGGTGCCGCGGTGCTGATGCTCTGCGCCAGCCCGTTGCTGCAGGTCATGGCCGACGAGCGCGGCGGCTATGATCGTGGCGGGCCACAGCAGGGCCATCGGGACAACCGTGGCAACGAGCACCGTGGCCCGGGGGATGATCGCCGCGGCGGCCCGCCACGGGATTTCGGCCCGGTGCGCCAGACCATCCGCGACAACCACGGCTACTTCGTCCGGGGCGCGCCGCCACCTCCCGGCATCCACCTAGTGCGCGGCCAGCCACTGCCGCGCGGCTACTACGGCGAACGCCTGGAGCCCCGGGCCCTGTCGCGCCTGCCGGTGTACCCGGGGTACGAATGGCGACGCATGGGGGGCGACATCGTGCTGATCGCCGTGGGCACCGGCATCGTCTACGAGATCCTCGACGGCGTGCTCTACTGACCTCACCCGACCGGCCGGCCCCTGCAGGAGCCGGCTTGCCGGCGGTCCGTCGCCCTCAGAACCCCCTCAGGTCCAGTGGCCGCATAGCCCCCATCCAGATCGCATGGTCGGTGTGGTCCAGCAGGTCATCGCCGGTATCCGGATGCAGGAACACCACCAGCCCCTGGCGATTGAGGGCCAGCCACGGCACCACCTGGGCAAACACCTCGGGGCCGAACGCCAACTGGCAGCTCCAGTCCGGATGCGGCCCCACCGGCCGCTCGTGGACCCTGCCCATTTTCAGTTCGAACAGCTGCGCCGCCCGCTCGCACAAGGCCCGGGCCTGGTCGATGGTGCTGGCGTCAAAGTAGACATGGGCGTGGTAGCCCTTGATCCGTTGCATGCAAACCCTCGCAATCAAGACGAACCCTCAAGGCTCGCCACAGGTCACAACCGGTACCTGTGGAAAATAAGGAAGCCAGGCCATGAAAAATGCCGAAACTCCGGTGGTCAAACTGGTGCTCTATGGTGCCATGAGCAGCCTGGGCAGTGCGTTGATGGCAGAGAGCCTGAGGCGCCAGCATGAGGTGATCGCCATTCTCGACGACCTCACCGCGCTGGCCCCGCGCCCAGGCCTGCGCGCCAAGGGCGGCGACCTGTTCGACCCGGACCGGGTCAAGCAGAGCGTAGCCGGTAGCTCGGCGGTGATCTGCCTGCTGGATGCCCCCGATCTGCCCGGCAGCACCACGCCCGGCCAGGCCCCCGACCCGGTGAATCAGGTACGGGCGGTGGATGCCCTGATCGAAGGCATGCAGGGCGCCGGCATCCGTCGGCTGATGCTGGTGGGGGAGTTCAGCGTTCTCGACAACCCGCCCTCCAGCACCAGCCTGCCTCACCATGCCGCGCAGGAAATCCTCGATGCACTGCGCAGCAGCGCGCTGGACTGGACCCTGATCAACGCGCCGCGGGGCGTGGCCGGGCTGGGTATCGAGCATTTCAACCAGGTTGGCGACAGCCTCGAACCGGGACTTGCCGAGCCGCTGCGACGGCTCAACGGCGTGGCAATCGGCATCAGCGACGAGCTGCGCCTGAATCTGCACCTGCGCGAGCATGTGAGTTTCATCGCCACCCAACCCCAGGCCACCACCTAGCGGGCAATGGACGGCAGCGCCAGCCCCTTGAGGCTCTGGGCGCTGCCGGCCTGCTCGCTCATCAGCCAGTCGACGAAACGCTGGATCAGCGGGCCGCGGCGCTTGCGCTGGGGCAGCACCACGTAATAGCCGTAGGCGGACAGCGCGCGCTCGGCGATGGGCCTGCACAGCAGGCCCTGCTCCAGCAGGTCATCCACCAGGTGACGCCAGCCGATGGCCACGCCCTGGCCGCCGATGGCCGCCTGGATCAGCAGGGTGTAATTGTCGAAGCGCAATTGCCCTGGGGCCGGCGCACCCGCAAGGCCCAGCTCGCGAAATACCCCGCTCCAGTCGAACCAGTGGTTGCTGCCTTCGCCCCGCAGGTGCAGCAGCGGCAGGTCCAGCAGGGAAGGGGCGGGCAGCGGCGCAACGCGGTCCTTGAGCAGCAGCGGGCTGCACACCGGAAACACTTCTTCGCTGAACAGCCAGTGGCTTTCCCCCTGCCTGAAGCGCCCGTCGCCGAACAGCACCGCCACGTCGATATCGCTGCGCAGCATGCTGTGGCTGCGCTCGCTGGTGACCAGGCTCACATCCACCTGGGGGTTGGCCTCATGAAAGCGATGCAGGCGGGGCATCAGCCAATAGGCGGCGAAAGCGAAATCCGTGGCCACCTGCAGCACCTCATGCTGATGCTGCTGGCTGAGGGCGCTGAGGCCGGCATCGATGCTCTGCAGGCCGGCCTGGACCTGATCCAGCAACAAGGCTGCAGACTCGGTCAGCTCTATGCCCCGGTAGATGCGGTCGAACAGGCGCACCCCCAGCTGTTCCTCCAGGCGCTTGATCTGCTGACTGATAGCCGGCTGGGTGGTGCCCAGTTCCACCGCCGCGGCGGTGAAGCTGCGCAGGCGCGCGGCTGCTTCGAACACCCGGAGCAGGTCCAGGGACAGGTCGCCAAGGGCTTCATACATAAGCTGTGCTTATCCTAGTCATTGCTGTACAGGGGCTTTACCACCAACGGCATGGGATCCATGCTCGATTGCAGCACTTTCGCATAACCATCGACTATGGAATGCCGCGAATCCATGAAGCGCAAGAACATTCTTTTCATCATGGCCGATCAGATGGCCGCACCCTTGCTGCCGTTCTACGGACCCTCGCCGATCAAGCTGCCTCACCTCAGCCGGCTGGCCGCCCAGGGCGTGGTCTTCGACGCCGCCTACTGCAACAGCCCCTTGTGCGCACCCTCGCGCTTCACTTTGGTCAGCGGCCAGTTGCCCAGCCGGATCGGCGCCTACGACAACGCCGCGGACTTCCCCGCCGACGTGCCTACCTACGCCCACTACCTGCGGCGCCTGGGCTACCGCACTGCGCTCTCGGGCAAGATGCACTTCTGCGGCCCGGACCAGTTGCACGGTTATGAAGAGCGCCTGACCAGCGATATCTACCCCGCCGACTATGGCTGGGCGGTGAACTGGGACCAGCCCGATGTGCGCCCCAGCTGGTACCACAATATGTCCTCGGTACTGCAGGCCGGCCCCTGTGTACGCACCAACCAGCTGGATTTCGACGAGGAGGTGGTGTTCAAGGCCCAGCAATACCTGTTCGACCATGTGCGCGAGGCCGGCGACCAGCCGTTCTGCCTCACCGTCTCCATGACCCACCCCCACGATCCGTACACCATTCCCAGGGCCTTCTGGGACCTGTACCGCGACGACCAGATTCCACTGCCGCAGACCCCGCCCCAAAGCGAGCTGGATCCGCATTCCCAGCGCCTGCTCAAGGTCTACGACCTGTGGGACAAGCCCTTGCCTGTGGATAAGATCCGCGACGCGCGCCGCGCCTACTTCGGCGCCTGCAGTTACATCGACAGCAACGTCGGCAAGCTGCTGCAGACCCTGGAAGACACCGGGCTGGCGGACGACACGCTGATCGTGTTTTCCGGCGACCACGGCGACATGCTCGGCGAGCGCGGCCTCTGGTACAAAATGCACTGGTTTGAAATGGCCGCCCGGGTACCGCTGCTGATCTGTGCACCGGGGCAGTTCACTGCCGGCCGGGTCAGCGCCGCTGTCTCCACCGCCGACCTGCTGCCGACCCTGGTGGAGCTGGCCGGCGGCCGGGTCGATCCCGACCTGCCGCTGGATGGCCGTTCCCTGGTCCCGCACTTGCAAGGGCAGGGCGGGCACGACGAGGTGTTCGGCGAATACATGGCCGAAGGCACCATCGGCCCGCTGATGATGATTCGCCGCGGTGCCTACAAGTTCATCTACAGCGAAGACGACCCCTGCCTACTCTTCGACCTGCACCACGACCCGCAAGAGCGCTTCGACCTTGGCCAGTCGCCCGAGCATCGGCCGCTGTTCGCCGCGTTCCTGGCAGAGGCCCGGGCCAAGTGGGACATTCCGCGCATTCACCAACAGGTCCTGGCCAGCCAGCGCCGCCGCCGGCTGGTGGCCGAGGCGCTGAGCCGGGGCAAACTCAAGAGCTGGGACCACCAGCCGCTGGTAGACGCCAGCCAGCAGTACATGCGCAACCACATCGACCTCGATGACCTGGAGCGCAAGGCCCGTTATCCACAACCCTGCCAAAACCAATAAAACGTAAGGGGAAAAGCATGCAAAGGTTATCCACAGCACTGACGCTCGGGCTTCTGGCCCTGGGCAGCGCATCCGCTTGGGCCGACTCGTGCGAGACCGTGAAGATGGCCGACCCGGGGTGGAGCGATATCGCCGCCACCAATGCCATCACCGGCTTCCTGCTCGACGGCATGGGCTACAAGGCGAAGATCGACACCCTGGCCGTGCCCATCACCTTCGGTGGTCTGAAGGATGGCCGGGTGGATGTATTCCTGGGTAACTGGATGCCGGCGCAGCAAGGCTTCCATGACAAGTTCGTGGCCAATGGCGACGTCACCCAGCTGGCCAAGAACCTGGAAGGGACCGAATTCACGCTGGCGGTGCCGGACTATGTGTGGGAGGCCGGAGTGCATGATTTTGCCGACCTGGACAAGTTCGCCGACAAGTTCGACAAAAAGCTCTACGGCATCGGCTCCGGCGCGCCGGCCAACCTGTCGCTGCAGGAAATCATCAAGAGCAACCAGTTCAACCTGGGCCAGTGGAAGCTGATCGAGTCCAGTGAACAGGCAATGCTCGCCGAAGTGTCCCGGGCCACGAAAAAGCAGCGCTTCATCACCTTCCTCGGCTGGACCCCACACCCGATGAACGTGCAGTTGAAGATGCGCTACCTGACCGGCGGCGAGAAGTACTTCGGCGCCAGCGGCAGCGTCTACACCCTGACCCGCAAGGGTTATGCACAGGCTTGCCCGAACGTCGGCAAACTGCTG
Organism: Pseudomonas sp. GW822-FHT06D10; assembly: GCF_058799535.1. Classification (NCBI taxonomy): domain Bacteria; kingdom Pseudomonadati; phylum Pseudomonadota; class Gammaproteobacteria; order Pseudomonadales; family Pseudomonadaceae; genus Pseudomonas; species Pseudomonas sp. GW822-FHT06D10. The sequence goes on along the minus strand of NZ_JBXALN010000003.1, from coordinate 712,805 downwards.
GGCAACCTGCGGTTCACCCAGGAGATGGAGAACAGCATCATGGCCGCGGTGGTCAACAGCAAACTCAGCAACACCGAGGCCGCCAAGGCCTGGATCAAGGCCCACCCGGCAGTGCTGGAGCAATGGCTGGAGGGAGTGCGGACCATTGATGACAAAGAGGCCCTGGCAGCGGTGAAGAGCAGGTTGTAGCCCGAGGTGCGCCGGCCATTCGCCGGCAAGCCGGCTCCTACACCCAAAGCCTGGCAATGCTTTACCCTGGCCCACCGAATCAACCCACCCGTGAGGAACCATGGCCTGGCCCGACCGCCAATCTCTCCTGCCTTTGCTGAGCTGGCTGCCGCGCCAGACCCGGGCCAGCGTCGGCCGTGACCTGCTGGTGGGCCTGAGCGGCGCGATCCTCGCTCTGCCGCAATCCATCGCCTATGCCCTGATCGCCGGCCTGCCCCCGGAGTACGGGCTGTACGCGGCCATAGTCCCGGTGCTGATCGCCTGCCTGTGGGGTTCATCGTGGCACCTGATCTGCGGCCCCACGGCGGCGATTTCCATCGTTCTCTATGCCAGCGTCAGCCCCCTGGCAGTGCCGGCCTCCGAGGACTACATCACCCTGATCCTGCTCCTGACGCTGTTGGCCGGGGTCTTCCAGTGGCTGCTGGGAATGCTGCGCTTCGGCGCCCTGGTGAACTTCGTCTCGCACTCGGTGGTGCTGGGCTTCACCCTCGGCGCGGCGGTGGTCATCGCCCTGGGCCAATTGCCCAACCTGCTGGGGCTGGAACTGCCGAACCAGGCCACCGCCCTCAACAGCCTCAGCCAGTTGCTGCAGCACCTGGGCGAGGTGGACCGGCCTTCGCTGCTGCTGGGGCTGGGCACCCTGGCGCTGGGGGTCGCCTTCAAGCTGCTGGCGCCGCGCTGGCCCGGACTGCTGCTGAGCCTGGTGTTCAGTGCCCTGGTGGTGTGGCTGCTGCCGGGGGTGTTTGGCCATGTGCAACTGGTCAGCGCCTTCACCGGCCGGCTGCCGCCGTTGAGCCCGCTGCCCCTGGACCTGGAACTGATCCTGCGGTTGCTGCCCAGCGCAGTGGCGGTGGGCATGCTCGGGCTGGTCACCAGCCTGTCGATTGCCCGCTCGCTGTCAGCACGTTCGGAACAGTTGCTGGACGCCAACCAGGAAGTCCGCGCCCAGGGCCTGTCGAACATGGTCGGGGCGTTTTTCTCCGGCTACCTGTCCTCGGGCTCCTTCACCCGCTCCGGGTTGAGCTACGAGGCCGGCGCCTGCTCGCCCCTGGCCGGGGTGTTCTCGGCGCTGTGGGTGGCGCTGTTCGCCGTGGCCGGCGCCGGGCTGATCGCCCATATCCCGATCCCGGCCATGGCCGGCAGCATCCTGCTGATCTGCTGGGGGCTGGTGGACCATCGGGGCATTCGCGCGCTGTTCCGGGTCAGCCGCGCCGAGTTCGTGGTGATGAGCCTGACCTGCGTCGCCACCCTGCTCCTGGAGTTGCAGACCGCGATCTATGCCGGGGTCCTGGCGTCGCTGTTCTTCTACCTCAAGCGCACTTCGCAACCGCGGGTGCAGCAGTCCAGCGAAGGCGATGAAGACATCCTGCGGGTCGGCGGTTCGATTTTCTTCGGCGCCAGCCATTACCTGCAGGTGCGCATGCAGCGCTGCCACGCGCCCAGGCTGGTGATCGACGCACGGCAGATCAACTTCATCGACTATTCAGGGGTGGAGATGCTGCACCAGGAAGCACGCCGCCTCAGGCGCCAGGAGCGCAGCCTGATCCTGCGCCGGGCACGGCAGGCGGTGAAAGAAGAGTTGATCAAGCTCGAAGGCCCGGAACGCTGCCCGATCCACTTCGAAGACTGAACCCGCAGGTGCCTTGCCCACGCCCGACGTAGTAGCCGGCTTGCCGGCGAAGAGGCCCTTAAGCCTGGCCCAGCCTTGAAGCCGCCTTCGCTGGCAAGCCAGCTCCTACGGGGGGTTACTGCGCCAGCTGGCGACGCAGTTCAGCCAGCACCGGGGCGCTGTCAGGGCGCACGCCGCGCCACAGGTAGAAGGCTTCCGCCGCTTGCTCGGCCAGCATGCCCAGGCCATCCAGCACCAGGGCCGCGCCCTGTTCACTGGCCCAGCGGCAGAACGGTGTCGGCTCCTTGGCGTACATCATGTCGTAGCACACGGTCTTGCCCGCCTCGATCAGGCTGCCGGCAATCGGCGGCAGCTCGCCCGAAAGGCTGGCGGAGGTGGCATTGATGATCAGGTCCACCGACTCCTGCAGCCAGTCGAAGCCGCTGGCCGATACCGGCCCCAGGTCGGCGAACAACTCCGCCAGCAGCTCAGCCTTTTCCACGGTGCGATTGGCGATTACCAAGGCCTCCGGCTGCTCGGCCAGCAACGGCTCCAGGGCACCACGGACCGCGCCGCCAGCCCCCAGCACAAGGATGCGCTTGCCCTTGAGGCTGACCCCGGCGTTCACCTTCAGGTCGCGCACCAGCCCGGCGCCGTCGGTGTTGTCCCCCAGCAGGCGGCCGTCGGCCTGCTTGCTCAGGGTATTCACCGCGCCGGCGCGCTGGGCCCGTTCGGTCAGGCTGTCGCACAGGCGATAGGCCTCTTCCTTGAACGGCACCGTGACATTGGCCCCACGCCCGTGGGCGAAGAAACTGCGAGCGGTGCCGGTGAAGTCGTCCAGGGGCGCCAGCAGGGTGTTGTACTCCAGCTGCTGGCCAGTCTGCTGGGCGAACAGCCGATGGATCAGCGGCGACTTGCTGTGGCCGATCGGGTTACCAAAGACAACGTACTGATCCATCTCTCATCCCATTTGCTCAACACAGGGGTAGGAACCGCATCCGCCTGAAGGCCTTTTCGCCGGCAAGCCGGCTTCTACACAGTGGGTGCGGTTTAGTTGCTGGCTGCCAGCCAGTCGCGATCCTGCAGGAAGTATTCGGTCAGGCGCGCTTCTTCGCTGCCCGGCTCGGCCTTCCAGTCATAGCCCCAGCGCACTTGTGGCGGCAGCGACATGAGGATCGACTCGGTGCGCCCGCCCGATTGCAGGCCGAACAGGGTGCCACGGTCGTAGACCAGGTTGAACTCCACGTAGCGGCCCCGGCGGAATTCCTGGAATTCCCGCTGCTGCGCGGTGTAGGCCGCGGCCTTGCGGCGCTGGACGATGGGCAGGTAGGCCTCGATGTAAGCGTCGCCAATGGCGCGCATGAAGGCGAAACTGGTGTCGAAGTCCCATTCGTTCAGATCGTCGAAGAACAGGCCGCCGATGCCCCGCGGTTCATTGCGGTGCTTGATGTGGAAATAGCTGTCGCACCAGGCCTTGTAGCGTGGATAGACGTCGGCACCGAAGGGCGCGCAGGCCCGCTCGGCAACCCGGTGCCAGTGCACGCAGTCATCGATGTTGCCGTAGTAGGGGGTCAGGTCGAAACCGCCGCCGAACCACCAGACCGGCTCTTCGCCTTCCTTCTCGGCGATGAAGAACCGCACGTTGGCGTGGGAAGTCGGCACATGGGGGTTGTGCGGGTGGATCACCAGGGACACGCCCAGGGCCTCGAAGCCACGGCCGGCCAGCTCGGGCCGGTGGGCACTGGCCGATGGCGGCAGGCCGCTGCCGAATACATGGGAGAAGTTCACCCCACCCTTTTCGATCACTGCACCGTCGCCGATCACCCGGGTACGCCCGCCACCACCGGCAGGCCGGGTCCAGGCGTCCTCGATGAAGCGTGCGCCACCGTCTTCGGTTTCCAGTGCAGCGCAAATGCGGTCTTGCAGGTCGAGCAGGTAGGCTTTCACGGCCTCGGTGCGGGTAGTCATGGCATCACCTTGAATCGGGCAAAGCTACGCGGCGCTAGGGATGGAGCACGGGCCGGCGCAAATGGGCGCGTAGCATAACACCGCGCCGGGGCGCTCCGCAGTTGACGAAGGTCAAGCAGAGGAGTCCGATAGAGCACTTTCACGACACGTCCGAGGAGAGAATGCAGATGGCCAAACGTATCCAGTTCCGCGCCCATGGCGGCCCCGAAGTGCTCGAATATGTGGATTACCAACCGGCGGAACCGGGCCCGCAACAGGTTCGCGTCAGCAACAAGGCCATCGGCCTGAACTTCATCGACACCTATTTCCGCAGCGGTCTCTACGCACCGCCCGCCCTGCCTTCGGGCCTGGGGGCCGAAGGCGCGGGCGTGGTCGAGGCCGTAGGCAGTGCCGTGACCCGTTTCAAGGTCGGCGACCGCGTGGCTTACGGCAGCGGCCCACTGGGGGCCTACAGCGATGTGCATGTGCTGCCCGAAGCCAACCTGGTGCGCCTGCCGGACGCCATCAGCTTCGAACAGGCCGCCGGGGTCATGCTCAAGGGCCTGACCGTGCAGTACCTGCTGCGCCAGACCTATGAACTCCAGGGCGGCGAAACCGTGCTGTTCCACGCCGCTGCCGGCGGTGTCGGCTCCCTGGCCTGCCAGTGGGCCAAGGCCCTCGGGGTAAAGCTGATCGGCACCGTCAGCTCGCCGGAAAAGGCCGCCATCGCCAAGGCTCTGGGCGCCTGGGAAACCATCGACTACAGCCATGAAGACGTGGCCCGGCGAGTGCTGGAACTGACCGGCGGGAAGAAGTGCCCGGTGGTCTACGACGGCGTGGGCAAGGACACCTGGCTGACCTCCCTGGATTGCCTGGCCCCACGCGGGCTGATGGTCAGCTTCGGCAACGCCTCTGGCGCAGTGGACGGGGTCAACCTGGGGATTCTCTCGGCCAAGGGCTCGCTGTACGTGACTCGGCCGACCCTGGCCAGCTACGCCAACAATGCCGAGAACCTGCAGCGCATGGCCGACGACCTGTTCGGCATGATTGCCAGCGGCAAGCTGAAGATCGAGATTGGCCAGCGCTTCGCCCTGGTGGATGCGGCCAAGGCCCATATCGAACTGTCGGCGCGACGCACGACTGGCTCGACTGTGCTGCTGCCTTGAACGCCTTCGCCGGCAAGCCGGTTCCTACCGAGTATCGTAGGAGCCGGCTTGCCGGCGAAAGGCTTCAGGAAGGCCGAACTACCTTGCCGGTAGCCAGGTCACGGATCAGGCTCGGGTTCTTGCGCCCGCCCAGGCTGCCACTGAGGACCAGATCCAGTTGCCCACGGAAATATTGCTCGATGCGCAGCCGCGTGCGCGCCGCCGGGCGCCCCTGGGGGTTGGCCGAGGTGGAAATCAGCGGGCCCACCAGGGAACACAGTTCACGCACCAGCGGATGGTCGCTGACCCGCAGCGCCACCGTGTCATGGACCCCGGTGACCCACTCGGGCAACAGGTTCTGATGGGGCACCAGCCAGGTATTGGGCCCCGGCCAGGTGCTGGACATGCGATCGATCCAGGTGTCAGGGAAGTCCTCGAAGAGGAAATCGAACTGATGGATGTTGTCAGCGATCAGGATCAGGCCCTTGTCCACCGACCGTGACTTGATCGCCAGCAGGCGATCCACCGCCTCTTCATTCCACGGATCGCACCCCAGGCCCCAGACCGCTTCGGTTGGATAGGCAATCACCGCCCCTGCGCGAATCTCTCGTGCGGCTTGCTGCACACGCCAACTGCTGACCATTGCCGACTCTCCAGATAAAAGCTGTGCGCAGTTTACCGATCCTGCTTATAAAACCTAGCTCAGACGCGCATACCAACGCCCATTTTCATGGACCGCACGGCCTTCGATCTCCAGCTCGGTCAGGGCCGCCAGCACCCGGGGCAGGGGCCAGCCGCTGGCGCTGGCCAAGGCTTCGCTGCTGTGGGGCGCCGCATGCAGCAAGGCCAGCAACGGGTGGGTACAGGCCGCTGTCGGCAGCGAGGCGCTGGGCGGCAGGTTCTGCCAGCCGGCCAGGGTCTCCAGGATGTGCTGCACGCTTTCCACCAGCACCGCGCCGTCGCGGATCAACTGGTGGCAGCCCCGGGCACCGGGGTGGTGGATAGAACCGGGGATGGCATACACCTCGCGGCCTTGCTCCGCCGCCAGCCGCGCGGTAATCAGCGAACCGCTGGCGACGCTGGCCTCCACCACCAGCACGCCCAGGGCCAGGCCACTGATGATTCGATTGCGCCGGGGGAAGTGTTCCGCACGCGCCGGGGTATCCAGAGGGAACTCGGAAACCACCGCACTGCCCTGGTCGATCATGGCCCTGGCCAGGGCCCGGTGCCGCTGTGGATAAAAATTTTCCAGGCCAGTGCCCAGCACGCCCACGGTGCGCCCGCCAACATCCAGGGCCGCCTGATGGGCAGCGCCATCGACGCCCAGGGCCAGACCGCTGGTGATGACAAAACCGGCACGGGCCAAGCTGCGGGAAAAGGCCCCGGCGGTGTCCAGCCCCGGTCGCGATGCGCGACGGCTGCCCACCATCGCCAACTGCGGCCGTTCGAGAATCGAGGGGTCGCCGGCCACGAACAGCAGCGGTGGCGCATCCTCGAGTTGCGCCAGCAAGGGCGGGTAGCCGGGCTGGTCCCACATCAGCAAATGCTGGGCCTGGCTATCTATCCAGGCCAATGCGCGACGGGCGCCGTCGCGCACCTGGGGGCTGCGCCGGGCCTCGCTGCAGGCCGGCGGCAGGTCCAGGGAACGCCAGGCACTGGCCGGGGCACTGAGTGCTTTAGAAGCGCAACCGAATGCCTGAAGCAGGCGCTGAAAACGCATCGGCCCGAGTTCGGGCAGGACGTGCAAGCGCAATCGAGCTTCCAGTTCTGCCGGGGAAATGCTGCCACTCATCGAGTTCGACATGGATCATCCTTGATCGTCAGGGCTCCAGCCTGAGCTGGAACAAGCTGTGGATAACTCTGTTGGTAACTTGTTGAGGAAAGATCTCCCTCAGGGGTTGCGGACCTTGTCCAGCACCGCCAGCGAACGCGTGGCCTTGAGTACCAATCCGTAGCTGAGCCTGTCGTAGCTGCGGAACACCATCAGCCAGCCGGCCGCCTCGTCGGGGATTTTCAGCGGCTCGCCGGTTTGCCGGTCGCGCACGGTTTCACCGGTCTTGATCACCGCCAGTACGTTGCCCTCCAGCAGGCCGTCGCGGCGCCCGCGGTTGAGGGTCACCACATCCAGGGCGCCGATCTGGGTGACCCCTCGGGGCACGTCGATGATCAGCCCTTCCACCGGCCGTTGCGGGGCACTGGGGCTGAAGGAGCCCGGCAACCCCGAGGTATCGGCGGCCAGCAAGCGATCACCCAGGCGCACTTCCTGGTTGCTGCTCTGCAAGGCGAGGGTGGCCAGGTCACCTTCGCTCGCCACCACCCGGGCGCTGCCAATGGCGTCGGCGTTGACCCCCAGCAGTTCCTGGCTCAGGGGGTCGCGGTAGATCTTGCCCTGGCGGAACAACTCATAGACCGGCTGCTCAGGGTCCAGCCGGCCACGGGCGAAAAGCCGGTCGCCCATGCCACCCAGCACCCGCTCGCCCTCGCCGGCCACGATATACGGCGCCTGCTCCAGGGCCCCGGGCTGATCGACGATGCGGTTGTCCAGCAAGAAGCTGCTGATCGCTTGCAGGGGGATGCTCGGAATCGGGGCAGGGGGCAGGCGCCGGGCCTGGGGCGCGAGCTTGACCGTCGGCGGCACCGCTGGTCGCTCCAGCTGCAGGCGTGGCGGGCCGTCATTGCGCACCAGTTGCAGGCGGTCACCAGGGAAGATCTGCCCGGCGAAGCCCGCCGGCCAGAGCTCGCGCCATTGCCAGGGCTGCTGCAGATACAGGCTGGCGACGCCCCACAAGGTATCGCCCGGCTGCACCCGATAGTGCTGTGGATAACTGTCCCGCAGTTGCACCTGGGCCTGGCCGATGGCGGTCCAGCCCGCCAGCAGCAGGGCGAACAGTGATTTCCTCATGGGCTGAATCCCTTTATTATGTGCGTTCGCGTGAAACGCCAGAGCCTGCACGGCTCGCTCCATCCCAGAGCACGTTTTGCACCGGCGGCCCAGGTCCAGAACCTGCGCGGACGCCGACTCCGCCCTTACTTCACACGTGTAGCAATTACGCTTATGGCCATTTTAAACATCCTCGAATTCCCTGATCCGCGCCTGCGCACTATCGCCAAACCAGTGGCCGTAGTGGACGACGAAGTGCGTCAGTTGGTCGACGACATGTTTGAAACAATGTATGAGGCCCCAGGCATCGGTCTGGCGGCGACCCAGGTCAACGTGCACAAACGCGTGGTGGTCATGGACCTGTCCGAAGACCGCAGCGAACCACGGGTGTTCATCAACCCCGAGTTCGAAGCCCTGACCGACGAGATGGACCAGTACCAGGAAGGCTGCCTTTCGGTACCGGGCTTCTACGAAAACGTCGACCGCCCGCAACGGGTCAAGATCAAGGCCCTGGACCGCGACGGCCAGCCCTACGAACTGATCGCCGAAGGTTTGCTCGCCGTGTGCATCCAGCACGAATGCGACCACCTGAACGGCAAGTTGTTCGTCGACTACCTGTCCACGCTCAAGCGTGACCGGATCAAGAAGAAGCTGGAAAAGCAGCATCGCCAGCAGGCTTGATGACCGTCTTGCAAAGGCTTGCTACGGCAAGCCTTTTTCTTTTCCGCATGTTTAACATCGAGAATTCCCATGACTGAGCCACTGCGCATCGTCTTTGCCGGCACCCCCGAATTCGCCGCCGAACACCTCAAGGCCCTGCTCGACAGCCCTTACCAGATCGTTGCGGTCTACACCCAGCCGGACCGTCCGGCGGGGCGCGGGCAGAAGCTGATGCCCAGTCCGGTCAAGCAGCTTGCTCTGGAAAACGACATCCCCGTGCTGCAACCGCCGACCTTGCGCAATGCCGAGGCTCAAGCCGAACTGGCAGCGCTCAAGCCGGACCTGATGGTGGTGGTGGCCTACGGCCTGATCCTGCCCCAGGCGGTGCTGGATATTCCGCGCCTGGGTTGCATCAACAGCCACGCTTCGCTGTTGCCACGCTGGCGCGGTGCCGCGCCGATCCAGCGTGCGGTGCAAGCCGGTGACGCGCAAAGCGGGGTGACCGTGATGCGCATGGAAGCCGGCCTGGATACCGGGCCGATGCTGCTCAAGGTCAGCACCCCGATCAGCGCCGAAGATACCGGCGGCAGCCTGCACGACCGCCTGGCCGAGATGGGCCCGCCCGCAGTGCTGCAAGCCATCGAAGGCCTGGCCGCCGGCACCCTGGAAGGCGAAGTCCAGGACGACAGCCTGGCCACTTACGCCCACAAGCTGAACAAGGACGAGGCGCGCATCGACTGGAGCCGCCCGGCCGTGGAACTGGAGCGCCTGGTGCGGGCCTTCAACCCCTGGCCGATCTGCCACAGCAGCTTGAATGGCGAAGCGCTGAAAGTGCTGGCCGCCACCCTGGCCGAAGGCAAGGGCGCGCCGGGGGAAATCCTCGGCGCCAGCAAGGACGGCCTGATCGTTGCCTGCGGTGAGCAGGCGCTGTGCCTGACCCGCCTGCAACTGCCCGGGGGCAAGGCGCTGAACTTCAGCGACCTGTTCAACAGCCGCCGCGAGAAATTCGCCATCGGCACCCTGCTCGGCCCAGCAGCGGAGGCCCAATGAACCCGCGCCTGGCCGCCGCCAAGGCGCTGACTGCCGTGCTCAACGGCAAGGCCTCGCTCAACAGCTCGCTGCCGATCCAGCTGGACAAGGTCGAGGCCCGTGATCGCGGCTTCACCCAGGACCTGGCCTTCGGCACCGCACGCTGGCAGCCGCGGCTGTCGGCGCTGGCGGCCAAGCTGCTGCAGAAGCCGTTCAAGGCAGCCGACGCCGATGTCGAAGCATTGCTGCTGGTGGGCCTCTATCAGTTGCTCTACACCCGGGTTCCGGCCCACGCCGCCATCGGTGAAACCGTGGGCTGCGCCGACAAGCTGAAAAAGCCCTGGGCCAAGGCTCTGCTCAATGCCGTGCTGCGCCGTGCCCAACGCGAAAGCGAAACGCTGCTGGCCGAGTTGGAGCACGACCCGGTGGTGCGCACCGCGCACCCGCGCTGGTTGCAGAAATCCCTCAAGGCGTTCTGGCCCGAGCAGTGGGAGGCCATTTGCGCCGCCAACAACGCCCACCCGCCGATGATCCTGCGGGTCAACCGCCGGCATCACTCCCGCGATGCCTACCTGAAGCTGTTGAGCGAAGCGGGAGTTGCGGCCAAGGCTTGCGTCTATAGCCAGGACGGCATCGTCCTCGACGAAGCCTTGGATGTACGCAGCCTGCCGGGCTTTGCCGAAGGCTGGATCAGTGTGCAGGACGAGGCCGCGCAACTGGCCGCCGAGCTGCTGGAACTGGCGCCGGGGCAACGGGTGCTGGACGCCTGCTGCGCCCCGGGCGGCAAGACCTGCCACATCCTCGAAGTGCAACCGGCCCTGGCCGGCGTGGTAGCGGTGGACCTGGAGGCCAAGCGCCTGGTGCGGGTAAGGGAAAACCTCGACCGCCTGGGGCTCGACGCCCAATTGATCGCCGCCGATGGCCGCGACACCCAGGCCTGGTGGGACGGCAAGCCGTTCCAGCGGATCCTGCTGGACGCTCCCTGCTCGGCCACCGGGGTGATCCGCCGCCATCCGGATATCAAGCTGACCCGCCAGCCCGAAGACATCGCCGCCCTGGCGCAACTGCAAGGCGAACTGCTGGATGCCATGTGGCAGGCCCTGGAAGTGGGCGGCATCCTGCTCTACGCCACCTGCTCGACCCTGCCCACCGAGAACACCGAGGTCATCGAGGCCTTCCTGGCCCGCACCCCGGGTGCTCGTGAATTGGACATCGGCGGCCAACTGGGGCAGCCTGCGGCCGGCCTCAAGCAGCCCCACGGGCGCCAGTTGCTGGCGCAAGAAGGCGGCCACGACGGCTTCTACTACGCCAAGCTGATCAAGATTGCCGCCGCACGCGGTTAAACGGTTTTAAGGGAGTGACTGGATGAAGATCATCATCCTCGGCGCCGGGCAAGTGGGTGGCACGCTGGCGGAACACCTGGCCAGCGAAGCCAACGATATCACCGTGGTCGACACCGACGGCGAACGCCTGCGCGACCTCGGCGACCGCCTGGACATCCGCACCGTGCAGGGCCGCGCCTCGTTCCCGACGGTGCTGCGCCAGGCCGGCGCCGACGACGCCGACATGCTGGTGGCGGTAACCAACAGCGACGAGACCAACATGGTCGCCTGCCAGGTGGCCCACACCCTGTTCCACACCCCGACCAAGATCGCCCGGGTGCGCGAAGCCGCCTACCTGACCCGCGCCGGGCTGTTCGACAACGATGCGATTCCGGTGGACGTGCTGATCAGCCCCGAGCAGGTGGTGACCAACTACATCAAGCGCCTGATCGAGCACCCCGGTGCGCTGCAGGTGATCGACTTCGCCGAAGGCAAGGCGCAACTGGTGGCGGTCAAGGCCTACTACGGTGGCCCGCTGGTGGGCCAGCAACTGCGCCAGCTGCGCGAGCACATGCCCAACGTCGACACCCGGGTGGCGGCGATCTTCCGTCGCGACCGGCCGATCATGCCCAAGGGCGATACAGTGATCGAGGCCGACGACGAAGTGTTCTTCATCGCCGCCAAGGCCCACATCCGTGCGGTGATGAGCGAGATGCGCCGCCTGGAGGAATCCTACAAGCGCATCGTCATCGCCGGTGGCGGGCAGATCGGCGAGCGTCTGGCCGAGGCCATCGAAAGCCGCTACCAGGTGAAGATCATCGAGATGAACCCGGCCCGCTGCCGCTACCTCTCCGACACCCTGGACAGCACCGTGGTGCTGCAGGGCAGCGCCTCGGACCGCGACCTGCTGCTGGAAGAGAACATCGCCGACGCCGATATCTTCCTGGCCCTGACCAACGACGACGAAGCCAACATCATGTCCTCGCTGCTGGCCAAGCGCCTGGGAGCGAAGAAGGTGATGACCATCATCAACAACCCGGCCTACGTCGACCTGATCCAGGGTGGCGACATCGACATCGCCATCAGCCCGCAGCTGGCCACCATCGGCACGCTGCTGGCCCACGTGCGCCGTGGCGATATCGTCAGCGTGCACTCCCTGCGCCGGGGCGCGGCGGAAGCCATCGAGGCCATCGCCCACGGCGACGCCAAGTCGAGCAAGGTGATCGGCCGTGCCATCGAGAACATCGGCCTGCCGCCGGGCACCACCATCGGCGCGATCATTCGCGACGAAGAAGTACTGATCGCCCACGACGACACGGTGATCGAAGCCGGCGACCATGTGATCCTGTTCCTTGTGGATAAAAAACACATCCGCGACGTGGAGAAACTGTTCCACGTCGGCCTGAGCTTCTTCTGATCAACAACTCTGTAGCCGCTGCCGAAGGCTGCGATCGACTGCGCAGCAGGCGCTGCCCTTGCGAAGGCCCTGCGGGCCTGATCGCAGGCTACACGAGCCCACAGGAGTGACAACGATGCTTGAATCCCTGGAAAAAATGCTCGCCAAGGGTGTGGATAACGCCCTGCTGCGCTTTGGCCTGGGCAAGGGTTACCTGGATCAGGGCGATTTCGCCAAGGCCGCCGAGCACCTGCAACGTTGCGTGGCCTTCGACCCCAAGTATTCCGCAGCGTGGAAGTTGCTGGGCAAGGCCTGCCAGGGGCAGGGCGACCTGCCGGCAGCGCGCCAGGCCTGGGAACAGGGCCTGGAAGCGGCCCGGGGCCACGGCGACAAGCAGGCGGAAAAGGAAATGACGGTGTTCCTGAAAAAACTCGACCGCCAGTCTCAAGGCTGACCCCACCCCTCCTCGGTAGCCGCAGTTGCAGGCTGCGAACGAGCTGGGCGGCACTCCGATGCACTGCTCGCTAGCTGAAGACCCGCACAGGCTCGACAAGAGAGCGCCAAGCAAGGCCCTTCGGTCCTTTTCGCAGCCTCGCGGGCTCGGCAGCGGCTACGGGGCTATTTCACAGGTAGCGCAGGGCGATCCCTTCCGCGTCCACTTGCACCACTTCCATGCGCACCCGCGGCGCCGTCACCGGCAGGCCCTGGACCTGGCCGTAGACCACCGCGCCCTTGGGCAGTCTTGCCAGGGCCGGGCTCTGTACATAGACGCCGCTGGCGGACAGGTTGCGGGTCTGCCCCAGGCATTCGCCGATGCTTTCGTGGGAAATCTTGATGCGGAACGACTTGCGATGATCGGACATCTTCTGCGCCCTTGTTCGGTGTGCTGTGGATAACTCCCGGTGCGGGGTTATCCACAGATCGTGCCAGCTCCCTCAGTACCAGCGCGCCTCGCCAGGCGGGCGCTTCTTGAAGCGTTTCATGCTCCACATGTACTGGCTTGGATAGGCCCCCACATAACGCTCGACCACCTTGCTCATGGCCGCGCAGGAGGTTTCGGTATCAGTGCTGTACATGTCTTCCGGCGCCGCTTCGAGGATCACCTTGTAGCCCGAGCCGTCGGGCAGGCGCAGGGCATGGAGGAACACGCCGACCGCCTTGCCGCCGGCCAGCATGTTCGGCACGAACTTGCTGGTCAGGGCCTGGGTGGCGAAGAAGGGCACGAAGATCCCGGCGGACTCGGCCGGTTCCGGGTCGGCGGGGATGCCCACTGCCCCCCCTTTGCGCACTTCCTTGATGACGCTGAGGATGCCTTCCTTGGTGGAAGCCGCCACGCGGTTGCCCAGTTGCACCCGCTGCTTGCGCAGCAGTTCGTCAACCGCCTTGAGCTTGGGCGGACGGTAGAAAATGATCGGTTTGCACTGGCTGCAATAGAAGTGGTTGAGCACTTCCCAGTTGCCCAGGTGGCTGGTAATGCCAACCACGCCCTTGCCCGAGGCCAGGGCGTCCTTGAGTACTTCCAGGCCCTCGACTTCACGCACCAGGGCAATGGAACGCTCGGCCGGCCAGATCCAGGCGCAAGCGCTTTCGGTCAGGGACTTGCCGATGTCCTTCAGGCTCTGGCCCACCAGGCGCTCGCGTTCCGCCGGGTCCATCTGTGGAAAACACTTGGCCAGGTTGATACGCACCACCTCGCGGGAACGATTGGGCGTCTTCCACATGATCCAGCCGATGGCTGCGCCGACCGCCTGCACCGCGCGCCAGGGCAGCAGGGCAAACAACCGCAGAGCACCCACCAGCAGGGCGCCTTTGAACTTATCCACAAATGACTCCTGATCTTGGTCATGAAGCGTGTCGCCAGCCGGCTATTCTAACCACGCATCGGCCAGGATGGCGTACCGATCACAGTCCAGGGTGTGGTCCATGACCATCCCCGAGGCCTGCATCAGCGCATAACAGATGGTCGGGCCGACGAAAGTGAAGCCGGCCTTGCGCAAGCCGCGGCTCATGGCTTCGGCCTCCGGCGTCACCGCCGGCACTTCGCTGCGGTCCTTGAAATGGTTGATCTTCGGCACGCCACCGACGAAGGCCCAGAGAAAGGCCACCGGGTCTTCCAGCTCCAGCCAGGCCTGGGCGTTGCGCCGCGCGGCGTTGAGCTTGAGGCGGTTGCGGATGATGCCCGGGTCCTGCATCAGGTCGTCGATCTCGGCATCGCTCATCTGCGCCACGCGCTGCACATCGAAGCCGAACAGCACCTGGCGATAGTGCTCGCGCTTCTTCAGCACGGTGATCCATGACAGCCCGGCCTGGAACCCTTCGAGCAATAACAACTCGAACAAGCGCTGCCCATCGCGCAGCGGCACGCCCCACTCCTGATCGTGATAAGCCATGTACAGCGGATCTTCGGAACACCAAAAGCAGCGTGGCATAAGGCTCCAGTGGGCGTGCGCAGGACTGAATCGGGTATACTCCCGCTCCTTAAATCGCAGCCCAAGTAACAGGTGAATTTCGTGAGCCAGCCTACGCCAGCCGTGCGTACCTTCCAAGACTTGATCCTCGCCCTCCAGCAGTACTGGGCCGAGCAAGGTTGTGTGGTACTTCAGCCCTACGATATGGAAGTAGGCGCCGGCACTTTCCACACCGCTACCTTCCTGCGGGCCATCGGCCCGGAAACCTGGAACGCCGCTTATGTGCAGCCCAGTCGTCGCCCGACTGACGGCCGCTACGGCGAAAACCCCAACCGCCTGCAGCACTACTATCAGTTCCAGGTGGTCTTGAAGCCCAACCCGGAGAACTTCCAGGAGCTGTACCTGGGTTCCCTGAAGCACGTGGGCCTGGACCCGCTGGTGCACGACATCCGCTTCGTCGAGGACAACTGGGAATCGCCGACCCTGGGCGCCTGGGGCCTGGGCTGGGAAGTCTGGCTCAACGGCATGGAAGTGACTCAGTTCACCTACTTCCAGCAAGCCGGTGGCATCGAGTGCTACCCGGTGACCGGTGAAATCACCTATGGCCTGGAACGCCTGGCCATGTACCTGCAGGGCGTGGATTCGGTATACGACCTGGTGTGGGCCGACGGCCCGTTCGGCAAGGTCACCTATGGCGATGTGTTCCACCAGAACGAAGTGGAGCAGTCGACCTACAACTTCGAACACGCCAACGTCGAGAAGCTGTTCGAACTGTTCGATTTCTACGAAAGCGAAGCCAAGCGCCTGATCGAGCTGGATCAGCCACTGCCGCTGCCGAGCTATGAAATGGTCCTCAAGGCCTCGCACACCTTCAACCTGCTGGATGCACGCCGGGCCATCTCGGTCACCGCACGCCAGCAGTACATCCTGCGTGTGCGCACCCTGGCGCGTTCCGTTGCGCAAGCCTACCTGCTGGCCCGTGCCAAACTGGGCTTCCCGATGGCAACCCCGGACCTGCGTGATGAAGTGTTGGCTAAGTTGGAGGCGGCACAATGAGTGCGCAAGATTTTCTGGTTGAACTGGGCACTGAAGAACTGCCACCCAAAGCCCTGAACACCCTGGCCGAAGCCTTTCTGGCCGGCATCGAAAAAGGCCTGCAGAGCGCCGGCCTGAGCTTCCAGGCCAAGCACGTATACGCCGCGCCACGGCGCCTGGCGGTGCTGATCACCCAACTGGCCACCCAGCAGCCGGATCGCAGCATCAACCTCGACGGCCCGCCACGCCAGGCAGCCTTCGATGCTGAAGGCAACCCGACCCAGGCGGCCCTGGGCTTTGCCAAGAAGTGCGGCGTCGAACTCAGCGAGATCGACCAGAGCGGCCCGAAACTGCGCTACAGCCAGAGCATCAAGGGCAAGCCGACCGCCAGCCTGCTGCCGACCATCGTCGAAGATTCGCTGAACGACCTGCCGATTCCCAAGCGCATGCGCTGGGCCGCGCGCAAGGAAGAGTTCGTGCGCCCGACTCAATGGCTGGTGATGCTGCTGGGCGATGAGGTCATCGACTGCACCATCCTCGCCCAGAAGGCCGGTCGCGACTCCCGCGGCCACCGCTTCCACCACCCGCAAAGCGTGCGCATCACCGCGCCGGCCAACTACCTGGCCGACCTGCGTGCCGCCTACGTGCTGGCCGACGCCAACGAGCGTCGCGAGCTGATCAGCAAGCGCACCGCGGAACTGGCGACCCTGCAGGAAGGCACGGCGATCGTCCCGGCGGACCTGCTGGACGAAGTGACTGCCCTGGTCGAATGGCCGGTGCCACTGGTGTGCTCGTTCGAGGAGCGCTTCCTCGAAGTGCCCCAGGAAGCCCTGATCACCACCATGCAGGACAACCAGAAGTACTTCTGCCTGCTGGACGTGGACGGCAAGCTGCTGCCGCGCTTCATCACCGTGGCCAACATCGAGAGCAAGGACCCGCGCCAGATCATCGAGGGCAACGAGAAAGTCGTGCGCCCACGCCTGACCGACGCCGAGTTCTTCTTCAAGCAGGACAAGAAGCAGAAGCTCGAAGACTTCAACCTGCGCCTGCAGAACGTGGTCTTCCAGGAAAAACTCGGCAGCGTCTACGACAAGGCCGAGCGGATCTCCAAGCTGGCCGCCTTCATTGCCCCGCGCATCGGCGGCGACGCCCAGCGCGCCGCACGCGCCGGCCTGCTGTCCAAGTGCGACCTGGCCACCGAGATGGTCGGCGAGTTCCCGGAGATGCAAGGTATCGCCGGCTACTACTACGCCCTCAATGACGGCGAGCCGGAAGATGTCGCCCTGGCCCTGAACGAGCAGTACATGCCACGTGGCGCCGGCGCCGAGCTGCCCAGCACCGTGACCGGTGCCGCCGTGGCCATCGCCGACAAGCTGGACACCCTGGTGGGGATCTTCGGCATCGGCATGCTGCCCACCGGCAGCAAGGACCCCTACGCCCTGCGTCGCGCGGCACTGGGCGTGCTGCGGATCCTGATCGAGAAGAAGTTCGACCTCGACCTGAACGACGCCGTGGCCTTCGCCGTCAGCGCCTTCGGCAGCAAGGTCAAGGCCGCCGGCCTGGCCGACCAGGTGCTGGAGTTCATCTTCGACCGCCTGCGTGCCCGTTACGAAGACGAAGGCGTGGATGTGGCCACCTACCTCTCGGTGCGTGCCCTGAAGCCGGGTTCGGCCCTGGACTTCGACCAGCGCGTGCAAGCCGTGCAGGCCTTCCGCAAGCTGCCGGAAGCCGCCGCCCTGGCTGCGGTGAACAAGCGCGTGTCGAACCTGCTGAGCAAGATCGAAGGCAATGTGCCGACCACCATCGAAGCCAAGTACTTCGACAACGCCAACGAGTTCTCCCTGTACTCGGCGATCCAGCAAGCGGACCAGGCTGTACAGCCCATGGCCGCTGCCCGCCAGTACAGCGAGACCCTGGCCCGCCTGGCCGCCCTGCGCGAGCCGGTGGACGCCTTCTTCGAGGCGGTGATGGTCAATGCCGAGGACGCCAATGTACGGGCCAACCGCTACGCGCTGCTGGCGCGGCTGCGGGGCCTGTTCCTGGGCGTGGCCGACATTTCGGTACTGAGCTGATCAGGTAGGGAACTGCTGTGAAACTGCTGATACTCGATCGTGACGGCGTGATCAATCACGACTCCGATGCCTACATCAAATCGGTGCGGGAGTGGATTCCGCTCCCCGGCGCGATCGAAGCCATTGCGCAGTTGAGCAAGGCCGGCTGGACGGTGGCGATCGCCACCAACCAGTCCGGCATCGCTCGCGGCTACTACGACCTGGCCACCCTCGATGCCATGCACGCGCGCCTGCGCGAACTGGTGGCGGAGCAGGGCGGCGAAGTCGGGCTGATCGTCTACTGCCCCCATGGGCCCGACGAAGGGTGCGCCTGCCGCAAACCGAAACCGGGCATGCTGCGAACCATTGCCGAGCATTACCAGGCAGAACTGACAGGTCTATGGTTTGTCGGTGACAGTCTCGGTGACCTGGAAGCCGCAAAAGCCGTCGACTCTCAGCCAGTATTGGTAAAGACCGGGAAAGGCGAAAAGACTCTGGGGAAAACCCTGCCGGTAGGCACCTTGATTTTTGACGACCTGGCGGCCGTTGCCGCTGAACTTATCCACAATTAGGCCCCTTCTGGCATCCTGACCAAGGACTGTTCGGGAGAGCGCTTTTTAACAGGCGGGCAATGCCCGCAATGGTAAATGCCGCTATGTCGATCCTGCAGGCCATCAGAACCTTTTTCTTTTACCTGCTACTGGGCACCAGTTCCTTGCTGTGGTGCTCCCTGAGCTTTTTTATCGCGCCGTTCCTCCCATTCAAGGCGCGCTATCGCTTTATCAACGTCTACTGGTGTCGCTGCGCGCTGTGGCTGACCAAGGTATTCCTCAATATCCGCGTGGAAGTGAAGGGCGCGGAAAACGTCCCCGAGCGGCCTTGCGTGATCGTTTCCAATCACCAGAGCACCTGGGAAACCTTCTTTCTCTCGGCCTACTTCGAGCCCCTGAGCCAGGTGCTCAAGCGCGAGCTGCTGTATGTGCCGTTTTTCGGCTGGGCCATGGCCATGCTGCGGCCCATCGCCATTGACCGGGACAACCCCAAGGCTGCCCTCAAGCAGGTGGCGAGCAAGGGCGACGAGTTGCTCAAGGACAATGTCTGGGTACTGATCTTCCCTGAAGGCACCCGCGTGCCTTACGGCCAGATCGGCAAGTTTTCCCGCAGCGGCAGCGCCCTGGCGGTGAATGCCGACCTGCCGGTGCTGCCGGTGGCCCACAACGCGGGCAAGTTCTGGCCGAAGACCGGCTGGGCCAAGCGCCCCGGCACCATCACCGTGACCATCGGCGCGCCGATGTATGCCGAAGGCAGCGGCCCGCGGGCCATCGCCGAGCTCAATGACCGGGTGGCGGCCTGGAATGAACAGGCTCAACGGGATATGGGCTCATTGCCACCATTGGCCACTTCTACGGATAAGGTTGCTGTATGAGCTTCTGTGGATAACCTGTGTACGACTTTTCCTACAAGGCTTGAAATCGAATTATAAATCACTGATTTATATATATATTTCCCAAGCTCATAAAATGTGGAAAAACGTGCATAAGTTTTTCAGCAGACAAAAAAACCGGCCTTGGAGCCGGTTTTTTTCACCTGGGATATTCCCGGCCCTTCATTCCTCCAGCAAAGGCAGTTCGAGGATGAAGCAAGAGCCCCGACCCACCACGCTCTGGCAACTGATACGGCCCTGATGCCGGTCCACCACCGCCTTGACCATGGACAAACCCAGGCCCAGGCCATCAATGCCCTTGGCCGAAGCAAAGCGCTGGTACTGGCCGAACAGCTGGGGCAGATCCGCGGCATCGATACCCCGGCCTTCATCGGTGATCTCGCAGCGCAGCCAGCCTGGGGTACAACTGACCCGAACACTCACCCTGGACTCCACCGGGCTGTACTTGATGGCGTTTTCCAGCAGGTTGAACAGCGCCCGGGTCAGTAGCGACTGGTCCGCCAGCACCAGGCCTTCGGCCTCGTCGTCCAGGTCATGCTCCAGGTGAATGTCCTTCAACTGGGCTAGGGTCGTGGCCTGATCGAAGGCGTCCAGGACCAGCATGGCGAACATGCTCGGTTCGAACTGGTAGGCCTCCGACTCGGCCTTGGCCAACTGCACGAAGGCCTCGGTCAGAGCCAAGGCCCGGCGTACCTGCTGTTCGATCTGGCCGTACACCTGCCGGGGCGTCGCCGGCTGATGGCGCTGCACATCCAGCAAGGCCAGGATCGCCGAATGGGGCGCGCGCAGATCATGGGACAGAAAGCGCAACAGCACGCTGCGTTGCTGTTCGGCGTCGCGCTCGACGCTGAGGTCGGTGAGGCTCAGCAGCCAGCCAATGGCGGTATCGCTGTCCACCGGCAGCAGCGGCGCCAGTTCCATGCGCAGGCTGCGCTGCTGAACATCACGGAACTCCACCGCCGGCAGTTGTTCCAGCCGGGGGTACAAGGCCGGTTCCGTCAGGCCCGGGTAACCCAGGGCGGCCAACTGGGCAATCAGCCCTTCACCCACCAGGGAATGGGCAAACACTTCCCGTGCATTGCGGTTGGCCAGCAGGATCTTGCCGTCGGGGTCGCTGATCAGGGTCGCCACCGGCAGGTACTCCAGGCCATCGGCGATAAAACGCCGGGTGTCCCGGGTGCGGCTCAGGGCCTGCTCCAGAGCGACGATCTGCCCCTGCAGCACATCCCCGGCCGGGGCCTGGCTGCGCCGGCGTTCCGGCAACACCTTGGGCTCGCTGTCCAGGCGCGCCAGTTCCCAGCCGAAGTAGGCCAGGATCACGCTCAGCCGGCGCCAGTTCCAGATCAGGTAGGCCAGCAGCATGCCCAGCAGGCTGGCCACCGGCGACCACCAGTAGCCCAGCCGCAGCATCAATACCGAGCCCGCCAGGCCCAGCCCCATGCAACCCAGGGTTATCCACAGCGCGTGGCGCGGCCGCCACAGCAACAGGCCCAGCAACACAGCGGTCAGGGCCATGGACAGCAGCATCCCCGACCACTGGCCCAGGGCAACCACGCTGCGATGCTGGAGCAGGCCGTTGAGCAGGTTGGCCTGGATCTCCACCCCCGGGGTGGTGCCCTGGCTGCCGGATTGCGGGGTCACGTAGCGGTCCCCCAGCCCCGGGGCCGTGGAGCCCACCAGGATCAGCCGGTCGCGCAGCAGCTCCGGCGGCACTTCGCCCCGCAGCACGCTGACATAGGGCACGCTGGGAAAGCCGGCGTCGGCGCTGATAAAGGGAATGCGCACCGGGTTGGACCGCAGCCACCCCTGGGCCACGCGAGGTTCACCGGGCCCGGGCATATGGGGAAATGCCGGCTCGGCTTCGGTCAGTTGGTACAGCAGCCATGTCAGTTGCGCCCGGGGAGCCAGCATCGGGCCTTCGCGCAGGTACACGCTGCGCACCGTGCCATCGGCATCCGCTTCGGCATTGATATGGCCCAGGCCGCGGGCGCAATTGCGCAGCAGCGGCACCGGCGGGATTTCCTCAATGTCCTGGCCATAGCGGGCAACGCCCTGGCGCAGCACCGGCAGGAACACATTGCCGGCCCGGCACAGGGCGGCAGCCAGGCGGGTGTCGTTTTCCACCGTGCTGCCGGGTTCACTGAGGATCACATCGAACAGCACCCCTTTGGCCTCGGCCGCGCTCAGCCGGTCCAGCAGTTGGCCATGCATGGCCCGCGGCCAGGGCCAGCGCCCCAGTTGCTGCAAGCTGTAGTCGTCGATGGTCACCAGCAGGATGCGCGGGTCCACCGGTAGCGGGGTGAAGCGCCGCAGGTTGTCGTAGAACAGATTGTTCAGGGCCAGGCCGTGGCTCAGGGACAACACCGCAGTCAGCGGCAGAAGAATCAGGCTGACCCACAGCCACTCCCGCACCAGCCCGCGGAACAGGCGCTGAGCCTGGGTCGGTTCACGGCCTTCGGCCCGACGGCGCCACACGCTCATGGACGGCCCACCGGAGCGTTATTCAACACGGGTGGTCCTGGGGTAATAAAAGATGTCATAGACCCCGGTTTCGCCTTCCAGGCCGTGCTCATCGAACGCCGAAAGACGCACGTGATAAAAAAATGCCTGCAAGCCGGTGAAGTTGACCTGCGGGGTGCTGGAGAACTGCTCCTGCTTGATGTTCAGGAAGTCCTTGTCGGTGGCGACCTGGGCCCGGTAGCGGCTGGCACCGGGCAAAGGTTGCAGGATCAGTTGCCAGACGGGCAGGGCACCGGTCTGCCCAGACTGCCCCAGCAGCCTCGGCGCGGCCAGCAGTTCCACCGGCTTGAGCTCGCCCTGTTTCTGGATCCGCAGCCCCTGGCGCGCCATGACCTGGACTTCACCCGGCACCGGGCCTGCCGGTTTATCCACAGGGCGCTGACGCGTACGCCGCGGTCCCGGCTGCGGCGCGTCCTCTTCGCGATTCACTGCCACCTGGCCATTGAGCACCTCCACCAGGGATTGCTGATCGTCATTGCGTACCCGGAAGTGAGTACCGCGAACCCCCAGCACGCCCACCGGCGTAACGATCTGGAAACGGTCGTGATCACTGGTGCGCTTGATCACGTAGGACTCGATCTGGCCCTGCTCCAGCACAACCTGAGGGATGGCGTACCGGTTATTGAGTTGCAGGGTGACCTGGGAACTGGAAGGCAGCACCACCCGCGAACCGTCTCCCAGGGACAGGCTGACGAAGGCCGACGGCGAGGTCCTGACCCCTTCCTTCTCATCGATGCTCATGCCTTCCTGCAGGAGCACCTCGCGTCCCTTGGCGTCCAGTTTCCAGGCTTCGCCGGTCAGGTGTTCCACCGTCGCCGGCAGGGGCTGACCACGGCACTGCTGGTTGTCATCGATATAGGGCAGCCGTGGCGCAGCCGCCTGTGCCGCACACAACGGCAGAATCAACCCGGCCAACAGCAGGGCGACACGCGCGACCTGAGGCCGGCCGGTGGACGGAAAAGGGCAGAGGTCATTCATGGATGTGCTTAGAGCCTTTGGGAAAACCGCGGCGAAATCCTACGCACCATACCTGAGGCAGATCGTTGGCAGAAAGCCGGACGCTGCGGGATGTCGCCCAAAGACAGGAACCCGGTCGGGCGAGGGCGGAAACAGGACAGGGCGAGAAGAAAGTGACACGTCCCTGTGTCGGAACCGGAGCGACAGGTCGCCCGGCCCAAAGTCCTGAGGAGGCACTCCCTGTATTCCCCTTCAACGACGCACGCGCGCGCGCGTTGTCCCGCCAGCCTGGCGGTTGACACTCCCTGTGTCGGAGCACTTCCAGGTGCCCCCGTGTGCCACTCAGCGGGAAGCAATGTAACGCTGGCCGCAAAGCTGCGACGGATTTGCAATATTTGTTCAGAATCATTGCCGCGGCCTCTAGAACACCCAGCGCGGGGCCGGTGGCTGCAGGTTCGTGGGTAGCGCTGTCCGACCGATCACGGGCTCGGCGTCCAGGGTCAGGTTGGAGTCACTGCCGGCGGGCAGGGCAAACGCCGGGTATTGCCCGATGCCGGAGGGCTGACAGCAGCCCGCTGTGGACGCTGGCACGGTACAGGCACTGATTCCCAGATAAGCCGCCAGCATCAAACTGAGAAGACGCACCGGATCATCGCCGCTGAATATTCTGACAAGCGCGACCTGGCCTTTCCTGAGCAGGTTCCCCATGGTTCTTTTCCTTGTTTGTACGAGCCGGTATCGTGCTGCTCAATAGCCCGACGGCCCGTGCTCCGGGCGCCTTACCGGCTATTTGATATCAGCGTACCGAGGGACCCGGGGCTCAAGAGCAATTCGCCACAATTGTTCAGATTCAGGCCAGGTGCCTAAACTTCCCCTCAGTCCGAGCCCGGCAGCCACGGCCCCGGGCGCTCTTGGAACCATAAGGAACTGCCTCGCATGCGTGTCGCGATACTGGATGACGAACCTGCGGAACTGGCGCGGGTGGAACAGACACTGCGAGAGATTCCCGGCCCCGGCGAACAGCCCTGGACCTTGCACAGCTTCGAGCGCGGAGAAGACCTGCTGCGCCAGTTGCGCCGGGAAACCTTCGACCTGCTGATCCTCGACTGGCAAGTGCCGGACCTCAGCGGCCTGTCCCTGTTGCGCTGGACCCGGGAACACATGGATTCGCCGCCCGCGGCCATCATGCTCACCAGCCGCGATGCCGAGAGCGATATCGTCCAGGCCCTGAACACCGGTGCCGACGACTACCTGAGCAAGCCGTTTCGCCCCAACGAACTCAAGGCCCGGGTCAACGCGGTACTGCGCCGCCATGGCTTGCAGCGCAACCACAGCGAAGAAGTGCAGAGTTTCAACGACCTGAGCTTCGATGATGCGGAACTGACCGTCACCCGCGCCGGCGCTCCCATCAGCCTTACCGAGCGCGAGTACCGCCTGGCCCGCTGCCTGTTCGCCAACCTGGGCCGGCCGCTGTCCCGGGAGTACCTGTACGAACGGTTCTGGACCCATGAGGAAATCGTTTCCTCACGGCCCCTGGATACCCACATCTACCGCTTGCGCAACAAACTCGGGCTGACCGCGGATCGCGGCTGGCAGCTGTTGACGATCTACGGCTATGGCTACCGCCTGGAAAGTGTCGCGTCGCCTGAAGAACAGGGCAGCTGACTGCTTGCCTTCAAAAGCGGCTTGATATCATTCCGGGTCCCGCCAGACATCTTCATAGCCGGCGCGGTCGATGATGAAACGCGTCCCGCTCGGCAGGTACAGGTAATCGATCACCTCCGGCAACAGCTCGAGCAGATGCTCGGCACACAGAGGCTGGTAGAAATCCACCGCAGTGGAATGTTCGCCGCAGTGGATAAACCAACTGACCGTGCCGTTTTCCGGCAACTCGACCCGGGTGCCATAGATGGGCGATTGCGCAAGGGAGCCTATGGCCAGAGCAATCATCGGCTCCGGGGCCTGGGGAGCAAGGTCGTAGCGTTCACAGATAAGCTGCTGTCTTTCGTTCATAGGGCCAGCCACCAATCGAGCAGGGTCTCGTCATCGGTGTCATCGAGGTTTTTATAGATGTTGGCGTAGTACCACTCGCTGCCCGTGGTCTCGCGAAAGCGGTTGAAGAACAGGGCGATGTTGTCCATGCCGCTTCGCGCCGGCACCGACAATGTCAGATTGCCCTTGTAGCGCCCGTCGAGCATGCCACCCAATTCGCTCGCCACATCCGCCGCCAGGGCCATGATGTGTTCTTCAGGGATGTGATCCGAATAGATATGGATGCAGAAGTTGCCGCCACGCTTGAGCACCACGGCGGGGGCCTGCGGATCCTTGATCGAAATGATGTCGCCCTTGGCCAGGTTCAGCGCCAGCCCTGGAGAATAGAGAATCTCGTAACTGTCCTCATCAATGCGCCGGACATGCAGCGGCTCATAGACCGGGCCACGGCTATTCTGCCCCGCAACAACCCGAATCGATATTTCCTGGTTTTCATCATCCATAACCCATTTCCGTGCGATTGCTGTTTCTACAAAGGGTGAAATGAGCCGAACCGGCTCAGCCGCGTAGCGGGGTCAACTGATCGATAAACACATCTCGAACGCGCCTGTTCGATGGCCGGAGCGTCTCGCAGCTCAGGTGCCAGCACAGCACCTAGTGATCCCGCCAGGTGACGCACTCAAGTGAGGCCAGTGAAGAGCACTCGCTCAGGCGCGCAGGCTCAATGGCCTCGTGCTGTAAACAGGCATCTTCATAGGCGACATGTTGGTCGTCGGAGATGGAGGCCAGGTATTGGTCGATTGCGCAAAAACTGACCTCGGGCGCGATATCCACAGTGAACAGCGACAGGCCCCGGGTAACCGTGCACCGGGCGCCAAGGCTGCGCAGGTGCTGCACAATCCCCGAGCGCTCTGACTCGCGCTCGGCAAAAACCCGCAGCGTCGAGTGCCCGGATTGCCGCACCACGACAGTCGCGATCCGCTCATGGGCCTCAGCGCGAGTCAGCACCCAGTCCCCCTTGCTAACGCCATAGAGATAGTAGGGCGTGTTATCCAACTGGTAGACATCCGCCCCCCGTTGAATGCCCCAAATCGACTCATACTCCACCGGTGGATAACCGTCGGCGTCGACGGTGAGCTTGAAAATGATCTTGTGAAACTGTGCTGTCGAGGTATCCATTCCATCTCACCGAGGCGCCGCCATGGGCCTCATGAACTGCACGTAAAAGAAGTTTTCCTCGAAGGAAAATATGACCTCTGCGCTGTGATAAGGCTGGGCACTGGAATGAACCAGTCCCATAGCGCCTTTGACGCTACCTGATCAAACAGTACGACTTGCTGTTTGTCGTCAGCACTCAGGCCACAGTCCACGGCATTGAAACGCCAGGCGATGGGGTAGGGTACTTCATCGAATAGGTGGCTGTTTGTACCTGCCAAGATCAACGTCCTTATTTACTCCATCCAATAAAAAGGCCAACGCTAAGCGTCGGCCTTTTTATTTCCAGCTGTGCCCCCGGATCAGAAGTCCAGGTTGGACACCGCCAGGGCGTTGCTTTCGATGAAGTCGCGACGAGGCTCGACCGCATCACCCATCAGGGTGTTGAAGATCTGGTCGGCGCCGATGGCGTCTTCGATGGTCACTTTAAGCATGCGGCGCATGCTTGGGTCCATGGTGGTTTCCCACAGCTGGTCAGGGTTCATCTCGCCCAGACCTTTGTATCGCTGGATGGTGTGGCGCTTGGTGCTTTCCGCCATCAGCCAGTCCAGGGCCTCCTTGAACTCGGTGACGGCTTTCTTGCGTTCGCCGCGCTGAACATACGCGCCTTCGTCCAGCAGGGTGCTCAGTTGAGCACCGAGGGAGACGACGGTCTTGTAGTCGTTGCTGCCGAAGAAGTCGCGGTTGAAGGTGACGTAGTTGGACAGGCCGTGGGAGATCAGCTCGACCTCTGGCAGCCACACATTGCGTTCACGGTCTTCGCGCAGGCTGGCCTTGTAGACCAGGCCGGACTTCTCGGAAGTGCGCAGGCGGGCGTCGTACTTGGCCAGCCAATCCTGCATGGCGGCGTGGTCGGACAGTTGCTCCATGGTCACGGCCGGCAGGTAGATGAAGTGCTCGGTCAGCTCCTGCGGGTACAGGCGCGACAGGCGCTTGAGGGTCTTCATCACCATGCGGAAGTCGTTGACCAGGCGCTCCAGCGCCTCGCCGGAGATCCCCGGGGCTTCTTCGTTCAAGTGCAGGCTGGCATCTTCCAGAGCCGACTGGGTCATGTAGTCTTCCATGGCGTCGTCGTCTTTGATGTATTGCTCTTGCTTGCCTTTCTTGACCTTGTACAGCGGCGGCTGGGCGATGTAGATGTAGCCGCGCTCGATCAGCTCCGGCAACTGACGGAAGAAGAAGGTCAGCAGCAGGGTACGGATGTGCGAACCGTCAACGTCAGCATCGGTCATGATGATGATGTTGTGATAACGCAGCTTGTCGATGTTGTACTCTTCACGGCCGATGCCGCAGCCCAGCGCGGTGATCAGGGTGCCCACCTCTTGCGAGGAGATCATCTTGTCGAAGCGTGCCTTCTCGACGTTGAGGATCTTGCCCTTGAGCGGCAGGATCGCCTGGGTCTTGCGGTTGCGGCCCTGCTTGGCGGAACCGCCAGCAGAGTCACCTTCCACCAGGTAGAGTTCGGACAGGGCCGGATCCTTTTCCTGGCAGTCCGCCAGTTTGCCCGGCAGGCCGGCGATATCCAGCGCGCCTTTGCGGCGAGTCATTTCACGGGCTTTACGCGCCGCTTCACGAGCGCGGGCAGCGTCGATCATCTTGCCCACCACCAACTTGGCTTCGTTGGGGTTTTCCAGCAGGAAGTCGGAGAAGTACTTGCCCATTTCCTGTTCGACCGCGGTCTTCACTTCGGAAGAAACCAGCTTGTCCTTGGTCTGGGAGCTGAACTTCGGATCCGGCACCTTCACCGAGATGATCGCGGTCAGGCCTTCACGAGCATCGTCACCAGTGGTGGCGACCTTGTGTTTCTTGGCCAGGCCTTCCTGCTCGATGTAGTTGTTCAGGTTACGGGTCAGGGCCGAACGGAAGCCCACCAGGTGGGTACCGCCGTCGCGCTGAGGAATGTTGTTGGTGAAGCACAACAGGTTCTCGTTGAAGCTGTCGTTCCACTGCAAGGCGATTTCCACGCCGATGCCGTCTTCACGCTGGATGTTGAAGTGGAACACCTGGTTGACCGCAGTCTTGTTGGTGTTCAGGTATTCAACGAATGCCCGCAGGCCGCCTTCGTACTTGAACAGCTCTTCCTTGCCGCTGCGCTCGTCCTTGAGGACGATGCCGACACCGGAGTTGAGGAAGGACAGTTCACGGATCCGCTTGGCCAGGACGTCCCAGCTGAAGTGGATGTTCTTGAAGGTTTCAGCCGAAGGCTTGAAGTGGATCTGGGTACCGGTGGTTTCGCTGTCGCCAACGATCTTCATCCGCTCTTGCGGAACACCGTGGACATAGGTCTGTTCCCAGATCTTGCCGCTACGGCGCACGGTGAGGATCAGCTCCTCGGACAGGGCGTTCACTACCGATACACCTACGCCGTGCAGACCGCCGGAGACCTTGTAGGAGTTATCGTCGAACTTACCGCCGGCGTGGAGCACGGTCATGATGACCTCTGCCGCCGAAACGCCTTCTTCTTTATGCACATCTACCGGGATGCCGCGACCGTTGTCGCGCACGGTGATGGATTCATCCGGGTGGATGATGATGCTGATGTCGTCGCAATGGCCGGCCAGCGCTTCGTCGATGGAGTTATCGACCACCTCGAACACCATGTGGTGCAGACCGCTGCCGTCATCGGTGTCGCCAATGTACATACCGGGACGTTTGCGTACGGCATCCAAACCTTTCAGCACCTTGATGCTGGTCGAGTCGTACGTATTTTCTTCGCTCATGCCTTCACTCCCGATGGTCGTGGGTCTGGGTGATACGGCCTTGTTCCACGTGGAACAAAGCGACTGGCGTTTCCGTCTGCCAGCCTTCCCTCAATAATTCGTGGTCTACACAGGTGATAAACACCTGGCAGCGTAAGTCTTCCAACAAGCGACAAAGTGCGCGGCGATGCTGCTCGTCCAGCTCGGACGGCAAGTCATCCACCAGATAAATACACTGACCGCGGCGAGCCTGGCTCACCAGGTGCCCCTGGGCAATGCGCAAGGCACAGACCACCAGCTTCTGCTGGCCACGGGACAAGATGTCCGCGGCGTTGTGTCCGCCTAAGCGCAGACGCAAATCAGCACGTTGTGGGCCGGCCTGGGTATGACCCATTTGCTGGTCACGGTGGAGGGCGGTCGCGAGCACTTCACTGAGCTCCCGGTCCTTGTCCCAACCACGGTAATAGCTAAGCGTCAGGCCCTCGAGCTGCAACAGTTCGCCCAAGGTCCGCTCAAAGACTGGTTTCAAGGCTTTGATATAAGCGCGGCGGTATTCATCGATTTCAGCGCTGGCCTGACACAGTTCCCGGTCCCAGGCCGCTTGCGAAGCGGCGTCAAGTGTACCATGCCGCAGCCATGAGTTCCGCTGCCGCAGGGCCTTCTGCAAGCGCTGCCAGGTGGACATGAAGCGTGGTTCCACATGGAACACTCCCCAATCCAGGAACTGCCGACGGATCTTCGGTGCCCCCTCCAGCAGGCGAAAGCTGTCCGGGTTGATCAACTGCAGCGGCAGGATCTCGGCCAACTGCGCCGCGCTGCGGGCATTCTGACCGTCGATGCGGATCTGGAATTCCCCCTGGCGATCACGGGATATCCCCAGGCTGCTATGGCCGCCCTGGGCCAACTCCACCTGGCCGAACACCGTGCAGGCCAGCTGCTCGTACTGGATCACCGGCAACAGGCGGGCACTGCGGAACGAGCGGGCAAGCCCCAGCAGGTGGATGGCTTCCAGCACGCTGGTCTTGCCACTGCCGTTGGCGCCGTAGAGAAGGTTGATGCGGGGGGAGGGGGAGAAGGTCACCGGGTGCAGATTGCGCACCGCGGTGACCGAGACGCGACTGAGGGACATCTAGCTTCTGCTGAGCATGATTACAGGCGCATCGGCATGACAACGTAAGCCGAGTCGTCGTTGTCGGATTCCTGCACCAGCGCACTGCTGTTGGAATCGGACAGGATCAGGCGAACCTGTTCGGTGGTCATCACGCCCAGCACGTCCAGCAGGTAGCTGACGTTGAAGCCGATTTCCAGGGAACCGCCGTTGTATTCCACGCCCACTTCTTCTTCCGCTTCTTCCTGCTCCGGGTTGTTGGCCTGGATCTTCAGCTGACCATTGGCCAGTTGCAGACGGATGCCGCGGTACTTCTCGTTGGACAGGATCGCGGTACGGCTGAAGGCTTCGCGCAGCGCCTGGCGATCACCCAGTACCAGCTTGTCACCGCCTTTGGGCAGCACGCGCTCGTAATCCGGGAACTTGCCGTCCACCAGCTTGGAGGTGAAGGTGAATTCGCCGGTGGTGGCACGGATGTGGTGCTGACCCAGGACAATGCTGACGTTGCCATCGGGCTCGGTGAGCAGGCGCGCCAGTTCCAGGATGCCTTTGCGCGGCACGATCACCTGGTGGCGATCCGGCTGGCCGATGTCCGCCTGCATCGAGCACATGGCCAGACGGTGACCGTCGGTGGCCACGGCGCGGATGATCCCGGCGGACACTTCCAGCAGCATGCCATTGAGGTAGTAGCGCACATCCTGCTGGGCCATGGCGAAGCTGGTGCGTTCGATCAGGCGGCGCAGTCGGCTCTGCTCCAGCTGGCAGGTCAGCGAGCCCGGGCCTTCTTCCACAGTCGGGAAGTCGTTGGCCGGCAGGGTCGACAGGGTGAAGCGGCTACGCCCGGCCTTCACCACCAGCTTCTGCTCGTCGACCTTGATATCGATCAGGGCATCGTTGGGCAGGCTCTTGCAGATGTCCATCAGCTTGCGCGCGGGAACGGTGATTTCCCCCGGCTCGGCTGGCTCTTCAAGTTGCACACGACCGACCAGCTCGACTTCCAGGTCGGTACCGGTCAGCGACAGTTGCTGGCCTTCGACAACCAGCAGCACGTTGGAAAGCACCGGCAAGGTCTGGCGGCGTTCGACGACGCCGGCGACCAGTTGCAGGGGTTTCAACAGGGCTTCGCGTTGAATGGTGAAATGCATGGTCTAGTCCCTTGCCTTAATAAGCTGCGTTGGAGTCATCAAGTGGTCAGAGTACGCAGCAGGTTCTTGTAGTCCTCGCGGATGTCCGCGTCGGATTCCTTAAGTTCATTGATCTTGCGGCAGGCGTGCAGAACCGTGGTGTGGTCGCGACCGCCGAACACATCGCCGATTTCCGGCAGGCTGTGGTTGGTCAGTTCCTTGGACAGGGCCATGGCCACCTGACGCGGGCGGGCCACCGAACGGGAACGCCGCTTGGACAGCAGATCGGAAATCTTGATCTTGTAGTACTCGGCGACGGTGCGCTGGATGTTATCCACAGACACCAGCTTGTCCTGCAGCGCCAGCAGGTCCTTCAAGGATTCGCGAATCAGCTCGATGGTGATATCGCGGCCCATGAAGTGCGAGTGGGCGATGACCCGTTTTAGGGCACCTTCCAGTTCACGGACGTTGGAGCGAATGCGCTGGGCAATGAAGAACGCTGCATCATGAGGCAGCTCGACCTTGGCCTGGTCGGCCTTCTTCATCAGGATCGCCACCCGGGTTTCCAGCTCAGGCGGTTCGACGGCCACCGTCAGGCCCCAGCCGAAGCGCGACTTGAGGCGCTCTTCCAGGCCTTCGATCTCCTTCGGGTAGCGGTCGCTGGTGAGAATCACCTGCTGGCCGCCTTCGAGGAGGGCGTTGAAGGTGTGGAAAAACTCTTCCTGGGAACGCTCCTTGCGGGCGAAGAATTGAATGTCATCGATCAGCAGCGCATCGACCGAACGGTAGAAACGCTTGAATTCGTTGATGGCGTTGAGCTGCAACGCCTTGACCATGTCCGCCACGAATCGCTCGGAATGCAGGTACACGACCTTGGCATTCGGGTTCTTCTTTAATAGGTGGTTACCCACAGCGTGCATCAAGTGGGTCTTACCCAGGCCGACGCCACCATAAAGGAACAGCGGGTTGTAGCCATGCTTGGGGTTGTCCGCCACCTGCCAGGCCGCCGCGCGGGCCAGCTGGTTGGATTTACCCTCGACGAAATTCTCAAAGGTGAAAGTGCGGTTCAGGTAGCTGGTGTGCTTGAGCGCGCCCTCTACCTGGACGGTACGCTGTTCGGCGCGTACCGGTGCCTGCTGCGAGCTGGCGCCCGCCATCGGGTCGAAGCTGTCACGAGAGGGTTCTTCGCTGACTTCGGCAGCCTTCTGTGCGGCGGCTTTCTTGGCCGGGGCAGAAGTGTGTGCCGGAGTGGGCGCGGGAGCAGCCGCCGGGGCAGCATTGGCTGCTGCGGCTTGCAGCGCTTGCGAAGCGGCAGCGGCCAGTGGCGCGTTAGGTGCGGCGCGAGGCGCCGAACTGCGTTTGCTGCCTATTAATAAGGAAAGAACCGGTGCCATGCCGTTGCCGTGTTCATCCAGCAGCTCGAGCACACGCCCCAGGTACTTTTCATTGACCCAATCGAGAACAAAACGATTCGGTGCGTATACACGCAACTCGTCGCCTTCGGCTTCGACCTGTAGCGGACGGATCCAAGTGTTGAATTGCTGGGCAGGCAGCTCATCACGCAGAAGCTCCACGCACTGCTGCCAAAGTTCCACTGACACGGATATCCCCTAAGTTGAAAGCCGGTGAGGCAAAAACAAGCGGCCATTGTAGCGATCAGCCGCCCACTTATCCACATGTAGCGTGTCCTCAGGACACTAAGAATCAACGCCTTACCCCGAATAAACACGACCAGCGGTATGTGCATAAGCTCTGTGGATAACCCCACTTGAGGCCATTGCACAACTCGGGGCGAAACTCTGTGGATAACTCGCCTGTGGATAACCGACCGTTCCACACACAGGTTTTCCGATGGCGCAGCACAGGCAGGACACCGTTTCTCAACCGTGTTGTCATTCTCTGTACAGTACGGACTAGAAGGGCTTGAGTCAGTTATCCACAGATGAGGACGTCCCTAGTCTTTATAAGCTTTACAGAAAAGCTTTAAATACTTTCCTTCTTTATTTTTATATCTAGCCGACCCTGGCTCACAACCCCGTACCCGGACATACATAGATAAAGGAAAAGCTGGTTGGAAATTGACCTAGAGGCTTGCTTTCTCTAGAATCGCCGATCTCTTAAAACGGGGGCCATTCCGGCCCGTTGTGGACGAACCAGGTAACACGACATGAAACGTACTTTCCAACCAAGCACTATCAAACGCGCTCGTACCCACGGTTTCCGTGCTCGCATGGCTACCAAGAACGGTCGTGCCGTCCTGTCGCGTCGTCGCGCCAAAGGTCGTGCGCGTCTGGCAGTTTGATAATCCGGCACTGGAGGTGAGTCAGGACTTCAGTCGGGAAAAGCGTCTGCTTACTCCCCGGCACTTCAAGGCGGTCTTTGACTCCCCTACCGGCAAGGTTCCGGGGAAAAATCTCCTGCTCCTTGCGCGCAACAACGATCTTGATCATCCCCGTCTGGGGCTCGTGATCGGGAAAAAGAGCGTAAAACTCTCCGTTGAGCGCAATCGCCTCAAGCGTCTGATGCGCGAATCGTTTCGTCTCCACCAGGACTCACTGGTCGGATGGGATATCGTTATCGTCGCGCGCAAAGGTTTGGGCGATGTAGAAAACCCCGAATTGATTCAGCATTTCGGCAAACTCTGGAAACGCCTGGCACGCAACAAGCCGGTACCAGCAGCCAACTCCGAAACTGTAGGGGTAGACAGTCCCGATGCGTAAACTGGCACTCGTTCCGATCCAGTTTTACCGCTATGCCATTAGTCCTCTGATGGCCAATCACTGTCGTTTCTACCCCAGTTGTTCCTGCTACGCGTTGGAAGCCATCGAAAATCATGGCCTTCTGCGCGGTGGCTGGCTGACCTTTCGTCGTTTAGGTCGCTGTCATCCGTGGAATCCCGGTGGTTATGACCCGGTTCCACCTATCCCTACCTCCCGTTCTTCTTCGATGGCCGAGTAATCATGGATATCAAACGCACGATCCTGATCGTCGCCCTGGCAATCGTGTCCTATGTCATGGTTCTTAAATGGAACCAGGATTATGGCCAAGCTGCCCTGCCGACTCAGAATGTTGCTTCCAGCACGACCGCCCCGGGCTTGCCGGATGCGCCAACAGGCACTTCCGCTGCCAACGACGACATTCCGCGCGCGGCAAGCGACACCACCGCACCCGCTGAAGCGCCTGTAGCGGCAAGCAAAGATCTCATTCAGATCAAAACGGATGTGCTCGACCTGGCTGTCGATCCACAAGGTGGGGATATCGCGCAACTGCGTTTGCCACTGTATCCACGTCGTCAGGACCACCCGGAAATCCCGTTCCAGCTGTTCGATAACGGCAACGAGCGGACTTATCTGGCACAAAGTGGCCTGATTGGCAGCAACGGCCCGGACGCAAGCCCGGCCGGTCGCCCGATCTACTCGGCCGAGAAGAAAAGTTATCAACTGGCTGACGGTCAGGACCAATTGGTGGTCGACCTTAAGTTCAGCAAGGACGGCGTCAACTACATCAAGCGCTTCACCCTGAAGCGTGGCCTGTATGACATCACCGTTTCCTACCTGATCGACAACGAAAGCGCGCAGCCCTGGACCGGTGCGATGTTCGCCCAGCTCAAGCGCGACGCCAGTTCCGATCCATCCTCCAGCACCGCCACCGGCACCGCGACTTACCTGGGCGCCGCCCTGTGGACAAGTTCCGAGCCGTACAAAAAAGTGTCCATGAAAGACATGGACAAGGTGAACGAGGACAAATCCAAGGCACCCATCACTGAAAATGTTCAGGGTGGTTGGGTTGCCTGGCTGCAGCACTACTTCGTAACCGCCTGGATTCCGCCAAAAGGCGAGAACAACCAGGTTCTGGCGCGTAAAGACAGCAAAGGCAACTACATCATCGGCTACACCGGCCCTTCGATGACCGTTGCTCCGGGTGCCAAGGCTGAAACCAGTGCCATTCTGTATGCCGGCCCGAAAAGCCAGGCCGTGCTGAAAGAGTTGTCCCCAGGCCTGGAACTGACCGTGGACTACGGCTTCCTGTGGTTCATTGCCCAGCCGATCTTCTGGCTGCTGCAACATATCCACAGCCTGGTGGGTAACTGGGGCTGGTCGATCATCTTCCTGACCATGCTGATCAAGGGGATCTTCTTCCCACTGTCGGCTGCCAGCTACAAGTCCATGGCACGCATGCGTGCAGTGGCTCCGAAACTGGCCGCGCTGAAGGAAAAATTCGGCGACGATCGTCAGAAAATGTCCCAGGCGATGATGGAGCTGTACAAGAAAGAGAAGATCAATCCGCTGGGCGGCTGCTTGCCGATCCTGGTGCAGATGCCGGTCTTCCTGTCCCTGTACTGGGTACTCCTGGAAAGTGTGGAAATGCGCCAGGCACCGTTCATGCTGTGGATTACCGACCTGTCGATCAAGGATCCGTTCTTCATCCTGCCGATCATCATGGGCGCCACCATGTTCATCCAGCAGCAGCTGAACCCGACGCCTCCGGATCCGATGCAGGCCAAGGTGATGAAAATGATGCCGATCATCTTCACCTTCTTCTTCCTGTGGTTCCCGGCGGGTCTGGTGCTGTACTGGGTAGTGAACAACTGCCTGTCGATCGCTCAACAGTGGTACATCACTCGTAAGATCGAAGCGGCTACCAAGAAAGCAGCTGCCTGACCTACGCTGTGGATAACCACACAAGACGCCCCCTAGTGGGGCGTTTTGCTATCTGTCACTTTTGTCTGGATGTCGGGTTATGAATGTCCCTCGTGAAACCATCGCTGCCATTGCTACCGCCCAGGGCCGCGGCGGCGTGGGTATCGTACGGATTTCCGGGCCCCTGGCGGGCGCGGCAGCCAAAGCCATCAGCGGCCGTGAGCTGAAGCCGCGGTTTGCCCATTACGGGCCGTTTCTCAGTGAGCAAGAAGAAGTCCTGGATGAGGGCATTGCCCTGTATTTCCCCGGGCCGAACTCCTTCACCGGCGAAGACGTGCTGGAACTGCAGGGCCACGGCGGCCCGATTGTTCTCGACATGCTGCTGCAGCGCTGCCTGGAACTGGGCTGCCGCCTGGCTCGGCCGGGGGAATTCAGCGAGCGTGCGTTCCTCAACGACAAACTGGACCTGGCCCAGGCCGAAGCCATTGCCGACCTGATCGAGGCCAGTTCGGCACAGGCTGCGCGCAATGCCCTGCGTTCGTTGCAAGGGGCGTTCTCCCAACGTGTGCATAACTTGACCGAGCAACTGATCGCCCTGCGGATCTATGTCGAAGCGGCGATCGATTTTCCCGAGGAAGAAATCGACTTCCTTGCCGATGGCCATGTGCTGAGCATGCTCGATGCAGTGCGTGACGAGTTATCCACAGTACTGCGTGAAGCCGGGCAGGGCGCCTTGCTGCGCGATGGCATGACCGTGGTGATCGCCGGGCGCCCAAATGCCGGCAAATCCAGCCTGCTCAACGCCCTGGCCGGGCGCGAGGCTGCCATCGTCACCGATATCGCCGGCACCACCCGGGACATCCTGCGCGAACATATCCACATCGACGGCATGCCGTTGCACGTGGTGGACACCGCAGGGCTGCGGGACACCGAGGACCAGGTGGAAAAGATCGGTGTCGAACGGGCCCTCAAGGCCATCAGCGAGGCCGACCGGGTGTTGCTGGTGGTGGACGCCACCGCGGTGGAAGCAGCGGACCCCTTCGCCCTGTGGCCGGAGTTTCTCGAACAGCGACCAGACCCGGCCAAGGTCACGCTGATTCGCAACAAGGCCGATCTGACCGGTGAACCCATTGCCCTGGAAACCTGTGACGATGGCCATGTCACCATCAGCCTCAGTGCCATGGCCGCGGGCAGCGGGCTGGAACTGCTGCGGGACCACCTGAAAGCCTGCATGGGCTATGAACAGACATCCGAAAGCAGCTTCAGTGCGCGCCGCCGGCACTTGGAGGCATTGCGCTACGCCAGTGCCGCCCTGGAACATGGCCGGGCACAGTTGACCCTGGCAGGTGCCGGCGAACTGCTGGCCGAGGACTTGCGCCAGGCCCAGCAATCGCTGGGGGAAATCACCGGGGCCTTCAGTTCCGATGACCTGCTGGGGCGGATCTTCTCCAGCTTCTGCATCGGCAAGTAATCATCCTTCCGAGCAAGCGCCTGTGGACAACTCCCTCTGGGATACCATCTGCGGGCGTTACCTTTATCCCCCATCCCAGCCCGCTGCGACATTGAGTAACATCGCCTGCCTGAAAATCACCGCTTTATCCCCCAGTTAATCAGCCGATAGCCGTCATATCGCAGAAGTTCGCGTAAACGCCGACTTGGTTCCCTATTTGCATCCCTTTTTTGTACAGGTTTATACATCTCGGGAAATCCCCCGGCATGCGTCGCCTGGGCCGACGGTTGGAAGCCGGCTGGTCTTCATGAACCTGCATTCAAGGAGCTGAAATGGCTGACGCGGGCACTGTTCTACAGCGTGGCCTGAGCACCCGGCACATCCGCTTCATCGCCCTGGGCTCTGCCATCGGCACAGGCTTGTTCTACGGTTCGGCGGCCGCCATTCAACGGGCGGGGCCTTCGGTCCTGCTGGCCTATCTGATTGGCGGCGCAGCCATCTACCTGACCATGCGCGCCCTGGGAGAGATGGCAGTCAGGACTCCTGTTTCAGGCTCTTTCGGACATTACGCCAGCAGTTATCTGGGACGTTTTGCGGGGTTTCTCACCGGCTGGAGCTACGCCTTTTCCATGCTCATGGTGTGCCTGGCTGACGTCACCGCATTTGGCGTCTACATGGGC
Source organism: Pseudomonas sp. GW822-FHT06D10 (assembly GCF_058799535.1). Lineage (NCBI taxonomy): Bacteria > Pseudomonadati > Pseudomonadota > Gammaproteobacteria > Pseudomonadales > Pseudomonadaceae > Pseudomonas > Pseudomonas sp. GW822-FHT06D10. The sequence goes on along the minus strand of NZ_JBXALN010000003.1, from coordinate 675,265 downwards.
CTGTGGTTTCCCGATACTCCCCGCTGGATCTGGGTGCTGAGCATTGTCCTGGGCATTGGCGCCTTGAACCTGTGCAGCGTAAAGGTGTTCGGCGAGCTGGAGTTCTGGCTGTCGCTGCTCAAGGTTGGCGCCATTGTGGCCATGATCGTCGGCGGCTTTACCCTGCTGTTCTTCGGCATCCAGCTTGGGGAGGAACAAAGCCGGGGAGGACTGGCCAATCTCTGGGAATACGGCGGCTTTTTCCCTAATGGCGTGGAGGGCATGATCGCCTCCTTCACCATCGTCATGTTCGCCTTTGGTGGAATCGAAGTCATCGGCATCACCGCCGGCGAGGCCAAGGACCCGCAGCGCATGATCCCCAAGGCCATCAACTCGGTACCGCTGCGGATCCTGATCTTCTACGTACTGACCTTGCTGATTCTGTTGACCCTGGCGCCCTGGTCGAGCATCGGTAGCCATGGCAGCCCGTTCGTGCAGATCTTCAGCAGCCTGGGGATCAGTTCGGCGGCCACGGCGCTGAATATCGTAGTGATTTCCGCCGTGGTCTCGGCCATCAACAGCGATATCTTCAGTGCCGGGCGAATGATGTATGGCATGGCGGCGATCGGGCAGGCGCCGGCAGTGTTCGCCAGGACCTCCCGCTTCGGCGTGCCCTGGATGACGGTATTGGTCATGTCGGTGGCGTTGCTGCTGGGGGTGCTGCTCAACTACTGGATCCCGCAGGAACTGTTCCTGATCTTTGCCTCACTGGTGACCTTTTCCGTGGTCTGGGTCTGGCTGATGATCCTGCTGTCACAAATGGCCATGCGTCGTGGCATGAGTGCCAGGGAAATCCACGAACTGAAGTTCCCGGTGCCCCTGGGCACTGCGGGTCAGGCCTGTGCCGTGGTTTTCATGTTGTTCATCTTCGGTGTGCTGGGCGCATTTGCCGATACGCGCCTGGCTCTGTATGTGGGGCTGGCCTGGTTGGTGCTGCTGTCGCTGGCCTATTGGATATGGATCAAACCGGATACCACCGGCTCGGCCGCCGCCGAGCCCGGTATCGGAACTCAGGAAAAGGGATAACCCATGGGATCGTTCGAGTTGCCACCTACAACCATTGAAGCCTTTCAGCGCGATGGCGCTGTGTGCATTCGCCAACTGTTCAGCAGCGATGAAGTCGGCCTGCTGGAGCGGGGGATCGAGCACAACCTGGCGTTTCCCAGCGAACGGGCCAAGGTCGCCAGCCGTCCGGACGACCCTGGCTGGTTCTTCGAGGACTTCTGCAACTGGCAAGAGAACCCGGCCTATCGGCAGTTCATCTTCCAGAGCCGGGTTGGCCATGTGGCTGCGCAACTGATGGGCAGCGACCAGGCTCGCCTGTATCACGACCACCTGCTGGTCAAGGAACCCAATACCCGGCAACGCACGCCCTGGCACCAGGACCAGCCGTACTACAACGTCGAAGGCCGGCAGAACTGCAGCATGTGGATGCCGGTGGACCCGGTGGCCCGGGAATCGACCCTGGAGTTCATTGCCGGCTCGCACCTGGGGCCCTGGCTGATGCCGCGAACCTTTCTCGACAACCAGGCCAGGTGGTTCCCCGAGGGCAGCCTGGCTGATCTTCCGGACATCGAGGCCGATCGTTCAGCATGGAACATTCTGGGCTGGGAACTGCAGCCCGGCGACGCAGTGTTTTTCCACATGCTGACCCTGCATGGGGCCGGCGGTGTAGGCGGAAATAGACGGCGGCGGGCGTTTTCCCTGCGTTTTCTCGGAGAAGACATGCGCCATGCCCCGAGACCATGGCGAACCTCACCGGAGTTCCCCGGCCTGGTCGAACAGTTGGCCGCCGGCGCCGCTCTGGAGCATGAGCTGTTTCCACGCTTGTGGCCTCGCGACCTGGCCTGAACGGTCATTTATCCACCGGCAGGTCGCGCTCGCGGCCTGTCTTTTCGCCTTATCCAGCTTCCATTTTCGTTCTTTGCCCTGGGCGAAGGGGGAGAGCTGTGGGCGTCTATCAGCGGAAAGCAGTTTTTTCTGTGGATTAAGCCCTGTGAATAACTGCCCTTCAGCTCAGTTGATAACCGGGCTCCAAAACTGAGGAAAACCACCTCTGTGGATAACCACCCCATTCATCCACAGGCTTAAACCGGTTATCCAAGGGCCTCATTGCCACCTAACCACAGACTTTAAAATCTCTGTACACATTGTAAATAAAGGGATACAGAGATCTATCCACAGATAGGGTGCTGTATAAGAATAAACATAAAAACAAGGTTTTAATAAATCTCTCTCTTTTAATTTCTATTGTCCGCCAGTCATCCACAGCTGGTTAAATTTTGTGCAAAGGGTTCTTTAGAAAGGTCGAAGTCCCTATACTTGCCGCCTTGGTCCAAAAACCAACCCGACAACTACTCCTAATTACTCCTACTTGAAGCAGGCACGAGGTGCGTGGTGGATTTCCCTTCCCGTTTTGAAGTGATCGTCATCGGCGGCGGTCATGCCGGTACCGAGGCAGCACTTGCATCAGCACGCATGGGGGCAAAAACCCTGTTGCTGACGCATAACGTGGAAACCCTCGGTGCCATGAGCTGCAATCCCGCGATCGGCGGCATTGGCAAGAGCCACCTGGTCAAGGAAATCGATGCCCTGGGCGGCGCGATGGCCATGGCTACAGATAAGGGCGGCATCCAGTTTCGCGTGTTGAACAGCCGCAAAGGCCCAGCCGTGCGCGCTACCCGCGCCCAGGCCGACCGCATTCTGTATAAGGCAGCTGTTCGCGAGATTCTGGAAAACCAGCCCAACCTGTGGATATTTCAACAGGCAGCTGACGACCTGATCGTTGAACAGGATCAGGTCCGTGGTGTTGTGACCCAGATGGGCCTGCGTTTCTTCGCCGAATCCGTGGTGTTGACCACCGGTACCTTCCTCGGCGGACTTATCCACATCGGTATGCAGAACTACTCCGGCGGTCGTGCTGGTGATCCGCCCTCGATTGCCCTGGCGCAACGACTTCGGGAACTGCCTCTGCGTGTCGGCCGCCTGAAAACCGGCACACCGCCGCGTATTGATGGCCGTTCTGTGGATTTCTCGGTAATGACCGAGCAACCCGGCGATACCCCGATTCCCGTGATGTCGTTCCTGGGGTCGAAAGAGCAGCATCCACCGCAAGTCAGTTGCTGGATTACCCACACCAACGCCCGCACCCACGAAATCATTGCTTCGAACCTCGACCGTTCGCCGATGTATTCCGGGGTGATCGAAGGCATTGGCCCGCGTTACTGCCCGTCGATCGAAGACAAGATCCATCGCTTTGCCGACAAGGAAAGCCACCAGGTCTTCATCGAGCCCGAAGGCCTGACTACCCACGAGCTGTACCCGAACGGGATATCCACCTCCCTGCCATTCGACGTGCAACTGCAGATCGTGCAGTCGATTCGCGGCATGGAAAACGCCCATATCGTGCGCCCGGGCTATGCCATCGAGTACGACTACTTCGACCCGCGGGACTTGAAGTACAGCCTGGAAACCAAAGTCATCGGTGGCCTGTTCTTCGCAGGCCAGATCAATGGCACCACCGGCTATGAAGAAGCCGGTGCCCAAGGTTTGCTGGCCGGGGCCAACGCGGCACTGCGTGCTCAGGGCAAAGACAGCTGGTGCCCGCGTCGCGACGAGGCCTATATCGGGGTACTGGTGGATGACCTGATTACCCTGGGCACCCAGGAACCGTACCGGATGTTCACGTCCCGGGCGGAATACCGCTTGATCCTGCGTGAAGACAACGCCGACCTGCGTCTGACCGAAAAAGGTCGTGAACTGGGGCTGGTGGATGACGTGCGCTGGGCCGCTTTCTGCAAGAAACGCGAAGGCATTGCCCAGGAAGAACAACGTTTGAAGTCCACCTGGGTTCGTCCGGGTACCGAGCAGGGTGATGCCATTGCACAAAAATTCGGCACGCCGCTGACCCACGAATACAACCTGCTGAACCTGCTGAGCCGTCCGGAAATCGACTACGCTGGTCTGGTCGAAGTGACCGGGCAGGGCGCTGAAGATCCGCAGGTCGCCGAACAGGTCGAGATCAAGACCAAGTACGCCGGCTACATCGATCGCCAGCAGGACGAAATTGCTCGCCTGCGCGCCAGTGAAGACACCAAATTGCCTGTGGATATCGATTACAGCGGTATTTCCGGCCTGTCGAAGGAAATCCAGAGCAAGCTCGGCGCGACCCGCCCGGAAACCCTGGGCCAGGCCTCGCGGATTCCCGGTGTGACCCCGGCAGCGATCTCCCTGTTGATGATTCACTTGAAAAAACGCGGCGCGGGCCGTCAGTTGGAGCAAAGCGCTTGAGTTCTATGGTCACCCCACAACACGCGGATGAGTTATCCACAGGCGCTCGCCAGCTCGGCGTCGAGCTGAGCCCGACCCAGCACCAATTGCTGCTGGGTTACCTGGCCCTGTTGATCAAGTGGAACAAGGCCTACAACCTCACTGCGGTGCGCGATCCCGATGAAATGGTCTCCCGCCATCTGCTCGATAGCCTGAGCGTGATGTCGTTCATCGAAAACGGCCGCTGGCTGGACGTCGGCAGCGGTGGCGGCATGCCCGGCATCCCGCTGGCGATCCTGTTTCCCGAGTCGCAAGTCACCTGTCTGGACAGCAACGGCAAGAAAACCCGCTTCCTGACCCAGGTCAAACTCGAACTCAAGCTCGAAAACCTGCAAGTTATCCACAGTCGGGTCGAAGCCTTCACCCCTGAGCAGCCTTTCAACGGGATCATTTCCCGGGCGTTCAGCAGCATGGAGAACTTCACCAGCTGGACCCGCCACCTGGGCGACCGCGATACACGCTGGCTGGCAATGAAGGGCGTCCATCCCTCGGATGAGCTGTTAGCATTGCCGGCAGACTTCCACCTCGATAGCGAACACGCCTTGGCCGTACCCGGTTGCCAAGGCCAACGCCATCTGCTGATACTGCGCCGCACGGCATGATTGGGAACACAAGCAAGAATGGCTAAGGTATTCGCGATAGCGAACCAGAAAGGTGGCGTGGGCAAGACCACCACCTGCATCAACCTCGCAGCATCCCTGGTAGCGACCAAGCGCCGGGTGCTGTTGATCGATCTTGATCCACAGGGCAACGCCACCATGGGTAGCGGTGTGGATAAACACGGTTTGGAAAACTCGGTCTATGACCTGCTGATCGGTGAGTGCGACCTGGCCCAGGCCATGCATTTCTCCGAGCACGGCGGTTACCAGTTGCTGCCGGCCAACCGCGACCTGACGGCCGCGGAGGTGGTGCTGCTGGAAATGCAGATGAAGGAAAGCCGTCTGCGCAGCGCCCTGGCGCCAATCCGTGAAAACTACGACTACATCCTGATCGACTGCCCGCCGTCGCTGTCGATGCTCACCCTCAACGCCCTGGTCGCCGCCGATGGGGTCATTATCCCCATGCAGTGCGAGTACTACGCGCTGGAAGGTTTGAGCGACCTTGTGGATAACATCAAGCGCATCGCCGAACTGCTCAACCCGGAGCTGAAGATCGAAGGCTTGCTGCGCACCATGTTCGACCCGCGCCTGAGCCTGATGAACGATGTTTCCGCGCAGCTCAAGGAACACTTCGGCGATCAGCTGTATGACACCGTGATTCCGCGCAACATCCGTTTGGCCGAAGCGCCGAGCTACGGTATGCCGGCGTTGGCGTACGACAAACAATCCCGTGGCGCGCTGGCCTACCTGGCCCTGGCGGGCGAGATGGTTCGCCGGCAACGTAAACAATCGCGCGTCGCAGCCGCCCAGCCAACTTAAGGAATCCCCATGGCCGTCAAGAAAAGAGGTCTCGGACGTGGACTGGATGCACTGTTGAGTGGTCCGACTGTCAGCGCACTGGAAGAACAAGCGGTGCAGGCCGACCAGCGTGAGCTGCAACACCTGCCCCTGGACCTGATCCAGCGTGGCAAGTACCAGCCGCGTCGGGACATGGACCCGCAAGCGCTGGAAGAACTGGCGAATTCGATCAAGAGCCAGGGCGTGATGCAGCCGATCGTGGTCCGGCCCATCGGTGGTGGTCGTTTCGAGATCATTGCCGGCGAGCGCCGCTGGCGCGCCAGCCAGCAGGCCGGCCAGGAAACCATCCCGGCGATGGTCCGCGATGTGCCGGATGAAACCGCTATCGCCATGGCTCTGATCGAGAACATCCAGCGTGAAGATCTCAACCCCATCGAGGAGGCGGTGGCCCTGCAGCGCCTGCAGCAGGAATTCCAGCTGACTCAGCAACAGGTCGCCGAAGCCGTGGGCAAGTCCCGCGTCAGCGTGGCCAACCTGCTGCGCCTGATCGCCCTGCCTGAGGTGATCAAGACCATGCTGTCCCACGGCGACCTGGAAATGGGTCATGCCCGTGCATTGCTCGGATTGCCGGAAAATCAACAGGTTGAAGGGGCGCGACACGTTGTCGCACGAGGCCTCACCGTGCGCCAGACCGAGGCCCTGGTTCGCCAGTGGCTGAGCGGCAAACAGGAACCTGCTGAACCGGTCAAGCCAGACCCGGATATCGCCCGTCTCGAGCAGCGTCTGGCCGAGCGCCTGGGCTCTGCGGTGCAGATTCGCCACGGCAAGAAGGGTAAAGGTCAGTTGGTGATCGGCTACAACTCCCTGGATGAGCTGCAAGGCGTCCTCGCTCACATCCGCTGAAACATTTCCTTATGTAGCGCGCAGTCGGAAATCACTACCCGGCAGTTGAATAGGGGCTGAACCGCCCCTATACTCTGCGCGCATTTTGTCGGCACAAATTATGCCAAGTTAATGAATTCTGGCAGCCGACCCTTGAGGAGCAAGAGCGATGGAAACCCGCACGCCAAACCGCTTGCCGTTTCATCGCTTGGCGGTTTTTCCGGTTTTACTGGCTCAGTTGATCATTTTACTGATAGCCGCTCTGGCGCTCTGGCAATGGCGTGGAGTCGTAGCCGGATACTCAGGCCTTTGCGGAGGACTGATAGCCTTGCTACCCAATGTGTATTTCGCTCACAGGGCATTTCGGTTTTCCGGCGCCCGAGCGGCCCAAGCCATCGTCCGGTCTTTTTATGCCGGTGAGGCGGGCAAACTGATTTTGACGGCGGTGCTGTTTGCACTGACGTTTGCAGGTGTGAAGCCATTGGCGCCGCTGGCTGTATTCGGCGTCTTCGTGCTGACCCAACTGGTCAGCTGGTTCGCTCCCCTGCTAATGAGAACAAGACTTTCGAGACCTTAGGGCGTTTGAGGCAACCATGTCAGCAGAAACAACCGCTTCGGGCTATATCCAGCACCACTTGCAGAACCTGACCTTCGGTCAGCTACCCAATGGGAGCTGGGGCTTTGCCCACTCCGCAGCAGAAGCCAAGGAAATGGGCTTCTGGGCATTCCACGTCGATACCCTCGGCTGGTCTGTCGCACTGGGTGTGATCTTCATTCTTCTGTTCCGCATGGCGGCCAAGAAGGCGACTTCCGGCGTGCCGGGCGCTTTGCAGAACTTCGTTGAGGTCATGGTTGGCTTCGTCGATGGCAGCGTGAAGGACAGTTTCCACGGCCGCAGCCCGGTGATCGCACCGTTGGCACTGACCATTTTCGTCTGGGTGTTCCTGATGAACGCCATCGACCTGGTACCGGTGGACTGGATTCCACAACTGGCCATGTTGATCTCCGGCGACCAGCACATTCCGTTCCGTGCCGTATCCACCACTGACCCGAACGCCACCCTGGGCATGGCCCTGTCGGTGTTTGCGCTGATCATTTTCTACAGCATCAAGGTCAAGGGCATCGGCGGCTTCATCGGCGAACTGACCCTGCACCCGTTCGGCAGCAAGAACATCCTGGTTCAGGCGCTGCTGATTCCGGTGAACTTCCTGCTTGAATTCGTGACCCTGGTTGCCAAGCCGATCTCGTTGGCACTGCGTCTGTTCGGCAACATGTATGCCGGCGAACTGGTGTTCATCCTGATCGCTGTGATGTTCGGCAGCGGCCTGCTGTGGCTCAGCGGCATGGGTGTGGTTCTGCAATGGGCGTGGGCTGTGTTCCACATCCTGATCATCACCCTGCAGGCCTTTATCTTCATGATGCTGACCATCGTCTACCTGTCGATGGCGCACGAAGAGAACCATTAAGACCAGTCTCGACTAGTCTGATGTCCCTCTCGTTGCGGCGAGAGGGGGCCCGTCTCGGGTCAATGAAACGATTTGTTTTACCGCTTTAATCTAAAAAACCTAAACCATACGACGTAAAAGTCGGGAGGAAAGATGGAAACTGTAGTTGGTCTAACCGCTATCGCTGTTGCACTGTTGATCGGCCTGGGCGCACTGGGTACCGCAATTGGTTTCGGCCTGCTGGGCGGCAAGTTCCTGGAAGGCGCAGCGCGTCAGCCAGAAATGGTTCCAATGCTGCAAGTTAAAATGTTCATCGTTGCCGGTCTGCTCGACGCCGTAACCATGATCGGTGTTGGTATCGCTCTGTTCTTCACCTTCGCAAACCCCTTCGTTGGTCAACTCGCTGGCTAATCACTCGATTCTTCGAGTTGATTGGTGTGACGGACAACGAACGAGCGAGGTGTTGGCGTGAACATTAATGCAACCCTGATTGGCCAGTCCGTTGCGTTCTTAATTTTTGTATTGTTCTGCATGAAGTTCATTTGGCCTCCGGTCATTGCAGCTCTGCACGAACGTCAAAAGAAGATCGCGGATGGACTGGACGCTGCCAGCCGAGCAGCTCGTGACCTGGAACTGGCCCAAGATAAAGCGGGTCAGCAACTGCGCGAAGCTAAAGCTCAGGCAGCTGAAATCATTGAGCAAGCCAAGAAGCGCGGTTCTCAGATCGTCGACGAAGCCCGTGAACAGGCTCGTGTCGAAGCTGAACGTGTGAAGGCTCAGGCTCAGGCCGAGATCGAACAGGAACTGAACGGCGTCAAAGACGCGCTGCGCGCCCAACTGGGCAGCCTGGCAGTCAACGGCGCAGAGAAGATCCTGGGTGCCACAATCGATCAAAACGCGCACGCAGAGCTGGTTAACAAACTGGCTGCTGAAATTTAAGCGAGGGCGATCATGGCAGAACTGACCACGTTGGCCCGACCTTACGCTAAGGCGGCCTTCGAGCACGCTCAGGCCCACCAGCAGCTGGCCTCTTGGTCAGCCATGCTCGGCCTGGCTGCAGCGGTGTCACAAGATGACACCATGCAGCGCGTGCTTAAGGCCCCGCGACTGACGAGCGCAGAAAAGGCCAGCACTTTTATCGAAGTGTGTGGCGACAAGTTTGATGCACAGGCACAGAATTTCATTCACGTTGCCGCCGAAAACGACCGTCTCCTGCTGTTGCCGGAGATCTCCGCTCTGTTCGACCTGTACAAGGCCGAGCAAGAGAAATCGGTGGATGTGGATGTGACCAGTGCGTTCGCATTGAACCAAGAACAGCAAGACAAACTCGCCAAGGTTCTCAGTGCACGGCTCGGCCGGGAAGTGCGACTGCACGCTGCGGAGGATGCCAGCCTTATTGGTGGCGTCGTAATCCGCGCCGGCGACCTGGTTATCGATGGCTCGATTCGCGGCAAACTCGCGAACCTTGCCGAAGCATTGAAATCTTGAGTTTGAAGGGGCAGCAGAGCAATGCAGCAACTCAATCCTTCCGAAATAAGTGAAATTATCAAGGGCCGCATCGAAAAGCTCGATGTGACCTCCCAAGCCCGTAACGAAGGCACTGTCGTCAGCGTATCTGACGGCATCGTGCGGATTCACGGTCTGGCCGACGTTATGTACGGCGAGATGATCGAGTTTCCGGGCGGCGTCTACGGTATGGCCCTCAACCTGGAGCAAGACTCCGTAGGTGCCGTTGTATTGGGCGCGTACACCAGTCTGGCTGAAGGCATGAGCGCCAAGTGCACTGGCCGCATCCTGGAGGTTCCGGTTGGTAAGGAACTGCTGGGTCGCGTAGTCGACGCACTGGGTAACCCAGTTGACGGCAAAGGTCCGCTGAACAACACCGAGACCGACGCGGTCGAGAAAGTTGCTCCAGGCGTGATCTGGCGTAAGTCGGTAGACCAGCCTGTACAGACTGGCTACAAGGCTGTCGATGCCATGATCCCAGTCGGCCGTGGCCAGCGTGAGCTGATCATCGGTGACCGTCAGATCGGTAAGACCGCTCTGGCGATCGACGCGATCATCAACCAGAAAGACAGCGGCATTTTCTGCGTCTACGTGGCTATCGGTCAGAAGCAATCGACCATCGCCAACGTGGTTCGCAAGCTCGAAGAAAACGGTGCACTGGCTAACACCATCATCGTTGCAGCGAGCGCTTCGGAATCTGCAGCACTGCAGTTCCTGGCTCCGTACTCCGGTTGCACCATGGGCGAATACTTCCGTGACCGCGGTGAAGACGCGCTGATCGTTTATGACGATCTGTCCAAGCAAGCAGTGGCCTACCGCCAGATTTCCCTGCTGCTGCGCCGTCCACCAGGCCGTGAAGCCTACCCAGGTGACGTGTTCTATCTCCACTCCCGTCTGCTGGAGCGCGCATCCCGCGTTTCCGAAGAGTACGTAGAGAAGTTCACCAACGGCGCAGTGACTGGCAAGACCGGTTCCCTGACCGCTCTGCCGATCATCGAAACCCAGGCTGGCGACGTTTCCGCGTTCGTTCCGACCAACGTGATTTCCATCACCGACGGTCAGATCTTCCTGGAATCGGCCATGTTCAACTCCGGGATCCGTCCTGCTGTGAACGCCGGTGTTTCGGTATCCCGTGTGGGTGGTGCCGCTCAGACCAAGATCATCAAGAAGCTGTCCGGTGGTATCCGTACCGCTCTGGCTCAGTACCGTGAACTGGCGGCATTCGCCCAGTTCGCTTCTGACCTGGACGAAGCGACCCGTAAGCAACTTGAGCATGGTCAGCGCGTTACTGAGCTGATGAAGCAGAAGCAATATGCGCCGATGTCCATCGCCGACATGTCCTTGTCCCTGTATGCCGCTGAACGTGGCTTCCTGACGGACGTCGAGATTGCCAAAGTTGGTAGCTTCGAACAGGCCATGATTGCTTACTTCAACCGCGATCACGCCGACCTGATGGCGAAGATCAACGTGAAGGGTGACTTCAATGACGAAATCGACGCTGGCCTGAAAGCCGGTATCGAGAAGTTCAAAGCCACCCAAACCTGGTAAGCCGCAGCGGGAGCCGCAAGGCTCCCGCTTGCTAACCTGATAGGTGTTACATGGCAGGCGCAAAAGAGATTCGCAGTAAGATTGCGAGCATCAAAAGCACGCAAAAAATTACCAGCGCCATGGAAAAAGTGGCGGTCAGCAAAATGCGCAAGGCACAAATGCGCATGGCTGCTAGCCGTCCTTATGCGGAGCGCATCCGCCAGGTTATTGGTCATCTGGCCAACGCCAACCCGGAATATCGTCACCCGTTCATGATCGACCGTGCTATCAAGCGCGTCGGTTACGTTGTGGTGAGCAGTGACCGTGGTCTGTGTGGTGGCTTGAACACCAACCTGTTCAAGGCCCTGGTCAAGGACATGGCGGTAAACCGCGAACAAGGCGTCGAGATCGATCTGTGTGTGGTCGGTAGCAAGGGTGCGGCCTTCTTCCGCAACTTCGGCGGTAACGTCGTTGCAGCTATCAGCCATCTGGGTGAAGAGCCGTCGATCAATGATCTGATCGGCAGCGTCAAGGTGATGCTGGATGCATACCTGGAAGGCCGGATTGACCGCCTGTCCGTGGTATCCAACAAGTTCATCAACACCATGACCCAGCAGCCGACCGTGGAGCAGTTGATTCCACTGGAGGCAACCCCGGATCAAGAACTCAAGCACCACTGGGACTACCTCTACGAACCGGATGCCAAGGAGCTGCTGGACGGCTTGATGGTCCGTTACGTGGAGTCGCAGGTCTACCAGGCGGTGGTCGAGAACAACGCAGCTGAACAAGCGGCGCGGATGATCGCAATGAAGAACGCTACCGACAACGCCGGTGATTTGATCAGCGATTTGCAGCTGATCTACAACAAGGCGCGTCAGGCTGCGATCACCCAAGAGATCTCGGAAATCGTCGGCGGCGCTGCCGCGGTTTAACGGTTCAAATATTCAGAGGATCCAGCTATGAGTAGCGGACGTATCGTTCAAATCATCGGCGCCGTTATCGACGTGGAATTTCCACGCGACAGCGTACCGAGCATCTACGACGCCTTGAAGGTTCAAGGCGCCGAAACCACTCTGGAAGTTCAGCAGCAGCTGGGCGACGGCGTGGTGCGTACCATTGCGATGGGCTCCACCGAAGGCTTGAAGCGCGGTCTGGACGTCAACAACACTGGCGCAGCCATCTCCGTACCGGTCGGTAAAGCGACCCTGGGCCGGATCATGGACGTACTGGGCAACCCAATCGACGAAGCCGGTCCTATCGGTGAAGAAGAGCGTTGGGGCATCCACCGTCCAGCACCTTCCTTCGCAGAACAGGCAGGCGGCAACGACCTGCTGGAAACCGGGATCAAGGTAATTGACCTGGTTTGCCCGTTCGCCAAGGGCGGTAAAGTCGGTCTGTTCGGTGGTGCCGGTGTAGGCAAGACCGTAAACATGATGGAACTGATCCGTAACATCGCCATCGAGCACAGCGGTTATTCCGTGTTCGCCGGTGTGGGTGAGCGTACTCGTGAGGGTAACGACTTCTACCACGAGATGAAGGACTCCAACGTTCTGGACAAAGTGGCACTGGTCTACGGCCAGATGAACGAGCCGCCGGGAAACCGTCTGCGCGTAGCCCTGACCGGCCTGACCATGGCCGAGAAGTTCCGTGACGAAGGTAACGACGTTCTGCTGTTCGTCGACAACATCTACCGTTACACCCTGGCCGGTACCGAAGTATCCGCACTGCTGGGCCGTATGCCTTCCGCAGTAGGCTACCAGCCGACCCTGGCTGAAGAGATGGGCGTTCTGCAAGAACGTATCACTTCGACCAAGCAAGGCTCGATCACCTCGATCCAAGCGGTATACGTACCTGCGGACGACTTGACCGACCCGTCGCCAGCGACCACCTTCGCCCACTTGGACGCCACCGTCGTTCTGTCCCGTGACATCGCTTCCCTGGGTATCTACCCAGCGGTAGACCCACTGGACTCGACCTCCCGTCAGCTGGACCCGAACGTGATCGGCAACGAACACTACGAGACCGCTCGCGGCGTTCAGTACGTACTGCAGCGTTACAAAGAGCTGAAGGACATCATTGCGATCCTGGGTATGGACGAGCTGTCGGAAACCGACAAGCAGTTGGTATCCCGCGCTCGTAAGATCCAGCGCTTCTTGTCGCAGCCGTTCTTCGTGGCTGAAGTCTTCACTGGTTCTCCAGGCAAATACGTTTCCCTGAAAGACACCATCGCTGGCTTCAAAGGCATCCTCAACGGTGACTACGACCACCTGCCAGAACAAGCGTTCTACATGGTCGGCGGCATCGACGAAGCGATCGAGAAAGCCAAGAAACTGTAATCCCGGCGCCCGGCAACGGGCGCTAATTTAGGTTGAGGCAAGCAGATGGCTATGACAGTCCATTGCGATATCGTCAGCGCGGAAGGGGAAATCTTCTCCGGTCTGGTGGAGATGGTGGTTGCGCACGGTGAACTGGGTGATCTTGGTATCGCTCTGGGTCACGCACCGCTGATCACCAACCTGAAGCCAGGTCCGATCCGCTTGATCAAGCAGGGCGGGGAAGCCGAGGTGTTCTACATCTCCGGTGGTTTCCTCGAGGTTCAGCCGAACATGGTCAAGGTTCTTGCCGACACCGTGCAACGTGCTGCCGACCTGGACGAAGCCTCCGCTCAGGAAGCCGTCAAGGCTGCTGAGAAGGCCCTGAATGAAAAAGGCGCAGATTTCGACTACGGTTCTGCTGCTGCACGTCTGGCCGAGGCCGCAGCTCAGCTGCGTACCGTCCAGCAGATCCGCAAGAAGTTCGGCGGCTAAGTCGCAGGCTTTCTGTGTGATTGATTAAAAAGGGTAGCCTCGGCTACCCTTTTTATTTTCCGCCATTCACCCCCCTCTTGGTCGCAGTCTGACCTTCCAGGATTGGTAGCCAGTCATGTCTCTCGAAATCGTTATCCTCGCCGCAGGCCAGGGCACCCGCATGCGTTCGGCGCTGCCCAAGGTTCTTCACCCGGTCGCCGGCAACTCCATGCTCGGGCATGTTATCCACAGCGCCCGGCAACTCGATCCACAGCGCATCCACGTGGTGATTGGCCACGGTGCCGATGCGGTGCGCGAGCGGCTGGCCGCCGACGACCTGAATTTCGTGCTGCAGGACAAGCAACTGGGTACCGGCCATGCCGTGGCCCAGGCGGTGCCCTTCATTAGCGCCGATACCGTACTGATCCTCTACGGCGACGTGCCGCTGATCGAAGTCGAGACCCTGCAGCGCCTGCTCAAGCAGGTGGGGCCGGAGCAACTGGGCCTGCTTACCGTCGAGCTGGACGACCCTACCGGCTACGGGCGCATCGTTCGTGATGCCGACGGCAAAGTCGTCGCCATTGTCGAGCAGAAGGATGCTGACGAAGCCACCCGCGCCATCACCGAAGGCAACACCGGCATTCTCGCAGTGCCCGGCAAGCGCCTGGGCGACTGGACCGGCCGGCTGTCCAACAACAACGCCCAGGGCGAGTACTACCTCACCGACGTGATCGCCATGGCGGTCAGCGACGGCCTGATCGTCGCCACCGAGCAGCCCCACGACGCCATGGAAGTGCAGGGCGCCAACGACCGCAAGCAACTGGCCGAGCTGGAGCGGCACTACCAGCTGCGGGCCGGCCGCCGGTTGATGGCCCAGGGCGTGACCTTGCGCGACCCGGCACGTTTTGATGTGCGTGGCGAAGTCATCGTTGGCCGTGATGTGCTGATCGACATCAACGTGATTCTCGAAGGCCGGGTAGTGATCGAGGACGACGTGGTGATCGGCCCCAACTGCGTGATCAAGGACAGCACCCTGCGCAAGGGCGCGGTGATCAAGGCCAACAGCCACCTCGATGGCGCGGTGATGGGCGAGGGCAGCGATGCCGGTCCGTTCGCCCGGCTGCGTCCCGGTACCGTGCTGGAAGCCAGGGCTCATGTGGGTAACTTCGTCGAACTGAAGAATGCCCACCTGGGCCAGGGTGCCAAGGCCGGCCACCTGACCTACCTGGGCGACGCGGTGATCGGTGCGCGCACCAACATTGGCGCCGGCACCATCACCTGCAACTACGATGGGGTGAACAAGCACAAGACGATCATGGGCGAAGACGTGTTCATCGGCTCCAACAACTCGTTGGTAGCACCTGTGGATATCTCCTCCGGCGCCACTACGGCTGCCGGTTCCACCATCACCCAGGATGTGGCCCCGGCTCAACTGGCGGTCGGCCGCGCCCGGCAGAAGAACATCGATGGCTGGAAACGGCCGGAGAAGATCAAGAAGGACTGAGGTTATCCACAACCGCGGAACCCTGTTCGCCGGCAAGCTGGCTCTTACACCCATCTGTAGGAGCCGGCTTGCCGGCGATTTTTTTCACCTGCGCGCTTGACGAAGTTTCGATCTTGGGTTTTTATTGCTTCCGTTATCTTTCGAATCGAAACTTAAAGCCATCATGTCAAAACGCAACACACCTCAACGTCGCCACAATATCCTCGCCTTGCTCAATGAACAGGGCGAAGTGAGCGTTGACGAGTTGGCCAAGCGTTTCGAAACCTCTGAAGTTACGATTCGAAAGGACCTGGCCGCCCTGGAGAGCAATGGCTTGCTGCTGCGCCGCTACGGTGGAGCGATCACCATGCCCCAGGAACTGGTCAGCGATATTGGCCAGCCCGTATCCCTCTACAAGCAGGCCATTGCCCGCGCTGCGGTGCAGCGTATCCGTGAGCATGCCCGGATCATCATCGACAGTGGCAGCACCACCGCCGCGATGATCCCCGAGCTGGGCCTGCAGCCTGGCCTGGTGGTCATGACCAACTCGCTGAATGTGGCCAACGCCCTGAGCGAGCTGGAGCACGAACCGGTGCTGTTGATGACCGGTGGCACCTGGGACCCGCATTCCGAGTCCTTCCAGGGCCAGGTGGCCGAGCAGGTTCTACGCTCATACGACTTCGACCAGCTGTTTATCGGTGCCGATGGCATCGATCTGGCCCGTGGCACTACCACCTTCAACGAACTGCTGGGTTTGAGCCGGGTCATGGCCGAAGTGGCCCGGGAAGTGGTGGTGATGGTCGAATCCGACAAGATCGGCCGCAAGATTCCCAACCTGGAGCTGCCGTGGAGCAGCGTCCATACCCTTATTACCGATGATCGCCTGCCCTTAGAGGTCCGCGACCAGATCCAGGCCCGCGGCATAACTCTGATTTGCGCGGCTGTCAGCTAGGAGAGAAACCATGTGTGGAATTGTTGGCGCCGTTGCTGAACGCAATATCACCGCCATTTTGCTGGAAGGCCTCAAGCGCCTCGAATACCGCGGCTACGACAGCGCCGGTGTGGCGGTCTATACCAATGCCGGCAAGCTGGAGCGCATGCGGCGCCCGGGCAAGGTCAGCGAACTGGAGCAGGCCCTGGCCAGTGAGCCGCTGGTCGGCCGCCTGGGCATCGCCCACACCCGCTGGGCCACCCACGGTGCGCCATGCGAACGTAATGCCCACCCGCATTTCTCCGGCGACCTGGCGATCGTGCACAACGGCATCATCGAGAACCACGAAGCCTTGCGCGCTCAGCTTGGCGCCCTGGGTTACGAGTTCACTTCGGACACCGACACCGAAGTCATCGCCCACTTGCTGAACCACAAGCTCAAGGACCTGGGCGACCTCACGGTGGCTCTAAAGGCCACCGTCAAGGAGCTGCACGGTGCCTACGGCCTGGCCGTGATCAGCGCCAGCCAGCCGGACCGTCTGGTTGCGGCCCGCAGCGGCAGCCCGCTGGTGATCGGACTGGGCCTGGGGGAAAACTTCCTCGCCTCCGACCAACTGGCCCTGCGCCAGGTCACCGACCGCTTCATGTACCTGGAAGAAGGTGATATCGCCGAAATCCGCCGCGACAGCGTGCAGATCTGGGACATCGACGGCAAAGCGGTTGAGCGCGAGGCGGTGCAGTACCGCGACGGCGCCGAAGCGGCAGAGAAGGGCGAGTTCCGCCACTTCATGCTCAAGGAAATCCACGAGCAGCCATCCGTGGTGCAGCGCACCCTGGAAGGCCGCCTGAGTGCCAACCAGGTACTGGTCCAGGCCTTCGGTCCGCAAGCCGCCGAGCTGTTCGCCAAGGTGCGCAATGTGCAGATCGTCGCCTGCGGCACCAGCTACCACGCCGGCATGGTCGCCCGTTACTGGCTGGAAGAACTGGCCGGTATCCCCTGCCAGGTGGAAGTGGCCAGCGAGTTCCGCTACCGCAAGGTGGTGG
The DNA here is from genome assembly GCF_058799535.1 of Pseudomonas sp. GW822-FHT06D10. NCBI lineage: Bacteria > Pseudomonadati > Pseudomonadota > Gammaproteobacteria > Pseudomonadales > Pseudomonadaceae > Pseudomonas > Pseudomonas sp. GW822-FHT06D10. The sequence continues at coordinate 657,897 of NZ_JBXALN010000003.1, read as the reverse complement.
TGCAGCCCGACACCCTGTTCGTGACCATCTCCCAGTCCGGCGAAACCGCCGACACTTTGGCCGCTCTGCGCAATGCCAAGGAGCTGGGCTTCCTCGCCAGCCTGGCGATCTGCAACGTCGGCATCAGCTCCCTGGTGCGTGAATCGGACCTGACCCTGCTGACCCAGGCCGGTCGCGAGATCGGCGTGGCCTCGACCAAGGCCTTCACCACCCAACTGGTGGGCCTGCTGCTGCTGACCCTGTCCCTGGGCCAGGTACGTGGCACCCTGGCTGCCGGCGTGGAAGCCGAGCTGGTGGAAGAGCTGCGTCGCCTGCCGATCCGCCTGGGCGAAGCCCTGGCCATGGATGGCGTGGTGGAAAAAACGGCCGAGCTGTTTGCCGACAAGCACCACACCCTGTTCCTCGGCCGTGGTGCCCAGTACCCGGTGGCGATGGAAGGCTCGCTCAAGCTCAAGGAGATTTCCTACATCCACGCCGAAGCCTATCCGGCCGGCGAGCTCAAGCACGGCCCCCTGGCGCTTGTGGATAACGACATGCCGGTGGTTACCGTGGCACCGAACAACGAGCTGCTGGAAAAGCTCAAGTCCAACCTGCAGGAAGTGCGCGCCCGTGGCGGCGAACTGATCGTGTTCGCCGACGAGCAGGCCGGCATGACCAATGGCGAAGGTACCCACGTGATCCAGATGCCGCACATCCACGACATCCTCTCGCCGATCCTCTACACCATCCCGCTGCAGCTGCTGTCCTACTACGTGGCCGTGCTCAAGGGCACCGACGTCGACCAGCCGCGCAACCTCGCCAAGTCGGTGACCGTGGAGTGAGTTATCCACAGTGACCGCCCAGGTGCTCGCTCTTGCAACAAGGCGCTCCAGATGAGCGCCTTGTTGCAGGGGGCTGCTTCACATGGCGCCGACTCAGTTGGGCGCTAGCAGCGAGCGAAAGCGTGAATCGCTGCGGGTTGGGGCCAGGGTGTACAGCTGTTCTTTCTTGTCGATCCAGGTGTAGAGCGCGTATTCCTTGTCGCTGTCACCAACGTGTTTGCCCAGGCCATAAACCGAAAGATGACTGCTCGGGGTATTGCCATACGTGTAGAACATTGAGCAGGTGCGGTTACGTTGTTTGTCGCGCCAGGTGTAGTGATGGACAGCTTGATTGCCAATGTACAGGGGCTCGCCATCCACCGTCAGGTTGCCACGATCAAGGCGATCGAAGAGGAAGTTCATGGCTTCGATCTCGAAACCATCATGGTTGAATTGGTCAAGGTTGCCGACCAGCGTGATTGCAGGATTCAAAGTGGGCATATCAAGCCTCTCTCTACTGTGATGGGTTGCCAAATTGGCAAGCCCATCTCAGCGCCATGCCGCTGCCAGCATCAGTAGGAAACAATTCCGCGACAGCATTCGGGGCGATATTTTCTTGGGCCGGCGAGACAGTCTTTAATCCTCACTATCACTCAAGTGATGGTCCTGGATCATCGAAGCTGACACAGCAAGAGGGGAGCCCAGCCGGGCTCCCCTCTTTGTTCTTTTCCTTTGCCTGCCTGCAGCGCTCGTCGCTCAGGCGTGGCGGCGCTGAACAGCGCTCAGCGCGAATGCTGTATCGAAACAATGTCGCCAGTCGACGCGTCGATATCCACCCTGAACATTGCCTGGTCACGCTGACGGCTGAACATGCAGGTAAAGATGCTGGGCGAAACCTGCGGGAACTGCTCGAACCAGCTGTAGATACCTGCTTCGAGCTGGCCATTGATCAGTAACTGGTCGGCAATCCTGATCTGTTGCTGGCGGTCGCCGGAGACCACGTAGAGGGTTGCGGCCACGCCCGTATCGTCATCGTTCCACAGGATGGCCAGGTGTTGCCGATCCGGCACCACGATCGCCAGCAGGCCGCGGCTGTTGACCACGCTCAGGAGCTGTTCCTGCCAGCGCCAGCGAGCCTCGACGACCCGGCAAGGAGACCACCCCAGGGCGATCATCTGGTCCACCGTCATGTTTTCGTCGATGACCTTGCCGTCTTCGCGGATCCGCTCGAAATCACTAATCACAACTTTCACTCCACAGGCAGCACACCAGGCGTGCCGACAATTTTCAGATTCCTGTCACCGACGAACTCCACCTGCTGCACGCCGCCCTTGTAGTTCTCCAGCGGGCCGGTGATACCACTGTGAATCTTTTGCGGTGCGGTGGTTTCGACGGTGATCACATGGGATACGTCTGTCTTGAATCGATCGAGGATCACCAGTTTATCCCGAGCGTAGGCCTGGCTGGGAATCGGCTCGGGGGCGGCGAAACCTCCGAAGGCTGGCTTGCCCTGCATGATGGCTTCGGCCTGGCCCTTGGCGACGACCATCTGGTATTGCCTTCCCGGTGGCACTATTTCGGTCTTGACCTGGGTGCCTTCCAGCCAAGCCGGCAAGTTGCCCTCGGCGACCATCGCCTCGTTGACCTGGGCGGCCGTGCGCACCTCGAGCACCTGCGACTGGTTGGCCAGTCGCGCGGCATTGCGTTCGGCGCTCAACTTGGCCATTTTCGGCCCGGCGCCGAGCAGCGCCAGGCCGGCGATACCTTGCAGCAGGTCGCGGTAGCCCGGGCCGAGCCGGTCGCCGAGCTGGCCCAGCAACTCCATGCCGCCATAGATCGCGGCCCCCACCGCCACGGTGGTCAGCAGGGCCGCGAGGCCGGCCATGGCGGCCAGCACCAGCGCGCCGGCGGCGGCGACCAGGCCCAGCGCCTCCAGGCCGGTATGCAGCCAGCCCTCGATATCCAGCACGAATTCCACCTGCAGCGTCGGACCGCCGATGAAGGTGTTCGGGCTACCCGACTTGATATGCGCGCCGCAGGTCATCTTGCTGCTCAGTCGCGCCGCCGGCTTGCCGTTGATATACACGGTAGCGCTGCCTTCGGCGATGGTGACCGGGAAGGGCCAGGGGGGATGCGCCACGGGAAAGCCGGTACAGGAACTGGACACGTCCTCGCCGGCACGCATGGCATTGCGCAAGTTGACGAATACGTTGGGACTGCCCCTTATGAGTTCACCGGTGGTTGGCTCGGGCAGATCGAAGATGGTCGACAGCCCCTTCACCAGCTGGAACATCGACAGGCCACCGGCGGCGACCGAACCCGCCAGGATCACCACCGCCAGGCCGCCTGTTGCCGCGGTCGCCGCAATGATGGCCGCGCCAATGAGAGCGCCTGCGACCGCGCCGGCGAGCATGGCAGCAACTCCGAATCCATGGGCGATGTCGTCGCCCAACCGCGCTGCGGCCTGTACATCCATGCTGAGACTCCGCCTGCGATGCGATACGCATCTTCCCTGGGGCCAGTGGGTGGCCCGAGCGGCGGATTATCAAAGAGTAACCGGGGGCGCGGCAAGAGCTGGAAGGCAGTCTGTCGTCACAGGGGACCACTCGCGCTTCACGCCGCCGGCGGGAAGGAACCAAACGGCTGGGGTGCACCCTTGTCCTTGCTCGCCTGTCCGCGTTGGATCTTCGAAAAACAATTGAAATCAGAGCGTTATTTTTGTGCGACAGTTTTGGTTCTGCGAATCCACTGCGAGTGCCAGTGGACGCCCCGGCGAATCCCGACTTGTGCACAGGCCGGAATTTTTTAGCGCGCTAATGGAAAACCAATGACACTTCGCCTGATTCATGGATGGATGATCGTTCTGATGGTGGCTGTCCTGGGCCTGGGAGTCCTGACCCCAGTGCTCTCCAACAGCCTCTTGCTGCTGATGGACCGAACCAATTTCATTCCTGCTGAATCGTCCATCTGGACCTTTGAACCGACCCTGATCAACCAGGGTTCCTCTTCCTATTGGCTATACGGTGAAGATCAGCAGTACTACTTCTATTTTTCCTACGCCCAAGACCAACCTTACCGGTTGATTGCCAAAACCAACCGTTGCCCCGGACTTGACAAGCACGAGGTGCAGACCTGGTGCGCTCCCTGACGTCGTGGCCGTGGATTATGCTGCGCGTGCGGGGCGCCTGTCGGGCGGGCGCTGCCAGGTGAGATAAGACATGGACAGGTTTCAGGAAATGCAGGTGTTCGTCTGTGTCGCCCAGGAGCAGGGGTTCGCCGCGGCTGCGCGGCGCCTTAACCTGTCGGCGGCCAGCGTCACCCGGGCCGTGGCAGCCCTCGAACAGCGCATCGGCACCCAGTTGCTGGTGCGCACCACCCGCAAGGTGCACCTGAGCGAAGCCGGGCAACGTTATCTGGAGGACTGCCGACGCATTCTCGCCGAGGTCCAGGATGCCGAGGCCTCGGCCGCCGGCATCCACGCCCAGCCACGGGGGCAACTGAGCCTGACTGCGCCGGTGCTGTTCGGCGATCTGTTCGTCACACCGCTGCTGGTGCGCTATCTGCAACGTTATCCACAGGTCAGCGTCAACGCCTTGCTGGTGGACCGAGTGGCGAACATGGTGGATGAAGGCATCGATGTGGCGGTGCGCATCGGCGAATTGCCGGACAGCGGCCAGCACAGCATCCGAGTAGGCCAGGTGCGCCGGGTGGTCTGTGCGGCCCCCGGATTCCTGGCGGCCCATGGTTGCCCCCAGCACCCCGATGACCTGCGTCAGGCTCCGCTGATTGCGCCATCCTCCACCGGCCAGGCGCGCCACTGGCAATTCAACGACGCCGGGCGCGCTCTGAGCCTGCGCCCGGAACCGCGGCTGCAGGTGAGCGCCAACCAGGCCGCCATCAGTGCCGCCTGCCTGGGGCTGGGCCTGACCCGGGTGCTGTCCTATCAGGTGGCCGATCAGGTCGCTGCCGGCCAGCTGCAGATCGTGCTGGCGGATTTCGAGCTGCCGCCCTTGCCGATCCACGTGGTGTACCAGGGCGGTCGCAAGGCGCCGGCGCGGGTGCGCAGCTTTGTCGATTTCGCCGTGCAGGTCCTGCGCGAGCATCCATCGCTCAATACTTGATCAGCTTTATTGCGCTGGCTGAAATGCCGGATTGCGATTTCTGGTGATTCTGTTGTTTTGCGTCATGGACCAAGATGGCCCTGCCAGCGCGGCCCTTCGACCGCGTCCCAGCCTGCGGAGTCGAGCATGTCCCTGCTTCCCATCAAGTTCTACAACTTTCCCCGGTCCGGCCACGCTCACCGCGTCGAGCTGATGCTGTCGCTGCTGGACCTGCCTACCGAAACCATCTTTGTCGACCTGGCCCAGGGTGCCCACAAGCAGCCCGAGTTCCTGGCCCTCAACGCCTTTGGCCAAGTACCGGTGATCGATGACCAGGGCACGGTGCTGGCGGACTCCAACGCGATCCTGGTGTACCTGGCGCAACGCTATGGCCGCGGCCGCTGGTTGCCCACCGACCCGGTGGGCGCGGCGCAGGTACAGCGCTGGTTGTCGGTGGCGGCGGGGCCGATCGCCTTCGGTCCGGCGGCGGCGCGACTGATCACGGTGTTCGGCGCCACCTTCAATGCCGAGGAGGTCATTGCCCGCGCCCACGGCCTGCTCAAGGTCATGGACCAGGAACTGGCGAGCAGGCCGTTCCTGGTGGGTGAACAGGCGACCATCGCCGACGTCGCCGGCTACAGCTATATCGCCCACGCGCCGGAGGGCAACGTGTCCCTGGCCGATTATCCCAACGTGCGGGCCTGGCTGGCGCGGATCGAGGCCTTGCCGGGCTTCGTGCCCATGCCGTCCACGGCGGCGGGGCTCAAAAGCGCCTGAGGCGCACCTGCGGAGGCAGCACCATGAGCAGCAGTTCCCCCTGGCATGCCGGCGAGCGGCAGTTGCAGGCCCGGGCCGGAGTGGCCGAGCGCATGGAGGCCTTTGGCACCAAGGTGATCCGCCAGGCGATGCCGGATCAGCACCGGCAGTTCTACGGGCAGTTGCCGTTCATCCTGGTGGGCGCGGTGGATGCCCAGGGCAACCCCTGGGCGAGCATTCTCGAAGGCCCGCCCGGTTTCGCCCAGGCCCCCGAGGCGACCCGGCTGCGCCTGGGCAGCCTGCCGGCCGCCGACGACCCCGTGCAGTTGCAGGAAGGTGCGGCCCTGGGCTTGCTGGGCATTGAACTGCACACCCGGCGGCGCAACCGCCTCAATGGCCGGGTCAGTGCTGTGGACCGCCACGGCTTCAGCGTGACGGTGCAACAGGCGTTCGGCAATTGCCCGCAATACATCCAGCAGCGCGAGCTGCAGCAGGTGGCCTTGAGCGATCCCGCCAGCCGGCCGGCACAGTATCGCGACGGCCTGGATCCTGAGGCTCGGGCCCTGATCGGTGGCGCCGACACCTTCTTTGTCGCCAGCTACGTCGACCTGGACGGCCAGCGCTCGGTGGATGTGTCCCACCGTGGCGGCCAGGCCGGGTTCGTCCGGGTCGAGGGCAATTGCCTGACCATCCCGGATTTTGCCGGCAACCTGCACTTCAACACCCTGGGCAACCTGCTGCTCAACCCCCGGGCCGGCTTGTTGTTCATCGACTTTCCCAGCGGTGAGCTGCTGCAGCTCAGCGGCCGCACCGAAATCATCCACGACGGGCCGCTGGTCAAGGCCTTCCAGGGCGCCGAGCGGTTGTGGCGCTTTACCGTGGAGCGGCTGGTACGGCGCCCGGCGGCGCTGTCCCTGCGTTGGCAGTTGCAGGGTTTTTCCCCCAACAGCCTGCTGACCGGCAGTTGGCCGCAAGCCGAGGCTCGGCTGCGCGCCACGGCCCTGGGCCAGCAGTGGCGGCCATTGCGGGTGACTCGGATCGAGGACGAAAGCAGCAGCATTCGCTCCTTCTACCTGGAACCGGCGGACGCAGCCGGCGCCCCGAGCTTTGTGCCCGGCCAGCACCTGCCCGTGCAAGTCGTGCTCGACGGCCAGCCGCTGATTCGCACCTACAGCCTGTCCAGCGCGCCTTCCGATGATTTTCTGCGTATCAGCGTCAAGCGCGAGGGCCAGGTTTCCCGCCACCTGCATCAGGCACTCAAGGTCGGCGACTTGCTGCAGGCCCGCGCCCCACAGGGGCGTTTCACTGCCGATGCGCTGTCGTCACAGCCACTGGTGCTGCTGGCGGCCGGGGTCGGCATCACACCGTTGCTGTCGATGCTGCGGGAGGTGCTGTACCAGGGCCTGCGCACCCGGCATACCCGGCCCACCTGGTTGATCCAGGGTTCGCGCACGCTTGCCGAGCAACCCTTTGCCAAGGAGCTGCAAACCCTGCTGGCGCAGGCTGGGGATTCAGTGCGGCTGCTGCGCCTGCTCAGCCAGCCGGAAGCCGGGGCCCGGCCGGGTGCTGGCTTTGATCATTGCGGGCGCATCGATGTGCAACTGCTGCTGGCGCAACCGGACCTGGATCTTGACCGCGCAGACTTCGTGCTCTGCGGCCCCGGGGCCTTTACCCAGGGCCTGTACGACAGCCTGCGGGACCTGGATATCGACGACCGGCAGATCCATGCCGAAACCTTCGGCCCTTCGACCCTGCGCCGCCGGCCGGACCCCGAGGCCGTGCCCTTTGCCCAACCGCCTGCCGCCACCCGGGCCGTGGCGGTGCGGTTCCAGCAGGCCGGCCGGGAGCTGTCCTGGGAGCCGGCCAGCGGCAGCCTGCTGCAACTGGCGGAGAGTGCCGGCCTGCATCCGCCATTCAGTTGCCGTGGCGGCTCCTGCGGCACTTGCCAGACCCGGTTGCTCAGCGGCCAGGTGAATTATCCACAGGTGCCTGCACAGTTACCGGAACCGGGGCAGGTGCTGATCTGCTGCGCGGTGCCGGCGGCTGTGGATAACCTGGTGCCAGCGTTGGTACTGGACCTGTAGAAGCGGGAAAAAACTCCTTGCGGCGATTGCTGCCAACCGCGCTGCTGCGTAGGCTGGCGGCTGCTTTGTCGCGGTAGCTGAGGGTTGTAAGTGAGGGGGGAAGGCCCTGCGGTTCTTTTCGCTGCCTCGCGGGCCCGGCAGCGGCTGCAGGCGATGTCGATCAGGTGTATGGCGCCCGGTATTCCGGGGCTTTTGCGTTAAAGGGAATCAACGATTCATGCTCCCCCGGTTTTTGCTCCGTCTTTGCGCCGTGCTGGTCTGCGGGCTGCTGCTCAATGCCTGTCGTCATGAAGAGGGGCCGCCCCTGGATCAGCAGCTCTATATCTGGCAACGCCAGTGGACCCCGGCCCACGCCGACGCCCTGGCAGGCTCGCGGGCGGACTTTTCCACCGTCCGGGTGCTGGCCCTGCAGGCTTTTCCACAGGCCGGCTGGAGCCGGGCGCGGATCGACGCCGCCTTGCTCAAGCAAGACGGTCGCCCACTGATTGCGGTGGTGCGCCTGGATGGCCAACTGCCGTCCCTGAACCAGGACGACATCCTCCAGCAGGTGCAGCAACTGCTGGCCGACTGGCAAGGGCAGGGCCTGACCCTGGCCGGCCTGGAGATCGACCACGATGCCGGCAGCGCCCGGCTGCCGGCCTATGCCGGGCTCCTGCGGCGGCTGCGCGAGGTGCTGCCGCAGCAGCTGGCCCTGAGCATCACCGCGCTGCCCGCCTGGCTCGACAGCCGCGAGTTGCCCGGGCTGCTGGCTCAGGTCGACAGCAGCGTGCTCCAGGTGCATGCGGTCAGCGACCCCCGGCGCGGGCTGTTCGACCCGCACCAGGCTGAACAATGGGCCAGGCGCTGGGCTGGGGTTAGCGACAAGCCGTTCTACCTGGCCCTGCCTGCCTACGGCGTGGCCTTGCTGCCCGGCACCGCCCAGGCTCCAGTGGTGGAAAGCGAGGCGCCCATTGCGCGCCGGGGCCAGCGCCGGGAGCTGATGGCCGACCCCGAGCAACTGAGCCAACTGGCCAAGACCCTGCGCAATGATCCGCCGGCCCATCTGGCCGGGCTGATCTGGTTTCGCCTGCCGCTCAAGGGCGATGTCCGCGCCTGGAGCCTGGATACCCTGCGCGCGGTGGCCCGTGGAGACGTGCTGGACAGCCGCTTGGGCATCAGCCTGCAGGAGCAGGACGGTCTCTTCGATATCCGCTTGGACAACCCGGGCAATCTCGACCGCCCTTTGCCTGAACAACTGACCCTGGCCGTTGCCCAATGCGACGGATTCGACGGGCTGAGCGGTTATTCCGCCGAGCTGCGTGACGGCCAGCTGCTATTGACCCGCCAGCAGGCCGGCCGTCTGGCGGCGGGCGGCACCCGGGCCGTGGGCTGGGCCCGCTGTACAAAAATTGACCAAGGAGCTGCACATGTTCGTCCCTAGATCCCGCTACCTGCTGTGCCTGAGCCTGTGCCTGCCCTTGGCCCCGGCCCTGGCCTGCGGTCCGACCTTCCCCATGCGCCTGCTGGAGGATCGCCCGCAGACCCTGGCGCAGTTGCCCGAAGGCAGCTTCCAGTTCGAAGTGTCCCGCCTGGGCAAGCCCATCGTCGGGCTCAAGCCAGTGGTCAAGGATGCCTTCAGCCGCGATTACAACCTGCCTGACAGCTACGAGGTACAGGCGCGCAACTGGGCGGAACAGCAAGGGCTGGACGACGCCCAGAAAGCCCTGGTCGGGCAGTTGCGCATGCTCAATGACGGGCGCGTGGCGGAGCAGCAAGGGGCCAGCCTGCCGCCGCAGATCAACCTCTACACCGCGGGCGCGGTGGCCTTCGGCGCCGGGGATCATGAGCTGGCGGCGGAGTATTTCCGCAAGGTGCTGGCGCTGCCCGCCGAGCAGCGGGCGCTGCGCAGTACCTGGGCCGCCTACTCCCTGGGCCGGGCCCTGCAAGCCATCAGTGAAGAGGCCAACGAGCTGGACGACCAGGGGCGCAGCGACACCTTGCTGGCGGCGCGCCAGGCCTTCGTCCAGACCCGCCAACTGAGCATCGACGGCTTCAGCGACCCCCTGGAGCTGGGCATCGCCAGCCTGGGAGAAGAGGCGCGCATTCTGAAGAACCAGAACCACTGGAGCGAGGCCATCGATCTGTATGCCAGCCAGAACCTGCTGGGGTCGGAGGTCGGCTACAGCTCGCTGAAGCAGGTGGTGGGCGAGTTGGGCGGCCTGTCGGACGCGCAATTGCTGGAGCAGCTCAAGCAGCCCTTGGTGGCGCGCTTGCTCACGGCTTCGCTGGTTTCGCACCAGGGCTGGTCCTTTGGTGAAAAGCCGGAGGCCGAGCAAAAACTGATCAAGCTGCTGAGCCAGGGCACCGCCGGCACGTTCGACAACGCCGATCGCCTGGCGGCGCTGAATTACCAGAACGGCGATTTCGCCACCACCCGGTTGCTGCTCGAGCATGCCGGCGACGGTGGCCTGGCCTGGTGGCTGCGGGCCAAGCTGGCCGTGCGCGACGGCGACAAGGCTGCGGCCGCAGCCGCTTACGCCAAGGCCGCCGCGGCTTTCCCCCGGGACGAGAGCTGGGGCTTTCGCGGCGACTACGACGGCAACTATGAAGACCTCAAGCCGGGCTGCCGGGTAGAAGGCGAAAGCGCCTTGCTGGCCCTGGACCGTGGCGACTATGTGCAGGCGTTCGAGCTGCTCTACCGCAGTGGCGACATTTACTGGCACGACGCGGCAACCGTGGCTGAGCGGGTGCTGACCCTGGATGAACTCAAGCATTTCGTCGACGCCCAGGTTCCGGCGCCGCCGCTCGTCCCCCAGCAGCCCGATGCCTACTACGAGAGCCTGCCGATTGCCGCCCAGGTACGCGAACTGCTGGGCCGGCGGCTGTTGCGCGAGGGCCGCTACGAAGAGGGCTGGGGCTACTTCTACACCCCCGAGCGCCAGGCGATCGCCAAGGCCTACGGCGAGTACCGGCGCAGTGCCGAGTCGGCCTGGCTGCCAACCCGGCGAGCCGAGGCCTATTACCAGGCGGGCAAGCTGGCACGGGCATCGGGGATGGAGATCCTCGGCTACGAGATGGGTCCGGACTACCACAGCCTGTGGGGCAGCTACAGCCTGGAAATCCCGCCGGTACAGGCTGGCCCGCTGATCAGCGCCGACGAAGTGCAGCGCCAGCAGGCCACCACTGCCGAACCCGATGTGCGCTACCACTATCGCTACGTGGCCGGCGAGCTGGGCAACCAGGCGGCGGACTTCCTGCCCCACACCAGCCAGGCTTATGCCGCGGTGCTGTGCAAGGCGGCGCGCTGGACCCGGGGCAGCGATGCCGAGATCGAGTACTACCGGCGCTATGTGCAGAACGGTCCCTTTGTGGAGTGGGCCGGCAACTTCGGCATGAACTGTGAGGAACCGGATTTCGGCAGCGCCAACAAGCGCTACCTGACCCAGTGGCTGGACGCATCCCGTTCCGCGGTGGCCGAGCACAGGCTGGCTGCCGGCGCCGGTGCCGGCGTGCTGCTGTTGGGGACGGCCTACCTGTTCCGACGCCGCCGCGCGGTGTCCTCGCACAAGGCGACATAAAAGCGTGCCCAGGATCCTGTAGCCGCTGCCGCAGGCTGCGTACGAGCTGGGCGGCACTCCGACGCAGCGGTCGCGGCGATTTGTGGGGCGAATATTTTGCCGGGGATCGCCAGGCTCCTGCGGACCTTCGCGCAGCTTCGCCGAGGCTCGGCAGCGGCTACAGGTGCCGTCAGGCCTGCTGGACGAACGTCAGGCGCAGGGCGAAGCCGATCAGCAGGCTGCCGAACAGCCATTGCTGCACTCGTTGCGCCGACGGGCTGCGCTGCATCCAGCGGCCCAGCCCGGCACCGGCCAGGGCGTAGCAGCAGTCGAACAGGCCGCCCACGGCCACCAGCAGCACCCCCAGGGTCATGAATTGCGGGACCACCGCACCGGCCTGGGGATCGACGAACTGCGGCAGCAGTACCGAACAGAACAGCAATGCCTTGGGGTTCAGCAGGTTGGTCAACAGGCCGCGCTGGATCGCCTCGCGCCAGCGCAGGGGCGTGGCTGCGGCGGTGCCGGGCTCAAGGTTGGGCAACAGGTTCGCCCGCAGGCACTGGATACCAATCCACAGCAGGTAGGCGGCGCCCGCCAGGCGTACCAGGTCGAAGGTCCAGGGCGCGGCCTTGAACAGCGCCGCCAGGCCCAGTGCGGCCAGGGCTACATGGCAGCCGCGGGACAGGGCCAGGCCCAGCGCGGTGGCCAGAGCCTGGGCCTTGCCCTGGCGGGCGCCGGTTTGCAGCAGCAGGATCATGTCGGGGCCGGGCAGCAGGTAGACCACCGCCAGAGCCAGGAAATACATCCACAGTTGCGCCACCTTGCACCCCCTTCGTTGTCGAGTCGGTGCGCCCAGTTTAGGGCCACAGGGCAGGGCAGGTGCTTGCGTAATCAACCAACGGGAAAGCTGAAATTGGCATAATGTTCCACTAATGAACGGAATCACCATCTGGATATGCCAAACATGAAACTTGATGCCTATGACCGCAAGATCCTCGCCGCGCTGCAGCGCGATGGTCGCCTGAGCAACGTGCAACTGGCCGAAGAGATCGGCCTGTCGCCGTCACCCTGTCTGCGTCGGGTGCGCATGCTGGAAGAGGCCGGGGTGATCCGTGGCTACCAGGCCACCCTGGACCGCGACGAGGTGGGCCTGGGGCTGACCGTGTTCGTCGGGGTCAAGGTGGAGCGCCACAACGATGCCGAGGCCGAAGCCTTCCGCCAGGCGGTATTGCAGTTGCCGGAGGTGATCTCGGCGTTCCTGGTATCGGGTGAATCGGATTTCCTGCTGCAAGTGGTGGTCCCGGACCTGCGTGGCTATGACCGCTTCCTGACCGGCCACTTGCTGAAGATCCCCGGGGTCAGCGACATCCGCAGCAACTTCGCGATTCACACGGTGAAAACCCCGGGGCCTCTGCCATTGGGGCATCTACCGGGCTGAAGGGTTCAGGTCCACCAGTAACGCACCAGGTGGAAGAAGATCGGCGCGGCAAAGCACACCGAATCCAGGCGATCGAGCATGCCGCCGTGGCCCTCGATCATGTGCCCCCAGTCCTTGACCCCGCGATCGCGCTTGATCGCCGACATGACGATGCCGCCGGCAAAGCCCAGCAGGTTGATCAGCAGGGCGATGAGGAATGACTGCCAGACATTGAACGGGGTGATCCAGAACAGCGCCCCGCCGATCATCGAAGCCAGCAGGATGCCGCCGACAAAGCCTTCCACGGTCTTGGACGGCGACAGGTTGGGGGCGATCTTGCGCTTGCCGAAGAGTTTTCCACAGACGTACTGCAGCACGTCCGAGAGCTGCACCACGATCACCAGGTAAGCGATCAGCAGCAGGTTGCGGCCTTCATAGCCGGCTATGTCCAGGGTCAGCAGGGCGGGCACGAAGGACACGCAGAACACCGCGATCATCAGCCCCCACTGGACCTTGGAGGCACGCTCCAGAAAGTGCGTGCTGTCGCCACCGAGCGACGCGAGGATCGGCAGCAGCAGGAACACGTAGACCGGAATGAAGATCGAGAACAGCCCGTACCAGTCGGAGTAGATCAGCAGGTATTGCAGGGGCAGGGCCAGGTAGAAGGCCGCCACCAGGGCCGGGTAGTCGCTGCGCCGGGTCGGGGTCAGGGTGAGGAATTCCCGCAGGGCGTAGAACGACACCGCATAGAACAGCAGGATCACCGCCGCGGTGCCGAGCCAGAAGGCGATACCGATCACCAGCACCATCACCCACCAGGCATTGATCCGCGCATTGAGGTTGTCGATCACCGGGTTGGGCGCGCCACGGGTGCGCCACTGGAGGATGAAACCGATCAGCGAGGCCAGCACCAGAATGGCGCCGATGCCGCCGAATAACATCAGGGTCTGCTTATCCATCTCAGGCGTGCTCCGGGGCCAGGGCCAGCAGCGCGGCGCGGCTGCGTTCGAGGAAGTGTTCCTTGCTTTCGTCTTCTTCCAGGGTCAGGGGTGCGCCGAAACTGGTGGTGCACAGCAGCGGCAGGGGCAGGAAGCGGCCCTTGGGCATGACCCGGTTGAGGTTGGCGATCCACACCGGAATCACCTCAACCTGTGGATAACGTTTGGCCAGGTGGTAGATCCCGCTCTTGAACGGCAGCAGGCCGTCTTCGGGGTTGCGCGTGCCTTCCGGGAAGATGATCAGCGAGTCGCCGTTCTCCAGGGCATCGATCATGGGTTGCAGGGGGTTGTTATCCACAGCCTCCTTGCGCTCGCGGTCGATCAGCACGCCGTTGAACACCCGATTGATGATGTAGCGGCGCAGGTTGCTTTTCTGCCAGTAGTCGGCGCCGGCCACGGGCCGCGTCAGTTTGCGCAGGGCCGGCGGCAGGGAGGCCCAGAGCAGTACGAAGTCGCCGTGGCTGCTGTGGTTGGCGAAGTAGATCCGCTGCACCGCGCGCGGTGCCGAGCCCAGCCACAGGCTGCGGGCGCCGGTGATGCTGCGGGCGGCGGAGGTGATGAGATTGGCGACCAGGGGTTCGAACATGGGCATTCCTTATCCGGCAAAGGTCAGCCAGGGGCTGACCAGGATCACGCTCAGTATCACCAGCACTTGTGCTGCCAGCAGTAATGCCTGGCGGCGCAGCAGGCCCAGGGCCCCGCGGCTGCGTTGGTCCCAGGGCCGGCCGCCGCGCTGCGCGGGTTGCAGGCCGAGGGCGCTCAGGGCCTGGTCCAGGGCCTGGGTACTGTGTTCCAGGGTAGTTGGGGCGTCGGCCACGCGTTGAAACAGGTCGGCGTCGAAGGCTACCCGCAGCGCCAGGTACTTTTCCACAAGCCCCAGCAGCACCAGGGCCAGGCTGACCAGCAGCCCGCCCAGGGTGACGCTGGTCAGCAGGTACTGGCCCAGGCCATACAGCGCGCCGAGCAGGGTCAGGCCTGTGGATAACTGATCCAGGGCGCGGCCCCGGCGCAGCAGGCTGGCCACGCTGTAGAGCTGCATTTCAGTGGACATGGGCCGTTCTCCCGGCGCTGCTCAGGGCTTGCAGCGCCTGGCGGTGGGCGGGGTGCAGGACGATCTGCGGGCGGGCCCGCTGGATCTGCACGATGGCGGCATCCACCGTGGCTGCGCGGCCGCTGTGCAGCAGCCAGGCGGCAATCGCCGTGGCGCTGCGCGAATAACCCAGGGCGCAGCACACCAGCAGCGGCCCTTGCTGGCGCAGGCGTTCGATGGCGTGGGCGGCGGCCAGGCACTGCTCGGCACTGGGGGCGCACAGGTCCAGCACCGGCAGGCTCTGGTAGGCCCGCAGCCCGCGGCTGTCCAGGGACAGCTCGGCGCACAGGTCGAGCACGGCGTCGAACGGGCTGTCCTTGAGCTCGGCCGGTGTCGGCAGGCGCCCGAGCCAGACGTTATCCACAACCGGGTCCGGCTGTGGATGTTTTCTTGTCCACAGCCGCGAGTTGATCCAGGCCGCCGCCAGGTAAGGCGCCAGCAACCAGCGCGCAGCGGGGCTGAGGCTGCCGTCCTGGCGCTTCTGGAAACCCTCGGCACCCAGCAGGGCGTAGTTCAAGGCCACCAGCAACAGCGCCACGCCGGGCCAGATCAGCCACAGCGCGGCGCCGCCCCAGGCAAAGGCTGCCCCGGCGAACAGCGTCGCACCCAAGCCATAGCGCAGGGCCAGCTGGCGGCGCTTCGGGTCCTGGGCCGCACGGGCTCTGAACAATGGGCTGGGACGATCCAGCGGCCATAGCCAGACACACAGCCAGCCGGCCAGGGCGCCTGTGGGTACATCGATGAAGTGGTGTTGATAAGTGCTCAGCACCGAGACCCCGATCAGCGCGAACCAGCCATGCACCAGCCAGCGCCAGAAGCCCTGGGTATGCCGTGCGTAGCAGACCCAGAGCACCACCAGCAGGGCGATGTGCAGCGACGGCGCCTGGTTGAAGGGCTTGTCGAAGCCGGCCAGCACCGCGAACAGCCAGCCGAAAACCCCGTCCAGTTCCGGCCGGGAGAAGGTGAAGCTCAGCGGCCAGAGCAGGAAGCAACTGACCGCGATCACCTGGGCGGTGAGCAGGCGCAGGGCGTGGCGCTTGAGCTCGTCACGGCTGCGCGGCAACAACAGGGAGAAGCCGTAGAGCAGATCGATGGACCAGTAGGGCACGATGGTCCAGGCCCAGAACGGCATGTGCCGTTCCCAGTCGAAGACCATGCTGCCGACGTCGTCGCGCTGGGCGGTGACCCAGGTGGCGAAGCCGTAGGTGCTGAAGAACAGCGGTGCCAGCAACAGCAGCCAGAGCACCGCGGGTTTCAGCAGGCCCGGCTCCCGGGCCGGCAAGGCGCCTGCGGCCATCATTGCACCCGTTGCGCCAGGGATACGCTGAAGATCCCCCATTCATCCACACGCATGGTGACCTTGCGAAAGCCGGCGGCCTCCACCAGTTGGTCCATCTCCGCCTGGGTGCGGCGGCGCATGACCCAGGCCTGGCCTTCGCGGTGGCTGGTCAGGGCGCGGGCGATCAGTTCCAGCTGCGGGTGCCACGGCTGGCCGGTGTACACCAGGTAGCCGCCGGGCTCCACGGCACTGGCCAGGCCCGCCAGGGAGCCGCCGACCATCTGGTTGTCGGCGAACAGCTCATAGAGCCCGGAGACCACCGCCAGGGTGGGTTTCGGGTCCAGGGCTGCGAGGTCCTCGCGGTCGAAAGCGTTGCCTTTGACGAAGCGGGCGATGTCCCCCAGGCCTTTTTCCTGGATCAGCGCACTGCCGTCGCGCACGTTGATATCGCTGTAGTCGCGCAGCAGGATCGATTCCGGCAGCGGGCTGACCCCTTGCAGGGCTTCGAGGATGTAGCGGCCGTGGCCGGCGGCGATATCGACGATGCGCACTTCGCTGTTTTGCTCACGGAGTTTTTCCATGGCCAGGCGCAGCAGTTCTTCCACATGCAGCTTGCGCTGGCGGATGCCGCGCCAGCCGATGGAGTTCAGGTAGTTCTGGTCGATCATCCGGCCCAGTGCGGAATGCCCGGTGGGGCGGTTGCGGTAGACGTAGTCCAGGGTGCTGCCGGAGTCGAAACCGGTGTCGAAGCCCAGCTTGACCCCCGCCGACAGCTGGCTGCCCAGGCGCATGCTGGCGCGGGTGGCGCGCCAGTACAGGTCGCGCAGGGAATTGTGCGGCAGCGGCGCGGCCAGGGCTTCGGACTCGGCGCAGGTAACGCCCAGGCGGTCGGCGTCCAGCAGGGCAGGGCGGTTCAGCGGGCGCTCGAAATTCTGCAGGATGAAGCGACGGATGCTGGCCATGGCCGGCGCCCGGTTCTTTTCCCCCAGGGTGTCGTGGAAGAAGCCCGGGAGGATGTGCTTTTCCTTGTGCAGGCTGCCCAGGCGCTCGAAGAACTGCTCCTGGGGCTTGCGATGCACCACGAAGTCGGAGCCGGAGATCAGCAACTGGGTCGGCACCTGGATCGCCTGGGCGTCGGCTACCACCCGGTCTGCCGCTTCATACAGGCCCAGCAGTACATTCACCGAGATCGCCTTGGTGATCAGCGGGTCGCTGTCATAGCTGCGGACCCGCTCCGGGTCGTGGCTCAGGAAGCGCGCCTTGACGTAGCTGTTGACGAAGAAGTTGCCACGAAAGCGCCGCATCAGGGCCAGGCCGGGCCGGGCGAAGGGCACGTACAGCTTGACCTTGAACGCCGGCGAGGCCAGCACCAGGGAGCGGATGCGCGGCGCGTAGTCGTGGACCCAGGTGGACGCGATCACCGCGCCCACACTCTGGGCCACCACGGCGATGTTTTCCTCGGCGATCCCGTGGGCGCTGCCCAGGTGATCACAGAAGGTCTGCACGTCGCGCACGCTGGTAGCGAAGCTCGGGCTGTCGCCACGGGCGCCCGGCGACTGGCCATGGCCACGGGCGTCCCAGGCGAAGAAATCGAACTGGGGCAGGTTCAGCTCTTCCACCAGGTGGGCAATGCGCCCGGAGTGTTCGTGACCGCGGTGGAACAGCATCACCGCTTGCCGCGGTTCGCCAGGGGCCACTTCAGTGGCTGGCCAGTGGCGGTAGAACAGTTCGACACCGTCATGGGTTCGGAACGTCTGGTGTTGAGCGTCGCGCATAGCCATTTCCTTATGCAGAGGGAGCATTGTGCTGAACTTCTTTGAGGCCCTGGCGGACCCGATTGATCAGGGTGTAGACCAGCAGTGCGGCGACCAGTGCCAGCACGCCGTTTATCCACAGGGCGCTGAGCCAGCCCAGGGCGATGCCGGTGGCCAGCACGCCGAGGATGAAGGCGCGGTCGCTCTTGCCCATGGGCCCGTCGTAGCGCCGCGAGGCCCCGACCATGGGCCCGAGCACCCCGGCGTATTCACTGAACAGCGCCAGCAGGGTCACGGCCAGCACCAGCAGCAGGCTGGCCCCGGGCAACAGGGCGAAAGGCAGGATCAGGGCGCTGTCGGCGACCACGTCGCAGAGTTCGTTGAGGTAGGCCCCCAGGCGCGATTGCTGGCCGAATTCCCGCGCCAGCATGCCGTCGATGGCATTGAGCGCCATGCGCAGGATCATCCACAGGGGAATCAGGGCGAACAGCCAGGCATGGCCGGGGAACAGGGCGATGACGGTGCCGACCAGGACCGAGATGACGGCGGCCAGGACAGTGATCTGGTTGGCCGTGGTGCCGTTGTCGTACAGGCGCTGCACCAACGGCCGCAGCAGGTTCTGAAAGCGCGGTTTGAGCTGGTAAATCGAGAGCATGATGGGACGGTTCCTTGTCGCACGCGGTGAGCAGGGCTGGATTATTGCCTTAAATGCCAGGGGGCTGACATCAGAAGTTTTGTCATGAGCAAACAGCTGTCTCTGTGTCTACGACGTACGCAATAGATGAAAAGGCATGGCGGGGGACAAAAATTTCACTCGGCTCGTTATATAGTAACGAATTGTTTCGAATTTCTTCGGCCCGTGGGTTTATCCACAGGGCCGGACCAGAGCGGCGGGGTGGTATGCAAGTCGATCTTGAGACGCAAGGTGGCGAGGTGGCTGCCTTGCCACGGTTTCAGCAGGCGGCGTCCCATGCGGCGCGTTTGCAGCGCTGGGGCGCCGCTTTGCTGGGCCTGGCGGTGCTGGGGCTGGTGGCGGCGGTGTTTGTCGATCTGTTTGCGGCGCTGACCATCTGGCCGGCACTGCTGGTGAACCTTTCGTGTGCCTTGCTGGTGGTGGTGGCCGGGCTGCAATCGGCGTGCTGGGTCAGCCGCTGGCGCGAAGAGGTAATCACCCCGGCGCCGGTTGTCACGCCCGAGGCCGGGGAGGATCGGCAGCCACAGGGCCGGCTGGCGGCTGCCCTGACCCTGCGCGGGCGGCGCCTGTTGCAGCAGATCGGCGCGCCTACCCTGTGGCTTGGTGGCTGGTCGCTGCTGATCCTGTATAGCGTGGTGCAGGTGTTCAACCTGTCGTTGCCCGCCACCGCCCTGGGCCTGAGTGCCAGCGTGGTGGCGGTGCTGGCTCTGCTGCTGGCGTTTGCCCTGCTGGTGCTGGAGCGCCAACTGGCCCAGGAGCACCCAGGGGAATGGCCGGAAGCCGGCGCCCTGGCGCAGCTGCTGCGGGCGGCGATTATCTGTTTGCTGGTGAGCGCCCTGTGCCTGTTGTTCAGCAGCGACACGGCCTTGTGGCCAGTACGGCTGGCGGTGCTGACGGGGCTGCTGCCGGCATTGGTGGCCGGCGAGTTGTTGTTGCGCGCGGTGCTGTCGCTGTTCAGCCCACAGCGCGAACAGCTGGAGCCCCGGCTTCTGGCCCACAGTTTTGTTGCCGACATGCTGCGTTGGCCGCCCCAACCCCTGCTCAGCCTGCAGCATGAATTGCACAACCGTTTTGGCATCGATCTGCGGCAGATCTGGGCCTTCGCCTATATGCGCCGGGCCTTTGTACCGGTATTGCTGGTGGTGTTGGCGGTAGGTTGGCTGTTGACCGGCGTTCATGAACTTTCCATGCAAAATCGCGGTATTTACGAGCGTTTCGGTAAGCCGGTACAGGTCTTTGGCCCGGGCCTGCATCTGGGCCTGCCCTGGCCCCTGGGGCGGGTACTGACGGTGGAAAACGGCGTGGTCCATGAACTGGCCACCAGCGTGGGCGAAAGCTCGCAGCCGTTTCAAGCGGCCCCTGCCGAAGGCCCGGCCCCCGCCATTGCCAACCGCCTGTGGGATGCCAGCCACGTGAATGACAAATCCCAGGTGATCGCCAGCGGCAATGCCCAGCAACAGAGTTTTCAGATCGTCAACATGGACGTGCGCTTCGTCTACCGCATCGGCCTGGGCGACGCTGCGGCGCTGGCCGCCACTTACAACAGCAGCGATGTGCCGACGCTGATCCGCAGCACCGCCAGCCGCGTGCTGGTGCACGACTTTGCCTCGCGTACCCTCGATGGCCTGCTGGGGCAGGACCGCACCGGGCTGGCCGATGACATCGGCAGGGCCGTGCAGGGCGATCTGGATCGGCTCGACAGCGGGGTGGAGATTCTCGCCACGGTAGTCGAGGCCATCCATCCACCGGCTGGCGCGGCCAATGCCTACCACGGTGTGCAAGCGGCGCAGATTGGCGCCCAGGCGCTGATTTCCCGGGAACGTGGAGCGGCTGCCGAGCAGACCAACCAGGCGCAGTTGCAAGCCAGCGTGGCTCGCGACCAGGCCCAGGCCGATGCGCGCGAAGTGCAGGCGGCGGCCCAGGCTGCCGACCTGCGCTTTGCCGCCGAACAGAAAGCCTACGCCAGTGCGGGGCAGGCCTTCGTCCTCGAGCAGTACCTGAGCCAGCTGAGCCAGGGCCTGAGCCAGGCCAAGCTGCTGATTCTTGATCATCGTCTGGGGGGCGACAGCGCGCCGACCCTCGACCTGCGTACGTTCACCTTGCCGGCCGACCCTTCGGCGCCGCGTAAAGCCGCTCAGCCAGGAGCCGTCCATTGAGCCAGTCCTCCCATTCCCACGATCACGCCGGCCACGACCACGGGCACGGCCATCACCACCATCACGGGCATCACCACCATCATCATGGGGCGCCGGCCGAGGCCGGGCCTTTCCCCTGGCGGCGCATGGGCTGGGCCGTGCTACTGGTGCTGTTTGCCGTGGCCGCGGCGAGCCTGGTGCAAGTGCGCTCCGGCGAAGCCACGGTGATCACCCGCTTCGGCAACCCGGCGCGGGTGCTGCTGGAGCCGGGCCTGAACTGGCGCTGGCCGGCACCCTTTGAAGCGGCGATCCCGGTGGACCTGCGCCTGCGCACCACGTCCAGTGGCTTGCAGGATGTGGGCACCCGCGACGGTTTGCGGATTATCGTCCAGGCCTACGTGGCCTGGCGGGTCCAGGGCGACGCGGACAATGTGCAGCGTTTCATGCGGGCGGTGCAGAACCAGCCGGACGAAGCGGCGCGGCAGATCCGCACCTTTGTCGGTTCGGCCCTGGAAACCACCGCCAGCAGCTTCGATCTGGCCAACCTGGTGAACACCGATGCCAGCCAGGTGCGCATCGCTGATTTCGAAGCGCAACTGCGCCAGCAGATCGAACAGCAATTGCTTTCCACTTATGGAGTGCGAGTGGTGCAGGTGGGAGTGGAGCGTCTGACCCTGCCCTCGGTGACCCTGACCGCCACCGTGGACCGCATGCGCGCCGAGCGTGAAACCATCGCCACGGAACGCACCGCCATCGGCAAGCGCGAAGCGGCGCAAATCCGCTCTGGCGCCGAACGCGATGCGCGGATCGTCCAGGCCGATGCCACGGTGAAGGCCGCGGATATCGAGGCGCAATCCCGGGTTGAAGCGGCGCAGATTTATGGCCGCGCCTACGCCAGTTCCCCGCAGCTGTACAACTTGCTGCGCTCACTGGACACCCTGGGCACCGTGGTGACTCCGGGCACCAAGTTGATCCTGCGCACCGACGCGGCGCCTTTCCGGGTGCTGGTGGATGGCCCGCCAAACCTGCCGGGCAAAGCCGCTGGTTCGCAACCATGAATAAGGTTCCACGTGGAACAAATGAGTTGAGCAGCCCGTGGATCCAGGCCGGGCGTCTGGCATTCATCGCCTTGTACGGGGTGACAGTACTGGCGGCGCTGGCCTGGGCCTTCTCCAATGTGCGGCAGATCGACCCGCAGAACCGGGCCATGGTCTTGCACTTTGGCAAATTGGAAAGGGTGCAGAGCGCCGGATTGCTCTTGGCCTGGCCCCAGCCTTTTGAGCAGGTGGTGCTGCTGCCCGCCGCCGACCGGGTACTGGAGCGGCGGGTGGAGGGTTTGCTGCGTTCCGAGGCGGCTCTGGAAGGGGACCGGGTTGCCACCCTGGCCACGCCTTTGAACGACACCCTGGCCGGGTCCGGTTACCTGCTGACTGGCGATGCCGGTGTGGTACAGCTGGACGTGCGGGTGTTCTACAAGGTCAGCGATCCCTACGCCTATGTGCTCCAGGCTGACCACGTGCTGCCGGCCCTGGATCGGTTGGTGACCCGCAGTGCCGTGGCCCTGACCGCCGCCCGTGACCTGGACACCATCCTGGTGGCGCGCCCGGAACTGATCGGCAGCGACAACCAGGCCGCCGAGCGTCGTGAGCGGCTGCGGGGCGATCTGCTGCAAAGCATCAACCAGCGCCTGGCGCAGTTGACCACCAGCGGCCAGGGCATTGGCGTCGAGGCAACGCGGGTGGATGTGCAATCGAGCCTGCCCGGCCCGGCGGTCAGCGCCTTCAACGCGGTGCTCACTGCCAGCCAGCAAGCCGACAAGGCGGTCGCCAACGCCCGCACCGAAGCGGAAAAACTGACCCAGGGCGCCAACCAGCAGGCGGACCGCAGCCTGCAAGTGGCCCATGCCCAGGCCAGCGAACGGCTGGCCCTGGCCCGGGCCCAGACTGCCACGGTGCAGAGCCTGGCCCAGGCGCAGCGCAACGGCACCGACCCGGAAATGCTGCTGCGTATCTACCGTGAACGCCTGCCGAAGATTCTCGGGCAAGCCGGTTCGGTGACCACGGTCAATCCCCAAGACGATTCACGCCTGATCATTCAGGGAGCCGAACAATGACTGCCACCACCCATGCCGCGCCCCCCGCCAGCATGCTGACCTCGGCCGAGCAACGCAGCGCCGCCCGCCAGTTGACCCTGGCCATGCTCGCCCTGGGGCTTCTGGCCCTTGGCCTGGTCTGGCGCTGGCTGGCCCCAGGGCAGGTGGGCGTCAGCCAGTTGCTGTTGGGTGTCGCCTCGCTGCTGGTGGCGGTGCCGGTGATGCGCTCGGCCTGGTTCAGCCTGCGTTACCCGAGCCTGCACGGCATTACCGACCAACTGATCGCCCTGGCGATGCTCGGCGCCTGGGCCACTGGCGACCTGCTGACCGCGGCCCTGTTGCCGATCATCATGATCTTCGGCCACGTACTGGAAGAGCGCAGCGTGATCGGCTCCCAGGAAGCCATCGACGCCCTGGGCCGCTTGACCCGCAGCCTGGCGCGACAGGTACGGGCCGATGGCAGCGTCGTGGAAGTGGACAACGCCAGCCTCAAGGCCGGCGACCTGGTGGAAGTACGCGCCGGCGATAGGGTGCCCGCCGATGGTCTGGTGGTGTCCGGCCAGGCGAGCCTGGATACCGCGCCGATCACTGGCGAATCGGTCCCCCTGGAAGCGGTTCAGGGCATGCAGATATTTGGCGGCGCAATTAATCTCGATGGGCTGTTGCGTGTGCAGGTCACCCGTACCGGCGAGGAGTCGACCTTGGGCAAGGTGATTGCCCTGATGCAAAGCGCCGAGCGCGCCAAGCCGCCCATCACCCGTTTGCTGGAGCGCTATGCCGGCAGTTACATGGTGCTGGTGTTGCTGTTGGCGGCGGTGACCTGGTTCATCACCAACGATGCCCAAGCCATGCTCGCGGTGCTGGTGGCGGCCTGTCCCTGCGCGTTGGTGCTGTCGGCGCCGGCCACCGCCATCGCCGGAATCGCTGTGGCCGCGCGCCACGGCATCCTGATTCGCAGTTCGGCCTTTCTCGAGGAGCTGGCGGACCTGACCTCCCTGGTCGTGGACAAGACCGGAACCCTGACGTACGGCACCTTGCGTTTGCAGGCCATCGACAGCCCCCGGGAAGACCAGCGAAGCCTGCTCACTCTGGCCGCCAGCCTCGGCTCGGCCAGCAGCCACCCGGTCAGCCGGGCCCTGGCAGGGCTGGTGCCCCAGGAAGAGCAATGGCCACTGGGGGACATTCATGAACGCCAGGGCCTGGGGGTGGTGGCCCGTACCGAGGAGGGCGAAGCGGCCCTTGGCCGTCCGGAGCTGTTCCGCCAGTTGGGTATCGACACCAGCCCGGTGCCGGGGCACGACGGGCCGATTGCCGGCCTGGCGCTTGATGGCGAATTTCTCGGTTGGCTGTTGCTGGCCGACAGCGTCAAACCCGAGGCCCGGCATGCCCTGGGCGAGTTGCGCGAACTGGGGTTGGGCCGGCAGTTGCTGCTCACCGGCGACCGCCAGAGTGTGGCCGACAGCCTGGCGCTGGAAGTGGGAATCGCCGACATCGAGGCCCAGGCCCTGCCGCAAGACAAGCTTGAGCGGGTACTGGAGGAGATCGACAAGGGCTTCCGGCCGATGGTGGTCGGCGACGGCATCAACGACTCCCTGGCTCTCAAGGCCGGGGTGGTGGGGGTGGCCATGGGCGCCGGTGGTGCGGACATCGCCCTGGCTTCGGCGGATGTGGTGCTGATCGGCAGCGACCTGCGACGCCTGGGCACCTGCGTGCGCCTGAGCCGTGAATGCCGGCGGACCTTGCAGGTCAACGTGATCATCGGCCTGGGCTGGACCCTGGCCATCGTCGCCTTTGCCGCGTTCGGCTGGCTGGGGGCGGCGGGGGCGATGATCGCTGCGGTGTTGCACAACCTGAGCACCTTGCTGGTGCTGGGCAATGCCGGTCGCCTGCTGCGTTTCCAGGAGCCGCTGTTGAAGCTGTAGACGCTGCCGCGCAGTTTTTTTCATCCCGGCTGTAACGCCGGGATGCTTCCTCTCTCTAGTGCTATGACGGGATTGCACAAGCACCCGCCGATCCCCTGCGACTATTGAGGAAACAAAAATGAACATGAAGAAAACCGCCGCCGGCGCTGCCCTGGCTTTTGCTGCCGCCACGCTGTTTGCCGGTGTCGTGACTCAAGCGTCTGCTGCCGATGCCCAGGTGCACTGCTACGGCGTTAACGCCTGCAAAGGGCAGAACGACTGCAAGACCAAGGACCACGCCTGCAAGGGCATGGGCGCCTGCAAAGGCCAGGGCTTCAAGGCCATGACCCAGGCCGCGTGTGACAAATCAGGCGGCAAAGTCGGCGAGTAAGCGGCGTTCGAGTGCTGCCGCAGTGGGGTTGGCAACCACTGCGGCCACTTGGCAAGGAGTTGGCGATGTCTGAATTTTCTTCCAGCCTGGGCTATGGCCTGGGTTTGCGCAGTGCCTACTACCAGCAGATTCTCGACGAGGCGCCGGACGTCGACTGGTTTGAAGTGGTGTCCGAGAACTTCATGGTGCAGGGCGGCAAGGCGCTGTATTACCTGGATGCGATTGCCGAGCGCTACCCCATCGTGATGCACGGGGTGTCGCTGTCCATCGGCGGGCCCCATGCCCTGGACCGGGATTACCTGCTGCGGCTCAGGCAACTGGCCAGCCGGGCAAACCCGGCGTGGATCTCCGATCACCTGTGCTGGAGCCGGGGCAACGCCCATCAACTGCACGACCTGCTGCCGCTGCCCTACACCGAGGAGAGCCTGCACTACGTGGCAGGGCGAGTGCGTCAGGTGCAGGACGTTCTGGAGCGCCCCCTGGTGCTGGAGAACGTCTCCAGTTATGTGCGGGCGGCGGCCGACGAGTTCAGCGAGTGGGAGTTTCTCGCCGCCTTGAGCCAGCTCAGCGGCTGCGAACTGCTGCTGGATGTGAACAACGTCTACGTCAGTTCGCGCAACCATGGTTTCGATCCCTGGCACTTCATCCAGGCGCTGCCGGCCCAGCGCGTGCGGCAACTGCATCTGGCCGGGCACCAGGATTATGGCGACTACGTGATCGATACCCACGACCACCCGGTTTGCGATCCCGTGTGGGCGCTGTATCAACGCACCCTTGAACACCTGGGGCCGGTGGCCACCCTGCTGGAGCGCGATGATCATTTTCCGCCCCTGGAAGAGCTGCTCAGCGAACTGCACAAGGCCCGAGATCTCGGGCAACAGACCCTGGCCGGGAGGCAGCAATGCGCCTGAACGACTGGCAACTGGCTTTTGAAGCCTATCTGTTGGGCGAACAGGCCCAGGCCCGCGCCGTCCTGCAAGACAGCCTGATCGGTGGCCCGACCCTGGATGTCGAGACCGGCCTGGCGATCTATCACAATGCCTACATGGCCCGGTTGCAGGAGGTCATGGCCAGCGACTTCCCGGCCATCCGGCACTGGCTGGGGGATACAGAATTCCAGGCCCTGACGCAGGCCTACATTCGCCAGTGCCCGTCCCGGCATTTCAGCCTGCGCTGGCTGGGGCAGGGCTTTGCCGAATTCATCCTGGGCCATCTGGTGCCGGAGCAGGGCGCCCCCCTGGCGGAACTGGCGCGTCTGGAGTGGGCCTTCACCCTGGCCTTCGACGCTGCCGACGCCCAAGTGCTGACGGTGGCGGCCATGGCCGGGCTGGATGTCGAGCAATGGCCGCAGCTGCAACTGCGCCTGGCGCCCTGTGTGCAATGGCTAGACTGCCGCTACAACAGCGTGGCCCAGTGGCGTGCGGTCAAGGAGCAGGCGGATTTCCCCCGCAGTGCTTTACTCGATCAGCAGCAGCTGTGCCTGGTTTGGCGAGCGGACCGGGTCTGCCGTTATCGCAGCCTGCCGGCCGAAGAGGCCACAGCGCTGCGGGGCATGATCGAGCAACGGTGGAATTTTGCGGAACTCTGCGCCGGGCTGGCCGTCACTTATGCCGAGGGGGCCCCGCTGCAGGCGGTTACCTGGTTGAAACAGTGGGTCGAAGATGGCCTGGTGATGCGCAGCGAATCATAGAAAACCACTATCAAATCGATAGCCTGCTATTTTCTAGGATGGTCTACCCTCATTTCAGACGTCTGAAACAAGGGGGGATTTTCCATGCTCGCGCAACTTCCACCGGCCTTACAGAATCTGCATTTGCCTTTACGCCTGCGGCTCTGGGACGGCCATGAATTCAATCTGGGGCCGGAGCCCAACGTCACGATCGTGGTCAAGGACCCGCAATTGGTGGCGCAGCTGACTCACCCTAGCCTGGACGCCTTGGGGGGCGCCTTTGTCGAGGGCAAACTGGAACTGGAAGGTTCCATCAGCGAAGTCATCCGGGTCTGCGACGAACTGAGCCAGGCCTTGCTCGACGATGACGACGGCAACCAGCCGGTGCGCTCGCTGCACGACAAGGCGACCGACGCTGCCGCGATTTCCTATCACTACGACCTTTCCAACGCCTTCTACCAACTGTGGCTCGACAGCGACATGGCCTATTCCTGCGCCTATTTCGAGACTGGAAGCGAGTCTCTGGAACAGGCCCAGCAAGCCAAATTCCGCCATCTGTGCCGCAAGCTGCGCCTGCAACCGGGGGACTACCTGCTGGATGTCGGGTGCGGCTGGGGCGGGCTGGCCCGCTACGCCGCCCGAGAGTTCGGCGCCAAGGTGTTCGGCATCACCTTGAGCAAGGAACAGCTGGCCCTGGCCCGCGAGCGAGTGACCGCCGAAGGCCTGGACGACCTGGTGGATCTGCAACTGCTGGATTACCGCGACCTGCCCCAGGATGGCCGCTTCGACAAGGTGGTCAGTGTCGGCATGTTCGAGCACGTCGGCCACGCCAACTTGCCGGAGTACTGCCAGACCCTGTTCAGGGCCGTGCGCGAGGGCGGGTTGGTGATGAACCACGGCATCACCGCCAAGCACACCGACGGCCGCCCGGTGGGCCGCGGGGCCGGGGACTTCATCGAGCGCTATGTGTTTCCCAATGGCGAGCTGCCGCACCTGGCAATGATCTCGGCGTTCATCAGCGAGGCGGGGCTGGAAATTGTCGATGTCGAGAGCCTGCGCATGCATTACGCGCGGACACTGGATCACTGGAGCGAACGCCTGGAAGACAATCTGGAAGCCGCCGCCAGGCAGGTTCCGGAGCAGGCGCTACGGATCTGGCGGCTGTACCTGGCGGGCTGCGCCTATGCCTTTGCCAAGGGCTGGATCAACCTGCACCAGATCCTTGCGGTCAAGCCCCATGCCGATGGCAGCCATGAACTGCCCTGGACCCGGGATGACCTCTATCATCCATAAGCCTGGCCCTTAAAGGATCGGAGAAATCAGCCGCGCGACCCGCATGCCCAGTTGTTGCAGGCGGTGGGTCTGGCGGCTTTCTTCCTTGGCGATTTCCCGGGCCTTGGCGAAGTCGGCTTCCAGCATGTGTTCCACTTCGGTGGCGAAGTCGTCGTCCACCGTCAGCAGCATCACTTCGAAATTCAGGCGGAACGAACGGTTGTCCAGGTTGGCGCTGCCAATGGCGCTGATTTCGTTGTCGATCAGCACCACCTTCTGGTGCAGGAATCCCGGCTGATAGCGGAATACTCGCACCCCGGCGCGCACCGCTTCGAAGGCGTACAGGCTGGAGGCGGCATAGACGATGCGGTGGTCCGGGCGGGCGGGCAGCAGGATGCGCACATCCACGTCCCGCAGCACCGCCAGGCGCAGGGCAGCGAACACCGCCTCATCGGGAATGAAGTACGGGCTGGTGATCCACACCCGCTCGGTGGCCGCGTGGATGGCCTCGACAAAGAACAGCGAGCAGGTTTCGTAGGCATCGGCCGGGCCGCTGGCCAGCAGCTGGCAGAGCACGCCGTCGTCCGGGTAGGTGTCCGGGAGGATCAGCGGCGGCAGTTCCCGGGCGGCCCAGAACCAGTCTTCGGCAAAGGACTCCTGCAGGCAGGCCACCACCGGGCCGCTGACCTGCACGTGGGTATCACGCCAGGGCGCCAGGGGCGGCTTCTTGCCCAGGTATTCGTCGCCGACATTATGCCCGCCGACGAACCCCAGCATGCCGTCCACCACCACGATCTTGCGGTGATTGCGGAAGTTCACCTGGAAGCGGTTGAGCCAGCCACTGCGGGTGGCGAAGGCGTGCACCTGGACCCCGGCGTCGCGCAGGGTCTGTACGTAGCTGGCGGGCAGGGAGTGGCTGCCGATGCGGTCGTAGAGCAGGTGGATCGACACGCCCTCGGCGGCCTTTTCCAGCAGCAGGCGTTGCAGGCGCCGGCCCAGGTCATCGTCGTGGATGATGAAGAACTGGATCAGCACCGCCTTGTGGGAGCGGCGGATGGCGTTGAAGATCGCTTCGAAGGTGGCGTCGCCGTTGACCAGCAGGCGCACCTGATTGTTGGCCAGGCACGGCATGCGCCCCAGCTTGGGCATGGCCCGCAGCGAGGCGTAGGCCTTGGAGGCGCGGGCGGTGAGGGCTTCTTCCACCCAGGGACGCCAGTTCAGCTCATTGATGGCCTTGTGCATTTCCACGTTGGCCTGGCGCCGGGCCTGGATGTAGGCATCGAAGGTACTGCGACCAAACACCAGGTAGGGAATCAGGGTCAGGTAGGGCATGAACAGCAGCGACAGGGCCCAGGCGATGGCGCCCTGGGCGGTCCTGACGGTGAGTACCGCGTGGATCGCGGCGATCAACCCGAGAAAATGCAGCAGTGCGATGAGATAGCCGAAGATGTGCGGGCCAAAATAATCCATGGGGCAGCCTTGCTCCTGAAGATTCAATGCCTAACAGACCATGTTCCACGGTGAATGTCGCTATTTTATTCTGCATGCAACACCGTGCCCCGGCTGAAGTCTAACGGCCACTATTGTCTAGGAGTCATTCGATGAAACTTCGTTTACTGGGTTGGGCCTTGGCGGCGGGGTTGGCGCTTCCGGTGGTGGCGCAGGCGCAGATGCTGCAGCCGGGGTTGTGGGAGCTGACCAGCAGCAACATGAAGATCGACGACCAGAACATGCCGGACCTGTCGCTGATTCTCGGCCAGTTGCAGCAGCAGATGACCCCGCAACAGCGGGCGATGCTGGAGAAACAGGGTGTGACCATGGGCGGCAAGGGGATTCGGGTGTGCCTGACACCGGCCCAGGTGCAGTCGGACACCATCCCGCTGCAGGACCCGCAGTCGGGTTGCCAGCAGCAGGTGACCGAACGCAGTGGCAATCAATGGAAGTTCCGCTTCAGTTGCCCCAAGGCCCAGGGCAATGGAGTGGCCACGTTCATCAGCGATCGTGAGTTCACCACCAACGTGGCCGGCACCTTCAACGCCACCGGCCTGCAGCAGAAGGGCAGCATGGACACCCGCGCCGTGTGGCTGGGCCAGGACTGCGGCACGGTCAAACCCCGCGCCTCCTGACTTTTGGCTGACGCTGACGCTGCCCGTGCCCCGGGCAGCGCCTAGCGCATCCGGGCCAGGGCCTGCTCCAGGCTCAGGCGGCCCAGGTCTTCGCCATTTCGGCTGCGCAGGCTGACGTAGCCTCCGTCCTTTTCCTTTTCCCCGACCACCAGCAGGTAAGGCACTTTCTGCAGGCTGTGTTCGCGAATCTTGTAGCCGATCTTTTCGTTGCGCAGATCGGCGCTGGCCCGCAGCCCGTGACGGCGCAAGCTGTCGCTGATGGCCCGGGCGTAGTCGGCCTGGGCTTCGCTGATGTTCAGCACCACCGCTTGTTGCGGTGCCAGCCACAGGGGCAGGGCGCCGCCATGGTGTTCCAGGAGAATGCCGATGAAGCGTTCCAGGGAACCAAACAGCGCCCGGTGCAGCATCACCGGCTGGCAGCGTTCGCCGCGCTCGTCGATGTAGCTGATGGCGAAGCGCTCGGGCAGGTTGAGGTCCACCTGCAGGGTGCCGCACTGCCAGTCGCGACCGATGGCGTCGCGCAGCACGAACTCCAGCTTGGGGCCGTAGAAGGCACCTTCCCCGGGGTTGATCCGGTAGTCGATGTGCATGCTCTGCAAGGCACCGACCAGGGCCTCTTCCAGCTGGTCCCAGACCTCATCGCTGCCGATGCGGTGGTCGGGGCGGGTCGAGAGCTTCACCGCCACCTGGTCGAAACCGAACTCCTTGTAGATGTCGTATACCAGGGCAATGGTGGCGGCGCATTCGCTTTGCATCTGTTGCGGGGTGCAGAAGATGTGGGCGTCGTCCTGGGTGAAATGGCGCACTCGCAACAGGCCGTGCAGGGCCCCTGAAGGTTCGTAGCGGTGGACTTTGCCGAACTCGGCGATGCGCAGTGGCAGGTCGCGGTAACTCTTGCGGCCATGACCGAAGATCGCCACCGCGCCGGGGCAGTTCATCGGCTTGAGGGCGAAGGTGCGCTGGTCTTGCGTGGTGGTGAACATGTGGTCGCGGTAGTTCTGCCAGTGCCCGGAGGTTTCCCAGAGGCCGCGGTCCATCACGTCGGGGGTGTTCACTTCCTGGTAGCCGGCCTGTTCCTGGCGCCTGCGCATGTAGCCGATCAGTTCCTGGAACAGGGTCCAGCCCTTGGCGTGCCAGAACACCGAGCCCGGCGCGCAGTCGTCGAAATGGAACAGATCCAGCTGCTGGCCGAGCTTGCGGTGGTCGCGCTGTTGCGCCTGTTCCAGGCGCAACAGGTAGGCCTCCAGTTCCGGGCGGGTGCCCCAGCAGGTGCCGTAGATCCGCTGCAGCGGTGCGTTGCGGGCGTCGCCACGCCAGTAGGCACCGGCCACCTTGGTCAGCTTGAAGGCGCGCAGTTGGCCAGTGGAACGCAGGTGTGGCCCACGGCACAAATCTTCGAAATCCCCCTGACGGTACAGCGAAAGCACGGCATCTGGCGGCAAGTCGCGGATCAGCTCGACCTTGTAGTGCTCGCCCTGGTCGGCGAAATGCTGCAGGGCCTGCTCCCGGGACAATTCCCGGCGGCGCACCGAATGATTGGTGGCGGCCAGGCTATGCATGCGCGCCTCGATCAGTTCCAGGTCCTCTGGGGTGAAGGGGCGCTCGTGGGCGAAGTCGTAGAAGAAGCCATCCTCGATCACCGGGCCGATGGCCACCTGCGCCGAAGGGAACAGCTGTTTCACCGCCATCGCCAGCAGGTGCGCGCAGGAGTGGCGCAGTACTTCCAGGCCCTCGGGGTCGCGGGCGGTGACGATGCTCAAGCGGGCGTCGCTGTGCAACAGGTAGTCACAGTCCACCAGTTGGCCGTTCACTCGCCCGGCCACGGCGGCCTTGGCCAGGCCGCTGCCGATGCTGGCGGCCACCTCGAAAACGGACAACGGCTGGTCGTACTCACGGCACGCGCCATCAGGCAGGGTGATGCGGATCATCTTCGGTGGTCCTTGGTGTCGGGCTATTAACGGGTGAAGCGCAGGGGCAGGCCCTGACAGTCGTCGTACAGGCGGCCCTGGTGCCAGGCGAGCTGGCCCGACACCAGGGTGCTGCTGACGCTGTGGCGAAAGCGCTGGCCGGCAAAGGGCGTCCAGCCGCAGTGGGCGAGGATCGGCTGGCTGTCCACGGCCAGGCCTGTGGGCTCGGCGCGGACCAGCACCAGGTCGGCCCAGTAGCCTTCGCGCAGGTAGCCGCGATCGGGAATGGCGAACAGGTCGGCGACTCGGTGGCTGGTTTTTTCCACCAGGGTGGCCAGGGGCAGCACCCGGTCGGCCACCAGTTCCAGCAGCGCTGGCAATGCATGCTGCACCAGCGGCAGGCCGGAGGGCGCGCGGCTGTAAGGCAGCTGTTTCTGCTCCCAGGTATGGGGCGCGTGGTCGGTGCCGATGACATCCAGGCGCTGGCTGTTCAGGGCCTGGCGCAGGGCATCGCGATCGGCCTGGGTCTTGATCGCCGGGTTGCATTTGATCAGGTGGCCGAGGCGCGGGTAGTCGCGGTCATCGAACAGCAGGTGATGCACGCAGACCTCGGCGGTGATGCGCTTTTGCGCCAGGGGCCGGTCCTCGAACAGCGCCAGCTCCCGGGCGCTGGTCAGGTGCAGTACGTGCAGGCGAGTGCCGTGTTTCTTCGCCAGTTCCACCGCCAGGGATGAGGAGCGAAAGCAGGCCTCGGCATCGCGGATGTGCGGGTGGGCGGCGGCGGGAATCTGCTCGCCATAGAGTTGCAGCCAGCGCTGTTGCCGGGCCTGGATGCTGGGGGTGTGTTCGCAGTGGGCCAGGAGCAGGGTCGGCACCTGGCGGAACAGCCGGTCCAGCACCTCGGGATCGTCCACCAGCATGTTGCCGGTGGAGGCCCCCATGAACACCTTGACCCCGGCCACCTCCGTGGGGTCCAGGGCGGCGACGAGGTCGAGGTTGTCGTTGCTGACCCCGAAGTGAAAGCCATAGTTGGCCACCGAAACGCTCGCTGCGCGGCGCTTCTTGTCGTTCAGGGCGGCAAGATCCAGGGTCGCCGGCGAGGTGTTGGGCATGTCCATGAAGCTGGTGATGCCACCGGCCACCGCCGCCCGCGACTCGCTGTACAGGCTGCCCTTGTCCGGCGCGCCGGGGTCGCGAAAGTGCACCTGGTCGTCGATCATGCCCGGCAGCAGCCACTGGCCGCGGGCGTCGATTTCGATCTCGGCGCTGAGGTGGTCCAGGCTGCCGATGGTGTCGATGCGCCCGTGCGCCACCAGCACGTCGGCGTCGAATTCGCGCCCTTCGTTCACCAGGCGGGCGTTGCGGATGAGGATTCGGCTCATGCTCAAAACTCGTTCTGCAGGGCCTTGTAGCCACGCACCAGGTCGACGTTGGTGCGCGCCACGTCTTCGGAAAACTCCGAGGCGCTGACACTCACGGGAGGGAACTGCGCCAGGTCGGTCTTGGGCCCGATGCGGGTGGTGGAGGGCACGTAGAAACCCGGCGGCAGGTCGCGGCCATCCACCACGGAGTTGTGTCGAACCACGCTGCCGTCGCCCACTTCGCAGTTGAACAGCACGCTGTTGAAACCGATGAACACTCGGTCGCCGACCACGCAGGGGCCATGGACGATGGAGCGGTGGGCGATGGAAGTGTGCTGGCCGATGGTCACCGCCGCGCCGGATTTGGAGTGGATCACCACGCCATCCTGGATGTTCGAGTTGGCGCCGATGGTGATGGCTTGCATCTGGCCGCTGGCGTCCACTTCGTCGGCGCGGATCACCGCGTAGGGGCCGACGAAGACGTTGTCGCCGATCACCACCTTGCCGCAGATGATGGCCGTCTTGTCGACGTAGGCGGATTCGGCGATCACGGGCAGATCGCCGGAGGGGTTTTTACGAATCATGGCGCGAGTCCTTCAAGGGGGAACTGATGACTTCCACCGCGCCATCGCGAATGGCGTTGTAGAAACAGTTGGGGCGCCCGGTGTGGCAGGCCGGTCCTTGCTGATCCACTAGCAGCAGCACGGCATCGCCGTCGCAGTCCAGGCGCGCTTCGATCAGGCGCTGGCGATGCCCGGAGCTTTCGCCCTTGCGCCACAGGCACCGACGCGAGCGCGACCAGTAGCAGGCCTGGCCGCTGGCCAGGGTTTCGCCCAGGGCCTGGCGGTTCATCCAGGCCAGCATCAGCACCTCGCCGCTGTCGTGCTGCTGGGCAATGGCGGCGATCAGGCCGTCGCTGTTCCAGGGCAGGGCGTCGAGCACCGCGGTCAAGGCCCAGCGGCTGCCCAGGGGCGCGGCTTCCAGATCCAGCAGCGACAGCGGTGGGCGGCGGATCATGGTCGGCTCAGGGCCTGGTACAGGGTGTCGAGGTTGTACTCGAACAGGCCGGTGAAGGTACTGGCCGGACCGCTGGCCGAGAGCGCATCGGAGTACAGGGTGCCGCCGATATGGGCGCCGCTTTCGTCGGCGATCTGCTTGAGCAGGCGGGCGTCCTTGATGTTCTCCATGAACACTGCCTTGACCTTGGCGTTGCGGATCTGGGTAATCAGCGCAGCCACTTCGGCGGCGGAAGGTTCACGCTCGGTGGACAGGCCCTGGGGCGCCATGAAGTCGATACCGTAGGCCTGGCCCAGGTAGCCGAAGGCGTCGTGGGAGGTGACGATCTTGCGGTTGCCCGGGGGCAGGGAACCGAGCTTGGCCTTGGCCTCGGCCAGCAGGCGATAGATCTGTTTCAGGTAGGCCTGGCTGTTGCGCTGGTAGTCGGCCTGGTGGGCCGGGTCGGCAGCGATCAGCGCCTTGGTGATGTTGCTCACATAGAGCTCGCTGTTGGCCAGGTTGTGCCAGGCATGAGGGTCGGGAACGCTTTCGCCGTCTTCCTCCAGGGTGCGTGGAATAACCCCGCGGCTGGCAGTGACGACCTGCGCCTGGGTGGCGGTGCTGGCCACCAGGCGGTCCAGCCAGGGTTCGAAACCCAGGCCATTCTTGATGATCAGCCGGGCCTTGAGCAGGGCCTTGGCGTCATCCGGGCTCGGCTCGTAGGTGTGGGCATCCTCGTCGGCACCCACCAGGTTGGTGATGTACACATGCTCACCGCCGACCTGGCGGGTCATGTCGGCGAGGATGCTGAAGCTGGTGACCACCGCCAGCTTGTCCGCCGCCTGTGCAGTAGGCAGCGACAAGGGCAACAGCAGGCTGAACAGCACGAGTAGAGCGCGCATCGGGAAACACCTCATGGGGATGTGAGCAAAGGTGGGCGGTGCAGCAAGCCGTGCACCGGACCGAACACCACGGACAGCAGGTACAGGCCGCCGGCCACCAGCACGATGGCCGGGCCGCTGGGCAGCGAGTAGTGGAACGACAGCAGCAGGCCGAGCCACACCGAAAGGCAGCCAAACAGCGCGGCGATGCCGATCAGGGCGGGCAGGCGTCGGCTCCAGAAACGCGAGGCGGCGGCCGGCAGCATCATCAGGCCCACCACCATCAGCGCGCCGATGGCCTGGAAACCTATCACCAGGTTGAGCACCACCAGGGTCAGGAACAGGCCGTGGGCCAGGGGGCCGAGGCGGCTGACGCTGTGCAGGAACAGCGGGTCGAGGGTGTCCAGCAGCAGGGCTTTGTAGATCAGCGCCATGGCCAGCAGGCTGAAGAGCGAGACCAGCAGCATGCCGTTCAGGGTCGGGCCATCCACCGCCAGGGCCGAGCCGAACAGCAGGTGCAAGAGGTCCAGGCGCTTGCCCGCCAGCCCGAGGATCAGCACGCCGCTGGCCAGGGAAATGGGGTAGATGGCGGCGATGCTGGCGTCTTCCCGCAGGCCGGTGCGCCGGGTGATCCAGGCGGCCAGCCCGGCCATGCCCAACCCGGCACCGAGGCCGCCCAGGGTCAGCGCCGGCAGGCTGAGCCCGGCGAACCAGAAGCCCAGGGCGGCGCCCGGGAGAATGCCGTGGGCCACGGCGTCACCTATCAGGCTCATGCGCCGCAGGATCAGGAACACCCCCAGGGGCGCGGTGCTGCAGGCCAGCAGCAGGCCGCCGAGCAGGGCCCGACGCATGAACAGGAATTCGCTGAACGGCTGCCAGAAATGTGCGGCGAAGTGCATCAAGCCACCTGCGCGCAGGATTGTGGGGCGATCAGCTCCAGGCTGGGGCCGAATACGCAGCCACTGCTTTTTACCAGCAGGGTCTGGGGGATGTGCTGGCGCACGGCGGCCAGGTCATGGCAGACCACCACCAGGGTCCGGCCCTGAGCGTGCCAGTTGTACAAGTGGCGCCAGAGCAGGGCCTGGCCGGTTTCGTCGAGGGCGGCGTGGGGCTCGTCCAACAGCAGCAAGGGGGCTTCGGTCAGGCTCAATCGGGCGAGCAGGGCGCGTTGCAATTCACCACCGGAAAGGGCCATCAACGGGCGCTTTTCCAGGCCGCTCAGGCACCAGTCTTCGAGGACCGTGCGCAGCTTTTCTGCCCTGACCCTGGCCGGTTCACGCTTGCCCCAGAAGCCGCCGGCCACCAGTTCTTCCAGGCTGATGGGGAACTGTCGATCCAGGTGTTGTTGCTGTGGCAAGAAGGACAAGCCGCCTCGGGCAGTGCCGAGGTGGATCTTGCCCGCGAGTGGTTTCTGCAGCCCGGC
The DNA here is from genome assembly GCF_058799535.1 of Pseudomonas sp. GW822-FHT06D10. Classification (NCBI taxonomy): domain Bacteria; kingdom Pseudomonadati; phylum Pseudomonadota; class Gammaproteobacteria; order Pseudomonadales; family Pseudomonadaceae; genus Pseudomonas; species Pseudomonas sp. GW822-FHT06D10. The sequence goes on along the minus strand of NZ_JBXALN010000003.1, from coordinate 621,235 downwards.
GATGACTTTCAACAAGCTGCTCTTGCCCGACCCGTTGGCGCCAATGATCGCGCTCAGGCTGGCCCTGGGTAGGTGCAGATCCAGGGCTGGAGTCAGGGGTTGCCCCGGAGCGCCCCAACGCAGGTGTTCGCAGCGGATCATCAGGCCTCCCAGTTCCAGCGGCTTTCGGCCACGGCGTCATGGGCATGCAGGCTTTCGGCGTGCACGACCCGCAATTGAAAGGCGTTGATTCCGGGGGAACGGCGCAGGGCCAGGTTCAAGCGGCGGGCGGCGTCTTCGCAAAACATCAGGTTCTGCCCGTTGGCCAGGGCGAAGGCCTGCTCGTCGGCACGCTTGACCGCGGTTTGCACGGCGGTGCCCAGGGCGTTTTCCGCATCGTTGATCAGGGCAATCAACGGCAGTTCGTCGATGAAATCATCCAGGCGCAGATGCAATGCCGCGTTGCTGCGCTGGCTATGGGGCGTGGCGACGATGCCTTGGGGCGAGCCCAGCCAGGCCAGGACGTCGGCGTGTTGCAACGGCCGGTTGGCAAAATCTTCGATGAACTGCTGCTGGATCAACTGCCGCGCCAGCGCCGCCGAACAGGGGCAAGTGGAGGAATAAGGCACGTCGATTTTTAGTTCCACGTGGAACATCGCGTTTTTCAGCCGCGCTTCGATACTCAGCGGGTAGCTTTTCCAGCCGGCCAACGGGCTGACCAAGGCCGGGCGTTTCAACAGCAGATCCAACTGAATGCGCAGGTAGGCGCTGTGGGCCAGGCCTTCATGGCTATCGAGAAAGCGCTGCAAGATCCGCCGGAGCAGAGCGGGGGTGAGGTTCTCCTGTTCCAGCATTTCCAGGGCCAGATACAAGCGCGACATGTGAATGCCCCGGGCCTCGCCATCGTCGAGGCTGACACCGGCATCGGCCTTGGCTGCGCTTGGCTGGTTGTTGATCACTACAGGTAAGGCAATGCCGCACATGCCCACCCATTCCAGGGGCAAGGCTTGGCGTGAGGCCTGCGCGGCGATATCCGGCAGAGTCAGCGCGTTCATGAACAGGTCCGTCGTGGGAAGTGATTTCACATGTTATATTATAACAATACGTTCGATGGGAAATTTTTCCTCGACGGTTGTTTATCTTGTCTTGTGAGTAGGGACGCTCCTTTTTTCGCGGTATTTGCCATGCACAGACGTCAATTGCTCAACCTGCTGTTGGCCGGTACGGCCCTGATGTTTCCCTGGAGTGTCCGCGCCGCGCAGATTCGCAACGCACGATTGTGGAAGGACGCAGAAAAGTTGCGGCTGGTGCTCGATCTGAGCGGCCCGGTGCAATACAAGACCTTCAGCTTGAGTGCCCCGGAGCGCTTGATCATCGACCTGAACGGCGCGCGCCTGAGCGGTGATTTCAGCCAGCTGGCCCTGGCCAACACGGTGATCCGCGCCATTCGTTCCGGGCACTTCGGCCAGGGCGATACGCGGATCGTCCTCGACCTGCGCGAGCCGGTGCAGCTCCACAGTTTTCTCCTGCCGCCCCAGGATGGCCAGGGCCATCGGCTGGTGCTGGATCTGTCCAATGCCACCAGGCTGCCCCTGCCGATCGCTGCGGCCGCCGCGCCGCTGGCCAAGCCCGAGGCCACGACAGGCAAGCCCCATCCCAAGCGCGACATCATCGTGGTAGTAGACCCCGGCCATGGCGGCAAGGACCCGGGCGCCGTGGGGGCCAGGGGCGAACGGGAGAAGGATGTGGTGCTGGCCATCGCCCGCCTGCTGGCCAAGCGGCTCAAGCGCGAGAAGGGTTTCGACGTGAAGCTGGTGCGCAACGATGATTTTTTCGTGCCGCTGCGCAAACGCGTGGAGATTGCCCGCAAGCACCAGGCCGACATGTTCATCTCGGTGCATGCCGATGCCGCGCCGCGGCTTACCGCATCCGGCGCATCGGTGTACGCCCTGTCCGAAGGTGGCGCCACCTCGGCCACCGCGCGCTTGATGGCCCAGCGGGAAAATGGCGCCGACCTGCTGGGGGCGACGACGCTGCTCAACCTCAAGGACAAGGATCCGATGCTGGCGGGGGTGATTGTCGACATGTCGATGAACGCCACCATCGCCGCCAGCCTGCAATTGGGCGGGACTGTGCTGCAGAGCCTGTCGGGCATTACCACCCTGCATCAGAAGCGTGTGGAACAGGCCGGTTTTGCGGTGCTCAAGTCACCGGACGTGCCGTCGATCCTGGTGGAAACCGGCTTCATCTCCAACAGCCGCGACAGCCAGCGCCTGGTCACCGCGCGCCACCAGCAGGCGATTGCCGATGGCCTGTTCAACGGCCTGCAGCGCTACTTCGAGAAAAACCCACCGGTTAACAGCTACATGGCCTGGCTCCAGGAAACCAAGAACAACCGCCCCGCCTGAACGCCGACCTGCAGGAGCCGGCTTGCCGGCGAAGAGGCCGGTGAGTGTTGTGGCTGAGGATGTCTTCGCTGGCACGCCGGCTTCTACGCAAGAGGTACGGGAAAGGGAGCTAGCAGCCGCTGATGCGGCTGCAGGTGAACTGCCCGCGGCTGCCGCCGGAGCTGGAAAAGCGGTTGCGCGTGGTCCAGCCCACGCGCTGGCTGTAGCCCACCCAGGCCTCGCCGTCGGAGGCCAGGCCGGTGAAGAACGTCAGCTGCCCGTAGCGGCTGTTGGTCTGCGCCCAATAGCGCTTGCCGATCACCTCGAAGCCGCGCAGGTAGGTGGTGCTGCCGGCCGTGGCGACGCTGTAGGCGTTGCCCTGCGGGTCGACGCAGGCCAGCAGGGTGGCGCTGCGGGTGCAGGTGGCCAGGGTACTGGGCACCGCCGCGCTGGCGTGACCAGCCAGCAGCAACAGGCCTGAAAGCAGGGTGGGCAGGACAGGGCGCATGGCGATTCTCGTGACGACAGGGGCGCAGCATCGCGCCCTTCGTCGTGGGCGGCAAGGGAGGGTTGGCTAATTTGTGTTGTTATAATATAACATAAAAAAACAGCCTGACCCGTGACTCGCCATGACTGAACAAGACCTTCTCGCCCAACCCGAGACGCACTACATGAACGAAACCCAGCAGGGCTTCTTTCGCCAGCTGCTGCTGGCCCAGCGCAGTGATCTGCAGGAGCGCATTGCCGGCGAGTTCGACCAGCTGCGCGAGCAGGAACCCCACAGCGACCCCGCCGACATCGGCAGCGCCGAAGAGCAGCGCCAGTGGCAGCTGCGCCTGCTGGAGCGGGAAAAGAAGCTCCTGGACAAGATCGACGAAGCCCTGGAGCGCCTGGCCCGTGGCGAATACGGCTGGTGCCGCGACACCGGCGAGCCCATCGGCCTCAAGCGCCTGCTGCTGCGGCCCACCGCCACCCTGTGTATCGAAGCCAAAGAACGCCAAGAGCTGCGCGAACGCCATCAACGGGCGCTTTGACCCAGCCGCGATCCTGATGAGGAACAACCCATGACCGACCGTCTCCCCGTTACCGTGCTGTCCGGCTTTCTCGGCGCCGGCAAAAGCACCTTGCTCAATCACATCCTGCGCAACCGCGACCACCTGCGGGTGGCGGTGATCGTCAACGACATGAGCGAAATCAACATCGATGGCAGCGAAGTGCAGCGCGATGTCAGCCTCAATCGCGCCGAAGAAAAGCTGGTGGAAATGAGCAACGGCTGCATCTGCTGCACCCTGCGCGAAGACCTGCTGGTGGAAGTGGGCAAGCTGGCCCGCGACGGGCGCTTCGATTACCTGCTGATCGAATCCACCGGGATTTCCGAGCCGCTGCCGGTGGCGGAAACCTTCACCTTTCGCGATGAATCCGGCCAGAGCCTGGCGGATATCGCCCGGCTCGACACCATGGTCACGGTGGTCGACGGCATGAATTTCCTGCTGGACTACCAGGCCGCGCACAGCCTGGCTTCCCGGGGCGAAACCCTGGGCGAAGACGATGAACGTTCAATCAGCGACCTGCTGATCGAACAGGTGGAGTTCGCCGACGTGATCCTGGTCAGCAAGATCGACCTGATCAGCAGCGACCAGCGCCAGGAACTGCTGGCCATCCTCAAGAGCCTCAATGCCCAGGCCGAGATCGTGCCCATGGTCATGGGCCAGGTGCCGCTGGCGAAGATCCTCAACACCGGGCGCTTCGATTTCGAGCGCGCGGCCCAGGCTCCGGGCTGGCTGCGGGAGTTGCGCGGCGAGCATGTGCCGGAAACCGAGGAGTACGGCATCGCTTCCACCGCCTACCGGGCGCGGCGGCCGTTCCATCCCCAGCGCTTCTTCGACTTCATCAACCGGCCCTGGGTCAACGGCAAGCTGCTGCGCTCCAAGGGCTTCTTCTGGCTGGCCAGCAAGTATCAGGAAGCCGGTAGCTGGTCCCAGGCCGGTGGCCTGATGCGCCATGGCTTTGCCGGGCGCTGGTGGCGCTTCGTGCCCAAGCAGCACTGGCCCCAGGACGAAGAAGGCACCGCGGCGATCATGCACAACTGGACCGCGGCCACCGGCGATTGCCGCCAGGAACTGGTGTTCATCGGCCAGAACATCGACTTCACCCGGCTTTGCGCGGAGCTCGACCTGTGCCTGCTGGATGACGATGAAATGGCCCTCGGCGTCGAGGGCTGGAGCCTGCTGAACGATCCCTTTGGCCCCTGGCATGACGAGGAAGCGGCCTGATGCTGACCCTGAACTTGCCGGTGACTCCACTGGCCAATCCGCCCAGATGGCTGCTGCTGCCGAGCGTGACCGCGCCGGTCTCTCGCCGCCAGGCCATCGGCAGCACCCCGGCGGTGCTCGCCCAGGTGCTGGAGGATGAGGTCAATCTCGGCCTCTGGCAGCGCCAGTTACCGACCCACATCGCCGACTTCGCCGAGTTGCTGCTGTCCCTGGACCAGCCGCTGGCCGAATCCCTGTCCCTGGAGCTGCCCGACGAAGACGCGCAACCCAATCTGCGCGGCCTGGCTTCGGGGTTCAGTGATCTGCAGGGTTATGAAGGCTTTATCGCCGATGTTGCCTGGTTGGTCAGCGCTTTTGCCTGCCTGCTCGGGGCCAGGCGCGTCGGGCTGCGCCTGCGGGTCCTGGACAAGCCCATGTGCCCGCGGTTTCACGTGGACCATGTACCGGTGCGGCTGATTACCACCTACGCCGGAGCCGGCAGCCAATGGCTGCGCGAAGGCGCCATGGACCGCAGGAAACTGGGCCAGGCCGAGGGCGAACCACGGGACCCGGCACAGATCCAGCAGATCGCCAGCGGCGACGTGGCGCTGTTCAAGGGCGAGAAATGGCACGGCAACGAAGGCTTTGGCCTGATCCACCGCTCGCCGCAGCCAGCGCCAGGGGCACGCCGGCTGATCCTCACCCTCGATTGGCTGGGCTGACCTAGGCCCGTGCAGCCGCTTGCCGAGCCTGGGCGAAGCTCCGCAGGACCTTCAGCGCTCCCAAGAGCGGCGTCGAATCGAGCGGATTTTCGCCCAGGGCGGGAAGGGCGTAGCATCACCTCACAGGTTTCCCGGACCCATTTCCATGCTGCAGAACATCCCCACCCACGTGATCGCCGGCCCCCTGGGCGCCGGCAAGACCAGCCTGATCCGCCATCTGCTGAGCCAGCGCCCGGCCGCCGAGCGCTGGGCGGTGCTGATCAACGAGTTTGGCCAGATCGGCCTGGACGCGGCCTTGCTGACCCGCGACGAAGATGGCATCGCCCTGGGCGAAGTGGCCGGCGGCTGCCTGTGCTGCGTCAACGGTGCACCGTTCCAGGTGGGCCTGGGCCGCCTGTTGCGCAAGGCCCGGCCGGACCGCCTGCTTATCGAGCCCTCCGGCCTCGGCCACCCGGCCCAATTGCTCAAGCAGTTGAATGAAGCGCCCTGGAAGGGCGTGCTGGCGGTGCAACCCTGCGTGCTGGTGCTGGATGCCCAGGCGCTGGCCGCTGGCAAGCCGTTGCCCCGGGCGCAGCAGGATGCGCTGCCCAGCGCCGGCCTGCTGGTACTGAACAAGGACGAACTGCTCAGCGACAGCGACAGGTTGCGGGTGCTGGAGCAATTGCCGGACCTTCCCTTGTTCTGGACCCGCCATGCCGCCTTGCCCCTGGCCGAGCTGCCGGGCCTGGGAGCCAGCGCCGAAGCGGCCCTGGAGCAGTCGGGCATTCCCCAGGGCCTGGCCCAGTTGCCGGCCGTGTGGAGCGATCCGGCGCTGCCGATCTGCCTCAGCAAGTCCCAGGAGGATGGCTGGAGCATCGGCTGGCGCTGGCACCCCAGCCAACAGTTCGATCTGGTCCGGGTCGAGCACTGGCTGCAGAACCTCGACTGGCGCCGGGCCAAGCTGGTGCTCCACAGTGATCAAGGCTGGCGGTCGGGCAACGGGCTGGATAATTCACCGCTGAACTGGCTGCCCAGCGAATGGCGCCGGGATTCGCGCCTGGAACTGATCTTCAGTAGCCCTCAGGACATTGCCGTCCTGCAGGCCAGTCTCGATGCCTGTCGCCTGTAGGAAAAACGGCGTGCACGCCACTCTTACGGCTTGAACTTGCGATGTTCCTCGCGCCACTGGCTCAGCTCGATCACCTCGGCACTGGGCAGGGGCTCCTTGGCTTCGAACGGGTAGGGCGCCAGCTCGATATGGGCGCTGTGGGCGCCGAACTGGGTGATGGTCCCGGCATGACGGGTTTCGCCGGTCACGGTGAACTCGAAGTTGTAGACCCGCGCCAGGCGCCGCCGGCCATTGCCATCCTTGACGAAACCGATGCGCTTGAGCGCCACGTTACCGTCCAGCAACTCGATGTCGAGCCGCGCGCAGTGCTGCTTGACCCGCTCCAGGGCCCGTTCGCGCAGGCCGTGGTTGTGCCACAGCCAGGCAGCAGCGGTTGCCAGCAGCATCAGCACAAAGATGTTTCCAAGGGTCAGCATGAAGGTTTGCTCCAACGAGGTGGCGTCAGCTTAACTGCGACTCCGGTCTGTCGTACAGGCTGCGTTTAGTCGCATACTGCGCGGCTTGAATTCCACCGGTTTTATGGAAAATCCTGCATGAAACGTACGCCCCACCTGCTTGCGATCCAGTCCCATGTGGTTTTCGGCCACGCCGGCAACAGTGCCGCGGTATTCCCCATGCAGCGGGTCGGGGTGAATGTCTGGCCGCTGAATACGGTGCAGTTCTCCAACCACACTCAGTATGGTCAGTGGGCCGGGGAAGTGCTGGCGCCACAGCAGATTCCCGAGCTGGTGGAAGGCATTGCCGCCATCGGCGAGCTGGGCAACTGCGACGCGGTGCTGTCCGGCTACCTGGGCAGCGCGGCCCAGGGCCGGGCGATCCTCAGCGGTGTGGCGCGGATCAAGGCAGTCAATCCCAAGGCCCTGTACTTGTGTGACCCGGTGATGGGCCACCCGGAGAAGGGCTGCAGCGTGCCGGCTGAAGTCAGCGACTTCCTGCTGGACGAGGCCGTGGCCATGGCGGATTTTCTCTGCCCCAACCAGCTGGAGCTGGACAGCTTTTGCGGGCGCAAGCCGCAATCGCTGTTCGACTGCCTGGGCATGGCCCGGTCGCTGCTGGACAAGGGCCCCAGGGCGGTGCTGGTCAAGCACCTGGACTACCCGGGCAAGCTGGCGGACGGTTTCGAGATGCTGCTGGTGACCGCTGACGGCAGCTGGCACCTGCGCCGTCCATTACTGGCGTTCCCGCGCCAGCCGGTGGGGGTGGGCGACCTGACCTCAGGCCTGTTCCTGGCCCGGGTATTGTTGGGGGACAGCCTGGTGGCGGCCTTCGAATTCACCGCCGCGGCGGTGCATGAAGTACTGCTGGAAACCCAGGCCTGCGCCAGTTACGAGCTGGAGCTGGTGCGCGCCCAGGACCGCATCGCCCACCCACGGGTGCGCTTCGAGGCCACGCCGATCGGCTTCTGAGGCGGGCTCAGGCCTGCTCGGAAAACTGCACGGTCGGCGCGGGCTGGCGAAAGCCCCGGGTGTGTATGCCCAGGTACAGCAGGCCCAGGGCGAACCAGGCCAGGCCGATGCCCAGGGTCAGGGCCGAAAGGCTGGTCCACAGCCAGGCGATCAGGGCAAAGCCGATCAACGGCAGCAGGCCGTACTGCAACAGCCGTGCGGTGCTGCGCGGTTGGCCCTGGCCCAGGTGACTCTTGATCACCGCCAGGTTGACCACCGAGAACGCCACCAGTGCACCGAAGCTGATCATCGACGCCAGGGTGGTGAGGTCGATGACCACCGCCAGCAATGACACCAGCGACACCAGGACAATGGCCACCACCGGGGTCTTGTAGCGCTCGGACAGGGTACCGAACACCCGATGTGGCAGGATGCCGTCACGGCCCATGCTGAACAGAATGCGCGATACCGAGGCCTGGGATGCCAGGGCCGAACCGGCGGCGCCGGCGACATAGGTGGCGGTGAAGAACATCTCCAGGAAGCGTCCGCCGGCGTGCAGCATGACCTCGCTGGCCGCCGAGTCGGCGTCCTTGAAACTGCTGCCGGGGAACGCCAGCTGGCTGGTCATGGCCAGCAGGATGAACAGCAGGCCGGCGCCCAGGGTGGTGATGACGATTGCCCGGGGGATGTCCCGGCGCGGGTCGCGGGTTTCCTCGGCCAGGGTCGACACCGCGTCAAAGCCCAGGAACGACAGGCACAGCACCGCGGCCCCCGCCATCAGCGGCAACAGCCCATCCTGGCTGCCATCGCCGACCCAGGGTGCGCTCAGGTCCAGGTTCTCGGCCCCTGCCAACTGGCGGACCACCAGGGCCACGAACACCACCACAAAGACCATCTGCGCGCAGACGATCAGGTTGCTCATGCTCGATACCGAGCCGATACCGCGGATGTTCAGCAACGTCACCAGGCTGATGGTCGCCACCACGAAGACCCAGGCGGGCACGGCGGGGAAGGCCAGGTTGAGGAACAGGCCGATCACCAGGTAATTGATCATCGGCAGGAACAGGTAATCCAGCAGCAGCGACCAGCCGGCAAGAAAGCCGATGCCCGGGCCGAAACTGAGGCTGGCGTAGGAATAGGCTGAGCCGGCAATGGGGTATTTCTTGACCATTACGCTGTAGGAAAGGGCGGTGAAGATCATCGCCAGCAGGGTGATCACATAGGCTGCGGCGGTGCGCCCGCCGGTGAGTTGGGTGACCACGCCGTAAGTGGTGAAGACGGTCAGCGGGACCATGTACACCAGGCCGAAGAACACCAGGGCCGGCAGGCCGAGAATGCGCCGCAGCGAGGTGCCCTGGGCACTGTGGGTGAAGCCGCCATCGAGGCTGGCGTGATGGGCGGACGCAGGGGGGCTGCTGGAAAGAGCATTGGCGCTGGGCATTTTTATTGTTCTCACGCGTTCGTTGGCTCGAAGGCTCCCCGGGCGGGGAGTGCGTTTGTGCCTTGCCCTTCGATTCTGGCAGCGGTGCCTTGGGGGCATAACTCTCGATGTGGTCAAAAAGGGATGGATCTGGCCATTCGGGATGACCGCAGAAGCCTGCTGGCGGGTGTTGGAGTGTGGCGGCGCAGCGCTGGAAGCTCTGGAGGGGGGAGGACCGTCCGTGGCCCTGCTGAATCAGCGGTGCAGCTTGAGCATCAAGGGCCGTCGGCCTTGATTTCCCGGTAGCGCTGTTCCAGTTCCTGGCGGATCTGCCGGCGCTGCCGGGCCTGGATAAAGCGTCGCTTGCCGTCGGCGGTTTCCGGCTGCAGCGGCGGCACCTGGGCCGGCTTGCGCTGGTCGTCCACCGCCACCATGGTGAAGAAGCAGCTGTTGGTGTGGCGCACCGAACGCTCGCGGATATTCTCGGTGACCACCTTGATGCCCACCTCCATGGAGGTGTTGCCGGTGTAGTTGACCGAGGCCAGGAAGGTCACCAGCTCGCCGACATGGATCGGCTCGCGGAAGATCACCTGGTCCACCGACAGGGTCACCACGTAGCGGCCGGCGTAACGGCTGGCGCAGGCATAGGCGACTTCATCGAGGTACTTGAGCAAGGTGCCGCCGTGGACATTGCCAGAGAAATTGGCCATGTCAGGGGTCATCAATACCGTCATCGACAGTTGGGCGTTTCCGGGTTCCATAGCACGCTCACGGTTCTGGGCAGGGGTTGCTGGAGCACCTCTGCGGGTGCTGGCTCCAAAGGGTTTTCAAACCATCGATAACGGGACGCCGGGCCGGGCCACGTCGTCACGCCCTGGTGGATCTGTTTCCTAATATTGCACCGCCTTCCTGCCGGAAGTCGCGGTGTTAACCTGCAAAACACCCGTTCCAGGGCATTTTCCGCTTTTATTTTGGATATTTCCTTCTACTGATCAGAACATTCTTTTTAGGCGATCACCCCCGCCCAGCATTCCAAGGAGAGCCCCGGCCATGCATGCCATCAGCTTCATTCAGGACCTGGCCGTGATCATGCTGGTCGCAGGCGTGGTGACCATCCTCTTCCATCGCCTCAAGCAGCCTGTCGTGCTGGGCTACATAGTCGCCGGCTTCATCATCGGCCCTCACACTCCGCCTTTCGGGCTGATCCACGACGAACAGACCATCAAGACCCTGGCCGAGCTGGGGGTGATTTTCCTGATGTTCTGCCTGGGGCTGGAATTCAGCCTGCGCAAGCTGTTCAAGGTCGGGGCCACGGCCTTTATCGCGGCGTTCCTGGAAATCGTCCTGATGATCTGGATCGGCTACGAGATCGGCCGCTGGTTCGGCTGGAGCACCATGGATTCGCTGTTCCTCGGGGCGATCCTGGCCATTTCCTCCACCACCATCATCGTCAAGGCGCTCAATGACCTGAAGATGAAGAACGAGCGCTTCGCCCAGCTGATCTTCGGCGTACTGATCGTCGAGGACATCCTCGGCATCGGCATCATCGCCTTGCTGTCGAGCATCGCGGTCAGCGGTACGGTGAGTTCCGGCGAGGTGTTCTCCACCGTCGGCAAGCTTTCGCTGTTCATGATCGTGGCGCTGGTGATCGGCATCCTGCTGGTGCCGCGCCTGCTGGCCTACGTGGCCAGGTTCGACAGCAACGAGATGCTGCTGATCACCGTGCTGGGGCTGTGTTTCGGCTTCTGCCTGCTGGTGGTCAAACTGGAGTACAGCATGGTCCTGGGGGCCTTCCTGATCGGTGCGATCATGGCCGAGTCCCGCCAGTTGCTGAAGATCGAGCGGTTGATCGAACCGGTTCGCGACCTGTTCAGCGCAATCTTCTTCGTCGCCATCGGCCTGATGATCGACCCGCAGATCCTCCTGCAATACGCCTGGCCGATTGCCGTGATCACGGTGGCGGTGGTGCTGGGCAAGATGCTGTCCTGCGGCATGGGGGCCTTTATCGCCGGCAATGATGGACGCACCTCACTGCGGGTAGGCATGGGCCTGTCACAGATTGGCGAATTTTCCTTCATCATCGCCGCACTGGGCATGACCCTGCAGGTCACCAGCGACTTCCTCTACCCGGTAGCGGTGGCGGTGTCCGCCATCACCACCTTGCTCACGCCCTACCTGATCCGTGCCGCGGACCCGCTATCGCTGAAGCTGGCAGGGGTTCTGCCCAAGCGCCTGAGCCGGGTACTGGGCATGTATGGCGAGTGGTTGCGCAGCATCCAGCCCCAGGGCGAGGGCGCGCTGCTGGCGACGATGATCCGCAAGATCCTGCTGCAAGTGGGGGTGAACCTGGCGCTGGTGGTGGCGATCTTCTTTTCCGGTGGCTATTTTGCCAAGCGCATTGGCACCTACCTGGAAGATTGGGTCAGTGAGCCGAGCTGGCAGAAAGCCTTGATCTGGGGCGGGGCGCTGCTGCTTTCGCTGCCGTTCCTGATTGCTGCCTATCGCAAGCTCAAGGCACTGTCGATGTTGCTGGCGGAGATGGGGGTCAAGCCGGAAATGGCCGGGCGCCATACCCAGCGAGTGCGTCGGGTGATCGCCGAGGTGATCCCGATCCTGTCGCTGCTGGTGATTTTCCTGCTGCTGGCGGCGCTCTCGTCGAGCATCCTGCCGACCCTGGAACTGCTGGTGTTGATCGCCGTAGTGGCGGCGGCGGTGGCCGCGGTCCTGTGGCGCTGGTTCATCCGTGTGCATACGCGGATGCAGGTGGCGCTGATCGAAACCTTCGACCACAGCAAGGACAACAGTGGGCATTGACCTTGCCGCTCGCCGGCAGGGCGCCGGCGAGCTGTTTCAGTCGCCGCGGTGCACGCCGCCGCGGCGGCGTCTCAGCTTTCCAGCCAGACGTCCCGCGCCCAGTGCCACACCGATTCCCAGGATTCTTCGGTGATCAGCTCTTCTTCGCCGGACCACAGCACCACGGTGCCGTCTTCCTCGACGCAGTAGTAATCGTCGCCGTCCTGGCAGATCGGGATTAGCTCGCGCGGCACGCCCATGTCCCAGGCGGTCGCAGCCACTTCCGGGAGGTAGGTATGGGATTGCGGATCGGTGACGGTCACAGGTTCCAGGCTGCCGTAAACCACGTCGCTGACCGTCAACAGGAACTCCTTGAAGACGAACGGGATATTGATGAACAGCTGTTCTTCAATTTCCACCAGTTGGTCTTCGTCCGGCAGTTCCAGGGGGACGGGTACCGGTTCGTTGGCTTCCCGGAGTTGTTCGATGACTTCTTCCACGGCCTGGGTCCTCTTAGCTCTATGGCGCGGTTGTTTGACGGCGGTTTATACAGTAGCTCGCTATAAGTGCAATCGTGAAATGCAAAACCCCGACCTGAGTCGGGGTTTTGCCTTACAGCTGTGACAGCAGAATGAATCAGCCGTTCTGGCGGATACCTGCTACCAGCCATGGCTGGTTGTCGCCCTGGGCGCGTTCCATGTTCCAGCTTTCGCTGAACACTTCGCCCTGGTCGAAGCGCGAGGTCTTCGACACACCGCTGAAGGTCAGGGTGGCGATGGTCTTGTCGGCACGGTCATCCACACCTTCGAGCTGCACTTGCAGGTTGTCGATGTAGGTCGACTGGAAGCCGTCGCCCAGATCGGCACGTTCCTGTTTCAGGAACTGCAGCATCTGTGGGGTCACGAACTCGGCGATCTTGTCCATTTCGTTGGCGTCCCAGTGTTGCTGCAGGGACTGGAAGTGGCTGCGCGCCGCTTCAATGAAGCGCTCTTCATTGAACCAGGCCGGTGCGTTGATTACCGGACGCGCGGCAGGCGCTGGCGAACCACCGAAGATCGAACCGCCGGCAGGCTGCTGGGGCTCGAAGGCTTCGCGCTGCATCGGCGCGTGGCCGGCTGGAGCGTATTGCTCCTGCTGCTTGCGGCGACGAGCGGCGATGAAGCGGAAGATCACGAAGGCGATGACCGCCATGATCAGGATGTCGAAGATCTGCATGCCCTGGAAGCCGCCGCCCATGAACATGGAGGCCAGCAGGCCACCGGCTGCGATGCCGGCCAGAGGGCCGAGCCAGCGCGAAGCACCGCCGGCCTTGGCAGCAGCGCCCGCGGCACCGGCTGCGCCCGCGGTGGCTGCAGCGGCGGGAGCGCCCGGAGCGGTTGGCGCCGCCTGGCGGGTTTGGTGGGTCGGGGCAGCGCCGACGCTTTTGCCGCCACCAAAGCGCTTGGCGTTGGCGTCGAGGCTCATCGTCAGGCCGATGCACAGCGCCATGGCGATGCTAAGAAAACGTTTCATAAAGGGGGTTCCCATTTGTGGATGGCACGCGCGCCATATTGCACAGGTGAAGTGTCAGTGGCGAGCGGCATAATGTTTCGGGCTTTTGCCTGACAGCCTCGGTTCAGCTTCGCCAGGCGTCATGCTCGCCGATAGGTTTTTGGTCCCCGCGGACCTGGCTCTGGTTCAACCCGAAAGCCGTTAGCGGCGCAGTGCTAGTAGCACCACACCTGCGGTGATCAAGCCGATTCCGCTCCACTGCCGCAGGTCGAGCTTCTCTCCCAGCAGGCACACGCCGATGATCGCGACGAACACCACGCTGAGCTTGTCCACCGGTGCCACCAATGAAGCGGGGCCGAGTTTCAAGGCGCGGAAATAGCACAGCCAGGATGCGCCCGTGGCCAGCCCGGACAGCAGCAGGAACAGGTAGCTTTTGGGAGAAATCGATCCCAGGGACTGATATTGGCCCGTTGCGTACAAAATCAAGGCCAGGCTGACCAGTACCACCACGGTACGCAGCAGGGTGGCGAAGTCTGAATTGACGTTTTCTATCCCGACTTTGGCGAAGATCGCCGTCAACGCGGCGAAAGTTGCCGACAACAGGGCCCAGAATGTCCATGAGGAAAAAAAGCCTGTGCCCATGTTCGCGCTGCCTTTTCTGCACCGACCTGTAGGAGCCGGCTTGCCGGCGAAGCGGTGCTTCGCCAGTGAGATTCGCCGGCACGCCGGCTCCTACGGTCGGGTGGGGTTAGATGGCTTCCAGCTTGGCGTAGCCGAGCATCAGCCACTTGCTGCCTTCGCTGAAGTTGACCTGGACCCGGGCCTGGGCGCCGGCGCCCTCGAAATTGAGGATCACCCCGTCGCCGAACACCGAGTGCCGTACCGCCTGGCCGAGGCTCAGGCCGGTGTCCGGGATTTCGCTGCCGCCGAACAGGCTGCTGGTACTTTGTGACTGGCCGCCGCCGAAAGGCCGGCTGACGCTGTTGGACAGCCGCACTTCCTGAATCAGCCCCTTGGGCACCTCGCGCACGAAACGCGACACCTTGTTGTAGGTTTCGCTGCCGTACAGGCGTCGGGTTTCCGCGTAGGTCATCACCAGGTTCTGCATGGCCCGGGTAATGCCCACATACGCCAGCCGGCGTTCTTCCTCAAGGCGGCCGGGTTCTTCCAGGCTCATCTTGTGGGGGAACAGGCCTTCTTCCATGCCCACCAGGAACACGTAGGGGAACTCCAGACCCTTGGCGCTGTGCAGGGTCATCAGTTGCACGCTGTCTTCATGCTCGTCGGCCTGGGTATCGCCGGCTTCCAGGGAAGCGTGGCCGAGGAATGCCGCCAGGGGCGTCAGGTCTTCATCCTCTTCGGTGTTCTCGAAGTTGCGCGCGGCGCTCACCAGTTCCTCGAGGTTTTCCACCCGGGCCTGGCCTTTTTCGCCTTTTTCCGCTTCGTGGTAGGCAATCAGCCCCGACTGCTCGATGACGGTCTGGGTCATCAGGTGCAGGGGCATTTCCAGGGTCTTGGCGGCGAGGTTTTCGATCAGTTCGATAAAGGCCCCCAGCGCACCTGCAGCGCGCCCGGTCAGGCCTTTATTGGCCACCAGCTGGCGCATGGCTTCCCACATCGATACATCGCTGTGGCGCGCATGCTCGCGGATGGCTTCGACGGTCTTCTCGCCGATGCCCCGGGCTGGCACGTTGATCACCCGCTCCAGGGCTGCGTCGTTGCCACGGCCTTCCAGGAGGCGCAGGTAAGCCATGGCGTTCTTGATTTCCGCCCGCTCGAAGAAGCGCTGGCCGCCATAGATGCGGTACGGAATGCGTTCGCGCAGCAAGGCTTCTTCCAGCACCCGGGACTGGGCGTTGGAGCGGTAGAGAATGGCGATGTCGCTGCGGGCCAGGCCGGTCTTCAGCGCGCTCTCGATGGTTTCCACTACATAGCGGGCTTCATCGTGCTCGTTGAAGGCGGCATACAGGTTGATGGCTTCACCGTCGCCGCCGTCGGTCCACAGCTCCTTGCCCAGGCGCCCGGTGTTGTTGGCGATCAGGGCGTTGGCAGCCTTGAGGATGCCGGCAGTAGAGCGGTAGTTCTGCTCCAGGCGGATCACTTCGGTGTCCGGGAAGTCGGCGGAGTACTGGTGGATGTTCTCGATTTTCGCCCCGCGCCAGCCGTAGATCGACTGGTCGTCGTCGCCCACCACCATCAGGCTGTCGCCACCCTGGGCCAGCAACCGCAGCCAGGCGTATTGCACGGCGTTGGTGTCCTGGAACTCGTCCACCAGCACGTGGCGGAAACGCTTCTGGTAGTGCGCCAGCAAACCCGGGTGGTCGCGCCACAGGTCCAGGGCGCGCAGCAGCAGTTCGGAGAAGTCGATGACCCCGGCACGCTGGCAAGCGGCCTCGTAGGCCTCATAGATGCCGCGCATGGTGGCCAGGAACAGGTCGCCGCTGGCCTGGATATGTTGCGGGCGCAGGCCTTCGTCCTTCTGCCCGTTGATGAACCACTGGGCCTGGCGGGCCGGCCAGCGCTGTTCGTCCAGGCCCAGCTCGCGGATCACCCGCTTGACCAGGCGTTGCTGGTCGTCGCTGTCGAGGATCTGGAAGGTCTGGCTCAGCCCCGCTTCCTGCCAGTGGGCCCGCAGCAGGCGGTGGGCCAGGCCGTGGAAGGTGCCGACCCACATGCCTGCCGGGTTGATGCCCAGCAGTTGTTCGATGCGGTGGCGCATCTCGGCTGCGGCCTTGTTGGTGAAGGTCACCGACAGGATCGAGTGGGGTGAGGCGTTCTCGACCTGGATCAACCAGGCGATACGGTGCACCAGCACACGGGTTTTGCCGGAGCCAGCACCGGCCAGGACCAACTGACGACCCACGGAGGCGGCTACGGCCTGGCGTTGGGCGTCGTTGAGGGAGTTCAACAGGAGGGAGAGATCATCGCGCATCGGGGCATTCTAGGGGGCGGCGCCACCCCGGGCAAACCCGGCTTTGCATTAGCCGATAAAACAGCCGCCGATGACGACCGGTTGGTCACAGGCCCCAGCCATTGGCGCTTCTCGCCCGGACGCTTTCAGGGTGCAAGCCGGACCATCCGGTTTTATCGATTTTATGACCTGGAGCAGTTTGGCTCGGGGCTTTGCTTGTGTATGCTCCGGCGACGTTTCGGGCTCAACCATTATAAGAACACTGCCTATGACACTTAACCCCGACCTGTCCGGGCCCTTTGTGGAGCCCCGGGTCATCCGCCAGCACTACGCCGTGGAGATGGCAGTGGAGCGTACGCGCCTGCTGTACCAGGGCTCGTTGCTGCCGACCTTGTTTATGTTGCTCAACGGCCTGGTGTGCACCTGGCTGCTATGGAGCCCGGCGCGCTATCTGTTGCTCAGTGTGTGGATGGTCTGGCTGCTGGCCCTGGTGGCCTTGCGGGTGATCCAGGTGGCGGCCTTCGATTCGGCGATTCCCAGCCGTCAGGCACAGCCGGTGTGGCAACGCATGTTTCTCCTGGGCTCGGCGGTCAGTGGCCTGACCCTGGCCTGCGCCGGCATCGCCCTGGTGCCCACCGACAATTTCCTGCAGCAGGCCTGGGTCTTCGGCCTCATCGGTGCGGCCATCCTGTCGGCCAGCGTAGCCTACGCGGTGAGCCTGCAGGCCTTCCTTTCATTCACCTTGCCGTGTCTGTTGCCGGCCATCGCCTACCTGTTCTGGGGCGGCGACGACCAGCAGCGTGGCTGGGGCTGGCTCGGGCTGATCCTGCTGGTGTCCCTGAGTGTGGTGGCCTGGCAGGTCAACCGCCTGATGCAGCGCGGCCTGCTGCGGCGCTTTCAGAACCAGGCCCTGATCGAGCACCTGCAGAATGCCCAGGGCCGCAGCGATCAGCTCAACCGCGAGCTGGCCCGGGAAGTGGAGCAGCGCCGCCGTGCCGAGGAGCAACTGCGCGAAGCCCAGACCGGGCTGGAACAGCGAGTGGCCCAGCGCAGCCTGGAGCTGGACGCCGCCAACCAGGCCCTGAGCAAGAGCGAGGCGCGCCTGGCCCTGGCCCTGAACGCCAGCGAGCTGGGGCTGTGGGACTGGAACCTGCAGACCGACGAGGTCCATCACACCCAGATCAAGGAGCTGTTCGGCCTGGAGCCGGAAGATGTCACGGCCATGCTCAGCCATCTCAAGCCACGCCTGCATCCGGAAGACCTGCCCCTGCTCAAGCGCGCCCTGGTGGAGCACCTCAAGGGCCGCAGCGACGATTACCAGGTGGAGTACCGGGTACGCCACGGCGCCGGCCACTGGGTGTGGATCGAGGACCGTGGCCGGGCCGTGGAGCGCAGCCCCAGTGGCCGGGTGCTGCGCATGGCCGGCACCCGTCGCGACATCAGTGCCGACAAGGAGCTGGAGGTCCAGCGCAACCTGGCGGCCACGGTGTTCGAGGCGGCCAGCGAAGGCATCGTCATCCTCGACCCCGATTACGCCTTGATCGCCGCCAATCAGGCCTTCAGCCAGGTCACCGGCTACCAGATCGAAGACATGCTCGGGCGCAATGTAGTGGAGCTGTCGTGCAGCCGCGATGCGCGCCGGCACTACCCGTTGATCCACCAGGCCCTGGAACAGTACGGCAGCTGGCAGGGCGAGTTGGTGGAGACACGCAAGAACGGCGAGCTCTACCCGCAATGGCTGCAATTGAATGTAGTGCGTGATAAACGAGGAAAAGTCCGGCATATCGTGGGCTTCTTCGCCGATCTTTCGGCACGGCGCGAATCCGAGGAGCGCATGCGCTACCTCACCCATTACGACGAACTCACGGGGCTGGCCAACCGTTCGCTGTTCCGCGAGCGCCTGCGCGAGGCCCATCAGCGGGTGCGCCAGGGCGGCCGCAGCCTGGCCTTGCTGCACATCAACCTGGACCGTTTCAAGCTGCTCAACGACAGCCTTGGCCATGAAGTGGCCGACCAGCTGCTGCAAAAGATGGCCCGGCGGCTGGTCAATGCCTTGCCGGAAGCCGACACCATCGCCCGGCTTTCCGGGGACGAATTCGCCGTGCTGTTCGACGCTTACGGCAGCCTGTCGAGCCTGACCCGGGTCGCTACCCGGCTGCTGAGCAAGCTGCGCCTGCCGATCACCGTCGAGGGCCATGAACTGGTGGTCAGCGCTTCCATGGGCATCAGCATGCTGCCCGACAGCGCCCGGGAGATCGCAGCCCTGATCAGCCAGGCGAACATGGCCATGGCTCATGCCAAGCACCTGGGCGGCAACAATTTCCAGTTCTATACCGAGAGCCTGCAAGCCAGCACCCTGGAGCGCCTGCAGCTGGAAAACCAGCTGCGCAAGGCCATTGAGGAGGGCCAGTTGACGGTCTTCTACCAACCCAAGCTGTGCCTGGCCAGCGGCCGTCTGAATGCTGCCGAGGCCCTGGTGCGCTGGGATCACCCCGTCATGGGCCGGGTGCCCCCGGGGGATTTCATCGGCCTGGCGGAAGAGACCGGATTGATCGGCCCCATTGGTGAGTTCGTGTTGCGCCAGGCGTGCCGCCAAGCCTGCGAATGGCAACGCCAGGGCCTGGAGCCGATTCGCGTGTCGGTCAACCTGTCGGTGTATCAGTTGCGCCAGGGCAAGCTGGTGAGCCTGGTGCGCCAGGTGCTGGAAGAAACCGGCCTGGAGCCGCATTTTCTCGAACTGGAACTGACCGAAAGCCAACTGCTGGACAGCGTCGAGCACATCATCGCGACCTTCCAGCAACTGCGGGGCCTGGGGGTCAAGCTGGCCATCGACGACTTCGGCACTGGCTATTCGTCCCTGAGTTACCTGAAACGGATCCCGGTGGATTACGTGAAGATCGACCAGGCCTTCATTCGCGGCCTGGCCGAGGGCGGTGAGGACGCGGCGATCACCCGGGCGATCATCGCCATGGCTCATGGGCTGTCGTTGAAAGTGGTGGCCGAAGGGGTGGAAGACCCGGCGCAACTGGCCTTCCTCAAGGCGGAACACTGCGACGAGGTGCAGGGCTACCTGATCAGCCGCCCGGTGGCCGCCGAAGGCCTCGCGCTGCTGTTGCAGGCCCAGAGCCGGTAGCCGCCAGGGCTGCCTGCCACAACGGCTACATAAGTCGTACCCGGCTGAAAATGGGGGGCAGGCAGGCAACTTCGTGATGCATTGGGCGGGCAAAAAGCCGATTCCTGTAGTATAACTACAAGCTTGCTACATCCCCGGCGTCAGCCAATAACAATGAGTCCAGCCCTTTGAACCTGTTGCAGCACATCGCCCAGTCACGTCATTTGTTACGCAAATCGGAACTCAAGGTCGCCGATCACGTGCTCCTTGATCCTGCGGCCGTGATGCACAGTTCCATGGCGGACCTGGCCCACAGCGTGGGCATCAGTGAACCGACCATCGTGCGCTTCTGCCGGGCCATCGGCTGCTCCGGCTTCCAGGACCTCAAGCTCAAGCTGGCGCAGAGCCTTGCCGCCGGGGCCAGCTTCGGCCAGTTCGCGATCCATGAAGACGATTCGGTCGCCGACTACAGCCTGAAGATCTTCGACACCACCCTGCATACCCTGATGGAGGTCCGCGAGAAGCTCGACCCGGTGGCCCTGCAGCAGGCGGTGACCGCCATGTCCCAGGCCCAGCGCGTGGAGTTCTACGGCTTTGGTGCCTCGGGCGCGGTAGCGGCGGATGCCCAGCATAAGTTCTTCCGCTTGCTGCTGACCGCAGCGGCCTATTCCGACCCGCACATGCAAGCGATGTCGGCGGTGACCTTGAAGCCTACCGATGTCGCCATCTGCATTTCCCAGTCCGGTCGTTCCAAGGACCTGCTGATCACCGCCAACCTGGTACGTGAAAGCGGCGCCTCGCTGATCACCCTGTGCCCGAGCCAGACGCCGTTGGCCGAACTGTCCACGGTCAACCTGGCGATCGACGTGCACGAAGACACCGAGATCTACACCCCGCTGACCTCGCGTATCGCCCACCTGGTGGTGATCGACGTGCTGGCCATGGGCGTGGCCATGGCCCGCGGCCCAAGCCTGGTGAACCACCTCAAGAGCGTCAAGCGCAGCTTGCGCAGCCTGCGCCTCTCGCCCAAGTCGGTGAAAGCCCTGGACGACTGAGTCTCTCTGGCCGGTGATGAGGCCTCGGGGTGGTGCATCGCGCTGACGGACGCCTTCGCTGGCAAGCCAGCTCCTACAGAAAGGTAGGCGCTGTGAATGTTCATCGTCCTGTAACCGGCCCGCCGCCAAACCGTAACCGCCGACGTCCATCGTGAAGCTTCCGTACTCGCATTGGGAGACTCGAAATGGCCCGGCCTTACGAAGAGAGCAACAGCGCAGTCAAGACCCGTCGTCAGCAGGAAGACCAGCGCCGCATGGAATTTCGTCGTGCGATCGAACACCGCTTCGAGCTGCGTCAGTTGCAGCAGCAAATCAACGATTACCCCGAGCTGGACGCCGTCAATTACTGGCAGGCGGCGCCCGCAGCTTCCCGTCGAAGCGTTCAACCAAGCCGCTGATCTGCACCCGTTCGCTGCGGATGAATCCCAGGAACGCATGCGCTACCGGTGACAGGCGCTTGGCTTTGGCCTGCACCAGGCACCAGCTGCGCAGCAATGGCAGCTCTTCGACCGGCAACTCGATCAAGCCGCCGGTCGCCAACTCAAGGTTCAGGGCGTGGCGCGTCAACAAGGCCACGCCCAGACCTGCCCGCACGCACTCGCGCTGAGCCTCGGCCGATGACACTTCGAGGATCTGGGTGAAGTGCACGCGCTTCTCCTTGAAATACTCCTCGCACGCCAGGCGTGTGCCTGAACCCTGTTCGCGCAGTACCAGCGTGTAGGGCTCCAGGTCCTGCAGGCGCAGCGGGCCCATGTGGCTCAGGGGGTGCTCCGGCGGGGCCACCGCGACGATCGGGTTATTGAGGAAGGGCAGGAACTCCAGCTCCATGTCCTGGGGCACCATGGACATGATCACCAGGTCGTCGCGATTGTCCGAGAGCCGGCGGATCACCTGGGAGCGGTTGACCACCGTCAGTTGCAGGTGCACTTCCGGGTGCTGGCGCTTGAAGGCGGCGAACAGGTGCGGCACGAAGTACTTGGCGCTGGATTCGATGGCCAGTTTGAGCTGGCCCTGCAGCGAACCCTGCATGTCGGAGAGCTGCATGTCGAGGTTCTCCAGGCGCCCGAAGATGTCCCGGCTGGCCCGTTGCAGCGCTTCGGCGGCTTCGGTCATGTAGAGCTTCTTGCCCACATAGTCGAACAGAGGCTGGCCGATCAGCTCCTCCAACTGGCGAATCTGCAGGCTGACCGCGGGTTGGGTGAGGGACATTTCATCGGCGGCGCGGCTGTAGGAGCGTAGATCGCAGACTTCATTGAAAATCTGCAACTGACGCAATGTCAGTCTCATCAAGGACTTGCGCATTTCTTGAGGGCTCGCGCCAAGGGCTGGTGGCATGACTATAAGTCTTTACTTATGGCCAACCCAATAATTATTGATTTTTGTTAATCCCTCTGCAGAGCTAGTGTGTCGCTGCGACTGACTTGAAACATTTGGTCACGCGCCGACTCGGTCTAGCGGGTCGTCTGTTTCAACGGCTCAAGGGAACCTCCAAGTGATAAAAAAGATCCTGATCGCCAACCGTGGTGAGATTGCCGTACGAATTGTGCGTGCCTGCGCGGAAATGGGCATCCGTTCGGTAGCGATCTTCTCCGACGCCGATCGCCATGCCTTGCATGTAAAGCGCGCGGATGAGGCCCACAGCATTGGCGCCGAGCCGCTGGCCGGCTACCTGAACCCACGCAAACTGGTGAACCTGGCGGTGGAAACCGGCTGTGATGCGCTGCATCCCGGCTATGGGTTTCTTTCGGAAAACGCCGAACTGGCGGACATCTGCGCCGAACGTGGAATCAAGTTCATCGGCCCGTCGGCGGAAGTGATCCGCCGCATGGGCGATAAGACCGAAGCCCGCCGCAGCATGATCAAGGCGGGCGTGCCGGTGACTCCGGGCACCGAAGGCAACGTGGCCGATATCCACGAAGCCCTGTCCGAAGGCGACCGCATCGGCTACCCGGTGATGCTCAAGGCCACCTCCGGTGGTGGCGGGCGCGGCATCCGTCGTTGCAACAGCCGTGAAGAGCTGGAGCAGGCTTTCCCCCGGGTCATTTCCGAAGCCACCAAGGCCTTCGGTTCGGCGGAAGTGTTCCTGGAAAAGTGCATCGTCAATCCCAAGCACATCGAAGCGCAGATCCTCGGTGACAGTTTTGGCAACGTGGTGCACCTGTTCGAGCGCGACTGCTCGATCCAGCGCCGCAACCAGAAGCTCATCGAGATCGCCCCGAGCCCGCAGCTGACCCCGGAACAGCGCGCCTACATCGGCGACCTGTCGGTGCGCGCAGCCAAGGCCGTGGGCTACGAGAACGCCGGCACCGTGGAGTTCCTGCTCGCCGAGGGCGAGGTGTACTTCATGGAGATGAACACCCGGGTGCAGGTGGAACACACCATCACCGAAGAAATCACCGGCATCGATATCGTCCGCGAGCAGATCCGCATTGCTTCCGGCCTGCCACTCTCGGTGAAACAGGAAGACATCCAGCACCGCGGCTTTGCCCTGCAGTTCCGGATCAATGCCGAGGACCCGAAGAACAACTTCCTGCCCAGCTTCGGCAAGATCACCCGCTACTACGCCCCCGGCGGCCCGGGCGTGCGCACCGACACGGCGATCTACACCGGCTACACCATTCCGCCGTTCTACGACTCCATGTGCCTGAAACTCGTGGTCTGGGCCCTGACCTGGGAAGAAGCGATGGACCGTGGCCTGCGCGCCCTGGACGACATGCGCCTGCAAGGGGTCAAGACCACCGCCGCCTATTACCAGGAAATCCTGCGCAACCCGGAATTCCGCAGCGGTCAGTTCAACACCAGCTTCGTTGAGAGCCACCCGGAACTGACCAACTACTCGATCAAGCGCAAACCCGAAGAGCTGGCCCTGGCCATCGCCGCCGCCATTGCCGCCCACGCAGGCCTGTGAGGAATAAAACAATGTCCAAGAAGATTCATGTAACCGACACCATCCTGCGCGACGCCCACCAATCGCTGCTGGCGACCCGCATGCGCACCGACGACATGCTGCCGATCTGCGACAAGCTCGACAAAGTCGGCTACTGGTCCCTGGAAGTCTGGGGCGGCGCCACCTTCGATGCCTGCGTGCGCTTCCTCAAGGAAGACCCCTGGGAGCGCCTGCGCAAACTGCGCGCCGCGCTGCCCAACACCCGCCTGCAGATGCTCCTGCGCGGCCAGAACCTGCTGGGCTACCGCCATTACAGCGATGACGTGGTCAAGGCCTTCGTGGCCAAGGCGGCGGTCAATGGCATCGACGTGTTCCGCATCTTCGACGCCATGAACGACGTGCGTAACCTGCGGGTCGCCATCGAAGCGGTGAAAGCCGCCGGCAAGCACGCCCAGGGCACCATCGCCTACACCACCAGCCCGGTGCACACCATCGAGGCCTTCGTGGCCCAGGGCAAGCAGATGGAAGCCATGGGCTGCGACTCCATCGCGATCAAGGACATGGCCGGCCTGTTGACCCCTTACGCCACCGGCGAGCTGGTCAAGGCGCTGAAGGCCGAGCTGTCGCTGCCGGTGTTCATCCACTCCCATGACACCGCCGGCCTGGCTGCGATGTGCCAACTCAAGGCCATCGAGAACGGCGCCGACCATATCGACACCGCCATCTCCAGCTTCGCCTGGGGCACCAGCCACCCGGGTACCGAATCCATGGTCGCAGCCCTCAAAGGCAGCGAGTTCGACACCGGCCTGGATCTGGAGCTGCTGCAAGAGATCGGCCTGTACTTCTACGCCGTGCGCAAGAAGTACCACCAGTTCGAAAGCGAATTCACCGCCGTGGACACCCGGGTGCAGGTCAACCAGG
Source organism: Pseudomonas sp. GW822-FHT06D10 (assembly GCF_058799535.1). Classification (NCBI taxonomy): domain Bacteria; kingdom Pseudomonadati; phylum Pseudomonadota; class Gammaproteobacteria; order Pseudomonadales; family Pseudomonadaceae; genus Pseudomonas; species Pseudomonas sp. GW822-FHT06D10. The sequence continues at coordinate 596,812 of NZ_JBXALN010000003.1, read as the reverse complement.
TGCCGGGCGGGATGATTTCCAACCTGGCCAACCAGCTCAAAGAGCAGGGCGCCCTGAACCGCATGAACGAAGTGCTGGCCGAGATTCCACGGGTCCGTCACGACCTGGGCTACCCGCCGCTGGTGACCCCGACTTCGCAGATCGTCGGTACCCAGGCGTTCTTCAACGTCCTGGCTGGCGAGCGCTACAAGACCATCACCAACGAAGTGAAGCTCTACCTGCAAGGCGGCTACGGCAAGGCTCCGGGGGAAGTCGACGAGAAACTGCGGCGCCAGGCCATCGGCAGCGAGGAGGTGATCGATGTACGTCCCGCCGACCTGCTGAAGCCGGAAATGACCAAGCTGCGTGGCGAAATCGGCGCCCTGGCGCATTCCGAAGAAGACGTGCTGACCTACGCCATGTTCCCGGACATCGGGCGCAAGTTCCTCGAAGAGCGTGAGGCCGGCACCCTGGTTCCGGAAGTGCTGCTGCCGATTCCTGAAGCGGGCGGCGTGAGCAAGCCGGGCGGTGAAGGCGTGCCCACCGAGTTCGTCATCGACGTCCACGGCGAGACCTACCGCGTCGACATCACCGGGGTTGGGGTCAAGGCCGAAGGCAAGCGTCACTTCTACCTGTCCATCGACGGCATGCCGGAAGAGGTGGTGTTCGAACCTCTCAACGAATTCGTCGGCGGCGGTGGCAGCAAGCGCAAGCAGGCGAGCGCCCCGGGCCATGTCAGCACCACCATGCCGGGCAACATCGTCGATGTGCTGGTCAAGGAAGGCGACACGGTCAAGGCCGGCCAGGCGGTACTGATCACCGAAGCCATGAAGATGGAGACCGAAGTCCAGGCAGCGGTTGCCGGCAAGGTCGTGGCGATCCATGTGGCCAAGGGCGACCGGGTCAACCCGGGCGAGATCCTGATCGAGATCGAAGGCTGAGTTCAGGCCTTCATCTGCAACGCTTTACCTCGGGGAGGCCACGGCCTCCCTTTTTTTGTCCACGATTTGCCTGAGTGCATTTTAGTGCACTTATTGTCTGCAAAAATCGGCTGTATCTGCATTACAATGCATTTTGCAGAGGTAATGACGCACCAAAAGTGCATTAAATTGCAGGTAATGAATGCTACAGCTGACTTTGCAGGTCCATCGCGCCGGGACGTGGAGCGATGCGATGACCCTGATTTTCGAGCATCCCGAGCAGGGTTTCACCAGCCCTTGCCGTCTGGGTTATGAGCAGTCGTACCTGGCAGGCAATCTGGAAGCCTTTGCCACGCCGCTGGCGGGATCGGTGAGTGTGCGTCTGCCGCTGACCTGGGAACTGCTGCGCAGTCCGGGCGCCCCGGCGTTCCTGTATGACATTGCGCCGACGCTCACCATGCAGCGTTTTTTGGCCGAGCGCTCGGTGGGCGTGCGCCCCTCCGGCATTGCCCCCGACTTGTTCCTGCTGGCCCGATCCAGCGCGGCCCCCATGGGCAATCTGCGGATCAAGGAGTCCCTTGCCGCCATGAATGAACGGCCGCTGCTGGGGTTCTCCCGGGCCGAGGTCAGCGCCCGCGACAACCGCTTTCTTGAATACGCCCATGAACAGGGAGCGGCAATGAGCGGTGCCACCGGTGCCGTTGGCGAGGCGACGAAGCTGCTGCTGACCCAGGGGCGTGACGGGTTGCTGTACCCCGATGCGCTGTTGGAAGACAGGTTGGCGGCGTGCCACTGGCAGGTGAAATGCCCGCCAGAGCAGGCGACGCCAAATGACTGCGACATGCTCAGAAGCGAGTTCCACTACTACCGGGCGCTGCAGCAGCTGGGCATCGATACGGTTCCCGCCCAAGGCCTGGCCCTGGAAGAGGAGCGACAGCCGAGCCTGTGGATGCGACGCTTTGATCGTCGCCTGCACGGGCAGGGTGTGGAACGGCTGGCGCTGGAGTCCATCTATTCCCTGGCGGGGTTGCCCGGCCAGAGCCTGGGCATGCGGCACACCAAGGTCCTGGGGCTGCTGGCCGAACTCTGGCGAACCGCCGGGCAGGCCTCGGCGATCCCGGAGCTGGTGGCCGACTACCTGCGTCGGGACCTGCTCAACAAGATCCTTGGCAACTCGGCCAACCATGGGCGCAATACCTGGATCATCCGTCACGAGGGCCAGGTGCAGTTGGCGCCGATCCACGATCTGGCGCCGCGAGTGATGGATGACAAGGGCATTACCCGCAGCACCAAATGGCCCGGCCGGATGGAAGTGGCGGGTGACATCGACTGGCGCCAGGTGTGTGCCAGCCTCAAGCCGCTGATCGATCCCGATGCTGCGCTGACGCGCCTGCGCGAAGATGCCGAACGGCTACGGGCCCTGCCGGACCTGCTGAGTGCCGGGGGCTTGCCCGAGGCCACTCTGAATCACCCGCGCATTTACCTGCGTGACCTGGATCGACGCCTGCTGGAGTGGGGTTTGCGATGACTACGACCCTGGAACAGCGCGGCCTGCTGATCGATAACATCCGCCAGGAACTGGCCGCTGGGCGTTTGTCGGTTGGTGATGCGGTCAAGCGCCTGCGCACTGAAGTCACCGGGTTGCATCAGAGCCAGTTCGCCAGGATGTGCCGGATTTCCCTGCGTACCCTGATCCATATCGAACACGGCGACGGCAACCCGACCCTCAAGTCGCTGAACGCGGTGTTCAAGCCTTTCGGCCTGCAGATGGGGGTGGTTTCCCTGCGCCCTTGAGCTTCACCCGCGCTGAACGTAACCCTTGCCGTAATGCCTTTCCATCCGCGCCTGGATCAGTTCCAGGCCGATGGACAGCAGCCAGTAGATCAGCGCCGCGGTGCTGAGCATCTCGATGTAGCGGTAGCTGGAACGGCCGTAGGACTGGGCCAGGAACATCACTTCCCAGACCCCCATCACCGAGATCAGCGACGAGTCCTTGAGCATCGAGATGAACTGGTTGGTGGCCGGCGGAATGATGGTGCGCATGGCCTGGGGCAGGGTCACCTGCCAGAAGATCACGCTGTCGCTCATGCCCAGGGCCAGGGCGGCCTGGCGCTGGCCATGGGGCACGCCGAGGATGCCGGCGCGGAAGATCTCGCTGAGGTAGGCGCCGTAGTTCAGCGACAGGGCGATGATCCCGGCGGTAATGGCGCCCGGCACCACCCCCAGTTGTGGCAGGCCGAGGTAGATCAGCAGGATCTGGATCAGCAGCGGAGTGCCGCGAAAGAACGAGGCATAGAAGCTGGCGATGCCGAACGCCACGGCGCTCGAGGACAGCCGCGCCAGGGCGGTGACAAAGCCCAGCAGCGACGAGGCGACGATGGAGCAGGCGCAAAGGAACAGGGTCAGCGCCGCGCCCTGGAGGAAACCACTGGGGGACAGGTGCAGGCCCAGCAGGTTCGGCAGCTTGTCGAGGATGATCGAGAACTTCAGCTCGAAGCTCAGGAAGAAGCTGGCGAACAGCACCAGCAGGGTCGCCCAGGTCAGGTACAGGCGGCTGCGAAAACCCAGCAGGCGCTTGAGCAGCGGTGCAGCCACCGATTGTGGTGGCTGCGGCGGTGGCGTGTAGGCGGTCATTGGCTGATGTCGGCGCCGATCCATTTCTGCGACAGCTTGCTCAGGGTGCCGTCCTGCTTCAGCTGGGCGAAGACTTCACGCACCTTGGCATTCCACTGGGCATCGCCTTTCTCGATGGCCACCGAGTTGGGCTCGGCGTACAGCGGCTCGCCGGCCAGCTTGAAGCGCGAGTCCTGGGTCAGGCGCGGCTGGGCGGTGACCAGGTTGGTGAGGATCGCATCCAGGCGTACACCCGGGCCCAGGCCGAGGTCCTGGAAGGCCACGTTGTCGGTGTCGTAGGGAGCGATCTGCACATTCTCGAAGGGGTATTGCAGGTGGGTGTCCTCTGCGCCTTCGATCACCAGGTTCTTGTTCAGGTAGCCCTCGTAGCTGGAGGCGGCGGTCAGGCCGACCTTCTTGTCGCTCAGGTCCTGGGCGCCGTGGATCCGTTCATCCTTGGCGTTGACCACGATTACCGCCGGCGAGGCGTAGTACTGCACCGGGAAGTCGAAGACCTCGGCGCGGGCCTTGCTCGGGGTCATGGAGCAGATGCAGATGTCGTAGCGCCCGCTCCAGCGTCCGGCGGCGATCACATCCCAGGACGGGGTTTCCAGGCGCAGCCTGACCCCGAGCTTGTCGGCCACGGCCTTGGCCACGTCGACGTCGAAGCCGTCCAGCTGGTTCTGCTCGTTGAGGAAGGAGAAGGGCGGGTAGCTTTCCATCAGCACCCCGACCAGCTCCTTTTTCTGCTCGATACGTTCCAGGGTGGCGCCGGCGAAGGCTTGGGAGGAGGCGGCGAGAACGGTCAGGCCGAGGGCCAGCAGCGGTTTGAAATTCATCGAAAACCTGACTGAAAAAGAGTTGTTATTAACTGAATGGTGCGTATTAAATAGTTATAAGAACGACTCTGATAGTGAGTTATTTTCATAAGCATATGAGTGAAAAGCATATGGGCGCAGGTAGCACGGTAATTCTGGATGGCGGTATGGGTCGCGAGTTGCAGCGCCGTGGGGCGCCGTTCCGGCAACCCGAGTGGTCGGCACTGGCATTGAGCGAAGACCCCCGGGCGGTGGAGGCGGTGCACGCGGCCTACATCGACAGCGGCGCTGATGTGATCACCAGCAACAGCTACGCGGTGGTGCCTTTCCATATCGGCGAAGAGCGCTTCGCTGCTGAAGGCCAGGCCCTGGCTGCCCTGGCGGGCGAGCTGGCGCGCCGCGCGGTCGAGGCCTCCGGCAAGCCGGTGCGGGTGGCGGGGTCGTTGCCGCCGCTGTTCGGCTCCTATCGCCCGGATCTGTTCGACGCTGCGCGGGTCGAGGAAATCCTCAGCCCGCTGGTCAAGGGCCTGGCGCCCCATGTCGACCTGTGGCTGGCGGAAACCCAGAGCTCGATCGTCGAAGCGCGGGCTATCCACGCCGGCCTGCCCAAGGACGGCAAGCCGTTCTGGCTGTCCTTCACCCTGAAGGACGAAGAGGTCGACGAAGTGCCGCGCCTGCGTTCCGGCGAGACGGTGGCCGAAGCGGCAGCCGTGGCGGCGCAACTGGGGGTGCAGACCCTGCTGTTCAACTGCAGCCAGCCGGAAGTGATTGGGGCTGCGGTGGATGCGGCTCGCGAGACCTTCGAGCGCCTGGGCGTGCAGATTCACATTGGCGTGTATGCCAATGCCTTTCCGCCGCAGCCCGAGGATGCCACCGCCAACGATGGCCTGTGCCCGCTGCGTGAAGACCTGGACCCGCCGGGTTATCTGCAATGGGTGGCGGACTGGCACCAGCGCGGGGCCAGCCATGTGGGCGGGTGCTGCGGCATCGGGCCCGAGCATATTGCGGTGCTGGCGCAGAAGCTCGGTTGAGTCCTTCGCTGGCAAGCCAGCTCCTACAAGGTTCGGGTTCACCGCAATTCCTGTAGGAGCCGGCTTGCCGGCGAAAATCCCGCTTAGCCGCGACACTCCGCCAGCGACTTGAGCTGCCCCGAGCCGCTCTGGTTTTCATCGCTGAGCCACTGCTCGAAGCCCCTGGCGATTGCCGGCCATTCCCCGTCCAGGATCGAGAACCACGCGGTATCGCGGTTCTGTCCCTTGGCCACCATGTGCTGGCGAAACACCCCTTCGAAGCTGAAACCCAAGCGCTGTGCGGCATAGCGCGAGCGCTCATTGGCGTTGTTGCACTTCCACTCCAGCCGCCGGTAACCCAGGGCGAAAGCTTCCTTGGCCAGCAGGTACACCGCTTCCGTGCTCTTTGGCGAACGCTGCATGGGGGAACCGAAGGTCACGTGGCCGATCTCGATGCGGCCCTGGGCCGGGACGATGGACATCAGGCTGATGATGCCCTGGGCCTGGCCGTTGGCGCGGTCGATCACGGTAAAGAAATACGGGTCGCTGGCGGCGGCATGGCCACTGAGCCAGGCATCGAACGCCGCGCGCTCGGGGAAGGGGCCGTAAGGCAGGTAGTTCCACAGCACCGGATCGGCGCCCGGGCCTTGCAGCACCTGGAACAGATCGTCGCCATGGCGCGCCGGGTCGAGCCTTTCCAAACGGATGAAGCGCCCATCAAGCAGGGTGGCCGAGGGGGCGGGAACGCCTTTCCAATCGGCGAGTGAAATCGACATGCAGTGGCTCCTTGGCAACTCAGAGGGGTTTGCGGAACTGGATGAAACCCGGGCGCTCGGCGATGCGCTCATACAACTGGATGGCCGTGGCATTGGTTTCGTGGGTCAGCCAATGCACCTTGGCACAGCCGTCCTGCTTGGCCTGGGCGTAGACGAACTCGATCAACTGGCGGCCCACGCCGGTCCCGCGTTGGTCCGGGGTCACCAGCAGGTCCTGCAGGTAGCAGGAATTCTCGATGCTCCAGTTGGAGCGATGGTAGATGAAATGCACCAGGCCCACGGCGCGCTCGCCGTCCCAGGCCAGGGCCGCGTGGGTGGGTTCGCGGGGGTCGAGAAAGCGCTGCCAGGTGCTCTGGGTCACGGCATCCGCCAGCTCGGTCTCGTAGAAGCGCAGGTAGGCCTGCCACAGGGGCTGCCAGGCGCTGTGGTCGGCGGCGGTAACGGGGCGGATCTGGATCTGGCGCATGAAAGCTCCTTTATTGTTCTGGACGAAAACCTAGCTCATCAATCGGGACAGTTGCTGGTCGCGCAGGTCGGCGCTGGCCGCGAGGCCTTCGCGCACCCCGGCGATATCCTCGGCGCTGCGGTTCTGGCTGAGCTTGCGCTTGCCTTCCAGCCGCTGGATCGGCAAGGCAAAGCCGACGATTGCCCGGAGCATGCCCTCCAGATAGTCGGCGGGGGCATCTGTCACTTGCCAGGGTTGGGGGCGGCCGGCTTCGTGACGCTCGGTCAGGCCCCCCACCACCTTGAGCAGCCGCTCCGGATCGCTGAATACCTCAGGCTGGCCATAGGCGTGCACTGCCACGTAGTTCCAGGTCGGCACCACTTTGCCGTGCTCGGCCTTGCTTGGATAGAACGAGGGGCTGACGTAGGCATCCTCGCCCGTGAAGATCACCAGCGCCTCGGCGCCAGCGGCCAGTTCGGCGCATTGCGGGTTGGCCTTGGCCAGGTGCCCGTAGAGGGTGCCATTGGCCCCCTGTCCGGGGTCCAGCAGCAGGGGCAGGTGGCTGGCCTGCAGGCCCAGGGCGCCCCAGGTCACCAGGGTCGCCAGGCGGCTGCCCAGGATCAGTTGCTGCAGGCGGGCGAGGTCTTCATCGACGAAAGCGCGGGGTAGGTACATGTAAAAAAAATCCTTGGCGAGTGGCTGCATCCTAGGCAGGCTAATGGTTCGTTGTAAGAGCCATCTCTGGTCTATTTTGTAGGTCCAATTGCCCGGGTGAACCTCGATGAACAGTGCCGTACCCCCGTTGTCCTTCAACCCTGCCGGCATCGAGCTGGACCGCCGCCAGGGCCTCAGTCGCCAGCTGTACCAGGCCTTGCGACAGCGGGTACTGGACGGGCGCCTGGCCAGTGGTACGCGCCTGCCTGCCAGCCGCGACCTGGCCGCCGCCCTGGGGATTTCCCGCAACAGCGTAGTGCGGGCCTATGACCAGCTGTACGCCGAGGGTTTTATCGAAGGGCGGGTCGGTGACGGCACCTATGTGGCGCAATTGCCGGAAACCCGATTGCCGATCAAAAAACTATCCACAAAAGTATCCACAGGGTTTTCAACAGGCTTACCCACAGGTTTATCCACAAAACAGGCAGAAATGGCTGGTGATTTATCCAGTAAAGTTATCCACAGCAGCGGCTGGCAGCGCCTGCAAACCCATCATTTGAGTACCCCGCCCAAGGGGCCGCCACGGGCTTTTCGGGTTGGTGTGCCAGCCTTCGATCTGTTCCCGTTCGAGGTCTGGGCCAAGCTGAATGCGGCTTTCTGGCGCAGGCCCGACCTCGGGCAGTTGTGCTACGGCGACTCGGCGGGCGATCCGCGGCTGCGCAGCCTGATCGCCGCCTACCTGCGCAGCGCTCGGGGCCTGAGCTGCACGGCTGAACAAATTGTGATCACCAGTGGCGCGCAGCAGGGCATCAGCCTTTGTGCACAGCTGCTGGTGGAGCCCGGCGACAAGGTGGCTGTGGAAAACCCCGGCTACCGCGCCGCGGGGCATGCCTTCGCCCTGGCGGGTGCGCAGTTGCAGGGCGTGGCGGTGGACCAGGAGGGCATCGACTGCCGCCAGCTGGAGCAGCTGGACAGCTGCCGCCTGGCCTATGTCACGCCGTCCCACCAGTACCCCACCGGGGTGATCATGAGCCTGGCCCGGCGCCTGGAGCTGCTGGCCTGGGCCGAACGCAGCCAGGGCTGGATCATCGAGGACGACTACGACGGCGAGTACCGCTACAGCGGTGCGCCCCTGGCCCCCCTGGCGGCGTTGGACCGCCAGGGCCGGGTGATCTACGTCGGGACCTTCGGCAAGGTCGCCTTTCCGGCCCTGCGCCTGGGCTACCTGGTGCTGCCGCCGACCCTGGTCCAGGCCTTCGCCCAGCGCCGGGCGGTGGACGTGCGCCATTCCGAGGTCAGTACCCAGGCGGTGATGGCCGAGTTCATGGCCGCCGGGCACTTCCAGCGGCATATCCGGCGCATGCGCCGGGCGGCCCTGAGCCGGCGCAACACCTTGCTGGCGGCCTGGCCGCAGGCGATCGGCGGCGTTGGGCCGCTGCCCGGCGTGGCGGCGGGGCTGCACCTGACGGTGCGGGTCGACAGCCTGGCGCGGGAACAGGAACTGCTGGCCCAGGCCGCCAGTGTGGAGGTCGAGGTCGCCGGCCTGAGCAGCTACTGGCTGCCGCAAACCACCTTGCCCGAGGACCAGCGGGCCGGGCTGGTGCTGGGCTTCGCGGCTGTGCCGGAAGCCGATATACAGGCTGCGGTAAGCCGTTTGCGCCAGGCCTGGCGGGCCTGAAGCGGTATACTCGCGAGCATTTCCCGCGCGAGAACCCCCATGAGCCAGACCCTCTCCCTGGCGCCTGAACGCAAGTTCGGCGCCCCGCTGTTCGCCTTGCTGCTGCTGGTGGCCGGTGCTCTGTTCCTGCAAGCCCAGGTGGGTGCCCGCCAGGTGCTGCTGTTGCTGCTGGGCGCTGCCCTGGGGCTGACCCTGTATCACGCGGCCTTCGGCTTCACCTCGGCCTGGCGGGTGTTCATCCGCGACCGGCGTGGCGCCGGCCTGCGAGCGCAGATGGTCATGCTGGCCCTGGCGGTGCTGCTGTTCTTCCCCGCGCTGGGGGCGGGCAGCCTGTTCGGCCAGCCGGTGGTGGGGCTGGTGGCGCCGGCCGGCGTCTCGGTGATCTTCGGTGCCTTCATCTTCGGCATCGGCATGCAGTTGGGCGGCGGTTGCGCCTCGGGCACCCTGTTCACCGTTGGCGGCGGCAATGCGCGGATGCTGGTGACCCTGGCGTTCTTCATTTGCGGTTCGCTGATCGCCACCCATCACGTCGACTGGTGGTTTGCGCTGCCGTCGCTGCCGCCAATCTCCATCGTCCAGAGTTTTGGTGTAGGCCCGGCGCTGGGCCTGAGCCTGTGCCTGTTCGCGCTGATCGCGGTGCTCACCCTGACCCTGGAAAAGCGCCGTCATGGCAGCCTTGAAGCTCCGGTCACCAGCGAGCACCAGGGCTGGCGCCGGCTGCTGCGCGGCCCCTGGCCGCTGGTCTGGGGCGCGGTAGCCCTGGCTCTGCTGAACTTCGCCACCCTGGCCCTGGCGGGGCGCCCATGGGGCATTACCTCGGCGTTCGCCCTGTGGGGCGCCAAGGTCGCCAGCGGGCTGGGGGTGGACGTAGGCAGCTGGGTGTTCTGGCAGGGCGCGGCGAATGCCAAGGCGCTGGCGGCACCGGTGTGGCAGGACATCACCAGCGTCATGGACATCGGCATCGTCCTGGGTGCCTTGCTGGCGGCAGGGCTGGCGGGACGTTTTGCCCCCAACCTGAGAATCCCCACCCGTTCCCTGGTAGCGGCGGTAATCGGCGGCCTGCTGCTGGGCTACGGTTCGCGCCTGGCCTACGGCTGCAACATCGGCGCCTACTTCAGCGGCATCGCCTCCGGCAGCCTGCATGGCTGGCTGTGGCTGGTGGCGGCCTTCATCGGCAACGGCGTGGGCGTGCGCCTGCGGCCCTGGTTCTTCGCCGAAGAACGCAGCCCCCAAGGCCTCACCGGCTGCTAAACGCCACTGTGTAGGAGCAGCGGCGACGCGGTCTATCACCCGCCGCGTCCTCGTCGGTCGCCGCCCACCAGAACACCGCCCGTGTGCTTGCGCCGGATCAGGTCCCGGACTTGATCTTGGTCCAGGCCCGGGTCCGCGCCCGCTCTGCATCACGGGGCAACGGCTGCAGCGTGTACAGGGTGCTCATGGCCGCTTCTGTCGGATACAGGTTGGGGTTGTTGCGGATCGAAGGGTCTACCAGTCCGGTCGCGTCCTTGTTCGGGTTGGGATAACCGACAAAGTCGCTGACCGGGGCAATCACCTGGGGTTGCAGCAGGTAGTTGATGAAGGTGTAGGCATCTTCCGGGTTCTTCGCGCCCTTGGGGACCGCCAGCATGTCGAACCAGATCGGCGCGCCTTCCTTGGGCAGACGCATGTCCACGGTCACGCCGTTCTTGGCTTCCTTGGCGCGGTTGGCGGCCTGGGAGAAGCTCCCCGAATAGCCCACGGCCACGCAGATATCGCCATTGGCGATGTCGGCCATGTACTTGGAGGAGTGGAAGTAGGTGATGTACGGCCGGATCTTCATCAGCAGCGCTTCAGCCTTCTCGTAGTCCGCCGGTTTCTTGCTGTTGGGGTCCAGGCCCAGGTGCTGCAAGGCCAGGGGCAGGATTTCCGACGGCGAATCCAGCAGGGCCACGCCGCACTGCTTGAGCTTGCTGATGTTCTCTTCCTTGAAGATCAGGTCCCAGCTGTCCACCGGCGCCTTGTCCCCCAGGGCGGCCTTGATCTTGTCCGGGTTGAAGCCGATCAGGATGGTGCCGTACATGTAGGGCACGGCGAACTTGTTGCCCGGGTCGTTGGCCTCGATCAGCTTCATCAGCTTGGGGTCCAGGTGGTTCCAGTTGGGCAGCTTGCTGCGGTCCAGGGGCTGGAACACCCCGGCCTCGATCTGCTTGGCCAGGAACACGTTGGACGGCACCACCACGTCATAGCCGGAGTTGCCGGTCAGCAGCTTGGCTTCCAGGGCTTCGTTGGTGTCGAAGATGTCGTAGACCAGCTTCACCTGGCTGTTCTGCGCCTTGAAATCTTCCAGGGCCTTGGGGGTGATGTAGTCGAACCAGTTGTACACCCGCAGGGTGCGTTCTTCGGCGTGGGCGGCGGTCCCCAGCAGGCTGGCGCACAGGGCGGGGATCATTAAGCGTTTGAGTCTTTGCATGATGCGAATCCCTCACTGGGCGCTTTGGAAGCCTTCGAGAACGTTGACGGCGTTGATGCCGATTTCCTCTACCGCATAACCGCCTTCCATGACGAACAGCGTCGGCTTGCCGAGGGCGGCGATGCGCTTGCCCATGGCCAGGTAGTCCGGGCTGTCGAGTTTGAATTGCGAGATCGGGTCGTCCTTGAAAGTGTCCACGCCCAGGGACACCACGATGATGTCGGCGCCATAGCGCTGGATTTCGTTGCAGGCCTGCTCCAGGGCTGCGCTCCACGCATCCCAGCCGCTACCGGCGGCCAGCGGGTAGTTGAAGTTGAAGCCTTCCCCGGCGCCTTCGCCGCACTCGTCGGCATAGCCCAGGAAGAACGGGAACTCGGCTTCCGGGTGGCCGTGGATCGAGGTGAAGAGCACGTCGCTGCGCTCATAGAAGATCGACTGGGTGCCGTTGCCGTGGTGGTAGTCGACGTCGAGGATCGCGACCTTCCTGTGGCCCTGATCGAGGAAGGCCTGGGCAGCAATGGCGGCGTTGTTCAGGTAGCAGTAGCCGCCCATCAGGTCGCCGGCGGCGTGGTGTCCCGGTGGCCGGCACAGGGCGAAGGCACTGTGGGCGCCATTCTGGATATGGGCCTGGGCGGTCAGCGCCACCTGCGCCGCGCTATAGGCCGCCTGCCAGGTGCCGGCGGTGATCGGCGCGCCGCCGTCGAAGCTGTAGTAGCCGAGCTGGCCGTGGAGGCTGGTGGGAATCACGCTGCGCAAGGTACGCGCCGGCCAGGTGTAGGGCAGCAGGTCGCCGTCGATGCCCTGTGCCGCCCAGCGCGCCCAGGCGCCCTTGAAGAAGTCCAGGTAGGCCCGGCTGTGGATGCGCTCGATGGGCTCCAGGCCGAAGTCCTTGGGTGCCTCTACCGGCCCCAGGTTTTGATGTTTCACCCGATCCAGCACGTGGTCGGCCCGGGAAGGCATTTCGAAGCAGGGCATCAGTTGCCCGTCGATGAGTTCGCAACGGCCGTGGTGCAGGTGGTGATCGTCCGAGTAGATCGTCAGCATTTTCTTGTTCTCCGCAGGCTGATTCGGTGGATCACAGTCTTGCGGGGCGCGGGGTTTGGGAGAACGGCAGGAGCGGCCAAAAGGGGATTGATGTGGCCAAAGTGTTTGACCGAAATTCGCCCCTTAAAGAGGCATGGCGCCCCGTTGCGGGGCGCCATCCGGTTTCAGCTGGCAGGCGGGGTAGGGGCGTAGCGCTGCAGGACCTTGAGCATGTCCTCGCGTTTTTTCCGGGCAATGGCTTCCAGCAATATTGCGTAGCCCTTTTTCTCGCAGTGCTGGCCGACATTCGGGTCGGCGCCTTTCTCCAGCAGCAGAGTGAACATCTCCAGGGTGTCCTGCTGGCTGGCGGAGGGCGACTGGGCGTCGGCGGAGGTCTTGTCGGCGACCAGGGTCAGCAGGCTTTCGCCGACGGGCTGGTTGTTGCAAACGGCACGGCCGTAGCTCAGGTTGAGGTTGGCGCCGGCCGCTATCAACTGCTTCATGGCCACGTAGTTGTTGCCCGAGAAGGCCCGGTACAGTGCGGTTTCGCCGTCATTCTTGTTGCGCAGGTCGAGGTTCTGCGGGTACTGCAGCAGCCAGCTGAAGCCTTGCAGGCTGCGCTTGTTCTCGGCCATCTGCATCAGTGGCGTCACGCCCTGGCTGTCGGGTTCGTCGATGGCCACGCCAGCCTCGATGAGGAACTTCAGGCGCCCGCCCTGGCTCAGGTCGGGGCTGTCGCCCAGGTCGCGGCGCATGGCCAGGGTCGCCAGGGTGGTCCAGTTGTACAGGCCGCTGGTGTGGGCGCCGTGCTCCAGCAGCAGCCGGGCGATGTCCAGGTGCGGTGCGTCCAGGGCGTGCAACAAGGCGCTGCGGCCATCGTCGGCCATGACCTCGCCGCTGATGCCACTGGCCAGCAGGCGCTGCACTTCGCTCAGGTCGCCGGCATCCACCGCGTCCACCAGCGGCCAGAAGGCCTGGCAGTCCCGGGGGTTGGCGGCGTTCAGGCCCAAGCGCTGCAGCACCCGGGGTGGGATGCTCATCTGGCGCTTCAGGCGCAGGCCGCAATACACCCGGTAGCCCTCGATGGCCCGGCCCTGGTGGATGTTGTCCTGCGTGCGTTGTTGGTAGATCGCCCAGTCCAGGTCCGCCAGGTTGAGGTAGGTCGGCATGCGCCCCGGGTCGCGGTGCAGCACCTCTTTGAGCCAGGGGCGGGCGGTTTGCAGCTGCCCGGCTTCGCTGGTCCAGTAGGCGATGTCGTTGAGCAGGCCGGCGTATTCACGGCGCTCGGTGGCGATGCTGCGAAAGTCATGGGTGACGAAGAAGTCTTCCACTTCGCGGATGCCCGGCAGTTTGTCCTTGGCCGTGCGCAGTTGTTCGTGCAGCGCGCGGAACTCTTTCCACAGGCTGTCCGGGGTCGAGGCTGGCGCAGGCACAAAGGCATTGACGGTGATCGGCCCGCTGCCTTGGGTGAAGGGGCGGAACCACGGCGGGAATGTCTCCAGGGCCTGCAACCACTGCCGCCCGGTTTCCTCGCTGATGGGTTGCAACGGGGTGAATTCCATCTGGCCAAGGTCCTGGCGGTGACTGATGGCCAGCAGCGGGTGTTGCGGATCGCGCTGGTCGATCAGCAGGTAGCGCCCGCTAAGTTGCCACTCGGATGGCTCCTTGCACTGGAAGCTCAGGGGCGTCAGGGTGATGCCGGGGGCCAGGCTGTTGCTCGTGGGCCAGATGTCGCTGACCTGGATGTCATCGCCCGGGGTCACACAGGCCCGCAGCTCTTCAGGGCTGAACAGGGCCATCGGCGGCGACTTGTAGACCCGCTGCCGGTACTGCAGGTCTTGATAGCCATTGAAGTAGAACAGCCCGCGGTACTGGCTCAGGACAATCCGCAGCGGCATTCGCGCCAAGCCCGGCAGGGGGAAAGGCTTGAGCTCCAGGGTGGCGGTTTCCGGGGAGTCGAGGACGAAGTTGCGGCGCATTCCCGACCATTTGAACCAGGCCAGGTCCACATCGAAGGCCTGGGCCACGGGGGCGGCAACCAGCAGTGCCAGCGCCAGGCCAAGCCCGCGAATGCCGTTGCGCCGGGCGATGGCGGTCAATAGGTTCACGTGTGCAGTCCCTTGCCGGTAGAAAGCCCGGCAATGTAATGCAATCGGCGCCGTTGTGCCGGGCTTTGTTTCTGGAGCGAAGCGGGCTCGGCGCCACGCCTCACAGACGAAACGCCGTCGCCGGCGGTGGCGGCGCAAAGCCTTGCAGCACCTTGAGCATGTCGTCGCGCTTGCGCCGGGCCATGATCTCCAGCAGCCAGGTGTAGCCGTTGTTCTTGCAGTAGCGGCCGACGTTGGGGTCGGCGCCACGTTGTAGCAGCAGGGTGAACATGTCCAGGCTCTCTTGCTGGCTGACCCAGGGATTGATGACCTCGGGCGAGCCCTGTTCGGCGACGATCATCAGCAGGCTTTGGCGAATCGGCTGCTGTGCGCAGAAATCGCGGCCGTAGCTCAGGTTGAGGTTGGCACCGGCCTCTATCAGTTCTCTGGCAGCGGCGTAGTTGCCGCCCCTGAGCGCCAGAAACAGTGCGGTTTCGCCGTCTGGCCCGCTGCGCTTGTCGAGGTCTTGCGGGTGTTGCAGCAACCAGTTGAAGCGCTCGATGTCGTCGCGTTCCTTGGCCATTTGCTGAAGTGCAGTGCCGCCCTGGGCATCCTGCTCATCGATCGCGGCACCGGCCTGCAACAGGAACCCAAGGCGCTTGGCCTGGCTCAGGTCCGGGTTGTCCTTGAGGTCGCGGCGCATGGCCAGGACCACCTGGGTGCGGCCGTTGTATTGGCCCTGGGGGCGGGCGCCATGGGCCAGCAACAGCCGGGCAATGTCGAGGTCGGGTTTGTCCAGCGCGTGCAACAGCGCCGGGCGCCCATCGGCGGCGATGACGTCGCCGCGCAGGCCATTGTGCAGCAGACGCCGGACTTCGGCCTGGTCACCCTGGTCCACTGCCGTCACCAGTGGCCAGGAGCTCTGGCAGGCCTGCTCGCTGGCAACCTCCAGGCCCAGACGTTGGCTAACCCTGGCGGGCACCCCGAGCTGGCGTTGCAGACGCAGCCCGCAGTACAGCCGATAGTTTTCCATGGCCCGGCCCAGGTGCCGGGTGTCCGCTGGCTCCTGTTCGTACAGGCGCCAGTCCAGGTCCGCCAGATTGAGGTAGGTAGGCATGCGGTTGGGGTCGCGGCTCAGTACATAGGCCAGCCAGGGCCGGGCGCTCTGCAACTGGCCGGCCTCGGTGGCCCAATAGGCGATGTCGTTGAGCAGGCCCGGGTAGGTACTGCGCTCGGGGGCGATAGCGCGAAAGTCATGGCGGGTGAAGAAGACTTGCACCCGGGATATGCCCGGAGCCTTGTCCTTGGCGTCGCGCAATTGCGCGTGCAGTTGGCGAAATTCTGTCCAGACCTGCTCCGCGCTGGGCGGCAGCGCATAGGGCTTGACGCTGAGCTGGCCGCTGCTGGCGTCAAAGGGCTCCAGCAACTTTGGATATTTCTGCAGGGCTTGTAGCCATTGCTGCTGGACCTCGGCGCTGATGGGTTGCTGCGGGGTGAAGTCGATCCGTGCCTCGCCCTGGCGCTGACCAATGGCCAGCAACGGCCGCTGGGGATCGCGGCTGTCCACCAGCAGATAGCGATTGCTCAACTCCCAGCCTGGGCTCTGGCAGTCGAAACTCAGTTTGGTCAGGCTCAGGGCGGCTTCCAGCTGCTTGCTCGACGGCCAGTTGTCCGAGGCCCCAACGGGTTGCTGCTCGGGCACGCAGGCCTGTAGTTCCTGGGCGTTGAACAGCGGCAGGGGCGGCGACTTGTAGACCCGCTGCCGGTAATGCCCATCCGCATAGCCGTTGAGATAGAACAGGCCGTGGTATTGGCTGAGGATCACTCGGGCTGGCGCTTGGGCCAGCCCGGGCAGGGGGAAGGGTTCGAGTTGCAGCGTGGCGGTTTCCGGATCGTCCAGGAGGATGCCGTTCTGCATCTCCCACCAGCGGATCTTCGACAGGTCGAACGCCTGGGCGACAGGGACGCCAGCCAGCAGCACCAGTGCCAGGCAAAGCCTGCGAATGCCGATGGCGTGTGTGAATAGGTTCAAGCGTGCAGTCCCTTGCCGGTAGAAAGGTCGGCAATGTAATGCAATCGCCAGCGTTGTGCCGGGGTTTTTGTCAGGGCCGGAACTGGCTCGGCGCCACGCCGCTCCAGCGGATGAAAGCATGGCGAAAGCTCGCGGTTTCGCTGAAGCCCAGGGCCTCGGCGATGCGGTAGATGGGCATCTGGTCTTCGCAGAGCATCTGCTTGGCGCGCTCGAAGCGCAGCTCGTCCAGCAGTTCCTGATAGCTGCACCCCAGGTCCCGCAGGTGGCGGCGCAGGGTCCGGGCCGAGCAGTTCATCTGTTCCGCCAGCCCTTCCAGGCCCGGTGCGGCGTCCAGCTGCGCCGCCAGCAACTGGCGGATGCGCCCCAGCCAGGCCTGGCGCCCGGTGAACTCGGTGTTCTGCTTGCGGCAGCGTTCGGCCATGGCCTGGTGGGTGATCACGTCCGCCAGGGGCAGGGGTTGGTCCAGCCAGCGCTGGTCGAAGGCGAAGGCGTTGCTGCTGGCGTTGAATTGCAGCGGGCAGTCGAAAGGCTCGCGGTAGCGTTGCTGATAGTCCGGGGCCGGGTAGTCGAAGCGTGCGCCCAGTAGCGGCAGGGCGTGGCCCAGCAGGTCGTCGCAGATGACCTTCAGCGATACCAGGCAGAACTCGGTATTGAACGCGGCCAGGGCCGGGCTTTCGCGGTAGTCGGCGGCGGTCAGCCAGATGCGCGAACCGTCGGTTTCCAGGCTCAGTTCGAAAAGTGTTCCCATCAGCGCCGGATAGCGCAGCGCCAGGCGCAAAGCGTCACCTAAGGTGGCACTGGTGAGCAGGGCATAGCCGAGCATGCCGTAGGAGGAAACGTGCATGCGCCGGCCCAGTTCCAGGCCGATGTCCCGTTGCAAGGCCACGGCGTTGGCGCACACCAGCATTTCCTGGTTGGTGGTGATGCGAGTGTCGGCGCGGCTCAGGTCGGCGGGGTTTATACCGCTGCCGGCCAACAGCGCGCCGCCGGCCTGGCCCTGGTCCTTGAAGGTATTGAGGATCAGGGAAACCGCATTGAGGGTGGTGAGGTGCGAGTGCAGCATGCGCAGATTCCAGCCTGGGAAAGACCCTTAACCGGAGCAAGTTGCATGCCGCCCGCGATCAGGCCTGCGGTTTGCCGGCCAGCGACATGCGGCATTCCCGGCGTTGTGTGGCTAGTGACTTGGCGCATCGATTGGTGCAACCTGCCTGCCATTCACCGCCTGAGGTGGCGGTGCAGCAACCCCGATAAAGGACTATGTATGACCCTCATTCCTGCGCGTTCCCTGCTTCTGGTGTCCGGCTTGCTCCTGAGTTCGCTGTGCCTGGCCGAGGCTGAGCCAGGCAGCGAAAGCACCATCAAGGACTCTGCCAAGTCAGCCGTCTCGTCAGCCATCTCGGCAGGCAAGAACCTCTTGGGCGGCGTCAGCGAAGGTGTGCTCGATGGTCGCCAATCGGCGCAAGGCGTCGACGGTGCGTCGATCATTTCCTCCCGTGAGCAAATGAAAGGCCGCGTCGAGGTCCAGGTATTGAAGACCGAAGCCGTCGGCGACAGCTTCAACGTCACCCTGGGTTTCAAGAACAGCAGCGACAGCCAGTTGCGGCTGATCAACCTCAAGCAGACCGGCGCCCTGCTGGCGATCGACCAGGACGGTTACGCCAACAACCTGACTGTCAGCCTCGAAAACCCGGACGAAGTCACCATCCCGGCCAAGGCGGCAGTGCGGCAGAAGTTCGTGTTTGAGGGGCCGATCGAGAGTTCGAGTTCGGTGCGGGTCTGGGGCCAGGATTATTCGGTCAAGAAGTAACCTGGCCGCCCCCGCTGTTCGTCGTCGAGCCGGCGGCTACTGCAGTAGCTACCGGCTCCCGAGCTTCAGCTCAACTCGCCACACAGGTCGAGTTCCACCAGGCGCCGCACTTCGGCGGTTTCCAGCCCGGCGCCGAGCAGCGCATTGAGCTTGCCGAACGCCGCTTCACGGGTCATGCCGCCACCGGACAGCACGCCCACGCCGCGCAGGCGGCTGCCGGCTTCGTAGATATCCAGCTCCACCCCCCCTTCATGGCACTGGGTCACGGCCAGCACGACGATGCCTTGCTGCTGTGCGCGCTTGAGGCTGGCGAGGAACGCCGGGTTGTCGCTGGGCCCGGTGCCACTGCCGAAGCATTCCAGGACCAGGGCCTGGATGCCGCTGTCGAGCACACCGTCCAGCAGCTCGGCGCCGATGCCGGGGAACAGCGGCAGCACGCCGACCTTGGCCAGTTGCTTGGCCTGGCGATAATCCAGGGCCGCCGGAATGACCTCGGCCTTGGTGCCGCCGCCCTGGCGTTGCAAGGCGGCAAACGGGTGCCGGCCAAAGCTGCGGATTTTCGCGCAGCGGGTCGGTGCCAGCAGCTCGCCGTGGAAGTACAGCTGCACGCCGGGCGCCAAGCCTTGACCCAGGGCCACCAGGGCGCCGCTGAGGTTTTCCCAGGCATCGCTGTCGGGCACGCCGGCCGGCAGCATCGAGCCGGTGAACACCACGGGCGCCGGCAGGCCCAGCAACTGGAAGCTCATGGCGGCGGCGCTGTAGGCCAGGGTATCGGTGCCATGGAGGATCAGCACGCTGTCGCAGCCCTGGTCCACGGCTTCGACCACCGCTTCACGCAGGCGCTGCCAGTAGTCGGGGGTCATGTTGGCGCTGTCGATCAGCGGCGCCATCTCGCGAAAGCGCCAGGCCGGCAGCACCAGCCCGGGCTGGCTGTCGAGGTAGGCGCGCATGCGCACGTCGAAACCCGAGGCCGGGGCCAGGCCGTCGGCGCTGGCCTGCATGCCGATGGTGCCGCCGGTGTAGAGCACCATGACGTGCTGGGCGCCAGGGTAGGTCGAAGGGGTCATGGGATTCTCCGAAACGGTGAGTACCTGTGGGAGCGGGCAAGCCCGCTCGCACATTTATCGCACTGTAACCGACGGGTGCAGAGGATGCGCCCGTCGTTCACCCGTCAGCGTTGCGCTGCGGGCACGCCTTGCGGCTCGGCCTCGGCGGTGGCCGAGGGTTCGGCGGGCCAGGCCTTCAGGTCCAGGTCCAGATCGGCGAACTTGCGCGAGTCGAACACCGGCTGGGCGACGCCGGCGCGGCGCTGCTCGTCGTAGTCGCGCATCACCCGCAGGCCGACCTTGAACAGCATGGCCAGGGCCACCAGGTTGACGAAGGCCAGGCAGGTCATGGTGATGTCGGCGAAGGCGAACACGGTCGAAAGGTCCTGCATCGAACCCCATACCACCAGCGCCAGCACCAGGCCGCGGAACAGCATCAGCACGGTGCGGTTGCGGGTGAGGAACTGCAGGCTGTTCTCGCCCAGGTAGTAGTTGTAGAGGATGCAGGTGAAGACGAACAGCGACAGCGCGACGCTGACGAACAGGCGACCCCAGTCACCGACCACGGCGGCCAGCGAGTTCTGGGTCAGGACAATGCCGTCGCCTTCGAAGCCCGGGGTGTAGAAGCCCGACAGCAGGATCAGCAGCGCGGTGCAGGTGCAGATCACGAAGGTGTCGAGGAACACGCTGAAGGCCTGGACCACGCCCTGGGCGCCCGGGTGCTTCACGGCGGCCACGGCAGCGACGTTGGGCGCACTGCCCAGGCCCGCTTCGTTGGCGAACACGCCACGCTTCACGCCCATGACGATGGCGCTGCCGAGCAGGCCGCCGAAGGCCGGGTCGAGGCCGAAGGCGCTCTTGATGATGGTCTCCAGCATGGCCGGCACTTGTTCGATCTGGGTGCCGATCACGTACAGGGTCACGGCGATATAGGCCAGGGTCTTGATCGGGACCAGCAGGTCGGACACTGCGGCGATGCGCTTGATGCCGCCGATGAAGGTGATGGCCAGCAGCACCGCCAGGACGATGCCGGTGTGGCTTGGGTCGAAGGCAAAGGCGTCCTGCAGCGAGTGCGTCACGGTGTAGGACTGCAGGCCGATGAAGGCGAAGCCGTAGGTGACCAGCAGCAGGATGGAGAACACCACCGCCATGCCTTTGCGCTTCAGGCCGTGCTCGATGTAGTAGGCCGGGCCGCCGCGGTACAGGCCGTCGCCGTCGGCGCGTTTGTAGACCTGGGCCAGGGTGCATTCGAAGAAGCTGCTGGACATGCCGACCAGTGCGGTCACCCACATCCAGAACACCGCGCCCGGGCCACCCAGGGTCACGGCGATGCCGACGCCTGCAATGTTGCCCGCGCCGACCCGGCCGGCGAGGCTGAGCATCAACGCCTGGAACGAGCTGAGCTGGCCGCCGCTGCTTTTCAGGCTGTCGCGGAACACCGCGAACATGTGGAGGAAGTGGCGCAATTGAACGAAACGCGAGCGGATCGTGAAGTAGCTGCCGAGCCCGACAATGAGCACGATCAGCACTTTCCCTGAGAGGAAGTCGTTGATGACTTCGAGCATGGATTATTCCTCGCTGTTTTTTGTGTAGGCAAAAGCAGAGCAGACGGAAACATTCTGTTACACCGCTGATTGCACGCACGGCAAAGCGGTGGGGCGATTGTTCGTCCCGGTTCTCTATTCGCGGGTTGTTATTAGTTCGGGTTTCCCGTGGGTTTGAGCCTCGTTACCGACGGCTGTCCACGTGAAGAGGGGGCGCACTATACCGGTGCGCGGGCTCGCCGTCTGCATGTAGCGCGTCGAGCCGAGGAACGGCAGGCTGTACGGGGGGCTGAATCGGTTCTTGTCGCGCCCCGCAAAACCCCGCGAACAGGGGCCCCAAGGGGCCCGCATCATCCTCGCGATACTGTTGCCAACCGTAGGAGCTGGCTTGCCAGCGAAGGGGCCCGTTTGAGCGGCGCCGGTCTTGAGGGCCTGTTCGCCGGCAAGCCGGCTCCTACGGGATTACAGCCAGAATTCCTCTCGGCGTTCTTGGAAGTCCTTCAGTTCACCTTGTTCCAGTAATTGCCGAATCCACGGCCCCAGCAGATCCAGCGAGCTGTCCAGAGGGGTGGGCCGGTGCCAGCGCAGCGGCACCCGGGCAAAGCGCTGCTGGTTGGCGCTGACTTTTTCCAGGATCTGCCGGTCCTGCTTGAGGATCACCTTGAACAAGGGTTGCAGCACAGCGCGCTTGAGCCAACCCGGCAGGCGCCCGCGGGCCGTGGCGATGCGGGCGAACAGGCGCAGTTCGCCCTCGGCGGCCGGGCTGAGCCAGGCGCTGACCAGCAGGTTGAGCCGGCCCTGACGGTCGCGGTATTCGATTTCCGCCAGCCCCGGCAGGCGAAAGCGCCCCATGCTGAGACCGCGTTCGCCTTCGAACAGCCGCGATATCAGCCCGGATTGGGTGCCTTCTTCGCTGTACTGCGCTTCAACCCCGTCTTCGAGCTGATGCACCCAGGCACGAATCCGCTGGCGCTGGCGATCGTGGCGAATCCAGCCGGCATGCACGAAATGGGTGTGGAAACCGTCGAGGAAGTTCTCCGCAGCGTCCTGCAAGCTGCACTGCACCCGGTCGCTGATCCAGAACACATCCAGGGCCTGGGCCTGCTCGGCGGCGGCCACCGGCGGGGCATTCGGCCGCTCGCTGGCGAGGCTGGCCCACACCAGCCCCTGGGCTTCGCAGCTGTGCAGGGGTTGTAGCAAGGGCTGGCTGCACCGCTGCTGCTCCTGGCCGGGCAGCTGAGTGCAACGGCCCTGGGGGTCGAAGCGCCAGCCGTGGTAGGGGCACTGGAGCTGCCCGTCGCGCACCCGCCCGGCGCTCAGTGGCGCAAAGCGGTGGGGGCAGCGGTCCGGCAGCACGGCGGCGGCGCCGTCGGCATCGCGAAACAGCACCAGCGGTACGCCGTGCAGGGTGCAGGCCAGAGGTTGGCGTTGCAGCTGCCGGCTCAGGGCGACGGGCCACCAGCCCGCGTGACTGTTCACAGTTTGAGCTTCCTCATCAGCGGTACGCCGATTCGTTGCAGCAGCAGGCCCATCAGTTGCCACACCAGGCGCCGCGACCAGGGCAGGTGGGCGACGTGGATCAGGCTGTATTCGATTTCGGGCTGGCCGCCGCGCAGGCGCTTGAAGGCGGCGGCGCCGGAGCTGAAGTTGAGCACCTGACGGCGGTTTACCGCCTCTTGCAGGCACAGCCTGGTCAGTTGCCGGTACAGGCCGGTGCGCTGGGGCAGGGCGGTGTCGTAGCCGACGATGGGGGTGCTGATCAGCGCGCTGTTGGCGAACCAGCCCAAGGCGCCGTCAATGCGCCCTTCGGCGTTGCGCAGGGCGCGCACCTGCAGCCAGCCTTCGGCCTGCCCGCGTTGCAGCCAGTGGGCGCTGTAGTGGGGGTTCAGGCGGCTGTATTTGTCCAGGTAGAGCAGGTTGTACAGCTGCTCGATGCGCTGGAAGTCGGCCTCGCTCAGCTCGCTGCCGGGCACCACCGTATACGGGCTGCGGCGCAGCAGGGTGGCGTCCAGGCGGGTGTTGTGGTGGCGCAGGAAGGCTGAATTTTCGCCCTCGCGGCCGTCGAACAGGTACACCTGACGGCTGGGAATCGCCAGGTAGCCCAGGGCTTGCAGGCGCTTGCGCAGTGCGAGGTTGCTGAAGTCGTTGAGCGAGCGAAAGCCAAAGCCGTGGTCGGGAAACTGCCGGCGCAGCAGTTCGGTGATCGCCGGCAAATCCGAACCATCCCAGTCGGCCGGGTAGAGGTTGGTCGACAGCAGCCAGTTATTGATCTGCACCAAACGGTCGACCTTGGCCGCGCTCAGGAGCCGGTCCACGCCCTGGGTCAGCAGCCTCAAGGGCCACGCCAGCCAGGGCCGTTTCAGGCGCTGCAGTTCTTCCCGGGCATAGCCGCTGTAGGCGGTTTGCGGCGAGACCACGTAGCAGTTATCCACAGGGTCGTGGCCGTGGTTGACGCTCACCGGGAACTGCTGGCGGCCGGTGTCCAGCAGGGCCAGGGCGGTGCTGACGTTGCCGATCAGCGCGCCGCCGGCGCAGGTGCGCACGTACTGCCGGGCGTGGCTGTCGCCGGCGCTCGGGGGCTCAAGGGCCAGTTGCTCGGGCAGCAACAGCTTCATGGGCGCGGCGCTCCCAGGGGTTGGCCGTTCCACTCGATATCGGCGGTGGAGGCGGCCAGCAGCCCGCAACGGCGGGTCAGGGCGCGGCCGATGATCTCGCTCAGGCTCAGCAACTGGGCGGTCAGCGGGCCGCGATCGCCGTCCTGGACGATCACGTCCCGGGCTTGTTGGTAGTCGTGCCAGAACGTGCGGCTCAAGGCCCGTTGCGGCGCCGCCAGAAGCAGCATGGCCAGGGCGATCATCCGGGGTTCCAGGGTCGCCTCCAGCGCTGCGTCGGCTTCGCTGCCCAGCGCCGCTACCAACTGCACGCGCTGGTCGTCGAACAGGTGCACGCCGCTAGTGGCCCTGGGGTTGCACTCCAGGACATGGAAGCGGCCCTGCTGGTCTTCGATGAAGTCGAAACCCACCTGCCCGGTGTAGCCGGTGGCCTGGCCGAACTGCTCCAGGAACGCACGGATCGGCGCCGGGGCACAGCTGTGGAAGTAGATCCCCGAGCCGCGCCCGACCCGGTAGCGCGGCTGGTAGCTGCTGTGGGCGCGCAACTGGCCATCCACCAGCACGCTGAAGCTGCAGTACTCCTGGCCGGGGACAAACTGCTGGGCCACCCAGGGGGCCTCGGCGCTGGGCTGGACCTTGGCCAGTTGCGCCGGGCTCGGGCAGATCAGGGTCTGGGAGGCGAAGCGCGAATAGGCCGGCTTGAATACCAGGGCGTCGTGCTCTGCCGCCAGCGCTTGCAACGCGGCCGGGTCATGCAGCACCTGGGTCGGCGGCGCGGCCACGTCCCAGCCCTGGGTCATGGCGGCGAAACCGCCCTTGTGATGTAGGCGGTGCAGCAGCTCGAAGTCGCTGGTGAACACCCGGCACAGCGGGCGCAGGCGCTCCAGGCCGTGGGCCAGGTAGAACACCTCTTCGCAGGTGGGCAGCAGCAGGTCGATGGCCTGTTGGCGGATGACTCCGGCCAGGGCTTCGATCCAGGCCTCGGGGTCGTGGCGGGGCTCCGGCAGGCGCACGAAGTGCTCGGCGGCGCGGCTGAAGCGGCTCAGGGGTTGGGTCAGGGAATCGGCCACGGTCACCGTCCAGCCGGCTTGGCTAAAGGCCCGGGCCCACTCCAGGCAGGCCGGGGCCCGGGCGCCGAGAATCAATACACGCATGGCAGTCCCTCGGGTAGTTGCAGCATCAGCAGGCGGCGTCTTTTTGTTTGTGGCGGTGGTGCCTGCCAGTGGCCGAAGCTCAGCTGCGGCGCCTGCAGCCCTTGTTGCGCGCAGAGTTCGGCCAGGGCTTCGCTCAAGCGCTGGCACAGCCCGTGGTAGTCGCCCGAGGTACGCAGGTTGGCCTGCCAGAGCAGCCCGCGCTGGTGAATCTGGTATTCCTCCAGTTCCGCCCCCAGCATCAGCAAGGCCCGGCGCAATACGTCAGGGTAGAGCGGTGCCAGCTGCTGGCCGTCGAGCCGCGGCAGCCAGAGGATCTCGTCGGCCCGGCCTTCCACGGCGGCAATCGCCCGCTCCGCACGGCCACAGGGGCAGGGCGCGCTGGCCACCCGCAGGATGTCGTTGAGGCGATAACGCACGATCAGCTGCGTACGCCGGGAAAAGTCGGTGATGATCGGCTGGAAGCGCGTGCGCTCAGGGTCCAGCCATTGCGGCTCGATGTGCAGGTGACTTTCATTCAGGTGCAGGGTGCCAGCCTCGCAGGTGTAGCCGAGAAAGCCTTCACTGGCCTGATAGATCTGCTGCGGCTTGCGCCCGAAGGCTTGCTGGACCAGCTCGGCGTCGGTGCTTTCCAGCACTTCGGCCACCGACAGGATGTGCCGTGGGCGGATTGTCAGCTGCCCGGCCAGGGCCGCCTGGGCCAGCCCGCGCAGCACCGTGGCCGGAGCCACCAGCACGTCCGGGTTCTGCTGGTTGAGGCGTTGCAGGGACGCGGCCAGGCCCAGGGTCAGGTCATGAAAGGCGAAGTCGATACGGCGGCTGGCCAGGGTGGTGTACAGGCGGCTGTTGGCCCGGAGGAAGAAGGCGATGCGCAGCGGCGCCAGCCAGGGGCACAGCAGCCGGGGCAGCAGGGCCCGGGGCAAGGTGCGCGCCAGCAGGATGCCGGCCCAGCGTTGGCGTTCCACGCTGCTGACCAGGAACACCCCCTGAGCCCCCGAGGTGCCGCTGGACAGGCCCACGGTGATGTCGCCCAGGGTCGGGCTGAAGTCCCGGGAACGCTCCGCCTGCAAGGCCACCGGCAACACCTGCTCCAGGCTCAGGGCGCGGGTGTTGAAGGCGGCGAAGTCGCTCATCAGCGCTGCCTTGTCCATGATCGGCAAGCTGTGCAGGCCATCGTGGCTCAGCCCGTTGAAGCGCTGGCCACGGGGCAGGACTTTGGCCATGAAGTGCTTGAGACGCCGGGCCTGCCAGGCTTCCAGCCGCTCGCGACGGCGAAAGCGCAGGGCGTAGCGGCTGAACACGAAGGAGCCGATGCTGCGCAGAGTGCCCAGCAGGCGCTCACTGTTCATTGGCGAAGGACTCCCAGGCCTGGGTGCAATGGGACGGCAGCACCGTCACCGCCGGTTCGCGGCGGATCAACTGGCCCAGGCCGCTGTAGGTGCGCAGGTACTGCTGACGGTTGGCGCTGGCAAACCACAGCGCCGGGGCGGCCGGCAGGCGCTCGGCGCGGCAGGCCGGCACCGACCAGCAGGCGTCGGCCACCAGGAACACCGGCCGGCCCTGGGCATCGGGGATGAACAGGCCCAGCTGGCCGGCGCTGTGCCCCGGCAGCGGCACGCCGATCAGGCTGCCATCGCCGAACAGGTCCAGGCCTTGCTCGAAGGGCGCCATCCAGCTTGGCAGCGCACAGTTGGGGCTGGCTTCGGCCAGGCGCAGGCGGGCGCTGAAGTCGTCCGGCAGCAAGCCCGGCAGATGGCCGCCAAGGGTGGCGCGCCAACGCTGGCCGCGCAGGCTGTCGATATGCCGGTAATCGGCTTCCAGGGCGATAAAGCGCGCATTGGCAAAATCCCGCAGCCCGGCGATATGGTCGGCGTGGAAGTGGGAAATGATCACATGGCGGATATCCCCCGGGCCGATGCCCAGCTCATGCAGCTGCGCCCCCAGCTGCTCGACCACCGGCAACTGCACCGGCACTGCGCTGCGGTACAGGCGCTCGGGCAGGGCGCGGGTGGCCTGGAAGAAGTGCTCGGCGTAGCCGGTGTCGTACAAAATCCAGCCGTGCTCCGGGTGCTGGATCAGCCCGCACAGCGCCGGAAACTGCACCGGCGCCAGGCGCCCGCCACGGTCGGCCATGCATTCCAGGTGCTGGCACCAGCCGGCCCGGAGGATCTTCAAGCTGACGCTGCGGCTCATGCTCGTTGCCTCTGTTGGGCCAGCCACCATTGGGCGTGCTGGGCGATGCCCTGGTCCTGGCTGATTACCGGGCGATAGCCCAGCTCGCGCTGGATGGCGCTGATGTCCAGGGTCTGACTGAAGGCCAGGACGCCTGCGCCGTAGCGGGTGATCAAGGGTTCGGCGCCGTTGCCCAGCCGTGCCTTGAGCTCCAGCAGGCGCGCCACGCCATGCACCAGAGGCCAGGGCAGGCGACGGGTGCGCAGGGGCAGGCGGAAGTGTTCGGCCATCTGTTGCAGCAGGTCCTTGAAGGCCAGGGGTGTGCCGTTGCTCAGGTTGTACACGCACAGCGGGCGCGGCAGCGGCCGGGTCAGCGCCAGCCACACCGCGTGCACCAGATTGTCGACGCAGGTCAGGTCCAGCTGTGCCCGGCCGCCGCGCATCAGCGGAATCGCCCCCCGTTGCATCACCCGCAGCAGGCGCGGCATCAGGGTTGCGTCCCAGGGGCCGAACACCGCCCGGGGGCGCAGGATCACGCATTCGGGCAGCTTGGCGTCTGCCAGCAGGGTTTCGGCCTGGGCCTTGCTGCGGGCGTAGTCATTCACCGGTGGTGGCAGCGGCTGGTCTTCGCGGATGCCCAGGCGATCACTGAAGTTGAAATACAGGCTGGGGGTGGAGATATGCACCAGCCGCGGGATGCGGTTCTTGCCGCAGGCGTGGATCACCTCGGCGGTGGAGTCGAGGTTGGCCCGGGCAAACGCTTGGGGCGAACCCCAGGGTGAAGACAAGGCGGCGCAATGCACGATGGCGTCATGCTCGCGGCTGGCATCGGCCAGCAGGCGTTTGGCCAGCGGGCTGCCGTGCTCCAGGGGCAGCCAGCGCACGGGCGCCGGGCTGTGGGCAATGACTTGCGCCGCCGCCTCGGGGTTGCGCCCGCTGAACTGCACCTCGCAGCCTTCGGCGGCCAGCTTCCAGACCAGATGCCGTCCGATAAAACCGGTGCCGCCGGTGACCAGGATCTTCATCAAAACTCCAGGATCATGCCGCCGAGGGACAGGCCCGCGCCGGTGCCGATCAGCATCAGGGTTTGTCCGCGTTGAATGCGCCCGTCGCGCACCGCGATGTCCAGAGCGGTGGGCAGCGAGGCCGCCACCTGATTGCCATGCCGGGCAAAGATATCGATGACTTTCTCCGGCCCCAGGCTCAGGCGTTTGGCCGCATGCTGCATGGCCTGTTGGCTGGCTTGATGGGGGATGACCCAGTCGATCTGCGCAAGGGACAGTGCGGCTTGCTGCAGCAAATCGTCCATCAGTTCGGGCAGGTGCTTGGCCGCGAGGCGGAACACGCCTTTGCCCTGCATGGTGAAACTGGTCAGGGGCTCGAACGGCACCTGGATGCGCCGCGGATGAAAGCGCGAACCGCCGGCGGGGATCTGGCACAGCGCGGCGCCTTCGGCGTAGGTCCTGAGGCGCGAGGCGAGGATCTTCGGGCCGCCGTCGCCCGCTTCCAGCACCACCGCTGCCGCGCCGTCGCCGAAGATGCCGCAGACTTCCACCTGCTGCCAGTCCAGGCCGCAGGAGGCGATGTCGGCGCACACCAGCAGCACGCGCCGGTAATGCCCGGCCTGGATCGGCCAGGACAGGGTGTCCAGGGCGGCAATAAAGCCCAGGCAGCTGGCGTTGATGTCCATGGCCGCAATGCCCGACTGCCCCAGGCCCAGCTCCCGTTGCAGCAGCGCGGCGTTGCAGGGCATGCCCTGATCCATGGTGCCGCTGGCGCAGACGATCAGGTCCAACTGATCCAGCGCCAGGCCCGCCGCGTGCAGGGCCTGGCGCGCGGCGCTGGCGCCGAGGCTGGCGGCGGTGTCCGCAGGATCGGCGACGTGGCGCTGCTGCACTCCGCTGATGCGCGCCACGCTGCCGGTTTCCAGGCCGAGCTGGCGGTCCAGCTCGGCACTGGTGACCACCCGCTGCGGCAGGGCGTGGCCGGTGCCGAGGATGGCCAGGGCGCGGGCCGGGCGAGGGGAGGACGCTGATGTGTGCATGCAAATTCCGTGTGTGTGGGCGTCGGGGCTGGCGTTGAGAGAGGCGGTTAGTGCGCTGGCAGTGCCGCCGGGCATTGGCTCAGGAAGGCTTGCAGCCCCTGCTGGTAGGCCTCGGTGGGCATCAGGTCAGTGTGTTTGGCGATGAAGCAGGCCACGCCTTGACGCTCCATATCGGCGTCCGCCACGAGGTAGAAGTCGGGAATTTCCTGCACGCTTGCGATCTGCTTCCAGGCCAGGCTGCTCTGACCTCCGCGGGTGTTGAGCAGGGTGAAGCCCTGGCCGTCGAAGTTCAGGCAATAGGTGCCTTCGACGGCTCGCAACCGGGTTTCGATCAGGCGCTGACTCAACCCGCGCAACGGCGCTTGGGGTTTGATCGGGGTGGCGGCAATACGGGCTTGCAGGTGCTTGATCCAGCGCCCGGAAAAGCGCCACCACAGGGGGATGAAGATCAAGGCGAACGCCACCATGGCGATGACCTTCTCCGGGGTGAAGGTCCGCTCGGGGAAATAGATCGACAGGCAGCCGCCGATCAGACACAGGGTGAACATCACGGGACCGATAAAGCGGCTTTGCCACCGGGCAAATGTGCTCATGGCCCGGACATGCTGCTGATCATCCTTGAGCAATTCCTGCTTCAGCGGTTCGGCAATCCAGGCTTCGGTGTGGGCGGGGGTGATGCGGTAGTGCAATTCCATGGGGGCTGAATCCGAGGTCCGTGTTCGGTGAGGGCGGCAGTCTACCGGCTTCTGGGGTGTGACGAGGAGTGGCATGAGCGGCGACAGAGCCGCTCAGGCGGGAAATGCTGGCAGATGCTGTTCCACCCACTCCAACAGACGCTCGTCGAGCTGGGCTCGATGTTGGCGATAACTGTCCTGGCAACGGTTGAAGAGCGGGTCCTGATTGACCCGAGCCGCCAGCTCGGTGGCGCTGTCGCTTGCAGCTTGGGCGGCCCGCACCTGTTGCTGGCGCTGATCGGCCTGTTCCAGGGTGTGCGCCAGGGCGTCCAGTTGCAGGTACCTGAACTGAGCGATGGCCTGGGGCAGGTGAAAGTGCAGGGCGCTGTCGAAACCCTCCCAGTCCTCGAAGGCCAGCCACTCGTGGAGCACCATGAAGCAGCGCAGCGCCGGGGGCAGTTGTTCCAGTCGCTGGAAATCCAGCCAGTACTGACGCGGCAGTTGCTCGGCGGTTTCGATGGCCTGAGCGATCAGGTCCAGGGCCTGGCCCTTGTCCCGGTGATGCTTGCGCAGGATGCGCTGGGTCAGGGTGAAGCGCGCTTCTTCTATAGCGTGCAGGGCGCAGTTCAGGTCGTAACCGGCGTTGAGCAAGTGTTCTCGTGCTTGCTCGGGGGGCAGGCCGGATTTGTCTACCAGCACCTGCAACAGCTCGGCTTTGTAGAACTCGGCGGCTTGCTGCGGATTATTGGCGCAGCGGGCGAGCAGGGCCTGGGCATGGCGCAGGCCGATGGGGATCAGCTTGCGTAGCTGTTGCAGAGCTTGGGTGTGCGTCGGGTCCATCGACTGCGGTGCCTCGGGGATGGCGGATGTTTGAGAGAGGCGATTATCCACTGCGGGCGATGGATTGTGCTGGTTTAAAACAAGGGACCATAACGCTCGCAAGACCTGTAGGAGCCGGCTTGCCGGCGAAGGCGTCGGCCGGATTTCGGTGAAGGCAGGGCAGGCCTCTTCGCTGGCAAGCCAGCTCCTACGGGGCGGTGTTTAGGCGGGGGCTGGGCGGGCGCCGTCGAGCAGGGCGTCCACCACGGCGCGGGCCATTTCCACGGAATGCACCATGGACCAGATCAGCCCGCGTTCGATGCCGCTGGCCCGTTCGGTGATTTCATCGGACACCTCTTCGGCGCATTTGAGCAGTAAGGAGACGTGCATCAGGGCGTCTTCGGCATTCACCTGGGGCTCTACGGCGAACAGCGGGTGGCCCCGGCCATCGCGCAGGCCGAACGGGCGATGACGGGTGCCGTGCAAGGCGGCCAGCAGGTTGGCGTTGGCGCGGTCCAGCTCCGGGTCGCGGCGCGGATGATCGGTGGACAAGGGGGGATCGGGGACGAGCTTTTTCATGACGGTCACTCACTCAGTAGTTAACGGACTGCCGAGCTCACTTCCACATGAGGGGTGGCAGTTGTGCGAGGGTGTGGAAGACCGGGACTGAGTAACCCAGCACACCCGAAGGTGTCCCGCGCACAACCGCCATAAAGCGATGCCGACGACAATGCGTCGAGCCATGCTCATGAGCGCTCATGCTTACTCAGGTCCGAACTTCCACATCCGGGCCGCTGATTTGGCAGCGGCACCGGGAGACTGCCTGATCGTTCGAAGGGGTACAAGGCGCTCAAAGGCGTTGGGGATTCTCTCGGATTTGCCCTACAAAACAAAGCGAATCCGCTTCGATGCCGGGCGGCATCCCCTTACAAGCTCTGCTTTTCTCCAGGCAAAAAAAAGGGCCTGGAGACGAAGCTCCAAGCCCTCAAAAGGTGAGAGGTGTCTAGTCCCTCAACCTGGTGAGCGGTGTTGCATGTTTCGGGGTCGCGGCGGTTAGGCTTTCAGCGGAACCAGGCGCGGGGCAATCATGTTTTCCGGACGCAGGATGTCGTCGAGCATGGCGTCGTCCAGCAGGCCTTCTTCGCGCACCAGTTCCAGTACGCCGCGGCCGCTTTCGAGGGCGATGCGGGCGATACGGGTGGCGTTTTCATAGCCGATGTACGGGTTCAGCGCGGTGACCAGGCCGATGGAGTGCTCCACCAGTTCGCGGCAACGGGTTTCGTTGGCGGTGATGCCGGTGATGCAGTGCTCGCGCAGCATGTCCATGGCGCGTTGCAGCAGGCGGATCGAGTCGAAGATCTTGAAGGCGATCAGCGGTTCCATCACGTTCAGTTGCAGCTGGCCGCCTTCGGCCGCGATGGTCAGAGCCAGGTCGTTGCCGATGATCTGGAACGCCACTTGGTTGACCGCTTCCGGGATGACCGGGTTGACCTTGCCAGGCATGATCGAGCTGCCGGGCTGACGCGCTGGCAGGTTGATTTCGTTGATGCCGGTGCGTGGGCCGCTGGACAGCAGGCGCAGGTCGTTGCAGATCTTCGACAGCTTGACCGCGGTGCGCTTGAGCATGCCGGAGAACAGCACGAAGGCGCCCATGTCGGAGGTGGCTTCGATCAGGTCGGCAGCCGGTACCAGCGGCTGGCCGCTGATGGTGGCCAGGCGTTGTACGGCCAGGTGCTGGTAGCGCGGGTCGGCGTTGATGCCGGTGCCGATGGCGGTGCCGCCCAGGTTGACTTCGGTCAGCACTTCCGGCGCCAGGGTCTTCAGGCGAGCCAGGTCTTCACCCAGGGTGGTGGCGAAGGCGTGGAATTCCTGGCCGAGGGTCATCGGCACGGCGTCTTGCAGCTGGGTACGGCCCATCTTCAGGACGTGGCTGAATTCTTCACCCTTGGCGGCGAACGACTGGATCAGGCTGTCGAGGCTGGCCAGCAGCGCGTCGTGGCCCAGCAGCAGACCCAGGCGGATCGCGGTCGGGTAGGCGTCGTTGGTGGACTGCGCCATGTTCACGTCGTTGTTCGGGTGCAGGTACTGGTATTCGCCCTTGCTGTGGCCCATGGCCTCCAGCGCGATGTTGGCGATGACTTCGTTGGCATTCATGTTGGTCGAAGTGCCAGCGCCGCCTTGAATCATGTCCACCACGAACTCTTCGTGGAAGTCGCCGCGGATCAGGCGGGCACAGGCCTCGCTGATGGCTGCATGCTTGGCTTCGCTCAGATGACCCAGTTCGCGGTTGGCGTCAGCAGCTGCCTGCTTGACCATTGCCAGGGCCACGACCAGTTTTGGGTAGTGCGAAATCGGAACGCCGGAGAGACGGAAGTTGTTCACCGCTCGCAGGGTCTGGATGCCGTAATACGCTTGAGCCGGTACTTCGAGTACGCCAAGCAGGTCTTTTTCTGTGCGGAAAGATGCAGCGGAGGACATGACGGAGATCATCTCGGTAGGGACCCGGTCTGTGCCGGGAACGCTGCGAATCCTAGGCCGAAGGGATTTTTTGGGCCAATGCTGTTAAACACTGGGCTATGCATATTCGGCATAATGCCGGTGTGACGCCGGGTTGCCGGCGAGCGTGTGACCTAAAATGGTGCGTGTCCGGGAGGACGTGATGAATCTGGAAAGCAAATGGCTCGAGGACTTCAGTGCCCTGGCCGCCACCCGCAGCTTTTCCCAGGCTGCCGAGCGACGTTTCGTGACCCAGCCGGCCTTCAGCCGGCGGATCCGCAGCCTGGAAGCGGCCCTGGGCCTGACCCTGGTCAACCGCTCGCGCACGCCGGTGGAGCTGACGGCAGCGGGGCAGTTGTTCCTGGTGACCGCGCGCACCGTGGTCGAACAGCTCGGCGAGGTGGTGCGTCACCTGCACCACCTGGAAGGCGGGCAGGGCGAGGTGATGCAGGTGGCGGCTGCCCACTCCCTGGCGTTGGGTTTCTTCCCGCGCTGGATCGCCCAACTGCGCAACGAAGGGCTGAACATCGCCACGCGGCTGGTGGCCACCAACGTCGGTGATGCGGTGCACGCCCTGCGCGAAGGCGGTTGCGACCTGATGCTGGCCTTCTATGACCCGGACGCGGCCTTGCAGATGGACTCGGAAATCTTCCCCTCGCTGCACCTGGGGCACACCGAGATGCTCCCAGTGTGCGCCGCCGATGCCCAGGGCAAGCCGCTGTTCGACCTGGAAGGCGAGGCCAGCGTGCCGTTGCTGGCGTACAGCGCCGGGGCTTTCCTCGGGCGTTCGGTGAACCTGCTGCTGCGCCAGCGCAACCTGCGTTTCACCACCGTCTATGAAACCGCCATGGCCGACAGCCTCAAGAGCATGGCCCTGGAAGGCCTGGGCATTGCCTGGGTGCCGCAACTGAGCGTGCGCGCCGAGCTGGCCCGGGGCGAGCTGGTGGTCTGCGGCGGGGCGCAATGGCATGTGCCGCTGGAGATTCGCCTGTACCGCTGCGCCCTGGTGCGCAAGGCCAACGTACGCTTGCTCTGGCGCAAGCTGGAAGGCGCTGCCGCGCAAGCTGCGGCCACGTAGGAGCCGGCTTGCCGGCGAAGGCGTCGGTCGGGAGGGTGGTGATCGCAGGGCGGGCCTCTTCGCTGGCAAGCCAGCTCCTACGGGAGATAGGCGCAGGTTTTTTTGTAGGAGCCGGCTTGCCGGCGAAGGCGTCGGCCGGGAGGGCGGTGATCGCAGGGTGGGCCTGTTCACTGGCAAGCCAGCGCCTGCGAGGGGGGGCGGGATTGACCTTGGAGTCAATAAAACCGGGGTTTTGCGCCGGAAATACTTTGTTTTGCAGATGGTCGGCGAAAGTGCGTTTAACGCGCCTTTTTCGGTATACTGCGCGGCCTTCGGCCGGTTCGCCTGGCCATAATTCGTACAATTTAAGCCACGCATTTCGCGTGGCTTGTTGTTTTTGACGCGCCTGCGGGCGCCCAGAGAGAAGAGGCACGACGATGAGTGCACTGGTTGGCGTGATCATGGGCTCCAAGTCCGATTGGTCCACCCTTAGCCACACCGCCGATATGCTGGAAAAGCTCGGCATCCCTTACGAGGTGAAGGTGGTTTCCGCACACCGCACCCCGGACCTGCTGTTCCAGTACGCCGATGAGGCTGAGGCGCGAGGCATCGAGGTGATCATCGCCGGTGCCGGCGGCGCGGCGCACCTGCCGGGCATGTGCGCGGCCAAGACCCACCTGCCGGTGCTGGGCGTGCCGGTGCAGTCGTCGATGCTCTCGGGCGTGGATTCGCTGCTGTCCATCGTGCAGATGCCGGCCGGCATCCCCGTGGCCACCCTGGCCATCGGCAAGGCCGGCGCGATCAACGCGGCGCTGCTCTCGGCGAGCATCCTGGGCGCCAAGCACCCGCAGTTCCATGCGGTGCTGAAAAAATTCCGTGCTGAACAGACAGACAGCGTCCTGGACAATCCAGACCCGCGCGTCGCCTGAGGTTGTTGACGATGAAGATCGGTGTAATCGGTGGCGGCCAGTTGGGCCGCATGTTGGCCCTGGCGGGGACTCCGCTGGGAATGAACTTCGCTTTCCTCGACCCGGCGCCGGACGCCTGTGCCGCCCCTCTGGGCGAACACCTGCGGGCCGACTACGGCGACCAGGACCACCTGCGCCAGCTGGCCGATGAAGTGGACCTGGTGACCTTCGAATTCGAGAGCGTGCCGGCGGAAACCGTGGCCTTCCTCTCGCAGTTCGTGCCGGTCTACCCGAGCGCCGAAGCACTGCGCATCGCCCGCGATCGCTGGTTCGAGAAGAGCATGTTCAAGGACCTGGGGATTCCTACTCCGGAGTTCGCCGACATCCAGTCCCAGGCGGATCTCGACGCCGCCGTGGCGCGCATCGGCCTGCCAGCCGTGCTCAAGACCCGCACCCTGGGTTACGACGGCAAGGGCCAGAAGGTCCTGCGCAGCGCCGCCGACGTCGCAGGCACCTTCGCCGAACTGGGCAGCGTACCTTGCCTGCTGGAAGGCTTCGTGCCCTTCACCGGTGAAGTCTCGCTGATTGCCGTGCGCGCCCGTGACGGTGAAACCCGTTTCTACCCGCTGGTGCACAACACCCACGACAGCGGCATCCTGCGCCTGTCGGTGGCCAGTAGCGACCACCCGTTGCAGGCCCTGGCCGAGGACTACTCCAGCCGCGTGCTCAAGCAGTTGGATTACGTGGGCGTAATGGCTTTCGAGTTCTTCGAAGTGGACGGCGGCCTCAAGGCCAACGAGATCGCTCCGCGGGTGCACAACTCCGGGCACTGGACCACCGAAGGCGCCGAGTGCAGCCAGTTCGAAAACCACCTGCGGGCGGTAGCCGGCCTGCCCCTGGGCTCCACGGCCAAGGTCGGTGAAAGCGCCATGATCAACTTCATCGGTGAAGTGCCGCCGGTGGACAAGGTCATCGCCATCGACGACTGCCACCTGCATCACTACGGCAAGGCCTTCAAGGTCGGGCGCAAGGTCGGCCACGCCAACCTGCGCTGCGCCGATCAGGCGACCCTGCAAGCGCAGATCCTCAAGGTGCAAGCGCTGATCGCCGAGTAACAAATCCTCCGGCTGGCGGGAACCTTCGTTTCCCGCCGTTCTCTGATAGCAGGATGCCAAAGTGCTGGCTAGGCTTTGGCTTGAACCCCCCTTACAGAGGAACAGCCATGGGCATTATTGGAACCATTTTCATCGGCTTGATCGTTGGTCTGCTGGCGCGCTTCCTCAAACCGGGAGACGACAGCATGGGCTGGATCATGACCATCCTGCTGGGTATCGGCGGTTCGCTGGCGGCCACTTATGGCGGCCAGGCGCTGGGTATCTACCAGGCTGGCCAGGGCGCCGGTTTCATCGGTGCACTGGTGGGCGCGATCGTCCTGCTGGTGATCTACGGCTTCGTCAAGAAGAGCTGAACCACGCTACAAGCCCCCTCTGCCGTCCGCGCGGAGGGGAGCCTTTTTCTTCATCTGAAACTTCAACGCATCTGACGGTCTGGGTACTAGAATGCCCGGGTTTTCCCGTCCTTCCCTTTTGACCGAGCCACCCTCACATGCGCCGTCTTCTATTGACCTTTGTTCTGCTGGGCTGCGGCCTGGCCCAGGCTGGCGAACTGCCGGAAACCGATTGGCTGGAGCTGATGCCCAAGTCGGACCAGAAGGCCCTGGAGCAGATGCCGGAAATCGACCACAACTCCCCGGAAGCCAATGGCACCTTCACCGAAAAGGGCGGCCTGAAGCAGAGCAAGGGGTTGCCGGCGGTGATGTATTCCACCAAGACCGTGCCGGCCATGAATGACAAGCAGATCCGCATCGGCGGTTATCCGGTGCCGCTGGAAGCCGATGCCAAGGGGCGCAGCACGCTGTTCTTCCTGGTGCCGTACCCGGGCGCCTGCATCCACGTGCCGCCACCGCCGCCCAACCAGCTGGTGCTGGTGCGCTTTCCCAAGGGCTTGAAGCTGGACGACATCTACACGCCGCTGTGGGTGACCGGCACCCTGAAGATCGAAAAGGTCAGCAACGACCTGGCCGATGCCGCCTACGCCCTGGATGCGGCGAAGGTGCGGGTGGTCAAGGAGTCGGATCTCTGAAGCGGCGCATTTGAACGCCGCTGAACGGTAGGAGCCGGCTTGCCGGCGAATGCGGTCTTGAGGGCCTTTTCGCTGGCAAGCCAGCTCCTACGGGGCAGGTGGAGTCAGAGCGGGGCGGCGCTGATGCTGACGCTCAGGGTGTGGCTGGCGCCCGGGGCCAGGGTGACGATGTCGTCCATCACGTTGGCGGTCTCGATGCACAGCATGCGCTGCCAGCCGTCGTCGGCCATGTCGCTGAATTGGGCGGCGCGGTCGATCCAGGGGTTCCAGATCACCGCGGTGCGCGAGCCTTCGCTGCGCAGGCGGATCCGTCGTTGCCAGTCCGGATCGACGATCTCCAGCTGCGCCGGGGCGTTCAGGTAGATGCGGTCGGTCTCGCCGGTAAAGTGCAGGCTGCCGCTCTGGACCTTGGTCTTCCAGTCTTCCAGGGTTTCGATGTAGCTCAGCCCGTCCACGCCTTCGACCTGCACCTGGCGCACATCGCTGACCGCGAAGTAGCTGTGCAGCGCCTGGCTGATGCTCACGCTTTCAGTGCCCAGGTTGTGGCTGCTGAGGCTGATGTGCAGTTGCTGGTCGAGGCGGATGCTCAGGCGCGGTTCCACTTGATGGGGCCAGCCGGGAAAACCACCCGCGGGGCAGGGCAGGCGCAGCTCCACCAGCAGGCTGTCGCCCTGGCTTTCGATGCCCAGCAGCTCCCAGTCGGTGGCCCGCACCAGGCCGTGGGCCGGCGCCGGGTCAGTGCCTTGGCGCATGGCCTGCACCGCCTGCGGGTTGCGGGCAAAGTTGCCGAACCAGGGCCAGCACACCGGCACCCCGGCGCGGATGCTCTTGCCGCGCTTGAACACGGCCTCGTCGTTGAGCCAGATCAGCGGCTGTTGCCCGGCCACTTGATAACTGAGGATGTGCGCGCCCTGCTGGGCCACCAGCAGTTCGGCGTCACCGTGGCGGATGCGCCAGCAGTTCAGTTCATCCAGTTTTACCGTTTCGACCTGGGGCGTAGGCATGCTGCTGTTCTCGTTCGCAAGGTGTGGGCTGCTATGGACCGCAGAACGGTCATCAGGTTTAGCGCGCGCGCGGCGGAACCGAGCGGGTGCGGCCACTGCCATCGATGGCGACGAATACGAACACCGCCTCGGTGACCTTGCGCCATTCGCTGGACAGCGGGTCGTCGCTCCACACTTCCACCATCATCTGGATCGAGCTGCGGCCGATCTCCAGGGTCTGGGTGTAGAAGGACAGCTGCGCGCCCACCGCCACCGGCACCAGGAACGCCATGCGGTCGATGGCCACCGTGGCCACCCGGCCGCCGGCCACGCGGCTGGCCATGGCGGTGCCCGCCAGGTCCATCTGCGCGACCAGCCAGCCGCCGAAAATATCGCCAAAGCCGTTGGTTTCACGGGGCAGTGCGGTGATTTGCAAGGCCAGGTCGCCTTGCGGGATTGGATCTTCTTGTTCGAGTTCTATCATGCCGGGGGGCCTCTGACCCGTGACGCTTCATGGGTACTTCAGGTGAATAGCCGTCTTCAGGAAAAACGATTCAGCCCGAACATACTACGTTCGTCACGTTCTTTCTAAGGCGTGCTAAAGGGAAACTCTGCGAAATCGACTGGCGCTGGCCAGGGCCAGGGGCGCGCAGCAGCG
Source organism: Pseudomonas sp. GW822-FHT06D10 (assembly GCF_058799535.1). NCBI lineage: Bacteria > Pseudomonadati > Pseudomonadota > Gammaproteobacteria > Pseudomonadales > Pseudomonadaceae > Pseudomonas > Pseudomonas sp. GW822-FHT06D10. The sequence goes on along the minus strand of NZ_JBXALN010000003.1, from coordinate 558,215 downwards.
TTTTCGCACAGCAACCCTTGCCAGAAGCGGCTTTGCGCTTCGAGGTCTGCGAGTATATCGGTCGATAGACTCCGCGACGACCCGTCCAGTTCGCAAATTTGTGAGTCATTTGTGCGCCGCTGTGTACGCATTCGAACAATTTGCTATCGTGCCGAACCTGCCAGGCCCCAACCAGCGCTGTTGCGGCTTCCAGAACCGACTAATAAGAGAAGCCCTTGCCATGACCACTGTGCCCTCGAGCGCCGCGCAGCCTGCGCAACCCGCCCGTCCGCTGACCCGTAGTGACTACAAGACATTGTCCCTGTCTGCCTTGGGCGGGGCGCTGGAGTTCTACGACTTCATCATCTTCGTGTTCTTTGCCACCGTGGTCGGCAAGCTGTTCTTCCCGGCGGACATGCCCGAGTGGCTGCGCCTGATGCAGACCTTCGGGATCTTCGCGGCCGGTTACCTGGCGCGGCCCCTGGGCGGGATCGTCATGGCCCACTTTGGCGACCTGCTGGGGCGCAAGAAGATGTTCACCCTGAGCATCTTCATGATGGCGGTGCCGACCCTGATCATGGGCCTGTTGCCGACCTACGCGCAGATCGGCATGTGGGCGCCGATCCTGCTGTTGCTGATGCGGGTGATCCAGGGGGCGGCCATCGGTGGTGAAGTGCCCGGGGCCTGGGTGTTCGTTTCCGAACACGTGCCCCAGCGGCATATCGGCTATGCCTGCGGCACCCTGACCTCGGGCCTGACTGCCGGGATTCTCCTGGGGTCGCTGGTGGCCACTGCGATCAACAGCATCTATACCCCGGTGGAAGTGGCGGATTACGCCTGGCGGATCCCGTTCCTGCTGGGTGGGGTGTTCGGCCTGTTCTCGGTGTACCTGCGCCGCCTGCTCCACGAAACCCCGGTGTTCGCCGAACTGCAACTGCGCAAGGCTCTGGCCGAAGAACTGCCGCTGCGCACGGTGCTGCGTGATCACCGCGGGGCGATCGTGATTTCCATGCTGCTGACCTGGCTGCTGTCCGCCGGGATCATCGTGGTGATCCTGATGACCCCCACCGTGCTGCAGACCGTCTATAAATTCCCGGCCATCACCGCCCTGGAGGCCAACAGCCTGGCCATTATCTTCCTGAGCCTGGGCTGCGTGGCCTCGGGTGCCCTGGCGGACCGATTCGGTGCGGGCAAGGTGTTCGTGTTCGGCAGCGCCTTGTTGCTGGTCACTTCCTGGACCTTCTATCACGGCCTGCTGGACAACCCGCAGTGGCTGTTCCCGCTGTATGCCCTGACCGGCCTGTTCGTCGGCACCATCGGCGCGGTGCCTTATGTGATGGTCAAGGCGTTCCCGGCGGTGGTGCGCTTCAGCGGCCTGTCGTTTTCCTACAACCTGGCGTACGCGATCTTCGGTGGCCTGACGCCGATGGTGGTGACCTGGCTGCTCAAGGAAAGCCCCATGGGCCCGGCCTATTATGTTGCAATTATTTGCGGCATCGGCTTGCTGGTGGGGTTGTACCTGTGGGCCAAGGGCCGCTGACCACCACCCTGTAGCCGCTCAGGCCCTGCTGTGCGCTGAAGGGCGCCGCGACCCTGCGGGTCGATCGCAGCCTGCGGCAGCGGCTACAGAGGTTTTTATCGTCGAACAAAGAAAGGCCCGCTTGCGTTCAGGAATGCTGGCCTTTCATCTAATTGTCATATTCCGGACATAGAGTGTTCACACGGCCTACAGATACTTGGCCCCGACTTAACACACCCTATCTGCTAGGAGTAAGGCATGAAACTGAAGCGTTTGATGGCGGCAATGACCTTTGTCGCCGCTGGCGTTGCGACTGCCCACGCGGTTGCCGCTGTTGACCCTGCTATCCCGAGCTACACCAAGACCACTGGTGTGTCGGGCAACCTGTCCAGCGTCGGTTCCGATACCTTGGCGAACCTGATGACCCTGTGGGCCGAGAACTACAAAAAGGAATACCCGAACGTCAACATTCAGATTCAGGCCGCCGGCTCCGCCACCGCGCCACCCGCGCTGACCGAAGGCACCTCCAACCTGGGCCCTATGAGCCGCAAGATGAAGGACACCGAACTGGCGGCCTTCGAGCAGAAGTACGGCTACAAGCCAACCGCTATCCCGGTGGCCGTGGACGCCCTGGCGGTGTTCGTGCACAAGGACAACCCGATCCAGCACCTGACCATGGAACAGGTCGACGCGATCTTCTCCTCGACTCGTCTGTGCGGCGCCAAGGAAGAAGTGAAGACCTGGGGCGACCTGGGCGTGAAGGGCGACCTGGCCAACAAGCCGGTTCAGCTGTTCGGTCGCAACTCGGTATCCGGCACCTACGGCTACTTCAAGGAAGAAGCCCTGTGCAAAGGCGACTACAAGCCTAACGTCAACGAACAGCCTGGTTCGGCGTCGGTAGTGCAATCCATCAGCTCCTCGCTGAACGGCATCGGCTACTCGGGCATCGGCTACAAGACCGCCAGCGTGAAGACCGTGGCCCTGGCCAAGAAAGGCAGCACCGACTTCATCGAAGACACCGAAGAAAACGCCCTGAACGGCAAGTACCCGCTGTCGCGCTTCCTCTACGTCTACGTCAACAAGGCCCCGAACAAGCCTCTGGCCCCGCTGGAAGCCGAGTTCGTGAAACTGGTCCTGTCCAAACAAGGCCAGGAAGTGGTCGTCAAAGACGGCTACATCCCACTGCCAGCCAAGGTGGCCGCCAAGGCACTGGCTGACCTGGGCCTGAAAGAAGGCGCATAAGCCGCCTCCGAAGGTCCGGGCTCCCCGGACCTTCTCGTTTTCGTAGGAGCTGGCCGGGCGGCGTTCCGCTTGCCAGGCAAAGCGCCCGAAATGGCGACCCAGGCTCAAGGCTGGTTCGTCGGCCTGCCGGCTCCTGCAACCTCATTTTCTGTCCGCTGCCGGCCCTGCCATGCGGCGGATTTGTTGCGTCACTGCATTGTCATCTTTCTGTCATACAGGATCGCTAGGGTGTGCGCATGAATGATCTGGCCAACTCCACCATGACTACGACTTCTCCCCCCAAGCGCATTGACTTCAATACGCCTGAACTGCAACGCAAGCGCCGCATCCGCGCGCTCAAAGACCGCCTGACCCGCTGGTACGTCCTTGTCGGCGGCCTCGCGGTACTGGGTGCTATCACCCTGATCTTCTTCTTCCTCGCCTATGTCGTCGCGCCGCTGTTCCAGGGTGCCGAACTGACCGCCAAGGACCCTCTGACTCCCGCCTGGATGCAGGACGCCGGCAAGCCGCTGATGTTCTCCCTGGAAGAGCAGAACCAGGTTGGCATGCGTGTCTCCGACAAGGGCCAGGCGCTGTTCTTCGACATCGACAGTGGCGCCGAGCTGCGCAAGGTCGACCTGCCGATCCCGGCGGGCGCCAGCGTCACCTCCATCGGCAAGGACCAGCCCGGCAACCCGCTGGTGGTGGTCGGCCTGTCCAACGGCCAGGCCCTGGTGTTCCGTCATACCTACAAGGTCAGCTACCCGGACGGCAAGAAGACCATCTCGCCGGCCATCGAGTACCCCTACGGCGAAACCCCCATCACCCTGAACGAGCAGGGCGGTGCGCTGGAGCACGTCAACCTCAATGCCACCGATTCGTCGCTGATCGTTGCCGGTTCTACCGCTTCGCAGTTGCAAGTGCTGAAGCTGACCCGCGAAGAAAACATGATGACCGGCGAGGTCACCAGCGAGCAGAGCCGCATCGAGCTGCCGCAGATGACCGAGCCGGTCAAGGCCATGTACATCGACCCGCGCCAGCAGTGGCTGTACGTGATCAACGGGCGCGCCCAGGCCGACGTCTTCAGCCTGCGGGACAAGAGCCTCAACGGTCGCTACAAACTGCTGGAAGACGCCGATACCGAAGTCACCGCCAGCACCCAGCTGGTGGGCGGCATCTCGCTGATCATCGGGACCTCCAAGGGCGGCCTGGCCCAGTGGTTCATGGCCCGCGACCCGGACGGCGAGCTGCGCCTGAAGCAGATCCGCACCTTCCAGATGGGCACTGCGCCCATTGTTGAAATCACCGCCGAAGAGCGTCGCAAGGGCTTCGTTGCCCTGGACGCCGCCGGCAAGCTCGGGGTGTTCCACAGCACCGCCCACCGCACCCTGCTGGTGGACCAGGTGGTAGACGGCCAGGGCCTGTTCGGCCTGTCGCCACGGGCCAACCGGGTAATCGTCGAGGCCGGCGGCAAGCTGCAGCCCCTGGTGCTCGACAACCCGCACCCGGAAGTGTCCTGGAGCGCGCTGTGGAGCAAGGTCTGGTACGAGAACTACGACGAGCCTAAATACGTCTGGCAATCCACCGCGGCCAACACCGATTTCGAACCCAAGCTGAGCCTCTCGCCCCTGACCTTCGGTACCCTGAAGGCGGCGTTCTACGCCATGCTGCTGGCGGCGCCATTGGCGGTGGCGGCGGCGATCTACACCGCCTACTTCATGGCCCCGGGCATGCGCCGCAAGGTCAAGCCGGTGATCGAGCTGATGGAAGCGATGCCGACGGTGATCCTCGGCTTCTTCGCCGGCCTGTTCCTCGCGCCCTATGTCGAAGGCCACTTGCCGGGCATCTTCAGCCTGCTGCTCCTGCTGCCGATCGGCATCCTGGTGGCGGGTTTCGCCTGGAGTCGTTTGCCCGAGTCGTTGCGCCTTAAAGTGCCGGACGGCTGGGAAAGCGCGATCCTGATCCCGGTGATCATTTTCGTCGGCTTCCTCTCGCTGTACATGAGCCCGTTCATGGAGAACTGGTTCTTCGGCGGCGACATGCGCATGTGGATCTCCCACGACCTGGGGATCACCTACGACCAGCGCAACGCCCTGGTAGTGGGCCTGGCCATGGGCTTTGCGGTGATCCCGAACATCTACTCGATCGCCGAAGACGCCGTGTTCAGCGTGCCGCGGGGCCTGACCCTGGGCTCCCTGGCCCTGGGCGCCACGCCGTGGCAGACCATGACGCGGGTGGTGATCCTCACCGCCAGCCCGGGGATCTTCTCGGCGCTGATGATCGGCATGGGCCGCGCCGTGGGCGAGACCATGATCGTACTGATGGCCACCGGCAACACCCCGGTCATGGAAATGAACCTGTTCGAAGGCCTGCGCACCCTGGCCGCCAACGTCGCGGTGGAAATGCCCGAATCGGAAGTCGGCGGCAGCCACTACCGCGTGCTGTTCCTCTCGGCGCTGGTGCTGCTGCTGTTCACCTTCGTCATGAACACCCTCGCCGAGCTGATCCGTCAGCGTCTGCGCAAGAAATACTCGTCGCTTTAAGAAAGGTAGAAGTCTGTGAAACAGAACTCCCTAAAAGACTGGTTCAAGAGCGGCGCCCCCGGCGTCTGGATCAGCGGTGGCGCGGTGTCCATCGCGGTCATCATGACCATCGGCCTGCTGGCGGTGATCGCCGTGCGTGGCCTCGGCCACTTCTGGCCAGCCGACCTGGTGCACGCCAACTACGACGTTCCGGGCCAGGCCAACCACCTGGTCATCGGTGAAGTGGTGCAGAAGGAAGAAGTGCCCCGGGCGCGTCTGAAGAGTGCCGGCCTGCCGGTGCCCGACCAGGGCCCGGAGTTCATGACCCGCGAGCTGATCAAGGTCGGCAACCGTGACCTGAACGGCAACGACTTCACCTGGATCGTCGGCGAGTGGCTGACCAACCAGAGCTATCCCAAAGAGCTGATGGCCATCGAGCGCCGTGAGTGGGGCAACTTCTACGGCTACCTGGTCAACGTCAAGGAAAGCGGCAAGGTGATCGCCGAAGGCGAAGCCGCCTGGCCCGAGCTGCAAGCGCGGATCGACCGGGTGAACAAGCTGGCCGCCCAGCTCAAGACCCTGGAGAAATCCGACATCGGCGCCATCAACGCCGGCCTGGAACGCATCCGCCTGCACGGCCGCAAGCTGGAGCTGGACGGCAAGCTGGATGCCGCGGCCCAGGCCGACATGGATGCCGAGCGCGCCGAACTCAATGCCCGCTACCAGGACATCGAGGCGCGCCTGAGCGACCTGCACGCCCAGTTCAACCGCGACAGCCTGACCGCCCGTGATGCCAACGGCAAGGAAGTGGAGATCGGCCTGGGCAAGGTGGTACACGCCTACCAGCCGAACGCCATGGGCACTTTTACCAAGATCGGTTTCTACTTCAGCAAGGTCTGGGAGTTCCTCAGCGATGACCCGCGCGAAGCCAACACCGAGGGCGGTATTTTCCCGGCCATTTTCGGCACCGTGATGATGACCCTGATCATGGCCATGATCGTCACCCCGTTCGGCGTGCTGGCAGCGGTCTACCTGCGTGAATATGCCAAGCAGAACACCCTGACCCGGGTGATCCGCATTGCGGTGAACAACCTGGCGGGGGTTCCGGCCATCGTCTACGGTGTGTTCGGCCTGGGCTTCTTCGTCTACGTGCTGGGCGGCTCCGTGGACCGTCTGTTCTTCCCCGAAGCGCTGCCGGCGCCGACCTTCGGCACCCCGGGCCTGCTCTGGGCTTCCCTGACCCTGGCGCTGCTGGCGGTGCCGGTGGTGATCGTGGCCACCGAAGAAGGCCTGGCGCGGATTCCCCGCACCGTGCGCGAAGGTTCCCTGGCCCTGGGTGCGACCAAGGCCGAGACCCTGTGGAAGATCGTTCTGCCCATGGCCAGCCCGGCGATGATGACCGGGATGATCCTCGCGGTCGCCCGCGCTGCCGGTGAAGTGGCGCCGCTGATGCTGGTGGGTGTGGTGAAGCTGGCGCCGTCGCTGCCGCTGGACGGCAACTACCCGTACCTGCACCTGGACCAGAAGATCATGCACCTGGGCTTCCACATCTACGACGTCGGCTTCCAGAGCCCCAACGTCGAGGCGGCGCGGCCGCTGGTGTACGCCACCGCGCTGCTGCTGGTGCTGGTGATCGCCACCCTGAACCTGTCGGCGGTGTGGATCCGTAACCACCTGCGTGAAAAATACAAGGCACTGGACAGCTGATCGGCTGGCTTGTGTGGACGCTGGCTTGCGTAGGAGCTGGCTTGCCAGCGAAGGCGTCCGCAAGGGCGACACAAGGCCTGCAGGCCTCTTCGCCGGCAAGCCGGCTCCTACAAACAGAATGATGTCGCCGCTGGCCTGATGCCTGCGGTTCACGACAAACGAATTGGTAGCACAGGGAGCATCCCATGCAACACGAAGCACACACTCATGGCATCAACATGTCCGCCCTGGGCCGCGACAAGCAGAGCCTGAGCCTGGAACAGGAAACCGTGGCCATCGAAGTGCCCGGCCTGAGCCTGTACTACGGCGAGAAACAGGCGTTGTTCGACGTCAGCATGAACATCCCCAAGCAGCGCGTGACCGCCTTTATCGGCCCGTCCGGTTGCGGCAAGTCGACCCTGCTGCGGACCTTCAACCGCATGAACGACCTGGTGGACGGCTGCCGCGTAGAGGGTGCGATCAACCTCTACGGCAACAACATCTATCGCAAGGGCGAAGACGTGGCCGAGCTGCGTCGCCGGGTCGGCATGGTGTTCCAGAAGCCCAACCCGTTCCCCAAGACCATCTATGAAAACGTGGTCTACGGCCTGCGCATCCAGGGCATCAACAAGAAGCGCGTGCTCGACGAAGCCGTGGAATGGGCCCTCAAGGGCGCGGCGCTGTGGGACGAGGTCAAGGACCGCCTGCATGATTCGGCCCTGGGCCTGTCCGGCGGCCAGCAGCAACGTCTGGTGATCGCCCGGACCATCGCCGTGGAGCCGGAAGTGCTGCTGCTGGACGAACCCTGCTCGGCCCTGGACCCGATCTCGACCCTGAAGGTCGAGGAACTGATCTATGAGCTCAAGTCCAAGTTCACCATCGTCATCGTGACCCATAACATGCAGCAGGCGGCGCGGGTTTCCGACTACACCGCCTTCATGTACATGGGCAAACTGGTGGAGTTCGGCGATACCGACACGCTGTTCACCAACCCGGCGAAGAAGCAGACCGAAGACTACATTACCGGGCGCTATGGCTAGAAAGCAGCTGCCAGCCGCAGGTTTCACGCGGCGCAACAGAGGCGGTGCGCGACATCCGGATCACTATTTAACTGCTTGAAGCTTGCGGCTTGAAGCTTGCAACTTTCGCGGAGCGAACACGATGATTTCGAAGGAAGGCTTAACCCATCACATCTCCCAGCAGTTCAATGCCGAGCTGGAAGAAGTACGCAGCCACCTCCTGGCCATGGGCGGGCTGGTGGAGAAGCAAGTCAATGACGCGGTCACAGCGCTGATCGAGGCCGACTCCGGCCTGGCCCAGCAGGTGCGCGAGATCGACGACCAGATCAACCAGATGGAACGCAATATCGACGAGGAATGCCTGCGCATTCTCGCCCGTCGCCAGCCGGCGGCCTCGGACCTGCGTTTGATCATCAGCATCTCCAAGTCGGTGATCGACCTGGAGCGCATCGGCGACGAAGCCACCAAGATCGCCCGCCGGGCCATCCAGCTCTGCGAAGAGGGCGAGGCCCCGCGTGGCTACGTGGAAGTGCGGCATATCGGCGACCAGGTGCGCAACATGGTGCGCGATGCCCTGGACGCCTTTGCCCGCTTCGATGCCGACCTGGCACTTTCGGTGGCCCAGTACGACAAGATCATCGACCGCGAATACAAGACCGCGCTGCGTGAGCTGGCCACCTACATGATGGAAGACCCACGCTCTATCTCGCGGGTTCTGAGCATTATCTGGGTGCTGCGCTCGCTGGAGCGGATCGGCGACCACGCGCGCAACATTTCCGAGCTGGTGATTTATCTGGTGCGCGGCACCGATGTTCGTCACCTTGGGCTCAAGCGCATGAAGCAGGAAGTTGAAGGTACCAGTGGCGAATCCGCTAATGTTCCGGATGAAACTGACGATAAGTAAGAGTGCCCGAGAAGAGCGCCCGGCCTTTTGGCCGGGCGTTTTTGTTTGTGCTCCTGGAAATTGAAAAGCAGCACCCGCGAACGAAAAGTCCCGGCGTGACTGAAGAGTTTTGGCAAAGTGCCATCAGCCAGCGTTATGCTTGCCGGGATTTTTAAAGGGGTGGTCGATGAGTAAGGTAAGTGTGTTGGTGGTGGATGACGCTTCGTTCATTCGTGACCTGGTGAAGAAGTGCCTGCGCAACTACTTCCCTGGCATCAAGATCGAAGACGCGATCAATGGCAAGAAGGCCCAGGCGATGCTCGCCCGTGAAGCCTTCGACCTGGTCCTGTGCGACTGGGAAATGCCGGAAATGTCCGGCCTTGAGCTGCTGACCTGGTGCCGCGAGCAAGATGCGCTGAAGGCCATGCCGTTCATCATGGTCACCAGCCGGGGCGACAAGGAAAACGTGGTGCAGGCGATCCAGGCCGGGGTTTCCGGTTATGTGAGCAAGCCTTTTACCAACGAACAGCTGCTGACCAAGGTCAAGCAGGCGCTGAACAAGGTCGGCAAGCTCGACACCTTGATGAACAGCGCGCCGACCAAGATGAACTCGGCCTTTGGCAACGACTCCCTGAGCGCCCTGACTGGCGGCAAGCCGGCGGTGGTGGGGGCGGCTTCCGCTCCGGTCAATCCGTTCGCCAAACCGGCGGCTGCCGCCCCGGCTCCAGCTCCAGCGGCAGCAGCGCCGGCCCGCGGTTTGCTCAACAGCCCTCCGGTCAAGGCCCCGGCGCCTGCGGCAGCGGCCGGTGGTGGTCGTGGCCAGGGCCAGCTGCGGCTGTCCAGCGGCAACCAGCAGTGTGTGATCAAGGCCCTGAGCATCAAGGAAGCCTTGCTGGTGGTGAAGCGCACCGACAGCCTGCCCCAGGTGCTGGAGAGCGCGGTGCTGGACCTGGAGCAGGGCGATAACGCCGAAGTGGCGCGGCTCAATGGCTACCTGCATGCGGTGGTGGCCTTTGAACCCAAGCCGGACAGCGAGTGGCTGCAGCTGACTTTCCGCTTCGTGGACCAGGATGCCCAGAAGCTCGACTACATCTCCCGCCTAATCGCCCGCGGCACCGCCCAGAAGCATTTCGTTCCAGGCGCCTGATCCTGCCGGCCGCCTCGCTGTAGGAGCTGGCTTGCCAGCGAAGGCGCCCGCAAGGGCAGCACAAGGCTTGAAGGCCTCTTCGCCGGCAAGCCGGCTCCTACGGTGATGGTAGGCAGTGGAAATCTGCTGAAAACACTTTCCCACTGCGGGCTTTTGCCGGCCGCCGAGGCGGGCTGCTGCGTCATCCCGCTATCGAGCGAGCAACTCGCAACATAGGTCGTAACCCTCAAGCCACAAGGCGTGCGCCGTCCCCCTCGGTACTTTCCGCCGTACGTCAGATTAATTTCTTTGCGCTTGATTTATATCTGTTTGGATATAGATTTCAGGTGGCGCTCTTTATTGCTCACCCCTCGCGGCCATGCCTTGAAACAACCCGGCGCGGCGGGTCCTGGCCGTGTTGATTAGCCTTGTTCCTGGTCATTAACAGGAGAGGTTCGATGCCCAGGCACAAGGATGTGGTGTTTGTCGGGAGCGCGCTGCGGGATCTCAGGGCGTTCCCTGAAGATGCCCGTCGGGCCGCCGGTTTCCAGCTGGATCTGCTGCAGCAGGGTGAACAGCCCTACGATTGCAGGTCGGTGAAAACCATTGGCCCGGGCGTTTTCGAGATCAGGATCCATGAGGATTCAGGGGCGTTTCGGTTGTTCCATGTGGTCCGGCGGGCCGCGGCCATTTATGTGTTGCACGCGGTGCGCAAGACCACCCGCAAGACCGAGGCGCGGGATATCGAGCTGGCTCGTGCCAGATATCAGGAAACAGGTTCACGCCATGACTGACCAACCGATCAACCAGCGCTTTGCCAGTGTCTGGGATGCCCTTGAAGCCACTCCCCAGGAGGCTGCCAACATGCGCCTGCGGGCCAAGCTGATGCTGGAACTGGGCAAGACCGTGCAGGCCTGGGGGGTATCGCAGAAGGAGGCGGCCAGGCGCCTCAATATCACCCAGCCCCGGCTCAACGATGTGCTCAGCGGCAAGATCAACAAGTTCTCCCTCGATGCGCTGGTCAACCTCTGCGAGGCGGCGCAACTGGGGGTGGACATCCACTTCGACGCCGGCGGCATTGAACCCTTGGCGCCCGCCTGATTCATACAAGCTCCATATCAGGCTGCTAGCGTGATTCCACCCTCTGCCAAGAAGCTGCCGAATGTTTGTGCGCCTGCTGTTTTTCTGTGGATTGTCTTTAGCCGCCACGTCGCTGGCGGCGATGACTGTATACAAGTCCATCGACGCCAATGGCGTGGTCTCCTACAGCGACCGGCCTTCGCCGGGGGCCCAGGAGTTCGTGTTCCGCGACCGCATGGTGGAGCACCTTGAGCGCCAGGTGCGCCTGGATATCCAGAAGCACAGGGGGGTGGATGCGGTGTATGTGCGCAATGACCTGTATGCCCCGGTGGAAGTGGAATTGAGCTTTGCCGGGTTGAACAATGTCAGCGGCGCTCCGGGGCAGCCGATCCGCCAGGTGCTGCCGGCCCGCAGCAGGCAGCGCCTGGCGCTGCTCACGGCGATTCGCGCCGACCAGCCTCTGAGCTATGCCCCCAGGTTCCGTTATTCCCTGGGGGATCCGGCAGGCGCCACCCAGGCCTATCGCTACCCGCTGCCCTGGCGTGGCGGGCCGTTTCGCCTGACCCAGGGCGCCAATGGCCAATACAGCCATTTCAGCCCCAAGAGCCGCTATGCGATGGATATCGCCATGCCGGTGGGGACGCCGATCATTGCCGCCCGGGGCGGGGTGGTGGTGAAGACCGAGAACGCCCAGAACGGGCGGGGCAATAACCCGGCGGGCAATTTCGTCCGGGTGCTGCACGACGACGGCACCATGGGCGTGTACCTGCACCTCAAGCAGGGTTCGGTCAGCGTGCGGGAGGGCCAGCGAGTGGCGGTGGGCAGCGCCCTGGGGCTGTCGGGCAACACCGGCAACAGCAGCGGGCCGCACCTGCATTTCGTGGTGCAGCGCAATACCGGGTTGGGGCTGGTGTCGATTCCCTATCAGTTCAACCAGCCCCTGGGGGATTTGCCGAATTTTGCCCTGGGCAACCAATAACCTGCCCGTAGGCGCCGGCTTGGCGGCGAAAGGGCCGTCAATCCAGCATCAGCACCTTGGCCAGGATGATCTTCGGTCCCTTCATCTTCTTGATGATGATGCGCAGGCCCTCGACCTCCAGTACTTCTTCCTCTTCCGGCACCCGTTTCAGGGTTTCGTACACCAGGCCGGCGAGGGTTTCGGCCTCGATATGGTCCAGGTCGATGCCCAGCAGGCGTTCCACCTTGAACAGCGGGGTGTCACCGCGCACCAGCAGCTTGCCCGGCTGGTAGGCCAGGATGCCGCGCTCGGTCTTGCGGTGTTCGTCCTGGATATCGCCCACCAGCACTTCAAGCACGTCTTCCATGGTCAGGTAGCCAATGACCTTGCCGTCGGCTTCTTCCACCAGGGCGAAGTGCGAGCCGCCCTTGCGGAACTGCTCCAGCAACTGCGACAGCGGCATGTGCCGGGATACGCGCTCCAGCGGGCGGGTCAGCTCGGCCAGGTTGAACGACTCGGGAATGTGGTCCAGGGCCGCCAGTTCCAGCAGCAGGTCCTTGATGTGCAGCAGGCCGACGAATTCGTTGCGCTCGCTGTCGTAGACCGGGTAGCGGCTGAACTTGTGGCGGCGGAACAGGGCGAGGATTTCCTTGAGCGGCGCGTTGAACTCGACGCTGATCAGGTCTTCCCGGGAATTGGCCCAGTCCACCACTTCCAGTTCGCCCATTTCCACCGCCGAGGCCAGTACGCGCATGCCCTGGTCGCTGGGGTCCTGGCCGCGGCTGGAGTGCAGGATCAGCTTGAGTTCTTCGCGGCTGTAGTGGTGTTCGTGGTGCGGGCCGGGCTCGCCCTGCCCGGCGATGCGCAAGATGGTGTTGGCGCTGGCGTTGAGCAGGTAGATGGCCGGGTACATCAGCCAGTAGAACAGGTACAGCGGCACCGCCGTCCACAGCGACAGCAGCTCCGGCTTGCGGATCGCCCAGGATTTGGGCGCCAGCTCGCCGACCACGATGTGCAGGTAGGAAATGATGAAGAACGCGGTGAAGAACGACACGCCGCGGATCACTTCCGGAGAGCTCACGCCCAGGGCGCCCAGCAGCGGCTCCAGCAGATGGGCGAAGGCCGGCTCACCGACCCAGCCCAGGCCCAGGGAGGCCAGGGTGATGCCCAGTTGGCAGGCCGAGAGGTAGGCGTCGAGCTGGCTGTGCACGGTGCGCAGGATCTGCCCGCGCCAGCCGTTCTTGTGGGCAATGGCCTCGACCCGGGTCGAGCGCAGCTTGACCATGGCGAACTCCGCCGCAACGAAAAAGCCGTTGAGCAGGACCAGGATCAGAGCAAAAAGAATCATGCCGAAGTCGGCGAAAAGAGACGCGAGGGTAAAACCAGGGGAAGGGTCCATGATGGAGTTTTGCGGGTTCCGTGTATTCGAAAAGGAAGGAAATGCGGTGCCTGAAAGGCAGGCACAAGTTACGCAATGTAGCGGCTGACAGGGCAATTGCCTAGGGGCGAGTGGCTGTCAGCGCTGGTCGGTCAGGCTCTGGGTGCGGTTTTTCTTCACTTGGGCCGGAACGAAATGGCAGGTGAAGGTGCTGCCGTGGCCCAGCACGCTGCTGATCTCCAGGCGCGCACGGTGGCGCAGCAGCACATGCTTGACGATGGCCAGGCCCAGGCCGGTGCCGCCGGTGTTGGAGTTGCGGCTCGAATCCACCCGGTAGAAGCGCTCGGTGAGGCGCGGCAGGTGCTTGTTGTCGATGCCGATCCCCGAGTCCTGCACGCTCAGGTGCGCGCCCTGTTCGTCGCCCCACCAGCGAATGCGAATATTGCCTTCGGCCGGGGTGTATTTCACCGCGTTGAACACCAGGTTGGAGAAGGCGCTGCGCAGCTCGGCCTCGCTGCCCTTGAGTTGCACCGACGCGTCGGCTTCCAGGGTGATGCGCTGGTTGCGCTCCCCGGACAGCGCCTGGGCGTCGCTCTTGATCGATTGCAGCAGCACGTCGATGGGCACCGGCTGGTTGTCCGACGGGTAGTCCGTGGCCTCCAGCTTGGCCAGCAACAGCAGGTCGTTGAGCAGGGTCTGCATGCGCCCGCCTTGCTGCTGCATCTGCTGCAGGGCGCGGCTCCAGCGCGGGTTCACTTCCTCGACGTTGTCCAGCAGGGTCTCCAGGTAGCCGCAGATCACCGTCAGCGGCGTGCGCAGCTCGTGGGAGACGTTGGCGATGAAGTCCTTGCGCATCTGTTCCAGCTGGTGGATGCGGGTCACGTCGCGCACCAGCATCAGGTGCTCGTTGTTGCCGTAGCGGGTGATATAGAGCTGGATGCGTACCCGGTCGTTGGCCGGGGAGGGGATTTCCAGCGGCTCGGCGTAGCTGTCCTGCTCGAAGTATTCCTTGAAGCGCGGATGGCGCACCAGGTTGGTCACCGGCTGGCCGCTGTCCTGGGGCGTCTTGAGCCCCAGCAGGGTCTCGGCGGCGCGGTTCCACCATTCCAGGTTGCCGTCGCTGTCGAGCATGATCACCGCGTCCTTAAGGGCCGCGGTGGACTCCTGGACCCGGTCGATCACCGCCTGCAGGCGCCCGCGTACCCGCTGATCGCGGCGTTGCAGGTGGTAGATGCTGTCGAACACCTCGCCCCACAGGCCATAACCGTCGGGGGGCGCTTCGTCGGGTTGATGCAGGCGCAGCCATTCGTGCAGGCGCAGCAACTGCTTGAGGGTCCAGGCCAGGTAGATGCCCAGGCCGGCGGCCAGGCTCCAGCCGTAGTAGCCGCTGATCAGGCCCACCAGCAGGCAGCCGGTGATCAACAGCAACATGTGGCGAATCAGGGTGCCATGCCAGTTTTGATTCACTTGAAACACGTCCGTGGAGGGTGGCGCAGCTCCAAGCTGCAAGTGTTGAAGCGGTCACTCATCGGCGTGCCGCTTGTCGCTTGCCGCTGCCGTCAGGCCTTGGTGGAAAAACGATAGCCGGTGCCGCGCACGGTTTGTACCAGATTCTCGTAGGCATCGCCCAGGGCCTTGCGCAGCCGGCGGATATGCACGTCCACGGTGCGTTCCTCGACGTACACATTGCCACCCCAGACCTGGTCCAGCAGTTGGCCACGGGTGTAGGCACGCTCCTGGTGGGTCATGAAGAACTGCAGCAGGCGATATTCGGTAGGGCCCATTTCTGCCGGCTTGCCGTCGATGGTCACCCGGTGGCTGATGGGGTCCAGCAGCAGGCCGCCGACTTCGATTGGCGCTTCGCCATCGGTAGGGCCGGCACGGCGCAGCACGGCCTTGAGGCGGGCCACCAGTTCGCGGGGGGAGAACGGCTTGGTGATGTAGTCGTCGGCGCCGACTTCCAGGCCCTGGATCTTGTTGTCCTCTTCACCCTTGGCGGTGAGCATGATGATCGGGATGTCCCCGGTCAGCTCATCGCGCTTGAGGCGCCGCGCCAGCTCGATGCCGGAAGTGCCGGGCAGCATCCAGTCCAGCAGGATCAGGTCCGGCTTGCGGTCGACGATGATGGCATGGGCCTGCTGAGAGTTCTCTGCCTCCATGCAGTCATAGCCGGCCATTTCCAACGCAACGGCGATCATTTCGCGAATAGGCGCTTCGTCGTCAACGATCAGAATGCTTCTGCCAACCATGCTTGAACCTCTTGTCATTTAACTGTCTTGCGCCGCATTAGATAACGGAATTATTGCAGTCGTGTGACAGTATTTCAGGTCGCGGGGCGGGGTGCTGCTTCGTGGACTAAGCTTTGAGTCCGATTCCTGACAACCACAAAAGAAGGTTTCCATGACTCTGTTCAAGCAATCGTTGAAAGTCCTGCTGGTAGGCGCTGTCCTGGCCCTGCCGACATTCGCCATGGCCGCCGACCCGGCAATGAGCAAGGACGGCGTGCTGGTGGACCACAAGGGCATGACCCTCTACACCTTTGCCAAGGATGCCGACGGCAAGTCCATGTGCAATGACAAATGCGCTGCCAACTGGCCGCCGCTGATGGCCGAGGGCAGTGACAAGGCCATGGGCAAGTGGACGGTGATCAAGCGTGACGACGGCAAGATGCAGTGGGCCTACGACGGCAAGCCGCTGTACGGCTTCGTGATGGACAAGAAGGCCGGTGACATGACCGGTGAAGGCAAGATGGACGGCGCCTGGAAGGTCGCGAAATCCGACTGACCACCCGCCGTCCTCCGGGCCATTGGCAGCTTGCGGCAGCGGCTACACCGATCTCTGTAGCCGCTGCCGAGCCATCGTGAAGCTGCGAAAAGGCCCATAGGGCCTTGCTTGACGGTCTAGCGCAACGCGTAATCCAGCAGCACCCCGACAAAGATCGCCAGGCCCGCCCAGTGGTTATGCAGGAAGGCCTTGAAGCACTTCATCCGGTTGCGATCGCGGGTGTACCAGAACTCCCAGGCGAAACACGCCGCCGCCACCGCCAGCCCCAGGTGGAACCAGCCCCCCAGATTGAACCGTGCCCCGGCCAGCAGCAGGCAGCCCAGGGACAAGCCCTGCAGGGTGAGAATGATCACCCGGTCGGCATCGCCGAACAGGATAGCCGTGGACTTGACCCCGATTTTCAGGTCATCGTCACGGTCGGTCATGGCGTAGTAAGTGTCGTAGCCCACGGTCCACAGCAGGTTGGCGATGTACAGCAGCCACGCGGTGGCCGGCAGTTCGCCGTTCTGCGCGGTGAAGGTCATCAGGATGCCCCAGGAATACGCCGCCCCCAGCACCACCTGCGGGTAATAGGTGTAGCGCTTCATGAAGGGGTAGCAGGCGGCCAGGGCCAGGGCGCCGAACGACAGCCAGACCGTGGTGGCGTTGGTGCACAGCACCAGCAGGAAGGCGGCGCCCATCAGCACCGCGAACAGTATCAGGGCCTCCTTGGCGCTGACTTTGCCGGTGGCCAGGGGCCGCTGGTCGGTGCGCTTGACCTGGCCGTCCACCTTGCGGTCGGCGAAGTCGTTGATGGCGCAGCCGCCGGCGCGGGTCAGCACCACCCCGAAGGTGAAGATCAGCACATGGCTCAGGGACGGCTGGCCCTCGGCGGCGATCCACAGCGCCACCAGGGTTGGCCATAGCAGCAGATAGATGCCGATGGGCTTGTCCATGCGCGCCAGTTGCAGGAAGTCCCAGGCCCGCGGGTGCAGGCGATTGAGGGATTTGAGCAGGCTCAGGTACATCAGCAGGCCTCCGGTCGGGCGTCTATGGCGGTCCACAGGCTGGGCAGGAAGATTTCCGCCACCAGCAGGCTCAGGGGCCCGCGGTCAAAGCGTGAGCGACGGCCCCACAGGCCGTTGTCGGCAACGGCGGCGGGCAGCCAGTGCCGGGGGTAGCGGCAGACTTCGATGGGCTGGCGGGTAAAGGCCTGGTCGCAGAACAGCAACTCGCCCAGGGAGCGGCTGCCCAGTTCGTCGATATTCAGGCCGCCTTCGAGCAAGGCGCTGCGGGCGGCGACGCTACGGGCGAACACCCAGGCCTGGCCGTGCCCGCGCAAGTACACCTCGCGCACCCAGCCTTCGCTCTGTTCGGGCAGGCCCAGGGCGGCGCATTCGTCGTTGCGCAGGGTTTGCCACTCTTGCACCAGCGGGGTGACGCTGAAGGCGTTGTGGGACAGCCGGGTCAGGCGCCGGGTCAGCGACCCTTCATCGAACAGCCAGTTGGCAACGGCTGCGCCGGGGAAGGGGGACAAACGGCTTTGCACCAGCCAGGTGGGGGCCGGGGCGGGGGGCATTGAGTGCGGCACAGTGGGTCAGTATTGGCAGCAAATGAGGCGGCGAGCTTAGCATGGCGATCGCCGGTTTTGATTGATCCAGGACGCCCGGCGGCACGAACGTGCTTGCATCTGCCGGTAGTGATCAGTAAAAAACCCCAGTGCCGGACGCTGATCAGCGTGGCCTTCTAGAGTCGATCCATCGACCGACCCACCGGCGAAGCCTGAACCCTTGAGGAAATGCATCAATGAAAAAGTGGCAATGTGTGGTCTGCGGCCTGATTTACAACGAAGCGGAAGGCTGGCCGGACGACGGTATTTTGCCGGGTACCCGTTGGGAAGATGTGCCCGCGGACTGGCTCTGCCCGGACTGCGGCGTGGGCAAGATGGATTTCGAAATGATCGAGATCGCTTGATCGACTTTTGTGGCTTGAACAACCAATAACAAGGAGCAGGGAATGAGCGCACCGGTAGTGATCGTGGGGACGGGCCTGGCGGGTTACAACCTGGCCCGGGAGTTTCGCAAGCTCGACAGCGAGACGCCGCTGCTGTTGATCACTGCCGACGATGGCCGTTCCTACTCCAAGCCGATGCTGTCCACCGGCTTCGGCAAGAACAAGGACGCCGACGGCCTGAGCATGGCCGAGCCCGGCGCCATGGCCGAGCAGCTCAGGGCCGAGGTCCGCACCCACACCCGCATCAGCGGCATCGACCCGGGCCACAAGCGCCTGTGGATCGGCGAGGAAGCGGTGGCCTATCGCGACCTGATCCTGGCCTGGGGCGCGGAAACCGTGCGGGTGCCGGTGCAGGGCGACGCATCCGAACTGATTTTCCCCATCAATGACCTGGAAGACTACGCGCGCTTTCGCAGCGCCGCGGCCGGCAAGCGTCGGGTGCTGCTGCTGGGCGCCGGGCTGATCGGCTGCGAGTTCGCCAATGACCTGATCCTTGGCGGCTACAGCGTGGACCTGGTGGCACCTTGCGAGCAGGTGATGCCGACCCTGCTGCACCCGGCCGCAGCGGCGGCGGTCCAGGCCGGGCTGGAGAGCCTGGGCGCGCGCTTCCACCTGGGCCCGGTGCTCAACCGCCTGCAGCGCGGCGCCGACGGTCTGGAAGCCCACCTGTCCGATGGCCAGGTGATCGCCTGCGACCTTGTGGTCTCGGCCATCGGCCTGCGCCCGCGCATCGACCTGGCGGCTGCCGCCGGGCTGGTGGTCAATCGCGGAGTGGTGGTGGACCGCGAGCTGAAAACCTCCCACGCCAATATCTACGCCTTGGGCGATTGCGCCGAGGTCGACGGTCTCAACCTGCTGTACGTGATGCCGCTGATGAGCTGCGCCCGGGCGCTGGCGCAGACCCTGGCGGGCAAGCCGACGGCGGTCAGCTACGGGCCGATGCCGATCACCGTCAAGACTCCGGTCTGCCCCCTGGTGGTGTCGCCGCCGCCCCGTGGCGCCGAAGGCGTATGGACTGCAGAAGGGCAGGGGGCCGACATCAAGGTCCTGTGCCGCAACGCCGAAGGCCAGTTGCTGGGCTACGCCCTGACCGGGGCCGCGGTGATGGAAAAACTGGCCCTGAACAAGGAACTTCCTGCGCTGCTGGCTTAAATACCGGTCGTTCTGTCGGAATAACCCGGTTCTTGCCCTCACAAAGGTCGCGGGGAGACTGGCGCCACTCTCAAGCGCGTGCCATCCTCACACCCGTCTGCCGCAGCGTAGAGCCTGCGGCGCCTTGGGCGCTGTTCCCGTGAACAGCACGGACATAACAACAAAAAACCGTCAAAGAGGCTTCACACTATGCGTAAACCAGAACTCGCCGCAGCCATTGCTGAAAAAGCGGACCTGACCAAAGAGCAGGCCAATCGCGTGCTCAACGCCATTCTTGAAGAGATCACCGGGGCTCTGCACCGCAAAGACAGCGTCACCCTGGTTGGTTTTGGCACCTTCCTGCAACGCCACCGTGGCGCCCGCACCGGCAAGAACCCGCAGACCGGCGAGCCGGTAAAGATCAAGGCCAGCAACACCGTGGCATTCAAACCGGGCAAGTCGCTGAAAGACAGCGTCAACCCATAAGCATTGAGCGGGCTCCCGGCAGCGGGAGCACGCAGGGGAAATAGGCACGCCGAGCGCATCGGGTGCCTATTTTTTTGCCTGCCGTTTGCCCGCAGATGTTCTTGCGAAGCCGCTTTGGCGTGGCTAGGATGCGCGATCGTTCGATTTTTGATCTAAGGCCAAGGATGACCCGCCCCACTGACAGCCCCCTTTCATGGGCCGCCCTGCTGCACGGCCTGGCAAGCCCCGGTTTAGTTGCCCTGGTCGTGGGCTGCCTGTTCAGCCTTGGCCTGTCATCGGCCGCTGCCGGCAACGACTCGCGACTGGAACAGATCGGCTATCGCGAGGCCCTCAGCTGGTTCCACAGCCAGAAATACGACAGTTCCGGCGCCTGGCTCTGCGGCTATTCCCTGGCCCGCGAGGACTACAGCGTAGCGCCCAAGGCTCCGCGCCTGCTGGTGGAAGTGGACCAGCGCTTTCTTTACCTCAAGACCGCCGGCCAGCTGGTGGAACTCACCGGCGCCGCCCAGGGCCTGGAACGCAGCGAGTACCAGAACACCGGCGCTCATATCCGGGTCACCCTGAACATCCTCAAGCGCAACAATTTCAGCGAGTACCAGGAGTCTCACGACCGCCAGGTGCTGGCGCGCATCGAGATGAACGACCAGGTCGAAACCCTCACCCTCAAGGGGCAATCATGCGGTACCTGAACCTGGCAGGCCTGGGCCTGCTGATCGCCTGTGCGACCACGCCCGCCCTGGCGGATGAATCGAACCCGGGCAAGGGTTGCTACGGCTACCTCACCGAACTGGTGCGCAGCAGCGATTTTCCCTACCGCGACTTCACCACCCCGGAGCACCTCAAGCTGCTGATCGACCGCGACGATGGCGACCAGATGAGCCTGCAGCTGTTCTACGAAACCTCCGGCAGCGGGACCATCGGCTGGGTCCGCTACGACGTGCCGCAGCAGGCCCTGTGGAACGTCAGCATCGACCCCGAAGAGCCCCAGGCCCTCAAGTTCGATCAAGGCTTCGCCCGTGCCTACGCGTCCTGCCTGGAAGCGCGTTGAGGGGCCACGGCCGCTGCGCAGAGTTGCCGAGTGGTTCCTTGATTGTTGCCGGCCGTTGCCTGAATATTTGCCACTCTCCGAATCACCCTTTCAGCATGGAACGCCAAACTCTTGTCCACCTACCGCATTCAAGAAGCCGATCTCGATATTCCTGACGCCTGGCAGGACCAGAGCATCAATATCTTCAAGCTGCCAGCCGTTGGCGGTGCCCAGGAAGCCAGCTTCGTCATCAGCCGCGACCCGAGCCAGGGCGACGCCGCCTTTGCCGATTATGTCGCCGCGCAGCTGAATGCTGCCGAGCAGCAACTGCCAGGTTTCAACCTGATCAAGCGCTGGGACTTCGACATGCAAGGCCATGCCGCCGTGCTGCTGGACTACAGCTGGAAACGCGAAGGGCGCGAGCTGATGCTGCGCCAGGTCTTCATCGAGCGTAAGCCGGCCGTGCTGATCACCACCCTGACCACCACGGTCAACGACCTGGTGCATCATGAGCCGGCCTGGAAACAGGCCATGCAGAGCCTCAAGCCGCAGCCTTCGAAAGCCTGATCGGTCAACCTGCCCTGAGGCGCATTGCCCGGTAGCCGAACTCTAGGAACCGCATGAAGTTCAACGATCTGTTCGTCAGTCGCGAGGAGATGTTCTCGATGGGCATCGAGGAATCCACCGGCCAGTACTACCTGACCTTTCCGGTGAGCCTTGGGGTGGTCGACTACGAGGAGTACTACGCCATCGAGCGCGCGACCTTCGAACTGTTCGAACAGGATCTGCAGGCCGCGCTGGCGTTCGTCAGCCGCGCCAGAAAGCGCGAGCTGGACGCGTTGCTGATCATCAAGCCGGGCAAGAATCGCGGCTCGGCGATTTGACCCGGCCTCCAGCAGGCGCTCAGTTCAGTGCTGCCAGTAGTTGCTTGTTGAACGACTCTTTCAGGTCCTGATGACCGGTGTAGCCCAGGGTCTGCTCGCTCATGATCTTCGCTAGCGTTTCGTCGTCCGGTTTGATTTTGTTGGTTTTCAAGGCGATGAAAATCAGTGGGACCGGATAGGAGTAATACTTTGGCCTGTCTATGACATCGCTCACCAGCGCGGGGCTGACGTTGAAGAGGTTGAACACAATAGGCAGGTGAACATCCTGGAGCTGGCGCAGAATCACCTGGCAGGTATTTTCAATACCTTGCTCTGTCACGGGCAGTAGCGGGCAGGCAGCTTTTTCACTGACCGTCGACAAGCTGTAGATAAATTTCGGATTGGCCAGGTTGGACGGGTAGGGCGGGTTTATCTGGTCGATCTCGGCCTGCAGGGCCGGGTGTTCGACGAAGATGATGATTTCGTAGGCGCGAGTGTTGGCCAGGTATTCGAAATGCAGGGTCGCCACGGCGCCCGATTCTTTCTGTGCAACCACCACTTTGTTCTTGGTGACTTTTACTCCGGGGTAACCCGAGAGCTCGCTCTTCAAAAAAAGCTGGAGCGCCTTTTCAAAGTTGCTGCGCAATTCCTTGGTGTCTGCTTTCATTTCTCGATTACTCGTTCAATAGCGAAGAAGCCAGAAGGTGGCCGAATGCTGTGCGCCATTGCCACCGAACTGGGTACCTCTGGCGGTTTTGGTCGCAACTTCGAACTGGCCCTGGGTAGCGCCCGACGGTTTGATCAGGCCACCGCCCAGGCCACCGTTCGTATTGGCCGGATTGCTCATGTCGAACATTCCCGATCCCTGTTGGTTCTTGGTCAGTTTGCCGCTGCCATTTTTGACTTCGAACACGTGGTAGTTGCCGGCTTTGTCCTTGGCGATGATATCTGCCCTGATGCGATAGGACTTCTGGGTGACGGGGTGTTTGACCTTCATGGTCAATTCTTCACCTACCACAGTGAAACCGTTCCTCTCGAGGTCCGCTTTGGCTTTTGTAGTGCCCCTTCTGCCGCTGTAGGCCGATTTGCAGATCCAGCCCAGCGGATCGATCCAACCGATTGGGTTGGGAGCGTACTGATAAAGGTTCAAGCCTCCGGCCAGGCCGATGGGGTCCGGCGTGGTGAAGCGCCCGATATCCGGGTCGTAGAAACGGAACGTGTTGAAGTGCAATCCAGTCTCGCGGTCCAGGTACTGGCCCTGGAACCTGAGATTCTGTTCCTCGATGTAGTAGGGCTCGCGTATTTCTTCGACAGTGTTGCCCCAGACCTGATAGCGGGCCTGCCAGACGCTATGGCCGTCAGGCTCGCAAAGCTGTTGAGGCAGGCCATTCAGGTCGTTGTGGTAGTAGCGGATCTTCTGCTGCGCGCCGAGGCCGTCGACCCGCGCCAGGGGCGCATGTCCCAGGTCTTCATAGACATAGAGGCTGGTCTGTTGATTACGCTGTTCCTGCAGCAGCCGCAGGCCATCCCAGACGAATCGCGTTTCACCCAGAAGGTTGCCCTGGCTGTCGTACTCGCTCTTGCTGATGCGGCGACCCAAGACGTCGTAGCGCATCCTGACCAGGGTTTCGCCGCTGGAGGTCTGATTGCGCACTTCGATCAACCGGTGTTCGGCGTCGTAGGCAAAACGTTGCACGCCTCGCCGACCACTGCGTTTTTCAATCATTCGCCCGAAGGCATCGTAGCGGTAGCGCTTGTCCTGGTAGGTCAGCAATTTGTTGTGCACCACCAGCCCGGCGCCCGCCTTCGGGCCATCAAGCAAATTGGCGGCGGCGTCATAGGCGAAGGTTTCTTTCTGGCCCTGCAGGCCGTCCTGGCTGGCAATGATTCGCCCGGTCGCGTCGTAATGGAACAGTTGCCGATGTTGCCCGGTGGCATGTCGTTCGGCCAGGCCCACCAGATTATCGCTATCGTCGTACTCCAGGTGTCGCTCCGGGGCTGTTGGCAAGGTGTTTGCCAGCAGGCTGGAATGCTGCAGGCGTGCGCGCAGGCGGCCACAACGGTCGTATTCGCTGCGAGTGCTGATCTGACCCTGGGTGCGCAGCACCTCACGGTGCAGGCGGTCACGTTGAAAGTCGCTGACTACCTGGCCATCGAGATTGATCTGGTGCAGATGGCCGCTGCCGTAATAGAGCCGGTTGAGCCAACGCTTGTCCGGTAGCTGGGTCTGAGTCAAATTGCCCAGTTCGTCGTATCGATGGATCAGGCTGCCGGCCACGGTGTGTTCTTCGAGTAATTGGCCCAGGGCGTCGTAGCTGAAACTCAGTGCCTGCTGGTTGCCGAGGTTGTCGGTAAAGCTGGCGGCGGTCAGTTGGTTCAAGGGGTCGTAGGTGTATTGGCTGCGGCCATCGTCTGTGATTTTGGCCAGCAGCCGTCCCACGGCATCGCGTTCGAACCGGTGGATGATCGGCGCGATAGGTTGCGCGGGCACGGCGCTCAGCCCCGTGCCATAAGGGGCGGGGTGGGACTGGAGTTCGACGACGTTGTTCAGCAGGTCATAGCCATAGCGTTTGGCACTGCCGTCGAGGTCCTGCTGTTCGCTCAAGCGGTTGCCGGCGTCCCACGCAAAGCGATAGCTTTCGCCGTTCTCGTTGGTGAGCGCCAGCAGCCGTCCGTACGCGTCATAGTCGAACCGGACCTGTCGGCCGTGAGCGTCGATGCGCTGGCGTATCTGCCCGCGCCGGTTGTACTGGTAGAGCGTGGTGTAGCCGGAAGGGTCGGTGTAGCCCTGTAGCTGGCCGTTGCTGCTGCGTTGAAAATGCTCGGCGCGCCCATCGGCCAGTTGGCTGCTCAGCAACCGTCCCTGGCAGTCGTAATGGAACCGGGTGTGCTCGCCAAGGGCATCGATGATGGCTTTCACGTTGCCGCGTCGATCGTATTCGAAGCGGGTTGGATAGCCCGAGCAGTCCAGGTGTTCAAGCAATTGCCCGGACGAGTTCCAGCGCATCTTCCGGCTTCTTCCCGCGGCATCGATGATCTCCACCACCTGGCCGTGGGCGTCATGGCGGTACTGGGTCACCTGGCCCAGCGGGTCTACTTCGGCGATACAGTTGCCCCGGGGATCGTAGCGCAGGTGCCAGCTTTCTCCGGCGGGATCGGTCAGGGTCTGTGGCAGCGACCAGTGCTCCAGCCACAAGGTCGAATGGCTGTGCCCCAGAGGATCGGTCTCGGCTATCAGGTTGCCGGTTTCGTCGTAGCTATAGGCATAGCGCCCTCCCAAGGGGTCGGTGGCGCTGAGCAGTTGGCGCTCATCGTTCCACTCGAAGGCCCATGTCTGGTTGAGGTTGTCGGTGTACTCGACGATCTGCAACTGGCTGTTCCAGCGGCGGCGGCTGAGGCGTTGCAGGCTGTCGGTGACCTGGGTGATTCCCGCCTCCAGATCATAGTCGTACTGATAGCTATCGCCTTCGTCGGTCCAGTGACGGGTCACTCGCCACTGCTGGTCGGCAAATTGTGTCCATTGATAGAAGCAGTGCAGCCCGGTGGCCAATTGATGTTCGATCATCCGGTGGCCGGCGTCATAAGCGAAGCGACGCTGTACCTGGCCTTCGCTATCGCGCACCTGTGCCAGGTCTCCTGCCGCATCGTAGTCGTAGCTGACCAGCACTTCCCGTTGCTGGTCGGGGTACAGCCGTTCGACCTGGGCAATCCGACCGGGCCAGAGCGTGCTGTAGCTCAGTTCGAGCTGCGCCTGTTCAAAGGTGTCACGCAGCAGCCAGAGGCGTCCGGACGAGTCGTACTCCAGGTGCAGACGGTTGTCGTTGCGGTCCCCCAGCTGGCTCAGGCGCAGCCGCGAGGAGTCGCCCGGCAGCGGCTCGAACAGACGGTAGATACCGTCGCTGCTTTCGATCAGCAACTGTCCGTTCTCGTTGCGTCGCACGCTCAAGCCTTCACCGGGGCTGAAGGCTCCTGCACCCAGGGCAATGGAGCCCATGTCGATGCGGCGTCCTTGCTCATCAATGTAGAGCAGGCGCTCGCCCCCTTCGGGGTGGGGCTCGATCTGGACGCTGATCTCGTAAGGCAAGCTCCAGCCGGCCCCGAGCAGGCCGTCACGACGTTCGTCGCGGCTGTTGTAGAAGCGTTGCCATTCGATGGGCATCAGCCCGGGCAGGGTGAAATCCAGATCGTCGTCGGCTCCGAGCACCTTGGCCCCGGTGGCTGCATGCACCGGGTGGGTCGAGGCGACGACGGCCTGGGTCAAAGCATTGGTGGCCTGGCTGACGACAAACGAATTGACCCCGGCCATCAGCATGCACGGCAGGTTGCTGAGGAACTTGCCCTTGCCGCCCTTGAGCATCATCAGCACGGTCACCGCCAGGCCCACCCCCGGGGTCTTGCCGCTACGGATCTCGCGCACCACCACCGAGCCACCGCCGATGGTCACGTTCGGTGAGATAGGCCCGGCCGACACTACCTTGGCATCGCAGGTGCTGCGGTCGCCGCTGCGTACTGCCGGCTGGCCGTCGATGCTGACCTTTTCCGAGCCTTCAGCCAGATACTGCACCGGCATCGGCGGGTGCTTGGTGCAGGTCACCAGGTCCAGTTCCTTGGTCTGGGAGCCTGGCGCCGGGGAGGCCACGGTGGGCCGCCACATCTGCGAGAAAAACTCCTTGGCCATGTCGAGGAAACCGGGCCCTTCCTCGGGCGTTGCCGACGGGGTGTCGGTGGCTTCGCCTTCTTCGGCGCCGTCGCCGCTGATCTGTGTCGGCGGTGCGATGCCGGCCGCGCGGGCCGCCGGCTTATTGTTGGTCAGGACCTTTTTCGAGCCGCTGGCGATGGTGGCCTGGATCGAGGGCGGGAACAGGGCGTTGGCGATGCCCTCGCATAAATTGCTCAGGCCCTTGTCGGCTCCGGTCTTGCTCATGACCACGCCGACGACGACGCCCACCACCAGCCCCAGCACACAGGCGCCGAGGCCGCCGGTGGCCACGGTGATGCCTGCCGCCGCGGCTACTGCCATGGTCGCCAGGGCGCCGATGGCAACGTTGGCCGCCACCTCCAGCACACCGCCGAGAATGTCGGCCATCATCGAGGTGTGTTCCAGCCCGTCACCCAGGCGGGCGGCCCACAGTGCGTCAGACATGGCCCTGCCTCAGCCCAGCACCAGGGTGTTCTTGATCTGCGCCCAATGGGCGGCTTCCGCGTCGCCGAGCTTCTGTGCCTTGACGTAGCTCATGGCGAGCATCTGTCGGGTGCCGGGCAGCACCAGGGCCAGCTGGAACTGGAACACCTGTTCTTTGCCCTTGTTGAACTGGCTGCGCAGCTCCAGGCCCTGGATGTCCTGGGCCGGGCCCAGTTGCACCGGTTGCGGAGCCTGGCAGCGCAGGTCCTGGACTTGCTGCTCCAGCCGCTGCAGCTGGCTGGCCAGGTTGCTCTCCAGGGTTTCGCCGTCCCCCAGCAGGCTGCGGCTGACGATCAGCGAAGTGCCCAGGGCCGGGAACTTGAGGATGTTGATCGAGGCGTCCTGCAGTTCGCCGGCAGGCAGCTGGAACTGCAATTCATTGAGGCGATAGGTCATGGCATGGGCGTCCGTTCATTAGCCTTTGGGGGCGGAAAAGGGGGCTTTGGCCTTGGCGCTGATGGCGCCCTGCACACCCTGGCCCTCGGTGGTGGTGCCCGGGCCGCCGCCGTTGTTCAGGTGCAGCACGCCACCGGTATTGATCTCGGCATCGGCCGAGGCATGTACGCTGATGTTGACCCCGCACAGGTTGATCTGGCCGCTGGCGTTGAGCTCCAGGATGCTGGCCCCGCATACCAGGCGCAGGCGCTCGCCGACCTCGATCACATAGCTCTGGCCGACGCTGTCGAGCTTCTTCTCGCCCACCGTCAGCTCATCCACGTGCTGGACGATGCGCGTGCGCTTGTTGCCGATGGTCACGTACTCGTCGTGGCCGATGCTCTTGTTGCGGTTGTTGCCCACCGAATGGCTTTCGTTGACCTCGACCACGATGTCCTGGTTGCGCTCGGCGTGGATGTACAGCTGCTCCGCGCCCTTTTTGTCTTCCATGCGGATTTCATTGAAGTTGGCCGGGCTGCCGCCCTTGCTCGAACGGCTCTTCATGCCGCTCTGGGTGGCGTTGGCGGGCAGGTCGTAGGGCACGGTCTGTTCGGCGTTGTAGACCCGGCCGGTGATGATCGGGCGGTCGGGATCGCCTTCCAGGAAGCTGACGATGACTTCCTGGCCGATGCGCGGGATCTGCATCGAGCCCCAGTTCTTCCCGGCCCAGGCCTGGGACACGCGAATCCAGCACGAGCTGTTTTCGTTGGACTGGTCGTGGCGGTCCCAGTGGAAGTGCACCTTGACCCGGCCGTACTGGTCGGTCCAGATCTCTTCCCCGGCCGGGCCCACCACTCGCGCGGTCTGCGGGCCCTGGACCATGGGCTTGTGGGTGGTGGCCAGGGGGCGGAAGCTCTGCTGGGCGTCGATGCAGGTCAGGTGGCTCTCGAACTGCGCCGAGCCGCCGCCAGCGCCGCTCTCCAGGCTTTCCTGGACCAGGTAGTAGCGGATGCTGACGATCAGGTATTCGCGGTTCTGGTCCTGGCGGCTGAAGCCGGTGAGGCTGAACAGGTTGCCCACCCCCAACCCCCGGGCGTTGCCGCTGAGCTCGATGCGCTCATGCAGGCTTTGCAGGGCCTCGATACGGGTCTGGGCATAGTGCTCGCCGTCGCTGCTCTGCACGTAGGTGCCGGGGTAGTCGTAGAGCGGGTAGTCGCCGGCGCTGTGGGGCCGCGGCATGGCCGAGCGCACGTCGATCCGGGCGCTGGGGCGCTGGAAATCATAGTCGTTGAGCTCCAGCGAGCCGGGCTGCACCTCCTGGGCCAGGTGCCAGTCGAACATGTGGTCGCGCTCGCGCTGCTGCTCGTCTCGCGGGTAGTAGGGCACCGAGGCGTAGCCGGGCACGCTGCTGTGAGCGCCATAGGCGTCGGCCAGCACCACCACGTGGCGGTCCTTCTCGTGGCGGAAGAAGTAGTAGATACCTTCCTGTTCCATCAGCCGGCTGACGAAATCGAAGCTGGTCTCGCGGTACTGCACGCAGTACTCCCACTCCCGGTAGGGGCGGCTCAGGGCGTCTTCGAAATCGGAAAAGCCCAGGTCGCGGAACACCTGCTTGATGATCTGCGGGATGCTCAGGTTCTGGAAGATCCGGCAGTCGGAGGTGCGGCTCAGCAGCCACAGCCAGGGGCGCAGCGTCACCTCGTAGCTGGCGAACTGGCCGGTGTCGATGTTCTGGCTGCAGCGCGCGACGATGCCGTGGAAGTACCGCTGGCCGCCGCCGTCCAGCTGTACGCTGAGGCCCATGGGCTTGCCCAGCAACTGGTTGAGGTCGATGTTGGCGTCACTGGAGGCCAGTTGCAGCTGGTAGTCGAACAGCCGCCCCAGCTCCTCGCCGCCGCCCAGGCTCTTGAGCAGCAGGACGTCCGGGCCCAGGGGGCAGTTGACCTGTGCCAGTCGTGTGGATTGCTGAAATAACATCGTCAGTCTCGTTGAATGCGTGGTGTGCCAGGTCAGCCCCCTGCAGGAGCGAGCGTGCTCGCGAAGGCGCCAGGTCCATCACCGTGGCGGTCGCTTCGCTGGCAAGCCGGCTCCTGCGCAGGGCGTGGGGTCAGGCCGGCTCGCTGAAGTCGTAGTGCAGTTCGTTGTCGCGCTGGCTGATGCGCACCCCGGCCAGGGCGCGGCCTTCGAGCATGCGGTTGAGGAACTCGCGGCTCATGTCCGGCAGCAGGCTGTTGGTCAGGATGGCGTCGATCATCCGCCCGCCGCTTTCGGTCTCGGTGCAGCGCGAGACGATCAGGTCGATGACCTCGTCGTCGAAATCGAAATCCACCTTGTGGGTGCTTTCCACGCGCTTCTTGATCCGCCCCAGTTGCAGGCGGGTGATGGCCTTGAGCATCTCGTCGCTCAGCGGGTAGTAGGGAATGGTCACCAGGCGCCCCAGCAGTGCCGGCGGGAAGATCTCCAGCAGTGGCTGGCGCAGGGCCTTGGCGATTTCCTCCGGCTCGGGCACCGCCTGCGGGTTCTTGCAGACGTTGGCGATCAGCTCGGTGCCGGCGTTGGTGGTGAGCAGGATCAGGGTGTTCTTGAAGTCGATCATGCGGCCTTCGCCGTCTTCCATGACGCCCTTGTCGAATACCTGGAAGAAGATCTCGTGCACGTCCGGGTGGGCCTTTTCCACTTCGTCCAGCAGCACCACGCTGTAGGGCTTGCGCCGTACCGCTTCGGTGAGCACGCCACCTTCGCCGTAGCCGACATAGCCCGGCGGGGCGCCCTTGAGGGTGGACACGGTATGGGCTTCCTGGAACTCGCTCATGTTGATGGTGATGACGTTCTGCTCACCGCCATACATGGCTTCGGCCAGGGCCAGGGCGGTTTCGGTCTTGCCCACCCCGGAAGTGCCCGCCAGCATGAACACGCCGATCGGCTTGTTGGGGTTGTCGAGGCCGGCGCGGGAGGTCTGGATGCGCTTGGCGATCATCTGCAGGGCGTGGTCCTGGCCGATGATGCGTTTCTTCAGGTGCTGGTCCAGGTTGAGCACGGTTTCCAGCTCGTTGCGGGCCATGCGCCCCACTGGAATGCCGGTCCAGTCGGCGACCACCGAGGCCACGGCCTGGTAGTCCACGGTCGGCAGGATCAGCGGGGTCTCGCCTTGCAGGGTGCTGAGGCGCTGTTGCAGGTCCACCAGTTTTTCCCGCAGGCCGTGGCTGTCGTCGCCGACGTCGCTGTCCACCAGGCCGACGTTTTCCCGCAATTGGGCGCGGGTTGCCAGCAGTTCGTCCACCAGGGTCTTCTCTTGTGCCCAGCGGCTTTCCAGCTCGGCCAGGCGCTCGCGCTCGGCAGTCAGGAGGTTCTCGCTGTTGACCTGGCGGTTGCCAATGGCAACGCCGATCGCCTGTTCCCGGGCGATGATCTGCAGCTCGGTTTCCAGGGCCTCGATGCGCCGGCGGCTATCGTCCACCTCGGCCGGCACGGCGTGCAGGCTGATGGCGACGCGGGCGCAAGCGGTATCCAGCAGGCTGACGGATTTGTCCGGCAACTGGCGCGCGGGAATGTAGCGATGGGACAGTTTGACCGAGGCCTCCAGCGCTTCGTCGAGGATCTGCACCTGATGGTGCTGTTCCATGGTCGAGGCCACGCCGCGCATCATCAGCAGCGCCTTGTCTTCCGAAGGTTCGGCTACTTGCACCACCTGGAAGCGCCGGGTCAGGGCCGGGTCTTTCTCGATGTGCTTCTTGTACTCGGCCCAGGTGGTGGCGGCCACGGTGCGCAGGGTGCCACGGGCCAGGGCCGGCTTGAGCAGGTTGGCCGCGTCGCCGGTGCCGGCGGCGCCACCGGCGCCCACCAGGGTGTGGGCTTCGTCGATGAACAGGATGATCGGCTTGGGCGAGGCCTGGACGTCCTCGATGACCTGGCGCAGGCGCTGTTCGAACTCGCCCTTCATGCTGGCGCCGGCCTGCAGCAGGCCGACGTCGAGGCTGCGCAGTTCAACGTCCTTGAGCGCCGGCGGCACGTCGCCGGCGACGATGCGCAGGGCGAAACCTTCCACCACCGCGGTCTTGCCCACCCCGGCTTCACCGGTGAGGATCGGGTTGTTCTGCCGGCGGCGCATGAGGATGTCCACCAGTTGGCGGATCTCTTCGTCACGGCCGACGATGGGGTCGAGCTTGCCGCTGCGGGCCTGTTCGGTGAGGTCGACGGTGAAGCGCTTGAGGGCTTCCTGCTTGCCCAGGGCGCTGGGGGCCATGGCGCCGCTGGCTTCGCCGGGCACCGCACCGGCACTGAAGCCGTCGCTGGCGCTCAGGGCGTTTTCCGGCGAGTCGCCGATGTATTCGTCAAAGCGCTCGCACAGGGTCTCGACCTTGATCTTGTCGAACTCGCGGGACAGCCCCAGCAACGCATGGCGCAGGCTCGGGGTCTTGAGGATGCCGATCACCAGGTAGCCGGTGCGCACC
The DNA here is from genome assembly GCF_058799535.1 of Pseudomonas sp. GW822-FHT06D10. Taxonomy (NCBI): domain Bacteria; kingdom Pseudomonadati; phylum Pseudomonadota; class Gammaproteobacteria; order Pseudomonadales; family Pseudomonadaceae; genus Pseudomonas; species Pseudomonas sp. GW822-FHT06D10. The sequence goes on along the minus strand of NZ_JBXALN010000003.1, from coordinate 526,553 downwards.
TGGCTTTCGCCGAACATCAGGCTGCCGTAGACCCAACCGCGCTCCACCGCCTCCTCGACGTGGGACGACAGGTCGGTGATCGAGGTCGAGCCCCGGGGCAGGCGGTCCAGGGCCTCGGTCAGGTCCTTGGCCAGGCGCGCCGGCTCCAGGTTGAACTGGCGGATGATGCGGTGCAGGTCCGAGTCCGTAAGTTGCAGCAACTGGTGAAACCAGTGGGCCAGTTCCACATAGGGGTTGCCCCGCAATTTGCAGAAGACCGTGGCGGCTTCGATGGCTTTGTAGGCAACGCTGTTGAGTTTGCCGAACAGCGCCGCGCGACTGATTTCACCCATGCTCTGTGCTCCTTGGTGTACGTGAGGTAGTGGCCAGGTCGGCGTAGTGCCGGGCCAGTATTAGATCCTTGGCATCGCTGCCGGGTTGGCCGAGCCAGGTGTTGAAACCCAGGCGCTGGCGGCCGTTGAGTTGCAGCTTGGGCACTTCGTCCTTGAGCAGGACCAGGTTCAGGTCCCAGTCCAGCTCGAAGCCCAGGTATTCGGCGGCCCAGGCCACCAGTTCCTGGAATTGCTGGCCGTCGGGCAGCATCCCCAGGTAGTCATCCAGTTTCATCGGGCCGAGGCGGATGCGGAACTTGTGCTGGCGGTCCCAGACGTGGCTGCCCAGGCAGAAATCCACCCCCAGCTGATGGGATTGCACCCCGACCCGGCTGCGTTCGGGCAACTCCAGCCACTGGCCGACATATTCCTCGATCTGCACCGGCAGGCCGAAATACTCGCTGATGATCGCCCGCAAGCCGTCCGGGTAGCGGGTCTGGGCCGCCAGGTGGCCGCTGTAGTGCAGCTTGGCGGTGTCGGCTATCAGACCCTGCTTGAGCAGGCTGGGCATGCCCCGGCCCGACAGCGCCGCCAGCCGCGCCGACCAGTAGTCGTCGTCCGGGCGATCGTGGCTCACCGTCGGCCGGGCTTCGGCCCAGGCCCGATAGAACAGGCTCAGCAGGCGGTGGTGGAACACATCGAGAAAGCGCTTGCTGGTGCTGTCGGCGTTGTTGCGCTGGCGCTCGCGCACGTATTCGGTGATGTGCAGCGGCAGCGGCCCGTTGGGCCCGCCGAGGCCGAAGAAGAACTGCTCCAGGCGGGTCGCGGCGCCGTCGCTGCCGGGGGTGACCGAGGCCAGGGTGGCCGGGGCGAAGCTGCAGTCGGCCTGCTGTCCCAGGCGCAGCGGATCGTCCGCCAGGCGCACGGAGTGACCGAAGCGCGGCAGTTGCGGCGACAGGCATTCGATACGCCGCAGGGCCTGGAAGAAGTCGTACTCCCAGGGCTCGGCGTGCATCGCCGTCAGCGTATTCAAAGAGTCGGACGACGTCCGGGCTTGGCTTTCCATCGCATGATCTCGCCGCGTTCGGTGGTACGGATCACCGTCTCGGTAAAACTGTTGATCGACACATAACGTGCCAGGAAGCGCTCGAATACCGCGCCGAGCAGAAACACCCCGGTGCCGCGGAACGCGTTTTCATCGAACTCCAGGGTGATCTCCAGGCCCCGGCCGAAGACGATCGGCCCGGGCATCGGCAGGCGCCGGGTCACCGCCTTGCTGCTGACTTCCCGCAGGCCCTCGATCTGCAACTGCAGGGCCGCGTCGTTGCTGTCGCCGTACAGCCGCAGCAGTTCGCGCAGGGCCGCCGCGCCCTGGCCCTGTTCGCTCAGGGACAGGTAGTTCAGCGACAGCTGGCTGATCAGGCGCCAGGCCTTGCCGTCGTGGGCATGGCTGGGGCGCGGCCGGCTCGGGCCCGCCAGGCAGCGGATGGCCTGTACCGGGGCGCTGTCGGCCAGGGTGAAGTCGGTCTTGCCGTTGCCGGTGTTCATGAACAGTGGCAGGTCGCGGTTGGTGCACAGCGCGCTGACCCCGAGCTGGCGCAGGTCGTGGCGATAGGGCGCCTGCTGGCTGTCCACCAGGCTGACGAAGGATTCGCTGCCGATGTAGGTGGAGCGCGGGCCGTTGCGACGCTGGTCGCTGGACAGCACCCGCGGCTCGCGCCGGACGATGTAGTAGGACTGGTCGCGGCCGTAGCGGGATGGATCGCGCACGGCGTAGAACGGCAGGAACGGCTGTTCCGGGCCGGTGCCGTGGCCGCTGATGGCGGTCAGCGAGTGGACCTCGAAATCCATCGGTCGGGTGCGGTCGGCGATCACATGGTGCTCGTTGACCCGGTCGGACAGGTGGATACGGTCCAGGCGCTTGGGAAACAGGTTGATCGCCGGGGTGCAGAAGGGCACGAACTGAGCGGTGCCGACGCTGCCTTCCAGGCTCTGGTCGAAGCGCTCGAAGAGCACGATCAGCTCCAGCTCCTGGCCGGCGCAGCGCTGGACCGCGCGCCCCAGCTGGGCGAATTCGACGAACAGGAAGCGGTTGGGCAGGGCGAAGTATTCCTGCAGCAGGCGGTAGCCCTGGAAGGCCTGGGGCACCACCGGCAGCGCCGCGTCGCGGTCGTCGAAACCGCGCGAGCGCAGGGCGTCCGGGGGCAGGCGCTCGACCCAGTCGCCGCCCGGGGCCCGGGCGAACACCGCACAGACGTTGCCCAGCAGTTGTTCGTAGAGGCGGAACGGCTGTTCGTCATTGCCGTTCAGGTACAGCGGCAACTCGTCCAGGGCCAGGCTGTTGAACGGCAGTTCGGCGCCGGTGCGCAGGGTCAGGCGCAGCCCGGCTTTGGCCCTGGGCTCGCTGGCGGCCAGGCGCCCGAGCACTGCCGACGGGTTGCCGAAGTATTCGGCCTGGGCCACTTGCAGTGGCCACAGGGTCACCGAGTGCGCGGTGCGGTATTCGCAGCAGGTCTGGGTATCGCGGCCCAGGGCGGCGCGCAGGCTGGTGTCGCGCTCCAGGGTGAAGCCGCTGCTCAGGGAACCTTCGTCGGGATCGGCCTGCAACTGCACCACGGTCATCGACGGGGTCGGTGCCAGGTAGTGCGGGTAGGCGATCTCCAGCAGGTTGTGGGTGAAGGTCGGGTACTCGGCGTCGAGCTTGAGCTGCACCCGGGCAGTCAGGTAGGCGAAGCCCTCCAGCAGGCGCTCGACATAGGGGTCGGCGCAGTCCATGCCCGACAGGGTCAGGCGGCTGGCGATCTTCGGGAATTCCTTGGCGAACTCCGCGGCGCTTTCGCGCACGTGGTGCAGTTCCTGGTTGTACAGCTCCAAGAGGCGCGGGTTCATGAGCGCCTCCGGGAGTCGGCGTGCACCACTCGTACGTGGCCCGATTCCAGGTCCATGTCGGTTTGCAGCAGCAGGCGCAGGGGCATCGGCTGGGCCCAGAGGTCGCCTTCGATCTCGAAGCTCAGGGCGTTGTGGTTCATTTCCCCGGGCGCGGTGCGTGCGCGTACCCGCAGGGTGCTGCGCAGGATGCGCGGCTCAAAGGTGGCGATGGCCTGGTGGATCAGCGCCTCCAGGGCCGGGATATCGATGCTCGAAGCGCTGTACCCGGCCAGGGCCGGCAGGCCGTAGTTGACCACCGAAGTACCGGCGGGTGTGTGCAGGGTGGCGTCGGCTTCCAGCAGGGAAGTGGTGTTGAGCAGCCAGGCCAGGTCGCGCAGTACCGAGGCCTTGAGCTGGCTCAGGGACAGCACGCGTTTGTCCGGGCTTTCTTTCAGGTTGCCGGGTTCATCGTCGGTCAGACGATCCAGCAGGGAGGGTTGCAAGCGATCGCGGGCGGCGATGTCGGTTACCAAGGGGTTCGCTCCAGGATCGGATTGCGCAGGCATGACGTCACGAAAAGGGGCATAACCAAAGACTCACGAGGACGCGGTCCTGGCCAACCGTCCTCGCGTTGCGCCAGGCGCAACGCGAGGGCCGGGCCGGTCGCCGCCACGGGGCGGCGACCGAAGCGGATCAGCGCTTGGTGTTGGAGCGGATGTTCCAGCCGTACTTGATCGGGCCGCCGTCCTTGGTGCCGTCGGCTTTCTGCGGCTGGTACTCGACCATCACCTGAGCGAAGTTCAGGGTGATGTTTTCGGTCAGGCGGTCATCGCTGCCCGAACCGCCGGTGCTCAGCGAAGTGATCAGCACTTCTTCCAGGTCGATGATCATGTACTCGACCTGGCTCTCGCCGCCGGCCTTGCGCACGGTCAGGCGCACCTTGTCGATGTGCTTGCCGCTGGAGCAATGCATCATCAGGTTCGGCGATGCCTTGTCCACGTACTTGGTCAGCGACAGGTCCTGGATGTTCACCTTGCCCGCGCCGCCGCCACCGCCAACGTGCATGTTGCCGGACTGGGACATGCCCCAGCTCCAGTTCAACACGTCGATTTCGTCCTTGTGGGCTTTGTCCATGGACTCGCCCTTGATGTCACCGATCTTGATGAAAATATCAACAGCCATGTTTTCTCCCTGTGTGGCACTTGCCACGATGTTGATTCAGCTTCTGTCGCCGCTGCGCGAGGCCCTGGGGACCTCGCGCGGCCTGTGGCTGCGGCCGCAGGTTTGAGTCGGTTATGGGTTAGGCGCCCTTGGCGGACGGCAGTTTGGATACCAGGCGCAACGACACGGTCAGCCCTTCGAGCTGGTAGTGCGGGCGCAGGAAGAACTTCGAGTTGTAGTAGCCGGGGTTGCCTTCGACTTCCTCGACCACCACCTCTGCCGCGGCCAGTGGGTGCTGGGCCTTGGTGGTTTCGGTGGAGTGCGCCGGGTCACCGTCGACGTAGTTGAGGATCCAGTCCTGCAGCCAGCGCTGCATCTCGTCCTTCTCTTTGAAGGAGCCGATCTTGTCGCGCACGATGCACTTCAAGTAGTGAGCGAAGCGGCAAGTGGCGAACAGGTACGGCAGGCGCGCGGCCAGGTTGGCGTTGGCGGTGGCGTCCGGGTCGTCGTATTCGGCCGGCTTCTGCAGCGACTGGGCGCCGATGAAGGCGGCGAAGTCGGTGTTCTTCTTGTGCAGCAGTGGCATGAAGCCGTTCTTCGCCAGTTCGGCTTCACGACGGTCGGAGATGGCGATCTCGGTCGGGCACTTCATGTCCACGCCACCGTCGTCGGTGGGGAAGGTGTGGGCCGGGAGGTTTTCCACCTCGCCACCGGACTCCACGCCGCGGATCCGCGAGCACCAGCCGAAATGCTTGAACGAACGGTTGATGTTCACGGCCATGGCGTAGGCGGCGTTGGCCCAGGTGTACTTGGAGCTGTCGGCGCCGTCGGTGTTTTCCTCGAAGGCGAAGGCTTCCACCGGGTCGGTCTTGGCGCCGTATGGCAGGCGCGCCAGGAAGCGCGGCATGGTCAGGCCGATGTAGCGCGAGTCTTCCGATTCACGCAGCGAGCGCCAGCCGGCGTATTCCGGGGTGGTGAAGATCTTGGTCAGGTCGCGCGGGTTCGACAGTTCCTGCCACGAGCCCATGCCCATCACGGTCGGCGAAGCCGCGGCGATGAACGGCGAGTGCATGGCGGCGCAAACCTTGGACAGCTCGCCCAGCAGCTCGACATCCGGTGGAGACTGGTCGAAGTAGTAGTCGCCCACCAGGCAGCCGTAAGGCTCGCCGCCGAACTGGCCGTATTCCTCTTCGTACATCTTCTTGAAGAGCGGGCTCTGGTCCCAGGCCGTGCCCTTGAATTTCTTCAGGGTCTTGTGCAGCTCCGGCTTGGAGATGTTGAGCACGCGGATCTTGAGCTGCTCGTCGGTCTCGGTGTTGTTCACCAGGTAGTGCAGGCCGCGCCAGGCGCTTTCCAGCTTCTGGAATTCCGGGTGATGGATCACCTGGTTGACCTGGGCGGTGAGCTTGGCGTCGATGGCGGCGATGATCGACTCGATCGACTTGATGGCGTCGTTGGACACCAGGTCGGTCTGCGCCAGGGCCTGTTCGGCCAGGGTCCGCACCGCGGTTTCCACGGCTTCGCGAGCACGCTCGGTCTTGGGCTTGAATTCCTGCAGCAGCAGCGATGCGAATTCGCTGGCCTGCTCGGTGGCGCCGGGTTGCGCCTGATTGTCACGCATCAATTCGGTCATGATCGTTGGTCCTGATTTACGCGTTCGGCTCGGAGTCAGCAGGCTTTGGCGCACTGGCCAGGGCCTGGAGCAACGCCGGATCCTTGATGGCTTTCATGATGATTTCTTCGGCGCCGGTCTTGCCGTCCATGTAGGTCAGCAGGTTGGCCAGCTGGGTGCGGGCTTCCAGCAACTGGTTCAACGAATCGACCTTGCGCGCCACGGCCGCCGGGCTGAAGTCGTCCATGCTCTCGAAGGTGATGTCCAGGCTCAGGTTGCCTTCGCCGGTCAGTTCGTTGGGCACGTGGAAGGCCACCCGAGGCTGCATGGCCTTGAGGCGCGAGTCGAAGTTATCGACGTCGATTTCCAGGAACTTGCGATCGGCCACGGCCGCCAGGGGCTCCACGGGCTTGCCGGCGAGGTCGGCCATCACGCCCATGACGAAGGGCAGCTGGACCTTTTTCTCGGCGCCGTAGAGTTCGACGTCGTACTCGATCTGCACCCGGGGCGCGCGGTTGCGCGCGATGAACTTTTGAGAACTTTGCTTCGCCACGTTGTGCTCCTGGTCGCTGCTGCGACGGTGTTGGCGTCGGTCGGTGGTTGCCGCTGACGATACTGCTCGGTTGTTCCGGGGTTAGTCGGATTCAGGGCCGCGCAGGTTTTCAAATTGGGACATGCCGTCGGGAATCAGATTGCGCACGATGGCCGCGAAGTCGGCGTTGACCAGGTTCTTGGCCCGGTTGAGCAGCACCGGCAACGGGCTCGAAGGCTCGTGGCGGCTGTAGTAGGCCAGCAGCCGGTCAAGGCTGCGCAGCACGTCTTCGCGGCTGCTGATCTCGCCGGAAATCCGTACCGGGGCTGGCGCTGCGGGCGCACCGGGCTCTTCGGTGGACGGCCCATCGGCGTGTTCCTCGACCGCGTTCTGCGCGCTTTGCGGGGCGTGCTGGCCCAGCACCTGCAGCGCCAGGCGCAGGGGTTGCTTGAGGGCCGTGAGGTCTACACCGCTGGCCGAGCCTACTTGTTCGCTGACCTGTTTCTCGATGCTTTCGGCCGCCGAGCGGGCTGCGCTCAAGGCGCTGCGAATCGCATCCAGGTGCTCGGGGTCGCTGTCTTGCAGGGCGCCGGCCAGGTGGTCGGAGCCCAGGCTCTCGCCGGAAAAGTGCTGCAGGCCGGCGGCGTTCAGCGCGGCTCGCAGGCTCACCGGGCCGAAGGTCCGGGAACGGGTCAGGATGGCTTCGCGGAGCAGGCCGATGGTGGTGTCGGACGCCAGGCCGGCCAGGGCGTTGATACGCACCGTGGGGTCGTTGTCGTCGTCGGCGTCCAGGCGCGGATGCAGGTCCGCCCAGTAATCCCGGAGCAGGCCGTCGATCAGTTCGAGGCTGGTGGCCAGGCCCGGCAGGCCTTCGAGGGCCAGGGTGCTCTGCAGGAGGAAGTGGGTGATGCGCAGGTCTTTGCTGCGCGCCAGCAGGTCTAGGCTCTGTTGCTGGATGCTGCGCCAGTCCGGCGGCTCGGCCGGCAGGATCGAGTCGCCCATGCTGCGCTCGGGCTGGCCCTGTGCGGCCCGCTCCAAGTGCAAGAAATCCGCGTCATATTCCAGGTCTTCGCCACAAGGCGAAGTTGCTGAAACCGCGGCGAGCAACATCGGTACATCCACCTGGTTTGATCTCCCTATCAGCCTGCAGGACAGTCAGGCAATTAATGCACTAGTTTGTTTGTGAACTCGCGCACATTTCTTGGTTTATATGGACTCGTTGATACTAGTGAGCCATCATCCGTGTTCAAGAAGTTGTGCATTTTTGGTGTAGTAGTTGTGCCTTGTCAAGGTAAGCTATTCGCCCCGCATGACAGTGTTATGTCGCCTTATTAGTTCCTTGACCGGCGAGTCAGATCGGGGCGGTACGAAAGGCTTTTGTCATGCGTGTAGTTTAAGTTGAGCGATCATGCTGTGAACGGCGCTGTTTAAAGGATTTTTTGCGGACTTTTCATTTTTTCACGGAACTTTTTTCCCTTCGCCGGTTCGCACGCGGAAGTACAGCAAGGAGGCGCGATGTCGCTGTGTTTGACTATCACTAGTTATCACAAGATTACCCCTGGTCAATGCCCTGAAAAACTAATGGACCAGGGAATGATGGCAATTGGCCGCAGTTCCGATAATGACTGGGTACTTCCTGATCCCGAACGCTTAGTTTCCGCGCGGCACTGTGTCATCCAATACAAGGATGGCCGTTATTATTTGACCGATAACAGTACTAATGGTGTGGAGTTAGTCCGTGCCGGTATTCGTATGCGCCGGGGTAGCAGCGAGCCACTGGAAGATGGCGAGGTTATTCGCATTGGCGATTATGAAATCAGTGCGCGCATCGATTTCAGTCTGAACCGCCCGGGGGCTGAACCCTTTTCCGGGGACAGCTCCAATAGTTTCGAGGCGCTGATGGGGCGTCAGGCGGCGTCGCCGACCCCTATCGAACCGATTTCCATGGCCCCGGTGGCGCACTTCCAGGGTGCCTCGGCCCAGGACACCTTTCCCGATCTGTTCGACTTTCTCGCCCCCAGCGCGACCCCGCCGGCCACCCAGCCGGACCACGTGCCGGCCGAGCAGCACGATTTTCGCCCGCCGACCCCCACTGCGGTGCCCCAGCCCGTGGCACCACCTGAGCCATCGGCGCCCCAGGGCGGGGCGGTGATTCCGGAGGACTGGGACCTGTTCGGCTCGACGCCCGCCAGCCCTGCGCCAGTGCCCAGTGCGCCGCCCGTGGTTGCCCCGCCGGTGGTTGCCGCCGCGCCGATTGCCCACCAGGCCTCGTTCGCGGCAGAACCCGCGCAGCCGCAGCCGCAGCCGCAGCCGATCGCCCAGGCGCCCGTGGCACCGGTGGTTTCCGAAGTGGAGCTGGCTCCTGTTGTCACGCCCGCGCCGGCCCCGGTCGCCCCCCAGGGGGATCTGCTCCAGGCCTTCCTGCGCGGGGCCGGGCTCGATCAACTGCGTATCGAGCCGCAGCAGGCCCAGGCCCAGATGGAAAGCCTGGGTCGCAGCTACCGGTTGATGGTCGAGGGCCTGATCGATGTGTTGCGTGCCCGCAGCAGCCTCAAGGGCGAGTTCCGCATGCAGCAGACGATGATCCGCCCGGTGGAAAACAACCCGCTGAAGTTCGCCCCCAATGTGGACGAGGCCATGCTCCTGCTGCTGCGCCACAGCAACCAGGCATTCATGGCTCCGGATCAGGCCGTGCAGGACAGTTTCGATGACCTGCGGGCCCACCAGCTGGCGGTCATGGCCGGTGTGGAAGCGGCCATCAAGCACCTGCTGGGGCGCTTCGAGCCCACTGAACTGGAAGCCCGCATGGCTCGCCCCGGCGGCCTGGGCAACCTGTTCAGCGGCTCGCGCCAGGCGCAGAACTGGCAGCAGTTCACTGCACTCTACAAACAGATTTCCCAAGAGGCCCAGGACGATTTCCAGGACCTCTTCGGTCGTGAGTTCAGCCGCGCCTATGAAGAACACACCCACCGGCTGCGCCGTTCCTGAGCGCGCCTGGAACACCCGAAAAACACGGATACACGGACAGCTGATACGTCATTGAGGACGCAGGATGATTCAACGATTGCTGACATTGGTTGCCATGCTGGTACTGGCGGCCTGTGCCAAGGACACACCACCTCCCGGCGAACCGGCCAAGGAAGCGCCCGGCGCCACGACTGTGGAGCTGCATTTCCAGGCGGTCAGCGGGCTCAACCCTGGGCCTGATGGCCAGAGCACGCCGGTGCGGGTACGGATCTTCGAGCTGAAGAATCCGGCCACCTTCATGCGCGCCGACTACTTCGCCCTGGCGGAGCGGGCGCCGGCTACCCTCGGCCCGGACCTGATCGACCAGGATGAAGTGCTGGTCAAGCCCGGCGACCAGTTCACCCTCAAGCGCACCCTGGACCCGGCCACCCGTCAGGTCGGCCTGCTGGTGGGCTATCGCGAAGTGGACCAGGCCCTGTGGCGGGTCGGGGTCAACACCGCGCAGCGCCTGAGCAACCAATATCAGATCGTCCTCGACGTCCGCGCGGTCAGCGCCGAGCTCGTGGCATCCCCATCCAGCCCTGCCCAATAGGCAATCGGAGCAACCATGTCCTGGAACAATCGCGTGGTCTGGTCGGAAGGCATGTTCATTGGAACCCAGCACTTCCAGCAGCATGACCGTTACCTGGAAAACCTCATCGACGCCCGCAGCCGCCCGCTGTCGACGGGAGCCTGGGGGTTCTCCGAGCTGCGTATCGATCAGGGCCTGCTGGCCCAGGGCAAGCTGGCCATCGTCAGCGCCCGTGGCCTGCTGCCCGACGGCACGCCGTTCAACATTCCCCATGACGACCTGGCGCCCAGCCCGTTGTGCATCGACGACAACCTGCGTGACGGCCTGGTGTACCTGGCGCTGCCCCTCAAGCGCGCCGGCGCCCGGGACACCGTGGACGAGGGCGAAGAGCTGGGCGGTGCCCGCTACCTGAGCCAGGTGCGCGAGGTGCGTGACGACAACGCACCGTTCGAGAACCGCGCGCCGGTGGCCGTGGGCTCTCGGGCCCTGCGCCTGCTCACCGCCCAGGACGGCCTCAGCGACTACGCCGCCATTGGCGTGGTGCGGGTCAAGGAGAAACGCGCCGACCGTGCTCTGGTGCTGGACGACAGCTACATTCCGCCGGTGCTGGACGTGGCCGCGTCCAAGCCGTTGAGCGCCTTTCGCAGCGAGCTGCTGGGCCTGCTGCACCAGCGCGGCGAGGCCCTGGCCGGGCGCGTGGTGGCATCGGGCGCGGGGGGCGCTTCGGAAATCGCCGACTTCATGCTCCTGCAACTGGTGAACCGCGCCCAGCCCCTGGTCAACCACCTGAGCCAGATCAGCCCGCTGCACCCCGAGCGCCTGTTCAGCGAGCTGGTGAGCCTGGCCGGCGAGTTCTCGACCTTCACCCACAGCGCCCGGCGCCCTGAGCAATACCCGCAGTACCAGCACGATGAGCTGGCCATGAGTTTCGCCCCGGTGATGCAGGCCCTGCGTGAAGCGCTGTCGATGCTGATCGACAGCAAGGCAACGCCGATCCCCATCGTCGAGAAAGCCTACGGCGTACACGTGGCGATGCTGGCCGACCGCACCCTGCTGGAGAACGCCAGCTTCATCCTGGTGGTGCGTGCCGACGTGCCGGGCGAAACCCTGCGCGGGCGCTTCGCCCAGCAGAGCAAGGTGGGTTCGGTGGAGCACATCCGCGACCTGGTCAACCTGCAGCTGCCGGGTATCGGCCTGCTGCCGCTGCCGGTGGCGCCGCGGCAACTGCCGTACCACGCAGGCTCGACCTACTACGAGCTGGACCGTGGCAGCGAGCACTGGAAACAACTGGTTCACTCCGGCGGCTTCGCGTTCCACGTCGCGGGAGAATTCCCGGGCTTGAACCTGGCCTTCTGGGCCATTCGAGGATAAGTCGCGATGCATCCTTTCGACGATTCGCCAGGGCAGCCGTCCCCGCCCAACGACCGTACCCAATTCATGCCGCGCCCCGGTGGCCGTGCTCCCGAGCCCGGGCGCCCGGCTGCTGCGCCCGCGCCGTCGCTGGCCATGCCGGCGGCGCCGCTGCCGGCCGGCCAGGCCCGTGGCCTGAACCCCCTGGAAAGCGCCGCGGGCCCACTGCTGGCCTTGCTCACAAGGCTGCGCAGCACCCTGGCGCACCCGGCGCCGGCCAGCCTGCGGGCGCAACTGCTGGCCTACCTGCGCCAGTTCGAGGAGCGCGCGGAAGCCGCCGGCGTGCCGCGCAACGACGTGCTGCTGGCGCGCTATGCGCTTTGTACTGCCCTGGATGAAGCCGTGCTGAGCACGCCCTGGGGCAGCACCAGCGACTGGGGCAAGCAGAGCCTGCTGATCACCGTGCACAACGAGGCCTGGGGCGGCGAGAAGGTCTTCCAGCTGCTGGAGCACTGCCTGCAAAGCCCGCGCGAGCGCCTGTACCTGCTGGAGCTGTTGTACCTGTGCATGTGCCTGGGTTTCGAAGGCCGCTACCGGGTGATGATCGATGGTCGCAGCCAGCTCGAGGCCCTGCGCGAGCGCACCGCGGCCACCATCCGCAGCGCCCGTGGCGAGCACGAGCGCGAGCTGTCGCCACACTGGCGCGGGGTCACCGTGGCCCGTGACCGGCTGGCCCAGTTCATGCCGCCCTGGGTCGGCATCGCCATCGGCGTGGCCCTGCTCCTGGCGCTGCTGTTCGGCCTGCGCCTGAAACTGGCGGCGGACGCCGAGCCGGTGTTCAAGAACATCCATGCCCTGGGCGAGATCCCGGTGCAGACCCTGGACCGCCCGGTGATCCAGCCGAAGATTGTCGAGCGTCCGCGCCTGGCGGGCTTCCTCGCCGAGGACATCAAGGCCGGGCGGGTGGCGGTGGAAGATGCCGTCGACCGTTCGGTGGTGACCATCCGTGGCGACGAGTTGTTCGCCTCGGCCAGCGCCAGCATCCTCGACGACTACCAGCCGCTGATGCTGCGCATCGCCGACGCCGTGCGCAAGGTCAAGGGCCAGGTGCGGATCACCGGCCACAGCGACAACCGACCGATCGCCACCTTGCGCTTCCCGTCGAACTGGAAGCTGTCCCAGGCGCGCGCCGAATCGGTGCTGCAGATCCTCGCGGCGAAGACTGGCCAGCCGGAGCGCTTCAGCGCCGAAGGCCGCAGCGACACCGAGCCACTGGCAACCAATGCCACCGCCGAAGGGCGGGCACGTAATCGTCGGGTAGAAATCAGCGTATTGGCGGAGGGGGTCGAGTGAAGGCGTTTTTCAGTTTTGTGATTCGCTGGGTGATCCCGCTGCTGGGGCTGATCGCCCTGAGCCTGATCATCTGGTTCATTGGCCCGTTGCTGGAGTTCCTGGTACCGGAAGGCCGGCGTTGGACGCTGATCATTTTCATCTTCGCGCTGTGGATCGGCTACCGGGTGTTTTGCATCATCCAGGCCCGTCGGCATGCGGCCAAGGTCTTGCAGAGCCTGGCCGCCGACACCCCGCCGGACCCGGACAGCGTGGCCACTGCCGAGGAACTGGCCGCCCTGCGCCAGCGCATGGACGAAGCCCTGGCGCTGCTGAAGAAGGCCAAGCTCGGCGGTGACGAGCGACGCAATCTCTACGAGCTGCCGTGGTACGTGATCATCGGTCCGCCGGGTTCCGGCAAGACCACCGCACTGGTCAATTCCGGCCTGCATTTCCCCCTGGCCGCCCAGTTGGGCGCCGGTGCCGTACGCGGCGTGGGCGGCACCCGCAACTGCGACTGGTGGTTCACCGACCAGGCCGTGCTGCTCGATACCGCCGGCCGCTACACCACTCAGGACAGCCACGCCACGGTGGACAAGGCAGCCTGGCTGGGCTTTCTCGACCTGCTGAAAACCCAGCGCTCGCGGCGGCCGATCGATGGCGCCTTCGTTGCCATCAGCCTCTCCGACCTGCTGCTCGGCAGCGAAGCGGAGCGCGCTGCCCACGCCGCAGCGATCCGCCTGCGGATCCAGGAGCTGTACACCCAGTTGGGAGTGCGCTTCCCGATCTACCTGATGCTCACCAAGCTCGATCTGGTGCCGGGTTTCATGGAGTTCTTCGACTCCCTGAGCAAGGAAGAGCGGGCGCAGGTCTGGGGCATGACCTTCGCCCTGGACGACGGCAAGAGCGGTGACAGCCCCCTGGCCCACCTGCCGGCGGAACTGGCGGCCCTGGAGCAGCGGCTCAACGAGCGCCTGGTGGAACGCCTGCAGCAGGAACGCGACCCGGCGCGGCGCGACCTGATCTACGGCTTCCCGCAGCAGTTCGCAGCGCTCAAGGAATCCTTGCAGAGCTTCCTGGAAGGGGTGTTCAAGCCCAATGCCTTCGAAGAGCGGGTACTGCTGCGCGGGGTGTACTTCACCAGCGGCACCCAGGAAGGCAGCCCGATCGACCGCCTGATCGGCGCCATGGCCCAGAGCATGAACCTGGACCGCCAGCACCTGGCGCGGCAGACCGGCACCGGGCGCAGCTACTTCATCGAGAAGCTGTTCAGTGCCGTGGCCTTTGCCGAGCGCGGGCTGGTGGGGGTCAACCCCAAGGTCGAGCGCCGGCGCAAATGGATCGCCCGTGGCGCCCTGGCTGGCACCGTAGCCCTGGTGCTGGTGGTCAGCACCTTGTGGATCATCAGCTACAGGGCCAACCAGGCCTACATTGCCCAGGTCGACCAGCGCGTCGGCCCGGTGCGCCAGGACGTGCAGAACCTCAGCCCGGCCCAGCGCGATGTGCTGGCGGTGCTGCCGCTGCTCAACGCCACCCGCCACCTGGCCGGCGACGCACCGGGCTGGGCCGAAGGCCTGGGCCTGTACCAGGGCGACATGCTCGAAGCCGAGTCCGCCAGCGTCTATCGCAAGCTGTTGGTGGCGGTGTTCGCTCCACGGTTGATGACCCGCATCGAAGAGCAACTGCACAGCGGCGGCAACTCGGACTTCCTCTACGAGGGGCTCAAGGCCTACCTGATGCTGGCGGACAGCGAGCACTACGACCCGGACTTCATCAAGGCCTGGATCACCCTGGACTGGGATCACACCCTGGCCCGCGACCTGCCGCCCGAGCAACGCCAGGCCCTGACCGGCCACCTGCAGGCGCTGTTCGAGAAGCATCCGCCCAATGCGCGCCTGGACCAGCGCCTGATCGACGACCTGCGCCGCCAGCTGCAACAGCTGCCGGTGGCCCAGCGGGTGTATGACCGGGTCAAGCGCGCCAAGCTGCCGGACGGCGTGCCGGACTTTCGCCTCAGCGAGGCCGGTGGCCGTGACGCCGCGCTGGTGTTCACCCGCAAGAGCGGCAAGCCGTTGAGCGAGCCCCTGAGCGGGCTGTTCACCGCCAAGGGCTACCGCCAGGGCTTCCTCCTGGCCAGCCTCAACCAGGCAGGCACCCTGGCGGAAGAACAGTGGGTGCTGGGTCGCGATCAGGCCGACCAGCAGAACGTCGCCAGCCTTGCCGCCGACGTGCGCCGCCTGTACTTCCAGGATTACCTGCGCCAGTGGGACGCCCTGCTGGCGGACATCGACTTCGTGCCGATCACCAGCGTGGCCCAGGCCGCCGACGTGCTGCGGATTCTTTCCGGGCCCACTTCGCCGCTGAAGAAGCTGCTGGTGGCCGTGGCCAAGGAAACCGACCTGCAACAGGAAGAACGCCTGCTGGCGGCCCAGGGCCAGAAGGTCGAGGGCGGTGTGGACCAGCTCAAGCAACGCCTGGGTACCCTGCTGGGCCAGGAACAGTCGGCCAACCCGGCTGCCGTGGCCAGCAGCGAAGACCCGGTGAGCGCGCACTTCGCCGAACTCAACAGCCTGGTGAGCAAGGGCGAGGGCGAGCCGGCGGCCATCGACGGCCTGCTGGCGGACATGAACGCCCTGTACGTGCAGGTCAGCGCCATGGTCGGGGCCAGCGGCGACGCGCTGCTGGGCGAGGCCAAGAACCAGGCCAGCGCCGCTGCGGCGCGGGTCAGCCTGACCGCCGAGCGCCAGCCTCCGGTGGTCCAGGGGCTGGTCAAGTCGGTGGTGGGCTCCACCACCAACACCATGATGGGCGGGGTGCGCAACCAGCTGAACGCGGCCTGGGTCAGCGAAGTGGTGAACGTCTATCGCCAGTCCCTGAGCGGCCGTTATCCGATGTCGCCGGGCAGCTCCCGGGACGCGACCCTGGAAGATTTCGGCCAGTTCTTCGGCACCGGCGGGGTGATGGACAACTACTTCCGCAAGTACCTGCAGCCCTACGTCAACACCTCGACCACCACCTGGAGCTGGCAGCCGGGCGCGGCGCAGAAGCTGGGGATTTCCCCAGGCGTGCTGCAGACCTTCCAGCGCGCTTCGAACATTCGCGACGCCTTCTTCCGCTCCAGTGGCGGTACCCAGCCGGCCGTGCGTTTCGAACTCAAGCCGGTGGCGATGGACGCCAATATCAGCCAGTTCCTGCTCGACCTGGACGGCCAGCAACTGAGCTACGACCACGGCCCGAGCCGGCCGGTGGCCATGCAATGGCCCAACCCGGGGAGCATCGGCGTGGTGCGCCTGTCGATCATGCCGCCGTCGCCCACCGGGCGTTCCGGGATCACCCTGGATGGCCCCTGGGCCTGGTTCCGCCTGCTGGAGCAGTCGGACCTGACCGCCACCAATTCGCCGGACCGCTTCAACCTGCGGCTACGGGTGGACGGTGCGAGCATTTCCTACGAGCTGCGGGCCAGCAGCGCCTTCAACCCGTTCAAGAGCCGGGTGCTCAGTGGCTTCAGCCTGCCGGAGCGGCTATGACGGCGCCCGGCCTGTACGGCAAGTTGGCCAGCCGCGGCGATTTTGTCAGCCGTGGCCTGCCGCAGAGTTTCATCGGCCCCTGGGACAGTTGGCTGGCGGCGGGGCTGCTGGCCAGCCAGAACGCCCTGGGCGAGCAGTGGCTGAACGCCTACCTGATCAGCCCGTTGTGGCGCTTCGCCCTGGCCCCCGGGGTCTGCGGGCCCCAGGCGGTGGTCGGGGTGGTGATGCCGAGCATCGACCGGGTGGGGCGCTATTTCCCCCTGACCGTGGCTGCGCTGCTGGAGCCCGAGGCTGACCTGGCTTCGTTGGTCGGCGGCCCGGAGCAGTGGTTCGAACAGGTGGAAGAGCTGTTGCTGGCGACCCTGGAAGAGGGCGCCAGTTTCGAAGCCCTGGAAGAGGGCTTGCAGGCCCTGGGCGCGCCAAGCCCGGCCAGCCGGATCGAAGGCAGCCACTACGCCGGCCTGCAGCGGTTTTACGTCAGCGATCCACAGGCCCGGGGCGCGGTACTCGCGGCCCAGGCCTGCGCGGGATCGAGTGCTTGGTGGGGGCGCGGTTCGCAGTACATCAGCCCAATGCTGTTGCGCTGCCAGGGCTTGCCGCCGGCCAGTGAATTTGCGCAATTTTTGCTCGGACAAGAGGGTGCCGTCTAAATGCGTTCAGCGCCGCAACTGTCCTACCAGTCCGCCAGCTACAGCCATGTCGGCATGGTGCGGAAAATCAATGAAGACGCCTGGCTCGAAGCCCCGGAGACCGGCCTGTGGCTGGTGGCCGACGGTATGGGCGGGCACGCCGCCGGGGACTATGTCAGCAGCCTGATCGTCGACAGCCTGCGGGCGGTTCCGGCCGCCGACAGCCTGGACGACTATGTCGCCGCGCTGCGCAACGGCCTGGCCGCGGTCAACGCCGCGGTGCGCGAGGAAACCGCCAACCGTGGGGTGACCATGATGGGCAGCACCGTGGTGCTGCTGGCGGTACGCGGGGCCCGGGCCGTGTGCCTGTGGGCCGGCGACAGCCGCCTGTACCGGTTGCGGGACGAACAGCTGGAAGGCATTTCCCGGGACCACAGCTACGTCCAGGACCTGCAGGACAGCGGCCTGCTCAGCGAGGCCGAGGCGCGGGTGCACCCGCGGGCCAACATCGTGACCCGGGCGATTGGCGTCGAGGCCCAGCTGGAGCTGTCCCAGATTGACCTGCAGGTGCAGGACGGCGACACCTTCCTGCTGTGCAGCGACGGCCTGAACAAGACCGCCGAGGACTTTGAGCTGCGTGACGTGCTCAGCCACAGCGAGCCCAATGACGTGGTGCGCAGCCTGATCCACCTGGGCCTGACCCGGGGCGCTCCGGACAACATCACCGCCATCGTGATCAAGGCCGCAGGACACTGACCATGGACATTCTGATTCCCGGCTTTGACATCCAGGGCGAAATTGGCGAAGGCGCCATGGCCAGCGTGTACCTGGCGACCCAGCGTTCCCTGGAACGC
The DNA here is from genome assembly GCF_058799535.1 of Pseudomonas sp. GW822-FHT06D10. Classification (NCBI taxonomy): domain Bacteria; kingdom Pseudomonadati; phylum Pseudomonadota; class Gammaproteobacteria; order Pseudomonadales; family Pseudomonadaceae; genus Pseudomonas; species Pseudomonas sp. GW822-FHT06D10. The sequence goes on along the minus strand of NZ_JBXALN010000003.1, from coordinate 508,842 downwards.
AAGGTGGCACTCAAGGTGATGGCCGCGGCGCTGGCCGCCGACCCGAGCTTCTGCGAGCGCTTCCTGCGCGAGGGCAAGACCCTGGCGCGGTTGTCGCACCCGCACACCGTGACCATCCACGACATCGGCAATGTCGGCGAGCTGTACTACATGGCCATGGAGTACCTGCCCAACGGCACCCTGAAAGAGCGCATCGCCGCCGGGCTGACCCCGGAGCAGGGCCTGACCTATATCCGCCAGATCGCCTCGGCCCTGGGCTATGCCCATGCCCAGGGGCTGGTACACCGCGATGTGAAGCCGGCCAACATCCTGTTCCGCGCCGACGGCACCGCGGTGCTCTCGGACTTCGGCATCGCCAAGTCCCTGGACGACCGCACCCAGTTCACCCAGGCCGGTTTTGCCGTGGGCACCCCGAGCTACATGAGCCCCGAACAGGCTCGTGGCCAGGACATCGACGGCCGCGCCGACCTCTATGCCCTGGGGGTGGTGCTGTATGAAATCCTGGTGGGCGAGCTGCCTTACAACGGCACCGACGCGCTGTCCACAGCCCTGGCCCACCTGACCGAGCCGCTGCCGGAGCTGCCGCTGCACCACGGTCGCTACCAGCACATCCTGCGCAAGCTGCTGGCCAAGGACCCGGCCGAGCGCTACCCGGATGCCGCCGCCTTGCTGGCGGCCCTGGACAACCTGCCGGCCGCCACCGCCGAGGTGGAAGCGACGCTGATCCAGCCCTTGCCGCTGCCACCCCAGGCTGCGTCGCAGCCTGTACCTCAGGGCAACGACCTGGCCGGGCTGACCCCGGTGTCCATCGAGATCCCGCAGCAGGCGCCCCGACCGGCGCCGCGCCGCGAGCCGCCCGAGGAGCCGCCTGCGCCGCCGCGCACGGCCAATCTGCCGCCAGCCGGCAGCGGGCCTTCCGAACAGCGGCGCGGCCCGGTGCTGGCCCTGGCCGGCGTCGCTGTGGCGGTGGCCCTGGCAGTGGCGGGCGCCGGTTACTGGTGGCTGTCGGGCGACAGCCCGGCGCCAGAACCCAAGACCGCCTCGACAGCCGGCACCACGCCTGCGGTGGTGGCGCCCCCGGCCAGTCAGCCGGTGGCCGCGGATGTCGACGGCGGCCAGCGACCGCTGCTGATGCCGGGCAAGAAAACCCTGTTCCAGCGGGTGCTGAGCAAGCCAGGGGCGAGTTTCTCCAGTGAGCCTGGGGCTGCGCCGGGCCAGGCGGTGCCGGCGTTCTCGGTGCTCTACGTGTATCAGCGCAAGAACCTCGACGGCCACTCCTGGCTGCGCCTGGGGGCCGCCAGTGACGGTCGCAGCGCCGGCTGGTTGCCGGCCGAACAGGTCAGCGACTGGAAGCAGAGTCTGGTGCTGAAATTCACCGAGCGTTCCGGTCGTGCACCGGTGATGTTCGTGCGTCAGGCCAGCGAGCTGGAGCGTTTGTTGGCGGACCCTGCGGCGGCCAAGAACCTGCTGCTCAAGGCACAGAAGAATCCCCAGGACGAACAGCAGGTGCTGGCCCTGGAACCCAACGCCAGCGCGGTGCCACAGGACCAGTTCTACCTGCTGCCGATCTTCGATTCCAAGGAGAGTTTCGACGAGAACGGCCAGCCGGTGCAGTTGCTCAATGTGGCTTCCATCGACCCGGGCAACAGCCCGCAGAGCATCAGTGACAGTAGCGGCAAGCGCCTGCCGGCCAATACTCCTCCGGCGGCCGGCGATGCCTTCCGCACTGCGGTGGTGCTGGTGGTGGACACCTCGGTGTCGATGCAGCCCTACATCGACCAGGTGCGCGATGTGGTGCACGAGCTGCAAAGCAAGATCGCCCAGCGCGGCGAGCTGGACAGCGTCAGCTTCGGCCTGGTGGGCTTTCGCAACAACACCAGCAAGACCCCGGGCCTGGAGTACGTGACCAAGACCCTGGTGACCCTGGACCAGGGTCGCGATCCCCAGCGCTTCCAGGAGCTGGTGAGCCAGGTCAAGGCCACCAGTGTCTCCAGCCATTCGTTCAACGAAGACGCCTTTGCCGGCGTGATGCAGGCCGTGGAGGGCATGGACTGGAAGGGCTATGGCGGCCGCCTGATCCTGCTGGTCAGCGATGCCGGGGCGCTGCGCAAGAACGACCCTTACAGCCGCACCCAGATGAACGAGGCGGAAGTGCGCCAGGCAGCCCTGGGCAAGCAGATCAAGATCTACGCCCTGCACCTGCGTACCGATGCCGGCAAGAAGAACCACGCCCAGGCGGAAACCCAGTACCGGGTGCTGACCGCCGACGCCAACCCGAAAATCGGCGACCTGTACATTCCGGTGCCCGGCGGCGATGTGGGCAAGTTCGGCGAGCGGGTCGACGAGATCGGCACGGTGTTCGCCGACCTGGTGCATCAGGTGCGCAGCAACCAGAGCCAGGAAGTCCCGGTGCTGGCGGCGGCGCCGAGCATCGCGCAGAAGTCGGCGGCCATCGGCTACGCCATGCACATGGATTTCCTCGGCCGCAAGTCCGCCAGCCAGGCGCCCCAGCTGGTCAGCGCCTGGACCGCCGACCGCGACCTGACCAACCCGGCGCTGCCGGCGTTCCAGGTCTGTGTGATGCTCACCAAGCTGCAACTCAACGACTTGCAGCAGTCGCTGAAACTGATCGTCGACGCGGCGCGCAAGACCCAGACCTCGCCCAAGGATTTCTTCCAGGAAATCGCCAGCGCCAGTGCCTACATGAGCCGCGACCCGTCGGCCCTGCGCAAGGGCGGCAACCTGGCCGACGGCGGCGTGCTGGGGGAATACCTGGAAGGCCTGCCGTACCGCAGCAAGTCGCTGAACATGACCCAGGACCTGTGGCTGTCCCTGAGCGTGGCCGAGCAGGAAGACTTCATCGACGAGCTGGATTCGAAGATCCGCCTCTACGAAACCTTCCATAACGATCTGGCCAACTGGGTGCGCTTCGGTGATGCCGAGCCGGGTGATGCCCTGTACCGCGTTCCGTTGTCGACCCTGCCGTGATGCTCAATCTGGCGCAGGTGCACAAGAGCCGCGGCGAGGGTCGCCAACGCTACAGCCTGGTGATCCCCAGGCTGCAACTGCGTGCCGGTGATCAACTGGCGGTGGTCGGCCCCAGCGGTTGCGGCAAGAGCACGCTGCTGGACCTGCTGGCGCTGGTGCTGGCCCCGGATTCGGCGGCGCGCTTCGAGTTCTCCCCGGCCAGGGATGCCATCGACATTGCCGGGATCTGGCGCGGCGACGGCCACAGCGCGCTGGCGCAGTTGCGCAGCCGGCACCTGGGTTATGTGCTGCAGACCGGCGGCCTGCTGGGCTTTCTCGACGTGCGCGCGAATATCAGCCTGCCCCGGCAGTTGCTGGGGCTGGCGGACGAGGGCATTCCCCGGCGCCTGGCCGAGCGCCTGGAGATCGCCGACCAGCTGCACAAGAAACCCGCCGCGCTGTCGGTGGGCCAGCGCCAGCGGGTCAGCTGCGCCCGGGCCCTGGCCCACAACCCTCAGGTATTGCTGGCGGACGAGCCGACAGCGGCCCTGGACCCCTTGAACGCTCAGCGGGTGATGCAACTGCTGGTGCAGCAGTCGCGGGACCAGGGGGTGTGCTGTGTGATCGCCACCCACGACGAACCCCTGGCCCGGGCCAACGGCTTGCAGGTACGACGCATCGCCTGCCAGCGCGACGCCGATGGCGGAGTCACTGCCACGCTTGGGGAGGCCTGCTGATGCGCGCCTCCCTGACCGCGGCACTGGCCTGGCAGGACTACCGGGCCGACAGCTGGCTGTCGGCCTGTTCGGTGCTGGCCCTGGTGGCGGTGATCGCCCCCTTGCTGGTGCTGTTCGGGCTCAAGTTCGGGCTGGTGAGCAGCCTCACCGAGCGCCTGGAAAAGGACCCGGCGGTGCGCGAGATCATTCCCCTGGGCGGCGGGCGCTTCAGCGCCGACTTCATCGCCCAGTTGGGGCAGCGTCCGGACGTGGCCTTTGCCTTGCCGCGTACCCGGCAGATCGCCGCCACCGCGGACCTGTCCCGGGGCACGGGGGATATCGGCCTGACCGTGGAAATGCTCCCCACCGCGGCCGGCGACCCCTTGCTCGGGCGCTTGCCGGCGCCCCGGGGCATGAGTGGCGTGCTGCTCAGCCGCACCGCCGCCGAGAAGCTTGGGGTGCAGCCGGGGGACTGGTTGCAGGCGACCTTTGGCCGGCAGGTGGCGGGGCGCAGCGAGGTACAGCGGACCCGGGTCCAGGTGGAGGGCGTTCTGCCTCTGGAGGCCTTTGCCCGGGACGCGCTGTTCGCCCCGCTGGCGCTGCTGGAGGCCGCCGAGGATTACCGCGACGGACGCGCTGTGGCGGCCCTGGGCTGGCTCGGAGATGCCCAGGCAACTGCCGGGCAGCGGGTTTACCCGGCGTTTCGCCTGTATGCCCGCGACCTGGGGGATGTCGAGCCATTGCGTCTGTATTTCGCCGAGCGCGGCCTGCTGGTGTCGACCCAGGCCCAGACCATAGCCCAGGTGCAGTCCTTGAGCCGCAACCTGGCCATCGTCTTCTGGGTGATCGCCGGGCTGGCCCTGGCGGGTGCCTTCGCGGCGATCTTCGCCGGGGCCCTGGCGGCGGTGGAGCGCAAGCGCCGGGAGCTGTCGGTGTTGCGCCTGCTGGGGTTTTCCACCGGTGCGCTGCTGCTGTTCGTGGTGGCCCAGGCGCTGTACAGCGCCGGTTTTGCCGCGCTGTTGAGCGGCGCCCTGTATGGCCTGGCCCAGGCCGGGCTGAATCATTTGTTCATGCAGGCGCCCGGCGAATACGCCAGCCACCTGCTGCCGGCCCATTACGGGCTGGCCCTGTTGGCGACGCTGGGCGTCAGTACCCTGGCCGCCGCGCTGGGCGGCTGGCGGGTGTCGCGCATAGAAGCCTGTGAAGGAATTCGCGATGTATAAGTTGATCAGCACCGTGCTGGCCATGACCCTGGCCGGGGCCGTGTGGGCCGAAGAACCGGCGAACAAGATGGACAACCCCAAGCCGTTGCCGGACGACGTCAGCCTGCCGCTGCCCTGCGACGGCGAGATGGTGTTCCGCTACGTCTACGTGCTGGCCCAGGGCACCCTGGACGACCGTGAGGTGAACCTCGGCTACCCCTTCAGCGAGGGCGAGAGCGGTTACCAGCAGTCGTTCATTTCCGGCTATCGCCGGGACTACATCAACGGCCAGTTCACCCTCAAGGACCTGCCTGGCGCCTGGGGCAAGACCATTGGCCCGGCGCTGCCGAAAAGTGGCGCCGGGGTGCCCCTCAAGCCAATGCTGTATTTCATCGGCAAGTACGAGGTCACTGCCCGCCAGTACGCCCAGGTCATGGCCCAGGCCCAGTCCCTGGCCAGCGGTGATCCGGCCCCGGCCTGTGAGGCGCCGGAGGGCCTGCAGGGGCGCCTGCCCAAGGTCAAGCTGTCGCGTTTCGAGGCCGAGCGCTTTGCCGCGGTGTACAGCGCCTGGCTGATGAAGAACCACCGCGACCTGCTGCCGGTCAGCGGCCGTGGCAGTTCCTCGGAAGACGGTGGCCTGGGCTTTGTGCGCCTGCCCACCGAGGTGGAGTGGGAATACGCCGCCCGCGGCGGCCAGGCGGTCAGCCGCCAGGAGCTGGAAGGCCGCCTGTTCCCGCGGCGCGTGGAGGGCAGCGAAGACGAAGGCCCGCTGGCAGACTGGGCGGTGTTCAACCAGGTGGCCGGCGGCACCGGCCAGGCCGCGCGCCTGATGCCCATCGGCACCAAGCTGCCCAACCCCATCGGCATGTTCGACGTGATCGGCAACGCCGCCGAGATGGTCCAGGAGTCCTTCCAGCTGGTGCGCGCCGGGCGCCGCCAGGGCACCTACGGCGGTTTCGTGGTCAAGGGCGGCAATTACCTGGAAGGCGAAGGCACGCTGTTCACCGGGATGCGCCGCGAGTACCCGCTGTTTGGCGCCGACGGCACTGAGCAGAGCAACGAAACCACCGGTTTCCGGGTGGCCATCGGCGCGCTGTCGGCGCCCCGTTCGCGCTACAAGGAGCTGTTTGCCCAGTGGCAGAAGGAGGGCCGCCTGGCGTCCCTGACCGATGCCATCGACGACGCCCAGGACCCCACCAAGCGCCTGGACGCCATCATCGCCGCCAGCGTCGACCCGCGCCTGCAGGCGGAGCTGGGGCTGGTCAACGAAGAGCTCAAGCGCAACGTCTCGCTGATCGCCCAGCAGCGCGAGGAGGCGGCCGGCAACCTGATCCAGTCGTCGGCCCTGGTGGCCGAGACCATCAACAACTACAACATCCGCCTGACCAACCTGAAGAAGAGCCAGCAGCAGGCCATCGATGCCAAGGACGAGCCCAGCGCCAAGCTGTTCGCCGAAGCCATCGACAACGGCCGCAGCGCGCTGGACGGGGCGGTGGCGATCTACATCGACAACCTGGCCACGGGCACCCGTTACACCGACGCGGTGATCCAGGCGCAATTTCAACGAATCAAGGAAGAGCTCAATCGCAAGCCGGTGCTCGGCAAGAGCCTGGTGACGCGCGCTACGTTATTCGTTCGCCATGTCGGGAATTATCGCCAGCAACGGCGAGCCGACCCGGCGACGATTTTGAAGGAACTGCTCGCATCGACCGGTCAGAAGTCATGACCGGCCGCTGTCTGTCGAGCCTGGAGGATCTCGGACGACATTGCGTCGCGCCGAGTTGGTCAAACTTAATCGAGATCACGAACATGCTTTTTTCCCGCAACCCATTTGCTTCAACGTCCAAGCGTCACCTGCTGTTGGTTGCCGCCGGGTTCAGCACCGTATTGACCGGTTGCGCGACCTCTCCGGTGTCCAAGGTCGCCTCGACCACCAAGGTCGAGTACTACCCGAGCTGCTACGAGCCGGTGCAGCACCTGCGCGCCACGGATTCGGACATGACCAAGTCGGTGGTCACCGGTGCTGCCCTGGGCGCTGCCGGCGGCGCTTTGCTCGGTGCCCTGACCGGTGACGGCGACCACCGTGGCCGCAACGCCGCCATCGGTGCCGCAGGCGGTGCCCTGGCCGGTGGCGCAGCCGGTTACTACACCGAGCGCCAGAAGCAGATCGCCGACGACAACCAGCGCATCGCTTCCTACGCTGCCGACGTCAACAAGAGCGCGGCCGACATCGACCGCAGCACGGCCTATGCCCGCGCTTCCCAGACCTGCTACCAGCGCGCCTTCGACAGCCTGATCAGCTCCCGCAAGGCCAACACCATCAATGACGTGGAAGGGCGCAAGCGCCTGGCGGAAATCGTCAGCGGCCTGAAGGAGTCCAACGACCTGATCACCGCGGTGAACGGCCGTGCCAGCGAAGACCTGAGCAAGTACAACCAGGCCTACGAGCAGGATCTGCAGCAAGTGGGCGTGCAGCGTACCGACGTGGTGAAAGTCGCCACCGCCGATACCACCACGGTGACCACCGGTGGCAAGAGAAAACAGCCACAGAAGGTCAAGCAGCCCAAGCTGCCGACCGTGCCTCAGGAAGCGGTGAGCACCGAGAGGTCGATCCAGGATGCCAAGATCAAGCAGGCCGAGAGCAACAAGGTCGCGACCACCGGCCAGACCCAGGTCAACAGCATGTGCAAGAACCCGGACCTGGGTGACTGGGCACCGGTGCCTTGCCCTAACGTCTGAGTTGGCGATTGTCTGACAAGATGTCGCGATAAGCGTTGAACGCCAGCCGATCTCCGAGCAATCGAACAGATCGGCTGGCGCTCTTCGAGTTACAGGTTAAACTGCGCCGGCCATCCAATAATTCCACTGAGGCGCCGTGCATGAAATTCCGTTTTCTTCTCTGGGTGCTTGGCCTGTTGATGGGCAAAGCCAGCCGCAACAATCCTGCTTTCCAGCAACAGTTGGGTGACAAGGAGCTGGTGTTCCAGCTGCAGACGCTCGACGGCAAGGTTGCTCGGCATTTTTTCGTCAAGGACCAGCGCGTCACCAGCCGTTCGGGGTTCTATCCCGAGCCGGCATTCGCCATCGCCTTCAAGGATGCCGCCTACGGCTTCGCCACCCTGCAGGCGAAGAACAAGCAGTTGGCATTCATGACCGGTATTCAGGACAAGTCGATCCAGATCAAGGGCAACCCGGCCCTGGTGATCTGGTTCCAGGGGCTGACCAAGTACCTGAAACCGAAAAAGGCCAAGCCCAAGGCTTGACCGGGAAACTTCGCCGGCAAGCCGCCTCCTGCAGGAGCGGGCTGGCCGGCGAATGGGCTCAGGCCTGGCTGAACTGCGAAGCCAGTTCCCGCAGCAGTACTTCGGCTTCCAGCACCTTGCTCACCACGTCGTCCGCCTTGTCCCGGGTCAGGCCCAGGCGTTCCAGCAGGGCGTCGGGGATATCCTCGTGGGGCCCGGAGCCGATGCCCCGGCTGCGCAGCAGGCGCACGGCCAGGCACACCAGGTTCGGGTACTCGGCATAGGCGCCGTCGTAGCTCGGGTCGTGCTGGAAGCGCAGGGCGGTGCACAGCTCTTCCGGCATGTCCCAGTACCGCATCAGCCAGGCGCCGATCTGTTCGCGGCTGATACCCAGCAGGTGCTGTTCGACATAGCTGTGGCACAGGTGCGGGTTGACCTCCAAATGCCGGCAGATCAGCGAGAAGTGCGGCGGGAACACGTGGGCCAGCAGCAGGTAGCCGAAGTTGTGCAGCAGGCCGGCCAGGTAGGTCAGGCCGGCTTCCGGGCGCTGGGCACGGGGCATGGCGCGGGTCAGGCCCTCGATCACCGCGGCGGTGTAGATCGACTGCTGCCAGTAAGGCGTGGCGTGCTGCGGCTGGTCCTTGGGCAGGCTCAGGGTCTTGCCCAGGGCCAGGCCCAGTGCCAGGTTGATCACCAGGTCGAAGCCCAGCACGCGGACGATGGCGTCTTCCACCGAGCGGATCTTGCCGGGCGAGGCGTAGTAGGGCGAGGCGGCCCAGCTGACCACCTGGGCCGCCAGGGCCGGGTCGGTTTCCACCACACCGGTGATGTCGTCGATGGTGGCGTTGGGGTCGACCCGCAGCTTGATGATCTTCTGTGCGGTTTCCGCCAGGGGCGGGATCTCGATGGTGGCTTCCAGGCGCTGCTGGATGCGCCGCGCGGTGAAGGCCTGCATCGCCTGGGAGATCTCCTCGCGGTCATCGTCCGGGCGGTCGAGGTTGGGGCGAATGCTGCTCAGGGGCTCGCCGAAGTTGCCGGCGCTGGCTTTGCTGAGCATGCTCTTGAAGGCTTCGCTGGTGATCTCCAGCAGTACCCCGGGCTCGCCGGAGTTGATCAGCAGGCAGGGCTCGCGCAGCAGGCTTTCTTCGTACAGGCACGGTGAGCTGGTGAGCGCCGGCAGGCCGGGCAGCAGGCTCAGGCTGTGCTTACCGAGCATGCGCTCCAGGCGTTCGGTGGAAACGGCGGTCAGGCGGCGGCCGGTGAGTTCGGCCAGGCGGTTGAGGTCCAGTAACTGGCTCTGCGGGAACAGCACCATCAGCGCGCCGACGGCGTCGTCCAGCAGTACCGCCTGGACCTTGCGCGCAGCCGGCAGGCCCGGCTGGTCGATCACTTCGTTGTAGCTGATGGCCAGCTTGCCGAGCAGCAACCGGATAACAGACGGAGCGTGTGGGGTTGCAATGTCGAGGGCAACTTCTGTCATGGTCTGGTATCCGTTTTTCTACAATTTGACGAGTATAACCAGCTTGGTTATGGCGAGGGTTCACTAACTGAGTGTTGGTTCACACTTGGCCGTATTGCTGTCCGTGGCGCAGCCAGCGCTCCAGCAACGGGCTGACATGGTCCGGCCAGCGCTCCAGCAGGGCCTGGGCGGCATCGCGTACCGCCGGCAGCAGGTCGGCGTCGCGCATCAGGTCGGCGACCTTGAATTGCAGGAGGCCGGTCTGCCGGGTGCCGAGCATTTCCCCGGGGCCGCGCAGCTCCAGGTCCTTTTCGGCGATGACGAAACCGTCGTTGGTTTCACGCATGATGCCCAGGCGCTGGCGACCGATCTGTGAAAGCGGTGGGTGGTAGAGCAGCACGCAGTGGCTGGCGGCGCTGCCGCGCCCGACCCGGCCGCGCAGCTGGTGCAACTGGGCCAGGCCCAGGCGTTCGGGGTTTTCGATGATCATCAGGCTGGCATTGGGTACGTCGACCCCGACCTCGATCACCGTGGTGGCCACCAGCAGTTGCAGGTTGCCGGCCTTGAACTCGGCCATCACCGCGGCTTTCTCGGGGGCCTTCATGCGGCCGTGGATCAGCCCTACGCGCAATTCGCCGAGGGCGCTGGAAAGGTCTTCGAAGGTGGTTTCCGCGGCCTGGCAGGTCAGTTCCTCGGACTCTTCGATCAGGGTGCAGACCCAGTACGCCTGGCGCCCTTCGGCGCAGGCGGCGCGTACCCGCTCGATGACTTCGATGCGCCGGCTGTCGGTCACCAGCACGGTGTTCACCGGGGTGCGACCGGGAGGCAGTTCGTCGAGGATCGAGGTGTCCAGGTCGGCGTAGGCGCTCATGGCCAGCGTTCGCGGGATCGGCGTGGCGGTCATGATCAACTGGTGCGGGCACAGGCGGCCGCCCACACCTTTCTGGCGCAGGGCCAGGCGCTGCTGCACGCCGAAGCGGTGCTGTTCGTCGATGATCACCAGGGCCAGGTTCTTGAACTGCACTTCGTCCTGGAACAGCGCGTGGGTGCCCACCACCATCGGTGCGCCACCGGCAATCTGTTCCAGGGCTGCGCTGCGGGCCTTGCCCTTGAGCTTGCCAGCCAGCCAGGCGACTTCCAGGCCCAGGGGCTCGAGCCAGCGCTTGAAGGTGATGAAGTGCTGCTCGGCGAGGATTTCCGTCGGCGCCATCAGTGCCACCTGGTAGCCGGCCTCCAGCGCCTGCAGGGCGGCCAGGGCGGCGACCACGGTCTTGCCGGCGCCCACGTCGCCCTGGATCAGCCGCAGCATGGGCTCGGGCTGGCTCAGGTCGTAGGCGATCTCGTTGCCCACGCGCTGTTGCGCGCCAGTGGGAGCGAAGCCCAGGTTCTTCAGGTACTTGACCGGCAGTTTCCTGGCCAATGGCAGCACCGGGGCGCGCTGTGAGCGCAGGCTGTCGCGCAGACGCTGCTGGGACAGCTGGTGGGTCAGCAACTCCTCGAACGCCAGGCGGTGCTGGGCCCAGTGGTGCCCCAGGGCCAGTTCGTCGACATCGGCGTCCGCCGGCGGGTGATGCAGGTAGCGGATCGCATCGTCCAGGGGCGCCAGCTGATAGTCCCGGGCCAGCTCTTCCGGCAGCCAGTCAGGCAGGCTGCGCGGGCCCAGCAGGGCCAGGCTCTGTTGGCACAGCAGGCGCAGGCGCTGCTGGGTCAGGCCTTCGGTCAGGGGGTAGATCGGTGTCAGGGTCTGGTCCACCGGCGGCGGCTCGTCGCCGCTGATGGCACGGTATTCCGGGTGGTAGATCTCCAGGCCCGAGGCGCCGGGCCGGGCTTCGCCATAGCAGCGCACACGGGTGCCGCGCTTCAGGCCGTCCTTCTGCGCATTGCTGAAATGGTAGAAGCGCAGGCTCAGGCCGCCGGTACCGTCCTGCAGGCGCACCAGCAGGCTGCGGCGCTTGCCCATGACCACATCGGCGCCACTGACGGTGCCTTCGATCACAGCATCCTGGCCGGGGCGCAGGGCGCCGATCGGCACCACGCGGGTGCGGTCCTGGTAGCGCAGGGGCAGGTGGAACAGCACGTCCTGAAGGTTTTCCAGGCCGACCTTGGCCAGCTTCTCGGCCATGGCTTCGCCGACGCCCTTGAGTGCCGTGACCGGCACTTTCGACAGCTCAGTCATTGCGAGCGCTTAACTCGCGGCGGGCGGCTTGGCCACCGAGCACAGGCGGATCGAGTCGGCGAGGATCTCGATGGCCTTGGGCCGCGGGAAGCTGGCGCGCCAGGCGATGGCTACGGTGCGGAACGGCACGGGCGGGGTCAGGGGGCGGACTTCGATCACCCCGGGGGCGTAGTGATGGCTGTCCACGGCCGACAGCGGCAGGATCGAGATGCCCAGGCCGGAGGCGACCATGTGGCGGATGGTTTCCAGGGAACTGGATTCCACGGTGGTGTGCTTGGCGCCGTCGTTGCCCTTGGTCAGGGTCGGGCAGGCCTCCAGGACCTGGTCGCGGAAGCAGTGGCCTTCGCCCAGCAGCAACAGGCTCTTGTCGTTGAGCAGGTTGGCGTCGATGGTTTCCTTCTTGGTCCAGGGGTGGCCGCTGGGCATCAGCACATAGAAGGGTTCGTCGTACAGCGGCAGGGTCAGGACATCGGCCTCGTTGAACGGCAGGGCGATGATGATCGCGTCCAGCTCGCCGTTGCGCAGTTTGTCGCGCAGTACGTGGGTGAAGTTCTCTTCTATATACAGCGGCATCTGCGGGGCGACCCGGTGCAGCTGGGGAATCAGGTGCGGGAACAGGTAGGGGCCGACGGTGTAGATCGCCCCGACCTTGAGCGGTGCGGTCAGCTGGTTCTTGCCGGCCTGGGCCAGCTCACGGATGCCCTGGGCCTGCTCCAGGACCTTTTGCGCCTGGGCGACGATGGTCTCGCCCACCGGGGTCAGGCGCACGGCGCTCTTGCTGCGCTCGAAAATCAGCACGCCGAGTTCGTCTTCAAGCTTTTTCACGCCGACCGACAGGGTGGGCTGGCTGACATGGCAGCGCTCGGCGGCATGGCCGAAGTGCTGCTCTTGGGCGAGGGTAACGATGTAGCGCAATTCTGTAAGAGTCATAGCGGGCGTCCGTGAGGTTGCGGCCAAGCATAACGGCTGCAATCGATAGACGCACGTTATCAGACCGAGGGTGGAATGCGACACCCGCCAATGCCTGCTTCAGGCGGCACAAATGCGAAGGGCACCTTGAAGGTGCCCTTGCGGTGGATCAGCGGCGGCCGCGGCTGCGGTCGATCTCGTAGTTGTACGAGGCGGTGATTTCCACGCTGCCGTTGTTGAGCATGTCTGCCGGTGGCTTGGGCAGCGGCTGGGCACGACGGATCATGTCCAGGGTGGCCCGGTCCAGATCGGCGTTGCCCGACCTGCCGACCAGCTCATAGGACAGCACCTTGCCTTCGGCATCGACGACGAAGCGCAGGGAGTTGGTGCCTTCCTTGCCTCGACGCTGAGCCTCGCTCGGATAGCGCTTGTACTTGGCCAGGTGCGCCTGCAATTCCCCCTGCCAGTTAGCCTTGGCGGCGGCCTGGGCCGGTGACGGGCCAGGGGTCGCAGGAGCGGGCTGCTTGGACGGAGCCGGTGTGACCGGGGCGTCGCTGGGCTTTTCCTCGGAAGGCTTTTCCTTGGGCGGCTCAGGCTTGACCACCGGCTTTGGCGGTTGCGGCTTGGGCTTCTGCTTCACCGGCTTGGGTACCGAGATGGTCGGCTTCGGCGCTTCGGCCAGTTTCGGCAGCGGCAGTTCTTCCACGGGGGCCGGCGGTTGTGGTGGGGTCACCACTTTCGGCGGCGCCGGTGGAGGCGGCACAGGGGCAGGTGCCAATTCCACCACCATGGCTTGGGGGGGGATGGGCATGGGCTGTGGCTTGGACCAGTTGAGGGCGAGCAGGATCGCCAACCCATGGACGCCCAACACCACTGCCAGGCTACCGCTGTAACGCGTCAGTCTTTGGCGCGTCGTGATCATTTCTTGGCTGCCGTCTCAAGTCCGACCAGGCCGACTTTCAGGTAGCCGGCCGCGCGCAGGGTGTCCATCACACTCATCAGGTCGCCGTAATCCACACCTTTGTCGGCCTGGAAGAAGATGGTCGTGTCTTTCTTGCCCTGGGTCCGGGCGTCGAGGATGGCGCCAAGGGTTTCAGCCTTGACTTCGTCTTCGCCGAGGAACAGGCGCTTGTCGGCCTTGACGCTGAGGAACACCGGTTTTTCCGGCCGCGGCGCCGGTTTGGCGCTGGAGGCGGGCAGGTCGACCTTGATGTCCACGGTGGCCAGCGGTGCGGCCACCATGAAGATGATCAGCAGCACCAGCATCACGTCGATGAACGGCGTGACGTTGATCTCGTGGTTTTCGGCCAGGTCGTCGCCTGCGCCTTCTTTCAAATGCAAGCCCATGGCTGATTACCCCACTTTCACCATGTGCGGTTGTGCGGAGCGCTCGTTCGGCTGGTGATCCAGGTCGCGGCTGACCAGCAGCAGGACCTCGGCCGAGGCGTCGGTGACCTGGGCCTTGTAGCCGGTGATGGAGCGGGCGAAGACGTTGTAGATCACCACCGCGGGAATCGCGGCAACCAGGCCCAGGGCGGTGGCCAGCAGGGCTTCGGCGATACCCGGGGCAACCACGGCAAGGTTGGTGGTCTGGGTTTTGGCGATGCCGATGAAGCTGTTCATGATGCCCCACACGGTGCCGAACAGGCCGACGAACGGCGCGGTGGAACCGATGGTGGCCAGCACGCCGGTGCCGCTGCTCATGTTGCGGCCGCAGGCAGCCACCAGGCGCTCCAGGCGGAAGCTGACGCGCTCCTTGATGCCTTCCTTCTCGCGGCTGTTGGCCGAGAGGCGCATCTCTTCCAGGGCATCGTGCACCAGCAGGTTGGCCAGGGTGCCCTCCTTGGTGGCGGTGGCGCTGGCTTCCTTGAGGGTGGTGGCCTTTTTCAGCGCGGCGATTTCAGTGCGCAGGCGGCGCTTGGCACCCATCAGCTCGAAGCCTTTGGCGATCCAGATGGTCCAGGTGATGATCGAGGCGATGGCCAGGCCGATCATCACCAGTTTCACGATGATGTCGGCGTTCTGGTACATGCCCCACGGCGACAGGTCATGGGCCATGCCCAGTGTGTTGTCGGCCTCCAGGACCTCAGGAGCGTCTTCGCCGATAGCGGGCTGGCCTTCGGCCTGGACTGGCTCGCCGGCCACTGGGGCTGCGGCTGGAGCGGTCGGGTCGTTGGCCGTATGTTCAGCGGCTGGAGCGGTCGCGGCAGGGGCAGGGGCTGCGGCGGTGGCTGGGGCGTGCTGGTCGGCAAAGGCTGCGGTCGGTGCCAGCAGCAGGCTGCACAACAGCGCTGCAACCGCGCTCATGGCGCGCAGCGGGCTTGGGCGTTTGGTTGGCGAGACGGAGAGTTGGTTGCTTGTCATGCTGGCCGGACCTGAGAGGAGAAAAGGGTGAAATGTCCTTCTAGGCCTCGCAGGGCCGAGAACAAAATGGGCGGTTATTATTGCAAGTAATTCTTGTTAACAGAAGTAATAGAGTATCTTTTTTTCCTTGATTGCTAGCCGTTCGTCCAGTGCGAGGGCTAGTCTTGACCTTTCCCAAAGGAGTTTTCTGATGTCCTCCCCCTCTGTATTGATCGCCGGTTGCGGTGATGTCGGGAGTCGCCTGGCGACTCAACTGCTGGCCGAGCAATGGCAGGTTTACGGCCTGCGTCGCAACGTATCGCGCTTGCCACAGGGGGTGGTGGGCATTGCAGGTGACCTGTTCAGCGAGCAATGCCCCGGGCAATGGCCGCAGAAGTCGCCGGACTATCTGGTGTATTGCGCGGCGGCCACCGAGCATGACGAAGCCGGATATCGCGCGGCTTATGTCGATGGTCTGCAGCATGTACTGGGCTGGCTCAAGCAGCGCGGCCAGGCGCCCAAGCGTTTGCTGTTTGTCTCCAGCAGCAGCGTTTATGAGCAGAAGGACGGTGAGTGGGTCGACGAGGCTTCCGTGGCCGAGGCCCAGGCCTACTCCGGACGCATGATGCTGGAAGCCGAGCAGGTGGCTCTGGGCAGCGGTATTCCCGCCACTGTGGTGCGCTTGACCGGCATCTATGGCCCGGGTCGCGAGTGGCTGCTGACCCAGGTGCGCCGGGGTTATCGCGTGGCGATCGAGCCGCCGCTGTACGGCAACCGTATTCACGCGGACGATGCCGCGGGCCTGCTGGCGTTCCTGCTCAAGGCGGACCGCAGTGGCACGGCGCTGGATGATTGCTATATCGGCGTGGACGATGCGCCCGCGCCCCTGGCAGAGGTCGTCGACTGGCTGCGCGATTACCTGGGCGTCACCGAATGGGCGGACGATGCCAGCGTGCGTCGTACCGGCAGCAAGCGTTGCAGCAATGCCCGGGCCAGGGCGCTGGGCTGGGTGCCGCGCTATCCGAGTTATCGCGAAGGTTATGCAGCGATTTTGACGACGCAGGGCTAAGTTGCCCGAGCAGCTTGGGGTCGCGGTCGAAGGCTGCGACCGGCTTCCCGAGGGCGTCGCTGCCGACAGGCCGAAGGTCCTGTGGACCTTGTCGCAGCCTGCGGCAGCGGCTACAGGGTAGTTACTGCTTTTCCAGCAACCACTGCTGGCTGCCCGGCGTCAGCGAGGGCACTTCATCCGCCAGGGCGGTATTCACCGCCTGGAAGATCTCCAGCTGTTGATCCTTGCGCACGAAGATCCAGGAGTTGCCCTGGCCGTTGAGCTGCAGCCAGATGCTATCGTTGCCGCCGCTCATCGAGGCGCAGTCGCCAGCCAGGCACAAGGCGTAGCGATCGGCGCCCGGCAGGCCCTGGACGGCGCCGTTTGCCTGGAACTGCACTTCGTTGCCCAGGCCCGGTCCGTTGACGATCTTCCACTTGCCACCCAGATACGCCGAGTACAAGGCGCGCTCGAAGTTGGCGCCTAGCGGCGCGCCTTCGGGGGCGGGGTCTTTGGGGCGGTCGAAGACCTGCTCGGGCTCATTGTCGTTGGCCACTTGCAGCAGTTGCTTGCCGTTGCGCTTCAAGTCGGTGGCGGCGCTGCCATAGAACTCGACTTTTGCAGTGCTGGAACCGTCGCCGATGATCTTGCCTTCGACGGTTTCGAAACCGTTGGTGTAGCGGGCCTGGCCAGCCTTGGTATTGAGCTCCCATTCCAGGTTCGGGCCGTAGGCCTGGAGGGCTTCACGCAAAGGGCCGCCCTTGGAGGCTGCGTCGATCGCTACCTGATTGATCCAGATGCCGCCCACATCGTTTTTGGCGGGGTCGCTGGCACAACCGCCGAGCAGTACGGCGAGCAGCGAAACAGCTAGCGCTTGGCGCATGATGAAATCCTTTCAGAACGAAAACGGCGCAGCCTTGAGGGCTGCGCCGCGGGTGTTACTCGATGACCAGAATGGCATCCATTTCAACCTGTGCACCCTTTGGCAGGGCGGCCACGCCAATGGCGGCGCGGGCTGGGTAAGGCTGTTGGAAATACTTGCCCATGATCTCGTTGACCTTGGCGAAGTGGCTCAGGTCGGTGAGGAAGATGTTCAGCTTGACGATGTCCTTGAACGAACCGCCAGCGGCCTCGGCTACCGACTTGAGGTTTTCGAACACTTGGACGGTCTGGGCTTCGAAGCCTTCCACCAGCTCCATGGTCTTGGGGTCCAGAGGGATCTGGCCGGACATGTAGACGGTGTTGCCAGCCTTGATCGCCTGGGAGTAGGTGCCGATGGCAGCAGGTGCCTTGTCGCTGGTGATAACTGTCTTGGTCATGAATGACTCCTTGTAATGGACGGGCTACGCACGCATGCGGGTGATGCGGATGACCCCGGTCAGGGCGCGCAGTTTCTTGATCACGCGGGCCAGGTGTACGCGGTCGTGCACGCTGACCACCAGTTGGACCACGCTGATGCGACCATCGCGTTCGTCCATGCTGATTTTCTCGATGTTGCCGTCGGCGGCGTTGACGCTGCTGGCCAGCAGCGCGATCAGGCCGCGTTGGTGTTCCAGTTCTACGCGCAGTTCGACGTTGAATTCGCCGGTGACATCCTTGGCCCAGGAGAGCTGGATGCACTTTTCCGGGTTATGGCGGATTTCGCTGATATTGCGGCAGTTGTCCAGGTGCACCACCATCCCCTTGCCGGCGGACAGGTGGCCGACGATCGGATCGCCCGGGATCGGCGTGCAGCACTTGGCGTAGCTCAGCACCAGGCCTTCGGTGCCGCGGATTGCCAGCGGGCCTTCCGGGCTTGGCAGCTGTTCGCCTTCGCCCAGCAGGCGGCGCGCCACAACGTAGGCCATGCGGTTGCCCAGGCCGATGTCTTCCAGCAGGTCTTCGATCAGTTCCAGGCGGTATTCCTGGAGAATCGCCTGGATGCGTTCGGCCGGGACCTTTTCCAGGGAGCTGTCGAAGCCGTTGAGCACCTTGTTCAGCAAGCGTTCGCCGAGGCTGATGGACTCGGAGCGGCGCTGCAGCTTGAGAGCATGGCGGATATGGGTGCGGGCCTTGCCGGTGACCACGAAATTCAGCCAGGCCGGGTTCGGGCGCGCGCCCGGGGCGCTGACGATTTCCACTGTGGAACCGCTTTGCAGGGGTTCGGACAGCGGCGCCAGGCGACGATTGATCCGGCAGGCGATGCAGCTGTTGCCGACGTCGGTGTGAACCGCGTAGGCGAAGTCCACCGCGGTGGAGCCTTTGGGCAGCTCCATGATCCGGCCTTTGGGTGTGAACACGTAGACCTCGTCCGGGAACAGGTCGATCTTCACGCTCTCGATGAATTCCAGGGAGTTGCCGGCGCGTTGCTGCATTTCCAGCACGCCCTTGACCCATTGGCGGGCGCGGGCGTGAGTGCCTTTGGGCTGTTCGTCGCCACTGGATTTGTACAGCCAGTGGGCGGCGATGCCGTTATTGGCCATTTCTTCCATTTCCCGGGTACGAATCTGGATCTCGATCGGTACTCCGTGCATGCCGAACAGCGTGGTATGCAGCGACTGATAGCCGTTGGCCTTGGGAATGGCGATGTAGTCCTTGAAGCGTCCCGGCAGCGGCTTGTACAAATTATGTACAGCGCCGAGTACGCGATAGCAGGTGTCTACCTTGTCGACGATGATGCGGAACGCATAGACGTCCATGATCTCGTTGAAGGCCCGACGCTTGCCGCGCATCTTCTTGTAGATGCCGTACAGGTGCTTCTGGCGACCGCTGACCTCGCCCTGGATGCCGTCGATGGCCAGGCAGTGGCTGAGGGATTCCTCGATCTTGTTGACGATTTCCTTGCGGTTGCCCCGGGCGCGCTTGACCGCCTGGTAGATCCGCGCGGAACGCATCGGGTGCATCGCCTTGAAGCCCAGGTCTTCGAATTCGATGCGGATGGCATGCATGCCCAGGCGGTTGGCGATGGGGGCGTAGATCTCCAGGGTTTCCTTGGCGATCCGCCGACGCTTCTCGCCGGAAAGTACTTCCAGGGTGCGCATGTTGTGCAGGCGGTCGGCCAGCTTGACCAGGATCACGCGAATGTCGCGGGCCATGGCCATGGCCATCTTCTGGAAGTTTTCCGCTTGGGCTTCGGCCTTGGTTTCGAAGTTCATCTGGGTCAGTTTGCTGACCCCATCCACCAATTCGGCCACGGTTTCGCCGAACTGCGCGCTGAGCGCTTCCTTGGCGATGCCGGTGTCTTCGATGACGTCATGCAGCATCGCGGCCATCAGGCTCTGATGGTCCATGTGCATGTCGGCAAGAATGTTCGCTACCGCGAGTGGGTGCGTGACGTACGCCTCGCCGCTGCGACGGCGTTGACCGTCATGGGCTTGTTCGGCGTAGAAATACGCTCGGCGGACCAGATTGACCTGGTCCGTGCCGAGATAGGTCGATAAGCGATCGGCGAGGGCGTCTATGCTCGGCATGATGTCTCCTGCCGTAAGCTGTGATCCCGCGCCGTGCTACGTCGACCAGGCATAGGCTCAGACGGCCTCGTTGGACTCGTCCTCGAAAGCAGCGAAAAGCGGCTCATCTTCAACGATTTCGGCTTCGGCGATGGCTGCGTAGTCGATCAGGCCTTCAGCGATTTCGCGCAGGGCGACAACGGTAGGCTTGTCGTTTTCCCATGCTACTTTCGGCTCTTTGCCGCCGGTGGCCAGTTGACGGGCACGCTTGGTAGAGAGCATGACCAGCTCAAAGCGGTTATCCACGTGTTCTAGGCAGTCTTCAACGGTTACGCGGGCCATGGTCTTCCTCGTAGCAAATGCAATATGCGCGCTGCCCGGATGGGCGAGCGGACTCGACAGTTTAAAAAATCACCAGCGTTAAGGGAAGCGCTGATTTTTTAACCAAGCCCTTCAACGCGCTGCAAGTGCCAATGTAAAGCGCTTGCAGCGGTTTTGGGAAGTGCTGTTTTAACCCAGGAGTTCAGCCAGCAATTTGCCGAAGCGCTGCTGCTGGCGTTTCTGTTGCAGCTGATTGGCGCGGAAAATCGCTTTCAGGTCGCCCAGCGCGTGGGCGAAATCGTCGTTGATGATCAGATAGTCGTAGTCGACGTAGTGGCTCATTTCGCTGACGGCTTCGCGCATCCGCCCGTCGATGACCTCGTCACTGTCCTGCCCACGGTTGGTCAGGCGCTGGTGCAGGGCTTGCAAGGACGGTGGCAGGATGAAGATCGAACGGGCCTGGGGCATCAGCTTGCGTACTTGTTCCGCGCCTTGCCAGTCGATTTCCAGAATCAGGTCGTGACCTGCGTCCAGGGTTTGCTGCAGGTGGCTTTGCGAGGTTCCGTAGAGGTTGCCGAACACTTCGGCGCGCTCCAGGAAGTCCCCGTGCTCACCCATCTTCACGAACGTCTCGCGGGAGACGAAGTGATAGTTCACGCCGTCCACCTCACCGGGGCGCATGGCACGGGTGGTGTGGGAGACCGAGACGCGAATCTCCGGTTTGGCGTCAGTCAGGGCCTTGACCAGGCTGCTCTTGCCCGCGCCCGACGGCGCGGAAATGATGTATAGGGTGCCGGTGCTGTGGGTCATGTCAGTTGCCTTACTCAATGTTCTGCACTTGTTCGCGCATTTGCTCGATCAACACCTTGAGGTTGACCGCAGCTTGGGTGCTGCGCGGGTCGAAGGCCTTGGAGCCCAGTGTGTTGGCTTCGCGGTTGAGTTCCTGCATCAGGAAGTCCAGGCGCCGCCCGGCCGCGCCGCCGGACTTGAGCACGCGACGTACTTCAATGATGTGGGTGCTCAGGCGGTCCAGTTCTTCGGCGACGTCGCTTTTCTGTGCCAGCAGCACCATCTCCTGTTCGAGACGGGTCGGATCCAGCTCAGCTTGCATGTCGGCGAAGCGGTCGAGGATCTTCTGGCGCTGGGTCGCGAGCATCTGCGGGACCAGTTCACGCAGGGTCGCCACGTCTTCCTCGATGGAGGACAGGCGTTCGTCGATCAGCCTGGCCAGTTCGGCGCCTTCTCGTTCGCGGCCATTCTTCAGTTCCTTCAAGCCCTGGTTGAACAGGGCCAGGGCGTCACTGTTCAAGGCTTGCGGGTCAGTGGCATCGGCCACCAGTACACCCGGCCAGGCCAGGACTTCCAGCGGGTTGAGCGCGGCCGGCTGCTTGATCAGGCTGGCGACGGACTCGGCGGCGGCGACCAGTTGCGCGGCGCGCTCGCGATCCACCTGCAGCGGTTTGCCGGCGGTTTCCTCGATGAAGCGCAAGGTGCACTCGACCTTGCCACGGGACAGGCCCTGGCGCAGGGCTTCGCGGACCGCGCCTTCAAGGTCGCGAAAGGCTTCCGGCAAACGCAGGTGCGGCTCCAGGTAGCGGCTGTTGACCGAGCGCAGTTCCCAGCTCAGGGTGCCCTGAGTGCCTGCCCGTTCTACCCGGGCGAAGGCGGTCATGCTGTGCACCATGGAGGTACCTCCGATTCAGCGCCGGCACCAACCGTGAGGGGGTTGGGCGGGCCTGATAAAGATGAATTGAAGCCGACAGGCTGCGAAGGCGCAGGATTGTAGCGCAGTGCGGTCGGAGCCCCCAAACCCTGGTGCTGCCAATGCATTGCAGCTCGTCGCAACAGGACTCATCCGCGGTGTAAATGCTCCTTTGACCTTTTTAGGCGTGCCCTGGCGCGGTTGCGGGCTTTATAATGCTCGGCAGTTTTCCGTCCCCGTACAGGTGTTCCCCTATGAAACGTCCAAGTGGTCGCGCCGCCGATCAGCTCCGCTCGATCCGCATCACCCGCAACTACACCAAACACGCCGAGGGATCTGTACTGGTCGAGTTCGGTGATACCAAAGTGATCTGCACGGTCAGCGTCGAGAACGGTGTGCCGCGCTTCCTCAAGGGCCAGGGCCAGGGTTGGCTGACTGCCGAGTACGGCATGCTGCCGCGGGCTACCGGCGAGCGTAACCAGCGCGAAGCCAGCCGTGGCAAGCAGGGCGGTCGGACCTTGGAGATCCAGCGCCTGATCGGCCGTTCGCTGCGCGCCGCACTGGACATGTCCAAGCTGGGTGACGTCACCCTGTATGTCGATTGCGACGTGATCCAGGCCGACGGCGGTACTCGTACCGCATCGATCACTGGCGCCATGGTGGCCCTGGTCGACGCCTTGAAAGTGATCAAGAAGCGCGGTGGCCTGAAAGGCGGCGATCCGCTGAAGCAGATGATCGCCGCGGTATCCGTCGGCATGTACCAGGGCGAACCGGTCCTGGACCTGGATTATCTGGAAGACTCGGCTGCCGAAACCGACCTCAACGTTGTGATGACCAGCACCGGTGGTTTCATCGAAGTGCAGGGCACTGCCGAAGGTGCGCCGTTCCAGCCGGCTGAACTGAATGCGATGCTGGCCCTGGCCCAGCAAGGCATGAACGAGATTTTCCAACTGCAGCAAGCCGCGCTCGCCGATTGATGGGCGCAGGTCTTCAGCAAGGAGAGCACCATGAGTGATGAACAACTGCCGCTGCCTACGCCGAGCCACGAAGTCCGGCAATGGGCGATGTTTTGTCACCTGTCCGCCTTGCTGGGGATCTGGGTTCCTTTCGGCACACTGATCGGACCGTTGATTCTCTGGCAGATGAAGCGCGAAACCGATCCCTTTATCGATGCCCAGGGCAAGGAAGCACTGAACTTCCAGCTGACCGTCGCCATTGCGTCGGCGGTGTGCTTCCTGTTGATGATCGTGGTGATCGGGTTCTTCATGTTCGGCCTGCTGGCGATCGGAGCCCTGGTGCTGACCATCATCGGCGGAGTCAAGGCTGGCGAAGGGGTGCCTTATCGCTACCCCTTCACCTGGCGCCTGATCAAGTAGCTCGAGCAAGCACAAAAAAGCCGACAGCGATGTCGGCTTTTTTGTGGCGGTGAAAGGACGCTTAGATGGTCAGCGTCCAGTCATAGTCCACGATCAGCGGTGCGTGCTGCGAGAAGCGTGGCTGGCGCGGCAGGCGAGCGCTGCGGACAAAGCGACGCAGGCCGGGAGTCAGCAACTGGTAGTCGAAACGCCAGCCCAGGTTCAGCATCTCGGCCTGTTCGTTGTCCGGCCACCAGCTGTACTGGTCGCCTTCACGGCTGACTTCACGCAATGCGTCGACATAACCCATGTTGCCAATGATCTCGTCCATCCAGGCACGCTCAGGTGCCAGGAAGCCCGGAGATTGCTGGCTGTCGCGCCAGTTCTTGATATCCAGCTTCTGTTGCGCCACGTACAGCGAGCCACAATAAATGTACTCGCGACGTTTGCGCCGCTGTTTATCCAGATAACGGGCGAAATCGTCCATTAGCTTGAACTTCTGGTTCAAGTCTTCATCGCCGTTCTGCCCTGATGGAAGCAGCAAGGTCGCGATGCTGACCTTGTCGAAATCGGCTTGCAGGTAGCGCCCGTAACGATCGGCTGTCTCGAAGCCGAGGCCGCTGATGACCGCCTTCGGCTGCAACCGCGAATACAAAGCCACACCGCCTTGGGCAGGGACTTCGGCATCGCAGGCATAAAGGAAGTAGCCATCCAGTTGGAAGGCTGGGTCGTCCAGTTCAAAGGCAGAGGCGCGGGTGTCCTGCAGGCAGATGACGTCGGCATTCTGTGCCTGCAGCCAACTGAGCAAACCACGCTCCACTGCAGCCTGAATACCATTGACGTTCACACTGATGATCCGCATAAATGGCCCCAAAAATCACGTGCGTGTATGATACCCGAGCTCTACCTAATTAGCTAAATCCGTGGTATCTGGGGTTTTTTCATGCAGGCGTATCAGCGCGATTTCATTCGTTTTGCCATCGATCGCGGGGTTTTGCGCTTCGGTGAGTTCACCCTGAAGTCCGGGCGCACCAGCCCTTACTTCTTCAATGCCGGCCTGTTCAACAGCGGTTCGGCGCTGGCCCAGCTGGGGCGTTTCTACGCCGCGGCGATCGTCGAAAGCGGCATTCCCTTCGATGTGCTGTTTGGCCCGGCCTATAAAGGCATTCCTCTGGCGGCGGCCACTGCGGTGGCGCTTGCCGAGCATCACCAGCGCGATCTGCCCTGGTGCTTCAACCGCAAGGAAGCCAAGGCTCACGGCGAAGGCGGCAGCCTGGTGGGGGCTCCCTTGACCGGCGATGTGCTGATCATCGACGACGTGATCACCGCCGGCACGGCGATCCGCGAAGTGATGCAGATCATCGAGTCCCAGGACGGCGCCAAGGCGGCCGGGGTGCTGATCGCCCTGAACCGTCAGGAACGCGGCAACGGCGAGTTGTCGGCGATCCAGGAGGTCGAGCGTGACTTCGGCATTCCGGTGGTGAGCATTGTCTCCCTGACCCAGGTCCTGCAGTTCCTGGCGGATGATCCGGCGCTCAAGCAGCATCTGCCGGCGGTGGAAGCCTACCGCGCGCAGTACGGAATCTGACTGTAGGAGCCGGCTTGCCGGCGAAGAGGCCTTTGGGCCTTGAGTTGCTCGCGTGAGTGCCTTCGCCGGCAAGCCGGCTCCCACAAAGATTGCGTCGATAAAAAAGCCCCCGCCCGGGATCCCGGGCGGGGGCTTTTTTGTGCCTGGTGCTTAAGGACGCTTGCGGTTGCTGATCAGGGTGCCGACACCCGTATCGGTGAAGATCTCCAGCAGAATCGCGTTGGGCACGCGACCGTCGATGATCAGCGAACTGCCGACCCCGCCTTGCACGGCTTCCAGCGCGCAGCGGATTTTCGGCAGCATGCCGCCGTAGATGGTGCCGTCGGCGATCAGCTCGTCGACCTGCTGGGTGCTCAGGCCGGTGAGGACCTTGCCCGACTTGTCCATCAGGCCGGCGATGTTGGTCAGCAGCATCAGCTTTTCGGCTTTCAATGCTTCGGCCACCTTGCCAGCCACCAGATCGGCGTTGATGTTGTAGGACTCGCCGTTGGCGCCGACCCCGATCGGTGCAATCACCGGGATGAAATCACCCTTGACCAGCAGGTTCAGCAGGTCGGTGTTGATCCCGACCACTTCGCCCACATGGCCGATATCGATGATTTCCGGGGTGGTCATTTCCGGCGTCTGGCGGGTCACTGTAAGTTTTTTCGCCCGGATCAGCTCGGCATCCTTGCCGGTCAGGCCGATGGCGCTGCCGCCGTGACGGTTGATCAGGTTGACGATGTCCTTGTTGACCTGGCCACCGAGGACCATCTCCACCACGTCCATGGTTTGCGCATCGGTCACGCGCATGCCATCGACGAAGTGGCTTTCAATGGAAAGGCGCTTGAGCAGGTCACCGATCTGCGGGCCGCCACCGTGCACCACCACCGGGTTGATCCCGACAGCCTTCATCAGCACGATGTCGCGGGCGAAGCCGGTTTTCAGCTCCTCGCTTTCCATAGCGTTGCCGCCGTACTTGATCACCAGGGTCTTGCCGACATAGCGGCGAATATAAGGCAGCGCTTCGGATAGGACCTTGGCGGTATTGGCGGCGGCATCGCGTTCGATGGTCATTCAGGGCTCCGGTGCTTCAAACAATCAAAACGGTAGTTGGAGATCAGGTGCAACACGTTTCAGCTGGGTGTGGAACACATCCTTGATGCGCTGCAGTTCGGCTGCATCATCAGCCTCGAAGCGCAGCACCAGCACAGGGGTGGTGTTGGAGGCGCGAACCAGGCCCCAGCCCTTGGCATAGTCGACCCGCACCCCGTCAATGGTGGTCAGGTCGGCGCCTGCACCCCACTGCGCGTCGTGCAGGGCGTCAATGATGCTGAATTTGCTCTCTTCGGTCACATGGATATTGATTTCCGGCGTAGAAATATCGTTCGGGAAGGTGGCGAACAGCTCTTCCGCGGTGGATTTTTCCTTGCTGAGGATCTCCAGCAACCGTGCGGCGCTATAAATGCCGTCGTCGAAGCCGAACCAGCGTTCCTTGAAGAACACATGGCCGCTCATTTCGCCGGCCAGCAGAGCGCCGGTCTGCTTCATTTTCTTTTTGATCAACGAGTGACCGGTCTTCCACATTAGCGGGCGACCGCCATATTCCTTGATCAGCGGAATCAGGCGTCGGGTGCATTTGACGTCGAAGATGATCTCCGCATCCGGGTTGCGCGCCACCACGTCCTTGGCGAACAGCATCAGCAGGCGGTCGGGGAAGACGATGCTGCCGGTGTTGGTCACCACGCCGACGCGGTCGCCGTCGCCGTCGAAGGCTAGGCCCAGGTCGGCGCCGGTTTCCTTGACCTTTGCAATCAGGTCCTCGAGGTTCTCGGGCTTGCCTGGATCCGGGTGGTGGTTGGGGAAGTTGCCGTCCACTTCGCAGAACAGCGGGATCACTTCGCAGTTCAGGGCTTCGATCAATTGTGGGGCAATCACCCCGGCGGCGCCGTTGCCGCAATCCACCACGACTTTCAGGCGGCGGGCCAGCTTGACGTCACGGATGATCTCCTCGGCGTAGCGCGGCAGGATGTCGACCTGGGTGACGCTGCCCTGGGCGCTGCTCAGGTTGTTGCTCTTGAGGCGCTCGTGCAGGGCCTGGATCTGTTCGTTGGCCAGGGTGTCGCCGGCGATGACGATCTTGAAACCGTTGTAGTTCGAGGGGTTGTGGCTGCCGGTGAGCATTACGCCGGACTTGCCGGCCAGTACGTTGGCCGCGTAATACAGGGCCGGGGTCGGCACCAGGCCGACGTCGCTGACGTGGCAGCCGCTGTCGTGCAGGCCCTGGATCAGTTGCGCCACCAGTTCCGGCCCTGACAGGCGGCCATCGCGGCCCACGGAGACGTTCGGTTCACCCTGGGCCAGGCTCTGGGAGCCGATGGCGCGGCCGATCCAGTAGGCGGTTTCAGCAGTCAGGGTTTGCGGTACAACGCCGCGGATGTCGTAGGCGCGGAAGATGCTGTCGGGGAATTTCGGGGCGACTTTAGCTGCGTTGCTCATCACTGAGGGTGCTCCATCTGAAGGGGTGCAGTACGGCCGTGGGAGGACAGGCCGGCAGGCTCAAACTGAAGGGTATGACGGCGTTTTCAGCATAGAGTTCGTACTGCGAAAGTGCCATCTGACGGGCTCCGTCCCCTCCGGAACCGGTCAGCAGCCAGGCCTGGCGGGGGCCAGGCGCCCTGCAAAAAAATGCTGGTCCTCGGTCCTTGATTGCTCTCGCAAGGGGGCGGAGCAGGCAGGCTGCCCACTCCGCGAGGCAGATCAGTGGCTGCCGGAGTGGCCGAAGCCACCTGCGCCACGCTGGCTTTCATCAAAGGCTTCGACCACTTCGAAATGCGCCTGGACCACAGGCACCAGCACCAGTTGGGCGATGCGCTCGCCGACGGCGATGTTGAAGGCGGTCTGGCCACGGTTCCAGCAGGACACCATCAGTTCGCCCTGGTAGTCCGAGTCGATCAGGCCCACCAGGTTGCCCAGCACGATGCCGTGCTTATGGCCCAGGCCGGAGCGGGGCAGGATCAGAGCCGCCAGGCCCGGGTCGCCAATGTAGACCGACAGCCCGGTAGGGATCAGCAGCGTCTGGCCTGGCTCCAGAAGGGTGTCTTCCTTGAGCATCGCTCGCAGGTCGAGGCCGGCGGAGCCCGGCGTGGCGTACTGCGGCAGAGGGAATTCGTTGCCGATGCGTGGGTCGAGGATCTTGGCTTGTAAAGCGTGCATGCGAGTTAAACCTGGTTCAGCCGTTCGGCGATAAAAGAGATCAGCTGGCGGGCAATCTTGCCCTTGCTGGTCTGGGCGAAGAGAGTTGCGTGCAACTCCCGGTCAATCACGCTGCAGGCGTTTTCCTCGCTGTTGAAGCCAATGCTCGGGTTGGCAACGTCGTTGGCGACGATCAGATCGAGGTTCTTGTCCTTCAATTTGCGTGCAGCGTAGTCGAGCAAGTTTTCGGTTTCTGCGGCGAAACCGACACTGAAAGGCCGATCGGGACGGCTGGCAATGGTGGCCAGGATGTCCGGGTTGCGCACCATCTGCAGCAACAGGCCGTCACCTTTCGTAGGGTCTTTCTTTAATTTCTGTGGGGCGACGACTTCCGGTCGGTAGTCCGCGACCGCCGCAGAGGCGATGAAAACGTCGCATGGGATCGCCGATTCACAGGCCGCGAGCATGTCCCGGGCGCTGACAACGTCGATCCGCGTGACTCTATCGGGGGTTGGCAGGTGTACCGGCCCGGTGATCAGGGTCACCCGGGCACCGGCTTCAACCGCAGCCTCGGCCAGGGCGAAGCCCATTTTTCCTGAGCTATGGTTGGTGATGTAGCGCACCGGATCGATGTTTTCCTGGGTCGGCCCGGCGGTAATCAGCAGGTGCTTGCCGGTCAGCGCCAGATGTTGGAAGCAATCGGCGGCGCACTGGGCCAGGTCGTTGGCCTCCAGCATGCGGCCCAGGCCGACATCGCCACAGGCCTGGCTGCCGGAAGCCGGGCCGAAGACCTTCAGGCCACGGCTTTGCAGCAGTTGGGTGTTGGCTTGGGTGGCAGGGTCGCGCCACATGGCCTGATTCATCGCCGGGGCGATGGCGACGATGGCATCGGTGGCCAGCACCAGGGTGGTCAGCAGATCGTCGGCAATGCCCTGGGCCAGGCGGGCAATCAGGTCCGCGGTGGCCGGCGCGATCAGCACCAGGTCGGCCCACTTGGCCAGCTCGATATGGCCCATGGCGGCTTCGGCAGCCGGGTCCAGCAGGTCGAGGTGGACCGGGTGCCCGGAGAGCGCTTGCAGGGTCAGCGGGGTAATGAATTCACTGCCGCCCCGGGTCATGACCACGCGCACTTCGGCGCCCTGGTCGAGGAGTCGGCGAACCAGCTCCGCGCTCTTGTAGGCGGCAATGCCGCCGCCGACGCCGAGCACGATGCGTTTCCGATACAGCCGCTGCATAGGCCTGTCTTTCCGTTCAGTGATTGCTGCGTGGCATGCCCCCTCCCCAGGTGAAATACCACGCAAAAAAGAGGGGGCTAAGATAGCACAGCGCCCGCTGTCGAACAGCGGCGCCATGCACAGGGAGGTGTGATGAGTATTCGTGACTGGCCCGCGGCGGAGCGTCCGCGGGAACGGCTTCTGGAGCAGGGCGCCATCAGCCTTTCCGACGCCGAGCTACTGGCTATTTTCCTGCGCACCGGGGTGGCCGGTAAAAGCGCGGTGGACCTGGCGCGGCATCTGTTGCGGCGCTTTGGCAGCCTGCGCAGGCTGCTGGAGGCCGATCAACTGACCTTCACCCGCCAACTGGGGCTGGGCCCGGCCAAGTACGCCTTGTTGCAGGCGGTGCTGGAAATGGCCCGCCGGCATCTGGCGGAGAAACTGCATCGCCAGTCCGCGTTGGAGAACCCGCTGGTGGTGCGCGATTACCTGAAGTCGATGCTGCGCCACGAGCCCCATGAAGTGTTCGGTTGCCTGTTTCTCGACACGCGGCATCGTGTACTGACCTTCGAAGTGCTGTTTCAGGGCTCCATCGACAGCACCACGGTGTACCCGCGGCAGGTGATCAAGCGCGCCTTGGCGCACAATGCAGCGGCGGTGATCCTCTGCCACAACCACCCGTCAGGCATTTGCGAGCCCAGCCCGGCCGACCGGGTAGTGACCCGACGTTTGCAGGAGGCACTGGAGTTGATCGATGTGCGGGTGCTGGACCACTTCATCGTGGGGGAGGGCGACCCGCTGTCGATGGCCGAGTACGGCTGGATCTGAATGCGACCGGCTTCAAGGTCTGGGTGGGCCTTGAAGCCGGCCGGCAGTTCACTTGATGCTGACTTTCGAATAGTCCTGGCGCCCGAAGGGGCTCACCTGGTAGCCCTCGACCTGCTTGCGAGTCAGGGCGAAAGCGGTCGGGTGTGCCAGGGGCAGCCACAGCGCCTGCTGCTGGATCTGGGTCTGGGCCTGTTGGTACAGCTTGCTGCGCACACCCTGTTCGCTGGTGGTCTTGCCGGCCGTGATCAGCTTATCCAGGTTCTGGTCGCAGTAGCGGGCGAAGTTGGTGCCGGACTTGACGGCGGCGCAGGTGAACTGTGGCGAGAGGAAGTTATCCGGGTCGCCGTTGTCGCCAGCCCAGCCCATGAACAGCAGGTCGTGCTCGCCGGCCTTGGCGCGGCGGATCAGTTCACCCCATTCGATCACGCGGATTTCCGCCTGGATCCCCACTTGGGCCAGGTCCGATTGCAGCAACTGTGCGCCCAGGCTGGGGTTGGGGTTGAGCAGGCTGCCAGAAGGGCGGGTCCAGATGGTGGTCTGGAAGCCGTTCTTCAGGCCAGCCTTGGCCAGCAGTTGGCGAGCCTTTTCCGGGTCGTGGGCGTACCCGGGCAGGTCCTTGGCGTAGCTCCAGGTATTGGGCGGGTAAGGGCCGTTGGCGGCTTCGGCGGTGCCTTCAAAGACCGCCTTGAGGTAGCTGCCCTTGTCGAAGGCCAGGTTGATTGCCTGGCGTACCTCGGGTTTGTCCAGGGGTGGGTGCTGGCTGTTGATGGCGACGAAGGCGGTCATGAAGGCTGCGGTGTGCTCGACCTTCAGTGCCGGATCCTCGCTGGCGGCCTGGACATCCAGGGGCTTGGGCGACAGCGCGATCTGGCACTCGTTGCGGCGCAGCTTCTGCAGGCGCACGTTGGCGTCCGGGGTGATGGCAAAGATCAGCGAATCGACCGCAGGCTTGCCGGCAAAGTAGTCGCGGTTGGCCTTGTAGCGGATCGAGGCGTCTTTCTGGAAGCGCCCGAAGATGAATGGGCCGCTGCCGATCGGCTGGCTGTTGAGCTTCTCCGGGGTGCCGGCCTTGAGCAGTTGCTCGGCGTACTCCGCCGAGTAGATCGAGGCGAAGCCCATGCTCAGGGTGGCGAGGAAGGTCGAATCGGCGTGGTCCAGGGTAAAGCGTACGGTCAACGGGTCCAGGGCATCGATCTTCTTGATCAGGCTGGGCAACTGCAGGGATTGGGCGTGGGGAAAGCCGCTCTGGGCGATCTTGTGCCACGGATGGGCCGGGTCGAGCATGCGCTCGAAGCTGAACTTGACGTCTTCGGCGGTCAGCTCGCGGCTGGGGTTGAAATACTCGGTGCGGTGGAACTTGACCTTGGGGTGCAGCTTGAACACGTAGGTCAGGCCGTCGGCAGAGACCTCCCAGCTGTCGGCAAGGCTGGGGACTACCTTGCCGCTACCGGCGTCGAACTCCACCAGGCGGTTCATCAGCACGTCGGCGGATGCGTTGGTGGTGGTCAGTGAGTTGTACTGCACCACGTCGAAGCCCTCCGGGCTGGCTTCGGTGCAGACGCTCAGCGCGGCAGCCTGGGCCAGGGGGCTCAGGAGAGGGGCGAGCAGGAGCGGGAGGGCGGCAAGACGCATGGTCGGGTTCCTTGTGCAGATCGAAAGCCCATCTGCGAGTGCAGTCTGGAAATGCCTTACCCTAGTGGGCTCTTTGTAAAATGACTATCCCTTTTGTATCGAGTGACGAAACCTCGGGCTCGGCCGGGGTTCCAGGCGTGATTTTCCGCAGGCATGACCGCGCCCAATGGCGGTTTTGTGCCGGGGGTTTCGGGAGAAATATATTCTGCGACGAGCGGTAGATTTCTGCGGTAGCCTTTGCCGCAGGCGTCCGGCGCAAGAAAATCAGGACTTTTCGTCATCCTGGGCACAGCGGTTGTTGTTGCTCTGGGGTCTTTCTGGTATAAAGCAGCGCTCTTTTCTAGGGGCCCGGTTCCTTCGCTTGTAGGTGTAGCCGGTAAGACCCTAAAGAAACGCGGCGCCTGGCGCCAAATGACTGAGAGATTAAGCGGCCAACCCATGCCGGGTTGGGCATGTGGTTTTAGAGGGCTGAGGCATGTCTAGAGTCTGTCAAGTTACCGGTAAGGGTCCGGTGACTGGGAATAACATTTCCCACGCAAACAACAAAACCCGTCGTCGTTTCCTGCCGAACCTGCAGCATCACCGCTTCTGGGTTGAGTCCGAGAAACGTTTTGTGCGTCTGCGCGTATCTGCCAAAGGCATGCGTATCATCGACAAGCGCGGCATTGATGTCGTGCTGGCCGAAATCCGTCGCGATGGCGGCAAGGTTTAAGGGAGCTAATCATGCGTGAATTGATTCGTTTGATCTCGAGCGCCGGTACTGGTCACTTCTACACTACCGACAAGAACAAGCGTACTACTCCGGACAAAATCGAGATCAAGAAATATGATCCGGTTGTTCGCAAGCACGTGATCTACAAGGAAGGCAAAATCAAGTAATTGATTTTTCTTCTGACAAAAAAACCCGCCTTCAAGCGGGTTTTTTTGTGCCCGGGATTCAGGCTTTCTGTTCGAAGGCCACATAGACCTTGCGGCAGGGCTCCAGCACTTCCCAGGTGCCCTTGAAGCCGGCCGGGATCACGAAGCGGTCGCCGACCCGCAGAGTCTTGGCATTGCCGTCGTGATCACGCAGTACCGATACGCCCTGGAGAATCTCGCAGTATTCGTGTTCGGTGAAGTTCACCGTCCACTGGCCCACCGCGCCTTCCCAGATCCCGGCATTGAGCTGGCCGCACGGGCTGGCGTAATGGTTGAACACCGCCTGCTCGGGGTCGCCCTTGAGGATTTTTTCCGCAGCGGGGCGGTAGCGTTCGCCCTCGGTGGTGGCCTGGCTGAAGTCGACGACGTTATGGATGCTCATTGTTGTATTCCCCCGTGATTGCGGCGCGAGTGGCTATGAAGGCCAAAGTCTATGTTTATTAAAATGCACATAGCAATGGCGTTTGCCCGGGCTTTGTCAAATATATTGAAAGTACAGGTGTCGCTGGTTTAGGGTGGCGGGTGCCTTTGGCCGAAAACAGGCTGGCCGGGCAGAATTCTTCAGCAGTGCCGGCGTAGTTCGCATGGCGCTTGTATACAAATAAGAGGAGGACACTCGTATGACCACCCTGACTCGTGCCGACTGGGAACAACGTGCCCGCGACCTGAAAATCGAAGGTCGTGCCTACATCAACGGCGAATACACCGCATCGGCTTCCAGCGACACCTTCGAATGCATCAGCCCGGTAGACGGTCGCGTACTGGCGACCATCGCCAGCTGTGATGCCGCCGATGCCCAGCGCGCCGTGGAAAACGCCCGCGCCACCTTCAACTCCGGCGCCTGGTCGCGCCTGGCGCCGGCCAAGCGCAAGTCGGTGATGATCCGCTTTGCCGGCCTGTTGAAGCAGCACGCTGAAGAACTCGCGCTCCTGGAAACCCTGGACATGGGCAAGCCCATCAGCGACTCCCTGGATATCGACGTTCCCGGCGCCGCCCAGGCCCTGAGCTGGAGCGGCGAGGCGATCGACAAGATCTACGATGAAGTCGCTGCCACCCCTCACGACCAGTTGGGCCTGGTCACCCGTGAGCCGGTAGGCGTGGTCGCGGCCATCGTGCCGTGGAACTTCCCCCTGATGATGGCTTGCTGGAAACTGGGCCCGGCGCTGTCCACCGGTAACTCGGTGATCCTCAAGCCTTCGGAAAAATCCCCGCTGACCGCCATCCGCATCGCTGCCTTGGCAGTGGAAGCCGGGATTCCGGCGGGCGTGTTCAACGTACTGCCAGGCTACGGCCACACCGTCGGCAAGGCCCTGGCCCTGCACATGGACGTGGACACCCTGGTGTTCACCGGCTCCACCAAGATCGCCAAGCAGTTGCTGGTCTACTCCGGCGAATCCAACATGAAGCGCGTGTGGCTGGAAGCCGGCGGCAAGAGCCCGAACATCGTGTTCGCCGATGCTCCGGACCTGCAGGCCGCCGCCGAATCCGCTGCCAGCGCCATTGCCTTCAACCAGGGCGAAGTCTGCACCGCCGGCTCGCGCCTGCTGGTGGAGCGCTCCATCAAGGACAAATTCCTGCCGCTGGTGATCGAGGCCCTCAAGGGCTGGAAGCCGGGCAACCCGCTGGATCCGGCCACCAATGTCGGTGCCCTGGTGGACACCCAGCAGATGAACACCGTGCTGTCCTACATCGAAGCCGGGCATGCCGATGGCGCCAAGCTGGTGGCCGGTGGCAAGCGCACCCTGGAAGAAACCGGTGGCACCTACGTCGAGCCGACCATTTTCGATGGTGTCAGCAACGCGATGAAAATCGCCCAGGAAGAGATCTTCGGCCCCGTACTGTCGGTGATCGCCTTCGACAGCGTGGAAGAGGCGATCCAGATTGCCAACGACACGCCTTACGGCCTGGCAGCTGCGGTGTGGACCGCCAACATCTCCAAGGCCCACCAGACCGCCAAGGCCCTGCGTGCCGGCAGCGTCTGGGTCAACCAATACGACGGCGGCGACATGACCGCGCCGTTCGGCGGCTTCAAGCAGTCGGGCAACGGTCGCGACAAGTCGCTGCATGCGTTCGACAAGTACACCGAGCTGAAAGCCACCTGGATCAAGCTCTGAGTCGTGTCGTTTGAGGCGGGGCAGTGCCCCGCCTGATGTCGATCCATAGCGCAGCCGGACTTTCCGCAAGGGGAGTCCGGCTGTGTTGTCTGTGCCTTGTGAAACAATGATCCACAGGAGCGTGGAAATGCGTTGGGCGACCTATTTCGCCGTTTTGGCCGCAGTCTTGAGTGTCGGCCTGGCCCTGGGCGTGACCATGCCCCTGGTATCGTTTCGTCTCGAAAGCTGGGGCTACGGGCCTTTTGCAATTGGCGTGGTGGCGGCGATGCCGGCCATTGGCGTGTTGCTCGGGGCGAAGATCTCCAGCCGCCTGGCGGCGCGCTTCGGCACCGCCAGCCTGATGCGCCTGTGCCTGTGGGGCGGGGCGATCTCCATTGCCTTGCTGGCGCTGCTGCCCAGCTATCCGTTGTGGTTGGTGCTGCGCCTGATACTGGGAGTGGTCCTGACCATCATCTTCATTCTGGGGGAAAGCTGGATCAATCAGCTGGTGGTGGAGCAGTGGCGTGGCCGGCTGGTGGCGCTGTATGGCGCAAGCTATGCCTTGAGCCAGTTGGCCGGGCCGCTGCTGTTGGGCGTGCTGGGTACTGAGCATGATTACGGTTTCTGGACCGCGGTGGGTTTGCTGGTGGTATCACCGCTCCTGCTGCTGGGGCGCGGCGGGGCGCCGAGCACCGAGTCGTGCAGCGTGACCCTGTTTGACCTGTGGCACTTCTGTCAGAAGTTGCCGGCGATTGCCTGGGCAGTTGCATTGTTCGCTACTTTCGAGGCGCTGATTCTGACCCTGCTGCCGGTGTATTGCTTGAGTCAGGGGTTCACCCAAGACGTTGCCCTGGCCATGGTCAGCACCGTGGTGGTGGGGGATGCACTTTTGCAGCTGCCGATTGGCGCCCTGGCGGATCGGATTTCCCGGCGCGGCCTGTTCACCGGCTGCGCGGTGATCCTGCTGTGTTCCAGCCTGGCCATTCCGCTGTTGCTGGGCACCGTGCTGATCTGGCCACTGTGGGTGTTGTTCGGGGCCAGCGCCGGGGGCTTGTTCACCTTGTCGCTGATCCTGATCGGCGAGCGTTACCGCGATGACGCACTGGTGCGGGCCAATGCCCATGTGGCGCAGCTCTGGGGCATTGGCTGCCTGATCGGGCCGCTGGTGGCAGGGGCCGGCAGCCAGTGGGTGAGCGGCCACGCCATGTTGCTGCTGGTGGCGGCCGGGGCTTTTGGCTTGCTTGTCCTGCTGCTGCGCCAAGGGGCCTTTGGCGAGGCCCAGGCTGCGTTGTAGCCACTCAGAGCATGCGTTCCAGGCCGATGCGGGTGCTCAGCCAGGCATTGAAGCGGCGCCACCAGTTGCCGGGTTCATGGCCCAGGCTGTGCAACTGGCCCTGGTCCTCAGTCACCCAGACCAGCTTGCCGTCCAGCAGCTTGACCTGGTAGCTCAGGGCCGGCGCCATCCCCTGCAGGGCCAGGGCGCGGACATGTTCAGCCAGCTCGGGGCTGTCCACCAGCACCCCGACCTCGGTGTTCCACAGTACCGAACGGGGGTCGAAGTTGAACGAGCCGATGAAGCTCTTTCGTCGGTCGAAGATCATCGCCTTGCTGTGCAGGCTGGAGTCGGAGCCCTTGTAGGAGCCGCTGTGGAACAGGTGCGGCCCGCTGCCACCGCGCTCGCCGGGTTGTCGGCGCAGTTCGTAGAGCTTCACTCCATGTTCCAGCAATGCCTTGCGATAGGGCGCATAGCCGCCATGCACCACTGGCACGTCGGTGGCTTCCAGGGAGTTGGTCAACAGGCTCACCGAGACTCCGGCGTCCGCGCGCCCGGTCAGGTACACCAGCCCGGGCTGCCCCGGAACGAAGTAGGCCGAGATCATGATCAGTTCCTTGCCGACCCCGCTCAGTTCCGGTGCCAGCTGGGTGGTGAGCAGCAGGTGCGGGTCGGGGTCACCCTTGGCCAGGACCTTGGCCGGAGCGTCCCACAGGGCCTGGTTCCAGGCCCAGATCAGTTCCTTGCGCCAGATGTCCATGCGCGGCTGGGTCTGGTAGGTCATTAACTGCCGGTACAGCGCCTGGTTCTGCCGGCGGCTGTCCTGCAAGGATTCCTCGAGGCGCAGCCGGGTGTTGTCCAGCGCCTTGGCGGAAGGTGTGCTGGACAGGAACTCGCCGATGGGGCGGCTCAGGGCGCTGTTCCAGTACTGGTCGAAGCTGTGGCCCAGTTGCTCGGCCACCGGCCCCACGCTGAACATGTCGATGTCGGTGAAGTTCAGGTTGGGCTGGGCGTCGAAGTATTCATCCCCCAGGTTGCGCCCGCCGACGATGGCCACGGTGTTGTCTGCCAGCCAGAGCTTGTTGTGCATCCGCCGATGCTGCTGCGACAGGTTGAACAGGCGGCCCATGGCCCGGGTCAGGCCGGTGCTGCGGCCCAGGTGCAGAGGGTTGAACAGGCGGATCTGGATCTGCGGATGGGCGGCCAGGGTGGCGATGATCTGGTCCAGGCCGTCGCTGGTGGTGTCGTCCAGCAGGATGCGTACCCGCACGCCACGGTCGGCGGCCTTGAGCAGTTCGTCCACCAGCATGCGGGTGCTGATGCCGTCGTGGACGATGTAGTACTGCAGGTCGAGGCTGCTTTGCGCGTTGCGGATCAGCTCGGCGCGGGCCATGAACGCTTCGGTGCTGTTGGGTAGCAGGCGAAAGCCGGAACGCCCCTGGTAGGGCGCGGCCTGGGCCCGGATCGACTGGGCAAAGCCCGAATCACGGGCGGGCAGGGCCTGGCTGGGTTGGTACGGGACCTCGCGGGTAGCGCAGCCGCCCAGCCCGAGGCTCAGCAGCAGAAGCCAGGTGAAGGCCTGTATAGGGTTCAAGTCAGGTCATCTCGCATCACGGCACGGGTTGGCATGGGACGGCTGGCTTCCTGCTTCGGGTCGGGGTCAGTCCGAGGTTTCACTGAGCAGCTTGATGGCTGCAGCGCCGACCTTGCGTACCGCGTCTTCGATCTGCGCGGTTGGCTTGGCAGCGTAGTTCATCCGCAGGCAATTGCGGTACTTGCCCGAGGCGGAAAAGATGCTGCCCACAGCAATCTGCACCCCTTGCTCGAGCAGCACTCGGTTGAGCTTCAGAGCATCAAAGCCCTCGGGGAGTTCGATCCACAGCATGAAACTGCCCTGTGGCCGGCTGGCGCGAGTGCCGGCGGGGAAGTAGCGGCTGACCCAATCGAGCATCAGGTCACGATTGCGCTGGTACTGGGTGCGCATCTTGCGCAAATGCGGCTCGAAGTGGCCGCTCTTGAGAAACTCGGCGATGGCTACCTGGGGCTGCGGGGCCGTGGAACCGGTGCTGATGTATTTCATGTGCAGTACACGTTCCAGGTAGCGGCCGGGCGCCACCCAGCCGATGCGCAGGCCTGGGGCCAGGGTTTTCGAGAACGAGCTGCACAGCAGCACCCGGCCATCATCGTCGAAGGACTTGATGGTGCGCGGGCGCGGGTAGGTGTAGGCCAGTTCGCCATACACATCGTCCTCGATGATCGCCACGTCGAAGCGCTGCGCCAGGGTCAGCAGTGCCCGCTTGCGCGGCTCCGGCATGATGTAGCCCAGGGGGTTGTTGCAGTTGGGTGTCAACTGTATGGCCTTGATCGGCCACTGTTCCAAAGCCAGTTCCAGGGCTTCCAGACTGATTCCGGTAATGGGGTCGGTGGGGATCTCCAGGGCCTTCATGCCCAGGCCCTTGAGGGTCTGCATGGCGCCGTGGAAGCTCGGCGAGTCCACGGCGACGATGTCCCCCGGTTCGCAGATGGCGCGAATGCTGGTGGACAGCGCCTCGTGGCAGCCGGTGGTGATCACCAGGTCGCCGGCCCCCAGCTGGCAGCCGGAATCCAGCATCAGCCGCGCGACCTGCTCGCGCAGCTCCAGCACGCCGTAGATGTTGTCGTAGTGCAGGCCTGGCATGTCCTGGCGCCGGCTGAGGCGAGCCAGGGCCCGCAGCAGAGGCTTGAGGGTGGGTGTGGTGATGTCCGGCATGCCGCGGCCCAGTTGCACCACGTCCTTGCGCGGCACGGCGCGAATCAGTTCCAGCACCTGGTCCCACTGCGAGATCTCTACCGGTCGCTGGGCCGGGCGGCCAACGGCGGGCAGGGCGGGCAGTTCGCGGCTGGGCGGCACGAAGTAGCCGGACTTGGGCTTGGGCATCGCCAGGCCGTTGTCTTCCAGCAGGCGGTAGGCCTGCTGCACGGTGCTCAGGCTGACCCCGTGCTCGACGCTCAGGGCGCGCACTGAGGGCAGCCGATCGCCGGGGCGATAGAAGCCCTGCTCAATGCGGGTGCCCAGGAGTTCGGCGAGGTTGACGTAGAGGGTCATGGCATTGGCTCGTAGTGGGGGGCGCGAGGACCGGTACAGATGGGGCAAAAATACAGGATTCAGCAGGATTTTTGGCAAAACTGTATGGAGTTAATACCGCTGTATTGAGTCTGTAATGGTTTTTGCGCACCAAGCATCCTATTGGCTCATGGCAACTTTGAGCAAACAGGAGCAATACAGATGAACGGCTTGAGCGATGTGCGTCTGTCGTTACGGAGTCAGGAGCTGCAGGCAGAGCAGGAGCAGGCACTGGCGGCACGCCTGCCACGCTCCGCACCGCCCGGGCTGAGCCCGCTGGGTCTGTACTGGCATCGGCTGCGCACGCGCAAGGCGTTGCTGGAGCTGACTGCCGAGCAGTTGCGCGATGTCGGCCTGAGCCGGGAAGAGGCGCGGGCCGAAGGTCTCAAGCCGTTCTGGCGGCTGTAGGCCGACGCCGCGCAGCTACGGGGAGGGTCAGAGCAGTTCCTTCAAGCGGTGCCAGAGCATGCCCAGGGCCAGCAGCGGCGAGCGCAGATGCTTGCCGCCCGGGAAGGTGATGTGCGGCACCTTGGCGAACAGGTCGAAACCGCCGCCGTGCTGGCCGCTGATGGCCTCGCCCAGCAGCTTGCCCGCCAGGTGCGTGGCATTCAGGCCGTGGCCCGAATAGGCCTGGGCGTAATACACATTGGGCTGGTCCTTGAGCCGGCCGATCTGCGGCAGGCGGTTGGCGCCGATGCCGATCATGCCGCCCCACTGGTAGTCGATCTTCACTGCGGCCAGTTGCGGGAACACTTCCAGCATCTTCGGCCGCATGTAGGCGGCGATGTCCTTGGGGTCACGCCCCGAATAATGACAGGCACCCCCGAACAGCAGGCGCCGGTCAGCCGAAAGGCGGTAGTAGTCCAGGGCCACGCGCTGGTCGCAGACCGCCATGTTCTGCGGCAGCAGTTCCTGGGCCAGGGCCGGGCTCAAGGGTTCCGTGGCGATGATGTAGCTGCCGGCCGGAAGCACCTTGCCCCCCAATTCCGGATTGAGATCGTTGAGGTAGGCGTTGCAGCCCAGCACCAGGGTCTTGGCCCGGACGGTGCCGCGACTGCTGTGGACCTTGACCTCGGGGCCGTAGTCGATGCGGGTCACCGCAGAGTGCTCGAACAGTTGCACCCCCAGTTGCTGCGCCGCCCGGGCTTCGCCCAGGGCCAGGTTCAGCGGGTGCAGGTGGCCCGAACCCATGTCGATCAAGCCGCCAACATAGCGCTTGGAACCCACCACGCTGTGCATTTCATCGGCCTGCAGCAGCCGGGTCTGGTGGCGATAGCCCAGGTTGCGCAGTTCCTCGGCGTCTTCGGCGAAGCCTTCAAGGTCGGCCGGCTTGTTGGCCAGGTCGCAGTAGCCCCAGGTCAGGTCGCAAGGGATCTGGAAACGCTCGATGCGTTGGCGGACGATCTCCACCGCCTCCAGCCCCATGAGCTTCATCTGCCGCACTCCGTCCTCGCCTATCACCTTGGTGAACTGGTCGAGGCCGTGGCCGACGCCGCGAATCAACTGCCCGCCATTGCGCCCGCTGGCGCCCCAGCCGATCTTGTGCGCCTCCAGCAGGATCACGCTGAGGCCACGCTCGGCCAGTTCCAGCGCGGTGTTGAGCCCGGAAAAACCGCCCCCGACCACGCACACATCGGCTGTCAGATCGCCCGCCAACGCTGGGTAGTCAGGTTGCGGCAGGCTGCTGGCGGCATAGTAGGAAGCGGCGTGCTGAAGGCTGGCGGGCATGGGATGCGTCCTGATGATGGTGTCGGTAAAAATGCGCGGAGCATAAGTCGGGCCTTTGCGCCGGGGCAACCGCAGGACGCCCGGTCCTGTCTGCCGCCAGGCATTTAGGGCAGAATTCACGGCTATTCATGCCCCGGTAGTCTTTTTCATGAGCTGTAACCGTCAAATCGTCCGCAGCCTGCGTCAGCAGATTCCCTCTTTCGAGTGCGTTCCCGGCTGCCACGACTGCTGCGGCCCGGTGACCACCTCGCCGGAGGAAATGTCCCGCCTGCCGCGCAAGACCGCTGCCGAGCAGGAAGCTGCCATGGACGAGCTCAACTGCGTGCACCTGGGACCCCACGGTTGCACCGTGTATGACGAGCGTCCGCTGATCTGCCGCCTGTTCGGCACCACGCCGAGCCTGCCTTGCCCCAACGGCCGGCGCCCGGTGGATATGATCCACCCCCGGGTCGAAAAACAGATCCACGACTACATGGCCAGCACTCGCCAGGTCCTGGTCTAGCCCCGAGCACCCCGG
Source organism: Pseudomonas sp. GW822-FHT06D10 (assembly GCF_058799535.1). NCBI lineage: Bacteria > Pseudomonadati > Pseudomonadota > Gammaproteobacteria > Pseudomonadales > Pseudomonadaceae > Pseudomonas > Pseudomonas sp. GW822-FHT06D10. The sequence goes on along the minus strand of NZ_JBXALN010000003.1, from coordinate 467,906 downwards.
CTTGCCGGCGAAGGCTGCACCCTCTCGCTTCAATCCGGAATCGGCAGGCTCAGGCTCTCCTTCACTTCTTCCATGACGATGTAGCTCTTGGACTCGCGCACGTGGGGCAGCTTGAGCAGGATGTCCCCCAGCAACTTGCGGTAGGACGCCATTTCCGAGATCCGCGCCTTGACCAGATAGTCGAAGTCGCCGGACACCAGGTGGCACTCCAGCACGTGGGGCAGCTTCAGCACCGCCCGGCGAAACTCCTCGAAGGTATCGCCGGACTTGTAGTCCAGGCTGATCTCGACGAACACCAGCAGGCTGCCCTTGAGGTGCTGCGGATTGAGCCGCGCGTTGTAGCCCATGATGATCCCTTCGCGCTCCAGGCGGCGCACGCGCTCGGTGCAGGGGGTGGTGGAGAGGCCCACTCGCTCCCCCAGCTCGGTGAAGGAAATGCGTCCGTCGGCCTGGAGTATCCGCAAGATATTGCGATCGATCTTGTCCAGGGCCCGACGGGTCTGATGGTTGGTGCGCATAGGGGATGCCCCTCCGTGAAAAGCAATATCGCCGAGAATTCTCGCCAAATATAGGCGGTTATATAGTGAAAATCACTGCTCAATGTTTCTTACACTGCGCCCATCTTTGCTCTGAATAACAAACGTCAGCGGTCAAGCCGCGATGAGGATATGAAAATGCGCGTTCTGGTCTTGGGCAGTGGCGTTATCGGAACCACCAGTGCCTATTATCTGGCTCGAGCCGGATTTGAAGTGACCGTAGTGGACCGTCAGCCGGCCGCCGCCATGGAAACCAGCTTCGCCAACGCCGGCCAGGTCTCGCCTGGCTATGCGTCGCCCTGGGCCGCTCCGGGTGTACCGCTCAAAGCCATCAAATGGCTGCTGCAGCGCCACGCGCCACTGGCGATCAAGGCCACGGCCGACATCGACCAGTACCTGTGGATGGCACAGATGCTGCGCAACTGCACCGCCAGCCGCTATGCGGTGAACAAGGAACGCATGGTGCGCCTGTCCGAATACAGCCGTGACTGCCTCGACGAGTTGCGAGCGGAAACCGGCATTGCCTACGAAGGCCGCAGCCTGGGCACTACCCAGCTGTTCCGCACCCAGGCGCAGCTGGACGGTGCGGCGAAAGACATCGCCGTGCTCAAGGAATCCGGCGTGCCGTTCGAACTGCTGGACCGCGAAGGCATCGCCCGGGTCGAGCCGGCCCTGGCCAACGTCACTGACATCCTCGCCGGTGCCCTGCGCCTGCCCAACGACCAGACTGGCGACTGCCAGATCTTCACCACGCGCCTGGCGGAAATGGCCAGCAAGCTGGGTGTGGAGTTCCGCTTCGGCCAGGACATCCAGCGCATCGACTTTGCCGGTGACCGGATCAACGGCGTGTGGATCGACGGCAAGCTGGAAACCGCCGACCGCTACGTGCTGGCCCTGGGCAGCTACTCGCCGCAATTGCTCAAGCCGCTGGGCATCAAGGCGCCGGTGTACCCGCTCAAGGGTTACTCCCTGACCGTGCCGATCACCAACCCGGCCATGGCCCCGACTTCCACCATCCTCGACGAAACCTACAAGGTCGCGATCACCCGTTTCGACAACCGGATCCGGGTCGGCGGCATGGCGGAGATAGCCGGTTTTGACCTCTCGCTCAATCCGCGCCGGCGTGAAACGCTGGAGATGATCGTCAACGATCTCTATCCTCAGGGCGGCGACCTGTCCCAGGCCAGTTTCTGGACCGGGCTGCGTCCTACCACCCCGGATGGCACGCCGATTGTGGGCGCCACACCGTTCCGCAACCTGTTCTTGAACACTGGCCACGGTACGCTCGGCTGGACCATGGCTTGCGGTTCCGGTCGCCTGCTGGCGGACCTGATGGCCAAGAAAAAGCCGCAGATCAGCGCCGAAGGCCTCGATATTTCCCGTTACGGTAACCCTCAGGAGTCAGCTAAACATGTCAATCCAGCGCCAGCTCACCAATGAGCGCATGAGCCAGATTGTTGTCCACGGCGGTACGGTGTATCTGTCCGGGCAAGTCGGCGATGACATGCAGGCCGGGATCGAACAGCAGACCCGCGAGACCCTGGCCAACATCGAACGCCTGCTGGACCTGGCCGGTACCGACAAGAGCAAGCTGCTGTCGGTGACCATCTACCTGAAGGACATCGATGCCCACTTCGCTGGCATGAACAGTGTCTGGGACCAGTGGCTGCCAAAAGGCGTGGCGCCGGCCCGGGCCACGGTCGAAGCCAAGCTGTGCGAACCGGAAATCCTGGTCGAGCTGTCCGTAGTGGCCGCTCTGCCTTAAGCGACAAGATCCCTCTCCCGGTGCCGGTGGCGGCTCGCCGTTATCCAGCACCGGTTTTTTATTCCCCATGACCGCCTAGAAGTCTGCCGCCATGCGCCCTGCCCGTGCCCTGATCGATCTCCAAGCCCTGCGTCACAACTACCAACTGGCCCGTGAAATCTCGGGAGTTCGTGCTCTCGCGGTGATCAAGGCCGATGCCTACGGCCATGGCGCGGTGCGCTGCGCCCAGGCACTGGAAGGCGAGGCCGACGGTTTCGCCGTGGCCTGCATCGAAGAAGCCCTGGAGCTGCGCGCCGCGGGCATTCGTGCGCCGGTGCTGCTGCTGGAAGGTTTTTTCGAAGCATCCGAGCTGGCGCTGATCGTCGAGCATGATTTCTGGTGCGTGGTGCATTCGCTGTGGCAACTCGAAGCCATCGAGCAGGCGGCCGTGGCCAAGCCACTGACGGTCTGGCTCAAGCTGGATTCGGGCATGCACCGGGTCGGCCTGCATCCCAAGGATTACCAGGCGGCGTATCAGCGCCTGCAGGCCAGCGGCAAGGTCGAGAAGATCGTGCTGATGAGTCACTTTGCCCGCGCCGATGAACTGGACTGCCCGCGTAGTAGCGAGCAGGTGGCGGTATTCGAAGCGGCTCGCCAGGGCCTCGGAGCGGAAATCAGCCTGCGCAATTCGCCGGCGGTCATGGGCTGGCCCAGCGTACCCAGTGATTGGGTGCGCCCGGGCATCATGCTCTACGGTTCGACGCCGTTCGAAGAAAACAACTCGGTGGCCGCGCGCTTGCAGCCGGTAATGACCCTGGAGTCCAAGGTGATCTGCGTGCGTGAACTGCCGGCCGGCGAGCCGGTGGGCTACGGCGCCAGGTTCATCACCGACAGGCCAATGCGCATCGGCGTGGTTGCCATGGGGTATGCCGACGGTTATCCGCGCCATGCGCCTACTGGTACGCCGGTACTGGTGGCCGGCCAGCGCAGCCGCCTGCTGGGCCGGGTGTCCATGGACATGCTGTGTGTCGACCTGACGGACGTGCCCCAGGCCGGTCTTGGTTCGACCGTGGAGTTGTGGGGCAAGAACATCCTCGCCAGCGATGTTGCGCAGGCCGCCGATACCATCCCTTATCAGCTGTTCTGCAACCTGCGCCGGGTACCGTTGGTGTACTGCGAAGGCTGAGATTCCGTGGGCTGTACCGAAAGTCGCCTTCCCGGAGGGAATCGGGAGCAAGTGTTGTAAATACTGAACGCTGTCGCCATGATAACGCTCAATTACAACAACGCCTGATTCCCGCCTAGGAGGCTGCCGCATTGGACGTCGGTGAACGACTGCAATCCATCCGTAAACTGAAAGGTCTTTCCCAGCGTGAACTCGCCAAGCGTGCGGGCGTCACCAATAGCACCATTTCAATGATCGAAAAGAACAGCGTCAGCCCCTCGATCAGCTCGCTGCGCAAGGTGCTGGGCGGCATTCCCATGTCCATGGTGGAGTTCTTTTCCGAGGAAATTCTCCAGGAAACGCCTTCTCAGATCGTCTACAAGGCCCACGAACTGATCGACATCTCCGATGGTGCGGTGACCATGAAGCTGGTGGGCCGGGCTCATCCGAGCCGCGCCATTGCCTTCCTCAACGAGATCTACCCGCCGGGTGCCGATACCGGTGAAGAGATGCTCACCCACGACGGCGAGGAAACCGGGATTCTCCTCGAGGGGCGCCTGGAACTGGTGGTAGGGCTTGAAACATTTGTCCTCGAAGCCGGCGACAGCTACTACTTTGAGAGTACGAAGCCGCACCGTTTCCGTAATCCGTTCGATGTTCCGGCGCGGCTAATCAGCGCAGCCACTCCGGCGAACTTCTAGATCAAGAGGCGTCCTGCAAGGCTTGCAGAGAGGCCCCCAGCGACATTTTGCCGCGAATAAGACCCCTTCGACTTTGGGGTTGTTTCAGTGTGGCGGGCTAACCGTTATACTTTCGCCCGCCTGCGAAACCGTGGCCGCAGGCGTGACTAGCCACCATTGAGGGTGTACGCGTGAACCTAATTATGAAAATGCTGGCCGCACCAGCAACCGTATTGGCCCTTTGGGCAGTCAGCGCTCAAGCTGCGACTAATGATGATATTGCCAAGCGTCTTGAGCCTGTCGGCCAGGTCTGCGTCCAGGGGCAGGAATGCAAGGGTATGGAAGTGGCCGCCTCTGCGGGCGGTGGCGGTGGCGCGAAATCCCCGGATGACGTGATCGCCAAGCACTGCAACGCTTGCCACGGCACCGGCCTGTTGGGCGCACCGAAAATCGGTGACACCGCAGCCTGGAAAGAGCGCGCCGATCACCAGGGCGGCCTCGACGGCATCCTGGCCAAGGCCATCACCGGGATCAACGCAATGCCGCCTAAAGGCACTTGCGCCGATTGCTCCGATGACGAGCTCAAAGGTGCAATCCAGAAGATGTCCGGTCTGAAATAAGCCGCCATCTTCAGCGAAAAAGCCGCTTACGAGCGGCTTTTTTGTGGGCGTAATTTGCCCTGTGTACTGGTCAATGCAGCAAACTCCCGGCAAGCTCGGTCCAACCTCAATTCATGGACGGTCCCCGGAGGGTCAGATGCTGCAATCCTGTTCTATCGAGCATGCGGTGGATGAAGTGCTCGCGCGTTTGCCGCAACACATTCACATGGGCATGCCTCTGGGGCTGGGCAAACCCAACCGTTTCGCCAATGCCCTGTACCGGCGCATCGCCGGGATGCCGGAACGCCAGCTGACCATCTACACCGCTTTGAGCCTGGGCCGGCCGGCCCTGGGCGACGGTTTGCAGAAGCGCTTCCTCGAACCCTTCGTCGAACGGGTATTCGGTGACTACCCGGAGCTGGATTTTCTCGCTGACCTGCATCGCGACAGGCTGCCGGCGAACATTCGCGTCGAGCAGTTCTTCATGCAGCCCGGCAGCCTCCTGCACAGTGCCCCGGCGCAGCAGGACTACGTCAGCAGCAACTACAGCCATGCCGCCCGGGACATCAACGCAGCCGGTCTGAACCTGGTGGCGCAACTGCTGGCCAGGGACCCGCAAGACCCGGGACGCCTGAGCCTGAGCTGCAACCCGGACATCACCCTCGACATGTTGCCGATGATTGCCAAGCGCCGGGCGCAGGGGGAAACCATCTTGATCCTCGGCCAGGTCCACAGCGACCTGCCCTATATGCCGGGTGACTCGGAAATCGATGCCGCGGACCTCGACCTGCTGATCGACGAAGAGGAACGCAGTACGTTGTTCTCCACACCGAACATGCCCGTGGGCATCCAGGATCATTGCATAGGCCTGCACGCCAGCACCTTGGTGCGCGACGGCGGCACCCTGCAGATCGGCATTGGCTCCATGGGCGATGCGCTGACCGCGGCCTTGCTCGCACGGCAGGCGGACAACGAGGGCTACCGCGCACTGCTGGCAGACCTGCAGGTGGATTACTGGCAGCCGCTGATCGATCGCGAAGGGGGTGTCGAGCCCTTTGCCCAAGGGCTCTACGGCTGCAGCGAAATGTTCGTCAACGGCCTGCTGGCCCTGGCCGACGCGGGCATCGTGCGGCGCAAGGTGTACCCGACCGTGGCGCTGCAAGAGCAAGCCAATGCCGGCACCCTGGATCCGGATTCGGCTGTCGGCGGGGTCTCGATCCATGGCGGTTTCTTCCTTGGCCCGCGCAGCTTCTATCAGCGCCTGAGGGAGCTGCCCAAGAGCAGGCTGGCGCAGTTCAACATGACCGCCATCAGCTACATCAACGAGCTGTATGGCCATGAGGAGCTCAAGCGTCTGCAACGCCGGGATGCGCGCTTTATCAACAGCGCCTTCACCATGACCCTGATGGGGGCGGCGGTGTCCGACCAGTTGCAGGGCGGGCGCGTGCTGAGCGGGGTGGGCGGGCAATACAACTTCGTCGCCCAGGGCCATGCCCTGGCGGATGCCCGCTCGGTGCTGATCCTGCGCAGCTGGCGCGAGTCGGCGGGGGAGGTGAGTTCCAACATTGTCTGGGAATACGGCCACTGCACCATCCCCCGTCACCTGCGGGACATCGTGATCACCGAGTACGGCATCGCCGATCTGCGGGGCAAGACGGACGCCAAGGTGATCGAGGCGTTGCTCAATATCAGCGATTCACGCTTCCAGGCCGGATTGATCGAGCAGGCACAGAAAGCCGGCAAGCTGGCGAAGGACTTTCGTCTGGAGCCGCGTTTTGCCGACAACAGCCCACAGCGTTTGCAGAACATTCAGGCGCGTCATCGCCACTTGTTCCCGGAGTATCCGCTGGGCAGTGATTTCAGCGCCCAGGAGCGCGATCTGCTGCGGGCGCTGAACTGGCTCAAGAGCAAGTTCAAGCTCAGTGAGATCCTCGAGCTGGGCAAGGCGGCACTCGACGCACCGGAGCCCGCGGCGTTTGCCGAGCACTTGGAACGCATGGGGCTGGAGAAACCCGAAGGCCTGCGTGAAGACCTGTACCAGCGGTTCCTGCTGGCGGGTCTGCAGGCCACGGCACCCACCTTGTCGTAGGAGACGGCTTGCCGGCGAATGGGCCTTGAAGTCTTGCGCTGCTATAAGGGCGTCTTCGCTGGCAAGCCAGTTCCTACACAAGTCTATTGCTCTGGCGGGCGAGGTTACTCGATGAAGGTGACCACGCCGCCGGCCAGGGATTTGACCCGGGCCAGGGATTCCACGCGGTAGCCCTGGGAGTCCAGTTCGGCACGGCCGCCCTGGAACGACTTCTCGATGACGATGCCCAGGCCGGCCACGGTAGCGCCGGCCTGCTTGATGATCGAGATCAGGGCCTGGGACGCCTTACCGTTGGCCAGGAAGTCGTCGATGATCAGCACGCGGTCGCTGCTGGTCAGGTGCCGCGGGGAAATGGCGACGGTGCTTTCCACCTGCTTGGTGAAGGAGTACACGGTGGCCGACAGCAGGTTCTCGGTCAGGGTCAGGGACTGGTGCTTGCGGGCGAAGATCACCGGCACGCCCAGGTTCAGACCGGTCATGATCGCCGGGGCTATCCCTGAGGCTTCGATGGTGACGATCTTGGTGATGCCCGAATCCTTGAACAGCGTGGCGAATTCGTCGCCGATCAACTTCATCAACTGCGGGTCGATCTGATGGTTCAGAAAGGCGTCGACCTTCAGTACTTGATCGGAAAGCACGATGCCTTCTTCGCGAATTTTCTTGTGCAGTGCTTCCACGGAGCTTCCTCTACTGGCCACGTCTGGGCCAAAGGTCTGTTAAAAAATAGTCGATTTTAACGCTTTAACATCGCGCGTATATCCGCCAAGGCGCTATTGCCGCGAACGGCCTTCACTTCGGTCGGGGTGTCGTCGTTGCCTTCCCAGGCCAGATCGTCCGGGGGCAGCTCATCGAGGAAGCGGCTTGGCGCGCAGTCGATGATTTCACCGTACTGCTTGCGCTTGGCCGCAAAGGTAAAGGCCAGGGTCTGACGCGCGCGGGTAATGCCCACATAGGCCAGGCGTCGTTCTTCCTCGATGGTATCGGCTTCGATACTGGAGCGGTGCGGGAGGATTTCCTCTTCCATGCCCATGATGAACACGTAGGGAAATTCCAGACCCTTGGAGGCATGCAAGGTCATCATCTGCACGCCCTCGGCGCCGTCTTCCTCTTCCTGCTGACGTTCCAGCATGTCGCGCAGGACCAGCTTGCCGATGGCGTCTTCGACGGTCATCTCGCCGTCTTCGTCTTTTTCCAGGGTGTTCTTCAAGGCCTCGATCAGGAACCAGACGTTGCCCATCCGGTAGTCCGCCGCCTTGTCGCTGGAGCTGTTGGTGCGCAGCCAGTTCTCGTAGTCGATGTCCATGACCATGCTGCGCAGGGCGGAAATCGGGTCTTCGCCGGCGCACTGTTCGCGGACCCGGTCCATGAAGCGCTTGAAGCGCGCCAGGCGGTCGGTGAAACGGCTGTCCAGATGTTCGCCCAGGCCGATTTCGTCGGTGGCGGCGTACATCGAGATCTTGCGTTCGGTGGCATAGTTGCCGAGTTTTTCCAGGGTCGTGGAACCGATTTCCCGGCGCGGCACGTTGATCACCCGGAGGAAGGCGTTGTCGTCATCCGGGTTCACGATCAGGCGGAAGTAGGCCATCAGATCCTTTACTTCCTGGCGTCCGAAGAAGCTGTTACCGCCGGATAGGCGATAGGGCACCTGGTGGTGCTGCAGCTTCAGTTCGATCAGCTTGGCCTGGTAGTTACCCCGGTAAAGAATGGCGAAGTCGCTGTAGGGGCGGTCGGTGCGCAGGTGCAGGCTGAGGATTTCCATGGCCACCCGTTCGGCCTCGGCATCTTCGTTGCGGCAGCGGATCACGCGGATCTCGTCGCCGTGGCCCATCTCGCTCCACAGCTGCTTTTCGAATTCGTGGGGGTTGTTGGAGATCAGCACGTTGGCGCAGCGCAGGATACGGCTGGTGGAGCGGTAGTTCTGCTCCAGCATCACCACTTTCAGGGACGGGTAGTCGTCCTTGAGCAGCATCAGGTTTTCCGGGCGTGCGCCGCGCCAGGCGTAGATCGACTGGTCATCGTCGCCCACCACGGTGAACTGGTTGCGCTTGCCGATCAGCATCTTCACCAGCAGGTACTGGCTGGCGTTGGTGTCCTGGTATTCGTCCACCAGCAGGTAGCGCACCTTGTTCTGCCATTTCTCCAGGATGTCGGCGTGCTCTTCGAACAGCTTCACCGGCAGCAGGATCAGGTCGTCGAAGTCCACTGCGTTGAACGCCTTGAGCGTGCGCTGGTAGTGGGTGTAGACGATGGCGGCGGTCTGTTCCTTGGGGTTGCGGGCGTTTTCCAGGGCCTCGGCGGGCAGGATCAGGTCATTCTTCCACGAGCCGATCATGTTCTTGATCTCGTCGACGCCGTCGTCTCCGGAATACTCCTTCTGCATGATGTCGGTCATCAGGGCCTTGACGTCAGTCTCGTCAAAGATCGAGAAGCCCGGCTTGTAGCCCAGCCGCACATGCTCCTTGCGGATGATGTTCAGGCCCAGGTTGTGGAAGGTCGAGACCGTCAGGCCACGGCCTTCGCCACTGCGCAGCAGGGTGCCGACCCGCTCTTTCATTTCCCGCGCGGCCTTGTTGGTAAAGGTCATGGCGACAATGTACTGGGCGCGGATGCCGCAATTCTGGATCAGGTGCGCGATCTTGCGGGTGATCACGCTGGTCTTGCCGGAGCCTGCGCCGGCGAGCACCAAAAGAGGGCCGCCGACATAGTTCACGGCTTCTTGCTGCCGGGGATTGAGTCGGGACATGACGGTAAAAAGGGATCGGTTACGAAAAGGGCGGGCATTTTAACAGGCTGGACGGATTCTGCTGCCTCTGTCCGACTTGTGACGCACAACGCGATCTAAATTTGCCGGTTTTGATACTTTCCCTCAGGATGCGCGCTGAATATGCGTCTAATGTTCGAGTTAGAGCGGTACAAGAAATTGCGTATGATAATCAATATCAATTGTTATTGTTTATTTGCGCGCCATAATGCCCGCCGCCAACTTAATTTGCAGAGTCTAGGGAGCTAGCTTGTCTAAGCCTGTCGAACCCTTGCGTTTGCTGCTACTGGCTGAAGAGCCGGTGTGGACAGCGTTGTTGCGCGAGTGTGTCGCTCCGTTGGGAGACTCGGTGGTATTGATCAGTGCTCCCAGCTGGGAGTCTGTCAGCCGTTTGTTTGAAGACGACCGCAACGCGGTCCTGTTGACCCTTCCTCATTTGCAGCCCGGCCCCGGGCGTTGCAGCCTGCCCACCGTGTTGCTGCTGGACCAGGAACCGCCCGTAGCCCCTGTAGGCGTCAGCGACTGGCTGGTGAGTTCCTGCCTGAGTACCGATGCCCTGCGCCGTTGCCTGCGCCATGTACGTGAGCGCGGCCTGCTGGAAAACACCCTGCAGCGCCTGGCCGAACAGGACCCCCTGACCGGTATCGCCAACCGCCAGGGGTTCCAGACCTTGCTGGCCGCGCGCCTGGCGGAAAACGAAGGCCGTGGCCTGGCCCTGGGCCATCTCGACCTGGACAATTTCCGCCACGCCAACGACGCCCTGGGCCACCAGGCCGGCGACCGGCTGATCCTGCAGGTGGTCTCGCGCCTGAAAAGCCAGCTTGAGGCCGGCGATCAACTGGCCCGCCTGGGCAGTGATGAGTTTGCCTTGCTCATCGACACCCGCCGCGCCCCACAGCGGGCCGAGTGGATGGCCGAGCGCATCACCGAAGCCATGGCCGAGCCCTATTGGGTCGATGGCGAAAGCCTGTTGATCGGCTGCAGCCTGGGGATTGCCCATGCCCGGGCCAATGCCGGCGCCGACCCGCTGATGTGGCATGCACACATCGCCATGCAACAGGCCAAGAGCACCCAGGGCTGTACCTTTCATATCTTCAACGAGCGGATCAATCGCAACGCTCGCAGCCTGGCCGACCTGGAAAGCGAACTGCGCCGGGCCCTGCGCCGCGACGAACTGGAGTTGCACTATCAGCCCCGGCTGAACCTGCATGACGGCAAGATCGTGGGCCTCGAAGCCCTGGTGCGCTGGCGCCATGGCGAGCGCGGCCTGCTGCCGCCCAGCGAGTTCGTGCCCCTGGCCGAGCAGAGCGGGCTGATCGTGCCCCTGGGCTACTGGGTGATTTCCCGAGCCCTGCGGGACATGCAGGCCTTGCGCGAACGCGGTCTGCCGCCGTTGCACATGGCGGTGAACCTGTCGTTCCGCCAGTTCCAGGACAGCCAACTGCTCTCGACCCTGAGCCGCCTGATTGCCGAACGCGGAGTCGAGGCCCAGTGGCTGGAATTCGAATTGACCGAGACCGCAGTGATGCGCCGCAGTGACCTGGTGAAGCAGACCATGGATGCCCTGGGGCGCCTGGGAGTGCGTTTCTCCCTGGACGATTTCGGTACCGGCTTCTCTTCCTTCGTCCACCTCAACAGCCTGCCCATTACCCTGCTCAAGGTGGACAAGAGCTTTGTCGGCGGCATGGAGCAGCGCGAAGAGAACCGCAAGCTGGTCCACGCCATGATCAACCTGGCCCATAACCTGAACCTGAATGTGGTGGCCGAAGGCGTGGAGACGGCGGAACAGCTGGCCTTGCTGCGGGGCTTTGGTTGCGACCAGGCCCAGGGCTATCTGATCAGCAAGCCGCTGCCCCTGGCGGAACTGATGGACTATCTGACCTTCGGCAGCAGCCAGCAGGCGCTGCAGGAAGGGACGGTTTAAACCGGCGCCGGTTCGGGCTCAATCCGCCTGGCCGGCCTGGAGAGTCATGGCCGGCACGGGGGGCTCGCGCCGGATCATGCGGCGCATCCGCCACTCGAATGCCAGGGTCAGGCTGATGGCCGCACACGCCAGCCCCAGGGCCAGGCCCCACCAGACACCGGTCGGCCCCCAGCCCAGGGTGAAGGCCATCAGCCAGGCCGAAGGTGCGCCAATCAGCCAGTAGCAGCCCAGGCCCACCAGGAAGGTGGTCTTGGCATCCTTGAGGCCACGGATCGCGCCCATGGCGATGGTCTGGGTGCCGTCGAACAGCTCGAACCAGGCGGCCACCGCCAGCAGGCTCACGGCCAGCCGGATCACCTCGGCGAAGGCCGGGTCGTTGTGGTCGAGGAACAGCCCGATCAGTTGGTTCGGCAGCAGCCAGAAGATCATGGCGAACCCCAGCATCGCCACCGCGCCAAAGGCGATGCCCACGCGCCCGGCCAATCGTGCATCGAGCAATTGCCCGGCGCCGTAATGCTGGCCGATGCGCATGGTGATGGCGTAGGAAATCCCTGCTGGCACCATGAACGCCACCGAGACGATTTGCAGGGCGATCTGGTGCGCTGCCAGTTGCGTGCTGCCCATGGTGCCCATGCACAGGGCGGCGAAGGCAAACAGCCCGACTTCCACTGCGTAGGTGCCGCCGATGGGCAGGCCCAGGCGCCACAGTTCCCGCAGGTAATGGGTGTTCAGCCGGGACAGGCCCTGGCGCAGCGGGTAGGCGGCGTAGGCCGGGTGGCGCTTGATGTGCCAGGCCAGGGCCACGGCCATGCAGTTGGCGACGATGGCGGTCACCAGGCCAATGCCCACCAGGCCGAGCTTCGGCAGGCCGAACATGCCGGTGATCAGCGCGTAGTTGAGGATGAAGTTGGCCACGGTGCCGCCCAGGCTGATGACCATCACCGGCGTGGCCCGGCCGATGGCGCTGGTGAAGCCGCGCAGGGCCATGAAACTCAGGTAGCCGGGCAGGGCGAACGGCAGGATCAGCAGGAACTGGCCGGCGGCGTGGACGTTGCTTTCGGTCTGGCCGAACAGCAACAGCAGCGGCTTGAGGTTCCACAGCAGCAGGCCGGCCACCAGGGCCATCAGCCAGGCCAGCCAGAGCCCGGCCTGAGTCAGGCGCGCGGCGCCCTCGATGTCGCCAGCGCCCTGGCGGATCGCTACCAGCGTGCCCACCGCGGCAATCACGCCGATGCAGAAGATTGATACGAAGGAGTAGCTGGCCGCACCCAGGCCGCCGCCGGCCAGGGCCTCGGGGCTCAGGCGGGCCATCATCAGGGTGTCGGTGAGGACCATCAGCATGTGCGCCAGCTGCGAGGCGATCAGCGGCCCCGCCAGCCGCAGGATGGCCCAGAGTTCGGTACGTGCTGGATGCTGCATGGTCATCAGGCTCGATCAGGGGAAAGTCCGGGAGAGCGCTGATTCTCGGCGCTCTTGGCCCATAGCACAAAGGGATAAAAACGATTGCTGGCATGATTAAAACTCATGCGAAGCACTTTCTGGTAGCGTGGCCCTGTCACGTTCTGGAGTGCCTGCATGTCCCGTCGTCTTCCTCCGCTGTATGCCCTGCGCGCCTTCGAGGCAGCGGCCCGGCACAGCTCGTTCACCCGGGCAGCCGAAGAGCTGTCCATCACCCAGAGCGCGGTCAGCCGGCATATCCGGACCCTAGAGGATCACTTCGCTTGCCGGCTGTTCCAGCGCAGCGGGCGCAACTTGCAACTGACCGAGGCGGCGCGCTTGCTGCTGCCGGGGATACGCGAGGGCTTCGGTGCCCTGGAACGGGCCTGCAATACCCTGCGTGCCGAAGATGACATCCTGCGCATGAAGGCGCCCTCGACCCTGACCATGCGCTGGCTGTTGGCGCGGCTCAGCCGCTTCCGCCATTTGCAGCCGGGCAATGAGGTGCAGCTCACCAGTGCCTGGATGGACGTGGACTCGGTGGACTTCAACCAGGAGCCCTTCGACTGCGCGGTGCTGCTGAGCAACGGTCACTTCCCCCCGGACTGGGAGGCCAGCTACCTGTTTCCCGAACTGCTGATTCCGGTGGGCGCGCCGAACCTGCTCAATGATCAGCCCTGGGACGTGGCGCGGCTGGCCGCCACCGAGCTGTTGCACCCGACCCCGGACCGCCGCGACTGGCGCAGTTGGCTGGAGCACATGGGCCTGACCGACCAGGTGTCCCTCAAGGGCGGGCAGGTGTTCGACACCCTGGAGCTGGGGATGATTGCCGCCGCGCGGGGTTACGGCGTGTCCATGGGGGACTTGCTGATGGTGGCCGAGGATGTGGCCCAGGGTCGCTTGAGCCTGCCCTGGCCGACAGCGGTGGCCAGTGGCCTGAACTACTACCTGGTGTGGCCCAGGACCCGGCCCGGAGGCGAGCGTTTGCGGCGCCTCAGCGACTTCCTTCAGGGCGAGGTCCAGGCCATGCAACTGCCCGCCGTAGAGCGCCTGGGCTGAAACGTTGCAGTACCCGGCTGGTGGGGCGTGCAAATATCCCTGCAAAGCGCTCAAGTATTGGCTCGTGCCGCCGAATCCATGGCTTATGGAACCAGCGTTCAGGAAGGTCCTAACTGATTAAAAATCTTAGAATTATGACTGCCGAGGGTGCTGACCGATCAGGATGATCCGCCTTCTCGGCAAGGAGCCATCATGTCCCAACCCCGTGCCCGCATAGCCTCTCAGCTAGGGCTCGCCCTTGCCTTGATACTCGCCCTGGTGATCAGCGGCAGCACCCTGTTCGCCTTGCGTTCGCTGGACTCGGCGAACCTCGACACCCGAGAGGAACACCTGGCCAGTGAGGCCCGTCTGCTGGCCGATCAGCTCAGCACGTTCCACGGCAGCCTGCGCGAGAGCACCCAGCGCCTCAGCGGCCTGTTCGAAAACCGCTTCAGCAGCGGCCTGAGCCTGCATCCGGAACAACCGGTGAGCGTGGCCGGGGTGCAGACCCCGGGATTGCACCTGGGGGATGTGGTGCTGAACAACAACTTCGCCGAAGTCGACCAGTTCAAGCAGATGACCGCCGGTGTGGCGACCTTGTTCGTGCGCAGTGGCGATGACTTCGTGCGGGTCAGTACCTCCCTGAGCAAGCAGGATGGCAGCCGTGCCATCGGCACCTTGCTCGACCATGCCCACCCGGCCTATCAGAAACTCATGGCGGGCCAGGGTTATGTGGGCCGGGCCTTGCTCTTCGAACGCTTCTACATGACCCAGTACACCCCGGTGCTGGACCGCAGCGGCAAGGTCATCGCGGTGCTGTTTGTCGGCTTCGATTACACCGATGCGCAAAATGCCCAGTTCGCCAACCTCAAGCGCTTCCGCATCGGCCAGAGCGGCTCCCTGGCCCTGCTCGACGAGCAGAACAAGTGGCTGGTGCCACCGGCCGGCGTGCAGGCGCCGGAGCAGGCGGCGCAGGTCATGGCGCAAGCGGCCAAGGAGCCGGGCAAGGGGCGTTTCTGGAGTGATCACGGCGAAGACTTCTACAGCCTGGCAGTGCCGTTCGAGGGTGGCCCCTGGTCGGTGGTGACGAGCATGCCCAAGGCAGAGATCCGCGCGGTGACCTGGAGCGTTGGTATTCGGCTGGTGATCGGCAGCCTGCTGGCCATGCTGCTGGCGGTGGGCGCTACGGTCTGGCTGCTGCGCAGCAAGCTGGCACCGCTGAGCGACCTGGTGCGCCAGGCCCAGGCCCTGGGCGGCGGTGACCTGAGCGCACGGCTGAATGTTGCCAGCCATGACGAAATCGGCCAGTTGGCCCGCAGCTTCAACCAGATGGGCGAAGCCCTGTCGACCATGGTCGAGCACATCCGCCGCTCTGCCGCCGAGGTCAATGGTCGGGCCCAGGTGCTGTCCGGCTTGTCCAGCGGTGCATATGAAGGCATGGAGCAGCAGTCCGGCGAGATCACCAGCATGGCCGGGGCGGTGGAGGAGTTCAGCGCCACCTCGCTGAACATCGCCGACAACATGGGCAGTACCCAGCGCCTGGCGCAGGAAAACGCCCAGCAGACCCATATTGGCCGCACCTCCATGCAAGAGGCCTCGTCTTCCCTGGAACAGATCGCCGGAGCCCTCAACAGCACGGCCACGGTGATCAACACCTTGGGCCAGCGCTCCCAGGAGATCGGCGGAATTGTCGGAGTGATCACCGCGATTGCCGACCAGACCAACCTGCTGGCCCTGAATGCCGCTATCGAGGCCGCCCGGGCCGGTGAGCAGGGCCGCGGTTTTGCCGTGGTGGCGGATGAGGTACGCAACCTGGCCTCGCGTACCCGTGAAGCCACGGATGAAATCTCCCAGATGATCACCAGCATCCAGCAGGAAACCGGCCACGCCATCCAGACCATGGAGCAGGGCAACCGCCTGATGCAGGAAGGCCTGTCGCGCAACGCCGACGTGGCCTCGGCCCTGGCCCTGATCGACGAGCAGAGCCGCAGCGCCGGCGAGCAGTTTGCCGCCATCACCACCGCGACCCAGGAGCAGAGCAGCACCGCCACGGTACTCAGCAGCAATCTGCAGAGCATTGCCCAGGCCAACAGCGAGCAGCGTGAAGTGGTGTCCAACCTGGCGGTCACTGCCCGTGAGCTGGAAACCCTGGCCGCGGACCTGCGCCAGGAAGTCGATCGCTTCCGCTGACGGCTGGCGCTTCGCCCCTCAATCCGGGTTGGGGGGCGAAAGTTGCAATGAGGCCTGATTCGACTAAAACAGATGAGCAGTGGTTTGCCCCAAGGACCTCCCTTTCAGCAGGAGCTGGCATGACTCATCTTTCCCGTTTCGTCCCCCGCGCCCTGGCGCTGTCGGCACTCTTGCTCAGCCCGGCGGCGTTCAGCCAGGAAAGCCCGGCGTTCATCGCCCCGGCTACCTGGAATACCCCGTTCAACGGCATCGCCCAGGTGGCCTGTCACAACTGCTACGAGAAGCAATACGCAAGCACCTTCAGCAGCGTGCTCGACAGTGTGCGCACCCTGGAACTGGACTTCTGGGACCAGCGCGATGCGGTGACCGGCGGCTCGCCCCGGCACTGGTTCGTGCGGCACAACCCCGGCACCCTGTTCCAGTCCGGCAACGACAACAATTGCACGGGCGATGGCACCGGCAAGAACGATCTCGAAGCCTGCCTCAACGACGTCAAGAACTGGAGCGACAACCACCCCGGGCACTTTCCCATCACGGTGATCCTCGACAAGAAGCAGGGCTGGTCGAAGGAAAGCTCGGGGCGCACGCCCAAGGATTTCGATGAGCTGGTGACCCGGGTCTTCCAGGGCAAGCTCTATACCCCCCAGGACCTGGCCACGCACATCGGCAGCAGCGCGGGCGCCTTGCAGGGCAACCTCAAGGGCAAGTCCTGGCCCACCGCCAGCCAGCTTCAGGGCAAGGTCCTGCTGGTGCTCAACCACTCGGAAAACCAGAAGCTCTCGCAGTACGCCGAGGCCCGGACTTCCAGCGCCAAGGTGTTCATCTCGCCAGTGACCAATGGCCAGAACGATGTCAGCGGCAAGGTCAGTGGCATGTCCGGCCAGTCGTCCGGCTACGTGGCCATGAATAACATGTCCAAGGGCGATAAGAAGTGGGCGGCCCAGGCCTTTGCCTACAGCCATGTGGGCCGGGTCTGGGGCGATGACGGGGTGTCGTTCGCCCAGCACATCAGCGAGAAGGTCAACCTCTCGGCCTACTACAAGTTCGCCGAGCAGAACGCCGGCGGCTATCGCATCCGGCCGTTCTGAGCTTCACCGGGGTTCGGTCGGTTCACCGAGCCCCGGGTCCACGCGCTTGCCGATGTCCCGCAGGCGCGCCAGCTGATCGACCATGGTCGGTGCTTCATCGACGCTGCTGACAAAGGTCCACAGGTAGGTCATCACCGCATACACATGGCCGGCCTTGATCTCGGGCGATAGCGCCAACTGGCTGATGGCAATGACGAACAGCACCGCTGCCACAGCGCCAAGGAACAGATAGGCCGCGGCTTCCCGATCCGAGAGCCCGATGCGCAGCCGCGACAGCAGGCGATAGTGACGCTGCAGCGAGACCGCGCCGACCCTGGCCACCAGGCCGATTTCCTTTTCCAGCCGGTTATTCAGGCGTTCGTGCAGTTGCTGGTTGCGCCGGGCAAAACGTGGCAGCAGGGTCATGCACAGCAACAGCGCCGTGAGGCAGGCGAGGCCGATCCAGGGTTCGATCACCAGCAGCATCACTGCCGCCCCGACGATCGACACCAGGGCCGTGGCGATGGTCGGCACGTGCTTTTCGAAAAAGTCGACGAACTCCCGGGCCAGCACCACCCGCGCCGCGGCGGTGGAGGTGTCCTGCTGTTGCAGGCGCTGGTTGAGAATCACCGGCACCGCCAGGTCCGCGTAGATGCGGGTGAAGGTACGGGTGTCCACCGCGCGCCGCGCCGCGCCCACCACCCAGAAGCCCAGCACCACCAGGGCATAGATCAGCGCATGGGCAGCGTCGCCCCGCAGGATCGAATCCACGGCGAAGCCGGCGAACAGCGGGTAGGCCAGCAGCAGGGCGTTTTCCAGGGCCACCAGGGACAAGGTGACGAACAGCTTGCCCGGATACGCCCGGGCAATGGCCTTGAGGGTCTGGCTGGCGGTCTGCTGGCCGATTTTCTGGGTTGGATCCACGACGATGAGTGGGGTGACGGCGGACATGAGTGCACCACAAGAGTGATAACGGTTAATATTGAGCGACTGCTCAATTATCTTTGAGCGAACGCTCAAAATGCAAGCGCCGTCCATCCTGGCGCCAAGAGGCCTGATTGCACATGTCGCGTAACGACCGTAAAGACCAGATCATCCAGGCGGCCCTGGAATTATTCCGCAGCAAGGGTTTCGCCGAGGTTTCCACCCGTGACCTGGCCGAGCATGCGGGGCTGTCTCGCAGCCACGTCTATCACTACTTCAGTGACTGGAAGGGGCTGCGCCGTGAAGCCTTCGTGCGGTTTGCCGATGACCAGCTGGAGGCGGTGGGCCAGCCCCTGCGCGGTGCCGCGCCCATGGACGCCTTGCTGGGGTTTCTCCGTGACTGCCTGCCCGATTCCTCCGAAGCCGGCTGGGCGCTGTGGCTCGATGCCTGGGACGAAGCTATGCATGACGCCGAGCTGGCGCAGGCCTACCTGAGGATCAACGGCCAGTGGCGGGACATGCTGGCGGCGATCATTGCCGATGGGGTCCGCACGGGGGTGTTCCGCTGCGCCAGCCCCGAGCGCGCGGCAAGGCAACTGTTCGCCCAGACCATGGGTTACGCCGATGACCTGTTGCTGCGGGCTTCCCCTGAAGCTGCCCAGGCTGCGTTGCAGGAAGTCATGGAAGTGGCCGGCCTGCTGCTGGGGTTCGAGGGCTGACAGGAAACGGCCAGTGGAGTGGAGTTTGTCCGGCTAATTGGGGTTTTTTGCCTTGCTGAAACGATTCTTCAAGGCTATAAAAACCGTACAACTCCAAAAAAGGCACTCCTGCATGACTCCGCTGAAACTGCTGGTCACCCTTGGCGCGCTGGCCGCCACCTCCCACGCCATGGCCTGGGACTATGTATTGCTTGATACCGACAAGGCTCCCCGCAACCTGCACCTGACCAGTGAACAGTTGGGGGTCAAGACCGAGCGGCCGTTTTCCGTGACCCTGCGCACCCTGCATGGCGGACGCCAGGAGGGGGTGAGCATCGTCGACATCGACAACGGCGTGATGCAGCTCTCGGTGGTGCCGACCCGGGGCATGAACGTGCTGCAGGCTTCGGTGGGCGATGTGCGCCTGGGCTGGGATTCGCCGGTCAAGGAGGTGGTCAACCCGGCCTTCATCGAGCTTAACGGCCGCGGCGGCCTGGGCTGGCTGGAGGGCTTCAACGAACTGGTGGCCCGCTGTGGCTATGAGTGGGTCGGGCACCCGGGCCTGGATCATGGCGAGCTGCTGACCCTGCACGGCCGCGCGGCCAACATCCCGGCGAGCAAGGTCACGCTGCATATCGACGAGCAACCGCCCTATGCCATTCACCTGCGGGGCGAGCTCAAGGAACAGGCGTTCAAGAAGGTGGATTTCAGTGTCGCCACCGAACTGGTGACCGAACCCGGCAGCACCCGGTTTGCGCTCAACGACACCCTGACCAACAACGGCGACTACCCCAAGGAATACCAGGCGCTCTACCACAGTAACTTCAGCACGCCGTTCCTGGAGCAGGGGGCGAAGTTCGCCGCGCCGGTGAAGCAGGTTTCGCCGTTCAATGACAAGGCCCGGGCCGACCTGGCGGACTGGCAGACCTATCGCGGCCCGACCCGCGACTACGACGAAACCGTGTACAACCTCGTGCCCTACGCCGACGCCCAGGGCGAGACCCTGGCGGTGTTGCACAACAAGGCCGGGAGCCTGGGTGTTTCCCTGGGCTTCAACACTCGACAACTGCCGGTGTTTTCCCTGTGGAAAAACACCGACACCCAGGGCCAGGGTTATGTGACGGGTTTGGAACCGGGCACCAGCTTTTCCTACAACCGCCGTTACCAGCGCCCGTTGAATCTAGTGCCGAGCATTGGCGCCAAGGAGCAGCGGCAATTCCAGATTCGCTACAGCCTGTTGGCCGATAAAGCCGCGGTGGATAAAGCCCTGAGCCGTGTCAGCCAGATCCAGGATGGGCGTCAGACCGAAGTGCGGCCAACACCCTTGGTAGACCTGTCCCGGGAATGAACCTTCAATCGGCGCTGGGCCGGTAATGCAGGGCTTCGGCCAGGTGCTCGCGGCTGATTTGCGCGGCCTGTTCCAGGTCCGCCAGGGTACGCGCCACCTTGAGCAAACGGTGAGCGGCCCGCAACGACAGGCCCAGGCGTTCGCAGGCCGCTTCCAGCCAGCGCTCGTCGGTTGTGGATAATTTGCAGTGGCGACGCAGGCCGGGCAGGTCGAGAAAGGCGTTGGCGCAGCCCTGGCGCTCGCGTTGCAGCTCGCGAGCCCCGGCGACCCTGGTGGCGGCTGCGGCGCTGTCATTGCCCGGTTGCGGCTCGGGGTTGAGGGCGGTGGCTTCGCGGGCCACGGTCAGGTGCAGGTCGATGCGATCCAGCAGCGGCCCGGATAACTTGTTGCGATAGCGCTGGATCTGCTCCGGTGTGCAACGGCAGCGTCCGCTGGGCTCGCCAAGATATCCACAGGGGCAGGGGTTCATCGCTGCCACCAATTGGAAGCGTGCCGGGAACTGCACCCGGTCCCGGGCTCGGGCAATGACGATCTGCCCGGACTCCATGGGCTCGCGCAGCACTTCCAGGACCTTGCGGTCGAACTCCGGCAGTTCATCGAGAAACAGCACGCCGTGATGGGCCAGGGTGATTTCCCCGGGCTGGGGTTTCGAGCCGCCTCCGACCAGTGCCGCACCCGAAGCCGAATGGTGGGGCTGGCGAAACGGCCGCTGTGGCCAGTAGCGCAGGGGCTTGTGGCTGGCCACCGACTGGATCGCCGCGACTTCCAGGGCTTCATCTTCCTGCAACGGTGGCAGCAGGCCGGGCAAGCGGCTGGCCAACAGGGTCTTGCCGGTGCCTGGCGGGCCGCTGAACAACAGGTTGTGGGCGCCCGCCGCGGCGATCAGCAGGGCGCGCTTGGCGGCGAGCTGGCCTTGCACTTCGCTGAGGTCGGGGTAGGGGAAGTGGCTCTGCACCAGGCCGTCGCTGACATAGGGCGCAATCGGCGCGTGGCCGTTGAAATGGGCAACGGCCTCCAGCAGATGATCCACCGCGATCACCTTTAGGCCGCTGGCCAGGCAGGCTTCTTCGGCATTGGCCCGTGGCACCAGCAGGGTATGCCCGGCGTCGCGCGCCGCCAGTGCGGCGGGCAGTACGCCGCGTACCGGGCGCACCGCGCCGGAGAGCGCCAGCTCCCCCAGGCATTCGATGTTGTCCAGGGCCAGGGCCGGCACCTGCGCGCTGGCGGCAAGGATGCCCAGGGCAATGGCCAGATCGAAGCGCCCGCCGTCCTTGGGCAAGTCCGCCGGTGCCAGGTTGAGGGTGATGCGCCGGGCCGGAAAGTTGAACCCGGCATTGAGGATTGCGCTGCGCACCCGGTCCTTGCTTTCCTTGACCGCGGCTTCCGGCAGGCCCACCAGGGTCAGGCTCGGCAAGCCGTTGGCCAGGTGCACTTCAACACTGACAGCCGGAGCCTGGACGCCGACCTGAGCACGGCTGTGGATGATTGCCAGGGACATGGGGAGAGCTTCCTTGCGACAGCGGGAACCGCGTCCTGCGGTGCTGCAAGGATAGATGAGGGGGCTGGCCAGAGGAGCGCCCGAATGGGCACAGGATATGTCGTCGGTGTACGAGCCTTCGCCGGCAAGCCAGTTCCTACAGGACAGGTCTGTAGGAGCCGGCCTGCCGGCGAACCCGGATTCAGATCATTGCGCTGCCGGGTTCAGCCGGGCTTCCAGCTCCGCCACCTTGGCTTCGAGGCTTTCCAGGCGCGCGCGAGTGCGGGCCAGGACCACCATCTGGCTGTCGAATTCTTCCCGGCTGACCAGGTCCAGCTTGCTGAAGCCGCTTTGTAGCAGGGCCTTGAACTGGCTTTCGATTTCATTGCGGGGCAGGGGTGTTTCACCGCTGAGCAACCGCGAGGCGTGGCCGCTCAGGGCGTCGAGAAGGTCTTTGGGCGCGAGCATGGGAGAGTCCTGAATTGCAGTCGGCCCGCAGTGTATCACGCAGCAACGACGCTCCAGGTGGCCCCGGGTTGCACGTTTTTCGCGCATCTGGCCGGGCGCCAGCGCACCGTTTTTGTGCGTATCCCGGGTGCCGTTTTCCCGCATTCCCTGCCGGCTCGGGGCAAGGGACTGAAATCACTGATTTTTCCCGAGCTGGCAAGCTTTCTGCTTAGACCCTGGTGACCCATGCACTGATGCAGTCGCTGTGACGAATGCAGTGCGGCAGGCGGAGCGGGGAGTGTTTCGTCAGACAGCGGTTAGCTGGCGTCGGTCGGGCTGAGGAAGGCCGACGGTGCGTTACAAAGCCAGGCACTGCGCTTAGACTTGAGTCGGGTTTGTTTTCCTGGGGCAAGTCCACCAATTCGGGAGAGAGTTTCATGAAGCTAGTCACTGCCATCATCAAGCCGTTCAAGTTGGACGACGTGCGCGAGTCGCTGTCCGAGATCGGCGTGCAGGGCATTACCGTCACTGAAGTCAAAGGCTTCGGCCGGCAGAAGGGTCACACCGAGCTGTATCGCGGTGCGGAGTACGTGGTGGATTTCCTGCCCAAGGTGAAGATCGATGTCGCCATTGACGACAAGGATCTTGACCGGGTTATCGAGGCGATAACCAAGGCCGCCAACACCGGCAAGATCGGTGACGGCAAGATCTTCGTGGTCAATCTGGAACAGGCTATTCGCATCCGTACCGGCGAAACCGATACCGACGCAATCTAAGCCGCCAAACCCAACGCCCCAGGAGAAAACAATATGACTCTGCGTAAATTCGCAGGGCTAGGAGCCCTTTTGTCCCTCGTAATGCCAGGCCTGGCCATGGCGGCAGACGAAGCGGCGGCTCCAGTCCTCAACTCCGGCGATACCGCCTGGATGCTGACCTCCACAGCCCTGGTGCTGTTCATGACCATTCCTGGCCTGGCGCTGTTCTACGGCGGCATGGTGCGGTCGAAAAACATTCTTTCGGTAATGATGCAGTGCTTCGCCATTACCGGCCTGATCACTGTTCTGTGGTTCATCTACGGCTACAGCATGGCGTTCGACACCACCGGGATGGAAGCCGGCGTGGTCAACCTCAATTCCTTCGTGGGCGGCTTCTCCAAGGCCTTCCTGGCGGGCATCACCCCGGCCAGCCTGACCGGCCCGGCTGCGCTTTTCCCTGAAGCGGTGTTCGTCACCTTCCAGATGACCTTCGCCATCATCACTCCAGCGCTGATCGTCGGTGCCTTCGCCGAGCGGATGAAGTTCTCGGCCATGCTGATCTTCATGGGCGTGTGGTTCACCCTGGTGTATGCGCCGATCGCCCATATGGTCTGGAGCGGTCCGGGCTCGCTGCTGGGCGACTGGGGCGTGCTGGACTTTGCCGGCGGCACCGTGGTGCACATCAACGCCGGTATCGCGGGCCTGGTGGCCTGCCTGGTGCTGGGCAAGCGCAAGGGTTTCCCGACCACGCCGATGGCGCCACACAACCTGGGTTACACCCTGATGGGCGCAGCCATGCTGTGGATCGGCTGGTTCGGCTTCAACGCCGGTTCCGCCGCTGCCGCCAACGGCACCGCCGGCATGGCCATGCTGGTCACGCAGATCGCGACGGCTGCCGCCGCTCTGGGCTGGATGTTTGCCGAGTGGATCACCCACGGCAAGCCTAGCGCGCTGGGCATCGCTTCGGGTGTGGTCGCAGGCCTGGTGGCAATCACTCCGGCTGCCGGTACCGTTGGCCCGATGGGCGCCCTGATCATCGGTCTGGCGGCCGGTGTGGTGTGCTTCTTCTGCGCCACCAGCCTCAAGCGCAAGCTGGGATATGACGACTCCCTGGACGCCTTTGGCGTGCACGGCATCGGCGGTATTCTCGGTGCGATCCTCACCGGTGTGTTCGCTGCTCCGTCCCTGGGTGGCTTCGGCACCGTGACCGATGTGGCCGCTCAGGTCTGGATCCAGGCCAAGGGCGTGGGTTTCACGGTGATCTACACCGCGATCGTCACCTTCATCATCCTCAAGGTTCTGGACGCGGTCATGGGGCTGCGGGTGAGCGAGGAAGAAGAGGCGGTCGGCCTCGATCTGGCACAACACAACGAGCGTGGTTACAACCTGTAATCGCGCAAGAAAAAAAAGCCCGGCTCCGGCCGGGCATTTTTTTGCCTGATGTTTGTCATTGAGAAAGGCTGAAAGGATTTTCTGACAAGCATTGGCGTGTTTGCCGTGACGATTTCCGGCAGGGCAAATGCTTACACTAAAGCAGGATTATTCGGCGCTTTGTTTTTTCCCTGAGCGCGCTAGAATGCGCGCCGAAGCGTGGAGATCGGTATGTGGCAACAGACCCTGATTACCCTGCGGGCCAGGCCCCGGGGCTTTCATCTGGTGACGGACGAGTTGCTCGCCGGCCTGCCTGAGTTGAAGGCATGTCGGGTTGGTCTGCTGCATCTGTGGCTGCAACATACCTCGGCCTCGTTGACCATCAACGAGAACGCCGATCCGGCGGTACGGCGTGACTTCGAGCGTTACTTCAACACCCTGGTGCCTCAAGGCATGGCCGGGTACGAACATAACGACGAAGGCGCGGATGACCTGCCGGCGCACTTCAAGGCCAGTTTGCTAGGCTGTCAGTTGACTTTGCCGGTAGCGGCGGGGCGTCTGGCGTTGGGCATCTGGCAAGGCGTTTATCTGGGCGAGCATCGCGATCATGGCGGTGCTCGCAAAGTCCTTGCCACCTTGCACGGTGATAAGGCATAAGCCGCTGAGTATCAGTGGACGTTGATTTTTTTCCAGCGGCCTTCGACAGTCGGCACAGCTGGGCTATAACTAATCTGCTTTTCGCAAGTCATGAGGTAGAACATGAGCGACGATGATCTGGAAAACGACGACCTCGAAGTAGGTGACGAAGACGAAACCGAAGAAGGTCTTGAAGCGGCCGCCGACGATGTGGCGGAAGACGATGGCAGTGATGTTCCTGCTCCAACCGCCAAAGGCAAGGCCAAGGCTGCCGTCTCGGTAGACGAGCTGCCGAGTGTAGAAGCCAAGAACAAGGAGCGTGATGCACTGGCGCGTGCCATGGAAGAGTTCCTGGCCCGTGGCGGCAAAGTGCAGGAAGTCGAGGCCAACGTGGTCGCCGATCCGCCCAAGAAGCCTGATAACAAGTACGGCAGCCGGCCTATCTGAGCCTTGCACCTTGCTTGCTGAAAAAGCCCGCCGTCGCTGCGGGCTTTTTCATGGGCACCCTTCTTGGAAACGGCCCCGAGCGCCGGCGCTTGCTGTAGGAGCGAGCTTGCTCGCGAAAGCGCCGGTTCAGGCGCCGCGATGCCAGTGGGCAAGCAGCCCGGGTAGTTCAATCAGGCTGCGGATCTCGGCGTCTGGCGCACGTTCGGCTTCCCAGGTCTTGCCGTTGGGATTGAACCAGATCGCACGCAGCCCTGCCTGCTGTGCGCCGGCAATGTCATCCCCCGGGTGGTCGCCGATATGCACGGCGGTGTCGGCAGTCGCTTCGCCACGCTGCAAGGCTTCGTGGAACAGCCGGGCGTCGGGCTTGGCGATGCCGATGTCCTCGGCGCACAGCGCGAACTTGAAATAGTCCGCCAGGCCCAGGCGGCGCACGTCGGCGTTGCCGTTGGTGACCACGCCAAGGGCGAAGTGATTGGCCAGGGCTTCCAGGGTCGGCTGGACCTCTGGAAAGATCTCCAGCTGATGCCGGGCATGCAGGAAAACTTCAAAACTCTGGTCGGCCAACTGGTTGGCCTGGGCATGGTCATACCCGGCTTCTTCCAGGGCATGAAACAGCACCTGGCGGCGCAGGGCGCTGATCCTGTGCTTGAGGTTCGGCTGGGCGAGCAGCACCCGCTCGCGAATGGCCCACAGATGCTCCACCGGCACGCCTCCGAGATTGGGTGCGTGTTCGGTCAGCCACTGGCGCAGGGTGGCTTCGGCACTGACGATGACCGGGGCGGTATCCCACAGGGTGTCGTCGAGATCGAAGGTGATCAGCTTGATGGTCATTACTCACCGCCTTTGTTGCGTTTGGCCCGTGGGTGGGCGCTGTCGTAGACCGCCGCCAGGTGCTGGAAGTCCAGGTGGGTGTAGATCTGCGTGGTCTTGATGTCCGAATGCCCCAGCAGCTCTTGCACGGCGCGCAGGTCCTGGGAGGATTCCAGCAAATGGCTGGCAAAGGAATGGCGCAGCATGTGCGGGTGCAGGTTCTGCCCCAGTTCGCGCTCGCCGGCGGCCTTGACCCGCAGCTGGATGGCCCGCGGCCCCAGGCGCCGGCCCTTCTGGCTGACGAACAGGGCACCATCAGGCGGGTTGCTCAGGGCGCGCAGGGGGAGCCATTGCTCCAGGGCTGACCGAGCCTTCTTGCCCACCGGCAGGACCCGGGTCTTGCTGCCCTTGCCATGGACCTGGACCAGGCCGTCCGCCAGGTCCAGCTGATCGAGGTTGAGGCTGGTCAGTTCGGAAAGGCGCAGGCCGCAGGAGTAGAAAAGTTCGAGAATCGCCTGGTCGCGGTGGGCCAGGAAGTCGTCTTCCACGGCGCCATCGAGCAACTGCAGGGTGCGGTCGGTGTCCAGGGTCTTGGGCAGGCGTCGTTCGCCCTTGGGCGGCGCCAGGCCGTTGGCCGGGTCGTGAGTGCACAAGCCTTCGCGGTTCAGGTAGTGGTAGAGCCCGCGTACCGCTGACAGCAGGCGCGCCAGGCTGCGGGACGACTGGCCCTGCTGGTGCAGGCGGGCAATCAGGCTGCGCAGGCCCTGGATGTCCAGGTCGGTCCAGCTGCGCACCTGCATTTTCTCGCAGAACCCCAGCACCTTCTCGAGGTCGCGCCGGTAGGCTTGCAGGGTGTGGGGCGACACCTGGCGCTCACTGCGCAGATGCGCGCAGTAGGCGTCCAGCTGTTGTTGCATGGTCAGCGTACCGAGCGCAGCGAGTGGGTGAAGCGCGGCAGAACGCGGCCGGTGACTTCGGCGATGTAGTTGAGGAACAGGGTGCCCACCGAGCTCTTGTAGTGCTGCGGATCACGGCTGGCGATCGCCAGTACGCCATGCATGCCCTGATGCGCCAGGGCCACCACAGCGGTAGAACCGATCTGCTTGCGCTGCTCTTCGCCGAAAAGGAAATCCAGCTCGTGTTCGCGCAGGCTGCCGCTGACGCTCTTGCCTTCGGACAACAGGCCGCCGATGGCGCCCTGGGCTTCGGCGGCGGAGACCCAGCGACCCACCGGCATGGCGCTGTCGCTGAACAGGATCAGGCTGACGAAGGGCACCTGGAAATCCTGGCGCAGGCTGTCTTCGACGCTCATCACCACTTCTTCCAGGCTGGTGGCGTCCATCAGCGCGAGGATCAGGCGGCGGGTCTTGTCGAACAGCCGGTCGTTGTCCCGGGCCACGTCCATCAGCTGCGACAGGCGATGGCGCATCTCGATGTTGCGCTCGCGCAGGATCTTCATCTGCCGCTCCACCAGCGATACGGTGTCGCCGCGCTGATGGGGAATGCGCAAGGCCGGGAGCAGTTCATCGTGGTCGACGAAGAAGTCCGGATGGGCCTCCAGGTAGGCGGCGACGGCTGCCGCCTCCAGGTTTTCGGACGGTGATTGGTCGGGCGTTTCGGCAGGAACCTGCGGCTGATCAGTCATGGATTTCGCTCACTTAAAGACGCACCTGTCCTTCGTATACGCGCACTGCCGGGCCGGTCATCATCACCGGTTGGCCAGGGCCTGCCCATTCAATGGACAGGCGCCCGCCCGGCAGGTCGATCAATAGGGGCGAATCCATCCACCCCTGGCTGATCGCGGCCACAGCAGCAGCGCAGGCGCCGGTGCCGCAGGCCTGGGTTTCCCCGGCGCCGCGTTCCCAGACCCGCAGTTGCGCGCGCTGGCGGTCCAGGACCTGGAGAAAACCGACGTTGACCCGCGCCGGGAAGCGCGGGTGGTGTTCGATCTTCGGACCCAGCTCGTGCACCGGCGCGCTATTGATGTCATCCACCCGTAACACGGCGTGGGGGTTGCCCATGGACACCGCGGCCAACTGCACCTGGCGGCCATCGACGTCCAGGGTGTAGCTGTCGGCCTGGGCCGGCGCCTGGAACGGAATGTCCGCCGGTACCAGGCGCGGCGCGCCCATGTTGACGCTGATCTGGCCGTCGTTGCGGATATCCAGCTCGATCACGCCGCTCTTGGTCTCGACGCGGATCTGGCGCTTGGTGGTCAGGCGCTTGTCCAGCACGAAGCGGGCAAAGCAGCGTGCACCATTGCCGCACTGTTCCACTTCGGAGCCGTCGGAGTTGAAGATCCGGTAGCGGAAATCCACATCCGGGTTGCTCGGGGCCTCGACGATCAGCAACTGATCGAAGCCGATCCCGGTATTGCGATCACCCCATTGTTTGGCGTGCTTGGGCAGAATATGCGCGTGCTGGCTGACCAGGTCGAGAACCATGAAGTCATTGCCCAGGCCGTGCATCTTGGTAAAACGCAGCAGCATGGTCTTACTCCGGCAGCAGGCTTTCGCCAGCGAATAACTCGGCTACCGTCTCGCGGCGACGTACTTCAACAGCCTGGTCACCATCGACCAGTACTTCTGCGGCACGGCCGCGGGTGTTGTAGTTCGAGCTCATGACGAAACCATAGGCACCAGCGGAATGCACCGCCAGCAGGTCACCCTCGGCCAGGGCCAGGGTGCGTTCCTTGGCGAGGAAGTCGCCAGTTTCACAGATCGGGCCGACGATGTCGTAGGTACGGGGTTCGGTATCTCGCGGGCGCACGGCGCTGACATCCATCCAGGCCTGGTACAGCGCCGGGCGGATCAGGTCGTTCATGGCGCCGTCGACGATGGCGAAATCCTTGTGTTCGGTGTGCTTGAGGTATTCGACCCGGGTCAGCAGGACGCCGGCGTTGGCCACGATGAAGCGGCCCGGTTCGAATACCAGGGCCAGGTCGCGACCGTCCAGGCGCTCGCGCACGGCCTTGACGTAGTCGGCGGCCAGCGGTGGCTCTTCGTCACGATAGCGCACGCCCAGGCCGCCACCCAGATCGATGTGGCGCAGGTAGATGCCGCATTCACCGAGGCGGTCCACCAGGTCCAGCAGGCGGTCGAGGGCATCGATGAAGGGTTCCAGGGTGGTCAGTTGCGAGCCGATATGGCAGTCGACACCGACGATTTCCAGGTTCGGCAGCTGCGCGGCGCGGATGTACACATCCTCGGCGGTGGCAATGTCGATGCCGAACTTGTTTTCCTTGAGCCCGGTGGAGATATAGGGGTGAGTGCCGGCATCCACGTCCGGATTGACCCGCAGCGAGACCGGTGCACGAACGCCCAGCTCGGCCGCTACCAGCTGCAGGCGCTCCAGCTCTTCGGCGGACTCGACGTTGAAGCAGTGGACGCCGACTTCCAGGGCACGACGCATGTCGTCACGGGTCTTGCCGACACCGGAGAAGACAATCTTGTCGGCTTGCCCGCCCGCAGCCAGGACCCGCTCCAGCTCGCCCCGGGAGACGATGTCGAAACCGGCGCCCAGGCGCGCCAGGACATTCAGTACGCCCAGGTTGGAGTTGGCTTTTACCGCGAAGCAGACCAAGTGCGGCATGCCGGCCAGGGCCTGGGCATAGGCCTGGTACTGGGCTTCGATGTGCGCACGGGAATAGACGTAGGTGGGTGTACCGAAACGTTCGGCAATGGCGGACAGGGCTACGCCTTCCGCGAACAGCTCCCCGTCGCGGTAGTTAAAAGCGTCCATGGTTTGCCCTTAGTAGGTGTCGTGCTTGTGCGACTGCGATTGCGACTTCGCCTGCTCTTCAGGGGATTTGCTGTCATCAGGCAGGTACAGCGGGCCTTTCTGGCCGCAGGCGGTAACGAGGCAAGCAACCGCGACGAGCGCAGCAAGGGAAGAGATCAGGCGCTTCATGGCGAAATCCTTGAGAATGCGTAAATTGCGCCCGAGTATACCGGCCACCCGGCAGCTTGCCTATGCAGCGTAACTCCCGTCCAGCGGGCCTTTGCCAAGGCCCGGCCGGTGGCTTTGGTCGAGCGCTCGTGCAATGGGCGTCGCATTTATTTCCTCGTTCGGTATCCTTTGCATTCGCCGGGGAGCGCCCGTATCTTGCGGCGCTTGAGCGTGAGTAGACACTTTTCGAGGTTCCCGCAATGAGTTTGACCGAAGCCCGTTTTCACGACCTGGTGGATGCCACCCAGCAGACGCTGGAGGATATTTTCGATGAGAGCGACCAGGACATCGACCTGGAAAGCTCGGCCGGGGTGCTCACCGTCAAGTTCGACAACGGCAGCCAGGTGATCTTCAGTCGCCAGGAGCCTTTGCGCCAACTCTGGCTGGCCGCGCGTTCGGGTGGTTTCCACTTCGACTACGACGAGGAAAGCGAGCGCTGGATGTGCGACAAGAGCGAAGAGCAGTTGGGGGAGATGCTGGAACGCATTGTCCTGGAGCAGGCCGACATCAAGCTCGAGTTCGAAGGGCTCTGATACCGTGACCCAGCCCGCCCCGGCCCGACCGCCCAAGCCGCTCTACAGCAACGTCAGCCCGGCGGTGAGTTCGCCGTGCATCAGCCTTTGTCGCCTCGATGAGGAGAAGGTCTGTCGCGGCTGTTTTCGCCATGTGGAGGACATCCGTGAATGGCGTTCGGCCGATGATCAGCGCCGGCGAGTGATCTGCGCCCAGGCGCTGCAGCGCAAACAGAGTGCGGCGGCAGGCGAGATTTAGCTTCGTACTCGTACGGTTTGTTTATTCAGTGTGCTGTGATAGTGTCCAGCTTCGCCTCGCTACATCGAGGCCGGTGAGAACCCCGTCTTATTTGGCGGGGTTTTGCTTTTTTGTGCAGAAAAAATAGGAGTCAGCCAGGATCATGAGTACTGCACCATCCATCATCCTTACCCGCCTTGACGTGCAACGTCTGGAGCGCCTGATCGACAGTCTGGACGACTCGCTGCCAGGTGTCATTGCACTGCAAACCGAGTTGGATCGTGCCGAAACGCTGGTGGGTCACGATGAAGTACCGGCCGGTGTCGTAACCATGAATTCGCGTGTGCATTGCCGTGAAGAAAGCAGCGGCAAGGACTACCACCTGACCCTGGTATATCCACAGGACGCCAACGCCGACGAAGGCAAGATTTCCATCCTGGCACCGGTGGGCAGCGCTCTGCTGGGCCTGCAGGTAGGCCAGTACATCGACTGGCCGGCTCCGGGTGGCAAGACCTTGAAGCTGACCCTGCTGGAAGTTGAATACCAGCCGGAAGCCGCAGGCGACTACCACCTCTGATCCTTGGCTAGACCTGCTCGAGCGCGTCGTTCAGTGCGCGCTCCAGGCTGGCCTTGTAGCGCAGATACAGGATGCTCGGGCTTTGCACGTCACCGAGCAGCCCTGAAAGATCCAGGTCAGTGATGTAGCAGCGATAGCGCTCTGTTTCATGGCGCTGCCCGACGATTTCCTGGGCCACCGCGGCGAACAGTTGATCGCCATATTCCAGATCGGAAAACTCCCGTTGATTGCAGTACAGCGAGACCTGCACCTGGCCCGGTGCGGCCTTGCCGATGATCGCCTGCACGTCATAGAAGGCTTTGTCCACCGGCGTCGGTGGGGCTGGCCGCGGCTCTACCCGACGTGCGCGGCCCGTGCCTGAGGGCAGAATCTGCAAGTAGAGTGTGTCCAAAGGTTTCTCGGGCTGGTTGCTGTCCATCGGCAGCAGCGCTTCGCGGCGGTAGAGAATCGACTGCAGGAAGCGCTGCAGGGGCACCAGCAGGCTGTGCTCGTCGTGATAGGGCAGGGTCTGCTGCCACAGCGCGTTGTACTCATCGAGCACGTAAAGCTCCGCGTACTCGTCGATGATCCGATAGAACACCTGGATGCAGTCCGGCTGGCCCATGGGCAGGATCAGCGCCAGGTCGTGGTCTTCCAGGGCCATCGGGTCAAGGTGCAGTGGGCTGTAGCGGCTCTGCTCCTGCCCCAGGTACTCCAGCAATGCGGCAGGGGTTGCCATGGCCCGGTGCCGAACCTGCCCGGGCACCAGTTCAAGCACGTGGTAGTGCTGCTGCACCTGGATCAGGTAGCGGTAGTTGAGCTGGCTGAGCAACAGGTTGTGCGCGGTTTCGAACAGTTCTTCCACCCGGCGGGCAATGAATTGCGCGCGGTTGTGACAGAAGCAGCGCACCCGCAGCCGCGGTTGCGTGCCGGCCGGCAGATTGTTCAGGTAGTCCCGCAGGCAGTCGAGCAGCGCATGCTCGGCGTCGTAGCGGCCGACCATTACCTCGTTCCAGCTATTGAGGGTGACCTGATCCAGGGTCAGCACCAGATTCTCGCGTACCCCGGCATAGCTCAGGGAGTCGGTGCGTTCGGTGGTCATCAGAATGTTCAGGTCGCGGTGGTGCTTGAGGGGGTCGACCCCGACGTTCACCAGGATCAGCACTTCGCCGGGCACGGCGGCGTGCAGCAACTGTTCCTCGCTGACCGTCGTCAAAGGCAGTGGCACGGTCTGCTGCAGGCTGCCCAGCAGGTTGAACAGTTCGAATTCGCTCAGGTCGCTGCTGCCCGGGTGCAGGGCCAGGCGGGTACTGCTGTCGATCACGCCGTTGCGATGGCACCAGGTAAGCAGTTCCAGCAGCTCGCGACTGCGCTTGATCGGGGCGAAATGCTCCCACTCCAGGGCGGTCAGGCTGCCGTTGTACAGCCCCCAATGGTTCTGTCCGGGTTCCTTCTTGTTCGGTGACTGCACTAGGGTCAGGGTGTCTTCAGCCAGGTCCGGGGCGATGCCGGGGTTGATGAACTCGATCTTCCCGGCCTTGCGCTCGAAGGCCGCGTACAGGCGCCGGCCCAGGACATTCAGGTCACGCTTGTTGATCAGGCTGGCGGCCTGCTCGGTGCGGGCGAACTGGGTCAGGAAGCGATAGCTGTAGTTGAGCTCGTTGACCAGGGCCCGGCGCTCGCTGCTGACCTGGCGCACCTTCCACTGGCTGCGGCTGTCCAGCAAGGCCAGTTGGCGTTGGTCCCAGCCCCATTCACTGGCCAGGCGCTCCAGTAGAGCGCGCTGCCAGTTCGGGCTGCGGGTGGCGTTGCCGACGGTAAGCTTGCGGTTGACCTTGAGGTACAGGCTGCGT
The DNA here is from genome assembly GCF_058799535.1 of Pseudomonas sp. GW822-FHT06D10. Lineage (NCBI taxonomy): Bacteria > Pseudomonadati > Pseudomonadota > Gammaproteobacteria > Pseudomonadales > Pseudomonadaceae > Pseudomonas > Pseudomonas sp. GW822-FHT06D10. Next base: position 434,656 of record NZ_JBXALN010000003.1, on the reverse strand, counting down.
CGTACCAGCTCCAGGCGCTCCGGCTCGCCGCGAGCCTTGAGGTATTCCTCGATGCGCCGGTAGACCACGATGTAGGGGTCCAGCTCATCCAGGTCCAGGCGGTTGGCAAACACCGCCTGCTTGAAGCGCAGGCTCAGGCACTGGACCTTGGGATGCTCGCTGGCATAGACCTCGATCAGCAGCAGCTTGAGTACGGACTTGTAGGGCGACTCGATGCCCTTGAACAGTTGCCACAGCCCGGCGCCGATGAACTCGCCGGGCGGAATGCGTGCCATGTGGCCCAGGTCGAGGTTTTCCTCGGCGGGGACAAAGCGCTTGGACAGCAGGGTGTCGATGTACTGTTCGTAACGGCGTTCTTCGTACACCGGTACCAGCCACCACAACGGCGTGCGCCCGGCCAGCCAGATCGCGGTGCGGTAGAACTCGTCCAGCAGCAGGTAGTGCTGGGTGGTGCCACAGTCGTCCGAACTCAGCTGAGTGTCCCGCTCCCCGCGGACAAAGCGGTTGGGGTCGATCAGGAAAAAATGAGCTTCAGCGCCCTGGCCGGCCGCCCAGGTCTCCAGCAATTGGCACTTCTTCTGCAACTCGGCCAGCTCGTTTTCGCCCAGATCCGGCGCATGGCACACCCACACGTCCATGTCGCTCTGGTCTGCCTGGGCCAGGGTACCCAGGCTGCCCATGAGAAACAGGCCATGAATCGGCCGTGGCGGGTTGCCGTGGCGCGGCTTGTAGGAAAACGATCGGGTCAGGCGCTGGGCTTCGGCCAGGGCCTGGGGGTCGGGTTCGTAGCAGGAAAGCCCCGCCGGGGTGGCTCCGGATACATAGCCGGGCAACAACGGGTGATTGACGTGAAAGAACAGTGGCAACAGGTTGAGGACCAACTGCTGGCGTGTCGACAGCCCTTCCATTGCCCGGGCCATGCGCCCTTCATTGAGCTTCAGGAAACGCGCGCGCAGCTGGCTGAGAACCTTGCGATCGATTCCTTCATCCAGATCGGGACGGATTTCATGGGTATGGGGCATTTCAAGCGGAGCTCGAACGTGGCGGTATTGAAGACGGCGAGCAGTTTACCGTCAGACAGGGCTCAGCCTTAAACTGATTTTATTTTTTGACGCCAGATTTCTAGCGCATTCAGAAGGAGGCGCCTACGGAATCCGACAGACGGGAACCCCGCAGGCCGATGCAGGTTGTTCAGGCGACTTCTTTGACGTTCAGGATGGTCAGCAGGCCCTGGGCATGTTCAGCAGCGTCCCGCCCGAGGCTGGTCAGATAGCCTCCATCGGGTTGGGTGATCAGTTCTTTGTCAAACAGGCGTTGGGCGGCGGCGATGGCAGAAGGGGCGGCGGTCTGATGGATTTTCAGGCCTTCCTGGGAGTTGTCCAGGTTGAAGAGTGCAAGGATTTCCAGTTCGGCAACCAACTCAGGGGTATACGACATAAGGACTCCAGACTTTCTAGGAATTAGAGGTCAGCGTTCTTAAGGTGAACGCAGAAAGGCGGCGTGTCCAGCGTTCGCTGAGGAGTTTTATCCCCGGGTGCAGCGGTATTTGGCCGCAGGGTGGTGGCAGTGTAGTCGGGGCGCGAGGCGCGGGTGGGAAAGAGTGCCGGAGCCTGCGCTCCGGCAGCGCGGTGTCACTGCTTTTCGGGAGGCAGTTCCGGCAGGGCGCGAAGGGCGGCTTCGTACCATTGGGTGTCGAAGGCGCGGTCCTGTTCGAGGATGGCGTCGATCTCGATCGCCAGTACATGGGCCATCAGATTGAGGATTTCCTCGCGCTCGTAGCCCACCAGGGTGAGCTTGTTGAACGTGGCCTTGGCCGCTGGTGGGTTGTCGCTTTCGATCTGGTTCTCGATCGCTTCGATCAGGGTATTTTCGGCGAACTCTTCTTCGTCGGTGTCGATATCGGTTGGCTCGCTCATGGCAGGCTCCTCAAGGAAAGGTCGCCAGTTTACTCGTATTCAGCGGCTCGATGCTGCTGGCCAGAGTGGGATTAACCTTCTATAAAAAAACCCTGCCAACCCCTGCACGGCCTGGAGGCTACGGGATGTTCAAGCTCTATGGGTTCGCCATCAGCAACTACTACAACATGGTCAAGCTGGCCTTGCTGGAGAAGGGGCTGCCTTTCGAAGAGGTGCTGTTCTACGCCGGCCAGAGCCCCGAGGCGCTGGCTATCAGCCCTCGGGGCAAGGTTCCGGTACTGGAGGTGGAGCAGGGCTTCATCAGCGAAACCAGTGCAATTCTCGATTACCTGGAGCAAGTGCGGCCGGCGCCGGCGCTGTTGCCGAAGGATGCGTTCGAACGTGCCCAGGTGCTGGCACTGGCCAAGGAGATCGAACTGTACATAGAGCTGCCGGCCCGGGCCTGTTTCCCTGAAGCGTTCTTCGGCGCGACCCTGCCCGAGGCGATCAAGGAGAAGGCCGGGATCGAATTGCTACAAGGCTTTGCCGCATTGCGCCGGCATGCCCGGTTCGCCCCCTATGTAGCGGGCGCCAGCCTGAGTGTGGCGGACCTGTATTTTCAGTACAGCGTGAACCTTGCCCTGATAGTCGGGGACAAGTTGTTCGGAATCGATTTTTTGGCCGAGATGCCCGAGGCCCGGGCCTTGCTCGAGCGCCTGGAGCAGACCCCCAGCGCTCGGCGCATCGCCGCTGACAAGGCGGCACTGATGGCCGCCAGAAGGTCTGGGCGCTAGGAACCTGCTCGCACCGGCAGAGGATACCGGCGCGGGCAGGCTCGCAAGGGCTTAGCGGCTGGCCAGCAGGGCCTGGCCGCGGGCCACTGCCGCCCGGACCTGGGCCGGTGCGGTGCCGCCGATGTGGTTACGGGCATTCACCGAGCCTTCCAGGGTCAGCACGGCGAACACGTCCTGTTCGATCTGGTCGCTGAACTTGCGCAGCTCTTCCAGGCTCATTTCCGCCAGGTCCTTGCCAGTTTCCACGCCGTACTTCACCGCATGGCCGACGATTTCGTGACAGTCGCGGAACGGCAGGCCACGGCGTACCAGGTAGTCCGCCAGGTCGGTGGCGGTGGAAAAACCGCGCAGGGCCGCCTCGCGCATGATGGCGTGCTTGGGCTTGATGGCCGGGATCATGTCGGCGAAGGCCCGCAGCGAGTCGCGCAAGGTGTCGGCGGCGTCGAACAGCGGTTCCTTATCTTCCTGGTTGTCCTTGTTGTAGGCCAGGGGCTGGCCTTTCATCAGGGTCAACAGCCCCATCAGCGCGCCGAATACCCGGCCGCTCTTGCCCCGTACCAGTTCCGGCACGTCGGGGTTTTTCTTTTGCGGCATGATCGAGCTGCCGGTGCAGAAGCGGTCCGGCAGGTCGATGAACTGGAATTGCGCGCTGGTCCACAGCACCAGCTCTTCGGAAAACCGCGACAGGTGCATCATCGCCACGCTGGCGGCGGCGCAGAATTCAATGGCGAAGTCCCGGTCCGAAACGCTGTCCAGGGAGTTGCCGCCCACAGCTTCGAAGCCCAGCAACTGGCAGGTCAGCTCGCGGTCGATCGGGTAGGTGGTGCCAGCCAGCGCGGCGCTGCCCAGGGGCATGCGGTTGGTGCGCTTGCGGCAGTCCACCAGGCGCTCGTAGTCACGGCTGAGCATCTCGAACCAGGCCAGCATGTGGTGGCCGAAGGTCACCGGTTGGGCGGTCTGCAAGTGGGTGAAGCCCGGCATGATGCTCTCGGCTTCACGCTCGGCCAGCTCCAGCAGGCCTTTTTGCAGGCGGGTGATTTCACCGAGGATCAGGTCGATCTCGTCCCGCAGCCACAGGCGGATGTCGGTGGCCACCTGGTCGTTGCGGCTGCGGCCGGTGTGCAGTTTCTTGCCGGTGATGCCGATGCGGTCGGTCAGGCGCGCTTCGATGTTCATGTGCACGTCTTCGAGGTCCACGCGCCAGTCGAAATGGCCGGCCTCGATCTCGCCCTGGATGGTCTTCAGGCCGTCGATGATGCTGTCGCGCTCGGCATCGGTGAGCACGCCGACCTTGGCCAGCATGGTGGCGTGGGCGATGGAGCCCATGATGTCATGGCGATACAGGCGCTGGTCGAAAGTGACAGAGGCGGTGAAGCGGGCGACGAAGGCGTCGACGGGTTCACTGAAGCGGCCGCCCCAGGACTGATTGGTCTTGTCAGTGCTCATGAATTCGCTCGTGATCTGCTGAAGGAAGATGGCGTGAAAAACAGGCGCCGATAATAACAGGGTTGCCCGGGCTGTCGCTGGCGCTGGTCGGCAGCTTTTTTCTGCGCCGGACACCTGGGTGGCTTGTCGCCGGCCTCGGGGGCGCAGAGACTGAGGTCGGCGCAGTCGAAGGTGCTTCCTGCGAGGTGAGCGCCTTGAGTGCGGAAGCTGATATCGGTCAAACGATATTTATCGATTGAGCAATATCGTCTTGGCAACCGTCTACAGTTGGACAGGAGGACCGGCACAATTGCGTAACACCCCTCGCGTGTTCGCAGTGGGCCCCTCCAGCAAGTTCACACCGCGCAGGGCCAGGCAATCCGTCCACCAAACGAGACGGGTGCGGGCAGGGTGGGCGGCGACCACAATCACGAGGGGGGCTTTGTGTTGAATACCAGCATTCCCTGCGACGTCGTCGCGCATCAGCCGACCTTGAGCGGTATCGGGCAGGCACGGGCAAATATTGGTGCCCGACTTGCGGCACTTTTTGGCCTTCGCACTAGTCTTAGCGTGGATCGCGGTGACGGACGTCACTCCACCTGTCTACGCTATCCTTGTGCGAGACTCACGCAGGAATCCAGCGCAATATGAATGTCCTGATCGTTGATGACGAACCCCTAGCCCGCGAGCGCCTGAGCCGGATGGTCAGTGAGCTCGAGGGATACAGTGTCCTGGAGCCCAGCGCCACCAATGGCGAAGAGGCGTTGAGCCTGATCGACAGCCTGAAGCCGGATATCGTCTTGCTCGACGTCCGCATGCCAGGGCTGGACGGTCTGCAGGTCGCCGGCAAGCTGTGCGAGCGCGAGACGCCTCCGGCGCTGGTGTTCTGCGCTGCGCCGGACGAATTCGCTCTGGAGGCCTTCGAGGCCAGCGGCGTCGTCCACCTGGTCAAGCCGGTGCGCTCCGAGCTGTTGCTGGAGGCCTTGAAAAAGGCCGAGAAGCCCAACCGTGTACAACTGGCGGCACTGACCCGCCCCGCGGCCGAAAGCGGTAACGGCCCGCGCAGCCATATCAGCGCCCGTACGCGCAAAGGCATCGAGCTCATCCCCCTGGCCCAGGTGGTGTATTTCATCGCCGACCATAAATACGTGACCCTGCGCCACGAGGGCGGCGAGGTGCTTCTGGATGAGCCCCTGAAGGCTCTGGAAGATGAATTCGGCGACCGCTTTGTGCGTATCCACCGCAATGCGCTGGTGGCCCGCGAGCGTATCGAGCGTCTGCAGCGCACACCTTTGGGGCACTTCCAGTTGTACCTCAAGGGCCTCAATGGCGATGCGCTGATTGTCAGCCGGCGGCATGTGGCGGGCGTGCGCAAGATGATGCAACAGCTCTAGGCCAGGGGTTGAGCCCCGCATTGGGTGAAGCCTGGCGTCGGGAGGAGGCTAGGTTTCTGATACAAGTCAAAGCTGATTTGGTTGAGCTGTTATTATCTGCCGTATCTATTCAGTACGGATTGATCCATGTCCTCTCGCGAAATCCGCATCGCTACCCGCAAAAGTGCTCTGGCCTTGTGGCAGGCCGAATACGTCAAAGCCCGTCTGCAAGAGGCCCATCCGGGTCTTGTCGTGACCCTGGTGCCCATGGTCAGCCGCGGCGACAAACTATTGGACTCGCCCTTGTCGAAAATCGGTGGCAAGGGTCTGTTCGTCAAGGAACTGGAAACCGCGCTGCTGGAAAACCAGGCCGATATCGCCGTGCACTCGATGAAAGACGTGCCCATGGACTTCCCGGAAGGCCTGGGTCTGTTCTGCATCTGCGAGCGCGAAGATCCGCGTGATGCCTTTGTTTCCAACACCTACGCCAGCCTCGACGAGTTGCCTGAAGGCAGCGTGGTGGGCACCTCCAGCCTGCGCCGTCAGGCTCAGTTACTGACCCGTCGCCCCGACCTGCAGATCCGTTTTCTGCGGGGCAACGTCAATACCCGTCTGGCCAAGCTGGATGCCGGCGAATACGACGCCATCATCCTCGCGGCCGCTGGCTTGATCCGCCTCGGATTCGAGGATCGCATCAGTTCCTCCATCAGTGTCGACGACAGCCTGCCCGCCGGTGGCCAGGGCGCCGTCGGCATCGAGTGCCGCAGTGCCGATACTGAAATCCACGCCTTGCTGGCCCCCCTGCATCACGCCGACACGGCCAGCCGGGTAACCGCCGAGCGCGCACTGAACAAGCACCTCAACGGTGGTTGCCAGGTGCCGATTGCCTGCTATGCGGTGCTGGAAGGCGAGCAGATCTGGCTGCGCGGCCTGGTGGGCGAGCCTAGCGGCGGCCTGCTGCTCAGCGCCGAAGCTCGTGGCCCTCGCGCATCGGCCGCCGAGCTGGGTGTGCAAGTGGCGGATGCCCTGCTGGCCCAGGGCGCCGATGACATTCTGCGCGCGGTCTACGGCGAGGCGGGCGAGGAGTGACTGGCTGGCGCCTGCTGCTGACCCGGCCGGCTGAGGACTGCGCCGCGCTGGCGGCGATCCTGGCGCAGTCCGAGATTTTGAGCAGCAGCCTGCCATTGCTGGAAATCCAGGCGTTGCCGGTCAGTGACTCGCAGCGGGCTACCCTGCTGGCATTCGACCAGTACTGTGCGGTGATTGTGGTCAGCAAGCCGGCGGCGCATCTTGGCCTGGAGCTGTTGCGCCAGTATTGGCCGCAACCACCAGGCCAGGCCTGGTTCACCGTAGGCGCCGCTACCGCGCAGATCCTTGCGGATGCCAGCTTGCCAGTGGCCTATCCCCAGCAGGGCGATGACAGTGAAGCCTTGCTTGAACTTCCCCAATTGCGCGAGGCTATCCGCCGGCCTGATCCACGGGTGTTGATCGTGCGCGGGGAGGGTGGGCGCGAGCTGCTCTCTGAGCGCTTGCGCGCCCTAGGTGCTAGTGTCGATTATCTGGAACTCTACCGCCGCTGCCTGCCGCACTACGCCGAAGGCGCGTTGCTCCAGCGGATTGAAGTGGAACGCTTGAACGGGCTGGTGGTCAGCAGTGGACAAGGTTTCAGCCACTTGCGGCAGCTGGCGGGGCCCGCCTGGCCGCAACTGGCGAAGATGCCGTTGTTTGTTCCAAGCCCCCGGGTCGCCGACATGGCGCACGCCGCAGGGGCGGAAAAAGTTGTGGATTGTCGCGGCGCCAGTGCCGCGGCTTTGCTAACGGCGTTACGGGAGCAACCCGTGCCCGTTCTCTAAACGCAAAGGATGGATACGTGAGCGAAACAGCCTTGCCTAAAGATGAAGCCCAGCCGGTGCCCGAGACACCTGCTGAACCCACGAAACCAACCGTTGAGCGTCGTGGCAACGGGTTGGCAATTCTGGCCCTGCTGCTGGGGGCGGCGGGCGTCGCCGTTGGTGGCTGGGGGATCTGGCAGGTGCGCCACCTGCAAGCCAATAACCAGCAGCAGTTCAGTCAGTTGCAGGCCCTGGGTGATCAGGCCCAGAGTCTCAAGCTCAGCGAACAGCGCTTGAGCGAACGCCTGGAACAACTGCCCGCGGCCGATGAGCTGGAAGACCGGCGGCGTCTGGTGGCCCAGTTGCAGGGTGACCAGCAGCGCCTGAACCAGCGCCTGGAAACCGTACTGGGCGCCAGCCGCAAGGACTGGCGCCTGGCGGAAGCCGAGCACCTGTTGCGCCTGGCCAGCCTGCGTCTTTCGGCGCTGCAGGACATCAGCAGCGCACAGGCGCTGGTCCAGGGCGCCGACGATATTCTGAGGGAGCAGAACGACCCGGGTTCCTTCGCAGCCCGCGAGCAGTTGGCCAAGAGCCTGGCGGCCCTGCGCAGCACCGAGCAGCCGGACCGCACCGGGCTGTTCCTGCAACTGGGGGCTTTGCGTGACCAGGTGCTGGAACTGAGCGCCGTGGCTCCGGAGTACAAGGACCGCGGTGAATCGCTGCTCGGCCTGACAGCCGATGGTGACGGCGCCAGCCGCTGGGCCCAGTGGTGGGATCAGATCTCGCGCTATTTCCGCATCGACTTCAACGCCGACAAGAACATCCGTCCCTTGCTGGCCGGTCAGGGCCTGACCCAAGTGCGCCTGGCCCTGAGCCTGGCGCTGGAGCAGGCGCAGTGGGCTGCCCTGAACGGCCAGGCCGCGGTCTATACCCAGGCGTTGACCGAAGCCCGCGACGTGCTCACCGGCAACTTCAATCAGGACAACCCGCAAAGCAAGATCATGCTCGAGCGCCTGGTCGAGCTGAGCAAGCAGCCGGTGACGGTCGTCACCCCGGACCTGGCCAAGACCCTGAGTACGGTCCAGGCCTACCTGGAGCGGCGTAACCTGAATGTCGAAGAGTCGGTCAAGCCTCTGGCCAAGCCTGCGGCGAACAGCGCCCAGGAGACGAGCCCATGAAGCGTACCTATGTGATCGTCCTGCTGGTCATTGCGGCCATCGGCCTGCTGGGTCTGGCCATTGCCGAGCATCCCGGGTACGTACTGATCGCCTACAGCAACTTCCGTTACGAATCGAGCCTGTGGGCAACCCTGGCCCTGGTGGCGCTGGTCTGGCTGGTGGTCTGGGGCATCAAGCTGCTGATCGAGCTGGTGATGGTGTCCGGTGGTGTGGTCAATCCCTGGTCACGGCGCAATCGCAGCCGCCGGGTGCAGATCGCCATCGAGCAGGGTCAGATGGACCTCGCCGAAGGGCGCTGGGCCAGCGCGCAGAAGCACCTGCAGCGTGCCGCCGAGGCCGAGCGCCAGCCGCTGCTCTACTACCTCGGCGCTGCCCGGGCGGCCAACGAGCAGGGCCACTATGAAGAATGCGACCGGTTGCTGGAGCGGGCGCTGACCCGCCAGCCCCAGGCAGAGCTGGCCGTGGCCCTGAGCCACGCCCAACTGCAGACGGATCGCGGCGATACCGAGGGAGCCCTGAGCACCCTGCAGGCCATGCATGAGCGCCATCCCCATAGCGTCCAGGTGTTGCGCCAGTTGCAGCGCCTGCATCAGCAGCGTGGCGACTGGTCGGCCCTGATCCGTCTGTTGCCCGAGTTGCGCAAGGACAAGGCGCTGCCGGCTAGCGAACTGCAGGAACTGGAGCGTCGGGCCTGGGGTGAAAACCTGTCCCTGGCCGCGCGTCGTGAAGAAGATGAGGTTGCCGGCCTGCAATCTCTCAATCGTGCCTGGCAACAGTTGACCTCGGCACAACGCCAGGAGCCGCAGTTGGTGCTGGCCTATGCCGAACAACTGCGTCAACTGGGCGCGGGGGCCGAGGCGGAAGAGGCCCTGCGCACGGCAATCAAGCGCAAGTACGAAAGCCACCTGGCACGGCTCTATGGGCTGGTGCGTGGCAGCGATCCGTCGCGCCAGTTGCAGACCGCCGAGCACTGGCTGAAAGAGCATGCGGACGATCCGAGCCTGCTGCTGACCCTGGGCCGCCTGTGCCTGCAGAACAGCCTGTGGGGCAAGGCCCGGGACTATCTGGAAAGCAGCCTGCGCTTGCAACGCAACCCCGAAGCCTGTGCGGAACTGGCACGCCTGCTGGCACAGCTGGGGGATACCGAACGCAGTAACCAACTGTTCCAGGAAGGTCTGGGCATGCTCGATGAGCGCCTGCTGGCCTCACCGCTGCCGGTCCCGGTGCGGGCCTGAGGTGTCCCGGGGCCGGTTGCCTGTTTCAGGCAACCGGCCCTTTTGCTGCTGTACCTGCGGCGCTGTTGTCGATCGGTTGCGACATAGCGCTTCTTGAAAGCAGCGAGCGCTTTCTCTACCGTGGCTGCCTGTTTCTCCCGTTACGGATATCTCATGTCGCTGGCCGGCTCCCGCTTGCTGTTCTCCCTGGTGTTCCTGGTGGGGGCCTTGGCCTCGTGGGCGGCGTTCAACCTGCAAACGGGTGGCGGCCTCGAGTCCTGTTCGCTGTGGGGCGTGCAGCGCCTGCTGTTGCTGGCATTGGGTGGGGTCAATCTGCTGGCCGTGATCCAGGGGCCAGGGCGCGTGGGGCGGGCGGTCTACTGGGGGCTCAACTTGCTGTTGGGCCTGCTGGGGGTGGTCACCGCGGGACGCCATGTGCTGTTGCAGAACATTCCCTCCGAACAGTTGCTGGCCTGCCTGCCGGACATGTCCTTCATGCTCCGCCAGCTGTCCTGGTGGCAGGCGTTGAAGCTGACGTTCATGGGCACCTCCGATTGCGCCGAGGTCACCTGGACCCTGCTGGACATGAGCTTGCCGGAGTGGAGCCTGCTGTTTTTCGTGATCATGCTGATCTTTAGCGGCTACCGCCTTTGGCGTCAGCTACGGGGCGCGCGCAAGGCCGTGGCGTTGCCCTGAGTCAGTGTTTGGCAGGAGGGCGGGGATTAAACGCTTGTATGAACTTTATCTCCTGCGTACCTTGATGCTGTAGTCGAGCGGGCATAATCTGGCCCGCACCTGTCACTGGAATTATGTTGCTCGATGCTGTTATGCCTGACCGGATCCAGAGTCTCCAGAAAGGAGCGGCGGGCAAGCGGCATGACCCATAAGGGAAGAGAGATCACCATGCTCGAAAGTTGTCAGAATGCTCAGGAACGCTGGGGTGGAGTGCATCTGCTGATCGACCGCTGGTTGCAGGAGCGTCACGAACTGGTTCGAGCCTATGATGCGCTGGGCGCGGAGCCCGAGGCACTGAGTGAGAGCAAGAAGCCGCTGCAGGAATTCTGCGGGATCCTGGTGGACTACGTCTCCGCCGGCCATTTTGAAATCTACGAACAGCTGACCAGCGAAGCCAAGGCGTTTGGCGACAAGCGCGGGCTGGAGTTGGCCGACACCCTCTACCCACGCATCGACGTGATCACCGAAAAGCTCCTGGCGTTCAATGACCTGTGCGACGCCGGCCAGTGCGTGGCGCAGAAGTTCAAGGAACTCGGTGGCTTGCTGCACGAACGCTTCGAGCTGGAAGACTGCCTGATCGAAGTGCTGCACAACGCCCACAAGCAGGAAGCTGTGGCTCAGGCCTGAGCACAGGAACCTACCAGGAAAAACGGCACGCCTCGGCGTGCCGTTTTTCGTTGTGGCGCTTCAGCCAGCGACACCGAGCAATTCGATGTCGAACACCAGTGGGGTGTAGGGCGCGATCAGGTCCCCGGCGCCTTCGGTGCCATAGGCCTGGTTCGACGGGATTACCAGGCGCCACCGGGCTCCGGTGGGCATCTGCGACAGTGCGCTACGCCAGCCGGCGATCACGCTGTCGAGGCGGAACCATTGCGGCTGCTGGGTCTGATCGAACACGGTGCCGTCTGGCAGGCGCCCGGTGTAGCGCACCTGGACCGAGCCGTTGGGGCTGGCCTTGTTGCCGCTGCCAGGGCTCAACTCGGTCAGCAGGATGCCGTCTTCCAGTTGGCGGACCCCGGGCTTGGCCTTTTCCTCATCGAGAAAGCGCTGTTCGTTTTTCAGCGCGATCTCTGTCTGAGACTTGGCCGACTGTTCGCTGATCTGTGCGTCGTGCTCGGCAAGGATCTGTTCGATGCGTTCGCTTTTCAGCGCCAGAGGCTTGCCTTGATAGGCGGCCCTCAAGCCTTCGACCAGGGCCTGGATCTGCAGGTCGGGCACCTCATCGCGCAGGCGCTCACCGAGGCTTGCCCCCAGGCTGTAGGCAAGATCGTGAGCGTTGTTGGATGGTGCTTCGGCAGCGGCCTGAGCCAGTGGCAAGAACAGGCTCAAGGATAAAAACAGGTAACGCGACATGGGCACTCTCCGGCCTGAGTTGCGGTGGATTATGCCAGCGACAAAGCGCTCGTTGGTGAGCAACTTCGATGGGGGCGAAGAACATTTTCGTTCGGCTGCAACGCCAGGCTTTCGATACTGTCAACATGCCCTAGCGGCGGTAGCAGCAGAGGTCTAGTATGAGCCGCAACTCACGTCAGCCAGGAGGTAAACCATGTCGGCCAATAAGAAGCCTGTAAATACTCCGTTGCATTTGCTCCAACAGCTGTCGGGCAGCTTGCTCGAACATTTGGAAAACGCTTGTTCCCAAGCCTTGGCTGATGCTGAAAAACTGCTCGCCAAGCTGGAAAAACAACGGGGCAAGGCGCAGGAAAAACTGCACAAATCGCGCACCAAACTGCAGGACGCTGCGGCGGCCGGCAAGGCCAAGGCACAAGCCAAGGCGAAGACCGCGGTCAAGGAACTCGAAGACTTGCTGGACGCCCTGAAAGAGCGTCAGGCACAAACCCGCAGCTACATTCTGCAACTCAAGCGCGATGCCCAGGAGAGCCTGAAACTGGCTCAAGGCGTGGGTCGTGTGAAGGAAGCGGTAGGCAAGGCATTGAGCTCTCGTGATGCCAAGCCGGCAGCGGTAGCAGCTAAAAAACCGGCGGCCAAGCCTGCTGCCAAGGCACCGGCCAAACCTGTTGCCAAGCCGGCGGCGAAAAAACCTGTTGCTGCCAGTGCAGCCAAGCCCGCCGCGGCCAAAACCGCAGCTGCCAAACCAGCGGCCAAGCCTGTTGCCGGCAAAGCGGCGGCTGCCAAACCGGTAGCTGCCAAGCCAGCCGCCAAGCCCGCTGCGAAGCCTGCGACCAAAGCCGCTGCGGCCAAGCCAGCTGCTAAACCTGCCGCCAAGCCCGTAGCCGCCAAGCCAGCAGCGAAACCTGCTGCCACCAAGACCGCTGCGGCTAAACCGGCTGCCGCCAAACCGGCCGCTAAACCAGCAGCGAAACCCGCCGCTACAAAAGCTCCGGCCAAACCTGCGAGCAAACCTGCAGCTGCCAAGCCAGCCGCGGCATCGGCGGCCAAGCCTGCCGCCAAACCCGCAGCAAAACCCGCTGCCAAGCCGGCCGCGAAAAAGCCTGCTGCCAAGCCCGCAGCCGCCAAGCCTGCTGTAGCCAAGCCTGCTGTAGCCAAGCCAACTGCTCCAGTTGCCAAACCTGCAGCTCCCGCGCCCGCAGCGGCCAAGCCTGCAACTCCTGCTCCGGCTGCCTCGCCGGCACCAGCTGCAAGTGCACCTGCTGTTCCTGCGTCGGCTCCAGCCAGCAACCCTTCCAGCGCTTCCTAAGCGCCGGCCACCGCGATGCGCAGTACCTGCAGCGCATTGCGGTTCCGGACGGCGGCTTCGGCCGCCAGTCCTTCCAGCCAGTCATTCAGGCTCCGGGCCTGAGCTTCGGGCCACTTTCGTGCCCCTTCCTGCAGACGCAGCAGCAACTGCCGTTCGGCATCCAGCTCCAGGGCCTTGAGTTGTTCGCGCAAGGTGCTCAGTTGCACGTCGCTGGCCGCGGCGGCTCGCCACTCAATCCGCAGTTTGCGCAGGGGTTCGACCACCTCCTGATACCAGGGCGCAGCCAACTCTTCGAGCGCTTGCAGGCGCTGCTTATCGCAGTCGACCCCCCTTTGGCCAAGCCAGGCGCCACAGAGCAACAGACAGACATTGGCCCCGCCATCCTGCAGTTGCAGGCAGGCCTCCTGCACACCGGGCAGGGCGTAGGTCTTCAGGGCAAAGCTCCACAGGTCAGGGGACATATTGCTACTCGCGCCAGTTGCTAGCGAAGCTGGTAGACTCCGCCGCCATTATGATTCGACTTCAGAACCTGACTTTACAGCGTGGCCCGCAACGTCTGCTAGAAGACGCCGAGCTAACCCTGCACGCCGGCCAGAAAGCCGGCCTGATCGGTGCCAACGGCGCCGGCAAATCCAGCCTCTTTGCCTTGCTGCGCGGTGAGCTGCACCCGGACTCGGGTGACTGCTTCCTGCCGGCCGACTGGCGCATCGCCCACATGCGTCAGGAGGTCGATACCCTCGAGCGCCTGGCGGTGGACTATGTGCTCGACGGCGACTTGCGCCTGCGCCAGGTGCAGCGTGACCTGGCCGCTGCAGAAGCGGCCCAGGACGGCGCCGCGCAAGCGCGCTTGCATGCTGAGCTGGACAGCGCCGACGGTTACACCGCCGACGCGCGGGCGCGCAAGCTGCTGGCTGGCCTGGGTTTCACCAACGAGCAGATGGACCGTCAGGTCGGCGACTTCTCCGGGGGCTGGCGGATGCGCCTGAACCTGGCGCAGGCGCTGATGTGTCCCTCGGACCTGCTGCTGCTCGACGAACCTACCAACCACTTGGATCTCGACGCCATCATCTGGCTCGAAGAGTGGCTCAAGGGTTACCCCGGCACCTTGCTCCTGATCTCCCACGATCGGGACTTCCTCGATGCCGTGGTCGATCACGTGGCCCACGTCGACCAGCGCAAGATCACCCTCTATCGCGGTGGCTACAGCGCCTTCGAACGCGCCCGTGCCGAGCGTCTGGCCCAGCAGCAGCAAGCCTACGAGAAGCAGCAGGCGCAGCGCGCGCACATGGAGAGCTACATCGCCCGCTTCAAGGCCCAGGCCACCAAGGCCCGGCAGGCACAGAGCCGGATCAAGGCCCTGGAACGCATGGAGGAGCTGTCGGCGGCCCACGTCGATTCGCCCTTCGATTTCACCTTCCGTGAGTCGACGAAGATCTCCAGCCCGCTGATCGACCTCTCCGATGCCCGCCTGGGCTATGGCGAGCGTGCGGTCCTGGAGAAGGTCAAGCTGCAGCTGACTCCGGGCGCGCGGATCGGCCTGCTGGGGCCCAACGGCGCCGGCAAGTCGACCCTGATCAAGAACCTCTCCGGCGAACTCCAGCCGCTGTCCGGGCGCCTGACCCGGGGCGAGAACACCGTTGTCGGTTACTTCGCCCAGCATCAGCTCGATTCCCTGGACTCCAAGGCCAGCCCCTTGCTGCATCTGCAGCGCCTGGCGCCCACCGAGCGCGAGCAGACCCTGCGCGACTTCCTCGGCGGCTTCGACTTCCGCGGCGCACGGATCGACGAGCCGGTGCTGAACTTCTCCGGCGGTGAAAAAGCCCGTTTGGCTTTGGCGCTGATCGCCTGGGAGCGGCCCAACCTGTTGCTGCTCGACGAACCCACCAACCACCTGGACCTGGAGATGCGCCTGGCCCTGACCATGGCCCTGCAAGAGTTCAGTGGTGCGGTGCTGGTGGTCTCCCACGATCGCCATCTGCTCAAGAGCACCACCGACAACTTCTTCCTGGTGGCCGACGGCAAGGTCGAAGAGTTCGACGGCGACCTGGACGACTACACCCGTTGGCTGGTGGATTACCGCCAGCGCAATGCCCCGGTCAGCAACACGCCGGTGAACCCGGACAAGACCGACAAGAAGGCCCAGCGCCAGGCCGCCGCGGCGTTGCGTCAGCAACTGGCACCGCACAAGCGCGAGGCCGACAAGCTGGAAGCCGAGTTGGGCAAGGTGCATGAACGCCTGGCCAAGATCGAGGCCAGCCTGGGCGACAGCGGTTTGTACGAGGCTGCGCGCAAGGATGAGTTGCGGGATCTGCTGGCCGAGCAGGCCAAGCTCAAGACCCGGGAGTCCGAGCTGGAAGAAGCCTGGATGGAGGCCCTGGAACTGCTGGAAAGCATGCAGGCCGAGTTGGAGGCGCTGTCCTGATGGAGGCGCTGCAATTACCGTTGCCGGCCCAGTGGATCGGCCCGTTGTGGATTGGCGTGCAGATCCTGCTGATCCTCCTGGCGGGCTACCTGGCCCAGCGCTTCGTGGCTCGTGGCCTGACCCGCCTGGGCGAGCGCTACCCGTTCCCGCCGCAGTTGCTGATGCCCCTGCGGGGTGGCCTGCGCTGGCTGATCATGGGCGGCGCGGTGATCTTCGTGCTGGAGCGCCTGGGGGTTTCCGCCACGGTGCTGTGGACCGCCCTTTCAGGCTTCGTCGCCGTGGCGGCGGTGGCCTTCTTCGCCATGTGGAGCGTGCTCTCCAACCTGCTCTGCGCGATCCTGATCTTCACGGTTGGTCCGTTCCGCCTGGGTGACGTGGTGGAGCTGGTGGACACCGTCGACAAGCCTGGGGTCAAGGGCCGGGTCGTGGCGATCAACCTGCTGTACACCACCCTGATCGAAGCCGAGGAAGCCGGCACCGGCAGCGCCATGGTCCAGGTGCCCAACAGCCTGTTCTTCCAGCGCTCGGTGCGCCGCTGGCGTGGCACTGATGTGCTGCCCGTGGGCAGCGGCGAGAAGTAACCCCTTCCTCTGTAGCCGCTGCATCACCTTTGGGCGAAAAAAATATGGTCAGCCGCCAAGCGGAGGATTAGCTTAGGCAGTCACGACCAATTCGATCCGAGGTGTGCGATGGTGCTTGAGACATGGCTGGCGTTCTTTGCCGCCAGTTGGGTAATCAGTCTTTCCCCGGGCGCCGGCGCCATTGCGTCGATGTCCTGCGGCCTGCAATACGGTTTCTGGCGCGGCTACTGGAACGCCCTGGGGCTGCAACTGGGCCTGGCCATGCAGATTGCCATTGTCGCGGCCGGTGTCGGGGCCATTCTCGCGGCCTCTGCCACGGCCTTCTATGCCATCAAGTGGTTCGGTGTGGCCTACCTGGTGTACCTGGCGGTCAAGCAGTGGCGCGCGCTGCCCAGCGACCTCAGTGATGACGCCGCCATTCGCCCCATCGGCAAGCCCCTGGCCCTGGTGTTTCGCGGTTTCCTGGTAAACATCAGCAACCCCAAGGCGCTGGTGTTCATGCTGGCGGTGTTGCCGCAGTTCATCGATCCCCATGCCCCCCTGGTCAAGCAGTACCTGATTCTCGGCGCCACCATGATCGTGGTCGACCTGATCGTCATGGCCGGCTATACGGGGCTGGCGTCCAAGGTCCTGCGCCTGTTGCGCACCCCGGTCCAGCAGCGGCGGATGAACCGCACCTTCGCCGGCCTGTTCCTCGGCGCCGCCGGTTTTCTGGCAACTATCCGCAAAGCGGCGGCCTAGGTTTGCAGGAACAAGAAAAGGCGACCCACCGGGTCGCCTTTTTCGTTTGCGTGCGGTTTAGCGCAGGATCACTGGCGCCGTGTCCGGCGGCTGGTTGTTGTGCATCGGCGCTTGGCGCGGTTGCTCGCAGCTGTCACGACCCAACTGCCGGGTGACGTCTTCGCCCAGGGGCTTGGACACTTTGCACAAGCAAGGAGAGCGGGTGCTACCTGGGCGTGAGGCTGGTGGCCTGTGAGCGAAGATGTTTCAGCGGGGCTGATAAGCCTTGAGTGAAACCCGTTGGGAGGGAACAATATGTTACTTCTTATTTCCCTTTGAGATTTATTCATGATTGCCCCTTCCCGTTTACTGGCGTTGCTAGTGTTGCCGGTGCTGGCGCTTTTCAGCTTCAACCTGCTGGCCGATACCGTCGACGGCGCGCCCAAGGCCCTGCATCTGCTGGATTACATTGGCGCGGACTATCCCGCCACGGTCGAGGGGGGCAAGGTCATTGACGAGTCCGAGTACCGTGAGCAGGTGGAGTTTCTCGGCGTCCTGCAGGGGTTGATCGCCGATCTGCCGACCAAACCGGAAAAGGCTGAACTGGAGCAAGGCGTTGTCAGCCTGCGCAAAGCGGTGGATGACCGCGTCGATGGCAATCAGGTAGCTCGCCAGGCGCGGCAGATGGGGGCCCGGCTGGCGGTGGCCTATGAGGTCAGCCAGGCGCCGATCATCACCCCGGATCCGACCCGTGGCGCGCCGTTGTACGCCCAGCACTGCTCGGTATGCCATGGCGAGCAGGGCGCCGGCGATGGTCCGGCGGGCGTGGGCATGACCCCACCACCGGCCAACCTGCGGGATGTCGAACGTCTCGACCGCCTGAGCCTGTATGCCATCTACAACACCCTGGGGTTGGGCGTGGAAGGCACCGACATGCCGTCCTTCGCTGATCAACTGGATGATCGCCAGCGTTGGGACCTGGCCACCTACATCGCCAGTTTCAGCGCCGACCCTGCGGCCGCCAAGGGCGAGCAGAGCTTCAACCTGGCCGACCTGGCCCGGCAGACACCGGGTGAAGTACTGGCCGCCCAGGGACCGCAGGCAGCCGCGACTTTCCGTGCCCAGCGGGCCCAGCCGCCTCAGGTCAAACGGGGGCCGGCGCAGTTGCTGGACTACACCGCATCGACCCTGGACAAGAGCCTGGCGGCCTATCGCAGCGGTGATCACGAACAGGCCTACGATCTGTCGGTAGCGGCGTACCTGGAAGGTTTCGAGCTGGTAGAAAGCTCCCTGGACAACGTCGATGCCAACGTCCGCAAAGACACCGAAAAGGCCCTGATGGCCTACCGGCAGTCGTTGCAGGATGGTTTGCCGGTGGCCCAGGCCGAACAGCGTCTGGACGCGGCCAAGGCCAAGCTCAAGGAGTCCGCCGAGCTTCTGGGCGGCGACAGCCTGAGCTGGTCTCTGAGCTTTATTTCCGGCCTGCTGATCCTGCTGCGCGAAGGCCTGGAAGCGATCCTGGTGCTGGCGGCCATCCTCGCCTTCCTGCGTAACACAGGCCAGCAATCGGCGGTGCGCAGTGTCAACGTCGGCTGGGGACTGGCCTTGCTGGCCGGCCTGGGTACCTGGGCCTTGGCGGCCTACGTGATCGATGTCAGCGGTTCCCAGCGTGAACTGCTCGAAGGCGCCACCGCGCTGTTCGCCAGTGTCATGGTGCTGTGGCTCGGGGTGTGGATGCATGACCGCCGGCATGCGGCGGCCTGGCAGGACTACATCAAGAGCAGCCTGGTGGGCGGCGGCGGGCGATTCGGCTTTGCGGTGCTGGCGTTCTTCTCGGTCTATCGCGAGCTGTTCGAAGTGATCCTGTTCTACGAAACCCTGTGGCTGCAGGCCGGCCCTGCCGGGCACAACGCGGTACTGGCCGGTGGCGCCACCGCCCTGGTGCTGCTGGTGGGGCTGGCCTGGGTGATCCTGCGGGGCTCGGCCAAGCTGCCCCTGGCGCTGTTCTTCGGCATCAACGCGGCACTGCTCTGCGCCTTGTCGGTGGTGTTCGCCGGGCACGGCGTCAAGGCGTTGCAGGAAGCGGGTATCTTCGGTACGCGGCCAGTGCCGTTCTTCGACTTCGACTGGCTGGGTATTCATGCCGACGCCTACTCGCTGGGTGCCCAGGCGGTGGCGATCCTGGCGATCGTGGTGCTCTACAGCCGCAGCCGCATGAGTGAGAAGCGCCGCGTGCAGGCTTCCTGAGCCGGCGTAGTTGATTGCGGGCAAGCCCGCTCCTGAAGGGGCGGCTTGCCCGTTCTGCATTCTGGAGGGAGAACATTCAATGCGTGTCTGGATCGATGCCGATGCCTGCCCCAAGGCGGCCAAGGATCAAGTAGTGCGCTTCGCCCTGAAGCGCCAGTTCGAAGTGGTGCTGGTGGCCGGACAGGCGCAGATCAAGCCGGCCTTTGCTTGCGTCAGGCTGATCGTGGTGCCCAGCGGCCCGGATGCCGCCGACGATTACCTGGTGGAGCACGCAGTGCCTGGTGAACTGGTGATCTGCAGTGACGTGCCGCTGGCCGACCGTCTGGTGAAAAAGGGCGTGGCGGCCCTGGACCCGCGGGGCAAGGAGTTCGACGCACAGAACATGGGCGAGCGCCTGGCGGTGCGCAACCTGTTTACCGACCTGCGTGAACAGGGGCAGGTCAGTGGTGGGCAAGCGCCCTATGGCGAGCGGGAAAAACAGGCCTTCGCCAACGCCCTGGACCGCATCCTGACGCGCTTGGCGCGCCAGGCCTGAGGGGCGCTCGCTAGAGGCTCACTTGTCGCCTTCGTGGGTCAGCTCCAGCACCCGGTCCACCAGTTTGTTGATGCCCGAGGCCGCTTCGCTGATGGATTTCGCCAGCATGTAGGCGGGGGTGCTCACCAGTTTGCGCGCCTTGTCTTCGATGATCTCGCCCACCGCACATTCGGTGTGGGTGGCGCCCATCTTGCCCAGGGCGGATGCGGTGTCGGCATCGTTGCCGATGGTGCAGGTCACGCCAGGGCCGTAGATCTTCGCGGCCATGGCCGGGGCGATGCACATCAGGCCCACCGGCTTGCCGGCTTCGGCAAAGGCTTCGGCCAGGGCCAGGACGTCGGCCTGGACTGTGCAGGCAGCGCCTTCGGTGGCGAAGCTGGAGAGGTTCTTGGCTGCCCCGAAGCCACCGGGAATGATCAGCGCATCGAAGTCTTCGACGCGGGCTTCGCGCAGGTCCTTGACCTCACCCCGGGCGATGCGCGCCGATTCCACCAGCACGTTGCGGGTCTCGGCCATGGTTTCGCCGGTCAGGTGGTTGAGCACATGCATCTGGGGGATGTTCGGGGCGAAGCACTGCACCTGGGCGCCGCGTTGGTCGAGGCGCAGCAGGGTGATCACGCTTTCGTGGATTTCGGCGCCGTCGAACACGCCGCAACCGGAAAGGATCACTGCAACTTTTTTGCTCATGGGTTTTTCTCCAGATTCATGGCGCTAAATGTCCGCCTGTTTGTCACACCTGGCCATAGGGGGATGGAGTCGTCGGACCTAATCTTGGTTATCGATATCGATCGGGTCGCGCCATGAACCTCATCCTCTATGCGGTGCCGTTTTTCTTTGTGTTGATTGTTGCTGAATTGTTGGCCGATCGCTGGCGGGGAGTGAATAACTACCGGGTTGCCGATGCGGTCAATAGCATCAGCACCGGCGTGTTGTCCACCACCACGGGCCTGCTGACCAAGGGGCTGGGACTGGTCACTTATACCTTCGCCCTCCAGCATTGGGGGCTGTTCGAGCTGTCGGCGCACAGCCTCTGGGTGTGGATCGGGGCCTTTGTCCTGTACGACTTCTGCTACTACTGGCTGCATCGCTGCGGTCATGAACGCAATATCCTCTGGGCCGCTCACTCGGTGCACCACCAGAGCGAGGATTACAACCTCTCCACGGCTCTGCGCCAGACCAGCACCGGCTTCCTGTTGAGCTGGATCTTCTACCTGCCCCTGGCGGTACTCGGGGTGCCGCTGGTGGTGTTCGTCACGGTGGCAGCCCTCAATCTGCTGTATCAGTTCTGGGTGCATACCCGGCACATCGGCAAGCTGGGCTGGTATGAATGGTTCTTCGTGACCCCCTCCAATCACCGGGCCCATCACGCGCAGAACGCTCTTTATATGGATCGCAACTACGGCGGGGTGTTCATTCTCTGGGACCGGCTGTTCGGCACCTACCAGGAAGAGGACGACAACGAGCCCGTGGTGTTCGGCGTGACGACCCCGCTGGCCAGTTGGAACCCGCTGTGGGCCAATCTGCAGTTCTATGCCCAGCTCTGGAATGATGCCCGGCGCACCGAGCATGTGCGGGACAAGCTGCGGATCTGGTTCATGCGCACCGGCTGGCGCCCGGCGGATGTGCAGGCCCGTTATCCCCTGGCCAAGCCGGAGCTGAGCCAGTTTCGCAAATTCGAGGTGGCCCTGGATGTGCGGCGTCAGATGTACGTGGTGCTGCAGTTCGCGGTGTATGTAGCCCTGGGCAGCTACCTGATGAATGCCCAGAGCAGCCTGTCGGTCCAGGCACTGCTGCTGGGCGGGGGCGCGATGGCCTTGGGTCTGTTCGTACTGGGCGCGGCTCTGGAGGATCGGCCCTGGAGCCTGAAACTGGAAGGGGCGCGGCTGCTGCTGAATCTGCCCCTGGTATGGCTGGCGCCGCTGGTCGGTCTGTGGCCGGCCAGCCCCCTGGCCTGGGTGGCGCTGGGCAGCTACAGCCTGCTGAGTGTCTGCGGGCTGTATGGCTGCGGCTCGCGTGTTACTCGGCTGGCGTCTTAGGTTCCCGGGCGGAGGCCTGTTCGGCTTCGTAGATCTGCTTGGCCAGGCGTGCGTTCTTGAAGCGCCGGCGCAGCCACAGGCCGAAGCCCAGGACCAGCAGGGCGCCCAGCACCCACAGCTCGTACTTCTTGATGCTGCCGAGCATGCCTTCCATGACTGCGCCGAAATGGTAGGCCGCCTGGGCCAGGGCTATGGCCCAGATCGCTGCGCCGATACCGTTGAGCAGCAGGTAGCGGCCCGGCGGATAGCCGGACAGGCCGATGGCCACCGGCATCACGGTGCGTAGCCCGTAGACGAAGCGAAAGCTCAGTACCCAGATATCCGGGTGCTTGCGGATATGCTCCAGCGCCCGGTCACCCATCATTTGCCAGCGCGGTTTGCGCGCCAGCAGCTTGCGGCCATGCTTGCGCCCCAGGAAGTACCACAGCTGGTCACCGGCGTAGCTGCCGAAGAAGGCAACCACCATCACCAGGTTGATATCCATGTATCCGCGGAACGCGAGAAATCCGGCAAGAACCAGAATGGTTTCGCCTTCGAAAAACGTGCCGAGAAAGAGGGCGAAGTAGCCGAAATCCTGAAGAAATTGTTGGAGCATTGTCTGGATGCTGGCGAAATGAACGCGCAGCCTACCCCTTCGACGACGTTCGGGAAAGTATCGAAATGTGTCTCGACGTGAACAATCCGGCCAATGACAATGAGTGTTGCTGCCGGTCAACAGCTTGAGCACAACTGTCATCTGTTCGTCATAATGCCCGCTTATAACTGTCCCGCTCGTCCGCCAGCGCGAGCCCTGGAGTCCGCCGTGAGCTTTACCCCCGCCAACCGCCTGTTTCCAGCCACTCGTCTGCGGCGCAACCGTCGCGATGACTTTTCCCGCCGTCTGGTGCGGGAAAACCGCCTGAGCGTGGATGACCTGATCCTGCCGGTGTTCGTGCTCGAGGGTGAGAATCGCCGCGAAGCGGTGGCTTCGATGCCGGGTGTGGAGCGCCTGACCATCGACCTGTTGCTGGAAGAGGCGGCGCTCTGGGTCGATCTGGGGATTCCGGCCCTGGCGCTGTTCCCGGTGACGCCGGCCGGGCTCAAGTCCCTGGATGCGGCCGAGGCCTGGAACCCCGACGGCATCGCCCAGCGTGCCACCCGCGCCCTGCGCGAACGCTTTCCGGCCCTGGGGGTGATCACCGACGTTGCCCTTGACCCGTTCACTACCCATGGCCAGGACGGCATCCTCGACGAACAGGGTTATGTGCAGAACGACATCACCGTCGACGCCCTGGTGCGCCAGGCCCTGTCCCATGCCGAGGCCGGCGCCCAGGTGGTGGCACCGTCGGACATGATGGACGGGCGGGTCCAGGCGATCCGCGAGGCCCTGGAACTGGCCGGGCATGCCAACGTGCGCATCATGGCTTACTCGGCCAAGTACGCCAGCGCCTACTACGGCCCCTTCCGCGATGCGGTGGGCTCGGCGCTGAACCTGGGCAAGGCCGACAAGGCCTCGTACCAGATGGACCCGGCCAACGGCCAGGAAGCCCTGCATGAAGTGGCGGCGGACCTCGCCGAAGGCGCGGACATGGTCATGGTCAAGCCGGGCATGCCGTACCTGGACATCCTCTGGCGGGTCAAAGATGAATTCAAGGTGCCGACCTTTGTCTATCAGGTCAGCGGCGAATACGCCATGCACATGGCAGCAATCCAGAATGGTTGGTTGGGTGAGGGGGTTATTCTTGAATCCCTGACCGCTTTTAAACGTGCAGGTGCCGATGGCATCCTGACTTACTTTGCCGTTCGTGCTGCTCAATTGTTACGAGAGCAAAAATAGCCCTCCCAGGAACACGCGATGAATACTGAAGGACTCTCAGAAGTTGCCGTAAAAGAAGCTCAGCCGGTGGTCGAGCAAGTGGTGGAGACCCCGCCGGAGCTGGAGCCAGTGGCCCCGGCCGCGGTGGCCGAGACGCAACCGGCACCGGCCATCGTCATTCCCAACCTGGATGACAGCAGCCTGTACATCCACCGCGAGCTGTCGCAGCTGCAATTCAACATCCGCGTGCTGGAGCAGGCACTGGATGAGTCCTATCCGTTGCTGGAGCGCCTGAAGTTCCTGCTGATCTTCTCCAGCAACCTGGACGAGTTCTTCGAGATCCGCGTGGCGGGCCTGAAGAAGCAGATCACCTTCGCTCGCGAACAGGCCGGTGCCGACGGCCTGCAGCCGCACCAGGCGCTGGCGCGCATCAGCGAACTGGTGCACGGGCATGTCGACCGCCAGTACGCGATCCTCAACGACATCCTGTTGCCGGAACTGGAAAAACATCAGATCCGCTTCATCCGTCGCCGCTACTGGACCACCAAGCTCAAGACCTGGGTTCGCCGCTATTTCCGCGACGAGATCGCGCCGATCATCACCCCCATCGGCCTGGACCCGACGCACCCGTTCCCATTGCTGGTGAACAAGAGCCTGAACTTCATCGTCGAGCTGGAAGGCATCGACGCCTTCGGGCGCGATTCGGGCCTGGCGATCATCCCCGCGCCGCGCCTGCTGCCGCGGATCATCAAGGTGCCGGAAGAAGTCGGCGGCCCTGGCGACAACTATGTGTTCCTCTCGTCGATGATCCACGCCCACGCCGATGACCTGTTCCAGGGCATGAAGGTAAAAGGCTGCTATCAGTTCCGCCTGACCCGAAACGCCGACCTGGCAGTGGACACCGAGGACGTCGAAGACCTGGCCCGTGCGCTGCGCGGCGAGCTGTTCTCCCGTCGCTACGGTGACGCGGTGCGCCTGGAAGTGGCCGACACCTGCCCCAAGCACCTGTCGGACTACCTGCTCAAGCAGTTCAACCTGCACGAGACCGAGCTGTACCAGGTCAACGGCCCGGTGAACCTGACGCGGCTGTTCAGCATCACCGGCCTGGACAGCCACCCGGAGCTGCAATACATCCCGTTCACCCCGCAGATCCCCAAGCTGCTGCAGAACAGCGAGAACATCTTCAGCGTCATCAGCAAGCAGGACATCCTGCTGCTGCACCCGTTCGAATCCTTCACCCCGGTGGTCGACCTGCTGCGCCAGGCTGCCAAGGACCCGCATGTGCTGGCAGTGCGCCAGACCCTGTACCGCAGTGGTGCCAACTCGGAGATCGTCGACGCCCTGGTGGACGCGGCGCGCAACGGCAAGGAGGTCACCGCGGTGATCGAATTGCGTGCGCGGTTTGACGAAGAGTCCAACCTGCAGATGGCCAGCCGTCTGCAGGCGGCCGGTGCGGTGGTGATCTACGGCGTGGTGGGGTTTAAGACTCACGCCAAGATGATGCTCATCCTGCGTCGCGAAGCCGGCGAGATCGTGCGTTATGCGCACCTGGGCACCGGCAACTACCACGCGGCCAACGCCCGTCTGTACACCGACTACAGTCTGCTGACCTCCGACGATGCCTTGTGCGAGGACGTGGGCAAGCTGTTCAGCCAACTGATCGGCATGGGCAAGACCCTGCGCATGAAGAAGTTGCTGCATGCGCCGTTCACCCTGAAGAAGGGCATGCTCGACATGATCGCCCGGGAGACTCAGTTCGCCCTGGACGGCAAACCGGCGCACATTATCGCCAAGTTCAACTCATTGACCGATCCGAAGATCATTCGCGCGCTGTACAAGGCCAGCCAGTCGGGCGTGCGCATCGACCTGGTGGTGCGTGGCATGTGCTGCCTGCGTCCGGGCATTGCCGGGGTCTCGCACAACATCCACGTGCGCTCGATCATCGGCCGCTTCCTGGAGCACACCCGGGTGTTCTACTTCCTCAATGGCGGCGAGGAACAGATGTTCCTTTCCAGCGCCGACTGGATGGAGCGCAACCTCGACAAGCGGGTCGAGACCTGCTTCCCGGTGGAGGGCAAGAAGCTGATTCTGCGGGTCAAGAAAGAGCTGGAGAGCTATCTCACCGACAACACCCACAGCTGGAGCCTGCAGTCCGACGGCCGCTATATTCGCAACACGCCGACCGGCAACCAGAACCCGCGCAGTGCCCAGGCAACCCTGCTGGAGCGCCTTGGCAGCCCGGTACTGCCGGTGCGCTAAGCGCGTCAGGCGTCGCTGATAATAAAAAGGCCAGCCCGATCACCGGGCTGGCCTTTTTTGTGCGGCTTGCAAGAACTGTGGGCGCTGGCTTGCCAGCGAAGGCGTCCCTGAGGGCGATGCAAGGGGTAGCGGCCTTTTCGTCGGCAAGCCGGCTCCTGCAGCTCCGTGGCAGGGTCAGTTGACGTTGAGCACGATGCCCACCCGGGTCAGCCATTCGGCCTCCAGGGCGAAGTCGGCCTGGGTCAGCTGGTTTTCATCCAGCCAGTTTTCCGGGAACTCCACGTCCAGCTGATCGCCCAGGGCGCTGAGGCTCACCTGAGGCATTTGCTGGGTGCCACGGATGTGATGGAAGAGGATGGCGAAACGCAGCAGCACGCACAGCCGGATCAGCTTGATGCCGTCGTCGCCGAACTCGGCGAATTTTTCCTTGGGGATGTTGCGGCGGTGGCCGCGCACCAGGAGAGCCAGCATCTGCTGGTCTTCCCGGGAGAAACCCGCCAGGTCCGAGTGCTCGATCAGGTAGGCACCGTGCTTGTGGTAGTGATAGTGGGCGATGTCCAGCCCCACTTCATGGACCTTGGCCGCCCAGCCCAGCAGTTCGCGCCAGATGCCGTCTTCCAGGTCCCAGTCCGCGGCCACCTGGTCGAAGGCGCGCAGGGCCTTGCCTTCAACGCGCGAGGCTTGTTCCAGGTCGACGTGGTAGCGCTCCATCAGCGAGCTGAGGGTGCGTTCGCGGACGTCTTCGTGATGATGGCGGCCCAGCAGATCGTAGAGCACGCCTTCACGCAGGGCGCCTTCGCAGTGATCCATGCGTTGCAGTTCCAGGGCGTCGAAGATCGCTTCGAGAATTGCCAGGCCAGCGGGAAAGATCGCCCGGCGGTCGGGCTTGATGCCTTCGAAGTCGATCTTCTCGGCGTCGCCGAGCTTGAACAGCTTGCGCTTGAGCCAGGCCAGCCCTTCGGCGTTGACCTCGCCGCTACCCTGGCCGCCAGCCTTGAGGGCCAGGCCAATGGCGCGAATGGTTCCGGACGAGCCGATGGCTTCGTCCCAGGTCAGGCGATGCAGGGCATGCTCGATGCTCATGATCTCCAGGCGTGCGGCGGTGTAGGCCTGGGCATAGCGGGCAGGGGTGATCTTGCCGTCGCGGAAATAGCGCTGGGTGAAGCTTACGCAGCCCATCTGCAGGCTCTCGCGCAGCAGGGGTTCGAAGCGCTGGCCGATGATGAATTCGGTACTGCCGCCGCCGATGTCGGCCACCAGGCGCTTGCCCGGGGTGTCGGCGAGGGTGTGGGACACCCCGAGGTAGATCAGGCGGGCTTCTTCACGGCCGGAGATGACTTCCACCGGGTGGCCGAGGATTTCCTCGGCACGGCGAATGAACTCGCCGCGGTTGCGGGCTTCGCGCAGGGCGTTGGTGCCGACGATGCGCACCGTGCCCTGGGGCATGCCGTTGATCAGTTGGGCGAAGCGCTTGAGGCAGTCGAGACCGCGCTGCATGGATTCTTCGTTGAGCTGGCGTTCTTCGTCGATGCCGGCGGCCAGTTGAACCTTTTCTCCGAGCCGCTCGAGAATGCGGATTTCACCGTTCCGGGCCTTGGCCACGACCATGTGAAAGCTGTTGGAGCCCAGATCGATCGCGGCGATCAGGGACAGATTCTTGGCTTGGGATTGGGGCATGGTTGGGGGTCTCGGTCGATAACCTCGCCATCCTGCCACGATCAACGGCTCGCGCCAACGCGCAGTGTCCAATGCGTTGATTCAACGCATAAAAGCCTGCGCCGGGGCGGTGGGCCGGCGGTTCCCTGGCCAGTAAAGATCCCGTTCAATCGGGCGAGCCGCTCCTTGGCAGCCAGGCAAAGACCCTGCTGCAACAGGTGCGCGGTGCCGGCCGGGGTTGCCGAATGGCCTGTGCAACCCGCGTAACGTCCCCAGCTGAGCTATACCCAAACTCGTGGGGCACCATAGTTAGAGTCAATCATCTCCGGCTTCCTGAACGCGGGAAGGGCAGATATGATGGGCCACGTTTTTTTGCTTACAACCTGGAGAATTCCATGAGCAGCGATCTTATCAAACACGTCAGCGACGCCAGCTTCGAGGCCGACGTACTCAAAGCCGAAGGCGCTGTACTGGTCGACTACTGGGCCGAGTGGTGCGGCCCATGCAAAATGATCGCTCCGGTTCTGGACGAAATTGCTGAAACCTACAAGGGCAAGCTGACCGTTGCCAAGCTGAACATCGACGAGAACCAGGAAACCCCGGCCAAGCATGGCGTGCGTGGTATCCCGACCTTGATGCTGTTCAAGAACGGCAACGTCGAAGCTACCAAGGTTGGTGCACTGTCGAAGTCGCAACTGGCTGCCTTCCTCGACGCCAACATCTAAGCGTCGATTCGGTACCCTTGAAAAAGCCCCGCAAAATGCGGGGCTTTTTCGTAATTGAGGGCTAGACGCTCTGAAACTCAGGTGTTACATTCGGCCCCGCACTGGTTTCTCCATTGCCCCCTGCAAGCCGTCGCCGACGCTCTCCTTTTCGAATTAGTACGCGATCCTGTCGCCTTCTCTGCGGCGCGGCCTCATTAAGCCAAAAGCTTAATTTCCCCCCTCTATAAATGATTACGTCATTCCTATATGAATCTGACTGAACTCAAGCAAAAGCCGATTACCGAACTGCTCGAATTGGCCGAACAGATGGGCATAGAAAATATGGCCCGTTCGCGCAAGCAGGACGTGATTTTCTCCCTGCTGAAAAAGCACGCGAAAAGCGGTGAGGAAATCTCCGGTGATGGCGTGCTGGAGATCCTCCAGGACGGCTTCGGCTTCCTTCGCTCTGCTGACGCCTCCTATCTTGCTGGCCCGGACGATATCTACGTCTCGCCAAGCCAGATCCGTCGCTTCAACTTGCGCACCGGTGACACCATCGTTGGCAAGATCCGCCCTCCCAAGGAAGGCGAGCGTTACTTCGCGCTGCTCAAGGTCGATACCATCAACTACGACCGCCCAGAGAACGCCAAGAACAAGATTCTGTTCGAAAACCTGACGCCGCTGTTCCCGACCGTGCGCATGAAGATGGAAGCCGGCAACGGTTCCACCGAAGACCTGACCGGTCGTGTGATCGATCTGTGCGCCCCGATCGGTAAAGGCCAGCGTGGTCTGATCGTTGCTCCGCCAAAGGCGGGCAAGACCATCATGCTGCAGAACATCGCGTCGAACATCACGCGCAACAACCCTGAAGTTCATCTGATCGTGCTGCTGATCGACGAGCGTCCGGAAGAAGTGACCGAAATGCAGCGCACTGTGCGCGGCGAAGTGGTCGCCTCCACCTTCGACGAGCCGCCAACCCGCCACGTGCAAGTGGCCGAGATGGTGATCGAGAAGGCCAAGCGCCTGGTTGAACACAAGAAGGACGTGGTGATCCTGCTGGACTCCATCACCCGTCTGGCCCGTGCCTACAACACCGTGATCCCGAGCTCCGGCAAGGTCCTGACCGGTGGTGTCGATGCCCACGCCCTGGAGAAACCGAAGCGTTTCTTCGGCGCCGCGCGGAACATCGAGGAAGGCGGCTCGCTGACCATCATCGCTACGGCGCTGGTTGAAACCGGCTCGAAGATGGATGAAGTGATCTACGAAGAGTTCAAGGGTACCGGCAACATGGAACTGCCCCTGGACCGCAAGATCGCTGAAAAGCGCGTCTTCCCGGCCATCAACATCAACCGTTCCGGCACTCGCCGCGAAGAGTTGCTGACCGCCGACGACGAGCTGCAGCGCATGTGGATCCTGCGCAAACTGCTGCATCCCATGGATGAAGTCGCTGCCATCGAATTCCTGGTCGACAAGTTGAAACAGACCAAGACCAACGATGAGTTCTTCCTGTCGATGAAACGCAAGTAAATCGATCAGGCCAGCAAGAGCCGGGGAAACCCGGCTTTTTGCTATCTGACATTCTCTATTCTGAACCTGTGGGTTCGGCGCTAAACTGCCTGCCCCGAATGCCACGGCGAAAACGAGGCTCACGCATGCAGTATCGCGACTTGCGCGACTTTATCAGCGGCCTGGAACAGCGCTCGGAACTCAAGCGCATCCAGGTTCCGGTGTCCCCAGTGCTGGAAATGACCGAGGTCTGCGATCGCACCTTGCGTGCCAAAGGCCCGGCCCTGCTGTTTGAAAACCCCACCGGTTATGACATCCCCGTGCTCGGCAACCTGTTCGGCACCCCCGAGCGCGTGGCCCTGGGCATGGGCGCCGAAGCGGTCAGCGAACTGCGCGAGATAGGCAAGCTGCTGGCGTTCCTCAAGGAGCCGGAGCCGCCCAAGGGGCTCAAGGACGCCTGGTCCAAGCTGCCGATCTTCCGCAAGATCATTTCCATGGCGCCCAAGGTGGTCAAGGATGCGGTGTGCCAGGAAGTGGTGATCGAAGGCGACGACGTCGACCTTGGCATGCTGCCGGTGCAGACCTGCTGGCCGGGCGATGTCGGCCCGCTGATCACTTGGGGCCTGACCGTGACCAAGGGCCCGAACAAGGACCGGCAGAACCTGGGTATCTATCGTCAGCAGGTGATCGGCCGCAACAAGGTGATCATGCGCTGGCTGAGCCACCGCGGCGGCGCGCTGGATTACCGCGAGTGGTGCGAGAAGCACCCGGGCCAGCCGTTCCCGGTGTCGGTGGCGCTGGGCGCGGACCCGGCGACCATTCTCGGCGCCGTGACCCCGGTGCCGGACAGCCTTTCCGAATACGCCTTCGCCGGCCTGCTGCGGGGCAACCGCACTGAGCTGGTGAAGTGCCGCGGTAACGACCTGCAGGTTCCGGCCACGGCTGAAATCATCCTTGAAGGGGTGATCCATCCCGGCGAGATGGCCGATGAAGGCCCGTACGGTGACCACACCGGCTACTACAACGAGGTCGACAGCTTCCCGGTGTTCACCGTGGAGCGCATCACCCACCGCATCAAGCCGATCTACCACAGCACCTACACCGGCCGGCCGCCCGATGAGCCGGCGATCCTCGGCGTCGCGCTGAACGAGGTCTTCGTGCCGATCCTGCAGAAGCAGTTTCCGGAAATCACCGACTTCTACCTGCCGCCCGAAGGCTGTTCCTACCGCATGGCGGTGGTGACCATGAAGAAGCAGTACCCGGGCCACGCCAAGCGGGTCATGCTGGGTGTCTGGTCGTTTTTGCGACAGTTCATGTACACCAAGTTCGTTATCGTCACCGACGACGATATCAATGCCCGGGACTGGAACGATGTGATCTGGGCCATCACCACGCGCATGGACCCCAAGCGCGACACGGTGATGATCGACAACACCCCGATCGACTACCTCGACTTCGCCTCGCCGGTGTCTGGCCTGGGTTCGAAGATGGGGCTCGATGCGACTCACAAGTGGCCTGGAGAAACCACCCGAGAGTGGGGCCGGGTCATCGTCAAGGATGAGGCGGTCACCCGCCGGATCGATGCCATCTGGAATCAGTTAGGAATAGATTGATGCGTGTAACCTTGCAGCCCTCCGGAGCGGTGCTTGAGACGCTGCCCGGCGAGCGGATTCTCGATGCGGCGCGGCGCCTGGGCTATGAATGCCCGCAGAGCTGCCGCAATGGCAACTGTCATGTCTGTGCGGCGCTGCTGGTGGAGGGCAGCGTGCAGCAAGCTGGCGACGTGCGTGATCACGGCGAGTTCTACACTTGCATTGCAGAGCCGCTGGAAGACTGCATCGTGCTGTGGGATGGCGTCCTTGCGCTGGGAGAATTGCCGGTGCGCAGCCTGTCGTGTCAGCTTACTGAATGCCTGGAGGTCGGCGGCGATGTCTGGCGGGTCAGGCTGCGGGCACCGGCCGGCAAGCCGCCGCGCTATCACGCAGGGCAGTACCTGATGCTGGAGCGGGACAACGGTGAGAAGTCGGCCTTTTCCCTGGCATCGGCGCCTCACAGCGGGCGAGATCTGGAACTGCATGTGCTGGTGCGCGAGAACAGTGCGCAAAGCCTGATGGAGCAACTGCAGCGCAACCGCATGGCTCGGGTGCAGTTGCCTTTTGGCG
Organism: Pseudomonas sp. GW822-FHT06D10; assembly: GCF_058799535.1. Lineage (NCBI taxonomy): Bacteria > Pseudomonadati > Pseudomonadota > Gammaproteobacteria > Pseudomonadales > Pseudomonadaceae > Pseudomonas > Pseudomonas sp. GW822-FHT06D10. The sequence goes on along the minus strand of NZ_JBXALN010000003.1, from coordinate 402,928 downwards.
ACACCCACCTGGCCGAGTTGCCGGATGGGCCGCTGGTGCTGATCGCCGCCGGTACCGGCATGGCGCAGATGCACAGCCTGATCGAGCATTGTCGGGCCGCCGGCTTCAAGCATCCGGTGCACCTGTATTGGGGCGTGCGCCGGCCGGAAGATTTCTACCAGCTGGAACACTGGGACGAGTGGCAGCAACTGCCCAACCTCTACCTGCACAAAGTGGTCAGCGACCTGTGTGGCTGGGAGGGGCGCTGCGGCATGCTGCATGAAGCGGTGTGCGAGGACATTACCGACCTGTCGGCGGTACACGTTTACGCCAGCGGCTCGCCGGCGATGATCTACGCCACCCTGGATGCGCTGGTGAGTGCCGGGATGGATGCCCACCAAATGCGCGCCGACGTGTTTGCCTACGCCCCGCGGCCCTGACTGCATCGGGCCTGCGCGGCGCGTTATAACTCTGTATATAGCCTATCGGTATTTATCTAATTAAATAAATGCCGGTAGGTTATATATAAGCCTCCAACTTAAGTGCCACTGCTTAGTGGCACTTAACTTGCCTTTAAACTCATGTGTCTTGCAGTTACTGCCAAGCGTTCTATTAAGTAACTTCTTTTACGCGGGGAGCCGAACGCTATTCGCCATGACAGCCCTTGAATCCAGTTATCTGAATCTGGCTTACCCTCCGCGGCTCGATCTGGGCCCGCAGCTGACGCACGACCAACTTCGCAGTTCCATGCAATCCACCATGGCCCGGCACAAGGGTGGGCCGGTGTGGCTGTTCGCCTACGGTTCACTGATCTGGCGCCCGGAATGCTCGGCGGTCGAACGCAAGCGAGGCAGGGTGCATGGTTATCATCGCGGCCTGTACCTGTGGTCCCACGAGCATCGCGGCACGCCGGAGCTGCCGGGGCTGGTGTTCGGCCTGGATCGTGGCGGCTCCTGCAGCGGCTTCGCCTATCGGCTGCCGGAAGAGCAACTGGACGCCTCGCTGTACGCCCTGTGGCAGCGTGAAATGCCTTATCCCTCCTATCGCCCGCACTGGCTCAACTGCCGCCTTGAGGATGGCAGCCAGGTTCAGGCCCTGGGCTTTGTGCTGGAGCGACACCTGCCCAGCTATGCCGGCAATCTGCCGGACGATGTCCTGAACCAGGTGTTCGAAAGCGCTTGCGGGCGGTATGGCACCACCCGCGATTATGTCGAACAGACGGTCCAGGCCCTGCGCAGCCACGCCATGCCGGATCGCAACCTGGAGGCGCGGCTCAAGCGCTGCAAGGGGGCGGTCGCCCATTGAGGCCCTGTAGCCGGTCTTAGCGCACCTGCACCACGACCTTGCCCACCGCTTTGCGCTGGCCGAGATCATCGATGGCTCGCGCAGCCTCTGTCAGCGGATAGACCTGGGAGACCAGCGGCTTGAGCTTGCCCTCGGCGAACCAGCCGAACAGTTGCTGGAAGTTCGCCGCATTGTCCTGGGGCTGGCGCTGGGCGAAGGAGCCCCAGAACACACCCACCACCGCTGCACCCTTGAGCAGGGCCAGGTTCACCGGTAGCTCGGGGATGCGCCCGCTGGCGAACCCCACCACCAGCAGCCGGCCGTTCCAAGCGATGGAGCGGATAGCCTGGTCGAACAGGTCGCCGCCCACCGGGTCGTAGATCACGTCTGCGCCATTGCCGCCGGTCAGGCGCTTGATCTCGTCCTTCAGGCTGCTTTCGCTGTAGTTGATCAGTTCATCGGCACCAGCGGCCTTGGCCACGGCGAGCTTTTCCGCGCTGCTGGCAGCGGCAATCACCCGGGCGCCCATGGCCTTGCCGATTTCCACGGCGGCCAGCCCGACCCCGCCCGAGGCTCCAAGCACCAGCAAGGTTTCACCGGGCTGCAGGTTGCCGCGCTGCTTGAGGGCGTGCATCGAGGTGCCGTAGGTCATGCTGAAGGCGGCGGCTGTATTGAAGTCCATGGCGGCGGGAATCGGCAGCACGTTGTAACCGGGGACGGCCACCTGCTCGGCGAAGCTGCCCCAGCCGGTCAGGGCCATGACCCGGTCACCGGCCTTGAGGTGGCCGACCTTCTCGCCCACTGCGCTGACCACGCCGGCCGCTTCGCCCCCCGGGGAGAAGGGGAATGGCGGCTTGAACTGGTACTTGCCCTCGATGATCAGGGTGTCCGGGAAGTTGACGCCTGCGGCATGCACTTCCAGCAGGATCTCGTTCTTCTTCGGCACGGGGCTTGCGACCTCTTCCAGCACCAGCGTTTCGGCAGGGCCGAAGGCTTTGCACAGCACGGCTTTCATCAGGGCTATTCCTTTGGGAGTGGTGGCCGATAAGTGTAGGAGTGTGAATCAGGCGGTCAACGAGCATGCCCGGTCCTGATGACCAGCCATAAGCTTGTGCTTGGGCTCAGGCGGGCGGGCCTTTATGCTAGGCCGCAAACCGGATTAAGGAGCGAATTGTGAAAGCGTGGATCATGTTGCTGCTGGCCCTCTCCCTGCCCATGGCAGCGATGGCCGAAGAGGCCAAAGAAGGTGAAGCACCGAAAGTCAGCTACATCAGCCTGAACCCACCCTTCGTGGGCAACTACGGCCTGGACGGCGGCCCTAAACTCAAGGTCTACAAGGCCGACGTGGCCCTGCGGGTAACCGGCGACGCCTCGGCCCAGGCGGTCAAGGCCAACGAGCCGCTGATACGCAACCAGTTGGTGGCGCTGTTCGCCCAGCAGACCAGCGACACCATGAATAACGTCGAAGCCAAGGAAAAGCTGCGCCAGGAAGCCCTCAAGCAGGTGCAGCAAGTCATGAACGACGAAACCGGCAAGCCGGTGGTGGAAGACCTGCTGTTCAACAACCTGATCATTCAGTAAGCCTGCCCCCGCTACAGGCGTAGGAGCTGGCTTGCCAGCGAAGGCGTCCCTGCGGCCCTTCGCCGGCAAACCGGCTCCTACGTGGTGTGGGTCATGAAGCCAGGCTCTTGCGAAAGCGCGCCAGGGCGATGGCGAAGAACACCAGGCCGATGGTCGCCAGGGCCAGCAGGTCGGGCCAGACCACACTGACTCCCGCATCGCGGAACAGGATCGCCGCGCTGAGGCTGACGAAGTGCGTCGACGGCGAACCCTGCATCACCCACTGCAGCCACTGCGGCATGCTGTCCAGCGGCGTACTGCCGCCGGACAGCAGCAGCATCGGGATGATCACCGGAATCGCCAGCAGGCCGAACTGAGGGGTCGAGCGGGCCAGGGTGGCGAGGAAGATCCCCAGGGCGGTACTGGCGAACAGATAGAGCGCAGTAACCATCAGGAACAGCGCCATGGACCCCGCCAGCGGCACCCCCAGCACACCCTTGACTATCACCTCCAGCGATACCCAGGTGCACAGCACCACCACCAGCATGTTGCTCCAGACCTTGGCCAGCATGATCTCCAGCGCTGTCAGCGGCAGCACCAGCAGGTGATCGAGAGTGCCGTGCTCGCGTTCGCGCAGCAGCGCGGTGCCGGTGAGCACGATGGCCAGGATGGTGATGTTGTTGACGATCTGGATCACCGCCAGGAACCAGCCGCCCTCCAGGTTGGTATTGAACAGGGCGCGGGTGGTCAGCAGTGCCGGGGCCTTGCTGGCGGCGTCCGCCTGGTTGGCGTAGGTGAGCAGCTCGCGCTGGAAGATCCGGCCGATGTAGCCGGCGCCCATGAAGGCCTGGCTCATGGCGGTGGCATCGACGTTGACCTGTACCGCAGGCTGGCGCCCGGCCAGCAAGTCGCTCTGGAAGTTGGCCGGGACATTGATCACAAAGGTGTACTGGCCGCTGTCCATCACCGAGTCCAGCTGGTCATAGGGCAGCGGCACCGGGACCTGGAACTCGGGGGGTTGCAGTGCTTCGGCCAGTTGCCGGGAGAGGGCGCTGTGATCTTCGTCCACCAGGGCCACGCTGGCGTTGTGCACGCCGATCACCGAGCCGGCGGCGGGCAGGTAGATGGCCACGGTGAAGGCATACATCAAGAACAGCAGCAGCACGCTGTCGTGGCGCAGGCTGGTGAGCTCCTTCAAGCCCAGGCGCAGGATATGGGCGAGACGATTCATCAGACCTCCTGCTTTTTCAGCATGACCAGGCTGAGCCCGGTGAAACCAAGGAAAAAGCCCACCAGGGCCAGGCACTGGGGCCAGAGTTCGCGCAGGTCCAGGGCCTTGGTGAAGGTGCCGACGGCGATGTCGAGGAAGTAACCGGCGGGAAACAGCTGGCCCATGACCGCCGCCGAGCCTTCCAGGGACGAGCGCGGCACGATCAGCCCGGAAAACTGGATGGTGGGCAGGCTGGTGATGATCATGGTGCCCAGAATCGCTGCGATCTGAGTGCGGGTGAACGCCGAGATCAGCAGCCCCATGCTGGTGGTGGCCAGCACATAGAGCACGCCGCCCAGGGCCAGGGTCAGGCCGCTGCCCTTGAAGGGCACGCCGAACAGCCAGCGGTTCATGGCCACCAGCAGGGCCAGGTTGATCAGGCTGACGGCCAGGTAGGGCGCCTGTTTGCCAAGGAGGAACTCCAGGCGGGTCAGGGGCGTGGCGTAGAAGTTGGTGATCGAGCCTAGCTCCTTTTCGCGGACGATGCCCAGGGCCGTGAGCATCGCCGGAATGAACGCCAGGATCAGCGCCATGACCCCGGGGCCGATGGCATTCACGCTGACCACGTCCTGGTTGTAGCGAAAGCGCGTTTCCAGCTTGGCCGCCGGCCTGGTGCTGAGGGCCGGGCTGCTTTGTTCCGCCAGCAGCTCGAGGTTGGCCTGGTGCACGGCCTCGACATAGTTGCGGCTGGTTTCCGCACGAAACGGCATGCCGCCATCCAGCCAGGCCGCCACTGCGGGCTGGCGTCCGGCATAGAGGTCACGGCCAAAGCCGGGAGGAATCTCCAGGGCCAGCTTGATCTCCGAGCGTTGCAGGCGCCGATGCAGTTCGGCGGAGCTGCGGATGGTCGGTTTCTCCTCGAAGTAGCGTGAGCTGCGGAAGGCTTCCAGGTAGGCACGGCTCTGTGGCGTCTGATCCTGGTCGTAGACGGCGAAGGCCAGTTTCTCCACGTCCAGGGAAATGCCATAGCCGAAGATCACCATCATGAAGATCGCCCCCAGCAGGGCGAAGCCCAGGCGCACTTTGTCCCGCAGCAGTTCCTTGCCCTCGCGGCTGGCCACCGCCAGCAGGCGCGCCAGGCTCAGGCCCGAACGCGGGGCGGCTAGGGTGCCGGCAGCGGTGGGAGTAGCCGCCTCCGGTGATGGCGCAGGTGTGTCCGGCGTGCCCTGGGCCTCTTCCAGGCAGCGGACGAAGGCGGCCTCCAGGGTGTCGCCGGCAAACTGTTGCTGCAGCGCCGCCGGGGTGTCGCAGGCCAGTACCTTGCCGGCGTGCATCAGCGAAATGCGGTCGCAGCGCTGGGCCTCGTTCATGAAGTGGGTGGACAGGAAGATGGTCACTCCCTGTTCCCGGGACAGCTCGATCAGCAGGCGCCAGAAGTCGTCTCGGGCCGCCGGGTCGACCCCGGAAGTGGGCTCGTCGAGGATCAGCACTTCCGGGCGGTGTAGCACTGCCACTGCCAGCGACAGGCGCTGGCGCAGGCCCAGAGGCAAGGCGCCGGACTGTTGCTCGGCAATCGCCCCGAGGTCGAAGCGCTGGATCAGTTCCTCGATGCGCGGGCCGCTTTCGGCTTTCGGCAGGTCGAACAGGCGGGCGTGCAGTTCCAGGTTCTGGCGCACGCTGAGCTCGCCATACAGGGAAAAACTCTGGGACATGAAACCGACCCGCTTGCGGGTGGCCAGGTCCTTGGCGTCCACCGGGTTGCCCAACAGCTTGGCGCTGCCCTCGCTGGCGGGCATCAGCCCGGTGAGGACCTTCATGGTGGTGGTCTTGCCGCAGCCGTTGGAACCGAGGAAACCGAAGATCTCCCCGCGGCCGATGGCGAAGCTGACCTTGTTGACCGCGGTGAAGTCGCCGAAGCGCAGGGTCAGCTCATGGGCCTCGATGGCGATGTCCTGGTTGTCGCCGGAACGCGGCGGAATCACCAGGGGCTGGTTGTCATGACCGCTGTCGCCTTGGAAATGGGTGAAGGCGTCGTCCAGCTTGCCGCTGGCGGTGATCTGCGCCAGCTCCTGGCTCAGGCCCTGGGCGATCAACTTGCCCTGGTCGAGCATCAGGCAGTGCTCGAACTGTTCGGCCTCCTCCATGTAGGCGGTTGCCACCAGCAGGGTCAGTTGCGGGCGTTGCCGGCGTACGTCTTCGACCAACTCCCAGAAACGCCGGCGCGACAGGGGGTCGACCCCGGTGGTGGGTTCGTCGAGGATCAGCAGGTCCGGTTCGTGGATCAGCGCACAGCACAGGCCAAGCTTCTGCTTCATCCCGCCGGACAGCTTGCCCGCCGGGCGTTCGGCGAAGCGCAGCAGGTCGGTGGCCAGCAACAGGCTGTGCATGCGCTGTTCGCATTCATCCTTGGGCAGGCCGAACAGGGTGGCGAAGAAGCGGATGTTCTCGCTGATGGACAGCTCGGGATACAGGTTGCCCCCCAGGCCCTGGGGCATGAAGGCAATGCGCGGATAGAGGCTGCTGCGGTGGCGCCGTTGCGAGATCGGCCCGCCGAGCACCTCGAGCTCGCCCTGCTGAAGTTTCTTGACCCCGGCGATCAGCCCCAGAAGGCTCGACTTGCCGGCACCGTCCGGGCCGATCAAGCCGCAGCGGGTGCCCGCTGGCAGGTTGAAACTGATGTCGCTCAGGGCCTGCTGTGAACCGTAGCGATGGCTGATGCCGTTCGCTTGCAGCGCCAGGGCGCTCATTGCAGGTTGGCCGGCCAGTCCACGGGGGCGGTGCGCACATAGCCGGCGCCGGGCATACCCGGTTTGGCCTGGGGCACGGCGGCGGGTTGAGTCAGGCGCACCTTGACCCGGAACACCAGCTTCTGGCGCTCGTCCCGGGTTTCCACCTCTTTGGGGGTGAATTGGGACTTGGCCGCGACGAAGCTGATCTTCGCCGGCAGGGGCTGGTTGGGCAGGGCGTCAAGGAGGATCCGCGACTCGTCGCCAACGGTCAGGCGGCCGGTGACCGAAGCCGGCAGGTAGAGGTTCATGTACTGGTCATTGGGGTCGATCAGCAGCAGCACACGGCCGCCGGCGCCCAGCACTTCGCCGGGTTCGGCCAGGCGCAGTTGGATGATGCCGTCGATGGGTGCCCGCAGGCTGCTGTCGTCGATTTCGCTGGTGAGCTGGGCAACCTGGGCCTGGGCGGCGCCGATGGCGGCCTTCACCGCTGCGACCTGGGCCTGGGCCGCCAGGACTGCGGCGTTGCCGGTGTTCAGGCGGGCTTGCTGTTGGTCGATGATCTGCTGGCTGGCGAAGCCGCGCTTGAACAGCTCCTGAGAGCGCTTGAGTTCCTGATTGGCCAGCAGCAGTTCGCTCTGGCGCAACTGCACATTGGCTTCGGCCGCGGACAGGTTCTCTCGGGCGCGCAGGACTTCGGCCTCGGCCTGATTGCGCTGGGCTTCCAGAGTGCGGGTGTCCATGCGTGCCAGCAACTGGCCTTGAAGCACCTTGTCGCCTTCGTTGACCCGCACTTCCGCCAAGCGCCCGGGGATCTTGCTGGCGATCTGCACTTCAGTGGCTTCGAGCCGGCCGTTGCCCATGCTCAGGCCTTCGGGCAGGCGATCCTGAAGGGATTTCCAGTAGCCGAAAGCACCGGCGGCGAGTAACAGAATCAACAGGGAAACAGCAAAAAGGCGGGAGGAACGGTGGTTCGTCGACATGTGTTCTGCGTCCTGCGGCAATAGCGTCCAAGTCTGACGGCTCAAGGCTTTCTACGGCTTGATGCTCGTCAAATGAAAGGGCCAAGCCTAAACCTATTGTTTGCAGGCTGCATGATGATCGGGGCAAAAAACGTTCGGGCTGGCGCCGTGGACAGATCCGACTCCCGGCGCCAGGGGGCTGGGTGGTCAGCGCAGGGAGAGTACGGCAGCCCATTGTCCGGCGGTGACCGGCATGACCGACAGGCGGCTGCCTTTGTGCACCAGAGGCATTTCGGCGAGCGCTGCCTGCTGCTTGAGGTAGTCCAGGCGCAGCACCTTGGTGAAGGTTTCCACATGGGCCACGTCGATGGCGCTCCAGGCATTCTTTTCGGCACTGGATTTGGGGTCGAAGTAGACGCTGTCCGGCTCCAGGGCGGTGGGGTCCGGATAGGCGGCCTTGATGATCCGGCCGATGCCGGCGATACCCGGTTCCGGGCAGCTGGAGTGGTAGAAGAAGAACTCGTCGCCTACCACCATGGCGCGCAGGAAGTTGCGCGCCTGGTAATTGCGCACCCCGTCCCAACGGGCTTGGCCGAGTTGCTGCAAACCCTGGATCGAGAGTTCGTCGGGCTCGGATTTCATCAGCCAATAGGCCATCTTTCTTACCCTCCAAAGGGTGATTGGGCAGGTTGTCGGGCAATTTTATGACAAACCGACGGTCGGTTGACGTCAGCATTTGCGTGTCGGTTCACGTTATCGCAGAATGCCGGGATTTTAAGCTTGACGCTGCTGCATGGCCTGTTATGGAAACCATGCCTGGAGCGTGTGTGATTTGCCTGAGGGGGGGCAATCGATGAAACGCCAACCGGATTTACTATGGATTTTGGTTATTTTGTTCGGTTTGGGCGTTGTGACCACCGGTTATGCGCAGAGCTTATGGGCCAGCAAGACCGATGCCCCCATCGAAATCGCACAACAGCAGCCTTTCAAGCGCTGAACCCGCTCGGGTGCCGCTGATCGAACGCGGCACCTATCGAGCGAAGTACCACCCCCGATCCGTCACCGTACCGTGCAAGGGTACATCCCAACTGGCCTGGTCCAGCTTTCCGACTTTCTGACATTCATGGGCCAGCCCCAGCAGCTTCGGCTTGCGCCAGTTCTGGCGCCGCGCAAGGTAGGCCAGGCTGCGGTCATAAAAGCCGCCACCCATCCCCAGGCGTCCACCTTCTTCATCAAAGCCAACCAGGGGCAGCAGCACCAGGTCCAGGGCCCAGACCTTGCGTTGCCGCGCGCAATTGACCCGGGGCTCGAGAATGCGAAAACGATTGGGCCGCAGCGTTTCTCCCGGGAGGACGCGCTGGAAAACCATCTTGGTCCGGGGCCAGGCGCTGAGCACCGGCAGGTAGGTGGCCTTGCCCCGGCGCTGGGCGGCACGCAGCAGCAGGCGCGGGTCTATTTCACCGTCGGTGGGCAGATACAGGGACAGGTGCCGTGCCCGACGAAACACCGGGTCCTGAGCCAGTTGGCGGTACAGGCCAAGGGCTGCCCGGCGTTGCTCGGCAGGGCTCAGGGCGCGACGGGCCTTGCGCAGCATGCGGCGAAGTTGCGGGCGGGAAAGCGGCGCAGGTTCGGTCATGAAAGAGGCTATGAGAAGGTCGGATTTGGCAGAACAGCCTACCCGGAAAAACCAATGCCAGCATGGATAACTGGCATTGGCTGAAAATTCAGGCTCCCCAGGCGAACCGCTGTCGACTTAGCCCTTGAACCCGAAAGTTCAAGGCGGAAGATGCAGCAGGCTTTAAGGCTTTCCGTCTAGCGGACATGCACACCAGCCCAACGTGCAACTTCCAGGGTAGTGCGAATCGGCTCAGGGACATCGCCAACTGGCAAGCACCCCAGGGAGTGGCGGGAGTATACCGCAACCGTTGTCAGGAATCAGCTTTGCTTGTGTCCGAATCGGTGGCCAGAACCAGGTCAACACGCTCCAGCAGATCCCTCACCTGTTCCCGGGTGGTGGCGCTGGCCTGCACATCCGGACGCTCCTGGCGGTGCAGCAGGTCGTGGGTGATGTTCAGGGCGGCCATGACCGCGATGCGATCGGCGCCGATGACTTTGCCGCTGCTGCGGATCTCGCGCATCTTGCCGTCCAGGTAACGGGCGGCGCTCACCAGATTGCTGCGCTCTTCCTGGGGGCAGATGATCGAATACTCTTTGTCGAGGATCTGCACGGTAACGCTATTGCTTGAACTCATGAGTCTTGCTCCAGGGCCTTGAGGCGCGAAATCATCGATTCGACCTTACGCCGGGCGATTTCGTTTTTTTCAATGAGGTGCGCGCGTTCCTCGCGCCAGGTCTTTTCCTGAGCTAATAAGAGTGCGTTTTGACTCTTTAGTTGCTCAACCCGGGTAATAAGCAGTTCGAGTCTGGCCATCAGTGCGTGCAGGTCGGTGTCTTCCATTGTGTCCCACTGAAGTTGGTCTGATGAGTGGCAACTGGCTGGGCAGCGCCTCAATGGCCTGAGCAGTCGTGGCGCATCTGGCGTTGTCCGGTCGGCAATCTGTCTGTCGCCCTAGGCCCTGCGGGCCACTGTAACGGGGCGCAAAGCACAACGCGGCGCTGGCAATGAATGATGACACGCCCTACGATACAAGGCCTTCATTCTAGACATTGCGCCGCTTGGCGCCTAGCTGCCCATGCCCATTCAGAATTCCCCGTACAACGCTTTCGCCACCCTGCTCAGCAGCAGCGGTCATCCTGTTTCTCCTGCCGAGCTGCACGGCCTGTTGCTGGGTCGCAGCTGCGCCGGCGCCGGCTTCGAAGTCGACGGCTGGCTGGTGGACGCCGCCGAACTGCTCGAAGGCGAGCCGCAAGACAACGTGCGCAGCGCCCTGATCGGCCTGCAGGAGATGGTCAAGGGCGAGCTCACCAGCGATGACATGACCGTGGTCCTGCTGCTGCCCAGCGACGACGCACCCCTGGCCGAGCGTGCCGCTGCCCTGGGCCAGTGGTGCCAGGGTTTCCTCGCCGGTTTCGGCCTCAACTCCCGCGACAGCAGTGCCCTGAGCGTCGAGGCCACGGAAGTGTTGCAGGACCTTGCAGCCATTGCTCAGGTCCAGGACGCGCTGGAGGAATCCGATGACGGTGAAAGCGACTACATGGAAGTGATGGAGTACCTGCGGGTTGCGCCTCTGCTGCTGTTCACCGAGACCAACAAGACTGTTGCGCCGGCTGCCAAGCCTTCTCTGCACTGACTGACAGGGAACTGCGTCCGCCCATGATTCATATCCCGAAAGCGGAATACAGCCGTCGCCGCAAGGCGCTCATGGCGCAGATGGAGCCCAACAGCATCGCGATCCTGCCGGCGGCGGCCGTGGCCATTCGCAATCGCGATGTGGAGCACGTCTACCGCCAGGACAGCGATTTCCAGTACCTCAGCGGGTTTCCCGAGCCCCAGGCGGTGATCGTGCTGATCCCCGGCCGGGAGCACGGCGAGTACGTGCTGTTCTGTCGCGAGCGCAACCCGGAGCGCGAACTCTGGGACGGCTTGCGGGCCGGCCAGGAGGGCGCGATTCGCGACTACGGTGCCGATGACGCATTTCCCATCACCGATATCGACGACATCCTGCCGGGCCTGATCGAAGGCCGCGACCGGGTTTACTCGGCCATGGGCAGCAACCCCGAATTCGATCGTCACCTGATGGACTGGATCAACGTGATCCGCTCTAAAGCGCACCTCGGCGCCCAGCCGCCGAACGAATTCGTTGCTCTGGATCATCTGCTGCACGACATGCGCCTGTATAAATCGGCGGCAGAAGTGAAGGTGATGCGCGAGGCCGCACGGATTTCCGCCCAGGCCCATATCCGCGCAATGCAGGCCAGCCGTCCCGGGTTGCATGAGTTCAGCCTGGAAGCCGAGCTGGATTACGAATTCCGCAAGGGCGGGGCGAAGATGCCGGCCTATGGCTCGATCGTCGCGGCGGGCCGCAACAGCTGCATCCTGCATTACCAACAGAATGACGCCGTGCTCAAGGACGGTGACCTGGTGCTGATCGACGCCGGTTGCGAGATCGACTGCTATGCCAGCGATATCACCCGCACCTGGCCGGTCAACGGCAAGTTTTCGCCGGAGCAGAAGGCGATCTACGAACTGGTGCTGGCTTCCCAGGAAGCGGCCTTTGCCCAGATCGCCCCGAACAAGCACTGGAACCAGGCTCATGAGGCGACGGTCCAGGTGATCACCGCCGGCCTGGTGCAACTTGGCCTGCTGGAAGGCGATGTGGACCAGCTGATTGCCAGCGAGGCCTACAAGACGTTCTACATGCACCGTGCCGGACACTGGCTGGGCATGGATGTACACGACGTCGGCGAGTACCGGGTCGGCGGCGAGTGGCGGGTGTTGGAGGTCGGCATGGCGCTGACCGTGGAGCCGGGCATCTACATATCCCCGGACAACCAGCAGGTAGCGAAGAAGTGGCGCGGCATCGGCGTGCGCATCGAGGACGACGTGGTAGTGACCAAGCAGGGCTGTGAAATTCTGACAGGTGGCGTGCCCAAGAGCGTGGCCGAGATCGAGGCCTTGATGGCCGCTGCGCGGACCCAGGCGTCATGAGCCGGGTCAATCTGGCCATCATCGGTGGCGGTCTGGTAGGCGCGAGCCTGGCCCTGGCGCTGCAGGCCGGGGCCAAGGCCCGGGGCTGGAAGATCGTGCTGATCGAGCCCTTCGCGCCGGGCGACAGTTTCCAGCCCAGCTACGACGCCCGCTCCTCGGCCCTGTCCTTTGGCGCCCGGCAGATCTACCAGCGCCTGGGGCTGTGGCAGGCGATCTCCCGGCGGGCCGAGCCGATCAAGCAGATTCACGTGTCCGACCGTGGGCGGTTCTCCACCGCGCGCCTGTCGGCCATGGAAGAAGGGGTGCCGGCCCTGGGCTATGTGGTGGAAAACGCCTGGCTCGGCCAATGCCTGTGGCAAGGGCTGGACAAGGACGTGATCAGCTGGCGCTGCCCGGCCGAAGTCACCCGTCTGGAGCCCCTGGCAGGCGGCTATCGCCTGACCCTGAACGACGAAACCACCCTGGAATGCGATCTCGCCGTGCTGGCCGACGGCGGCCGCTCCGGCCTGCGCGAACAACTGGGCATCGGGGTCAAGAACCGCCCCTATAACCAGAGTGCGCTGATTGCCAACATCACCCCCAGCGAAGCCCACAACGGCATGGCCTTCGAGCGCTTCACCGACGATGGCCCAATGGCCTTGCTGCCGCTGCCGGATAATCGCTGTGCACTGATCTGGACCCGCCAGGGCATGGATGCACAGCGTCTGGCCGACCTGGACGAGCGCAGCTTCCTCAGTGAATTGCAGGGCGTGTTCGGCTACCGCCTGGGAACCCTGAAACAAGTCGGCGCCCGCCACCTCTACCCGCTGTCCCTGGTGGAAGCCGAGGAACAGGTGCGCCCCCACTTGGTGGTGCTGGGCAATGCGGCCCACAGCCTGCATCCGATCGCCGGCCAGGGCTTCAACCTGTCGCTGCGCGATGCCCAGGCCCTGGCGGACGCCTTGTTGGCCAGCGAAGCGCTGCCGGGGGATTTTGCCGTGCTGCAGGCCTACCGCGAACGTCAGCGCCTGGACCAGAACCTGACCGTGGGCTTCTCCGATCAGGTCACCCGGCTGTTCGGCAGCAAACTGCCGCTGCTGTCCGTGGGGCGCAACCTGGGCCTGCTCGGCCTGGACCTGCTGCCACCGGCCAAACGCTGGTTCGCTCGCCAGGCCATGGGCCTGGGCACTCGCCCGGATGCGTGACTGGCTGACCCGGCGGTTCGGCAAGGCCCGCCTGTTGCGCTGGGTGTTGAACCTGTACCCGCCCTACCTCGGGGCTGGCGTGCGGGTTCGGCACATCAGTGCGGATTTCCGTGACGTCCAGGTCTGCATGGGCCTGGGCTGGTACAACCGCAACTATGTCGGCACCCAGTTCGGCGGCAGCCTGTATTCCATGGTGGACCCGTTCTTCATGCTGATGCTGATGGAGAACCTGGGTCCCGGCTACATCGTCTGGGACAAGGCCGCGACCATCGATTTCATCGCCCCGGGCAGAGGGCCGGTGTTTGCCCGGCTCAGCATCGACCAGGCGCTGCTCGACGATGTTCGCCAGCAGACCGCAACGGGCGAGAAGTACCTGCCGCAGTGGCAGGTAGAGATTCATGACGGCTCCGGCACCCTGGTGGCGCGGGTCGATAAAACCCTTTATGTGCGGCTCAAGCCGCCAGTGAGACAGGCCTAAAGCATGGAAATGCGCGCAGATGTGCTGATTGTCGGAGCCGGAATGGTCGGCAGTGCCTTGGCGTTGGCGTTGCAGGGCAGCGGCCTGGAAGTGCTGCTGCTCGATGGCGGTTCCTTGAGTGTCAAACCCTTTGATGACCAGGCGCCGTTCGAGCCTCGGGTCAGTGCCTTGTCGGCGGCCAGCCAGCGCATCCTGGAGCGCCTGGGCGCCTGGGACGGCATTGCCCGGCGCCGTAGCAGCCCCTACTGCGACATGCAGGTCTGGGACGGCAGCGGCACCGGGCAGATCCACTTCTCGGCGTCCAGCGTGCATGCCGAGGTGCTGGGCCATATCGTCGAGAACCGGGTGGTGCAGGACGCCTTGCTCGAACGCCTGCATGAATGCGATATCGGCCTGCTGGCCAATGCCCGTCTGGAGCAGATGCGCCGCTCCGGCGACGACTGGCTGCTGACCCTGGCGGATGGCCGGCAACTGCGTGCGCCGCTGGTGATCGCTGCCGATGGCGCCAACTCGGCCGTGCGCCGGCTCACCGGTTGTACCACTCGCGAGTGGGATTACCTGCATCACGCCATCGTCACCAGCGTGCGCAGCAGCCAGCCTCATCAATTGACCGCCTGGCAGCGTTTCACCGATACCGGCCCGCTGGCCTTCCTGCCCCTGGTGCGGGACGGGCAGCATGATTGGTGTTCGATTGTCTGGTCGACCACCCCGAGTGAGGCCGAGCGCCTGATGGCGCTGGACGACGAGAGTTTCTGCGCTGAACTGGAGCGCGCCTTCGAAGGCCGCCTGGGTTCGGTGATCAGCGCCGACCCGCGGCTCTGCGTGCCATTGCGCCAACGCCATGCCAAGCGCTACGTGGCCGAAGGCCTGGCGCTGATCGGCGACGCCGCCCACACCATCCACCCGTTGGCGGGGCAGGGGGTCAACCTGGGCTTCCTCGATGCCGCCGTGCTGGCCGAAGTGCTGCTGCAAGCGGCCAGCCGCGGTGAGCGCCTGGCCGAGGTCAAGGTGCTGAGCCGCTTCGAGCGCCGGCGCATGCCCCACAATCTGGCGCTGATGGCGGCCATGGAGGGCTTCGAGCGGCTGTTCCAGGCCGACCCGTTGCCCATGCGCTGGCTGCGCAACACCGGCCTCAAGGTGATCGACCAGATGCCCGAGGCCAAGGCCCTGTTCGTGCGCCAGGCCCTGGGCCTGAGCGGCGACTTGCCGGAACTGGCCAGAGCCTAGGCGCCGGCTTGCTGGCCAAGCGTCGCGAGGACGAGCCTACGCAACATCTGGTAACTCCTCAGCGCCGGGTTCGGTTGAGATGGCAAATGGGAGTCCTTATCATTTCGCCTCACTTTGAAATCGAGAGACCGCTCCCATGTTGGCACCGAAGCGTCTACTGACCGCCCTGGCCCTCACACTCATCGGTGGCACCGCCTACGCCGCCGATGAAGTCGTGGTCTACTCCTCGCGTATCGATGAGCTGATCAAGCCGGTGTTCGATGCCTACACCCAGAAGACCGGGGTGAAGATCAAGTTCATCACCGACAAGGAAGCGCCGCTGATGCAGCGGATCAAGGCCGAGGGCGAGAACGCCACCGCCGACCTGCTGCTCACCGTGGATGCCGGCAACCTCTGGCAGGCCGAGCAGATGGGCATCCTGCAGCCGTTCACCTCCAAGGTCATCGACAGCAACATTCCCCTGCAATACCGCTCCTCCAACCACGCCTGGACCGGCCTGAGCCTGCGGGCGCGGACCCTGGCCTACTCCACCGACCGGGTCAAACCTTCAGAACTGACCACCTATGAAGCCCTGGCGGACAAGCAGTGGGAAGGCCGCCTGTGCCTGCGCACGGCGAAGAAGGTCTACAACCAGTCGCTGACTGCCACGCTGATCGAGACCCACGGTGCCGAGAAGACCGAAGAGATCATCAAGGGCTGGGTCAACAACCTGTCTACCGATGTGTTCTCCGACGACATCGCGGTTCTCGAGGCGATCAACGCCGGGCAATGCGACGTCGGCATCGTCAACACCTACTACTACGGCCGCCTGCACAAGCAGAAACCGAACCTGGCGGTGAAGCTGTTCTGGCCGAACCAGGGCGATCGCGGGGTGCACGTCAACCTGTCGGGCATCGGCCTGACCAAACACGCACCGCACCCGGAAGCGGCCAAGGCCCTGGTGGAGTGGATGACCACGCCTGAGGCGCAGAAGATCTTTGCCGACGTCAACCAGGAGTTCCCGGCCAACCCGGCGGTAGCGCCTTCTGCGGAAGTGGCCAGCTGGGGCAAGTTCGTAGCCGACACCCTGCCGGTTGAAATCGCCGGCAAGCGCCAGGCCGAAGCCATTCGCCTGATGGACCGCGCTGGCTGGAACTGAGCCTGCCGTTATACTGCGCCCCGCTTTTGCGGGGCGTTTTCTTTAGCGGCTGGGCTTTTGTGGCGAGGGAGCTGGCTCCCGTTCCACCGCGCAGCGGTGGCCAGCCCTGAATACGTGATTCAACTGGCGTAACCTGGTTGCAGCCGTTGGGGCGGCCATGGCGCCCAGCGGGTGCCGCTCCCTGGCCCCACGCGTTTTGCGCAAGTATTTTTGTCTGTTCCACCTGCCCGAGAGTTTTTTGTGGCCCATCCCGCTCAACGTCGCTGGTATCCCCTGGTCTTTGCCGTAGCGGCCCTGGTCCTTTTGCCGCTGAGCGTGCTGCTGTTGTCCTGGCAGGCCGTCGACCAACAGATCTGGTCCCACCTGTGGGACACGCAAATGCCGCGGCTGTTGGGCAATACCCTGACCCTGGTGCTCGGGGTGGGCGTTGGCGTCACGCTGCTGGGCGTGAGCCTGGCCTGGCTCACCAGTCTCTGCGAGTTTCCCGGACGGCGCTGGCTGGACTGGGCCTTGATGCTGCCCTTTGCGATCCCGGCCTATGTGCTGGCTTTCGTCTTTGTCGGCCTGCTGGATTTTTCCGGGCCGGTGCAAAGCCTGCTGCGGGAATGGTTCGGCAGCGGCCTGCGACTGCCGCGGGTACGTTCCACCGGTGGGGTGATCCTGGTCCTGGTGCTGGTGTTCTATCCCTATGTCTACCTGCTGGCGCGCAACGCCTTCCTGGCCCAGGGCAAGGGGTTGATGGAGGCAGCGCGGGTCCTCGGGCAATCGCCCTGGCAGGCATTCTGGCGGGTGGCGCTGCCCATGGCGCGGCCGGCCATCGGCGCCGGGGTGGCCCTGGCGCTGATGGAAACCCTGGCGGATTTCGGTGCGGTGTCGGTGTTCAACTTCGATACCTTCACCACCGCTATCTACAAGACCTGGTACGGCTTCTTCAGCCTTTCCAGCGCCGCCCAGCTGGCCAGCCTGCTGCTGCTGGCGGTGATGCTGGTGCTGTACGGCGAGCGCCGCGCCCGTGGCGCCAGCCGTACCGGTAACGAACGGCCCCGGGGCAAGGCGCTGTACCACTTGCGCGGGCTCAAGGCGTTGGCGGCCACGGGCTGGTGCCTGCTGGTATTCGCCTGTGCCTTCGTGATTCCGCTGCTGCAGTTGCTGGCGTGGTTCTGGCAGCGCGGGCGCTTCGACCTGGATGAGCGGTATGCCGGCTTGATCATCCACACCTTGTACCTGGGCGGCATGGCGGCGCTGATCACTGTCAGTGTGGCTCTGCTCCTGGCCTTTGCCCGACGCCTGGCGCCGACCCGGGGCATCCGCGCTGGGGTCAGCCTGGCCAACCTGGGCTACGCCTTGCCCGGCTCGGTACTGGCGGTATCGATCATGCTGGCCTTCAGTTACCTGGATCGCGAGCTGGTGATCCCGCTGTCCGGCTGGTTGGGCGGGGCCGGCAAGCCGCTGCTGCTGGGCAGCCTGTCCGCCTTGCTGCTGGCCTATCTGGTGCGTTTTATCACCGTGGCCTACGGGCCGCTGGAAAACAGCCTGGAGCGGATCCGCCCGTCGCTCCCCGAAGCGGCGCGCAGCCTGGGGGTCGCTGGCCCGCGACTGTTTTTCAAAGTGTATCTGCCGTTGTTGCTGCCCGGGACCTTGAGTGCCGCCTTGCTGGTGTTCGTCGATGTGCTCAAGGAAATGCCCGCCACCTTGCTGATGCGCCCGTTTGGCTGGGACACGCTGGCGGTGCGGATCTTCGAGATGACCAGTGAAGGGGAGTGGGCCCGGGCCTCGCTGCCGGCACTGACCCTGGTGCTGGTGGGCCTGCTGCCGGTGATTGGCCTGATCCGCCGCTCGGCCCATCGAATCGGTTAGGTGCCAGCCTTGCACCTTGCAGCTACAATGCGCGGCATTCGGTGCGGCCTGTTGTTTGGCCGGGACGCTGAAATCGGCTGAAAGCCATCTATTTCAAGGCTTTCACACCAACAGCGCCAGTCCGCACCCTCGCCACGCCCGGAAGGAGAAACCCATGGGACAGCGTACGCCTCTGTATGACCTGCATCTCGCCCTCGGCGCGAAAATGGTCGATTTTGGCGGTTGGGATATGCCCTTGCATTACGGCTCGCAGGTCGAGGAGCACCATCAGGTGCGACGTGATTGCGGTGTGTTCGATGTATCCCACATGACCGTGATCGATGTCAGCGGTACCCAGGCCAAGGCCTGGCTCCAGCTGTTGCTGGCCAATGATGTCGAACGCCTGCACAACCCCGGCCAGGCTCTGTACAGCACCATGCTCAATGAACGGGGCGGCATCGTTGACGACATGATCGTCTATCGCCTCGAAGACGCTTATCGCCTGGCGCTCAATGCCGCCACCCGTGATCAGGACCTGGCCTGGATGCAGGCGCAGCTGGGGGATTTCCAGGTGCAGCTGCACGAGCGCCCGGAGCTGGCGATGCTGGCGATCCAGGGCCCTCAGGCGCGGCACAAGATTGCCGAGCTGGTAACCCAGTCCCGCGGCACCCTGATCCAGCAGCTCAAGCCATTCGAAGCCGGCTTTGACGGCGACTGGTTCATTGCCCGGACCGGCTACACCGGCGAGGACGGTCTGGAGATCGTCCTCCCTGCCGACCAGGCCCCGGCCTTCTTCAACGACCTGGTGGGGGCGGGGATCTCGCCCATCGGCCTGGGCGCCCGGGACACCCTGCGCCTGGAGGCCGGCATGAACCTCTATGGCCAGGACATCCATCAGGATGTCTCGCCCCTGGCGGCGAACATGGCCTGGAGCATTGCCTGGGAACCGGCGTCACGTCAGTTCATCGGTCGCAGTGCCCTGGAAGCCGAACGGGCGGCCGGGGTGAAGCAGAAACTGGTGGGCCTGGTGCTCGAAGAACGCGGGGTTTTACGCGCGCATCAGGTGGTTCGCATCGCCGATGTTGGCGAAGGTGAGATCACCAGTGGTAGTTTCTCCCCTACGCTGAGTAAATCGATCGCACTGGCGCGGGTGCCGATGGCCACCGCCGACCGTGCCGAAGTGGAAATCCGCGGCAAGTGGTACCCGGTCCGGGTGGTCAAACCCACCTTCGTGCGCCACGGCAAAACCCTGATCTAACTATTTCCAGCAGGCATTGCGCTGCTGACACTTCTTCTTGAGGACACAGAACATGAGCGATATCCCTGCCCACCTGCGTTTTGCCGACAGTCACGAATGGGCCCGCCTGGAAGCCGACGGCAGCGTGACCGTAGGTATTAGCGACCACGCTCAGGAAGCCCTGGGCGATGTGGTTTTCGTCGAGCTGACTGAAGTCGGCAACGTGTTTGGCGCAGGGGACCAGGCCGGTGTGGTGGAGTCGGTGAAAGCCGCTTCCGACATCTATGCGCCGGTGGCCGGTGAAGTGATTGCGGTCAACGAAGAGCTGAGCGCCAGCCCCGAGCTGCTCAACAGCGACCCGTACGGTGCCTGGATCTTCAAGCTCAAGCCAAGCAACCCGGGCGATCTGGACAAGCTGCTGGACGCCGCCGGCTACAAGGCCGCCATCGGCGAGTAAGCCGTTCTCGCCGGCGTGTCCGCCCCGTTTGCGCAGGGCGGGCTTGCTGGCGAAGGCTCTTAAGCCTGCAACACCTCTTTCACCGCCGCCACCGCGCGTTCCACGTCGGCCTTGCTCATGGCGGTGAACATCGGCAACGAGACGATCAGCCGACCGACCCGTTCCGCTACCGGGAACATCCCCTCCTTGAAGCCGCGCTCGCGGTACAGGCTCAGCAAGTGAATCGGCGGGTAGTGATAGCCGATGCCAATCCCGCGTTCCTGCATCTGCTCCATGAAGGTGGCGCGGGCCGGCTTGCCATCCTTGCGCTCTGGCAATACCAGCTGGAACAGGTGCCAGTTGCTGTTGGTGAAGTCCGCCGGCGGTAGCTGGGCGCCATAGCGGGCCTCGAATTCGCTGCCAAAACATTCGAAGTAGTGCCGGGCCAATTCACGGCGATGGGTGGTGATCGCCTCGATATGGGCGAACTGCCCCAGGCCGATGGCGGCCGCCACGTCGGTCATGTTGAACTTGCCGCCAAGCACATCCACATCCAGGCCGTCGAAGCCGTTGCGGGTCACGCCTTGCAGGCGATACTTCTCGGCCAGGCGCACCTCTTCTGGTGTGTTGAGCACCAGGCAGCCGCCCTCGGACGAAGTGACGTTCTTGTTGGCCTGGAAGCTGAAGGACACGAAGTCGCCACCGGCACCGATGCGCTGGCCGTTCCAGCTGGAGCCCAGGGCCTGGGCGGCATCTTCCACTACCCGCAGGCCGTGCTTGTTGGCCAGGGCGTAGAGGCGGCTCATGTCCACTGGCAGCCCGGCCAGGTACACCGGGATGATGGCCTTGGTGCGCGGGGTGATGGCGGCTTCGACCTGGGCCAGGTCGATATTGCGGGTGACCGGGTCGATATCGGCGAACACCGGCGTGGCCCCGACTTCGAGGATGACGTTGGCGGTGGCCACCCAGGAAATCGGCGTGGTGATGACTTCATCACCGGCACCGATGCCGGCAATGCGCAAGGCGATCTCCATGGTGCAGGTGCCGGAGTTGAAGGTGCGTACCGTGCGCCCGCCGAAAAACTCCGAGAGCTGGGCTTCGAAGGCCTGGACCTTGGGGCCGCTGGTGATCCAGCCTGAACGCAGGACTTCGCCGACAGCGGCGATGGTGGGTTCATCGATGGTGGGTTTGGAGAACGGCAGGAAAGGCAGTTGGCTCATGACGATGGGACACCCGATAAGCGGACGATAGGGGCACAGGTTGCGATGCGCCGGGGCTGGCGCGTTGACGTCGAGCATGATGGTACCGATTGCCCCGGGACGCCAGAGCATCGACGCGGGAAATCGACTGCTATGCTGCTTGGCACCCTGTTGCAGCGACGCTGAGCGCCGTTTATCGGAGAGAGCCGGTCATGTCCCAGTTGCTATCTTTGAGCCAGTTACGCGAGCCCAACGCTTTTCTCAACCGGCACCTGGGGCCCGACGCCGAGGAGCAGCAAGCGATGCTCGCCAGCCTCGGGCTGGGCAGCCGGGCCGAACTGATCGAGCAGACGGTGCCGCCGGGAATCCGCTTCAACCGTGCACTGGACCTGCCGCCGGCCCTGGACGAAGCGGCCGCCCTGGCCAGGCTCAAGGGTTATGCCGGGCAGAACCAGGTCTGGACCAGCCTGATCGGCATGGGTTACCACGCCACCCTGACGCCGACGGTGATCCTGCGCAACGTGCTGGAGAACCCCGGCTGGTACACCGCCTATACCCCCTACCAGCCGGAAATCGCCCAGGGCCGGCTCGAAGCCTTGTTGAATTTCCAGCAGATGACCATCGACCTCACCGGCCTGGACCTGGCCAACGCCTCGTTGCTGGACGAAGCCACCGCTGCCGCCGAAGCCATGGCCCTGGCCAAGCGCGTGAGCAAGTCTTCGAGCAACCTGTTCTTTGTCGATGAACACTGCCACCCGCAAACCATTTCCGTGGTCCGCACCCGGGCCGAAGGCTTCGGTTTCGAGCTGGTGGTCGGCGGGGTCGACGAATTGTCCGGGCACCAGGTGTTCGGCGCGTTGCTGCAGTACCCGGACACCCATGGCGAGATCCGCGACCTGCGGCCGCTGATCGACCAGTTGCACGCCCAGCAGGCCCTGGCCTGTGTCGCGGCCGACCTGCTCAGCCTGTTGTTGCTGACCCCGCCGGGCGAACTGGGGGCCGACGTGGTGCTCGGTTCGTCCCAGCGCTTCGGCGTGCCCATGGGCTACGGCGGCCCCCATGCGGCGTTTTTCGCCTGCCGCGACGAGTACAAGCGCGCGATGCCCGGGCGCATCATCGGCGTGTCCAAGGATGCCCGCGGCCAGGTGGCCCTGCGCATGGCCTTGCAGACTCGCGAGCAGCATATCCGTCGCGAGAAGGCCAACTCGAACATCTGTACCGCTCAGGTGCTGCTGGCCAATATTGCTGGTTTCTACGCCGTCTATCACGGCCCGGCCGGGCTCAAGCGCATTGCCCAGCGGGTACACCGGCTGACCTGCATCCTCGCGGTCGGCCTGGAGCGCCACGGCATTGCCAGGGTCAATCGGCACTTCTTCGACACCCTGACCCTGGAGGTCGGCGGCAGCCAGACGGCGATCATCGAAAGCGCCAGGGCGCAGCAGATCAACCTGCGGATTCTCGGCCGTGGCCGGCTGGGGCTGAGCCTGGATGAAACCTGTGACGAAAGCACCGTGGCCCGTTTGTTCGACGTGTTCCTGGGTGCCGATCACGGGCTGAATGTCAGCAGCCTGGACGCCGAGGCGCTGGAGTCGGGGATTCCCGACCCGCTGCTGCGACGCACGCGCTACCTGACCCACCCGGTGTTCAGTGCCCATCACAGCGAAACCGAAATGTTGCGCTACCTCAAGCAGTTGGAGAACAAGGACCTGGCGCTCAACCAGTCGATGATTCCCCTGGGCTCCTGCACCATGAAGCTCAATGCCAGCAGCGAGATGATCCCCATCACCTGGCCGGAGTTCGCCAACCTGCATCCCTTCGCACCCCGGGAGCAGGCTGCCGGCTATGGCCTGCTGATCGCGGAGCTGGAGCGTTGGCTGTGCGCCATCACTGGTTTCGACGCCATCTGCATGCAGCCCAACTCCGGGGCCCAGGGCGAGTACGCCGGGCTGCTGGCGATTCGTCGCTACCACGAGAGCCGCCGGCAAGGCGGCCGGCATGTCTGCCTGATCCCGGCGTCGGCCCACGGCACCAATCCGGCCTCGGCGCAGATGGCCGGGATGCAGGTGGTGATCGTCGAGTGCGACGAGGCCGGCAACGTCGACCTGGAAGACTTGAAGGCCAAGGCCCAGGCGGCCGGCGAGCGCCTGTCGTGCCTGATGGCTACCTACCCTTCGACCCATGGCGTGTACGAAGAGGGCATCAGCCAGATCTGCGAAGTTATCCACAGCCACGGCGGCCAGGTGTACATGGACGGCGCCAACCTCAACGCCCAGGTAGGCCTGGCCCGGCCGGCGGACATTGGCGCCGATGTCTCGCACATGAACCTGCACAAGACCTTCTGCATTCCCCATGGCGGCGGTGGCCCGGGCATGGGGCCGATTGGCGTGCGCGCGCACCTGGCGCCGTTTGTCGCCAACCACCCGGTGGTGCCCATCGACGGGCCGTTGCCGGAGAACGGCGCCGTCAGCGCCGCGCCCTGGGGCAGTGCGAGCATCCTGCCCATCAGCTGGATGTACATCGCCCTGATGGGGCCGCAGCTGGCGGATGCCAGCGAGGTGGCGATCCTTGCGGCCAACTATCTGGCCGAGCAATTGAGCGGTGCCTTCCCGGTGCTCTACAGCGGCCGCAACGGCCGGGTGGCCCACGAATGCATCCTCGATCTGCGCCCGCTCAAGGCCCAGACCGGGATCAGCGAGGAAGACGTGGCCAAGCGCTTGATGGACTACGGCTTCCATGCCCCGACCATGTCCTTCCCGGTGCCGGGCACCCTGATGGTGGAACCCACGGAAAGCGAATCCAAGGCCGAACTCGACCGTTTTATCGAAGCCATGCTGAGCATCCGCGCCGAGATCGCCCAGGTGCAGGAGGGCAACTGGCCGGCCGAGGACAACCCGCTCAAGGGCGCTCCCCATACCCTGGCGGATATCACCGGAGTCTGGGAGCGCTCCTACAGTATTGAACAGGCGGTGCTGCCCACCGCCCATACCCGGGCCCACAAGTACTGGCCGGCGGTGAACCGGGTGGACAACGTCTATGGCGACCGCAACCTGTTCTGCGCCTGCGTGCCGCTGGCGGACTACCGCTGAAAGGGCCTCAGTAGTGGTGGCGCGTCCGCGCCGGCTGGTTGCCATGGGTGCTGGCACGGGCAGGTTGGGTTTCCAGGGGATAGAGGTGCAGCAATTCTTCCTCGATCACCTGGTTGCTCAGGCCCAGTTCCAGCTCCGGGCAGTCCAGGTCCAGCCAGTCACCGTGCTGCAACTGCAGGTCGCTCTCGCGCCGGCTGGCGCTGTGGAACACATAGTGGACCATGCCCGGTTGCAGGAACTGTTCGTGCTGTTCGAGGAAGGCCTGGGAGTATTTGCGAATAGCCCACCAGTTCTGCTGGTCGAGGCGATAGCTGCGCTGCGGCAACGGCGTGCCCTGGCGTTCGACCCGGACATTGAGTGACAGGCTGTTCTGCAGTTCGCCGAGGATCAGCGCCGGGGCGATGGCGCACTGGCGCAACCGCGATTGCGCGCAGGAACTGGCGTCCTGATGGCTCAGCAACGGGTCGTGAATGTCGTGGCCGAGGCTGAAGCCGACAAAGCGCAACTGGCCGAAGGGGTCCACCAGGTACACGCACACCACCCCGGGCTGGCTGGAAATGCTCTGGGCGTGGTACGGAATCATCAGCGGCTCGCCGTCGGTCTTCAGCAGACTGCCATTGCCCTTGTAGAACCAGCCCTGGCGGGTGTGCGGAGTGTTCAGGGTGACTTCGCTGACCTGCACCAGCAGGTTGTCCCGAGGCTTGAGCGGTGGGCGCAACGGGCCTTGCTGGGTGCCGTCCGCGGGCAGTTGCGGGTGGGGCGCGAGGCTGCGCAGGTGTTCGCTCCAGCCCAGATGGCGACGGCTGCAGAACAGCAGGGTCTCGTACAGCCCGCCGTGTTCGGAATAGGCCCGCACGCTGCGGCCATTGTGAAAGTCGAACAGCCCGATGGCGCGCTGGTCCTTGTGGCAGACATCCAGCAACAGCAGGTAATCGTCCATGATTCTCTAGTCCTTCAGGGGCAAGGGGGCGGGGAGGATGGGCAGCGCTTCGCGCACGCGCGAACGGCGCGGTTCGAGGGCTTGTTCCTTGAGCAGGAATGACAGCAGCAAGCCGGCCAGGCTGCCGCTCAGGGCCACGTACAGGATCGATGGCAGGCCGAAATGGCTGGCGGCGAACCCGGCCACGGCCGGTGACAACCCGCCACCCAGGATCTCGCCGAACCCCACCACGATTCCGGTCGCCGTCGGCAGCAGGGCCGGGGTGACCGATTCGCTGGTCAGCGGGCCGACTGTCATGCAGATCAGGCTGAAGTTGAAGAACGACAGCAGGAACAGCAGCAGGAACAGCAGCCAGGGAAGGGGCGGGCTGACGATCAGCAGGCCCACCAGGGTGCTGCTGGTCATGAAGCACACCGACACCACCGGCTTGCGCCCGAGACGGTCGGACATGCCGGGGATGATCAATTGGCCGATGAAGCCGCCCACGCCGATGGCCGAGATGACGAAGGCCATGGACAGGGTTTCCAGGTGCATATGGTCGGTCAGGTAGCTGGGCAGCATGGCGCAGAGGACGAACTGGCAGGTGAGTATGCAGAACATGATCAGGATGTTCAGGCTCACGTTGCCGCTCTTGAAGGCCGCCAGCCAGGTGCCTGCGGTGCGGTCGGCCTGGGGCGCCGGCAGCGGTCGGTAGATTTTCCACAGGTAGCCGGCCAGCAGCAGGCCCGGCAGGGAAATGATGGCGAACACCGCGCGCCACGAGCCAGTGATCTGCAGGAGGTAAGCGGCGATCAGCGGCCCCAGGCACAGGCCGAGAATCGGGAACAGCGCCTGCTGGATACCCAGGTTCAGCCCGCGCCGGTCGGGGCGCGAGACTTCATTGGTGACAATGATGCTGGTGGGGGTGAAGGCACCCTCGCAGATGCCCATCAGCCCGCGCAGAATCACCAGCCCCAGCACGCCGGTGGCCAGCGCGGAAAAACCGGACAGCAGCGAAAGCACGGCAATCGAGGCCACCAGCACGCGGCGGGTGCCCAGGCGCTCGATCACGCTGCCCATGCCCAGGGCGGATAGCCCCCAGGTGAAGGCCAGCGCGGCGGACAGGTAGCCCAGGTCCTGATAGTCCAGTTGCAGGTCGTGCATGATCACCGGAAACAGCGGCAGGATGATGAAGCGATCCAGCCCCACCAGCCCGAAACTCAGTGACAGCAACAGCACCATGGATCTTTCGTAACGGCTGTTGGCAGCCGTGGTTGGCATTCCAGTGTTCATCGCTCAGCTTCCTTGTGAAACCATGAACCCGGCGCAAGCGCCGTGGGAGGCCACCCGACGTTGCCATGCAGCCCGGCAACGTCAGGTGGGACAGGTACAGGCAGTCACATCAGGCGGTCCACTCGCCCACCGCCATTTCCGCGGTGAACCCCGGGCCGAAGGCCGCCAGCAGGCCGATGTCGCCGCGATTGAGGTTGGAATCGAACTGCCGCTTGAGCACGTCGAACACCACCACGCTGGCAATGTTGCCGGCTTCCGACAGGCTGCTGCGCGATTGCGAGACCCGGTTGGATGCCAGGTCCAGGTGCATCACCAGCTCGTCGAGGATCTTGCGACCACCGGTGTGGAAGATGAAGAAGTCGTTGTGCGCACAGTTCTGCTCGAAGCTCTCGTAGTTGAGCCGCTCCATGACCGGTGCCACGTCCTTGATGGAGTTCATCACCGCCTTGTCGAGGGTGAAGTGAAAGCCGGTGTCCTTCACGTCGTACTTGATGTAGTGCTCGCTCTTGGGCAGGAAGTACGACTCGGTCTTCTTGATCTTGAAGCCGCCGGCCTGGTCATCGGCGCGCAGCACGCAGGCGGATACCGCATCGCCGAACAGCGCCGCGGAGATGAAGGCGTGCAGCTTGGTGTCGTCCGGCTGGTAGCACAGCGAGGAGAATTCCAGGGACACGATCAGTACGTGGTTGCGGGCATCGAGCCGGGCGAAGTCGTTGGCGCGGTTGATGGCCGCGGCACCGGCCACGCAGCCCAGCTGGGCGATCGGCAACTGCACGGTGGAGGTCGGCAGGGCCAGGTCGTTGATCAGGTGCGCGGTCAGCGACGGCATCATGAAGCCGGTGCAGGAAGTGACGATCACCATGCGAATGTCACTGATCTGCAGCCCGGCATTCTCGATGGCCTGGCGCGCCGCGGCCGACGACATCTGCCGGGCTTCACGCTCGTAGACGATACTGCGGTGGGTGAAACCGGTGTGCACTGCCAGTTCGTCGATCGGCAACACCAAATGGCGCTCGTTGACTTCGGTGTTGGCGATCATGCGCTTGGCCAGGGCCATGCGTGGATGGTCGGCGTGCAGGTTTTCCAGGTGATCGACCATCTGTTGCTGGGTGATCTTGTGTTGCGGAAACATGACGTGTGGAAGGCAAAGTGTAGACATGATGGGTCCTTGGCTTTAAGTAAGCCAACAAGTTAAGGGGTGGGGATAGTCCCCGTTTATAGGCACAGGAATCTGTAGGCCCTAAAGGAAATCAGGGCCTTAAGGCAACTTCGGGGCGTGAAGTTGCCGTTGATGTAACTTTTAAGTTGGATTTTATTTTAATGGCTAACTTCAAGGTGCCTTATATAAAGGCACCCTGAATAACAACTTATATATCGAGTACGAACTTATAAGCGTATTGCCAGGCCAGGTTGCTTTCGCGCACATGCTTGCGGATCACCATGCGCACCGGCGCACCGACTTTCAGCTGTTGCTGATCGCACACATCGACGATTTCCGACGCGATCACCAAGCCGTCGTCCAGGCGCACCATGGCCATGATGCGCGGCACGGTTTCGCCATAGCCCATGGCGGCCAGGATCGGATTCTCGGCCGGGGCCATGACCTCGATCTTGCCACTGCGCGCGCAGCGATACGGCTTCACACTCAGGGAGTTGCAGGCGCCGCAGACGGTGCGCCGGGGGAAGAAGATTTCGTTGCATTCTTCGCACTGGCTGCCTTCGAGGCGGTACTTACCGCCATGCTCGCGCCATTCGCGAAGCATGCTGGCGGTGGTCATTCTGTGGATCTGTTCTGGGTACATGGACATGGTCCGGGCTCCTTAGTCGTTCGAGAGGACAATCACTGAGTTGTGCGCCGCGTAACCGCCAAGGTTCTGCGACACGCCGATGCGCGCGCCCTTGACCTGGTTGTCGGATTCACCCCTCAGCTGCCGGAACAGCTCGGTGATGTGCAGGATGCCGTCGCAGCCGGAGGCATGGCCGCGGCCGATGTTGCCGCCGTCGGTATTGAGCGGCAGTTGGCCATCCAGGGCGATGCCGCCTTCGAGCACGAAGTCGCCGGCCTGGCCCTTGCCACAGATGCCCATGGATTCCATCTGGATCAGCCCGGCGCCGAGCAGGTCGTAGACCTGGGCCACGTCGATGTCCTTGGCGGTGATCCCGGCTTTCTTGTAGGCGATTTCCGCACAGGCGATGGAGTTGGCCGAAACCGCCATGCCCACATCCTTGGGCAGGCCCGGATGATGCAGGGTCGGGTTGTGAAAGCGCGTACCGAAATAGTGGGAGACCCCGGTATAGGCGCAACCGCGTACGAACACCGGTTTATCGGTGTACTTGTGGGCCAGGTGTTCGGCCACCAGGATCGCGCAGCCACTGGCTTCGCCCCAGGCCAGCATCGAGCCGCAGGCTTCGCTGTTCTTCAACGCTTCCAGGGATGGAATCGGCTGGCCATAACGGGTGGCGGTGGGGGTGTTCTGTGCGTAGATGCGCATCTGCCGGCCGAAGGTGGCCAGTACGTCGGCCTCGCGACCGGCATAGCCGAACTTCTGGAAGTATTCGGCGGTGGCCAGGGCGAAGGCATCGGTGTGGGAGATGCCGAGGAAATAATCGTATTCACATTCAGTGCTGGAGCCGATGTATTCGGCGTAGTTGAAGTGATCGGTCATCTTCTCGAAGCCGCCGCACAGGACGATGTCGTACTCCCCGGACGCCACCATCTGGTGGCCCATCTGGAACGACACCGAGCTGCTGGTGCAGTTGGCGGTGCTCATGAAGGTCGGCGCCGGGCTGATGCCCAGGGCGTCGGAAATGGTCGGGCCCAGGCCGCCATATTCGGAAATGCCTTCACCGTGATAACCATAGGCCACGGCCTGGATTTCCCGGGGGTGCATCTTGGCGTCCTTGAGTGCCTTGTAGGCGGACTCGACGATCATTTCCTTGAACGTCTGCCGAACTCGTGAACTTCCGGGTTTCGGCGTATAGGCGGCCGAAACGATTGCAACACGACGTGCGCACATGTGCATGCTCCTTGCGTAGACAGGCGTAATCAGAGATAGGCGGTCAGGGCGTAGTCAGCCCGCAGGTACTTGAACTCGTACTTGATGGACGTGCCGTAGTCGACGTAGATCTTGGATTCCAGCAGTTCGCGCAGAGGCTTGTTGTGCTTCTGGTACTGCTCGATGGCATCGGTGACGGTCAGGGCGATGGCGTCGCTGCCGGCGCCGAAACCGTAGGACACCAGAAGAATTTTCTGCCCCGGGCGTGCCTGGTCCAGTACGTTGATCAGGCCGAGCAGCGGGCTGGCCGATCCGGCATCGCCAACGTTGCCGGCATAGATGCCCGGTTCCACCTGCTTGGGGTTGAAGCCCAGGTGCTTGGCCAGGGAGTAGGGGGTGGACACCAGGTTTTGCTGGAACACCACATAGTCATAGTCGGCGGGGCTGGTGTGCAGCTTGGCCATTAGGCCTTCGGCGGCGCGGCGGGTTTGGTCTTCCAGGCCGATGCTGTTCTTGTCCGAGCCCAGGCCCATGCCCGAACGAATGTAGCGATCGCCCTGGGGGCGGATGTTGTCGGCGACATCGGCGGCGCAGGAGAAGCTGGCGTCGAATTCGGCGATGACATTCTGGCTGCCAATCAGCAGCGCAGCGGCTCCGGCCCCGGCATAGGATTCGGTCAGGTCGCCCGGCGCGGTGTTGCGGTTGATGGTGTCGGCGCCGATGGCCAGGGCGCTGCCCGTCATGCCGGAAGCCACCAGCGCCTGGCAGATCTGCAGGGCAGAAGTTCCGGACTTGCCGGCGAACTGCACGTCGGCGCAATAGGCGTCGTAGCCGCTGCCGAGCATTTCCAGGATGATCGAAGCCGAGGCCCGTGAGTCATAGGGGTTGGTGCAGGTGCCCAGGTACAGGGCTTCGAGCTGATGGCCGGGGACTTTATCCAGGGCCCGTTGCGCCGCCAGTACCCCGAGGGTGATGACATCTTCATCCGGTTGCAGCACGGCTCTTTCCGTGACGCCGAGGTTTTCCTCCACCAGCTTGAGGTCGGTGTTTTTCCAGACGTTGATCACTTCCTGGACTTTCAGGCGGCATACCGGAATACCCGCGCCATAGCTGACAATACCTATCTTTTTCACGTTCATTTTCCTCTTGATTCCATTCTTTTCAGAAAACTGGGTCGTGCCTGCTCAGAAGCACCCTTGAAACATACGGAAAACAGTTTTGCTGCCTTTCTCCTGGCCACACCTGATGAAAGCTGCAGGCCAGAGCGGTGTAACAGCAGACTCCAAATAGGGGAAAACCCACTCGAAAGCTGTTTTTATTCACCTCACTATGCTATGATACGGAACGTTTCGTTTAGTAATAATTTCAGACGATCTAATCTCTTAAGGGAAAAGGGCCGAAGCCTCGAATTCGAGGAACTCCAAGTTACAAGGCCTGAGCTGCTCAACCCTTACGCGATATTTTAAAAACTAGATAGATCGGTGTAAGAAATTCATGATTCATTCAAGAATGAAACGAAACGGACCGTTTCATTTCGATTCGAGGGAATCCTATACCCTGCGTTGCGTTTGTCAAGCGCCCTGCCTGGAGATTTTTTATTGTGGCTCGTACCCCATCTCGCAGCTCCATCGGCTCTTTGCGAAGTCCCCATACTCATAAAGCCATTCTCACTTCCACCATCGAAATCCTTAAGGAATGCGGCTATTCCGGGCTCAGTATCGAGTCCGTCGCCCGTCGGGCGGGGGCCAGCAAGCCAACTATCTATCGCTGGTGGACGAACAAGGCGGCGTTGATCGCCGAGGTTTATGAAAACGAGAGCGAACAAGTCAGAAAATTTCCTGATCTCGGCTCGTTCAAGGCAGATCTCGACTTTTTGCTGCGAAATCTATGGAAAGTCTGGAGGGAGACTATTTGCGGCGAAGCCTTTCGCTGTGTGATCGCCGAAGCGCAACTGGATCCCGCAACCTTGACCCAGCTCAAGGATCAGTTCATGGAGCGCAGAAGGGAAATGCCTAAAAAACTGGTGGAAAATGCCATCAGCAACGGCGAGCTACCCAAGGACACCAACCGTGAATTACTGCTGGATATGATTTTCGGCTTTTGCTGGTATCGGCTGTTGACTGAGCAACTGACGGTGGAACAGGACATCGAAGAGTTCACTTCTCTGCTGATCAACGGTGTTTGTCCTGGTACGCAACGTTGATCCTTTCGAGCCATTAAGCCCTGGAGTTTCTCGGGCTTAATGGCTGTTGTTTCAGGCCGCGGGGGTGCCGAACTCTCGATACAGGTCCGGCAGGAAGCTGGCCAGATGATTGAACTCGCACATGTCGTGCACCGCGAACTCGTAGGCCAGGGTCTCCAGTTCGGCCTCGCCAAAGCCATTTTCCTTCAGCAGCGATGCAGCCTTTTCTGCCCCGGGAAAGCGGGCCATCGACGGGTGCGCCCCGACCCAGTAACGGCTGGTCAGGTACATGCCGCCCGGTACTTCCTTGAACAGATGCACCATCAACGACACCGGCACCTCAGGATGATCCGCCAGGCTCATCAGGGCGCTGACACTGCCGTCGATCTTCGCTTCGCGATACAGATCGGTGTTCAGGCCCAGGCTGGCCGGCTGCTGGAAGTCGATATGCAGGTGCATCAGGCGATCGCCGACATATTCCGACGCGCAGAAGGTGTTGCCATACAGCCGTTCCTCAAAACTCAGGGACTCATCGCACAGGCGCTGGTGGTGCACGCATGGGTTGCTGACATGGGCATAGGGGAACCACAGGGTGTAGCGCTCCGATTCCGCGGGGTGCCAGATGAACCACCACTTGAACATCTGCGCGGTGCAGCCGGGGAAGAACTTGCGGCTTTGCACGTAGGCCATCGGGCCCGGTAGCAGGGCGTAACCGGATTCCTCGCTGACAAAGTCCGATTCGAGCAGGCGATTGATGTCCTCGATGCTCGGGGTCAGGGTGTCTTCCAGGGCCATGGGGCCTTGCTGAATCTTGCGGACGGCGGACAGCGGCACGCGCATTTCCGAGCGGAAATACTTGGCGTAGGGCTTGTTCCTGACTGCCGCTTGATTGCGTAGGAACAGCTTCTGCATGGGCAGTGAGAAGTAGGTGAAGGGAGTCATGTTGCGCGCTTCCATGCTGATATCCTTTGGCGTGAATTGACAGATAGCCGCCATTTCGCTGCAACCCTTGACGGAATTGAACGAGAAACTGGCGCTTTGTAGCTAAGCAGTCCATAAACAAAAGTCAAATTTGAATTTAACTTAGTGAGAGCGCCTATGGCCGTTTCCGCTTCCCCGCAGCCAACTGCGGCCCGTGCGCCGCGTCAGGATGGCCAGGCCACCCGCCAACAGATCCTGGAAACGGCCGGCCAGCTTTTTGCGGAGCTGGGGTACGCCAACACCACCAGCAAGCAGATCTGCGAGAACTCCAGGGCCAACAACGCCTCGGTCAACTACCACTTCGAGAACAAGGACGGCTTGTATCGGGCGGTGCTGCGCGAGGCCCACGACCGCCTGGTGCGGATCGAGACCATGATCAGCCTGAGTGAAAGCCAGGGCAGCCCCGAGGACAAGCTGCGGGCGATCATCACCGTGCTCATCGAGGGGCTGGGCAACCAGCGTGAGGGCTGGGCGCTGAAAGTCCTGACCCGCGAACTGTTGTCACCCTCCGCGGTGCTGCCGGCGATCCTGGAGGAGCAGGCGTTTCCCAAGGCGAAGATCGTGCGCACCATCCTCGGCCAGATCATGGATCTATCGCCTGAGGACCCGGTCACCCTGCGCAGCGCCGTCAGCGTTTTTGCGCCCTGCCTGTTCCTGCTGATCGCTCATCAGCCGCTGGCGCGCAATGTGTTGCCCGGCCTGGAGCTGGATCCACCGGCGTTGATCGAGCACATGATGAGTTATGCCCTGGCCGGCCTGGCTGCAGTGTCCCGCACACCTGGGGTCTAGCCGGCTGATCGGGCACACAAAAACGCCGACCCTGGGGTCGGCGTTGGCTGTCGGCCATCCCTGGGGCGACGGTTACTCCTGAGCGACAGCGTTCTTCGCCAGGATGGCGTTGGCCAGTTCCATGTCGGTGGCCTTGAGGCCGGGGTTGTCGGCGCGGACTTTCTGCATGGCGGCTTCCAGGTACGGGCCGCGAATGCTGCCATCGCTGGCAACGAAGCTGCCGGCGTCATCCTGGGCGGCGACGATCAACTTGTGGTCCTTGAAGGTCAGGTAGGTGGAGCCGGTGGTGGCCCCGGAGGAAATGACGTTACGCCAGAAGGTGTCGGCCATTGCCGAACCAACGGGAAGAGACAGCAGGGCAAGGGTGGCGACAGCAATTTTCAGACGCATGATGGGTGACTCCGAAAGGGGGTATCTGCATCGTTTGATTCTAGATAACCCCGCGGAGTTCCGTGACTCATCAGTCAAGGTTTTCGACCAACAGGATTGCGCCTTCCTGGCCCACCACCCGTACCCGGGCGCCCACGGGGGCGTCGGCCCCCTTGGCGATCCACACGCCGTCGGCCACCTTGATCCGCCCGCGGCCGTCGACAATCGCCTGGTGCACCACAAAGGTCTTGCCGATCAGCTCCTGGCCCCGCAGGTTGAGGTTCGGCTGATCGCTGGGGCGTACCACGCTGCGCTGGCGGCGCCACCAATACAGTGCGGTGAGCACCGACAGCAGGCCGAACAGGAGGAACTGCACCTCCCATGACAGGCCGGGAATGAGAAAGGTCAGGACCCCGACTGTGGCGGCTGCGAGGCCGATCCACAGAAGGTAGCCGCCGGCCCCGAATACTTCGAAGATCAGCAGGATGGTGCCAAGGGCCAGCCAATCCCAGAACGATAGAGCTTGCAAAAATGCCAACATGAAGCCTGCCTCAGACCTTCTTGCTGTCGAACGTGGCCTTGACGATCTCGCCGATGCCGCCCACGGCGCCGATGACCTGGCTGGCCTCCAGCGGCATCAGGATCACCTTGCTGTTGTTGGCCGACGCCAGTTTGCCCAGGGCATCGATGTATTTCTGCGCGACGAAGTAGTTGATCGCCTGGACGTTGCCGGTAGCAATCGCCTCGGACACCACTTGGGTCGCCCGGGCCTCGGCTTCGGCCTGGCGCTCCCGGGCTTCGGATTCGAGGAATGCCGCCTGGCGTTCGCCCTCGGCTTCAAGAATCTGTGCCTGCTTCTTGCCTTCTGCGGTAAGGATGGCGGCGGCCCGCAGGCCTTCGGCTTCGAGGATCTGCGCACGCTTGACCCGCTCGGCCTTCATCTGCCCGGACATGGCTGCCATCAGGTCGGCGGGTGGGCTGATGTCCTTGATTTCGATCCGGGTGATCTTGATCCCCCAGGGGGCGGTGGCCTCATCGACGGTTCGCAGGAGTTTCTCGTTGATGCCGTCACGTTGGCTGAGCATGGCGTCCAGTTCCATTGAACCGAGCACCGTACGGATATTGGTTTGCAGCAGGTTGCGGATGGCGTGCTCGAGGTTGTTGACCTCATAGGCGGCCTGGGCGGTGTTGACCACCTGGAAGAAACACACGGCGTCGATCTGCACCGTGGCGTTGTCGGCGGTGATGACTTCCTGGGGTGGGATATCCAGCACGCTTTCCATCACGTTGATCTTGCGCCCGATGCGATCCATCACCGGAATGATGATGTTCAGCCCCGGCTTCAGGGTGTTGGTGTAGCGGCCGAAGCGTTCCACGGTCCATTGGTAGCCCTGGGGCACGACCTTGAAACCCATGAAGACGATGGCCACGGCGAGGCCGACGAAAAGTAACAACACGCTTCCGATCTGCATAACATTCTCCTGCTCAGATGTGATCAAGGGGCACAGGGGGGCGAGTGTACGGCGGCGCCCGGTCGCGCGCAGAGATACCGTGGCCCTTGCATCATCAGGACACACATCACCGGCGTGCCCGTGGCCTCACAGTTGGAAGCGGGTGACCGAGGTCTGCAAGGTGGCCACGGAGTTTTCCATCTGCTCCACGGTCTGGGTCAGCTCACGCATGGCCTGGCTGTTGCGCCGGGCTACCAGGCTGATCATCTCCACCCGTTGCGCCACTTCGCTACTGGCCTTGGACTGCTCGCCGATGGTGAGGGAAATCTCCTCCACCATCACCGCCGAGCGCTGGGCGCCCTGGCGGATCTCATTGATCGAGGTGCCCGCCTGCTGGGCCATCTGGACCCCATCGTTGACCCGGCTGACCCCGGTTTGCATGCTGTTCACGGCTTGTTCGGTGGTTTCCCGGATGCGTTCGATCATGCCGGTGATTTCCCGGGTGGACTGTGCGGTGCGGGCTGCCAGATTGCGCACTTCGTCAGCCACCACGGCGAACCCCCGGCCGGCTTCCCCGGCCCGGGCGGCTTCGATGGCGGCGTTCAGGGCCAGCAGGTTGGTCTGCTCGGCGATGCCATTGATCACCTGGATGATCGAGTGGATTTCTTCCGAGGACTGGCCCAGGGCGGTGATGCTGCGGGAAGACTGGTTCACCGCCTCGGCAATATGGCTCATGCCGTCCACGACCCCGAGGATTACCTGGCCGCCGCTACCGGCCAGGGATTCGGATTGGGCGGCAATGCCCTGGGCATTGCGCGCGTGTTCGGCCACCTGGGCGATATTGCTGATCATCTGCTCCATGGCGGCGGCCATGTTGGTGGCGCCGTCGGCCTGTTCGCTGGCGCCGTCGGCAATGCTCAACGACGTGTCGCTGAGGCTGTGGGAGCGGCCGCGCAACTCTTCGCTTTCATGGCGGATGGTGGTGATCATCTGCCGCAGGTTGTCTTGCATTTCTCCAAGGGCCTGTTGCAGTTGGCCGGCCTCGTCATGCCTGTCGACGCTGATAGGCGTGGTCAGGTTGCCCTGGGCAATGGCCCGGGCGGTGGCCACGGATTTTTCCAGGGGTTTGAGCACCCGGGTGAGCAGCTGCCGGGTCAACAGGGCCAGTGCCAGGGCGGCCAGCAGGCTGCCGCCGATCAGCCACCAGGCGGCCTGGCGGACCGCACTTTCACTGAGTTCGCGGGTTTGGGCGGTGCTGGCTTCGATCTGGCTGCTGAGGGCGGCGTTGCGGCTCTCCACTTCGCTGAAGCGCTGGGAGAACTCCGGCATTTGCAGGCGCGCGGCCTGTGGGTCCTTGAGGGCCTGCCCGGCGATGTTCTCGGCGGCATGAATGTAGTTTTCCAGCACCGGCTGCAGCTCGGTGATGGCGTTGCGGATTTCCGGTGCCAGGGGCAACTTGGCGTTTTCCGCCAGGGCCTTGCGGAACCAGTCGCCGTGTTCGCGCAGGCTATTGCGGACCTCTTCGCCAGCGGCGGCATCGCCGGGCTGGCTGCTCAGGGCCTCCAGCACATCGGCCCGCAGGGCGTCGTGCATCATGTCGGCCTCCAGGTGGTTGCGCAGGGCGCTGGCGTTTAGCTCGTTGTCCACCAGTGCCCGCGCCAGGCGTGACTGGCCCCATAAACCCAGCCCGGCCACCAGGGCAATGGCCAGGAGGCTGACAACCCCGGTGGCGAGCATGTTTTGACGAATGTTCATACCGGGCTCCCTGCTTTTCTCGGCGGTGACTCAAGCGTAGTCCAGCGCCTGGGGTTCGCCTCCTGTGCCGCTATGGGGGCTGGTTGCCGGGCGTGACCCGTAGCACTTCCTCAAGGCTGGTCAGGCCTTGGGCAACCTTGTGCGCGGCAGCCAGGCGCAGGCTGCGCATGCCGTCGGCACAGGCCTGGTGGTGCAGGCGGGCAAGATCCAGGTCGCGATGGATCAGGGCCTTGAGGGGGGAGCCCAAGGGCATGATTTCGTAGACCCCGGTGCGCCCGTGGTAACCGGTACCCCGGCATTCGGCGCAGCCCACCGCGCGCTGGCCGCCGGCAGCGGGTGGCAGGTGCCGGGTTCCGGTCAGGCTTTCCCAGTCATCCGCCGTCAGCTGGGCGGGAACCTTGCAGTACGGGCAGAGGGTGCGCAGCAGGCGCTGGGCCATGACCCCGATCAGGGTGGCCTTGATCAGGTAATGGGGCACGCCCAGTTCCAGCAGTCGGCTGATGGCGCCGGGGGCGTCGTTGGTGTGCAGGGTAGACAGCACCAGGTGCCCGGTAAGTGCGGCCTGGATGGCCATTTCCGCAGTCTCCAGGTCACGGATCTCGCCGATCATGATGATGTCGGGGTCCTGGCGCATCAGTGCGCGCACGCCGCTGGAAAAACTCAGGTCGATATTGTGCTGGACCTGCATCTGGTTGAACGCCGGTTCGATCATCTCGATCGGGTCCTCGATGGTGCACAGGTTGACCTCGGGGGTCGCGAGCTTCTTCAGCGTGGTGTAGAGGGTGCTGGTCTTGCCCGAGCCGGTGGGCCCGGTGACCAGGATGATGCCGTGGGCCTGGGTGGTCATGGCTTGCCAGCGGCTCAGGTCATCGGTGCCAAAGCCCAACTGGTCGAAATCCTTGAGCAGGACCTGGGGATCGAAGATGCGCATCACCAGCTTTTCACCGAACGCCGTGGGCAGGGTCGAGAGTCGCAACTCGATTTCACTGCCGTCGGGGGTGCGCGTCTTGACCCTGCCATCCTGGGGCTTGCGCTTTTCCGCGACGTTCATGCGCCCCAGGCTCTTGAGGCGGCTGACGATGGCCAGGGTGACCTGGGGCGGGAACTGGTAGACGTTGTGCAATACGCCATCGATGCGAAAGCGCAGGGTGCCGTGCTCGCGGCGGGGTTCGATATGGATGTCGCTGGCCCTTTGCTGAAAGGCGTACTGGAACAGCCAGTCGACGATATTGACGATGTG
Source organism: Pseudomonas sp. GW822-FHT06D10 (assembly GCF_058799535.1). Lineage (NCBI taxonomy): Bacteria > Pseudomonadati > Pseudomonadota > Gammaproteobacteria > Pseudomonadales > Pseudomonadaceae > Pseudomonas > Pseudomonas sp. GW822-FHT06D10. The sequence goes on along the minus strand of NZ_JBXALN010000003.1, from coordinate 364,802 downwards.
CGCATCGTCGGCATCCGGCTCCTGGTCGCTGGCCCCCAGTTTCAGCAGTTGCTCGAAGTTGCCCAGGCCACTGGCTTTCTGTTCGCTGCTGGCGCCGCTGACCGACTTGGCCAGGCGATAGAACTCCAGGGTCAGGCGCTGGATGTCCAGCGGGCTGGCCACCACCCGTCGCACCGTGCGCTTGAGAACATGGGCCAGGTCTGCTTCCCAGGCACTGACGTAAGGTTGGGCGCTGGCCACGGTAACGCTCTGCCCATCCACGGCCACGGCAAGGATCTTGTGCCGCTGGGCGAAGGCGAAGGACATCAGCGGCGTGATGCTGGCCACGTCGATGCGCAGGGGGTCGATACGCAGGTAAGGCTGGCCGGCTTGCCGGGCCAGCCAGGCCGTGAGGCTGTCCAGGTCCAGATGTGCGCCGGGGTGCTGCAGGTCGGGCAATTGCTGGCCGGCGATCACTTCCAGGGGATGCAGCAGGTTACCGGCTGCCTGATGCCGGACGCTCATGACCTGTTCGGCGGCATCCTGGCTGATGCGGCCCTGGGCCAGCAGTTCACGCAGCAGTTCGCTGAGGTCCAGCCAGCGGTCCTGGGGAAGGTGCGCGGCGCTCATGGGCGATTCCTTGGGGCTGTTGTCCAGATGTGGGTCTCTGACCACGAACAGCCAAGAATAGTCCCCGGGGCCTCAAGGGAATGCTTGCCAAGGGTTGCAGGGTTTTGCCGGGATCAACCCGCGGCCTGCAGGCGCGAAGGTTCCGCCAACTCCAGCTCCACGTCACAGACACTGATCAGGTTGCGCAGCTTTGCGCCGATCACCTGGGCCCGATGCCAGCTCAGGTCGTCGAGTTCCACCTCCATATACAGCGTGGCGTCCTGCTGCTGCATCGACACCCGCTGCGGCACCAGGAACTGCAGGGCGAAGTGGTTGAGGATGCGGCACAGCACATCGGCCTCGGCGTCGGCCACTATCCGGTAGTGCACGCGACAGTGAGCATTGTTGAGGTTCCAGGCATCGGCGCGGGGGGCTGGCTCGAAAGGGGGCATGGCGGTCTCCAGGTCAGTGGAGAAATTTTTACATTCGGTTTCGGGTATTTCTTATCTAAGATTGGGTTTATTTGCTTGAATATGAATTGTTCAATTCAATTTTTAATGTTTATGGGTATTTATTATGCATAGCGACCTGGACGCCTATGACCGCCGCATCCTCGCGCTGCTGCAAGAGGACGCCTCGCTTTCCAGTGCGCAGATCGCCGAGCAGGTGGGGTTGTCCCAGTCGCCATGCTGGCGACGGATCCAGCGGATGAAGGAGGAGGGGGTGATCCGCGGCCAGGTGACCCTGCTGGACCGCAAGAAGATCGGCCTCAACACGCAGATCTTCGCCGAGATCAAGCTCAACGCTCACGGGCGCTCCAACTTCACCGAATTCACCGAGGCGATCCGCGGTTTTCCGGAAGTGCTGGAGTGCTATGTGCTGATGGGCGCGGTGGACTTTCTGCTGCGGATCGTGACCGCGGATATCGAAGCCTATGAACGCTTCTTCTTCGAGAAGCTGTCCATGGTGCCGGGTATCCAGGAGGTGAACTCGATCGTTGCCCTGTCGGAGATCAAGTCCACCACCAGCCTGCCGGTCATGCGCTGAGGGGCGGGGTTACAGGCGCAGGAGGGTTTTCCAGGCGCGGTTCTGGAACACCGCGATGGCCTGCTGCTTGCGGGCGTCGAGGGCTTCGTCGGTGATCGGCTCGTTGGCCAGCTGGGCCAGTTTGTTCAACTCGCCATAGAGACGGTCCAGCTCCGGGATCTCCAGCGCGGAGCGGGCGTGGTGCAACCAGGCCTGGATGCGTTCAATGCGCGGCAACTGCTCGGCCAGGTCTTCCGGTTGCTGCTGATAGCGCGGCAGTTGCAGGGAGGTGGCTTCCTCGGCCAGCAGGCGTGGCAACCAGCTGCCCAGCTGTGCGGCGCCCTGGCGGTTGCCCCGGGTGTTGCGGTCAGTGGTCCAGGCCCGGGCCAGCAGCCAGCGCGAGGTATTCAGCGAGAACAGGCCCCAGCGCACGTCCTGCAACTCTTCGATGAACTGCTCCGGCGCGGCCTTGCGCACGTCTTCGTCATCAAGGCCGGCCTGTACCAGCGGACGCCAGTCTTCCAGCAGGGCGTCCAGGGCACCGCGCAATTCAGCGGTGGACTGGCGCGGTGCGGCCTGGCCCAGGCTGCTGGCCAGGGCTCGCAGCTCGGCAAGGTTGTCCACCCAGTCCTGCAGCAGGCGCCAGTGGCCATTGAAGCGGTACTGCTCGGCCAGGCGCTGGCTGCTGCCCAGCAGGTGCCAGGCCAGAGCGGCGAAAGCTTCGTCCAGGGGCGTCTCGGCACTCAATTGCGGCGCGGGCAGGCTCAGGGAGTAGCTGCCGGCGTCGAACAGGCGATAGCCGCGCTCGGCCTTGCTGATGTCGCAGGGCATCAGCGGCAGGGTCAGGGCCAGCTCCGCTGCCAACTCCAGCAGGGCAGCCGGTTCGCCTTCACGCAGCTCCAGTTCCAGCTCGCAGATTTCTTCCTTTTGCTTGCCGGCGATGACTTGGCCCAAGTCCAGCGCGGCTTCGATCACCACCTTGGCCTTGCCGCGGCCCCAGGCGATTTCCGCGCGCTCGCGGACGAAATCCGTGGTGAACAATGGCTTGAGGGTCTTCTTGTCCAGTTCGGCCAGGGCTTCGGGCCAGCATTGGCCTTCGAGCTTTTTCACGTCCAGCTTGGCCTTGGCCAGTTGCCAGTCGTACTCGTTGCGTTCGGACAGGCCGGCGACGCTCTGGCCGCTGGTCTTCAGGGTCTGGATCACCGCGTCACCGTCGCGACGCAGGCGCAGGGCGACTTTGGCCCGGGCCAGGTCGCGTTCTGGGGTGTCGAAGTACTGATTCATCAGTTCACGGCGTTCCCAGCCACTTTTGTTGCGTTTTTTCAGTAGCGGGTGCTCGCGCAGGGCGGCGAGGGTTTCGCGGCTGACGCGGAGTTTGATTTCGGTTTCTTTCTGCATGGCCGGAAAATCCAGGATCGGGAGCGCAGCCGGGGAATAGTTGGCTGCCAAGGCCGTGCAGTGTACAGGACAAGGCGCCCGCAGGTGCCGCGGCGGTTCCTTCCGCTTGCGGGATGCCTCTATGATGGGCCTCACATTGGGATTCCCGGAGACAGCTCATGCCCCTGCCGTCCATGAAGGATCAGTTTGCCGCGCTGATCGCCGCGCCATCGGTGAGCTGCACTCAAGCAGCACTGGATCAATCCAACCGTGCGGTGATCGACCTGCTGGCCGGTTGGCTCGGCGACCTGGGTTTTGCCTGTGACATCCAGCAGGTCAGCCCCGGCAAGTTCAACCTGCTGGCCAGTTTCGGCAGTGGCCCTGGCGGCCTGGTACTGGCCGGGCACAGCGATACCGTGCCCTATGACAGCGCGCTGTGGCAGACCGACCCCTTGAAGCTGACCGAAGTCGACGGCCGCTGGGTCGGCCTGGGCAGTTGCGACATGAAGGGTTTCTTCGCCCTGATCATCGAGGCAGTGCGGCCCCTGCTGGATCAGCCTTTCAAGCAGCCGCTGCTGGTCCTCGCCACTTGCGACGAAGAAAGCTCCATGGCCGGGGCGCGGGCCTTGGCGCAAGCCGGCCGACCCCTGGGGCGCGCGGCGGTGATCGGCGAGCCTACGGGGCTCAAGCCGATTCGCCTGCACAAGGGGGTGATGATGGAGCGCATCGAGATCCTCGGCCGCAGCGGCCATTCGTCGGACCCAAGCCTGGGTCGCAGTGCCCTGGAAGCCATGCACGATGCCATTGGCGAGCTGCGGGGCCTGCGGTTGCTGTGGCAGCGCGAGTACCGCAATGCGCAGTTCAGCGTCCCGCAACCGACCCTGAACTTCGGCTGCATCCATGGCGGCGACAACCCCAACCGCATCTGTGGCCAGTGTTCCCTGGAGTTCGACCTGCGGCCCCTACCGGGCATGGATCCGGACGTGCTGCGCGAGGCCATCCGGCAGAAGCTCAAGCCGATTGCCGAACGCCATGAAGTGAAGATCGACTATGCGCCGCTGTTCCCCGCGGTCCCGCCTTTCGAGCAGCCCGAGGATGCCGAGTTGGTGCGAGTGGCAGAGCGGTTGACCGGGCATCGTGCCGAAGCAGTAGCGTTTGGCACCGAAGCACCTTATCTTCAGCGCCTTGGCTGCGAGACCCTGGTGCTCGGCCCGGGTGATATCGCCTGTGCCCACCAGCCGGGGGAGTACCTCGAAATGTCACGCTTGCAGCCTACCGTGCATCTATTGCGTGAATTGATTGAACATTACTGCCTGACGCCGGCCCAATTTCAGTAAATTGCCGGTGGCCTTGTCCGTACCCATGAGGAGAGTAAGCGTGTTGCCAAGCCTGTTCCGACGATAACCATCAGCCCGCTGTGAGTTTTCCGTTTCGTCCTTTCATAGGCTGCTTTTTATTTACAGGCTCAGGTTCATGCCCGAATACGTCAATTGGCTTCGCCACGCGTCTCCCTATATCAATGCCCACCGCGACTGCACCTTCGTGGTCATGCTGCCCGGCGACGGCGTTGAACACCCCAACTTCGGCAATATCGTCCACGACCTGGTGCTGCTCCACAGCCTGGGGGTGCGCCTGGTGCTGGTGCACGGCTCGCGCCCACAGATCGAAGCTCGCCTGGCGGCCCGTGGCCTGACGCCCCATTACCATCACGGCCTTAGGATCACCGACGCGGCAACCCTGGAGTGCGTGATCGATGCCGTGGGCCAGTTGCGCATCGCTATCGAGGCGCGCCTGTCCATGGACATGGCCTCTTCACCGATGCAGGGCTCGCGGTTGCGGGTGGCCAGCGGCAACCTGGTGACTGCCCGTCCGATCGGCGTGCTGGAAGGCGTCGACTATCACCACACCGGCGAAGTGCGCAGGGTCGATCGCAAAGGCATCAATCGCCTGCTGGACGAGCGTTCCATCGTCCTGCTCTCGCCCCTGGGTTATTCCCCCACCGGGGAAACCTTCAACCTGGCCTGCGAAGACGTGGCCACTCGCGCCGCCATCGACCTTGGGGCCGACAAACTACTGCTGTTCGGCGCCGACCCGGGCCTGCTGGATGAAAACGGCAAGCTGGTGCGCGAATTGCGCCCGCAACAGGTGCCGGCGCATTTGCAGCGCCTGGGGGGCAACTATCAGGCCGAGCTGCTGGATGCCGCCGCCGAGGCGTGCCGCGGCGGGGTCGGACGCAGCCATATCGTCAGCTACGCCGAGGACGGCGCCTTGCTGACCGAGCTCTTCACCCGCGACGGCGGCGGCACCCTGGTGGCCCAGGAACAGTTCGAGCGGGTGCGCGAGGCGGCGATCGAGGACGTGGGCGGCTTGCTGGAGCTGATCAGCCCGCTGGAAGAGCAGGGCATCCTGGTGCGGCGTTCCCGCGAGGTGCTGGAGCGCGAGATCGAGCAGTTCAGTGTGGTGGAGCGCGAGGGCATGATCATCGCCTGCGCGGCCCTGTACCAGATTGCCGATTCCGATGCCGGTGAGCTGGCGTGCCTGGCGGTGAACCCCGAGTACCGCCATGGCAAGCGTGGCGACGAGCTGCTGGAAAGGATCGAGACCCGCGCTCGGGCCCAGGGCTTGAAGACGCTGTTCGTCCTCACCACTCGTACCGCTCACTGGTTCCGCGAGCGGGGTTTCGTGCCCAGCAGTGTCGAGCGCCTGCCATCGGCCCGGGCCTCGCTGTACAACTACCAGCGCAATTCGAAGATCTTCGAAAAAGCCCTCTGAACCCGCCTCTTTGCGCAACTGGCCGCCACGGCCCGATCAATTGATCGAACCGTGGCGGCCAGTTGCACATGTCAGAAAAATTTCATTTCGATACAAAAACTGTAACAAATTGACGGGAGGATAGGCTCTTAGCCATGATTGCGTCGCTTTTTTGATCCTGAATGACGTTTTGCGTTTGTACACGCAGGGGATCTTGGGGGGCTGAGTCAGGGGAATATTTTTCAGAAATAAGCTTGCGAGCGTCTACGCTGCGATTCGTCGTCTGATAATGGCGAGCTTTATTCCTGAAAGGTATGAAAAAGAATTAAACAATTCTTTTTGGGTTTATGAGTAATTCATTACCCTGCATGGACCAAATCACTGCGATTAGACCATGGTCGTAGACACAGGTCGTTACGATTGACTTATCAGTCACGGTCTGGCGCTAATCGCGCATCTGTGGCACCCGGGCGTTCGATCCGGGGCCAGGAACCACAAGAATTAGAAACGAGAGGAGCGAAACATGAACAAGTCCACCTTGGCCCTGGCTGTGGCCGTAGGGGTTTTGGCGCAGCAGGCAGGCGCCGCCGGTTTCATCGAAGACAGCAAGGCTACCTTGGGGCTGCGTAACTTCTACATCAATACCGACAACCGCGATAGTCAGGCTAATAGCGCTGCTAACAAGGCGGCCGGGGTTCAGAGCAAGAACGAAGAGTGGGGCCAAGGCTTCCAGCTCAACTTCACCTCTGGCTACACCCAAGGCACCGTAGGTTTTGGCCTCGACGCTATCGGTCTGCTGGGGATCAAGCTGGACTCGGGCGGCGGCACTAACGGCGCTACTACTTCCTCTTATGGCGGCACCGTTTTCCCAAGCAAGTCCAATGGCGAAGCCGTTGATAACTACTCCAGCCTGGGCCTGACCGCCAAGGCCAAGATCTCGCAGACAGAGCTGAAGCTGGGCACCCTGCAGCCAAAACTGCCGGTGATCATTACCAACGACGGTCGCATGCTGCCGCAAACCTTTCAGGGCGGACAGATCACCACCAACGACATCAAGGATCTGACCTTGATCGGTGGCCAGATTGAGCACGCCAAAGGTCGTAACTCCAGCAACAATGAAGAGCTGTCCATTGCCGGCGCCAACAGCCGCGGTGTGAACTTTCGCGATAGCAACAAATTCATCTATGCCGGTGGTGACTATAAGATCACCAAAGACCTGACCGCTCAGTACTACTACGGCAACCTGGAAGACTTTTACAAGCAGCATTTCCTGGGTCTGACCCACAACTGGGCAATCGGTCCGGGCGTATTGAAGTCCGATCTGCGTTACTTCAACAGCTCCGATGACGGTGCCAATGGCCATGATTCGGCCTACTTCAGCTCGGGTAACTACCAGGGCTTCCGTGCCGGTCGTGGCAAGGTAGACAATAACCTGTACAGCGGCTTGTTCCTGTACTCGGTTGCCGGTCACACCTTCGGCGGCGGCTATCAGGTCAGTAATGGCAGCAGTGACTTCCCCTGGCTGAATCAGGGTGATGGCTCGTCGGCTTACATCATCACCGACATGCAAATCCAGAAGTTCGCCCGTGCCGGCGAGCGTACCTGGCAAGCTCGCTACTCCTACGACTTCGCCAAATTGGGTGCACCTGGCCTGACCGCTGGTGTGGTTTACCTGCGTGGCGACAATATCGATACCATCGCCAACACTGCGGCGCACCCAGTGGCTGGCAGCGGCCGCAGCGAGTGGGAACGTGACCTGACCGTCGCTTACGTTATTCCGGAAGGTCCACTGAAAAACCTGGGGCTGACCTGGAAAAACGCCATGTGGCGCAACGACATCCCGGGCCAGCGCGATCAGGACGAAAACCGCCTGATCGTCAGCTATTCGATCCCGCTGCTGTAATAGCGTGATAAAGCCTCGCCCGGCGCAATGCCGGGCGAGGTGTTGTTTCAAGTCAGGCCCACCCCCGTGAGCCCTTCCTGAATCCCCCTCTTTTTACAGCTACTCAAGGCCTTCTCGAACCTTGTTGAGAAGGGTGGTCTTCGCTTGTCCGCGAGTCCAGTGAAGAGATTTTTAATATTCAATTCAGTTATTAATAAATCGATATATATTCTTTTTAAATAGTCTCCCGTGCAGGCAGAGTAGCTTCATCACGCACTCACAGGAGCAGCACCCATGAGCCTCAGACTGGGCGACATCGCCCCCGACTTCGAACAGGATTCCAGTGCCGGCAAGATTCGTTTCCACGAGTGGCTGGGCGATAGCTGGGGCGTGCTGTTTTCCCATCCGGCGGACTTCACGCCGGTGTGCACCACCGAGTTGGGCTTTACCGCCAAGCTCAAGGACGAATTCGCTCAACGCGGGGTGAAGGCCATTGCCCTCTCGGTGGACCCGGTGGACTCCCATCACAAGTGGATCGAAGACATCAACGAGACCCAGGACACCCGGGTCAACTTCCCGATCCTGGCGGATGCCGATCGCAAGGTCTCGGACCTCTATGACCTGATCCACCCCAATGCCAACGACACCCTGACCGTACGCTCGCTGTTCGTCATCGACCCGAACAAGAAGATTCGCCTGACCATCACCTACCCGGCCAGCACCGGGCGCAACTTCCACGAAATCCTGCGGGTAATCGATTCGCTTCAACTCACCGACAACTACAAGGTGGCCACCCCGGCCAACTGGCAGGACGGTGACGAAGTGGTGATCGTGCCTTCGCTCAAGGACGAGGAAGAGATCAAGCGTCGCTTTCCAAAGGGCTATCGCGCAGTGAAGCCCTATCTGCGCCTGACGCCGCAACCTAACCGCTGATACACCAACCGCCGTAGGAGCTCGCTTGCCGACAAAGGCGGTCGTGAGGCTGGCGCAAGTTTCGCGGACCCTTTCGCGGGCAAGCCCGCTCCTACGAAGCACGCAGGAGCAACAGATCCATAAAGCAGGGGTTTTAAGGCCGTTCCGACGGCCTATTTTTTTGCCTGCGGAAAATATTTTCTTATATGTTTTTAAGGAATAAACAAATGAATAAATAAGATTTATGGATATAAAAATAGGCTGTTAAGGTCTCTCCAGTCCGGCGAGATCGCATCCCGCGAATCGCTTTCTTCGTTCAAGGAATTCTCTGCATGCTGGTGGTCTCTCTCGGTGGCAGTCCCAGCCAACGCTCCCGTTCCGGGGTGCTGCTGGAGTTGGCCAAGCGCTGGTTACAGCAGCAAGGCGTGGAAGTGGTCAGCTACCAGGTACGGGACTTCCCGGCCGAGGATCTGCTCCACGCGCGCTTCGACAGCCCCAAGGTCATCGACCTGCTGCAACAGATCGAACAGGCCGACGGCCTGCTGATTGCGACTCCGGTGTACAAAGCGTCGTTTTCCGGGGCCCTGAAAACCCTGCTCGACCTGCTGCCCGAGCGGGCCCTGAGCCACAAGGTGGTGCTGCCCATGGCTACCGGCGGCAGCATTGCCCACATGCTGGCGGTGGATTATGCATTGAAGCCGGTGCTTTCGGCCCTCAAGGCCCAGGAGATGCTCCAGGGCATCTTTGCCGAGGACAGCCAGATCGCCTACGGCGAGGGCAGCGCCCAGCCGCAATTGGCCGAGGCCCTGGAGCAACGCTTGAAAGAAGCGCTCGAGCAGTTCCACAGCGCCATGGCCCGTCGCCCCAAGCCGCTGGATCCGCATCTGCTCAATGAACGCCTGTTGAGTGCTCGCTGGAGCATTTGAGCCTCACCCCCGATTGAAATACTCGCCTTACTCGCCCGCCAACGGGCAAGCAGGTGCAGCCATAACCCCACAGCAAAAAGGAGAGCGCCATGCGCCCTGTCATTTTGCGTCGCGGTCTGGTCGCTCTGTTTGCTGCGGCTGTGTCCTTCGGCGCCATTGTTCAAGCTCAGGCCGAGACCTTGCGGATCGGTTATCAGAAGTACGGCACCCTGGTGCTGCTCAAGGCCAAGGGCTCCCTGGAGAAGCGCCTGGCGCAGCAGGGCGTCGAGGTGCAATGGACTGAATTTCCCGGAGGCCCACAGTTGCTGGAGGGCCTCAATGTCGGGTCCATCGACTTCGGCGTGACCGGCGAGACCCCGCCAGTCTTTGCCCAGGCCGCCGGTGCCGACCTGCTGTATGTGGCCTACGAGCCGCCGGCCCCCCATAGCGAAGCGATCCTGGTGCCCAAGGGTTCGCCGATCCAGTCGGTGCAGGACCTCAAGGGCAAGAAGGTGGTGCTGAACAAGGGCTCCAACGTCCATTACCTGCTGGTCCGCGCTCTGGAAGACGCCGGCCTGAAATACAGTGATATCCAGACCGTGTTCCTGCCGCCGGCTGATGCCCGCGCCGCATTCGAGCGGGGCAGCGTCGATGCCTGGGCCATCTGGGACCCCTACCAGGCAGCCGCCGAGCAGCAGCTACAGGCTCGCACCCTGCGTGACGGCTCGGGCATCGTCGACAACCACCAGTTCTACCTGGCCACCAAACCCTACGCGCAACAGCATCCCGAGGTGATTACCGCCCTGGTGGAAGAAGTGCGGGCGGTGGGCGAGTGGTCCAAGGGCAATCCGCAGGAGGTCACCCAACAGGTGGCACCGCTTTTGGGCCTGCCGGCCGACATCACCCTCACTTCGGTTAAGCGCCAGGGCTATGGCGCGGGCTTCCTGACCCCGGAAGTGATCGCCGCGCAGCAGAAAATCGCCGACAGCTTCTACCAGCTCAAGCTGATTCCCAAGCCGTTGAGCATCAAAGACGTGATCTGGACGCCCACCGCCGCCGTGGCCAAAGCGCCGTAATTCGACCCCTTAGGAGACAACTCCATGAGCCTCAATATCTTCTGGTTCCTGCCTACCCACGGCGACGGCCATTACCTTGGCACCGCCGAAGGCGCTCGCGCCGTCGATCATGCTTACCTGCAGCAGATCGCCCAGGCCGCTGATCGCCTGGGGTTCGGCGGCGTGCTGATCCCCACCGGGCGCTCCTGCGAGGACTCCTGGCTGGTGGCGGCGTCGCTGATCCCAGTGACCCAGCGTCTGAAGTTCCTCGTGGCCCTGCGCCCGGGGATCATCTCCCCGACGGTAGCGGCGCGCCAGGCAGCGACCCTGGACCGGTTGTCCGGCGGCCGGGCGCTGTTCAACCTGGTGACCGGGGGGGATCCGGACGAACTGGCCGGCGACGGCCTGTTCCTCGACCATGAGGAGCGCTACCAGGCTTCGGTGGAGTTCACCCGTATCTGGCGCCGGGTGCTGGAAGGTGAAACCGTGGACTACGACGGCCAGCACATCAGCGTGAAGGGCGCCAAGCTGCTCTATCCGCCGCTGCAGCAACCCCGTCCGCCGCTGTACTTTGGTGGCTCCTCGGAAGCGGCCCAGGACCTGGCCGCCGAGCAGGTGGAGATGGTCCTGACCTGGGGCGAGCCGCCGGCCGCGGTGGCCGAGAAGATCCAGCAGGTGCGGGACAAGGCCGCCAAACTCGGGCGTACCGTACGCTTCGGCATCCGCCTGCACGTGATTGTGCGGGAAACCAACGCCGAGGCCTGGCAGGCTGCCGAGCGGCTGATTTCCCATCTGGACGACGACACCATCGCCCGGGCCCAGGCGTCCCTGGCGCGCTTCGATTCCGTAGGCCAGCAGCGCATGGCCGCCTTGCATGGCGGCCGCCGCGACCAGTTGGAAGTCAGCCCCAACCTCTGGGCCGGGGTCGGCCTGGTGCGCGGCGGTGCCGGTACGGCCCTGGTGGGCGACGGCCCTACCGTGGCGGCACGCATGCAGGAGTATGCGGACCTGGGCATCGACACCTTCATCTTCTCCGGCTATCCGCACCTGGAGGAGGCTTACCGGGTGGCCGAACTGCTGTTCCCGCACCTGGACATCGAACGTCCCAAGCTGCCTGAGGCGGCGGGTTACGTCAGCCCGTTCGGGGAGATGGTCGCCAACGACATCATTCCCAAAGCCGTGTCCCAGAGCTGAGGTGCGGCCATGAACGGACAACGCATAGTGCAGCGTCTGGCGCCTTGGGGCCTGCCGCTGCTGTTGTTGGCGGTGTGGCAACTGTCGGTGTCGGCGGGCTGGCTGTCGACCCGTATCCTGCCGGCCCCCAGCGCGGTGATCGAGGCCGGAGTCAGCCTGGTACGCAGTGGCGATATCTGGACCCACCTGGCCATCAGCGGCTGGCGCGCCGGCCTGGGTTTTGTCATTGGTGGCGGCATCGGCCTGGCGCTGGGCTTTATCACCGGCCTGTCGAAATGGGGTGAGCGGCTGCTGGACAGCTCGGTACAGATGATCCGCAATGTGCCGCACCTGGCGCTGATTCCCCTGGTGATCCTGTGGTTCGGCATCGATGAGTCGGCGAAGATTTTCCTGGTGGCCCTGGGCACGCTGTTCCCGATCTACCTCAACACCTACCACGGCATCCGCAACGTCGACCCGGCACTGGTGGAGATGGCGCGCAGCTACGGCCTGTCCGGCTTCGCCCTGTTCCGCCAGGTGATCCTGCCCGGCGCCCTGCCTTCGATCCTGGTGGGGGTGCGCTTTGCCCTGGGCTTCATGTGGCTGACCCTGATCGTCGCCGAAACCATTTCCGCCAGCTCCGGCATCGGCTACCTGGCAATGAACGCCCGGGAGTTCCTGCAGACCGACGTGGTGGTGCTGGCGATCGTTCTGTACGCGGTGCTCGGCAAGCTGGCGGACCTGGCCGCGCGTGGCCTGGAGCGGGTCTGGCTGCGCTGGCATCCGGCCTACCAGGTCGCCAAAGGCGGTGCCCAATGACGGCTCAACAACCTCCGCGGCTGCTGCAGGGCATTCCCCTGGCGGTGCGCAAACTGCAAAAGACCTTCGGCTCGCGGCAGGTGCTGCGGGAAATCGACCTGCACATTCCCGCCGGCCAGTTCGTGGCGGTGGTGGGGCGCAGCGGCTGCGGCAAAAGTACCTTGCTGCGCCTGCTGGCCGGTCTCGACCAGCCCAGTGCTGGCGAACTGTTGGCCGGTTCCGCGCCCTTGAGTGCTGCCATTGAAGACACCCGGTTGATGTTCCAGGAGGCGCGCCTGCTGCCCTGGAAAAAAGTCATCGATAACGTCGGGCTCGGGCTCAAGGGCAACTGGCGCCCCCAAGCCCTGCAAGCTCTGGAAGCCGTGGGCCTGGCGGACCGCGCCCAGGATTGGCCGGCGGCCCTGTCCGGTGGGCAGAAGCAGCGCGTGGCCCTGGCCCGCGCCCTGATCCACCAGCCGCGGCTGTTGCTGCTGGACGAGCCGCTGGGGGCGCTGGATGCCCTGACGCGGATCGAGATGCAGCAGTTGATCGAACGCCTGTGGCAGCAGCATGGCTTCACCGTGCTGCTGGTCACCCACGATGTCAGCGAAGCGGTGGCGATCGCCGATCGGGTGATCCTGATCGAAGATGGCGAGGTCGGTCTCGACCTGCACGTCGAGCTGCCACGCCCGCGGGTACGGGGTTCCCATCGCCTGGCGGCGCTGGAGACCGAAGTCCTCAACCGCGTGCTGTCATTGCCCGGCTCGCCGCCGGAACCGGAACCCGTTTCACCCTTGCCCACGCAACTGCGCTGGGCTCTTTAAAACAGCCGCTCATTTCGACCCCAGGAGAAACACCATGACCATCAAGGCCATCAACGTACGCAACCAGTTCAAGGGCACCATCAAGGAAATCGTCGAAGGCGACGTGCTGTCGGAAATCGACGTGCAGACCGCTTCCGGCATTGTCACTTCGGTGATCACCACCCGCTCGGTGAAAGAGCTGGAGCTGTCGATTGGCAGCGAAGTGATCGCCTTTGTGAAGTCCACCGAGGTATCGATCGCCAAGTTGTGAACGGCGCCCGATCACGGCCCCGAACGGTGCGAGCCCTTCGGGGCTTTTTCATGGGCGCTGTAAATACCGGTCAGATTTGATACTTTCCCTGCTTTCGGCAAGACCTGAACAGTAAACATGACAACAGAGCAGGGTCCAAATGTGGGGTATCTGGAGTTCGATCGCGACCATTGGGCCGCTCTGCGGGCCGGTGAGCCGATGAGTCTTGCGCCATCCGAGATGGAGACGCTGACCAGTCCGACCCAGCCCATGGCGTCCGAAGAAGTGCGGCAGATCCTCCTGCCGCTGTCGCGCCTGCTGCATTTGCATGCGGCGCAGGTGCAATCGCTGAAGGTGCCGCAGACCGGTTTCAAGGCCCCCTACGTGATCGGTGTTTCCGGCAGCGTGGCGGTGGGCAAGAGCAGTTTTGCCCGGGTCCTGGCGGCGCTGCTGGCCTATTGGCCGGGCAAGCCCAATGTGCACCTGGTGACCACGGATTCGTTCCTGTTCCCGCTGGCCACTCTGCAGGAAAAAAACATCCTGCACCGCAAGGGCTTTCCAGAGTCCTATGACGAACCGCTGTTCTTGGATTTTCTCCAGGCGGTGTGCCGCCGGGGCGAAGCGGTGCGGATTCCCATCTATTCCCATGTGCGCTACGACATCCTGGCCGATGAGGCGCAGTCGGTGGAGGCGCCGGACATCATCATCCTGGAAGGCTTGAATGTGTTGCAGGGGGAGCAGGGCGAGGGCCTGAACGCCCTGGATTTCATCGACTTCTCGATCTATGTCGACGCTCCCGAAGCGACCATCAAGACCTGGTACCTGGAGCGGTTCGTCTACCTGAAGAACACTGCCTTCCAGTCGGGGGATTCCTACTTCAACAAGTACAAGGGCCTGTCCGATTCCGAGGCGCTGTCAGTGGCCTCCGATACCTGGGACCGGGTCAACCTGAAGAACCTGGTTGAAAACATCCTGCCGACTCGGGAGCGAGCCAACCTGATCATCCACAAGTCGGCGGACCACAGCATCGACCGGTTGCTGCTGCGTCAGGCCTGAACCGGCGTTCAGGGCGGGGTGGGGCGCTTGGCCAGGTAGGGCGGCAGGTACAGGCCCAGGTAGGCATCGAAGACGCGCATGCCTTCCTCGGCCATGCGCGGGGTGATCTGCCCGTGCTGCTGCACGGAGCGGGCATACACCCGATCTCCCAGCTCCATGGCCAGGGCGAACACGTCGACATCGACGGGTAGCGTCGGCAACTCGAAATGATGATCGAACAGCTTGTGCATCAGGTCCCCCAGCTCGATGTCGTGCTGGCGGTCGGCCTGGGTGACTTCGGTCAGGCCGTGCTGGGCGAGGATCAGTTGGCGGGCCGCCGCGTCCTCGCCGTAGATGTCGAGCATGCGTTGCTCCACCAGGCGTGACAGGTCGCGCCAGCTGCTGAGCCGCTCATGGTCGATAGGTTCCAGCAGGCAGGCGCGGAACGCCGCGTGGACATCGGCGGTAAGGGCTTCCAGCAGGGCCGGGACGCTGGCGAAGAAGTGATAGACCGAGGATGGCGGGATCTGCGCCTTGTCGGCCACGCTGTAGATCGACAGGCTGGCCACGCCCTCGGCCGCCAGCAGGGTCCGTGCGGCGTCGAGTATGGAGTCGATCCGGGCCTGGCTGCGTGCACGGGGTTTGCGAAGCGGGGCGGTGCGCGTCATCAGTCTCTCCTACAGGGCAGCGGGCATTGTACGCGAGTGGGCCGTTGTCCCTGTAGCCGCAGCCTGGGCGCATCCGAATCACGGGCATAAAAAAACGCCGCCGGGATGAACCCTGCGGCGTTCTTCAATGCAGCTGGCGCTTACACGGTGTGCAGGTACCAGTTGTACTCGAGGTCGGAGATGGAGTGTTCGAACTCCTCCAACTCACTTTCCTTGCAGGCGACGAAGATATCGATGTATTTCGGATCGATGTACTTGGCCATGACTTCGCTGTCGTCCAACTCGCGCAGGGCATCACGCAGGTTGTTCGGCAGGCTCTGCTCGTTCTGCTCGTAGGAGTTGCCTTCGGTAGGCGCCCCCGGCTCGATCTTGTTGGTCAGGCCGTGGTGCACGCCCGCCAGGACCGAAGCCATCAGCAGATAGGGGTTGGCGTCGGCGCCGGCGACCCGGTGTTCGATGCGCACTGCATCGGCCGAGCCGGTCGGGACGCGAATGGCCACGGTACGGTTGTCCAGGCCCCAGCTCGGCGAGTTCGGCACATAGAACTGCGCGCCGAAACGGCGATAGGAGTTGACGTTCGGGCAGAGGAAGGCCATCTGCGCCGGTAGGGTCTCGAGCACACCGCCGATCGCGTGACGCAGTGCGGCGTTCTGCTCGGGATCCTCGCTGGCGAAGATGTTCTTGCCATCTTTGTCCAGAACCGAAATGTGAACGTGCAGACCGTTGCCCGCCTGGCCCGGGTAAGGCTTGGCCATGAAGGTAGTGTCCATCTCATGGTCGTAGGCGATGTTCTTGATCAGGCGCTTGAGCAGGACCGCGTAGTCGCAGGCCTTGATCGGGTCGGCCACGTGGTGCAGGTTGACTTCGAATTGTGCCGGGGCACTTTCCTTGACGATGGCGTCGGCCGGGATGCCTTGTTCCTTGGCACCTTCCAGGATGTCCTGGAGGCAGTCGACGTATTCGTCGAGGTCGTCGATCAGGTAGACCTGTGTGGAGTGCGGGCGCTTGCCGGAAATCGGCGAGCGTGGTGGCTGTGGCCGGCCGTTCACGTTCTCCTGGTCGATCAGGTAGAACTCCAGCTCGAAAGCGGCGCAGATGGTCAGGCCCAGTTCGTCGAACTTGGTTACCACCTGGCGCAGGACTTCCCGTGGATCGGCAAAGAAGGGGTCGCCTTCGAGTTCGTGCATGGTCATCAGCAATTGCGCGGTAGGGCGCTTCTGCCAGGGCTCGTTGCACAGGGTATCGGGGATTGGATAGCAGATCCGGTCGGCGTCGCCGATGTCCAGACCCAGGCCGGTGCTTTCCACCGTAGAGCCATTGATATCCAGGGCAAACAGGGAGGCCGGCAGGTTGATGCCTTTCTCGTAAACCTTGTGGAGGCTGGTGCGTTCGATGCGCTTGCCGCGCACCACACCATTCATATCCGCAATCAGAAGGTCAACGTACAGAACCTCAGGATGTTCCTTAAGGAACGCGTTCGCTTCGTTGAGCTGAACGGCACGCGGGGGTACCGACATGATGCAACACCTTTGTTGTTAAAAATATCAATCATTGATCTTTTCTGGTTTCAGTCAACCCGAACGGCATGCCGAAGTCAAGTAAGGCCTTTTATGCCCTAATAAAGGGCTGGCAAGGCTCTTTTGGGGCAAAACAGGGCGTTTTTTGGGGCTCGGCCGCCTTGGGCACCGCAGGCTTGAGCGGGCCGTGTTGTATTTTTTACGGGGGTGTTGTGTAAAAAAATGAACAAGGCTAAGCTCGAATCAAACCCATAACAGCAATAATACCGGGGTGTTTCATGTCTCGCCTGCCGTTAATCGGCGTCACCGCCTGCTCCAGGCAGATCGGTCTGCATGCTTATCACATCAGTGGCGACGAGTATGTCCACGCAGTAGCCAGCGCAGCCCAGGGCGTGCCGGTGATTATCCCGTCCATGGCGGAACTGCTTTCCCCGTCCGATATTCTGGACGGTCTGGACGGCATTCTCTTTACCGGCTCTCCCTCCAATATCGAACCTTTCCATTACCAGGGGCCTGCCAGCGCGCCGGGCACTGCTCATGATTCTGCACGGGATGCTGCCACCCTGCCGCTGCTGAGCGCCGCCGTCGCGAGTGGCGTTCCGGTGCTGGGCATCTGCCGCGGCTTCCAGGAAATGAACGTGGCCCTGGGCGGCAGCCTGCATCAGAACGTGCAGCAGGTGCAGCCTTTCATGGACCACCGGCACGCCGAACAGCCCGGCCAACCCCTGGACGCCTGGTACGCGCCGGCCCACGACCTGCATATCAAGGCAGGTGGTGTTCTGGCGGAGCTGGGCCTGCCGGAGCGGATTCAAGTCAACTCGATCCATGCCCAGGGCGTCGAGCGTCTGGCCCCGGGGCTGCGGGTCGAGGCGCTGGCTCCCGACGGGTTGGTAGAGGCGGTCTCGGTAGAAGCCAGCAAGGCTTTTGCACTAGGGGTGCAATGGCACCCCGAATGGCAGGTAAGCTGCAACCCTCACTACCTGGCCATCTTCCAGGCTTTTGGTGATGCCTGCCGCAAGCGGGCAAGACAACGCGACGCCGAAGCGTCACACAAGGCCTGACTTAATAGAGAGTCAGGAAACTCAGCCTAGAGGCATTTATGAGTAACAACCTCGACCAGCTCACCGATTGGTTGAAAGACCACAAGATCACAGAAGTCGAATGCATGATCGGCGATTTGACCGGGATCACCCGGGGCAAGATCTCGCCGACCAACAAGTTCATTGCCGAAAAAGGCATGCGCCTGCCCGAGAGCGTGCTGCTGCAGACCGTGACCGGCGACTATGTCGAAGACGACATTTATTACGAACTGCTGGACCCGGCCGACATCGACATGGTCTGCCGCCCGGACCAGAACGCGGTGTACCTTGTGCCCTGGGCCATCGAGCCCACTGCCCAGGTGATCCATGACACCTACGACAAGCAGGGCAACCCCATCGAGCTGTCGCCGCGCAACGTCCTGAAGAAAGTCCTGAAACTCTACGCCGACCACGGCTGGCAGCCCATCGTGGCGCCGGAGATGGAGTTCTACCTGACCAAGCGCAGCGACGACCCGGACTACCCGCTGCAGCCGCCGATCGGCCGCTCCGGCCGCCCGGAAACCGGGCGCCAGTCGTTCTCCATTGAGGCTGCGAACGAATTCGACCCGCTGTTCGAAGACGTCTACGACTGGTGCGAACTGCAGGAGCTGGACCTGGACACGCTGATCCACGAGGACGGCACGGCGCAGATGGAGATCAACTTCCGTCACGGCGATGCCCTGTCCCTGGCCGACCAGATCCTGGTGTTCAAGCGCACCATGCGCGAAGCCGCGCTCAAGCACGACGTGGCCGCCACCTTCATGGCCAAGCCCATGACCGGCGAGCCCGGCAGCGCCATGCACCTGCACCAGAGCATCATCGACATCAACACCGGCAAGAACGTCTTCTCCAATGAAGACGGGACCATGAGCCAGCTGTTCCTCAACCACATCGGTGGTTTGCAGAAGTTCATTCCCGAGCTGCTGCCGCTGTTCGCCCCCAACGTCAACTCGTTCCGTCGTTTCCTGCCCGATACCTCGGCGCCGGTGAACGTCGAGTGGGGCGAAGAGAACCGCACCGTGGGCCTGCGGGTGCCGGATGCCGGGCCACAGAACCGTCGCGTGGAAAACCGCCTGCCGGGCGCCGACGCCAACCCGTACCTGGCCATCGCCGCCAGCCTGCTGTGTGGCTACATCGGCATGGTCGAAGGCCACAACCCGAGCGCGCCCGTGGTGGGCCGTGGCTACGAGCGCCGCAACCTGCGCCTGCCACTGACCATCGAAGACGCGCTGGAGCGCATGGAAAACAGCAAGACCATCGAGAAGTACCTGGGCCAGAAGTTCATCACCGGCTATGTCGCGGTGAAGCGGGCCGAGCACGAAAACTTCAAGCGCGTGATCAGCTCGTGGGAGCGGGAGTTCCTGTTGTTCGCCGTCTGATCCGCCGGGCGCCACTGCCCGCCAGTGGCGCCTTCACTGACACTAAGGAGAGATTGATGACTCATAAAAACCCGCAAACCCGCGAGTGGCAAACCCTCAGCAGTGATCACCACCTGGCACCGTTCAGTGACTTCAAGCAACTGAAGGAAAAGGGCCCGCGGATCATCACCCATGCCAAGGGTGTGTACCTCTGGGACAGTGAAGGCAATCAGATTCTCGACGGCATGGCCGGCCTGTGGTGCGTAGCCATCGGCTATGGCCGTGACGAACTGGCGGAAGCCGCCAGCAAGCAAATGCGCGAACTGCCCTATTACAACCTGTTCTTCCAGACTGCCCACCCACCGGTGCTGGAGCTGTCCAAGGCGATCGCCGATATCGCGCCAGAAGGCATGAACCACGTGTTCTTCACCGGTTCCGGCTCCGAAGGCAACGACACCATGCTGCGCATGGTCCGCCACTACTGGGCGATCAAGGGCCAGCCGAACAAGAAAACCATCATCAGCCGGGTCAATGGCTACCACGGTTCCACTGTGGCCGGTGCCAGCCTCGGCGGCATGACCTACATGCACGAGCAGGGCGACTTGCCGATCCCGGGTATCGTCCACATCCCGCAGCCTTACTGGTTCGCCGAAGGCGGCGACATGAGCCCCGAAGAGTTCGGTATCTGGGCCGCCAACCAGCTCGAAGAGAAGATCCTCGAACTGGGCGTGGACAATGTCGGGGCCTTTATCGCCGAACCGATCCAGGGCGCCGGTGGCGTGATCGTACCGCCGGACAGCTACTGGCCGCGGATCAAGGAAATCCTTGCCAAGTACGACATCCTGTTCGTCGCCGATGAAGTGATCTGTGGCTTCGGGCGCACCGGTGAGTGGTTCGGTAGCGATTTCTACGACCTCAAGCCGGACATGATGACCATCGCCAAGGGCCTGACCTCCGGCTACATCCCCATGGGTGGGCTGATCGTGCGCGACGAAGTGGTGGCGGTGCTCAACGAGGGCGGCGACTTCAACCACGGTTTCACCTATTCCGGGCACCCGGTGGCCGCTGCCGTGGCCCTGGAAAACATCCGCATCATGCGCGAAGAGAAAATTATCCAGCGCGCCCATGAAAAAGCGGCACCGTATTTGCAGAAACGTCTGCGCGAGTTGAGCGACCACCCGCTGGTGGGCGAGGTTCGCGGGGTAGGGCTGCTGGGGGCCATCGAACTGGTCAAGGACAAGGCCACCCGGGCGCGTTACGAAGGCCGAGGCGTGGGCATGATCTGCCGGCAGTTCTGCTTCGACAACGGCCTGATCATGCGCGCGGTGGGTGACACCATGATCATTGCGCCGCCCCTGGTGATCAGCGAGGCGGAGATCGACGAGCTGGTGGCCAAGGCGCGCAAGTGTCTGGACCTGACCTTGAGTGTGCTCGAGGGCTGAGTGCTAGGCTTTGAGCGCGGTGCTTGCGGGCACTGCGTTCAAAGCAGATGTAAAAGCCTGGTCTTTTCTTGAAAGCCGGCCTTGGATCTTGCCAGACTACCCGCCGTTTTGGTTGCCCGGATATTGGCCGCTGAGCGAGTGGTTAAAAAGAATAATTGGAGCATTACGCATGAAGGCATTAGGTATGAAGTTAGCTGGCAAGACCCTCCTCGCCATGTCCCTGATGGGCGTGATGGCGGCGGCGGCACAAGCGGACGATAAAGTGCTGCACGTTTACAACTGGTCCGATTACATCGCGCCGGACACTATCAAGAAGTTTGAAGCCGAGTCGGGCATCAAGGTTGTCTACGACGTGTTCGACAGCAATGAAACCCTGGAAGCCAAGTTGCTCGCCGGCAAGTCCGGTTATGACGTTGTGGTGCCTTCCAACAACTTCCTGGCCAAGCAGATTAAGGCCGGTGTCTACCAGGAACTGGACCGCTCCAAGTTGCCGAACTGGAAGAACCTCAACGAATCGCTGCTCAAGGCGGTTTCGGTGAGCGACCCGGGCAACAAGCATGCCTTCCCTTACATGTGGGGCTCGATCGGTATCGGCTTCAACGCCGAGAAGGTCAAGGCCGCGCTGGGTGCCGATGCACCGACCAACTCCTGGGACCTGCTGTTCAAGCCTGAGAACGCTGAGAAGCTGAAGGCCTGCGGCGTCAGCTTCCTCGATTCGCCAACCGAGATGATTCCGGTGGCGCTGCACTACCTGGGCTACCCGACCGACAGCCAGGACAAGAAGCAACTGGCTGAAGCCGAAGCGCTGTTCCTCAAGATCCGTCCTTCGATCGCCTACTTCCACTCCTCCAAGTACATCTCCGACCTGGCCAACGGCAACATCTGCGTCGCCGTGGGTTACTCGGGCGACATCTACCAGGCCAAGGCCCGTGCCGCCGAAGCCGGTGACAAGGTCAAGGTCAGCTACAACATCCCCAAAGAGGGTGCTGGCAGCTTCTATGACATGGTGGCCATCCCCAAAGACGCGGAAAACGTCGAAGGCGCCTACAAGTTCATGACCTTCCTGCAAAAGCCTGAAGTCATGGCCGAAATCACCAACGCCGTGCGTTTCCCCAACGGTAACGCGGCTGCAACCCCATTGGTCGATAAAGACATCACCAGCGACCCGGGCGTCTACCCGCCAGCTGAGGTGCAGGCCAAGCTGTACGCGATCGCCGACCTGCCGGCCGCGACCCAGCGCATCCTGACCCGCAGCTGGACCAAGATCAAATCCGGCAAATAAGCCGATTTGCAGCACTCCCTGTTGCCGTCGTCGTGGCGAGGGCGGCAACAGGAAACAATTAAATGACAGAAAGTTTTGCTGGATTGGTTTATCGAGGGTAAGTTGCGCGCCGGTTTTGTTGCTGGGCAGCTTGGAGGCTGTCAGGTAGCGCGGGGCAACTTGGGCCCAACTATTTAAGAGGACCTCCACTTGCCTATTTCTTTATTTCGCAAAGCCATGCTGGCCGCCGCCGGCCTGACGCTGATGGCTGGCGTCCAGGCTGCACCGACCGTGCATATTTATAACTGGTCCGATTACATCGGTCAGAACACCCTGGCCGAGTTTGAAAAGGCCACCGGTATCAAGCCGGTGTATGACGTATTCGATTCCAATGAAACCCTGGAAGGCAAGTTGCTGGCCGGCCGTACCGGTTATGACGTGGTCGTGCCGTCCAACCACTTCCTGGGCAAGCAGATCAAGGCCGGGGCTTTCCAGAAGCTCGACAAGAGCCTGCTGACCCACTATTCGAACCTTGACCCGGTACTGCTCAAGCGTCTGGAAATGAACGACCCGGGCAACCAGTACGCGGTGCCGTACCTGTGGGGTACCAACGGCATCGGCTACAACGTCGACAAGGTCAAGGCCGCCCTGGGCGTGGACAAGATCGATTCCTGGAGCGTGCTGTTCGAGCCGGAGAACATCAAGAAGCTCAACAGCTGCGGCGTGGCCTTCCTCGACTCCGCCGACGAGATGATGCCCACGGTCCTCAACTACCTGGGCCTGAACGCCAACAGCACCAACCCCCAGGACTACAAGAAGGCCGAGGCCACGTTACTGGCAGTGCGTCCTTACGTGACCTACTTCCATTCGTCCAAGTACATCTCGGACCTGGCCAACGGCAATATCTGCGTGGCCATCGGGTTTTCCGGCGATGTGTTCCAGGCCAAGGCCCGGGCCGCCGATGCCGGCAAGGGTGTGAACATCGCCTATGCGATTCCGAAGGAGGGCGGTGCCCTGTGGTTCGACATGCTGGCGATCCCCAAGGATTCGACCAACGTCAAGCAGGCCCACGCCTTCATCAACTATTTGCTGCAACCTGAAGTGATCGCTCAGGTCAGTGACTATGTCGGTTATGCCAACCCCAACCCCGGGTCGGACAAGCTGATGGAGCAGTCCATCCGCACCGACGAAGCGGTCTACCCACCGCAGGAAGTGCTCGACAAGACCTACGTGTCCACCGAGTTGCCACCCAATATCCAACGCTTGATGACCCGCAGCTGGACCAAGGTCAAGACGGGTAAATAGTTCCACAGGCTCAAACTATCCAAGGTCCGCCCGCATGGGGCGGGCTGCAAATTTTGTTGGGAGTTTCGCAAATGGCAGTTGCCTCCGGCGCCTATAAGAAAGCCCTCGAGGGCGACCAGACACCTAAGCAGGTGCTGGTCAAAATCGACCGGGTCACGAAGAAGTTCGACGAGACGGTTGCCGTGGACGATGTGTCCCTGGAAATCAAGAAGGGCGAGATCTTCGCCCTGCTCGGCGGTTCGGGTTCAGGCAAGTCCACCTTGCTGCGGATGCTGGCCGGTTTCGAACGGCCAACGGAGGGGCGAATCTTCCTCGATGGTGTAGACATCACTGACATGCCGCCCTACGAGCGGCCGATCAACATGATGTTCCAGTCCTACGCCCTGTTCCCCCACATGACCGTGGCCCAGAACATCGCCTTCGGCCTCAAGCAGGACAAGATCCCTGCCGCCGAGATCGACGCCCGGGTGGCAGAGATGCTCAAGCTGGTGCAGATGAGCCAGTACGCCAAGCGCAAGCCGCACCAGCTCTCCGGCGGCCAGCGCCAGCGCGTGGCCCTGGCCCGTTCCCTGGCCAAGCGTCCCAAGCTGCTCTTGCTGGACGAGCCCATGGGCGCCCTGGACAAGAAGCTGCGCTCGCAGATGCAACTGGAACTGGTGGAGATCATCGAGCGCGTGGGCGTGACCTGCGTAATGGTGACCCACGACCAGGAAGAGGCCATGACCATGGCCGAACGCATCGCCATCATGCACCTGGGCTGGATCGCCCAGATCGGCAGCCCGATCGACATCTACGAGACCCCGGTCAGCCGCCTGGTCTGCGAATTCATCGGCAACGTCAACATCTTCGAGGGTGAAGTGGTGGACGATGCCGAGGGTCACGCGCTGATCACCTGCAAGGACCTGGACCGCAGCATCTATGTCGGCCACGGCATCAGCACTTCGGTGCAGGACAAATCGGTGACCTACGCGATCCGCCCGGAAAAGCTCCTGGTGACTGCCGAGATGCCGACCTGCGAGTACAACTGGTCCAGCGGCAAGGTCCACGACATTGCCTACCTGGGCGGCCACTCGGTGTTCTACGTCGAGCTGCCGAGCGGCAAGCTGGTGCAATCCTTCGTCGCCAACGCCGAGCGCCGTGGTGCGCGGCCGACCTGGGGTGACCAGGTCTACGTCTGGTGGGAAGACGACAGCGGCGTGGTACTGCGCTCATGAACATGCGAAAGCTCAAGCGCCGACTCAATCGAATAATTCCCGGTGGCCGTCAGCTGGTCATCGGGGTTCCGTTCATCTGGCTGTTCCTGTTCTTCATGCTGCCGTTCTTCATCGTCCTGAAGATCAGCTTCGCCGAAGCGGACGTGGCCATTCCGCCGTACACCGAGATCTACAGCTACGTCGACCAGAAGCTGCAGTTGCTGCTGAACCTGGGCAACTACGCGATGCTCGGCGACGACGAACTCTATATCGCCGCCTACCTTGGCTCGCTGAAGATGGCGTTCTTCAGCACCATCCTCTGCCTGCTGATCGGCTACCCGATGGCCTACGCCATCGCCAGTGCCCGCAAGGAATTGCAGACGGTGCTGGTGCTGCTGATCATGATGCCGACCTGGACCGCGATCCTGATCCGCGTCTATGCCTGGATGGGCATCCTCAGCAACAACGGCCTGCTCAATGGCTTCCTGATGTCCATGGGCTGGATCAACGAGCCGCTGCAGATCCTCAACACCAACATCGCGGTGTATATCGGTGTGGTCTATTCCTACCTGCCGTTCATGATCCTGCCGCTGTACGCGAACCTGGTGAAACACGACACCAGCCTGCTGGAGGCCGCGGCCGACCTGGGTTCGAGTACCTTCAACAGCTTCTGGAAAATCACCGTGCCGCTGTCCAAGAACGGCATCATCGCCGGCTGCATGCTGGTGTTCATCCCGGTGGTGGGTGAGTTCGTGATTCCGGAACTGCTGGGCGGTCCGGAAACCCTGATGATCGGCAAGGTGCTGTGGCAAGAGTTCTTCAACAACCGTGACTGGCCGGTGGCATCCGCCCTGGCGGTGGTGATGCTGGCGATCCTGATTGTGCCGATCATCCTGTTCAACCGCAGTCAGGCCAAGGAAATGGAGGGCAAGGAATGAAGCGCTTCAGTTTCTCCAGCCTGATGCTGGTGCTCGGCCTGTTGTTCATCTACCTGCCGATGCTGATCCTGGTGATCTACTCGTTCAACGCCTCCAAGCTGGTGACGGTGTGGGGCGGCTGGTCAATCAAGTGGTACATCGGCCTGCTGGATAACCAGCAACTGATGGGCTCGGTGATGCGCTCCCTGGAAATCGCCTGCTACACCGCTGTAGCGGCGGTGGCACTGGGCACCCTGGCGGCGTTCGTGCTGACCCGGATCACCCGCTTCAAGGGCCGTACCCTGTTCGGTGGCCTGGTCACCGCGCCGCTGGTGATGCCGGAAGTGATCACCGGTCTTTCCTTGCTGCTGCTGTTCGTGGCCATGGCCCAGGCGGTCGGCTGGCCTCAGGAGCGCGGCATCGTCACCATCTGGATCGCCCACACCACGTTCTGCGCCGCCTATGTGGCAGTGGTGGTGTCGGCCCGCCTGCGTGAGCTGGACCTATCCATCGAAGAGGCGGCCATGGACCTGGGCGCGCGGCCGTGGAAGGTGTTCTTCCTGATCACCATCCCGATGATCGCGCCTTCGCTGGCGGCGGGCGGCATGATGTCCTTCGCCCTGTCCCTGGATGACCTGGTACTGGCCAGCTTCGTTTCCGGCCCGGGTTCCACCACCTTGCCGATGGAAGTGTTCTCGGCGGTGCGCCTGGGGGTGAAGCCTGAGATCAACGCCGTGGCCAGCCTGATCCTGCTGGCGGTGTCCCTGGTGACCTTCCTGGTCTGGTTCTTCAGCCGGCGCGCCGAAGAAGCCCGCAAGCGGGCGATCCAGCAGGCCATCGAGGAAAGCGCTGCCGATTCCTGGAAACAGCCGGACGTGCGTCGGGCCCAGGCGCCGGAAACCGCCTGAGTTGCAGTTGTGTCATCAAAAAACCTCGCCCCGGTTTCCGGGAGCGAGGTTTTTTATTGGCCCTTGCCGGGGCAAGCGTCCTTCAGAAGGGGATTGGGCTTGCAGGGCTCTTCGCTGGCCAGCCAGCGCCTGAAACGCTGGTGGTGGGTCAGGATTGCCAGGGTGAACGGCGAATCACCTCGACGAAATTCAACGCCTTGAACCCTGGCTGCTGGTCGGCCAGGACGTCGGTCTTGACGTTGCCGAAGGTGGTTTGCGGGCGATGGCGCAGGCCGTCGGCGAAGGCGCAGATGATGCATTCCTTGAAGCCTTCACCGCGCGGGTGGGCGTGGACCACGGCTTCACGCTGGGCCGCGGGGAACGCGGCGTAGTCGATGCCCAGCACATCCATCTCGACCCCGGCGGTGACCAGGGCCACGGTAGGGCGCAGGTGCTGGGGGATGCCTGGGGTGGTGTGCAAGGCGATGGACAGCCAGACCTGCTCGATATCGTCGGCGCTGAGGCCGTAGGGCTGGAGAAAGTCGCGTGCGGCGTTGGCGCCGTCGACTTCGAAGCGCTGGTCGGCGCTGCGCAGGCCCTCCACCAACCCCAGGTCGTGGAACATGGCGCCGACGTAGAGCAACTGCGGGTCGTAAGCCAGCTGCCGGCGTTCGCCGCTCAGGGCGCCGAACAGGAACACCCGGCGCGAGTGGTGATAAAGCAGGTCGGATTCGACATCGCGGATGTACTCGGTGGTGGCTCGGGCCAGGGCGCTGTCGGGTATCCGGATCCCGGCGATGGTGGAGCTCATGGGGCGTTCCTCGTGGCGGGCGCCGTGCTGGCGCTGGAGCCTTCAGTCTGTTACCGGCCCTTTCGGCCCACAATCGCACCGGGGCTGCGATCCCGGCCAACCTGCGTGCATTTCCTGCCAGTGCTATGTTCCCCCGAGCTTTGCTTGCGACAATTGCCCGCCGCTCGGGGTTGCCGGGCGCGGGTCATAGAGGGCTGTTTGCACCATGGGTAGAAGCGTTGCCGTGCTGGTTTTTCCGGGTGTCCAGGCTCTCGATGTCACCGGGCCCATGGATGTGTTTTGCGAAGCCAACCGGTTTCTGCCGGCCGAGGATCACTACCGCTTGCGGGTGATTGGCGTCGAGACTGGGGCGCAGGCCTGTTCCAATGGCCTGCTGTTACACGCCCATTGTTCTTTCACCCAGGCCCTGGAGCCCTTTGACCTGTTGCTGGTGGCAGGCGGCCCGCAGGTGCCTGGCAGCCAGTTCAGCCCTGCCTTCTACGCCTGGCTGCGGGAGGCCTGCGCCCGGGCCAAGGGCTTCGGCTCGATCTGCAACGGCGCGTTCATCCTGGCCCGGGCCGGGTTGCTGGAAGGGCGCACGGTGACCACCCACTGGAGCGATGCGCCGGCGCTGGCTGCGCTGTGCCCGGGCACTCGGGTCGAGGCTGATCGACTGTACGTCCAGGACGGCAGGCTGTTCACTTCGGCGGGGGTCACCGCCGGCATCGACCTGTCGCTGTACCTGCTGGCCCAGGATCATGGTGCGGGGGTGGCCCTGAGCGTGGCCAAGCGTCTGGTGGTGTTCACCCAGCGCACGGGGGGGCAGTCGCAGTTCAGCCCGTTTCTGCTGCCCCAGGCCGAGGCCACCTCCACCGTGGCTCGGGTCCAGCAGCATGTGCAGGACCGGTTGCAGGCGGACCTGAGCATTGCCGAGCTGGCCCGGGCGGTGAACATGAGCCCGCGCAATTTTGCCCGAGTGTTCGTTCGAGAAGCGGGGGTGACTCCGGCGGAATTTGTCGAAGGCGCGCGGATGGATGCGGCGCGGGGGATGCTCGAACGCAGCGCGGCGCCGCTCAAGACCGTGGCCTACGCCTGCGGTTTTCGCGATGCCCAGCACATGCGCAGCGTGTTCAACCGGCGCCTGGGGCTGACCCCGCAACAGTTCCGCCTGAACTTCAGCACCGTACCCTTGTAGGAGCCGGCTTGCCGGCGAAGGCGTCCTTCAGCGGAGTGCAGGGCTTGCTGGCCTCTTCGCTGGCCAGCTCGCTTCTACACCCGCCGCTGGTCAAGGCGCGGGGACCCGAGGGCGTGCCGGCAGCAGCTTCAGGGTGCTGCGGGTGTTGGCGGTGACTTCCTCGTCGCTGAAGTGCGCCTGCTGGTAGACCCCTTCGATATAGGCTTCGGCCTGATCGTCGTAATGCTTGTCGAACAGCACGCCACTCTGGCCCACCGGGTTGATGGTCAGGCTGTGGGCCGGGTCGGCGAAGTCGATGATGCGCCGGGTCGAGGGCCCGTAGACCACTGACCAGGGCGCCGGGCCGATCTTGGCGGTGAGGTTGTTCGGCACTTCGTGGCTGCCGGGGGCGTCCAGGGGGCCGACGTTGAACAGTCGGTCCAGGGGCTTCTGCATGCCCAGAGGGTGGCCGTGGGTCAGCGTGTGGGCCTGGCCCCAGCGCCATTGCGCCGGGTTGGCGCCCAGGGTCAGGCGCAGGTGGTCGATACTGGCGCGCCAGGCCAGCTTGACCGTGTCGGCGCGGCTTTCGCGCTGGGGCGTGGTGCGGTTGTCCCACCAGGGCGAGTCGGGGTCCGCCGCCAGTCGGGGCAGGGCGGCGTCCACCACCCGGGCCTGGATCAGGGCGTCGAAATAGGCGTCGCCGAGTTTTTCATGGAAAGTGGCATCGGCCAGGTTGAACAGGAACTGGTTGAACAGCGTCGCGCTGGTGGATTCCAGTGGATAGTCGCCCTGCCATTTCGCCAGTTGCTCCACCAGCTTCAGTTCCTCGGGGTCGCTGACTACTTCACGCAACACCGGCAACAGCGGCGCCAGCAGGCGCGGCCCGTAGGCGGTGGTGGTGCCCAACTGCAGTTTCTGGGTGTTCTCCAGGTCCCATTTCTGGCTCTTGTCGCTGAGCTGCCGATCCAGTTGCTGACCACGGTCGGCCAGGTTGTAGTAGCCGGGGATCTCCATGCCGGTGGGGGATACCGGCTGGAAGTTGGCCGAGACGATATAGCCCCGGGCCGGGTTCTCTTCCTGGGGGTTGGCGCTGAAGGGGTAGAAGCCTTCCTTGTCCGCCAGGCTGGTGCTGCCATCGAGGATGAAGGCCGGCTTGGCCCCCGCCGGGCGCTTGGGCAGGAGCGCCGCCGCCCACCAGCCGATGTCGCCCTTGGCGTTGGCCCAGACGATGTTCAGGCCCGGTGCATGGACCTTGGCGGCCGCAGCGCGGACCTTGGCCAGGGTGTCTGCGCGGTTGAGCTGGTAGAAGCCGTCGAGGATCGGGTTCGGGGTTTCCAGGAAACCCCACCACATGGCGATCGGCGCCTTGCCCACAGTGGTACCGAGCATGTCGTTGATGATCGGGCCGTGGGGCGACTGGCGCAGGGTCAGGGTCACCGGGGCCTGGCCCTTGACGGCGATCTGCTGCTCGCTGGTGATCAGGTCCACCCACTTGTCGTGGAACCAGACCTGATTGGGGTTCTCCGGGTTGACCTTTTCGGCGATCAGGTCGAGGTCATCGTTCTGGAACATGGTCAGGCTCCAGCCGAAGTCCAGGTTGTGGCCGAGGAAGGCGAAGGGCACCAGGGCCTGGTGATGACCGTAGAGTTCAAAGCCAGGGGCCGAGAGCTGGGCCTCGTACCACACCGACGGCAGCGAGTAGCGGATATGCGGGTCGCCGGCCAGCAGCGCGCGGCCGCTCTTGGTCCGCGAGCCGGAAACCACCCAGGCATTGCTGCCCTCGAATTGCGGCAGCCCGGCTTCTTCCAGGGCTTGCTGGCTCAGGCGGGCGATCCGGCCCAGGCCCTGCCAGTCGACGGCGGCCAGTGGCGCTGAAGGTGGGGTCTTGCCCTTGGCCAGCACGCCCTTGGGCTGCCAGTCGAGGTCGAACACCTTCAGGTAGTCATTGCCCAGCTCGTCGCGGATGTAGGTCAGCAGCGGCTCGGTGCGAAAGGCCATGGCAAAGCTGTAGGCCATGAAACCGGCGACGCTGACGGTGTCTTCTGCGGTGAAAGGCCGCTTGTGGATGCCCAGGACGTCAAACTCGATGGGGCTGGCGTGGCTGTCCTGATACTGGTTGATGCCGTCCAGATAGGCTTCCAGGGCCTTCCAGGCGGGTGACTGATGGTCGAGCCCGGCGATATAGCTGTCGGCCCGTTCGCGAATCCGCAGGCTGCGGAACAGTTTGTCGGTGTCCACCAGCTTGGGCCCCAGCACCTCTGCCAGCTCGCCCCGGGACAGGCGCCGCAGCACTTCCATCTGGAACAGCCGGTCCTGGGCGTGCACGTAGCCCAGGGCGCGGTACAGGTCGGCTTCGTTTTCGGCGCGAATGTGCGGCACCCCGCGTTCGTCGTAACGCACGGTGACCGAGCCTTGCAGGCCATTGAGCTCGACCTGGCCCTGACGCGTCGGCTGCTTGCTGTACAGGTAGCCGGCAAGCCCTGCCAGCAGGGCGAGGATCAGTACGGCGACGACGGTCAGGCTGCGTTTCATGCGGGCTCCTTGCTGTTGTTGTATTCAATGCCGCCTTGGGAGAGCTGCAGAGATTTAGCACAAGTCAGGGGCCCCGCGCAGGAGGCAGTCCTTGATTAGTCGCGAATGCCTTGTTCGGCCGGCCAGGGGCAGTAGCAGCCGATGGCCAGGGTGTGGGTGGCGCTGACCGGGCGATTGTCCTCAAGGGCCTGGAGGATGGGCTCGATGAAGCTGTTGCTGGAATTGCAGGTCAGGCCTTCGCTGTAGGGGCCGAAGTAGGCCAGCTTGCCGTTGCGGTCCCAGATCGCCACTGCCGGGCTGGCGGGGATCTGTTCCGCTCCGGGCAGGCTGTCGAGGTGCTTCAGGCGGCTCAGGGTGGCGGGTAGCTGGCCGTGGCTGCCGGGCTTCTGTACGGCATAGAACTCCACGCCCCGCGGGCCATAGGTTTCGATCAGCTCGGCCAGGTGCTGCTGGTTACCGACATTGCAGGGGCAGGCCGGGTCCCAGAAATGCACCAGGCGGATCGCCCCGGGGCCGGCCAGTTCGGCGGGCAGTTGCAACGGGTCGCCGGAGAACATCGCGGTGTGCTCGCTGAACGCCCGCAGATAGCGGCCCTGGAACCATTCGTAGGCGTTCCACAGCACCACGGCGCAGATCAGGACGAGCAGGCTGGCAAGCAGGGGCGTGCGGTAAGACTGGCGCATTAAGATCGGTCCTCGAAGGTCGCGTAGCTTGCCATGCTTGCCGCGACAGATGAATATCGCAGGCCCAGAAAGCCCGTTTTGTCGCCGGTACCCCCGCTTTGGAATTCTCTATGCCCGCCACTTTCGACCCCGACCACCTGCGTGCCAGCCTGCAACCTCTGGTCGCCGGGCAGCCTTTGTCGGTGGAGGGGCAGGCCTACCAGCGCTTCTATGGGCTGGATTTCACCGGGCGGGCGCTGGTGCCGCGCAGCCGCCTGGGGC
Source organism: Pseudomonas sp. GW822-FHT06D10 (assembly GCF_058799535.1). Lineage (NCBI taxonomy): Bacteria > Pseudomonadati > Pseudomonadota > Gammaproteobacteria > Pseudomonadales > Pseudomonadaceae > Pseudomonas > Pseudomonas sp. GW822-FHT06D10. Next base: position 333,180 of record NZ_JBXALN010000003.1, on the reverse strand, counting down.
GTTTCCAGGTGGACGGCTACGACGTGGTGAGCCAGGTCTGGTGGCCGGAGCAGCCACGGGCCACGCTGTTTCTGTTCCACGGCTTCTATGACCACATGGGCTTGTACCGGCATGTGATCGAGTGGGCGCTGCAACGGCGTTTCGTGGTGATTTCCTGCGACCTGCCCGGGCACGGCCTTACCAGTGGCGAGCGGGCCAGTATCGATGATTTCGCGGTGTACCAGCGGGTGCTGCAAGGCCTGTTCGCCGAGGCCCGGTCCCTGGAACTCCCCGAGCCCTGGCACCTGTTCGGGCAAAGCACCGGCGGCGCGATCATCATGGACCACCTGCTCAACCAGGGCGCCGAGAGCCCGGCCCAGGGCCAGGTGATGCTGCTCTCGCCGCTGGTGCGGCCGCGGGCCTGGGGCTGGTCGATGCTCAGTTATTACGCGCTGCGGCCCTTCGTCACCGGCATTGCCCGGCGCTTCAGCGAAAACTCCAACGACCCGGATTTCCTCGCGTTCCTGCAGGTCGACCCGTTGCAGCCGCAACGCTTGCCGACGGCCTGGGTGGGAGCGCTGTCGCGCTGGATCAAGCGCCTGGAGGCGGCGCCCCGCAGCTCCAGGCAGCCGTTGATCGTTCAGGGGGATGCGGACATGACCGTGGACTGGCAGCACAATCTGCAAGTGATTCGCGGCAAGTTCGCCGCGCCCGAGCTGTTGATGCTGCCCGATGCGCGGCACCACCTGGCCAATGAAATCCCGTTGTATCGCGATCAGTACTTCGCCTTTCTGACCCAGCACCTCTAGAGATTGGTGCAGCCGCTGCCGCAGGCTGCGACGGCCCTAAGGGACGCAAGAGCCCAAGGCTACTGCAGGCTCGTCAGGCGATTGCCAGGCAAGGGCCTGTGGGCTCGGCCGCGGTCACAGGCGAGTTGCCGGGTCAGGGGGCGAGGCTGGAAGTGCTCTGGCCGACCGCCAGGCCGGCGCGAATCGCTGCCAGGGCGGCCTGGTAGTAGGCCTTGCCTTCGCTGGACTCGGCGAAGGTGGCGAACTCTTCCAGCTCCGTGTCGGACAGATCCCGATAGACGTACAGCAAGGTGTTGTTCAGGTCGTTGCCGATCTGCTGCATCAGCCGCTGGCGCTGGCCGTTGAGCATGCCCTGGGCCTGGCCGCCGCCCAGCAGGCCGGGAATCATCTGGCTCAGGCTGTCGGCGGCGACACCGGCAATCGCCAGGCTCACCTCTGCACCCGCTTCCCGGGCCGGCAGGGCCTGGGCCAGGTGGCCGATGATCAACTGGCGGTTGTCGCTGGCCTGCATCTTCGGCAGGCCCTGGGCGTTCTTGGCCAATTGGTCGCGGCGGGTCGCCAGCAGTTCGGCGGCGACAATCTTGCGGCCCAGGGGCGACTGGAAGAAGGCCAGGGCCGGTGCGGGGTCCGCCAGGTTCTGCCGCAGTTGGGCCTCGGCGCGACGGTCCACGGCCTGGGGTGCGAAGCGCTGGTTGCTGTTGTCCACCAGGGCTTGATAGACCGCCGGCGGTAGGCTGCTCTGGTAGCGCTGCTGGGCGGCGCTGAGGGCATCGTTGAAATGCGCGCGCTGTTGCGCCCAACCGGCGACCTGGTACAACTGGTCGTGGCTGTCTGCCCAGGCAGGCAAGGCGCAGAAGATCAACAGTGAGAAAAGCAAACGGCGCATAAGGACTCCTGTCAGCAGGCGACTATTCTCCGGGGCAAGAGGGTGGTTGTCGAGAATTCGTATCAGCATCCCTCGGCAAACCGATGATGTGTAAGCCCATTGAAAAAAATGCTTCATCCTCCGCTCTGCGGCTCTGTCAGATTTTTCTGAGGCTGGATACTATGCGCGCCATGCAAATACCCTCTGATCATCCGCTGTTGTTGAACATTGTCGACGACCTGGCCGCCTGTGGCTGGTCGCAGCAAAATGTCTTCCTGTCCGAGGCTCTGACCCTCGAACTGGCGGCTGAGTGCCGTAAACGTGCGGCTGAAGGTGAACTGGCGCCGGCGGCGGTAGGACGCGGGCCGGCCCAGGAGATCCGCGAGGGTATTCGCGGCGACCATATCCAGTGGCTCGAACCCGGTCAGGCCCAGGCCTGCGATAGCTACCTGGAACTGATGGACAGCCTGCGCGAGGCTCTGAACCGAGGCCTGTTCCTCGGGCTTGAAGATTTCGAATGCCATTTCGCGATGTACCCGCCGGGAGCCTTCTACAAGCGCCACGTGGATCGCTTTCGCGATGACGACCGGCGCATGGTCTCGGCGGTGGTCTACCTCAATGAGGAGTGGCTGCCCGAGCAGGGCGGGCAATTGCGCATGTACCTCAATGACCGGGGGCAATACGATGTAGTCCCTGTCGGGGGGCGGCTGGTGGTGTTTCTTTCCGGCGAAGTCCCCCATGAAGTCATGCCCGCGACCCGGGAACGCCTGTCCCTGACCGGCTGGTTCCGGCGCCGTGGTAACGAGCCGTTCTGAATATGCACAAGATCCTGGTCAGCCGCTGCCTGTTGGGCCACCGCGTACGCTACGACGGCGGTGCCAGCGGCCCGTTCGATCAACTGGCCGCCTGGCAGCAAGAGGGACGAGTGGTTGCCCTGTGTCCGGAGGTTGCTGGTGGTTTGCCCACGCCACGGGCGCCAGCGGAGATCCCCGGCGGGCAGGGTGTCGATGTGCTTGAGGGCCGGGCACCGGTGATGACCTGCGAAGGTGAAGATGTCAGTGCCCAGTTCCTGGCTGGCGCCCGCCAGGCCCTGGAGCTGGTGGAAAAGCACCGGATCCGTGTTGCCGTGCTCAAGGCCCACAGCCCATCCTGTGGCAACCTGCTGACCTATGACGGCAGCTTCAGCGGGGTCAAGGTTTCGGGGGAGGGCGTCACCGCCGCGTTGCTCAAGCAGCACGGGGTGCAAGTCTTCAGCGAGCTGCAACTGCCCGAGGCCGCCAGCGCCCTGGCCGCATTGTCCTCGTAGCCGCTGCCGAGCTTTAGCGAGGCTGCGAAAAGGCCCTAAGGGCCTTGCTTGACGGTTTCCGCCGACCTCTGGCGGCCATGAAGCCCCTGCGTCCCTTCGGTCCGTTCGCAGGCTGCGGCTACAGGTCAATCCAGGCAGCTTGTGTCGTTTACTGCCCGGCTTCGGCCTTCGGCGGTTTGCTCGCGTCCATGCCGAACCATTTCTCCGACAGGGCCATCAGGCGCCCGTCGGCCTTGATCCGCTGCAAGGCGCTGTCCAGGCTCGCGCGAAACGCCGGGTTACCTTTCTGGAAGGGGATCGCCAGGCTCAGGGTCGGTCCGACCTTGGCGCCTTCTTTCACCGGCAGGCGGCTGTCGCGAATGGCGTAGGGAATCAGCAGGCGATCGCTGATGGCGGCGTCGATCTGCTTGTCCGCCACGTCCTTGATCGGCTGCTGGGCATCGGCGTAGCTGCGCAGGTTGATCCCTTCCACAGTCCGCGCCTGATCGACGAACTGGCTGCCCTGGGCCACCCCCAGCGCCTGGCCGCGCAGGGCCTGCAGGGAAAACAGCGGACGCTGCTCTTCCTTGCGCACAATCAACTGCGCACTGGAATAGCTGTAGGGTTCGCTGAAATCGAAACGATCCTTGAGTTCCGGGGTCATTGCTATGTGGTTGATCGCCACGTCGAACTTGCCGCTTTCCACTCCCGGGAGCAGTTCGGCGGCCTCGGTCACCACGATGTCCGCGCGTACGTCCAGTTCACTGGCCAGCAGTTGCCCCAACTCCACCTCGAAACCGGTGAGTTTGCCGTCGTCCTTGAAATTGAAGGGCGGCGTATCGGCTTCCAGGGCGATGCGCAGCTCGCCGCGGTCATTGATATCGTCCATCAGTTCGGCTTGAGCGCAAGTGCTCGCAAGGGGCAGCAAAAGTAACAGGCCAGGCAGGAAACGCATGGTCACTCCTTGAATTTATATGAGCGATGCGCCGTTCAGGCTCGCTTTGCTAAGGTGTTGAGTGCCTTCGACAACGAATTGCCACGAAGTTGTCATAACCGTAAAAGATTTGCGGAAAAACTGGAGAAGATAATGAAAATTTTTATGTCGCGTGCTGCTTTGGCCGGTCTGTTGCTGGGAACCTCGATGCTGGCCGGTGCAGCGGAAATTCCGCGTACCGAGGCACCTGCCGGCGCCAAGGTGACTATCGTTTCCCCGGCCGACGGGGCCACCGTGGACAAGACCTTCAAGGTCAAGTTCGGCGTTGAAGGCATCGCCCTGGCTCCGGCGGGCGATCAGACCGCCAACACCGGCCACCATCACCTGCTGATCGATGTCGATCAGTTGCCTGCCGAGAACCTGCCGATCCCGATGGACGCCAACCACCTGCACTTCGGCAAGGCCCAGACCGAAACCGAAGTAACCCTGGCACCCGGCAAGCACACCCTGCAACTGGAACTGGGGGACAAGAACCACGTGCCTTTCAACCCGGTGATCGTCTCCAAGAAAATCACAGTAACAGTGAAATAATCGTAAACACGATAAAAAAGGGAGCCCAGAGGGCTCCCTTTTTTGTGCCGCGGTCGAGGCTTAGAACAGCACGCGGCAACGGATGGTGCCGTTGATGTGCTGCAGCTTCTCTTGCGCCAGGTCCGAGTACTCGGCGTCGACGTCGATCACCACGTAGCCGACCTTCTCGTTGGTCTGCAGGAACTGGCCGGAGATGTTGATGCCGTTTTCGGCGAAGACCTTGTTGATCTCGCTCATCACGCCCGGAATGTTCTCGTGGATGTGCAGCAGACGGTGCTTGCCCGGGTGGGCCGGCAGCGCCACTTCAGGGAAGTTGACCGAGGACACCGAGGTACCGTTGTCGCTGTACTTGACCAGTTTTTCTGCCACTTCCAGGCCGATGTTGGCCTGGGCTTCAGCGGTGGAACCGCCGATGTGCGGGGTCAGGATCACGTTGTCCAGGCCGCGCAGCGGGCTTTCGAACTCTTCGTCGTTGGAGCGCGGCTCCACCGGGAATACGTCGATGGCCGCGCCGATCAGGTGCTTGTCCTTGATCGCGTCCGCCAGGGCGTCCAGCTCGACCACGGTGCCGCGGGCGGCGTTGATCAGGATGCCGCCCTTCTTGATGGCGCGGATTTCCTTCTCGCCGATCATCCACTGGGTGGCCGCGGTTTCCGGCACGTGCAGGGTGACGATGTCGGACATGCCCAGCAGTTCGTGCAGGTTGCCCACCTGGGTGGCGTTGCCCAGTGGCAGCTTGGTCACGGTGTCGTAGAAAAACACCTGCATGCCCAGGCCTTCAGCCAGGACCGACAACTGCGTACCAATGGAGCCGTAGCCGACGATACCCAGCTTCTTGCCACGGATTTCGAAGGAGTTGGCCGCGCTCTTGATCCAGCCGCCACGGTGGCAGGAAGCGTTTTTCTCGGGGATGCCGCGCAGCAGCAGGATGGCCTCGGCCAGCACCAGCTCGGCAACCGAACGGGTGTTGGAGTACGGCGCGTTGAACACCGCGATGCCGCGCTCACGAGCGGCGGACAGGTCAACCTGGTTGGTGCCGATGCAGAAGCAGCCCACTGCGACCAGTTTCTTCGCGTGGTCGAAGATCTCTTCGGTCAGTTGAGTGCGGGAGCGAATGCCGATGAAGTGTGCATCGGCGATCTTTTCCTTGAGCTGGGCTTCCGGCAGAGAACCGGTGAGGTACTCGATGCTGGTGTAGCCGGCGGCCTTGAGGACGTCGACAGCGGATTGGTGGACGCCTTCGAGGAGAAGGAACTTGATCTTGCTCTTATCGAGAGAAGTCTTGCTCATCTGCGTAAACCTGTGTCCCGGAGAAAAATGGCAGGGAAGTGGACAGCTTGAGCTGACCTGGGCGGCACTGGGCCGACACCGCAGAAAGGCCCTTGGGCACTCTCCTGCGGGGGCGGTATGCTAGCATACGCGCCCCGCTAAACACTCATTCCTGCGACGTGAAGCGTTCTCAGGATGACCATGAATTGTTCGAGAGTTCTGTCGATGACCAATCCTGCCCTGATTGATGAGCTGAAGACCCTGGTTGAGCCTGGCAAGGTGCTGACCGACGCTGACTCCCTGAATGCTTATGGCAAGGATTGGACCAAGCATTTCGCCCCGGCCCCGACAGCCATTGTGTTTCCGAAAACCATCGAGCAGGTCCAGGCCATTGTGCGCTGGGCCAATCAGCACAAGGTTGCGCTGGTGCCTTCGGGCGGTCGCACCGGGCTTTCGGCGGCAGCGGTGGCAGCCAACGGCGAGGTGGTGGTGTCCTTCGACTATATGAACCAGATCCTCGACCTGAACCTGACCGACCGCACCGCGGTGTGCCAGCCGGGCGTGGTCACCGAGCAGTTGCAGAACCTGGCGCAGGAAAACGGCCTGTACTACCCGGTGGATTTCGCTTCTGCAGGTTCCAGCCAGATTGGCGGCAATATCGGTACCAATGCCGGCGGAATCAAGGTGATTCGCTACGGCATGACCCGCAATTGGGTGGCTGGCATGAAGGTGGTCACCGGCAAGGGCGACCTGCTGGAGCTGAACAAGGACCTGATCAAGAACGCCACCGGCTATGACTTGCGCCAGCTGTTCATCGGCGCCGAGGGCACCCTGGGCTTCGTGGTCGAGGCCACCATGCGCCTGGACCGGGCCCCGAAGAACCTCACGGCGATGGTCCTGGGCACCCCTGATTTCGACTCGATCATGCCCGTGTTGCACGCCTTCCAGGGCAAGCTGGATCTGACGGCCTTCGAGTTCTTCTCCGACAAGGCCCTGGCCAAGGTCCTGGCCCGTGGCGACGTACCGGCACCGTTCGAGTCCGACTGCCCGTTCTATGCGCTGCTGGAGTTCGAAGCCACCACCGAGGAAGTGGCCAACCACGCCCTGGAAACCTTCGAGCACTGTGTCGAGCAGGGCTGGGTGCTGGACGGCGTGATGAGCCAGAGCGAAACCCAGTTGCACAACCTGTGGAAGCTGCGCGAATACATTTCCGAGACCATTTCCCACTGGACGCCGTACAAGAACGACATTTCGGTCACTGTGTCGAAAGTCCCGGCCTTCCTTCAGGAAATCGACGCCATCGTCGGCAAGCACTACCCGGACTTCGAAATCGTCTGGTTCGGCCACATCGGCGACGGCAACCTGCACCTGAACATCCTCAAGCCGGACAACCTGAGCAAGGACGAGTTCTTTGCCAAGTGCGCGACGGTCAACAAGTGGGTGTTCGAGACGGTCGAGAAGTACAACGGCTCGATTTCCGCGGAACACGGCGTTGGCATGACCAAGCGTGATTACCTGACCTACAGCCGCTCGCCGGTGGAGATCGAGTACATGAAGGCGGTCAAGGCCGCGTTCGACCCGAACGGCATCATGAACCCGGGCAAGATCTTCGCGATCTGAGGCCGGGTAGTGTCCAGATAACGCACACAAGCAGGAGTCGGTAATGAGCTATCAGCACCAGTATGTCGACGGTACCCGGATCCATTTTCCGGTGGGCAAGGTGGTGTGCATCGGTCGCAACTACGCCGAGCACGCCAAGGAGCTGGACAACCCGGTACCTACCGAACCCCTGTTGTTTATCAAGCCGGGCAGTTGTGTGGTGCCCCTGGAAGGTGGGTTCGCGATTCCCACCGAGCGTGGTTCGGTGCACTACGAAGCGGAAATCGCGGTGTTGATCGGCAAGCCGCTCTCCACCAAACCCGGCCGCGAAGAAGTGCTGGATGCCATTTCCGGCTTTGCCCCGGCACTGGACCTGACCCTGCGGGACAAGCAGGCCGAACTCAAAGCCAAGGGCCTGCCCTGGGAAATCGCCAAGTCGTTCGACGGCGCGGCGGTGATCGCGCCCTTTGTGGTGGGCAGTACCTTCGCCGACCTGACCGACATCGGCATCCGCCTGACCATCAACGGTGAAGTACGCCAGGACGGCAACAGCGCCATCATGCTCAACCCCATAGTGCCGATGATCCAGTACATGGCCGGTTGTTTCTCCCTGCAGGCCGGCGATGTGATCCTCACGGGCACGCCGGTCGGGGTTGGGCCGCTGAATGTCGGCGATGAGCTGGTGCTGGAGCTTCCCGGTGCCAGCCGTTTCACCAGCAGCGTCCGTTGATCCGAATCTTTCTGCGCTGGGCCCGGTAATCCTGGGCCCGGCGCAGAGAGATCAGCGGCTTTAACCGTTTTTTCACATTTTATCCCGGATAATTCCGAAGCTTATGGTTCGCGGATCTGAAATCCCTGTGCTACTACCTTTGGCCGCGTTTCTGGAATCTGTGTGATGGACGCCCACCCTCTACCTAAACCTCGTCTCATCCGCCGCTTGCGATTGCGCATGCGCTGGTATTCCTGGCTGCTGTTGGCGGGCGTGATCTGCTATGGCGTAGCCAGCCTCATGCATTGGGATGATCGTGGGGCTCTCTGGGTTCAGGAAGGTTTTGTCAGTACCGCCGAACGCAGCTCCAGTATCTGGCTGCCCAGCTACCGGGCAGTGATCGACGCCAAGGTCCTGCCAGGCATGGAGCGGGACGAAGCCTCCGATCTTTCCTATAACCCCCAGACCAAGACCTTGTTTTCGGTAATGGGCAAGCACCCATTCCTGGTGGAGCTGTCGCTGCAAGGCGACGTCCTGCGCAAGATGCCTCTGGTGGGCTGGAGCAACCCGGAAGGGGTCGCGGTCCTGGAGAATGGCCTGCTGGCGATTGTCGATGAGCGCGAGCATTCGCTGGTGATCGTCAAGGTTGATGCCAATACCCGGTCACTGAATGTCGCGGACTTCCCCAAATACGACCTGGGCCCTTCGGCAGACCAGAACAAGGCGTTCGAAGCCATTGCCTGGAACCCGCGCAAGCAACAGTTGCTGTTGGGGGAGGAGCGCCCGCCGGCGTTGTTTACCTGGAGCAGCGACGGTAGCCAGGTACTCAAGGGCAACAAGCAGAAGCTGGCCAGCGACGAACTCGACTTGCGCAACCTTTCGGCCCTGGGCATCGACCCGCGCACCGGCCATACCCTGGTGCTGTCGGCTGATTCCCATCTGCTGCTGGAGCTGGACGAGCAGGGCGAACAGGTCAGCTTCATGGCCCTGCTCGGTGGCTTCAATGGCCTGGAAAAAACCATTCCCCGGGCCGAAGGGGTGGCCATGGATGAGGCCGGCAACCTCTACATGGTCAGCGAGCCCAACCTGTTCTATCGCTTCGAAAAGCAGTGAGCCCTAGCCTGGCACTCGAGCCGGGCCATTCAGGGCATTAAGCTTTAATTCAGGCGGCTGTGATATTTCATCAGCCTGTCCTGATTTCGAGCCTGCCCGCCATGTATCGCCTCACCCGCCTGCAACCCCTTTACCTGATCCTCTGCCTGATGGCCGTGCTGCTGGCGGTGTTTGTCCATAACCACAGGTTGTGGCAGCGCGCCTGGTTCGACTGGCAATCCTACTGGCAGGTGGCGGCCCCCCAATCCCTGGGGCTGGGCGATTACCGGGTCGTGCTGGAGGCGCAGCCCATCGAGGGCCTGGATGAGGTCTCGGCGCTGACCTACGATCCGCTGCGCAATAGCCTGTTCACCGTGACTAACAAGAATTCCGAACTGATCGAGCTGTCCCTGGACGGGCAGATCCTGCGCCGCATCGCTCTGGTGGGCTTTGGCGATCCGGAAGCGGTGGAGTTCATCAGTGCCAATACCTATGTGATCAGCGACGAGCGCCAGCACCGGCTGATCAAGATCCAGCTGGACGATGAAACCACGGCGGTGGATGCGGCAGAAGCCGAGCAGATCACCCTGGGCGTGCACCTTGCCGGCAACAAAGGCTTCGAGGGGCTGGCCTACGACTCCCAGGGCAAGCGCCTGTTCGTCGCCAAGGAGCGCGACCCGATGCTGATCTACGAAGTGCAGGGCTTCCCCCATCAAGATCCGGAGCAGTCCTACGGGATGCATGTGGTGAACAACCCCAAGCGCGATGCTGGTCTGTTCGTGCGTGATCTATCCAGCCTGCAATACGACGAGCGTAGTGGCCACCTGCTGGCACTGTCGGACGAGTCGCGGCTGGTGGTGGAGCTGGATGTCGAGGGGCGCCCGCTGAGTACCCTGGCCCTGGGCAAGTGGCGCCAGGGCCTGAGCAAGGCAGTGCCTCAGGCGGAAGGGATGGCCATGGATGACGCCGGCACCCTGTACCTGGTGAGCGAACCGAACCTGTTCTACGTCTTCAAGAAACCGATGTAGGAGCCGGCTTGCCAGCGAAGAGGCCTTCAAAACCGCCTTCGCCCGCTCGCCGGCTCCAATCCGCAGGCCGGCTCAGGCCTTGAGGGTCTTCACCCCTTCGGCGGTACCCAGCAGCAGCACGTCGGCGGGGCGTGCAGCGAACAGGCCATTGGTGACCACGCCGACAATGGCATTGATCTGGCTTTCCAGTTCCACCGGATTGGTGATCTGCATGTTGTGCACATCGAGGATGATGTTGCCGTTGTCGGTGATCACGCCTTCGCGGTACACCGGGTCGCCGCCCAGTTTCACCAGTTCACGGGCCACGTGGCTGCGGGCCATGGGGATCACTTCCACGGGCAGCGGGAAGTTGCCCAGCACCGGCACCAGCTTGCTGGCGTCGGCGATGCAGATGAACGTCTTGGCCACGGCGGCGACGATCTTTTCCCGAGTCAGGGCGGCGCCGCCGCCCTTGATCAGGTTCAGGTGCTCGTCGCTTTCGTCGGCGCCGTCGATGTAGAACTCCAGGTCGCTCACGGTGTTGAGTTCGTAGACCGGAATTCCGTGGCCCTTGAGGCGCGCGGCGGTGGCTTCGGAGCTGGCCACGGCGCCGTCGAAGGCGCCCTTGTGCAGGGCCAGGGCGTCGATGAAGCAGTTGGCGGTGGAGCCGGTGCCGACCCCGACGATGCTCTTGTCATCGAGTTTCGGGAGGATAAGGTCGACGGCGGCCTGGGCAACGGCCTGTTTGAGTTGATCCTGGGTCATGCGGGCTCCGAAGCGGGCAAGGGGGGGCACAAAGGCCGGCATTATAGGCGCCGCGGCAGATCAGGTCATTGCCCGTTTGGCTAATCGGCCGGGCTTCAGAGAAGGCGAGGGGGCGGCTAAAACCTCTGTATTCGTGTGGTCGCCCGGGCAAACGCTGGGTTAGACTCCCTGGCCCTGCCCAACCCGCTCAGTGATGCTTTCCGATGCTCGAACAGTACGTCAAGAAGATCCTCACCTCGCGCGTTTATGACGTTGCCGTAGAAACCCCATTGCAGACTGCCCGCCAGCTTTCCGAGCGGCTGGGCAATCAGATCTGGCTCAAGCGTGAAGACTTGCAGCCGGTGTTCTCGTTCAAGATCCGTGGTGCCTACAACAAGCTGACCCAGCTCAGCGATGCCGAGCGCGCCCGCGGCGTGGTCACTGCGTCGGCGGGCAACCACGCCCAGGGCCTGGCCCTGGCGGCCAAGGTGCTGGGGGTCAAGGCCACTATCGTGATGCCCAAGACCACCCCCGAGATCAAGGTCGAGGGCGTGCGCTCCCGTGGCGGCAAGGTGGTGCTGCACGGTGATACCTTCCCTGAAGCGCTGGCCTACTCCCTGAAGCTGGTGGACGAGAAGGGCTACGTCTACATCCATCCCTACGATGATCCGCACACCATTGCCGGGCAGGGCACGGTGGCCATGGAGATTCTGCGCCAGCACCCCGGCCCGCTGGATGCGATCTTCGTTCCGGTCGGCGGCGGCGGCCTGATCGCCGGCATTGCGGCCTATGTGAAGTACCTGCGCCCGCAGATCAAGGTCATCGGCGTCGAGCCGGACGACTCCAACTGCCTGCAGGCGGCCATGGCCGCCGGTGAGCGCGTGGTGCTGCCGACCGTGGGGATCTTCGCCGACGGCGTGGCGGTGGCGCAGATTGGCCAGCACACCTTCGACATCTGCAAGGATTATGTGGATGAAGTGATTACCGTCAGTACCGACGAGATCTGTGCGGCAATCAAGGACATCTACGACGATACCCGCTCGATCACCGAACCTGCCGGCGCCCTGGGCGTTGCCGGGATCAAGAAGTACGTCGAGCAGCGCGGTATCAGCGGGCAGACCCTGGTGGCCATCGACTCCGGGGCCAACGTCAACTTCGACCGCCTGCGCCACGTGGCCGAGCGCGCCGAACTGGGCGAAGGCCGCGAAGCCATCATCGCCGTGACCATCCCCGAGAAGCCCGGCAGCTTCAAGGCCTTCTGCGAGGCGGTGGGCAAGCGCCAGATCACCGAATTCAACTACCGCTACAACACCGGCAGCGAAGCGCACATCTTCGTTGGCGTGCAGACCCACCCGGAAAACGATCCGCGCAGCGCCCTGATCGCCAGCCTGACCGAGCAGGGCTTTCCGGTGATCGACCTGACCGACAACGAACTGGCCAAGCTGCACATCCGCTATATGGTCGGCGGCCATGCCGAGAAGGTCAGCGACGAAGTGGTGCTGCGTTTCGAGTTCCCGGAGCGTCCGGGGGCGCTGTTCAACTTCCTCAACAAGCTGGGCGGGCGCTGGAATATCTCGATGTTCCACTACCGCAACCATGGTGCGGCGGATGGCCGGGTAGTCGCCGGCCTGCAAGTGCCGGCCGATGAACGTCACCTGGTGCCCGCGGCGCTGGAGCAGATTGGCTATCCGTACTGGGATGAAAGCGACAACCCGGCCTACCAGCTGTTCCTCGGCTGAACGACTACGCTGAGGATCGGAGCCTTAAGGAAGCGAAAACATGGAAACACTGACCACGCTGAAGACGCTTCATGTACTGGCCACCGTGCTGCTATTGGGCAGTGCGCTGGGGCTGGCGATCTGGGTCTGGCGCCTGCGCCGCCAGGGGGATGCCACGGTTTATAGCCGGGTGCTGCACCGTCCGGGCCTGTTCGGCTGGCTGTTGCTGGCGCTGGGCATGCTGACATTGCCGTTCAGCGGTTGGTGGCTGGTGCATCTGGTGGGTTGGCCGCTGGGGCAGACCTGGGTCCTGGGTTCCAGTGTGCTCTATACCCTGGGGGCCCTGGCCTGGCTGTGGCTGATGGTGCGCCTCAACCGCCTGCGGGTGGCCAAGGTTGCCAGCGGCCTGGCGTTCACCCTGGTGCTGGCGGTGTTCAGCGCCGCATGTTTCGTGACCATTGCCGGTCTTATGGGCGCCAAGCCGGTCTAACTCTCAAGGATTGCCATGAAGGTCGTTCTGGTGGGGGCCACAGGGTTTGTCGGCCGTCATCTGCTGGCGGCATTGCACGCTGCCGGCCATCAGCTGATTGCCACCAGCCGTCGCCCGCAGCCCCAGGGGTTGCCCGGGGTGGAGTGGCGCCAGCTGGATCTCGATTGCCTGGGCCGCGAGCCCCAGCCCTTTGCCCTGCCTGCCGACACCGACCTGCTGATCAACGCCGCGGGGCTGTTGAGCACTGATGCGCGGGCGTTGAGCCTGACCCAGGACCTGGGTACCCGCGCGCTGTTCGATCTGGCGGCGGCCCGGGGCGTGCGGGTACTGCAGATTTCCGCATTGGGGGCCGGGATCCTGCCCCAGGTGCCGTTCCTTGCCAGCAAGGCGGCGGCGGATGATTACCTGCTGCAGTTGGGAGTACCGGCGGTGGTGCTGCGGCCCTCGCTGGTGCTCGGCGCTGGCGGTGCCAGCAGCGGCTGGCTGACGAGGCTGTCGCCCTGGCCGCTGATTCCCTTGCTGTCCGCCAAGGCGCAGATGCAGCCCTTGCATATAGAGGACTTGAGTGCTGCGGTGCTGGCGCTGCTCAGGCAGTGGCCGCAGGAATCCATGGTTCTGCCCCTGGTCGGCCCGGAACGCATGACCATGGCGCAACTGCTCGATCGCCTGCGGTCGGCCCAGGGCTGGGGCCCGGCGCGCTACTTCAAGCTGCCAGCGGTCTTGCTGCGGCTGGTGGCCGCTGCTGGCGATCGTCTGGGCTGGCGAGCCTTGAACCGGCAGAGCCTGGCCATGGCCCACCACGACAACCTGGCGGATCCGCAGGTGCTGGCCTCGGTCTGCGGGTATCACGCGGCGCCGCTGGCGGCCCGCTTGCAGGACTGGCCGCAGACGGCGCAAAGCACCCAACTGGCCCTGCGCCCGCTGTTGCTGGCAGTGATGGTGCTGATCTGGCTGGGTACCGCGCTGGTGTGCATCGGCCCGGGTTACGACTGGGGCCTGCGGATCATGGCCGAGGCTGGCGTGCAGGGCATCTGGGCGGCCCTGGCGGTGATCGGCGGTTCACTCTGTGATGCGCTGCTGGGTGTCGGCCTGCTGCTGCGGCGCTGGCGCCGGCGGGCCTTGCAAGCGCAGTTGGGGCTGATGCTCGGCTACACCCTGATCATCAGTCTGATCCTGCCGCACTTCTGGTTTGACCCTTATGCCGCCGTCGCCAAGAACCTGGTGCTGATGGTGGCGACCCTATGGCTGCTGTGGACCGAACCCCACCAATGAGCGCTTACCTGCTGTTGAAAACCCTGCATATCCTGTCCTCCACCGTGCTGTTCGGCCTCGGCGCGGGGTCGGCCTATTACGCCCTGCGGGCCTGGCGCAGTGGCCGGGTGGAAGTGATCGCCGTGACCTTCAAGCACCTGGTGTTCGCCGACTGGGCCTTTACCGCCACCACGGCGGTATTCCAGCCGTTGAGCGGGCTGGGGCTGGTGCACCTGGCAGGCTGGTCGCTGCAGCAGGCGTGGCTGATGTGGAGTCTGGGGCTGTATGTGGTGGCGGGGCTGTGCTGGCTGCCGGTGGTCTGGTTGCAGATCCGAGTGCACAAGATGGCCGAGCAGGCCCTGCAGGACGGGACGCCGATGCCGCTGCGGGCAACCCTTTATATGCGCTGGTGGTTCGCCCTGGGCTGGCCGGCGTTCCTGGCCTTCATGGCGATTTTCTATCTGATGGTGGCCAAGCCGGCGTAGGTTTTTTCGCTGGCAAGCCAGCGCCTACAGCCGGCTCGCCGGCGAGCTGCCTAGTCGCGCAGGCTGATGACCTGCCAGCCACGTTTCTCGGCCTCGGCCCGCAGGTTCGGGTCCGGGTCAACGGCCACGGCGGTGGTCACTTGCTCCAGCAGGGGCAGGTCGTTCATCGAGTCGCTGTAGAAGTAGCTGTCTTCCAGGCTGTGGCCGGTCTCTTCCAGCCAGCGGTTGAGGCGGGTGACCTTGCCTTCACGGAAACACGGCACATCGGTACTGCGCCCGGTGTAGCGGCCATCCTGCATTTCGCATTCGGTGGCGATCAGGGTTTCCACGCCCAGGCGTACGGCGATCGGCGCGGTCACGAAACGGTTGGTCGCGGTGATGATCACCAGCTTGTCGCCGGCAGCGCGATGCTTGTCCAGCAGGGCCTGGGCCTTGGGCAGGAGGATCGGCTCGATGCAGTCGCGCATGAAGTCGCGGTGCCACTCTTCGAGCACGACCATGTCGGTGCGGCCGAGGATTTCCAGGCAGAAGTTCAAGTAGGCGGCATTGTCGAGCTTGCCGGCCAGGTAATCCTGATAGAACTCGTCGTTGCGGGTCTTGTAGGCGACGGCGTCGAGGAAGCCCCGCTCGCACAGATAGTCGCCCCAGGCGTGGTCGCTGTCGCCGCCCAAAAGCGTGTTGTCCAAGTCGAATAAAGCCAGGCGCATTGCAGTTACTCGCTGAAAAGTCGCGGAAAAAGGTGCCCAGAATACGGTCTTTTCACAAGAGTGCACATAAGGTAAGCAGCCTCGTTGCTGCATTCCCAAGCTTTGTGGAACAATGCGGCGACATGCGTTTGCGAGGTTGTAGCCGTGATCGACCCCGATGGTTTCCGCCCCAATGTCGGGATCATTCTGACCAATGATGCCGGACAGGTGCTATGGGCTCGCCGTATCAATCAAGATGCCTGGCAGTTTCCTCAAGGGGGAATCAACCCCGATGAGACGCCGGAAGACGCCTTGTATCGCGAGCTGAACGAAGAAGTGGGGCTGGAGCGCGAAGATGTGCAAATTCTCGCCTGCACCCGGGGCTGGTTGCGCTATCGTTTGCCGCAGCGTCTGGTCCGGACCCACAGCCAACCGCTGTGCATCGGCCAGAAGCAGAAATGGTTTCTCCTGCGCCTGATCTCCAACGAGCAGCGGGTGCGGATGGATTTGACCGGTAAACCGGAATTCGATGGCTGGCGCTGGGTCAGTTATTGGTATCCGTTGGGCCAGGTGGTGACATTCAAGCGCGAAGTGTATCGCCGCGCTCTCAAAGAGCTTGCCCCGCGCCTGCTAGTGCGCGACTGACGACGGAGTTCGACCCCGAGCCATGCTCAATACGCTGCGCAAGATCGTCCAGGAAGTTAACTCCGCCAAGGATCTCAAGGCGGCGTTGGGGATTATTGTATTGCGCGTCAAAGAGGCCATGGGCAGCCAGGTCTGCTCGGTCTATCTGCTGGACCCGGAAACCAACCGTTTCGTCCTGATGGCCACCGAGGGCTTGAACAAGCGCTCCATCGGCAAGGTCAGCATGGCGCCCAACGAAGGCCTGGTAGGCCTGGTGGGCACTCGCGAAGAACCCCTCAACCTGGAAAACGCCGCCGACCACCCGCGCTATCGCTACTTCGCCGAAACCGGTGAGGAGCGTTACGCCTCCTTCCTCGGTGCGCCGATCATTCACCACCGCCGGGTGGTGGGCGTGCTGGTTATCCAGCAAAAGGAGCGGCGCCAGTTCGACGAAGGCGAAGAAGCCTTCCTGGTGACCATGAGTGCCCAACTGGCCGGGGTTATCGCCCATGCCGAGGCCACCGGTTCGATCCGTGGCCTGGGTCGCCAGGGCAAGGGCATTCAGGAAGCCAAGTTCGTCGGCGTACCGGGCTCGCCCGGCGCGGCGGTGGGCAGCGCGGTGGTGATGCTGCCGCCGGCCGACCTGGATGTGGTGCCGGACAAGCACGTCACCGACATCGACGCCGAACTGGCCCTGTTCAAGAGCGCCCTGGAAGGGGTGCGGGCCGATATGCGCGCGCTGTCGGAAAAGCTCGCCACTCAATTGCGCCCTGAAGAGCGCGCGCTGTTCGACGTCTACCTGATGATGCTCGACGACGCCTCCCTGGGCAGTGAAGTGAAGGCCGTGATCAAGACCGGGCAATGGGCCCAGGGCGCGTTGCGCCAGGTGGTCACCGATCACGTCAACCGTTTCGAACTGATGGACGATGCCTACCTGCGCGAGCGGGCCTCGGACGTCAAGGACCTGGGCCGCCGGCTCCTGGCCTACCTGCAGGAAGAGCGCCAGCAGACCCTGGTCTATCCCGACAACACCATCCTGGTCAGTGAAGAACTGACCCCGGCCATGCTCGGCGAAGTGCCGGAAGGCAAGCTGGTGGGCCTGGTCTCGGTGCTGGGTTCGGGCAACTCCCACGTGGCGATCCTGGCACGGGCCATGGGCATCCCGACGGTGATGGGCCTGGTGGACCTGCCGTACTCCAAGGTCGACGGCATCCAGATGATCGTCGACGGCTACCACGGCGAGGTCTACACCAACCCCAGCGACGTGCTGCGCAAGCAGTTCGCCGATGTGGTGGAAGAAGAACGGCAACTGGCCCAGGGTCTGGATGCCCTGCGCGACCTGCCCTGCATCACCCCCGATGGCCACCGCATGCCGCTGTGGGTCAACACCGGCCTGCTGGCCGATGTAGCCCGGGCGCAGAAGCGCGGTGCCGAAGGCGTGGGCCTGTATCGCACCGAAGTGCCGTTCATGATCAACCAGCGCTTCCCCAGCGAGAAGGAACAGCTGGCGATCTATCGCGAACAGCTGGCGGCCTTCCACCCGCAACCGGTGACCATGCGCAGCCTGGACATCGGCGGCGACAAGTCGCTGTCGTACTTCCCGATCAAGGAAGACAACCCCTTCCTTGGCTGGCGCGGGATCCGCGTGACCCTCGACCACCCGGAGATCTTCCTGGTACAGGCCCGGGCGATGCTCAAGGCCAGCGAAGGCCTGAACAATTTGCGCATCCTGCTGCCGATGATTTCCGGCATCCACGAGCTGGAAGAAGCCTTGCACCTGATCCACCGGGCCTGGGGCGAAGTGCGCGATGAAGGCACTGACGTACCGATGCCGCCAGTGGGGGTGATGATCGAAATCCCCGCCGCGGTGTACCAGACCAAGGAACTGGCGCGCCAGGTGGATTTCCTCTCGGTGGGCTCCAACGACCTGACCCAGTACCTGCTGGCGGTGGACCGCAACAACCCACGGGTGGCCGATCTCTACGACTACCTGCACCCGGCGGTGCTGCAAGCGCTGCAGAACGTGGTGCGTGATGCCCATGCCGAAGGCAAGCCAGTGAGCATCTGCGGCGAGATGGCCGGTGATCCGGCGGCGGCGGTGCTGCTGATGGCGATGGGCTTCGACAGCCTGTCGATGAACGCCACCAACCTGCCGAAGGTGAAGTGGATGCTGCGTCAGGTGAGCATGACCAAGGCCAAGGAACTGCTGGCGGAAATGATGACCATCGACAACCCGCAAGTTATCCACAGTTCGCTGCAACTGGCGCTGAAGAAACTCGGGCTGGCGCGGATGATCAATCCGGCTTCGAGCAAGACCCTGTAACCGGGTTGTTTTCTTCGCCGGCAAGCCGGCTCCTACAGAAGCGTTCGTGGGAGCCGGCGTGCCGGGGAACGCTTCAGACCTTCAGTTCGACCTCTCCCAGATGCCCGCCATAGGGGCCGAAGCTACGCTCCAGCAGATGCCGCGAGCCATCGGCGTGGACGATCAGTGCCGTGCTGGCTCGTGTGCCGTAGCTGGGGCTGGCGATGAACACGCTGGACAGCAGGCTTTCGGTGGCCAAGCCCACGCCGGTGTCCGGCAGGTCGGCGAAGGGCGCTGTCTGCGGGTCGCTCAACAGCGCCAGCAGTGCCTGGGGCTGTGGATCATGCAACACCTCCTGCAACGCCGCCCTGGCCTTGAGCAGCTTGGGCCAGGGCGTATCCAGCCCGGCATTGGAAAGGCCGTAGACCCCAGGCTCCAGCCGTTGCGGCTGCGGGTCCCGAGCGTTGTAGTGCCACAGCTGCTCGGCATTGCCCAGCAGCAGGTTGAACCCGGCGTACTCCACCGAGCGCCCGACTACATCGCGCAAATAATCATCCAGGGGCACGTCGCCGGCGAGAAAGCGCGCCACCAGTTCACCCCGCGAGCGCCGCGCCGGAGGCTGGTGCGGGTTGCGGATATTGGTCAGGGCGGCAAAGCGGCCCTCGGCGCCGACCCCGAGCCAGGTGCCGCCGGCTTCCAGGTCGCGACCGGCGTGGATCTGCGGCAGTTCCGGCCACTGCCCCAGGGGCAGGCTCGGCCGCGCGTAGAATTCATCACGGTTGGCCGCGACGATCAGTGGCTGAGCATGACCCGGCCGCCAGGCGAAAACGATCAAGCACATTAAGGTGGCCCCCTGTGTGTTTTTGCCCACTTTACGCACAGATCCGGCGGGTATCCATCGCCATCCAGTGGAGTCCGGGGCGGCGCTTCCGTTACCATGCCGATCTATTTTTCGGATGCTCCCATGGAATTTCTGCTCTATCTGCTGCTGGGCGCCTGTGCGGGCGTGCTGGCCGGGCTGTTCGGCGTGGGCGGCGGGATCATCATAGTCCCGGTGCTGGTGTTCAGCTTCACTCTGCAAGGCTTCGATGTCTCGGTGCTGACCCATCTGGCGGTCGGCACCTCCCTGGCCAGCATCATCTTTACCTCGGTCAATGCGGTGCGCGAGCACCATCGGCGTGGCGCTGTGCGCTGGCCGATCTTCGCCTGGATGACCGTGGGTATCCTCCTGGGCGCCGGTTTCGGCGCACTGACCGCCGAGGCGATCTCCGGCCCGCACCTGCAGAAAATCATCGGTGTGTTCGCCCTCGTGGTGGCTCTGCAGATGACCCTGGAGCTCAAGCCCAAGGCCAGCCGCCAGGTGCCCGGCAAGCTGGGCCTGACGGCCGCCGGCGGTGTGATTGGCTGGGCCTCGGCGATCTTCGGCATCGGCGGGGGCTCCCTCACCGTGCCTTTTCTCACCTGGCGCAGCGTGCCCATGCAGCAGGCGGTGGCTACCTCATCGGCCTGCGGTTTGCCCATCGCCCTGGCCAGTGCCTTAAGTTTCATGATTCTGGGCTGGCATGATCCGCTGCTCCCGGCCCATAGTCTCGGTTTCGTTTATTTGCCGGCCCTGTTGGGCATTGCCCTGACCAGCATGGTGTTCGCCCGCATCGGCGCGCGCCTGGCCCACAAACTGTCGCCACGCCTGTTGAAACGCATGTTCGCCGCGCTACTGTTCTGCGTGGGGCTCAGCTTCCTGTTCTGAGTGGTGACGCAATCCTGGCTTAATCCTGGGCTGGCAGTTTGCCCCGGGAATCTGAAGTTCTAACCCTTACGAGGAGTCGCAATGCTGCCTTACCCGCAGATTGATCCGGTGGCCCTGGCCATCGGCCCGCTGAAAATCCACTGGTACGGCCTGATGTACCTGATCGGCATTGGCGGTGCCTGGTTGCTGGCGTCGCGCCGCCTGAACCGTTTCGATCCGACCTGGAGCAAGGAGAAGCTCTCGGACATGGTGTTCTGGATGTCCATGGGGGTGATAGTCGGTGGTCGCCTGGGTTATGTGCTGTTCTACGACCTGAGCGCCTACCTGGCCAACCCGACGCTGATCTTCGAGGTGTGGAAGGGCGGCATGTCGTTCCACGGTGGTTTTATCGGGGTGATGCTGGCGGCCTGGTGGTTCGGCAAGCGCAACAACAAGACCTTCTTCGAGCTGATGGATTTCGTCGCGCCGATGGTGCCGATCGGCTTGGGCGCCGGGCGCATCGGCAACTTCATCAACGCTGAACTGTGGGGCAAGCCCACCGATCTGCCCTGGGCCATGGTGTTCCCGCCGTTCAGCGATCCGGCGCAATTGCCGCGCCATCCCTCGCAGCTGTATCAGTTCGCCCTGGAAGGCGTGGCGCTGTTCCTGATCCTCTGGCTGTTCTCGCGCAAACCCCGGCCGACCATGGCGGTTTCCGGTATGTTCGCCCTGTTCTACGGGATCTTCCGTTTCATCGTCGAGTTCGTCCGGGTGCCGGACGCCCAGTTGGGCTACTTGGCCTGGAACTGGCTGACCATGGGTCAGGTCCTGTGCGTGCCGATGATTCTCGGTGGCCTGGGGTTGATCTGGCTGGCTTATCATCGCGCTCCGGCCAAGAGCGCGGCGCAATAAATTCGAACCCCGGGGCGTGCCCCGGGTTCAAGGATGCAGGTAATTCATGAAGCAATATCTTGATCTGGTGGCCCACGTCATCAACAACGGCACCAAGCAGGCCAACCGCACCGGTGTGAACACCATCAGCTTCCCCGGGGCCATGCTGCGCTACGACCTCAAGGAAGGTTTCCCGGCCATCACCACCCGCAAGATGGCCTTCAAGTCGGCCATCGGCGAGATGGTCGGCTTCCTGCGCGGGGTGAACAACGCCGCCGAGTTTCGTGCGCTGGGCTGCAAGGTCTGGGACCAGAACGCCAACGAAAACGCCCAGTGGCTGGCCAACCCGTTCCGCCAGGGCGACGACGACCTGGGCGAGATCTACGGCGTGCAGTGGCGCAAGTGGCCGGCCTACAAACAGATCAAGACCAGCAACCAGGCGGCCATCGACCTGGCGCTGAGCCAGGGCTACCGGCAGATCGCCGCGGGCGAGGAAGACGGCCAGGGCTACGTGGTGCTGTACAAGGCCATCGACCAGGTGCGCCAGTGCGTCGACACCATCATCAACGACCCGGGCAGCCGGCGGATCCTGTTCCACGGCTGGAACTGCGCCCAGCTGGATGAAATGGCCTTGCCGCCGTGCCACCTGCTTTACCAGTTCCATCCCAATGTCCAGACCCGGGAAATCTCCCTGACCCTCTACATCCGCTCCAACGACCTGGGCCTGGGCACGCCGTTCAACCTCACCGAGGGTGCTGCGCTGATGAGCCTGATCGGCCGCCTGACCGGCTACACGCCGCGCTGGTTCACCTATTTCATCGGTGATGCCCACGTCTATGAAAACCATCTGGACATGCTCAACGAACAGCTCAAGCGCGAGCCGTTCCCGATGCCCAAGCTGGTGATTTCCGAGCGTGTGCCGGAGTTCGCCAAGACCGGCGTCTACCAGCCGGAGTGGCTGGAGCTGATCGAGCCGAGCGACTTCTCCCTGGAAGGCTATGAGCACCACGCGCCCATGACGGCGCCGATGGCGGTCTGAGCATCCAGCTACTGCAGCAAGGGCCGCGCGGCCCTTGTCGATTGATCCTGTTGCCCTTATCGACCTGTGCCCGGAGCCGTTCCGGGCATGGCTGTGCCTGGCGGCCAGCTACGCTCTGAGTAGCAGCCCTGCCAGGTGCGGGGTGTGGTCCTTGTGACATTCAACGTGAGCTCCGAATGGAAGAACTCAATCACAGCCTGTTCCTGGCCATCAACGCCAGTGCCGGGGCGTCCATGCCGATGCGTGCACTGGCGGTTTTCCTCGCGCAATGGGTGGTACTCAGCGTGCCGCTGCTGCTGGTGGTGTTCTGGGTTTTCGGCGAGCGCCGCCAGCGCATGATCGTGTTGCTCGCCGGCCTGAGCATTGTCCTGGCCCTGGTCTGCAACCTGCTGGTCCGTGAGCTGTGGTTCCATCCGCGGCCGTTCATGATCGGCCTGGGGCAGAACTTCCTCGCCCACGCGCCCGGGGCGTCTTTCCCCAGCGACCACGCCAGTGGCATGTTCGCCATGGCTTTCGCGCTGATCCTGGCCAGCCTGCGCAAGACCGGGCTGGTGATGCTGGGCCTGGCGATCCTGGTGAGTTGGGCACGGGTCTACCTGGGCGTGCATTTCCCTTTCGACATTCTGGGTGGCTGCCTGGTGGGGGGGCTCAGCGCCTGGCTGGTGCGCCAGGGGCTGGCCTGGCAGCAACTGGACCAGCGGCTGCTGGCAATCCTCGAAGGGGCTTATCTGCGGCTGACGGCCAGCGTTCGGCGCGGCGCCTGAAACCGCGCCAGGGGTTCAGTGCCCGTGGCTGCGCCCGACATGGGAGGGCTCGCTCTCATTGGGGGCCACCGAGCCGCTGACTTCCAGGCGCTGGAGAATTCCGCAGTGCTCAAGGTCCGGGCCCTCGCTGCAGCGCTGGCGCAGGTCCAGCAGTTGTTCCTGCAGGGCCAGCAAGCCGTCGATGCGCGCCTTGACGTGATGGATATGCTCGTCGATCAGGGCGTTGACGCTGGCGCACTGGTCCTGGGGGCTGTCGCGCAGGTTGAGCAGGCTGCGGATCTCCTCGAGGGTCATGTCCAGGCTGCGGCAATTGCGGATAAAGGTCAGGCGCTCGGTGTGGGCCTGGGTGTAGAGGCGATAGTTGCCTTGACTGCGGGCCGGTTCCGGCAGCAGCCCTTCGCGCTCGTAGTAACGGATGGTCTCGACCTGACAGTCGGTGAGTTTCGCCAGTTCGCCAATCTTCATTGCCGTCGTCTCCGAATGGGTGCTTGACCCTATAGTGGCTACAGGGTGTTCACTTGGCAACAAGCACCTTAATTCGGAAGGGACCCTAATGAGCGATTCTCTCCACAGCCCGCGCAAAACCGCGGATCAGCAGCCCCAGGCTGATCACGATCACGATCACGATCACGATCACGATCACGATCACAGCCATGGCCACAGCCATTCCCATGCGCCCGCGGGCAAGCTGCAGCCGGTCAAGGCACACGATCATGCCGCCCATGGCGCTTCCTGCTGCGGTTCCGCCGGCCTGGCGCCGTCCAGGGTCACCCTGAGCGAGACCCCGACCGCCGGCGCGCGCTTGAGCAGCTTTCGCATCGAAGCCATGGACTGCCCCACCGAACAGACCCTGATCCAGAACAAGCTGGGCAAGTTGGCCGGGGTCCAGGCGCTGGAGTTCAACCTGATGAACCGCGTGCTGGGGGTGACCCACGACCTGCCGAGCACCGCGCCTATCATCGAGGCGGTCAAGTCACTGGGCATGCACGCCGAACCCCTGGAACAGGAGGGTGACCAAGCCGCGCCTGCCGCAGCGCCCGTGAAGAAGCCCTGGTGGCCGCTGGCCCTGTCCGGTATCGGCGCGCTGGCTGCCGAGGTCATCCATTTCACCAATGCCGCGCCCGACTGGGTGATTGCCCTGGTGGCCCTGGTGTCGATCCTCAGTGGTGGCCTGACCACCTACAAGAAGGGCTGGATCGCCCTGAAGAACCGCAACCTCAACATCAATGCCCTGATGAGCATCGCCGTGACCGGCGCCGTGCTGATCGGCCAATGGCCGGAAGCGGCGATGGTGATGTTCCTGTTCACCGTGGCGGAATTGATCGAGGCCCGTTCCCTGGATCGGGCGCGCAACGCCATCAGCGGCCTGATGCAGATGACCCCGGAACGGGTCACGGTGCAGCAGGCAGACGGCAACTGGAGCGAACAGGAAGCGAAAAGCGTCGAACTGGGCGCACTGGTGCGGGTGCGTCCCGGCGAGCGCATCGGCCTCGACGGCGAGGTCGTGTCCGGCAACTCCACCATCGACCAGGCGCCGATCACCGGTGAAAGCCTGCCGGTGGAAAAGACTGTGGGCGACAA
The DNA here is from genome assembly GCF_058799535.1 of Pseudomonas sp. GW822-FHT06D10. Classification (NCBI taxonomy): domain Bacteria; kingdom Pseudomonadati; phylum Pseudomonadota; class Gammaproteobacteria; order Pseudomonadales; family Pseudomonadaceae; genus Pseudomonas; species Pseudomonas sp. GW822-FHT06D10. The sequence goes on along the minus strand of NZ_JBXALN010000003.1, from coordinate 308,740 downwards.
GGTTTTCGCCGGCACCATCAACCAGGCCGGCTCCCTGGAATACCGAGTGACTGCCGCCGCCAACAACTCGACCCTGGCGCGGATCATCCACGCTGTGGAACAGGCCCAGGGCGCCCGGGCTCCGACCCAGCGCTTCGTTGACAGCTTCTCGAAAATCTACACCCCGGCGGTATTCGCCTTCGCCCTGGCGGTGGCGCTGATTCCGCCGCTGTTCATGGGCGGCGTCTGGTTCGACTGGATCTACCGCGCCCTGGTGCTGCTGGTAGTGGCTTGCCCCTGCGCCCTGGTGATCTCCACCCCGGTGAGCATTGTCAGTGGCCTGGCGGCTGCCGCGCGCAAGGGCATTCTGGTCAAGGGCGGGGTCTACCTGGAGGGCGGCTACAAGCTCGACTACCTGGCCCTGGACAAGACCGGCACCATCACCCACGGCAAGCCGGTGCAGACCGACTTCCTGTCCCTGGACCCGCTGGCCCAGGACACCGCCCCGGCCCTGGCTGCAAGCCTGGCAGGGCGTTCCGACCACCCGGTGTCCCTGGCCATTGCCCAGGCGGCTGTGGATAAGCAGTTGGCCATGCACCCTGTGGATAACTTCGAGGCCTTGACCGGCCGAGGCGTACGCGGCGAGATCAATGGCGAGCTGTACCATCTGGGCAACCATCGTCTGGTGGAAGAGCTGGGCCTGTGCTCCCCGGCTTTGGAAGAAAAACTCTTCGCCCTGGAGAAGCAGGGCAAGACCGTGGTCCTGCTGCTGGACCGCAATGGCCCGCTGGCGCTGTTCGCCGTGGCAGACACGGTCAAGGAATCCAGCCGCGAAGCCATCCAGCAATTGCATGAGCTGGGGATCAAGACCCTGATGCTCACCGGCGACAACCCGCATACCGCCCAGGCCATCGCGGCCCAGGTGGGTATCGACCAGGCCCGGGGCGACCTGCTGCCCACCGACAAGCTGCAGGCCATCGAAGACCTGTACGCCCAGGGCCACCGGGTGGGCATGGTGGGCGACGGGATCAACGACGCACCGGCCCTGGCCCGCGCCGAAATCGGTTTCGCCATGGCTGCGGCGGGCACCGACACCGCCATCGAGACCGCGGATGTTGCCCTGATGGACGATGATTTGCGCAAGATCCCGGCGTTTATCCGCCTGTCGCGCCAGACCTCGGTGGTGCTCAAGCAAAATATCGTCCTGGCCCTGGTCATCAAGGCGATCTTTCTTGGGGTAACCTTTGCCGGGCTGGCCACCATGTGGATGGCAGTGTTCGCCGACATGGGCGTGAGCCTGTTGGTGGTGTTCAACGGTCTGCGCCTGCTGCGCAAATAAGCAACGAGAGAACCCTGTGCTGAGTGCCGAGCTAAAGGCTTTTTACATGGTCGCCCGCCTGGGCAGCATTACCCAGGCGGCGAAGAAGCTCGGCCTCAGCCAGCCCACGGTGACTACCCAGGTCCGCAACCTGGAGAGCCAGTACGCGGTGGAGCTGTTCTACCGAGGCGGGCGCCGCCTGAGCCTGAGCGATGAGGGCGCGCGCCTGCTGCCGATGGTCAAGGAGCTGCTGCAGAAAGAGTCGGACATCGAATTCTTCCTGCGCAACTGTGGGCAGGTGCAGGGCACGCTGCGCATCGCCGCCACCGCGCCGTACTACATCCTCGATCTGGTGAAGACTTTCCGCCAGCGCCTGCCCCAGGTGGAGGTCTCGGTGGAAATCGGCAACTCCCAGCAGGTCCTGGAGGCGCTGGAAGACTATCGGGTGGATGTGGCCGCTTCCTCGCAACTGCTGGAGGATTCGCGGTTGGTCCGCCGGGTGCTGGGCAGCGATCCGCTGGTGCTGGCGGTGCATCGCAATCACCCCCTGGCGGCGCTGGAACACGTGCCCCTCAACGCCCTGGCCGGGCACACGCTGCTGATGCGCGAACCCGGCTCCACCACCCGCAGCCTCACCGAAGGTCTGCTGAAGAACGCCAACGTCAGCTTTGGCCCGCTGCTGGAGATCGGCAGCCGTGAATCGATCCGCGAGGCGGTGCTGCGCAATATCGGCATCAGCATCATTGCCCGCCAGGAAGTGCCCCACGACCCGCAACTGCGGGTCCTGACCATCGAAAACGCGCCGCAGATCGCCGAGTACCTGTATTGCCTCAAGGAGCGCAAGAACGCGCGCCTGCCCGCCGCCTTTCTCGGCCTGGCCCAGGAAATGGCTCCCGCCTGAAAGATCTGCATCGGCCATGCCGATGCCTTCGCGAGAACATGATTTACAAGTGAACCCAAATCCCTGAATACCACTATCGGTCGTTTTTGCCTTACTGCCATATGACCGACGCATTGCAACTCTAGGATTTGCCTCATCTGCTAGATGAGGTGCGTCCATGAACAACTCCGCTGCAACTGCCCTGAGCAACCCCGGTGCACCGATGAAGGTGCGCGGTATCCACAAGCGCTTCGGTGCCTTCACCGCGCTGGATAACGTGTCCCTGGACGTCGCTGCCGGTGAGCTGGTGTGCCTGCTGGGGCCGTCCGGCTGCGGCAAGACCACCTTGCTGCGCTGCATCGCCGGCCTGGAACGCCAGGACCAGGGCGAGTTGTACCTCGGGGATCGGGACGTGTCGCTGCTGGCGCCCCAGGCCCGGGACTACGGGATCCTGTTCCAGTCCTACGCGCTGTTCCCCAACCTCACGGTAGAAGCCAACATCGCCTACGGCCTGTCCGGCAGTGGCCGCGAAGAAGCGCGCAAGCGCGTGGCGCAGATGCTGGAACTGGTGGGGCTGACCGGCAGCGAGAAGAAGTACCCCGGTCAGCTGTCCGGCGGCCAGCAGCAGCGCGTGGCCCTGGCCCGTGCCCTGGCCCCGGCGCCGTCGTTGCTGCTGCTGGACGAGCCGATGTCGGCGCTGGACGCACGGGTCCGCGAGCACCTGTGCACCGAGCTGCGCCAGCTGCAGCGGCGCCTGGGGATCACCACCCTGATGGTTACCCACAACCAGGACGAAGCCATGCTGATGGCCGACCGCATTGCCGTGATGAACAACGGCAAGGTCGAGCAGTACGCCACGCCCCAGGAAATCTACGACCGTCCGGCCACGCCGTTCGTCGCCGAATTCGTCGGCCAGGGCAACTGGCTGCCCTTCAGCCGCAACAGCGACAGCCATGCCCAGGTTGGCGGCATGAATGTGCGCCTGGCCGACGGCTCGGCCAAGACCGCCTCGGGCCGGCTGTTCTGCCGTCCCGAAGCCATCAGCGTGAATCCGCTGGTGCACGAGGAAAACCTGTTCCCGGCCAAGGTCCGCGAGATCACCTTCCTCGGCAATCGCTGCCGCATGAGCTTCGAACTCAATCAACTGCCGGGGCATGCGCTGCTGGCCGAGCTGGCACCGGAAGCCATGCCGCGCCTGGGGGCCCAGGATATCTGGGTCGCCTTGCCGCCGCGCAGCCTCCAGGTGTTTGCCTAAGATGACTGCGCACATGTCCCTGCCGCTACCCGCCAAGCGGGCGCGCCAGGCTTCTCGTGCCGAGATCGGCGACCGCATTTTTGTCGTCGGCGGCAAGGTCCTGCTTCTGCTCCTGCTGGGTGTAGCGGTGCTGTTGCCCCTGTTGGCGATCTTCTGGCGCGGCTTCAGCGCCGAGGCCGGGCAGGGCGGAGGCTGGCTGGCGGCTCGCGAGCTGGTGGCCAGCGAAAACTTCCACTGGTTGCTGGGCAACAGCCTGAAAGTCTCCCTCAGCGTGGCCGCCATCGTCGTGCCCCTGGCCTACCTGTTCGCCTACGCCCTGCAACGCACGCTGATTCCCGGCAAGGGCATCTGGCGCGGCCTGTCGCTGTTGCCGCTGATGGCGCCGTCGATGCTCCCGGGCATTGCCCTGGTCTATCTGTTTGGCAATCAGGGGATGCTGCGTGGCCTGTTCGCCGAGAACATCTACGGCTTCTGGGGCATCGTCCTCGGCGAGGTCATCTACACCTTTCCCCACGCCCTGATGATCCTGCTCTCGGCGCTGTCCCTGGCGGACGCGCGGCTGTTCGACGCCGCGTCGAGCATGGGCGCCAGCCCCGCCAAGGCCTTTCGCAGCATCACCTGGCCGGCGACCCGGCAGGCGGTGTTCGCCGCCTTCTGCCTGGTGTTCACCCTGACCATCACCGACTTTGGTGTGCCGGTGGTAGTGGGTGGCGACTATCAGGTGCTGGCCCTGGAAGCCTACAAGGCGGTGGTGGGGCAGCAGCAGTTCGGCCGCGGCGCGTTGATCGGCATGGTCCTGCTGTTGCCGGCCCTGTTCAGCTTCGGTGTCGACGCCTGGCTGCGCCGGCGCCATGGCGACTCCATGAGCGGCCGTGCCCAGGTATTCAAGCCTGCGCCGTCGCCACTGCGCGATGGCTGCTACCTGGCCATTATGCTGCTGATCTGCGCGGCCCTGCTGCTGGTGTTCGGCATGGCGGTGTTTTCGTCGCTGGTGAAATTCTGGCCCTACAACCTGTCGCTGTCGCTGAACCACTACCAGTTCAACGACACCGCCGGCGGTGGCTGGCTGGCCTACCGCAACAGCCTGACCATGGCCCTGTGCACGGCGCTGATCGGCAGCGTGGTGATCTTTACCGGCGCCTACCTGATGGAGAAGACCAACGGCCAGCGCGGCTTGAACCTGGCGCTGCGCATGCTCAGTTTCGTGCCCATGGCGGTGCCCGGGCTGGTGCTGGGCCTGGGCTACGTCTTCTTCTTCAACCTCAATGGCAACCCGCTGCATGTGTTCTACGGCACCATGACCCTGCTGGTGGTGTGCACCATCGCCCACTACCTGACCACCGCGCAGATGACCGCCACCACCGCCCTGCGCCAGCTGGATGCCGAGTTCGAGGCCGCCGCGCTGTCGCTCAAGGCGCCGCTGTACCGGCACTACCTGCGGGTTACCGTGCCGATCTGCCTGTCGGCGCTGCTGGATATCGTGCGCTACCTGTTCGTTTCGGCCATGACCACGGTGTCGGCGGCCATCTTCCTCTACAGCCCGGACACCATCCTTGCCGCCGTCGCCGTGCTGAACATGGACGACGCCGGCAACGTCGGCGGCGCCGCGGCGATGTCGACCCTGATCCTGTTCACCTCCGCCGGCGTCTCGCTGCTCCTGGCCTGGGCTTCGCGCGGCCTGCTGCGCCGTTCCCAGGCCTGGCGCCAGGGCACGCCGGGCCACTGATGCGCTTCACCCACCCCCACTCTGATCTGCACTCACTAAGGAACCGCACCATGTTCAAGCCCCTGGCTCTTGCCGCTGCCGTCCTCTCTGCTGTCAGCCTGAACGCCTTTGCTGCGAAAACCGAGCTGACGGTCTACACCGCCCTTGAAGCCGAGCAACTGAAGTCCTACAAGCAAGCCTTCGAAAAGGCCAATCCGGACGTGGAGATCAAGTGGGTACGTGATTCCACCGGGATCATCACCGCCAAGCTGCTGGCGGAAAAAGCCCGCCCGCAGGCCGATGCGGTCTGGGGCCTGGCCGCGTCCAGCCTGGCGATCCTCGACCAGCAGGGCATGCTGCAAAGCTATGCGCCCAAGGATCTGGGCAAGATCGGCCCGAACTACCGCGACGCCGCCAACCCACCGGCCTGGGTCGGCATGGACGTCTGGGCCGCCACCATCTGTTTCAACACCGTGGAGGCCGAAAAGCAGGGCCTGACCAAGCCGGTGAGCTGGCAGGACCTGACCAAGCCCGAGTACAAAGGCAAGATCGTCATGCCCAACCCGGCCTCCTCGGGCACCGGCTTCCTCGACGTCAGCGCCTGGCTGCAGACCTTCGGCGAGAAGCAGGGCTGGCAGTACATGGATGAGCTGCACCAGAACATCGGCCAGTACGTCCACTCCGGTTCCAAGCCCTGCAAGCTGGCCGCCGCCGGTGAATTCCCGATTGGCATCTCCTTCGAGTACCCGGCCGTGCAGCTCAAGCGCCAGGGCGCGCCGCTGGACATTGTCCTGCCGAAGGAAGGCCTGGGCTGGGAAATCGAAGCCACCGCGGTGATCAAGGGCACGCCTCATGAAGAGGCGGCGAAGAAACTCGCCGACTTCTCCGCCAGCCCCGAGGCCATGGAGCTGTACAAGGAAAACTTCGCCGTGCTGGCCCAGCCGGGCATCGCCAAGCCGCAGACCGAACTGCCGGCCGACTACGAGCAGCGCCTGATCAAGAACGACTTTGCCTGGGCCTCGAAGAACCGCGACGAGATCCTCGCCGAATGGCGCAAGCGCTATGACGGCAAGTCGGAAAAGGTTGCCAAGCAGTAGCCGATCAATCGCCTTCGCCGGCTTGCCGGCGAAGGCGCTCCCCATCCAGGAAACAACTCATGACCAATCACAGCGATCTGCTGATCGTCGGCGCCGGCATCCTGGGCCTGTCCCATGCCTATGCCGCCGCCAAACGCGGTCTGCGGGTGCACGTTTTCGAGCGCAGCGCCACGCCCCTGGGCGCTTCGGTGCGCAACTTCGGCCAGGCCCTGGTCACCGGCCAGCCGCCGGGCACCATGCTGGAGCTGGCCAGGGCCAGCCGCGAGATCTGGGCCGACTGGCAACAGTTGGCAGGCCTGCAACTCAAGCGCAACGGCTCTTTCCTGTTCGCCCGCAGTGAAGCCGAGGAGCAGTTGCTCGAAGCCTTCTGCGCCGGGCGTGCGCTGGAGCACGGCTACCGCGTCGAGCTGCTCCAGGGCGCGGCGCTGAATGATCTGTACGGCGGCCAGTTCCGCCATCACCGGGCGGCCTTGCACGGCCTGGACGACCAGCAGCTGTATTCCCGTGAAGCGATCCCGCAGTTGATCGACTACCTGCGCCGGGACCTGGGGGTGCAGTTTCACTTCTCGACCCTGGTGCGGGATATCCAGCCGGGCCAGTTGCGCAGCACCGCCGGCAACTTCCACGCGCCGCGGATCGTGCTGTGTTCGGGGCACGATTATCAGACCCTGCTGGCGGATCAGATCGCTGCCTTGCAGCCGCAGATCTGCCGCTTGCAGATGCTCCGGGCGCGGCCCGAGGCCAATCTCAACCTGCAACATGCCTTGTTGACCGGTCTGAGTTGCGTGCACTACGGGGCCTTCGCCGACCTGCCGGAAGCCGCCGCGGTGCAAGCGCAGATTCTGCGCGAGGCGCCCCATCTGCACGAGCATGGTATCCACCTGTTGATCAGCCCGACTCCCTACGGTGAACTGATCATCGGCGATTCCCACGATTACGGTAGCGATCCTTCACCGTTCAATGCTGAACAGGTGGATAACTGGCTGCTCGAACTGGCCGAGCAGACCCTGGGTTGCAGGGTCCGGGTGGTGGAGCGCTGGCAGGGTGTCTACGGCGCGCGCGGCCCGGCGCCGTTCTCCTTCCTGGAGGCGGCCCCCGGGGTCCATGTGGCCCTGATGCACACCGGGGTCGGCATGAGCGTTGGCCCGGCCATGGCCGAGGGCAATATCGCCCGACTGCTGGAGGAAGCGTGATGGAGCGGCGACAGCAGGTGGTCGACGAGGTCTTCGGTCTGTACGAGCGTTTCGGCGACTCCGACTACATCGGCGAGCCGGTGTCGCAGATCGAGCACATGTCCCAGGCCGCGCAGTTGGCCCTGGCGGAAGGTTATGACGACGAGGTGGTGCTGGCGGCGTTCTTCCACGATATCGGGCATATCTGCCAGCAGGATGCCGAGAACATGGGCGGCTTCGGCGTGGTCAGCCATGAGCGCCTGGGGGCGGACTACCTGCGCCGGGCGGGTTTCAGCGAACGCCTGGCGCGGCTGGTGGAATACCACGTCCAGGCCAAGCGCTACCTGACCTTCAAGGACCCCGGTTATTACCAGCGGCTGAGCGAAGCCAGCCGGCGCACCCTGGAGTACCAGGGTGGGGTGATGAGCGCGGCAGAGGCGGCAGCTTTCGAACTCGACCCGTTGTGGGCGGTGAGTTTGCGCATGCGCCACTGGGACGAGCAGGCCAAGGAAATGTGGGTGCCGGTGATGGATTTGCAGGTGCTCAAGGACAAGGCGCTGGCATTGCTTTAGCGGGTACAGGCTTGGTTTTTGTAGCCGCTGCCGTAGGCTGCGAACGGCTCCGAAGGAGGCGCCGCTTTTGGGGTTGTTGAAGGTCCTGCGGCCCTTTGCGCAGCCTCGCGGGCTCGGCAGCGGCTACAGCAGATGTTGAGCCAGCCCCTCGATCTGCTCCTGGCGCTCGGCCTGGCTCAGGCGCTTCTGCGGATTGAGCGATGACCACTGCGGGTGCGCCCGGGCCTTGTTCAGGGCCTCTGGCAACTTGCCTTCGCGCCAGCTCTTGTCCTCCGGCGTGGCCAGGCGAATGCTGTCCATGGCCGCATGCCCGCGCAGGTTCAGGGCCTGTACCAGCTGGCGCTGACGCAGGGCCAGCAGGCGCAGCACGCTGTCGTCCACGGTCAGCTCGCGCTGGCCCTTGAGTTTGTCCAGCAGGCGGCTGCCGTAGCTGCGGGCGGTCTGCAGGGCGCCGCCGGCAATAGCCCCGGCCAGCGCCGCGGCCCCCAGGGTCAAACCACCCACCAGCAAATCCACCCCAGCGCCGGCTGCGGCTCCGGCGGCGATGCCGCTGCCCACCCGCACCCCCAGTTGCTTGAGGGTTTCCGGGTTGAACAGGTCGTCGCCCCAGCGCCCGTCCAGTAGCGGCAGGTCGCTGGCCGACGCATCCTCGGGGCGGAAGGCGTAGAGCTTGAGCAAGGCCTCGACGCAGCGCTGCTCGCGCTGGCGGATGGCCTGGCGCAGTTCGCCTATGGCCTGTTGTTCCTGTTGGGCGTCGCTGGCTACGCTGCGGCGGCAGGCGGCGCAGTCCACCAGCAGCTCGGCAATCAGCCGCGCTGCGCTGTGCTGGCGGGCCAGGCGCTGGGCCTCTTGGTCGTCGATCAAGCGTTGCAGGGCCGGGCGTGCGTGCTCCAGCAGCAGCGCCAGGCTTTCATACAGGCGCCGTTCGCCGTCCTCCGGTGGCGCCACGCTGTCGAAGCGCACCAGCGCGTGCAGCCCCAGGCGGGCCAGGGCATCGCGCCAGTCGCCTTCGCGCTGCTCGGCGCTGCTGACGAAGTTCAGCACTGGCAGCAGCGGCTTGCCGCAACCGGTGAGCACTTCAAGCTCATCGCGGTACTTGGCCAGCACCGGCTCGCGGGCGTCGATCACATACAGGCCGGCGTCCGAGGCCAGCAGCTGGCGCAGGACCTTGGCTTCCTGTTCGAAGCGCTGGCGAGCCTCGCTACCGTCGAGAAACCGCGCCATCCGCGCCGGGCCGTCCAGGCGTTCGCCCGGGCGCTCCAGGCGCTCCAGGTAATCCAGCAGGGCGATGGCATCTTCCAGGCCGGGGGTGTCGTAGAGCTCCAGCAGGGGTTGGCCATCCACCGAAAGGCGGGCCCCTTCCACGTGCCGGGTGGTGCTGGGGCGATGGGAGACCTCGCCAAAACCCACGTCCCGGGTCAGGGTGCGCAGCAGCGAGGTCTTGCCGACGTTGGTGTGGCCGACCACGGCGAGTTTCAGTGGCTTGTGGCGGGTATCAGTCATGACCGTTCTCCAGCCAGTCGAGGGGGGCGCAATCGGCGAAGGGCAGCTGCAGCTGGTGCAGGGCGCTGTGCCAGTCGCCCAGGCGATCGGCGTCCAGGGCCTGGCCGGGCGGGGCTTGCAGCAGCCAGACCCGGGTGGCGCTGGCGTTGCGCGCCAGTTCGGCGATCAGCCCCAGGCTGCCTCGGTCCGGCGAGCGCCGCGGGTCGCAGGCGATCACCAGGCGCGCCGGGGGGAAACGGCTCATCTGCTCCAGCAGGCGGCTGCGCGACTCGCGACTGTCGAGGATGCCGGCGTCCTTGACGCTCTCCGGCAGTTGCGTCGGCCAGGGGCGCTGGTTGTCCAGTTCGATGGCCACCAGCAGGGCGCCGCTACTGTCCTGGGCACTGACGCCGCCTTCGACCCGGTGCAACTGCTCGGGGGCCGCATCGTTGACCCCCAGGCGCTCGCTGCTGGGCATCAGGCGCTCACGCAATTGGGCGTAGCCCGGCAGGTTGAGGTCCAGTTGCAGGCGCGCCTGCCCGTGTTTCCAGCGCCAGCGGCAGAACAGCATCAGCAGCAGGCGCGGCAGCACGCCGTAGATCGTCACCAGCACCACCAGCCAGATGGCCCAGGACTGGCGGATCAGTTCGGTGTTGTAGACATCCCGGGTGCTGGCCTGGATGCTCGCCACGCTCGGCGCGCCAAAGCCCAGGCCACGAGGCAGGGCACTCAAGGTGTTGGTAATGGCCACGAAGGCATCGCTGCCCAGCAGGGTGCTTTCCCAGACAAAGCTGTAGCGGTGGGTGGTCAGCAGCAACAGCAACATGACCACGGCGCTGAACAGGGCCAGGCACCACAGGCCGTTGATCAGGCTGCCCAGGGCCCAGCGGTTGAGCTTGCGCCGTTGCAGCAACAGCAGCAGGGCCGGCGGCAACTGCGCGGCCTTGGCATCGCGGGAGAATTTCTCGCTGAGCCACAGCCACAGGCGGCCCAGGCTGGCGCCGTGCTCGCCGGCGAACAGCAGGCCTGCCAGCCAGCTCAGCAGCAGGATCAGGTTGATTCCCAGCAGGCTGCCCAGGGCCCAGAACACGTTCACCGGTTGCTGGGTGCTGCCCAGGGCGCTGAAGGCCAGGCCGGCACCGCTGATCACCGCCAGAACCGAGAGCGCCAGCAGGGCCAGGCGTGCGCCCTGGTGCCAGTGCAGCAGGGCGCTGTGCAGGCCGTCACGCTGGGCCAGCCACAGGGCGCGGTTCTGGATCCGGGTCGCCAGGTCGCCGCCCTGGTTGCGGGCCAGGCGATTGGCTTCCTGATCTTCCAGCGGGCCGGCGTGTTCCTCGCGCAGGCGCACGGTTTCGGTCAGCCACAGGCGTTGCAGGGGTGTCAGTGCAGTCACGCGTCATTCCATCGCTCAAAAGTGCGCTGAGCATAACTGCTGCAGCGCGGATCGGGGTACGTTGCCAGGTCCTGGTCCTCTGGTATCCTCGCCGGCATGAAAAAATCTCTCCCTCTCAGCCTGATCGCGGCCCTCGCACAAAACCGCGTGATCGGCGTCGACAACAGCATGCCCTGGCATTTGCCGGGGGATTTCAAATTCTTCAAGGCCACCACCCTGGGCAAGCCCATCATCATGGGGCGCAAGACCTGGGATTCTCTCGGCCGGCCGTTGCCGGGGCGGTTGAACATCGTGGTCAGTCGTCAGACCGGCCTGGTGCTCGAAGGTGCCGAGGTCTACCCGTCTTTGGAGGCTGCGGTGGAACGGGCCGAGGAATGGGCACTGGAGCAGGGCGCCAGCGAGCTGATGCTGATCGGGGGCGCACAGCTTTACAGCCAGGGCCTGGAGCAGGCGGATCGCCTGTACCTGACGCGGGTAGCCTTGAGCCCGGCAGGCGATGCCTGGTTTCCGGAGTTCGATGAACAGCAGTGGAAGCGGGTGTCAGAGGTGCCGAACCCGGCGGAAGGGGACAAGCCGGCGTACAGCTTCGAGGTGTGGGAGAAGCGCTGAGCGCTCCGCCAGCCAGCCGGGCTCCCGAAGGAGCCGGCGGGCAGGCGAAGAGATCAATCAGGCCTGAGCCAGTTCTTCGTGCTCATCGGCGTCCAGCAGCGCCTTGTCGGTCTGCTGCATCACCTGGCTGGTGATCGCGCCTGCGGTCATCGAACCGCTGACGTTGAGCGCGGTGCGGCCCATGTCGATCAGCGGCTCCACGGAAATCAGCAGCGCCACCAGAGACACCGGCAGGCCCATGGCCGGCAGCACGATCAGCGCGGCGAAGGTTGCGCCGCCGCCCACGCCTGCAACGCCGGCGGAACTCAGGGTGACGATGGCCACCAGGGTGGCGATCCACAGCGGGTCCAGCGGGTTGATGCCCACGGTCGGGGCAACCATCACCGCCAGCATGGCCGGGTACAGGCCGGCGCAGCCGTTCTGGCCGATGGTGGCGCCGAACGAGGCGGCAAAGCTGGCGATGGACTGGGGAATGCCCAGGCGCCGGGTCTGGGCCTCGATGCTCAGGGGAATGCTGGCGGCGCTGGAGCGGCTGGTGAAGGCGAAGGTCAGCACTGGCCAGACCTTGCGGAAGAAGCGCAGCGGGTTGATCCCGGCCAGTGCCACCAGCAGGCCGTGGACCACGAACATCAGCCCCAGGCCGATGTAGGACACCACCACGAAACTGCCCAGCTTGATGATGTCCTGCAGGTTGGAGCCGGCCACCACCTTGGTCATCAGCGCCAGCACACCGTAGGGCGTGAGCTTCATCACCAGGCGCACCAGGCGCATCACCCAGGCTTGCAGGGTGTCGATGGCGTTGAGCACTTTCTGGCCCTTGTCGGCATCGTCCTTGAGCAGCTGCAGCGCCGCGACGCCGAGGAAGGCGGCGAAGATCACCACGCTGATGATCGAGGTCGGCTTGGCCCGGGCCAGGTCGGCGAAGGGGTTCTGCGGGATGAACGACAGCAGCAGCTGCGGCACGTTGAGGTCGGCCACCTTGCCTGCGTAGTCGCTCTGGATCACTTGCAGGCGGGCCATCTCCTGGGTGCCGGCCACCAGCCCTTCGGCGGTCAGGCCGAACAGGTTGGTCAGGCCGATGCCCACCAGCGCGGCAATGGCAGTGGTAAACAGCAGGGTGCCGATGGTCAGGAAGCTGATCTTGCCCAGGGACGAAGCATTGTGCAGGCGGGCTACGGCGCTGAGGATCGAGGCGAACACCAGGGGGATGACGATCATCTGCAGCAATTGCACGTAGCCGTTGCCCACCAGGTCGAACCAGGCGATGGAGGCCTTGAGCACCGGGTTGCCGGCGCCGTAGAGGCTGTGCAGGGCGATGCCGAAGACCACGCCCAGCACCAGGGCCAGCAGGACTTTCTTGGCCAGGCTCCAGGTGGTATGGCGGGTTTGTGCCAGGCCCAGCAGCAAGGCCAGGAACACCAGCAGGTTGAGGAACAGCGGCAGATTCATTGGGGCTCCGATAAGGCTTGTGCCAATCGCGGCTCAGGGCGATTGCGAACCGGCAAGCCTAACAGCTTGAAATCTATTGAATTAATAACGATATCGCATGGCAACTGTCGTTTTTGGAATAAGCGATTGACGTTCAGGCGCATGTGGCTGGCGCTTACGGGACGCAAGCGGTCGCGTGGAGACGAGAACTGTCACAGGGATTTGTTAGCGTCGAAGGCTTTCACTCAGGGAGAAAACCGCCGATGAAACTCGCTCCGAAATTGCTCGCAGTCGCACTCTGCCTGGGCCTCGCCGGCCAGGCCCTGGCCACCGAGTTGAAGCACTGGCCCGCGGAACAGGCCAAGCAGCTGGACGCGATGATCGCGGCCAATGCCAACAAGGGTAACTACGCGGTGTTCGACATGGACAACACCAGTTACCGCTACGACCTGGAAGAATCCCTGCTGCCCTTCATGGAAAACAAGGGCCTGATTACCCGCGACACGCTTGACCCGTCGCTCAAGCTGATCCCGTTCAAGGACACCGCCGAGCACAAGGAAAGCCTGTTCAGCTACTACTACCGCCTCTGTGAAATCGACGACATGGTCTGCTACCCCTGGGTCGCCCAGGTGTTCTCCGGCTTTACCCTCAAGGAGCTCAAGGGCTATGTCGATGAGCTGATGGCTTCCGGCAAGCCGGTGCCGAGCACCTATTACGACGGTGATGTGGTCAAGACCATCGAGGTCAACCCGCCCAAGGTCTTCACCGGCCAGGCCGAGCTGTACAACAAGCTGATGGAGAACGGTATCGAGGTCTATGTGATGACCGCCGCCTCCGAAGAGCTGGTGCGCATGGTCGCCGCCGATCCCAAGTACGGCTACAACGTCAAGCCGCAGAACGTCATCGGCGTGACCACCCTGCTCAAGGATCGCAAGACTGGCGCCCTGACCACCGCGCGCAAGCAGATCAGCGAAGGCAAATATGACGAGAAGGCCAACCTCGGCCTTGAACTGACCCCCTACCTGTGGACCCCGGCCACCTGGATGGCGGGCAAGCATGCGGCGATCCTGACCTACATCGACGAGTGGAAGAAACCGGTGCTGGTGGGCGGCGACACCCCCACCAGCGACGGCTACATGCTGTTCCACGATGTTGACGTGGCCAAGGGCGGCATCCACCTGTGGATCAACCGCAAGGACAAGTACATGACCCAGCTCAACGGCATGATCGCCAAGCACGCCGCGGCCCAGGCCAAGGAAGGGTTGCCGGTGACCGCCGACAAGAACTGGGTGATCGTCAAGCCCGAAGACATCCAGTAAGCCTGCCCGCTACACCGCCCCTCTGTAGGAGCCGGCTTGCCGGCGAAGAGGCCTTTGGGCCGGGCGTCGCCCTCGCGGACGCCTTCGCTGGCAAGCCAGCTCCTGCAAGGGGTGTCTGTCGTTCGATGCGGAGCCGGCGTCCGCTATAGGCGGAGAATGTTTCAACTTGTGACTGCCAAACCCCCTCTGCCATAATCGCGTCCGTTTCCCATCCCCCCGCCTGCTCTCCCTTGTGCCGGGTTTGTCCCCGACTGCACGTAATGGACTACGTTGTGAGCTATCTCTCGATCGAATTCGGCCTCTGCTTCATCCTGTTCTTCGTTCTGTACTGGGGCCTGGGCTTCAGCCTGCGCTTGCAGAACGTCCTGCTGCTGGTCGCCAGTTACGCGATCCTTGCCAGCTTCAGCCTGAACTTCCTCTACATCCTGCTGGGCTACACGGCCCTGGTGTACCTGCTCGGCCTGTTGAGCCAGCGTTACCCCGGGCGCGGCTGGGTCAACGGACTGATGCTGCTGCTGGTGCTCGGGGCGTTCTACCTGTTCAAGTATCAGGATTTCTTCACCAGTACGGTGCAGAACGCCTTCGCCCAGTTCGGTGTCGAGGTGTCGCTACCGCTGCTGGAGGTGCTGCTGCCGGTGGGGCTGTCGTTCTATGCCTTCCACTCGGTCAGTTACCTGGTGTCGATCAACCGCCGTGAGCTGACCCCCGGCTCGCCCTTCGACCTGGCGCTGTACCTGGCCTTCTTCCCCAGCCTGATCGCCGGTCCGGTGAACCGGGCGATTCCCATGCTGGCGCAGATCAACCCGCCGCAGTTGCGCGAGGTGCTGGAGCCGCAGCGCGCCTTGGGCCTGATCGCGGTGGCGGTGGTCAAGCTGTTCTTCCTCAGTTCCTGGCTGGCCAACGAATGGGTCGACCCGGTATTCGACAGCCCGGTGGCCTATTCTGCCGAGCAGATCCTGCGTGCGGTCTACGGTTATTCGTTCCTGATCTACTTCAACTTCAGCGGCTACACCGACCTGGTGACGGGCATCGCCCTGCTGCTGGGCTTCCGCCTGCCGCAGAACTTCAACTACCCCTACGCGGCGCGCAACCTCAAGGAATTCTGGGGCCGCTGGCACATCAGCCTGTCGACCTTCATCCGGGACTATGTGTACATCCCCCTGGGGGGCAACCGTGGCCCGGTGTGGCGCGGCAACCTGAACATGCTGCTGGCGATGCTGATTTCCGGCCTGTGGCACGGCGCCAGCGCCAACTTCATCATCTGGGGCGCGCTGCACGGTATCGGCCTGGCCCTGTACAAGCTGTGCAGCCCGCTGCTGGCCCGGGGCCCGAGCTGGATCGGCGCCGACCTCATGGCGCGGCTGCTGACCTTCCACTATGTGGCGTTCGCCTGGATCTTCTTCCGCTGCGCGACCCTGTCCGATGCCATGGACATGCTCAAGGGCCTGGGCGAGCTGTCCTTGGGCGGCCTGCTCGGCGGCGGCGCCAGCCTGCTGGGCTGCCTTCTGTTCGTGGCCTTCTACCCACGGATCGTGGCGCTGCTGCGCCGCCTGTTCGATGCTGCCACCGGTTTGCCGTGGCTGTTCTATCCAGTGCCGCTGGGGCTGTTTATCTGCGTGGTCATCTTCGCCTCTCCGTCGGGCGTGCCGGGGTTCATCTATGCCAGTTTCTAACCGTTCGCCCTTGTCGATCAGCCTCGGTAGCGCGGCCAAGGTCTTCTACGCCCTGGTGGTCACCAGCCTGCTGCTGGTGTGGTTCAACCAGCAGTCGATCCGCCTCTACTGCCAGCAGAAGTACCACGACGACTGCGAGGTCCCCGGGTTGTCGCAGAACCCGCAGTGGCGCTTTGGCGCGCAACTCAACCAGGCCCTGGAAAATGCCCGGGTGGCCTTTGTCGGCAGCTTTACCGGCCAGGTGATGGTGGCCGAGGCCGCCGCGGAGCAAGAGCTGCCTCCTTTGCCGACGCTGGCCGAGGAGCCTGCGCCCGTACCTGCGCCGGTTGCGACCGCCCATGCTGCGCCGGTGCATCCGGCCCCCGTGCATCCCGCTCCGCAGGCGTCGGCTGCAGTGCACCCGCAGCCGGTGGCCGTGGCCCCGGTGGTCAGCCATCCGCCTAAGGTCGAGCCGGGGGCAACCACGCCGCTGATGGCCAGCCTGGCCACCGGGGATGAAGTGTTCTTCGTCGGTGATTCCCTAATGCAGGGCGTGGCGCCACACATGGCCAACACCTTGCGCAAACGCTACAACGTCAAGAGCCTGAACCTCAGCAAGCAGAGCACCGGCCTTGCCTACCCGAGCTTCTTCAACTGGCCCAAGACGGTTGAAAGCACCCTGGCCAGCAACCCCAACATTCGCCTGATGGTGATTTTCCTCGGCCCCAACGACCCCTGGGACATGCCGGTGGTCAAGGGCAAGCCGTTCCTGCGCTTCAAGACCCCGGACTGGGAAGAAGCCTATCGCCAGCGCATCGATTCGATCCTCGACACCGCCCAGGCGCATAATGTGCAGGTGATCTGGGTCGGGCCGCCGAACATGGAGAAGCCCAAGCTGTCTACAGCCATGGCCTACCTGAGCCAGCTGTACAAGGGCCAGATCGAGCAGTACCACCAGCACTACGTCTCGGCCAACGAGATTCTCGGTTACCAGAGCGACGAATTCTCCTATTACCGCACCACCGGCGATGGCAAGAAGGTCAAGACCCGGGTCGACGACGGTATCCATTTCACCACTACTGGGCAGAAGCTGATCGCTGAGCGTGTGATCTCGCTGATCAACTTTCCCAGCCAACAATTGACGGAGCACTGACTATGGGGCGACTGCAAGGCATTGCGCTGTTGCTGGGCATCACCTTGCTGAGCAGTTGCAGCCCGACCACCGAGGTCCAGGCCACTCCCGCTTCGGCGCTGGCCAAGTCCGGGATGACGGCGAAAAAAGTCCTGACCACCGGGACCGACCCGAACCTGGCGCTGCTGGCACGCAAATTCAGCACTTCCAACCGCACCCCCATCACCATTGTGCAACTGGGCGACTCCCACACCGCCGCCGACCTGTTCAGCGGTGAGGTGCGGCGCCTGCTGCAGGCGCAATACGGCGATGGCGGCATCGGTTTCGTGGCAGCCACGCCAGTGCCCGGCACCCGCTATGAGCGGGTGATTCTCGGTGCCGCCAAGCGCCAGTGGTCCCTGGTATCGGCACGCAACCAGCAGAGCAACCAGTTTCCCCTGGGCGGCTACCTGTCGCTGCCCCTGACCCCAGGCGCGCGGGTGCATATCGCCGAACGCCAGCCGAGCAACCAGCAGTACCGGATTTCCGCGCTGTACCAGGCGTCCAGCAACAGCACCCTGACCGCCCGGGACAACCTCAACAAAAGCAGCCGCATGCTGGCCGCTACGGGGGGGCAATGGCGCTTCAGCCCGCCGTTCAACAACCTGACCCTGCCCCTGGACCTGAACGTGGCCAATAACCAGGGCCTGGCCCTGGGCGGCTGGAACATCCTCGGGCAGAAGAGTGCCGGGGTGATCTATTCCGCCCTGGGGATCAACGGCGCGCGCCTGGACGTGCTGGACAAGTGGCAGCCCGGCTGGCTGGAAGCCCTCAAGGCCCTGCGCCCGGACATGGTGGTGCTGGCCTACGGCACCAACGAAGCCTTCGACGACGACCTGGATCTGCAGCTCTACCGCAGCCAGTTGCAGCAGAAGGTCGCGCTGTTGCGCAAGAACCTGCCCAAGACCGTGATTTTGCTGGTGGGGCCGCCGGATTCCATCAAGCGCCGCAATGCTGGCAGCTGCGCGGCCTCCCAACCCCAGCCGTTGCGGCAGATCATCCAGATCCAGAAGGACGTGGCGAAGAACAGTCGCACCCTGTTCTGGGACTGGCAGGCGTTCATGGGGGGGGACTGCTCCATCAGCAAATGGCAGAGCAGCGACCTGGCCCGCAACGACCTGATCCACCTGACCGCCGATGGTTACCGCAAGAGCGCCGATGGCTTGTATCGCTTCCTGCGCGGGCAATTGGGCGAACGCATGCCTTGAGCTCCCGGCACCGCTTCAGCGGCGGCGCCACCACCTTGAATGCTGCTGTAGGAGCTGGCTTGCCAGCGAAGGCGCGGTCGAGGGCGATGCAAGGTTCAAAGCTGCCTTCGCCGGCAAGCCGGCTCCTACGGGGCCAGGCTGCCAGCGCAAGCGCCGGCAAGGTCAAAAAAAAGCCCCGCACTTGGCGGGGCATTTTCATTGGCAGGCGATGATCACAGGCCGTCGAGCATGGCCTTGTTGCGCACCGCACCCTTGTCGGCGCTGGTGGCCAGCAGGGCGTAGGCCTTCAGCGCGGTGGTCACCTTGCGTGGGCGTGCTTCCACCGGTTTCCAGCCTTTCTTGTCCTGCTCGACACGGCGGGCCGCCAGTTCCTCATCGCTGACCAACAGGTTGATCGAGCGGTTGGGAATGTCGATCAGTACCTTGTCGCCATCCTGCACCAGGCCGATGGCGCCGCCGGCTGCCGCTTCTGGCGAGGCGTGGCCGATGGACAGGCCCGAAGTACCGCCGGAGAAGCGGCCGTCGGTGAGCAGGGCGCAGGCTTTGCCCAGGCCCTTGGACTTCAGGTAGGAGGTCGGATAGAGCATTTCCTGCATGCCCGGGCCGCCTTTCGGGCCTTCGTAACGGATGATCACGATATCGCCTTCCTTCACTTCGTCGGCGAGGATGCCGCGCACCGCGCTGTCCTGGCTCTCGAAGATCTTGGCGTTGCCTTCGAAGACATGGATCGACTCGTCGACACCGGCGGTCTTCACCACGCAGCCGTCCAGGGCGATGTTGCCGTAGAGCACGGCCAGGCCGCCTTCTTTCGAGTAGGCATGCTCGACACTGCGGATGCAGCCGTTTTCACGGTCATCGTCGAGGCTGTCCCAACGGGTCGACTGGCTGAACGCCGTCTGGGTCGGGATGCCTGCCGGGCCGGCCTTGAAGAAGTGATGCACGGCTTCGTCGCTGGTCTGGGTGATGTCCCACTGGGCGATGCCTTCGGCCATGCTCTTGCTGTGCACGGTGGGCAGGTCGGTGTGCAGCAGGCCGCCACGGGCCAGTTCGCCGAGGATGCTGAAGATGCCGCCGGCGCGGTGCACGTCTTCCATGTGGTACTTCTGGATGTTCGGCGCCACTTTGCACAGCTGCGGCACGTGGCGCGACAGGCGATCGATGTCCCGCAGGTCGAAGTCGATCTCGGCTTCCTGGGCGGCGGCCAGCAGGTGCAGGATGGTGTTGGTGGAACCGCCCATGGCGATGTCCAGGGTCATGGCGTTCTCGAACGCCTTGAAGTTGGCGATGTTGCGCGGCAGGACCGACTCGTCGTTGTCGCCGTAGTAGCGCTGGCACAGCTCGACGATGGTGCGCCCGGCCCGCAGGAACAGCTCTTCGCGATCGCTGTGGGTGGCCAGGGTGGAACCGTTGCCCGGCAGGGCGAGCCCCAGGGCTTCGGTCAGGCAGTTCATGGAGTTGGCGGTGAACATGCCGGAGCACGAACCGCAGGTCGGGCAGGCGCTGCGCTCGTACTCGGCAACCTTCTCGTCAGAAGCGCTGGAGTCGGCGGCGATGACCATGGCGTCTACCAGGTCCAGGCCGTGGGAGGCGAGCTTGGTCTTGCCGGCTTCCATCGGGCCGCCGGAAACGAAGATCACCGGAATGTTCAGGCGCAGGGCGGCCATCAGCATGCCGGGGGTGATCTTGTCGCAGTTGGAAATGCACACGATGGCGTCGGCGCAATGGGCGTTGACCATGTACTCCACGGAGTCGGCGATGATCTCGCGGCTCGGCAGGGAATACAGCATGCCGTCATGGCCCATGGCGATGCCGTCGTCCACGGCGATGGTGTTGAATTCCTTGGCCACGCCACCGGCGCGTTCGATCTCGCGGGCCACCAGTTGGCCCAGGTCCTTCAGGTGCACGTGCCCCGGGACGAACTGGGTGAAGGAGTTGGCAATGGCGATGATCGGCTTCTTGAAGTCGTCATCTTTCATCCCCGTGGCGCGCCACAGGGCGCGAGCACCGGCCATGTTGCGGCCATGGGTGGATGTTTTCGAGCGGTAATCAGGCATGGAGCACTCCGGGCGGCTAATCAGGTAACAAATGGGGAGTGAGCTTCTATTGACCTCGGGAACACTCAGAAATGGCCGTGTGTCCGAAAGCTGCCGATGACGCTGCGGGATCGCCGCGCGCCTCAGCCTGAGCTCATAAACCCGCCGGGGGATGACTGGCGATGAATTCGCCGATTCTACACCGCTGGCGTCAGGAAGGAATGCCGAGGCCGCTCTGTGGCATTGATTGCCTGGATATCACCGGACGCTGCCATCCTGGTTTAGACTCGCCGCCCTTCGATTACCTTCCAATGGAGCTGGAATGTCCGCAAACATGCGATCCCTGAGGTTCTACCTGGGCATTGGCCTGCTGCAGGGGCTGCTGCTGATGTGGCTGGTGCTCTATAGCGACTGGCCCGGCAGTACCATCGCCGTGGTGGGAGCTGCGCTGCTGACGGGCGGCGGGTTCGTGCAACTGCTGGCCGGGCGCCGCCGCCAGTGGCGCACCTGGCGAGCAGCCCTGCTGTTGGCCCTCGCGACGGCGGTGCTGGTGCAGGCGTGCAGTGATTTGCCCTTCACCAATGGGGTGATCTGCAGCGTGGTGGTACTCCTGCTGCTGATGACGCTGTTCAGTGCCACTTGGCTGCAGGGACGTGACGGCTTTGAACGACGGCTGCTGGGTGAAGGCGCCTGGATGCTGGTGGCCCTTGGCGCTGCGTGGCTGGTGCAGGCGTTGTTCGATTTCTGGACCCACGAGCATCATCTGGACCCCTTCAAGAGTGGGTTCATGTCTCTGCGCTACTTCACCGGGCCCCCCCTGGCATTCTCCTGCATCCTGTACCTCAGGGATTTGTGCCGCCTGCGCGATCTTCAGACGCAAGCGCCCTGATAACGACGGTTGGCCAGGCTGTTCAGGCCCAGGGCGGTAGCGCTCAGCACCAGGAAGCACAGGCCCAGGGCCGTCACCAGGTTGTTGGCGCTCAAGTTGATGAAGCCGCTGATCAAGCCACCGCTGATAAAGATCAGCATGTTGCCCGCCGAGGCCGAGGTTCCGGCGTTCTGCGGGAAAATCCCCATGGCTCGCGAGGTCGCCACCGGGCGGGTGATGGTGGTGCCGGCGGTGCAGACGATCATCGGCACCAGAACCGTGGTCACGGACGGCTCGAACTGTTGCAACAGCAGCATCAGCAAGCCGGACAGGGCGATCAGCCCCAGCCCGGTGACGATCTGGGGGCTGGCCCGCAGGTAGCGGTTCATCACCCCGGCACCCACACCGCCCAATACGTAGGCGGCACCGTACAGCAGCAGCGCCAGGGAGTACTGGTAGGACGAGAGCTGCAACTGCTCCATGAAAATGATCGGTGAAGTGACAATGAACGAAAAATGGCAGGCGAAGGCCAGAGCCGAGATCAGCCAGTAGCCCACGAACGAAAGGTCGGCAAACACCAGCCGGTAGGCGGTGAGGATATTGCGCTGGCTTGCCGAGGCCGTACCAGGCGTGTTTTCCAGCAGGAAACAGGCCTTGAGGATGACCAGCAGGCCGAGGCCGACGAACACCTCGAAGCTGCCTTGCCAGCCCAGTCGAGCCTGCAGCCAGGTGCCCAGCAGCGGTGACAGGGAAATGAAGATGCCGCTGGCGGTGACCAGGGCGATGCGCAGGCGTTCCTGCTCCTTGCCCGCGAACATGTCCTGCACCAATGCCTGAGACAGCACGAAGCAGCCGCAGCCGATGGCCTGCAGCACACGAAACAGCAGGAACCAGCCGTATTGCGTTGCAGCGATGCAGCCGAGCGCCCCGGCGATGGCCACAGCCATGCCTGCCAGCAGCAGCTTCTTTCGCCCCAGGGAGTCTGACAGCGGTCCCACCACCATCAGGGAAAACGACAAGCCAATGGCGAACAGGCTGATAGACAGCGCGATATCGGCGCTGGAGGTCTGGAAGCGCTCTGCCAGGGCTGGAAACGAGGGGAGGATGACATCCAGCGGAAAGACCCCGAGCAGGGTCATGGTCATCAGCAGGATGATTGCCGATGTCTTTTTCGCGGCGGCGGGGGAGTGGCCCATGGTGCGGAGTCTCGATCCTTGAGAGGGGGACGAGATTCCAGCCGTGGCCTTGCAAAGTCAATCGGAGGTGCTGGCCATCCCGCGCTGGGCGGGAATGGCCATTGGCCCGGCCTCAGCTGTTGGGCAGCAGGCGGCAGGTGATGCTCTTGATGTAGCGGGTTTCCGGGATGGCCGGGTGTACCGGGTGATCCGGGCCCTGGCCGCCGCGCTCCAGCAGCTGGATGTTGCGGTCCAGGTGGCGGGCGCTGGTCAGGAGGATGTTCTGCAGGTCGTCCTCGGGCAGGTGCATCGAGCACGAAGCGCTGACCAGGATGCCGTCCTTGTTGAGCAGGCGCATGGCTTGCTCGTTAAGGCGGCGGTAGGCGCCTTCGCCGTTCTTCAGGTCTTTCTTGCGCTTGATGAAGGCGGGCGGGTCGGCAACGATCACGTCGAAGCGCTCTTCGCTGGCCTTGAGTTCCTTCAGGGCTTCGAAGACGTCGCCTTCGATGCAGGTCATTTTCTCGGCAAAGCCGTTCAGCGCGGCGTTGCGCTCCACGCCGTCGAGGGCGAAGGCCGAGGCGTCGACGCAGAACACTTCGCTGGCGCCGAAAGCCGCGGCCTGCACGCCCCAGCCGCCGATGTAGCTGTACAGGTCCAGCACGCGCTTGCCCTTGGCATAAGGCGCCAGGCGGGCACGGTTCATGCGGTGGTCGTAGAACCAGCCGGTTTTCTGGCCCTGGATCACCGGGGCTTCGAACTTCACGCCGTTCTCTTCCAGGGCGACCCACTCCGGCACCAGGCCGAACACGGTTTCGACGTAGCGGCCCAGGCCTTCGGCGTCACGGGCGGCGGAGTCGTTCTTGAACAGGATGCCGCTGGGCTTGAGCACCTGGGTCAGGGCGGCAATGATGTCGTCCTTGTGGGTTTCCATGGTCGCGGAGGCGATCTGTACCACCAGGATGTCGCCGAAACGATCGACCACCAGGCCCGGCAGCAGGTCGGAGTCGCCGTATACCAGGCGGTAGAACGGTTTGTCGAACAGGCGCTCGCGCAGGGACAGGGCCACGTTCAGGCGGTGCACCAGCAGCGACTTGTCCAGGGCCAGCTTGGCATCGCGCGACAGCAGGCGGGCGCAGATCAGGTTGTTCGGGCTCATGGCGACCACGCCCAGGGGCTTGCCGCCGGCGGCTTCCAGCACTGCCTGGTCGCCTGCCTTGAAGCCGTGCAGAGGGGTGGCGGCTACATCGATTTCGTTGCTGTAGACCCACAGGTGGCCGGCGCGCAGGCGGCGATCGGCGTTGGCTTTGAGGCGCAGGCTTGGCAGGGACATGACGTCGCTCCGGAAAAAAGGGCGCGATTATACCCCGTCGCGGGGCGCAAGCGATGGCCAATGGACCTGCGGCGGGAGCCCTTTGCCGCAACCATTGGGTAAAGTTCCTGTCCGGTCGCCCAACATTCCCGTGTTAGAGGTTAGAATCCCCGGCTCACCCAGAGCGTGTACTTATGTCCCAAGAGCTATCAGCCGAACAGATTCAACAGGCCCTGCAAGGCATCAGCGTGCCGCCCCAACCGCAAATCATGGTGGATTTGCAGATGGAGCAGTACATGCCCGATCCCGATCTGGAGGTGATCGCCAAGCTGATCTCCCAGGACCCGGGCCTGTCCGGCGCGCTGCTGAAGATCGTCAATTCACCGTATTACGGGCTGAGCAACAAGATTGCTTCGATCCAGCGGGCGGTGAATCTCCTGGGCAGCCGTTCGATCATCAACCTGATCAATGCGCAGTCGATCAAGGGCGAGATGAGCGATGAAACCATCGTCACCCTCAACCGCTTCTGGGATACCGCCCAGGACGTGGCCATGACCTGCCTGACCCTGGCCAAGCGCACCGGCTCCCAGGCTGTGGACGAGGCCTATGCCCTGGGCCTGTTCCATGACTGCGGCGTGCCGCTGATGCTCAAGCGCTTCCCCGACTACATGACTGTGCTGGAAGAGGCCTACGGCAGCGCCGGCCCGGAGCAGCGGGTGGTGGACACGGAAAACCGTGCCTTCAATACCAACCACGCGGTGGTGGGTTACTACACCGCCAAGTCCTGGCGCTTGCCGGAACATGTGACCAATGCCATCGCCAATCACCACAACGCCCTGGCGATCTTCAGCGACGAGTCCTCGCGCAACAGCCAACTGAAGAATCTGCTGGCGATCCTGAAAATGGCCGAGCACATCTGCGCGTCCTACCGGGTGCTGGGCAACCAGGTGGAAGACCACGAGTGGAACAGCATCGGCCACCTGATTCTCGATTACGTCGGCCTGTCGGACTACGACTTCGAGAACCTCAAGGAAACCGTGCGCGAGCTGGGCGCACACTGATCGTTCATTTCGCGATGAGTACCAGGGGCGCATATGCCTGAATTACCGGAAGTCGAAACCACCCGGCGCGGAATCGCGCCGCATCTGGAAGGCCAGAAGGTCAGCCGGGTCATCGTCCGTGACCGGCGCTTGCGCTGGCCGATCCCCGAAGATCTGGACGTGCGCTTGTCCGGGCAGCGCATTGTGCTGGTGGAGCGGCGGGCCAAATACCTTTTGATCAATGCCGAGGTCGGCACCCTGATCAGCCACCTGGGCATGTCCGGCAACCTGCGTCTGGTGGAGGTCGGGCTGCCGGCGGCCAAGCACGAACATGTGGATATCGAGCTGGAGTCCGGCCTGGCCCTGCGCTACACCGATCCGCGGCGCTTTGGCGCCATGCTCTGGAGCCACGACCCGCTGAATCACGAATTGCTGGTGCGCCTGGGGCCCGAGCCGCTGACCGACCTGTTCGACGGCGAGCGCCTGTATCAGCTGTCCCGCGGACGTTCCATGGCGGTCAAACCGTTCATCATGGACAACGCGGTGGTAGTGGGGGTGGGCAATATCTATGCGACCGAGGCGCTGTTCGCTGCGGGCATCGATCCGCGTCGTGAGGCCAAGGGCATTTCCCGGGCTCGCTATCTGCAGCTGGCGATCGAGATCAAACGCATCCTGGCGGCGGCCATCGAGCGGGGCGGTACCACCCTGCGCGACTTTATCGGCGGCGACGGCCAGCCTGGGTACTTCCAGCAGGAGCTGTTCGTCTACGGACGTGGCGGGGAGAACTGCAAGGTCTGCGGCACCGGGCTGCGGGAAATCAAGCTGGGCCAGCGGGCCAGTGTCTATTGCCCGCGTTGCCAGAGCTGAGAAGCTTCGCCGGCAAGCCGGCTCCTACAGGTGTTTGTGGGAGCCGAAAGGGCGCCATATCACTCAAGCCTTGCCGGTGATCTTCCGGTACTTGGCCATCAACTCTTCTTCGGTTTCCGGGCGGGCTTCGTCCAGCGGAATGCAATCCACCGGGCACACCTGCTGGCACTGCGGCTCGTCGTAGTGGCCGACGCACTGGGTGCACAGGTTCGGATCGATGACGTAGATCTCTTCGCCTTGGGAAATCGCCGCGTTAGGGCACTCGGGTTCGCAGACGTCGCAGTTGATGCAATCGTCGGTGATGATCAGGGACATGGGGTACTCCGGCCTGGGCGGCAGGCCCGGGCATGTAAAAACGAATGCGCGCAATTGTGCCGTATTGACGCCCACAGTGCACGCGGGCGCGATGGCTGACGTCAGGCGAGGGCCCCGGTGCGGGGCCGCGCGGCTTATTTCTTGAAGCGCAGGGTCAGCGCGTCGGCGACCGCCGGGTGCACGAACTTGGTGATATCACCGCCCAGGGCAGCGATTTCACGGACCAGGGTCGAGGAAATGAACGAGTAGCGCTCCGAAGGGGTGAGAAACAGGCTTTCCACGTCCGGGGCCAACTGGCGGTTCATGTTGGCCAGCTGGAATTCGTATTCGAAGTCCGAAACCGCCCGCAGGCCGCGCAGGAAGACATTGGCGTTCTGCTCCTTGGCAAAATGCGCCAGCAGGGTGGAGAAGCCGACGACTTCAACGTTGGGCAGATGCTTGGTCACCTCGCGCGCCAGTTCCACGCGCTGCTCCAGGGGGAACAGCGGGTTTTTCTTGGGGCTGGCGGCAACGGCGATGATCACATGGTCGAACAGGCGCGAGGCGCGTTCGACCAGATCGCCATGGCCCTTGGTAATAGGGTCGAAGGTACCTGGGTACAACACTCGGTTCATCGCGTCGTCCTGGCGGGAATCCGTTGGGGAGTCGGATGGTATCGCAGCCTTCCCGGTCGGCCAAGTCGCCTTTTAGGGAAGAAAGCACTATAGACGACGAGAATATCCCGCTTTTTCACACTGATTTCAGGCGCTCCGCCAAGGCGCTGGCCAATTGCGCCGTGAGCCCATAGACCGACAGCTGCGGGTTGGCGCCGATGCTGGTGGGAAACAGCGAGCCGTCGTGGACCGACAGGTTATGCAGTTGATGGTGGCGCCCGAGGCTGTCGGTGACCGCGGTTTTCGGATCTTCGCCCATGGCGCAACCGCCCATCACGTGGGCACTGCCCAGGCGGGTGCGGTACAGGGCCAGGTCCAGGTCGTCGATCTGCGCCCGCACTTCGTCGAGGCTCTTGGCGAAGCGTGCATCGCTGTGCAGCGGCTTGACCGCCTTGGCGCCGCCGGCGAACTGGATCTCCGCCATGCTGTGGAAGGCCCGGCGCAGTCCGTCCCAGGCGTAGGGTGAAACCTGATAGTCGAGGACCGGGGTGCCGTCACCCCGCAGTTCGACGTTGCCGCCGGTGCTGTCGGGGTGAAAGCCGTCCCGCAGCAGGGCAAGCATGGCGTGGGTGTGGGGCAGTTGCTCCATGGACAGCCCGCTCTGCGGCCCGAACCCGCCCAGCAGGGTGCTGGCCAGGGCCGGCTGCAGGGGCGGCACTTCAAGTTTGTAGGACATCTTGCCGGTGGTGCCGTCCTGCCACTGGAAGTGGTCGGAATAGATCGACTGCGGCGCGCCGTAGAACGGATTGATCACCTCGTCGAACTGCCCGGCGGAGAAGTTGACCAGGTGCAGGAAGGTGCGTTTGCCCAGCCGCGAATGCGGGTCCGGCGCATCGGAACGCAACAGCAGGGCCGGGCTGTTGATGCCGCCACCGGCCAGCACGTAATGCTTGGCCTTGACCGTGATGGTGCGCCCGGTGGGGGCCACGCAGCGGGCGTCCATGGCCTGGCATTGCAGGCTGGTGACCTTGTCGTCCTTGATCTGCAGGCGCTCCGCCCGGGCCAGGTACAGCAGCTCGCCACCTTTCTCCAGGGTCGCCGGAATGGTGGTCACCAGCATCGACTGCTTGGCGTTGGTCGGGCAGCCCAGGCCGCAGTAGCCCAGGTTCCAGCAGCCGCGCACGTTGCGCGGAATCACGTGCCAGCTGTAGCCCAGGGCTTCGCAGCCCTTGCGGATCACGTCGTTGTTGGCGTTGGGCGGCATGACCCAGGGCGCGACGCCCAGGCGCTGTTCCATTTTCTCGAACCAGGGCGCCATTTCGGCCGAGCTGTGGCCCACCACCCCGTGCTCACGGGCCCAGTGCTCCAGGGTCGGGTCAGGCGTGCGGAAGCTCGACGTCCAGTTGATCAAGGTAGTGCCGCCCACGGCGCGGCCCTGGAGGATGGTGATGGCGCCATCCTTGCTCATGCGCCCGATGCCCTCCTGATAGAGGCTGGTGTAGGCCTGGTCTTCGAGCATCTTGAAGTCGTCGCTGGTCTTGAGCGGGCCTTCTTCGATCAGCAGCACCTTGTAGCCGGCGGCGCTGAGGATCTCGGCAGTGGTGCCGCCCCCGGCGCCGCTGCCGATGATGGCGACATCGGCTTCCAGGGTCAGGTCCTGCTCCAGCTGCGAGCCGTTGTAGGTTTTCCAGCCACGATTCAGGCCTTCGCGGAACAGATCAGGTACAGGCATATCGGGTGCTCTCTTATTATTGATGGCTCGGCGCGCATCCACTGTAGACGCTGCTGAGCCTGCGAAGCTGCGAAAAGGCCCCCAGGGCCTTGCTTGACGATCTGCAGCCGAACCCCCAGTGCCCCGCGAGCGCCTCGCTCGTTCGCAGCCTGTGGCAGCGGCTACAAAGGCCGGTCAGACCTTCGGTGGCCCGGGATAACCGCAATGGGCCCAGGATTCGGGCCGGGTGTACCAGGCCATCATCACCAGTTGCAGCAACGAGGCATGGCCCATGCGCAGCAGGGCCAGGAAGCTATTTTCCCAGCGGCTGAGGAAATTGCGGATGTCATCCGCGCTGGCGTTTTCCCAACTGCCCCAGATCCCCGTCAGCGGGCCGCGGGTGACCGCCATGCCCAGTACATCGAACAGCTGCTGGGTGAGCTTGAACATCTCGGTCGACAGGTGATTGAGGGCGTTGTCCAGGTTGGCCAGGGTGCCCTCGATGGCGGCGGGCATCTTGTCCGCCGGTACGGCGCCTTCGAGCATCACCGGTATCAGCGCCCGCAGGAACGGCAGGTCATTGCTGCGCAGCATGGTGAAACCGCTGGCGGGCGTGCTGGCGGAGCAACCGCTGAGGCTGGCGCCGAGCCCGGCAGTGGCCAGGAACGCGCTGGCGCAGAGGCCGATTTTCAGCAGGCCGCGCCGTGACAGCGCGGGTGTTTCAGACAGGCTAGGGGTCATTGTTGTTATTACCCGGCGTTGTACTGGTTAACGAATGAACAGCTTCTGGATGAGCTTCTGGATCGATTTGCCATACGGCGGGTAGATCAGGCGGGCGGCGTTGAACCGCTGCTTGATGAACACCCCCTTGGCCTTGCTGAAGGTCAGGAAGCCTTCATGCCCGTGGTAGTGGCCCATGCCGGAAGGGCCGATGCCGCCGAACGGCAGGTCGTCCTGGGCCACATGCAGCAGGGTATCGTTGAGGCACACGCCGCCGGAGTGGGTTTCGTTGAGCACCCGTTGCTGCTCGGCCTTGTCGTAGCCGAAGTAGTACAGCGCCAGCGGGCGCGGACGCTGGGTGATATAGGCGAAGGCCTGGTCCAGGGTCCGGTAGGGCACGATGGGCAGGATCGGGCCGAAGATCTCGTCCTGCATCACGGTCATGTCATCACTGACATTGAGCAGCAGGCTGTGGCCCAGGCGGCGTTCCTGGCTCTGCTCGAACAGTGGCACCAGCAGCGCGCCCTTGCTGGTGGCGTCGCTCAGGTAACCGTTGAGCCGCGTCAGTTGGCGCTGATTGATGATGGCGGTGTAGTCGGGGTTGTCCGCCAGGGTCGGGAAGAAACCGCGCACCACCTGGCGATAGGCTTCGACAAAGGCGCCTACGCGCTCTTCCGGTACCAGTACGTAGTCCGGGGCGACGCAGGTCTGCCCGGCGTTGAGGGTCTTGCCGAAGGCGATGCGTTCGGCCGCGTCCTTGAGGGGCACGGTGCTGGAGACGATGGCCGGGGATTTGCCGCCCAGTTCCAGGGTCACCGGGGTCAGGTTTTCCGCGGCGGCGCGCATCACGTGCTTGCCGATGCTGGTGGCGCCGGTGAACAGCAGGTGGTCGAAGCGCAGCTTGGAAAACGCCATGCCCACCTCGGCCTCGCCCAGCACCACGCACACCAGGTCCTCGGGGAAGACCCGGGCCAGCAGTTGCTTGAGCAGTTGCCCGGTGGCGGGTGTGGACTCACTGAGCTTGAGCATCACTCGGTTGCCGGCGGCCAGCGCCCCCACCAGCGGGCCCATGCACAGGTACAGCGGGTAGTTCCACGGCACTATGATCCCGACCACCCCCAGGGGCTGGTAGACCACCTTGGCCGAGGCCGGCTGGAAGGCCAGGCCCACGGCGCGGCGGGACGGCTTCATCCATTTCTTCAGGTGTTTGCTGGCGTAGTGGATGCCGTGCAGGCTGGGCATCAGCTCGGCCAGCAGGGTTTCGTCGGCGCTGCGGTTGCTGAAGTCCTGGCTGATGGCATCGATCAGGGCCTGGCGCTCGTTGTTAAGCAGCTCCTGCAGTGCCTTCAGCCATTGCTGGCGTTGCGCTGCGGGGGGCATCGGGTTGGCGGCAAAGGCCCGGCGCTGGGCTTCGAACAGCTCAAGCAGCTCGTCCTGTTGCTGAAGGGAATCCTGCAGGTAAGCGATTTCGGCAGACATGGACGGGCTCCGTCTTTGTAAGGTGGCTAGTTTTTTAGAGCTTATGCTCTAAAATGTCAATTGCCCTCCTGCGCCGGTGGCGATTTATCCCCGGGGGGATAGAACGTAAGATGCACGCCAGCCTTCTGATTAAAGCCCACGCCCATGGCCCCACGCATAAAAACCCGCGAACGCATCGTCCAGTTCAGCCTCGAACTCTTCAACCAGCAGGGCGAGCGTAACGTCAGCACCAACCATATTGCGGCGCACATGGAGATTTCCCCGGGCAACCTGTACTACCACTTCCCCAACAAGCAGGCGATCATCGCCGTGCTGTTTGCCGAGTACGAAAGCCTGGTGGACAGCTTCCTTCGACCGCCCCCCGGGCGCGCGGTCACCGTGCAAGACAAGCGCTACTACCTGCAGGCTCTGCTGGCGGCCATGTGGCGCTATCGCTTCCTGCACCGCGACCTGGAACACCTGCTGGACAGCGACCCCGAGCTGGCTGCGCGCTACCGACGCTTTTCCCAGCGCTGCCTGATCCAGGGCATGGCCATCTACGGGCGTTTCGTCGATGCCGGGATCGTCGCCATGGACAAGGTGCAGATCGAATCCCTGACCCTCAATGCCTGGATCATCCTCACCTCCTGGGTGCGTTTTCTGTGCACGACCCGGGAAAACTCCACGCACCTGAGCGAAGAAGCCATCAAGCGCGGGGTGTACCAGGTGCTGGTGCTGGAGGCCGGTTTCGTCACCGACCAGGCCCGGGAAGCGGTCAACGGCCTGTTCGAAGAGTTTTATGTGCCCTTGGCCCAAGCTCTGGAAGAAGTGCAGTAGGATCAACCTCCAACTTATTCACAGGAGCCCGCCATGCCCCTCGCGCAGTTGATCAGCCCGCTTGCCCTGGACCAGAAGAAACAGCAGCCCGGCCTGGTGATTCTGGATTGTCGCTTTGCTCTGGAAGACCCGGATTACGGCCAGCGCAGTTACGCCGACGGGCATATCGCCGGGGCGCATTTCGCGGACCTGAACCGGGATCTGAGCGCGCCGGTGATCAAGGGCGTGACCGGTCGGCATCCGTTGCCGGAGCCCGCGCAGTTGGTGGCGCGCCTGCAGGCCTGGGGCATCGATAACGACAGCGAGATCGTGCTCTATGACGACGGTCCCGGTGCCTACGCCGCTCGTGCCTGGTGGTTGCTGGCCTGGCTGGGCAAGCGTGACGGCGTTTTCATTCTCGATGGTGGCCTGAAAGCCTGGCACGCCGCTGGCTTGCCGCTGAGCCTGGATGCCCCGGAAAACGCGCCGGGGCAGTTCGTCGGGCACCCTGATCACAGCCTGCTGCTGGATGCCGAGCACCTGGGTAAGCGCCTGGGCCAGGCGGACCTGACCCTGCTGGATGCCCGTGGCCTGCCGCGCTTTCGTGGCGACGTGGAACCCATCGACCCGGTGGCCGGGCATATTCCCGGGGCGCAATGCGCGGTGTTCACCGACAACCTGGGGGAGGATGGGCGCTTTCTACCGGCCGATCAGCTCAAGCAGCGTTTCGCGCAGAAACTGGCCGGGCGTGACCCGCAGCAACTGGTGGCCTATTGCGGCTCTGGTGTCACCGCCTGCCACAACCTGTTCGCCCTGAGCCTGGCCGGCTACCCCCTGGGGAGGCTGTATGCCGGTTCGTGGAGCGAGTGGATCACCGATGCGCAGCGGCCTGTCGCCACCGGTGACTGACGGCCTTTACCCGTAGCCCCTTCGCTGGCAAGCCAGCTTCTACGGGCGGCAGGGCCGCGCGGACCTGTAGGAGCGAGCTTGCTCGCGCTAGCGCTGGCAGGGACGCAGTTGAGTCTGTAGGAGCGATAGCCGCGCCGCCTATACCACGGCACTGCGATAAGCCGCCGGCGCTACCCCATACACCTGCTTGAACTGCCGACTGAGGTGACTCTGGTCGGCAAACCCCAGTTGTGTCGCCACTTCCAGGGGCAGGCAGCCATCACGCAGCAAGGCCCGGGCCTTGGCGATGCGCTGTTGCATCAACCAGGTGTGGGGCGGAATCCCCGTGGCCCGGCGAAACACCCGGGCGAAATGGAACGGTGACAGGTTCACCGCTGCTGCCAGTTCCTCCAATGAAGGCGGCGCCGCCAGCTGCGAGCGCAGCAACTCCTTGGCCTGGACGATGGCCCGGTGTTCCTGCCCGGGTTCACCTGGTGCCCGCACTCCGGCGTGCCGTTGCAACAGCAACAGCAGCATTTCTCGCCATTGGGTCTGTTGTTGCAGGGCCGTGGCCGGGCTTTCCAGCAAGTGGTGCAGGCGGGCAAAACCCTGTACCAGGTCCGGATCGCGGTACAAGGTGGCGCCGAAGGCCGGCAGGCTGCCGCTGGGCAGTTCCAGTTCATCCAGCAGGCCGAATATTTGCTGGTTCTCCGGGTAGAAGGCGCGGTACAGCCAGCCGTCTTCCACGCCCTTGGCCCCGGTGTGCAGCTCGTCCGGGTTGATCAGCACCAGGGTGCCGCTGCCCGCCAAATGCTCGGCTCCGCGATAGCGGTAGCGCTGGGCACCGGCCATGATCATGCCGATCACATAGCCCTCATGCACATGGGGCACGAAACGCTGCTCGATGTAACGCGCGGCCAGCAACTCGACCCCGGCCAGGGGCGCACTCTGCCAGAAGCGGATCGATTCCCGGGCTGGCTTATCCATGGCGATCCAGGCCAGCCAACCACTGCGGGATCCGCCGCTCCAGGTAATAGCCGGGGTGTTTCAGGCTGCCGTCGACAAAACCCACATGGCCACCCTTGGCCTGCAGCTCGAACTGGGTGCTGGCGGATAGCTCGCTGGCTTCGGGCAGGCTGTGACGGAATACGAAGGGGTCGTCTGCGGCCTGGATGATCAGGGTCGGGGTACGGATTTGCCCCAGGAAATAGCGGCTGGAGGCGCGGCGGTAATAGTCCTGGGCATCGGCAAAGCCGTGCAGCGGTGCGGTGACCCGGCCGTCGAAGTCCCAGAAGGTGCGCATCTTGGTCAGCGGCCCCAGTTGCGCCAGGGTGGCCAGGCCTTCGTGGCGGCCGTCGTGCTGGAACTGGCGCTGCTTGTCCTTGATGTAGGCCAGCATCTCGCGCATGAAGTGCGCCTGGTAGACCTTGGAAAACCCCTGGCCTATGCGATCGGCGCACTGGTCCAGGCGAAACGGCACCGATACCGCCGTGGCGCCTTGCAACGGGCTGTCGCTGCCGCTTTCCCCTAGGTATTTGAGCAGCACATTGCCCCCCAGGGAATAGCCCACCGCATAGAGCGGCGCCTGGGGGCGCTTGGCCCGCAGGTGAGCGATGGCTGCAGCCAGGTCTTCGCTGGCTCCGGAGTGGTAGCTGCGGGGCAGCAGGTTGGGCTCGCCGGAACAGCCGCGCCAGTTCAGCGCCGCGCTGGCCCAGCCCCGGGTTGCCAGGGCCTGCTGCAGGCCGGCCACGTAAGGCGAGTTGGAGGAACCGGTCAAACCATGCAGCACCAGCACCAGGGGCGCGTCGGCGCTATGGGGCCCGTGCCAGTCCAGGTCGAGAAAGTCGCCGTCGTCCAGCCACAAGCGTTCGCGCTGGCGCTCAAGATGAGTGGTCGGGCGCCACAGCGGGCCCCACAGGGTCTGCAGGTGCGGGTTGCCAAGGCCGAAGGCGGGGGTGAAGCGATCAGGCGAGTCGGGCACGGGGAGGGTCTCGATGCAGCGGCGCGCAGCCCGGGCGGGCTGCGTACCTTGTTCCGGTCGGCTTGAGAGCCTGACTACGATCTGCTGCGCGGCTCGGGCCTGAGCGTTGCTTGCGAGGTCGTGATCAGGTTCTAGGCGACGTTGTCTGCCATACGTTGCCACAACGAGTAATACACCTGCCCGGATTTTTGTTCACGGTGCAGGCGCCAGCTTCCGGGTAGCCCCAGGGTCGATGGCGCGGTTTCGCTTTCGGTGTAGATCCAGGCGTCGTCCGCCAGCCAGCCGCGCTCTTCCAGCAGGGCGCAGGCGGCGGGCAGCAGGTTCTGATTGAACGGCGGGTCGAGGAAGGCCAGGTCGAACGGCGTGGCCGGCTGGGTTTCCAGGTAGCGCAGGGCGTCGGCGGTCTGGGCCTGGCCGACGGTGCAGCGCAGGGTCCCCAGGTGCTCGCGCAGGCTGGAAATGGCCACGCTGCTGCTGTCCAGGGCCAGGCCCGTGGCGGCGCCACGGGACAGGGCTTCGAGAAACACCGCGCCGCTGCCGGCGAACAGGTCGATGACCTTGGCCCCGGCCACATAGGGCGCCAGCCAGTTGAACAGGGTTTCACGCACCCGGTCCGGGGTCGGCCGCAGCCCCGGCAGGTCGGGGAAGCTCAGCTTGCGGCTGCGCCATTCGCCGCCAATGATGCGCAACTGGCCCACGCCATTGTGCTGGTTGTGGACGGGTTTCTTGCTGGGACGGGCTGGACGGGCCATTAATGCTCCGGAACCCCGAGCGGCTGCTCGGCGGGTTTGTCAGTGGGGGGCGGCAACGGCTTTTGTGCGACGGTGGGGCCGGCGCTGACGATGACCATCTTGTCGACATTCAGGTGCTTGTTCATGGCGGCCTTGACCTGCTCCACCGTCAGCTCCTGGGATTGACGCATGAAGTCTTCCAGGTAGCTCAACGGCAGGTTGTAGAAACCCATGGCGCCCAACTGGCCGACGATATCGGCGTTGCTGGCGGTGGACAGCGGGAAGCTGCCAGCCAGTTCACGCTTGGCGTCGTCCAGCTCTTTCTGGGTCGGGCCGTTCTTCAGGTACTCGGCGAACACGTCCTGCACCAGCTTCAGGGTGCCCTCGCTCATTTCCGCGCGGGTCTGCAGGTTGATCATGAACGGGCCGCGGGCCTGCATCGGGGTGAAGCCCGAGTAGACGCCGTAGGTCAGGCCGCGCTTCTCGCGCACTTCGCTCATCAGCCGGGTGCCGAAGCCGCCACCGCCGAGAATCTGGTTGCCCAGGGAGACAGCGGCGTAGTCCGGGTCGTCACGGTCGATGCCCAGTTGCGCCAGCATCAGGCTGGTCTGGCTCGACGGGAACTCGATATGGCCGATGCTGGCCTTGGGTTCGGCAGGTTGCTCGATCTTCGCCAGCGCCGGGCCTTTTGGCAGGGCGGCGGAGACTTGCGCGGCAATCGCCTCGGCGTCGCTGCGGGACAGGTCGCCGACCAGGGCGATCACCACGTTGCCTGCGGCATAGGCCTTGGCGTGGAAAGCCTTGAGCTGGGCCAGGGTGATCGGCGGGATGCTCTTGGCATCGCCGTCGCTGGCATGGGCGTAAGGGTGGGTGCCATACAGGCGCTTCATCAGCTCCAGGCTGGCCAGCTTGCCGGGGTTCTGCTTCTGGTATTCGAAGCCGGCGAGCATCTGGTTCTTGATCCGCGCCAGGGAGTCGGCGGGGAAGGTCGGCTTGCCCACCACTTCGGCGAACAGCTTCAGCGCCGGTTCGCGCTTATCCACAGCGCTCAGGCTGCGCAGCGAGGCCACGGCCATGTCCTTGTAGGCGCCGTTGCCGAAATCCGCACCCAGGCCTTCGAAGCCCTGGGCGATGGCGCCTACATCCTTGCCGGCCACGCCTTCGTTGAGCATGGCGTTGGTCAGCAGGGCCACGCCCGGCGCGTTGCCGTCCTGGCTGCTGCCGGCGGCGAAGATCAGGCGCAGGTCGAACATCGGCAGCTCGCGGGCTTCGACGAACAGTACCTTGGCGCCTTCGGCGGTGTTCCAGGTCTGCACGTCCAGGTTGCGATGGCTGGGCGCCTTGCCGTCCAGCTCGGCCAAAGACTGCAGCTTCTGGCTGCTCTTGGCGTTGTCCAGGGCCTGGCTGGCGTTGGTCTGGCCGGAGTTCGACAGGTACAGGCCGCCGGCGGTGAGCAGGGCGACCAGGGCCAGCCCCAGCAGGACCGGTGAAGCTTTCTGGCGCTTAATCATGAGCGGACTCCTCAGGCAGTACATGGGCCACGCTCATACGTTCCCGGGTGAAATAGGTGCGGGCGGCCTTCTGGATGTCTTCCGGGGTCACGCTTTGCAGTTCCGCAAGCTCGGTGTCCATCAGCTTCCACGACAGGCCGACGGTTTCCAGCTGGCCGATGGCGGTGGCCTGGCTAGTGATGGAATCACGTTCGTAGACCAACCCGGCGATCACCTGGGCTCGCACCCGCTCCAGTTCCTCGGCGGATGGCGGGGTGGTCTTCAACTGGTCCAGCAGGCGCCACAGCCCGGCTTCGGCCTGGGCGATGGTTTTCTTCTTCTGGCTGTTGGGGGTGGCCGAGAGCATGAACAGGCTGTCGCCCCGGGTGTAGGCGTCGTAGCTGGTGGAGCCGCCGGACAGCAACTCTTCGCCGCGCTCCAGCTGGGTCGGGATGCGGGCGCTGTAGCCGCCGTCCAGCAGGGCCGCGGCCAGGCGCAGGGCGTTCACCGCGCGTTTGTCTTCGGCGGTGGCGATGCTCGGCACGTTGAAGGCCAGCATCAGGCTCGGCAGTTGGGTCTTGACGTGCAAGGTGATCAGGCGCTCGCCGGGCTCGGCCAGCTCCATGGGGATCTTCGCCGGTGGCACGTCACGCTTGGGGATCGCGCCGAAGTAGCGTTGGGCCAGGGTTTTCACCTCGTCCGGGGTGACGTCGCCGACTACCACCAGGGTGGCATTGTTCGGCACGTACCAGGCTTGGTACCAGTGGCGCAGTTCCTCGACCTTCATCCGGTTCAGGTCGGCCATCCAGCCGATGGTCGGCGTGTGGTAGC
This sequence comes from Pseudomonas sp. GW822-FHT06D10, assembly GCF_058799535.1. NCBI lineage: Bacteria > Pseudomonadati > Pseudomonadota > Gammaproteobacteria > Pseudomonadales > Pseudomonadaceae > Pseudomonas > Pseudomonas sp. GW822-FHT06D10. The sequence goes on along the minus strand of NZ_JBXALN010000003.1, from coordinate 271,674 downwards.
CGCTGGCCGGGTAGGCCATGGCCTTGAAGCGCTCGTAGGCCTTGGACATCGGCTTGTCGTCGGTGCGCAGGCGGCGCTCTTCCTTGATGACCTCGATTTCGCGGCTGAACTCGTCGGCCGGCAGGCGCAGGCTGGCCATGCGGTCGGCTTCCAGCTCCAGGGCCACGCCCAGGCGGTCGCGGGCCAGGACCTGGTAATAGGCCGTGAAGTCGTCGCTGGTGAAGGCGTTCTCTTCGGCGCCCAGGTCCCGCAGGATCAGGGAGGCCTCGCCGGGGCCGACTTTCTCGCTGCCCTTGAACATCATGTGTTCCAGGGCGTGGGACAAACCGGTCTGGCCCGGGGTTTCGTAGCTGGAGCCGACCTTGTACCAGACCTGGGACACCACCACCGGCGCGCGATGATCTTCGCGGACCACGACCTTGAGGCCGTTGTCGAGGGTGAATTCATGGGTGGGTTGAGGGTCGGCAGCCAGGGCTGCAAGGGGCAGACAAACTGTGCTGAGCAGCAGGCCTGCGGCGCGGCGGGCTAGAGCATTCATTCGTTTTTAAACCTGTTGGGCTGCCCGCGTGTTCTTAGCGTCAGCGGGCGAGGAGGTGCTAGGATACTGATCCGTTTTACTGGCGGCCACGCCTATCAGGTCTTCGCGGATCAGCATGTACTTGAGCAGGTTGTATGAGTTACCGGCAAGAAGCCCTGATTTACCAGCTAGACTTCGACTTTTCGCCGATTTTGCCGTTCCAGTCCTTTAGTAAAATCGCTCCTTGAAGTGCTTTTGGGCATTTCGACAACATGTTGCGCGTGAACAAGCTGGATGAAACACAGTCTGTTCTGCATCGAATATTTATTTACCGAGGCGCCCAGTGGCGCATCGCTACCTTGAGATAGCCGTCTCCATGTTTGGTTCCAACGACGACAAAAAGACCCCAGCCGCGGCTGGCGAGAAGAAAGGCCTGTTCGGATGGCTGCGCAAAAAGCCGCAGGAACCCGTCGTCGAACAGCCGCAAGTGCCTGCCGAGCCGGCACCGACTCCGGTCATCGAACCTGCCGCCAGCGTAGCCCCGGCCGAGCCGGTGGTGCTGCCAATGGCCGAGCCGGTGCTGCAACCGCACATCGCGCCTGAACCGGCGGCCCCCGCGGCGCCCGACCTGCCGCTGGCGCCAAGCGCCGAGCACAAGCCCTGGTTGACCCTGCCGGTGGCGGAAGAACCCGTGGCCCTGGTGGAAGACGCCCAGGCCGAGCATGTGGCTCCGCCGATTCCGGCTGTTGCCGTGCACCCTGAGCCGGTGGTCGAAGCCCCGGTGGTTAGCCCGGCCCCTGTGGTCGAGGTGCAAGCCCCGGTTGTTCCGGTATTCGTCGCCCCTGAACCTGTTGCTCCTGCTCCTGCTCCTGCTCCTGTAGCCGAGCCGGTTGTGGCGGCGGCAGAGCCCGAGCCTGTGACTGAGCCCCTCCGTCCCGCCGAAGAGAGCAAGATCGGCTTCTTCGCTCGCCTCAAGCAGGGCCTGTCCAAGACCAGCGCCAGCATTGGCGAAGGCATGGCCAGCCTGTTCCTCGGCAAGAAGGCCATCGATGACGAATTGCTGGAAGACCTGGAAACCCGCCTGCTGACCGCAGACGTCGGGGTCGAGGCGACTTCGGTGATCATCCAGAACCTGACCCAGAAGGTGGCACGCAAGCAGCTCACCGACTCCGATGCGCTGTATGCCTCGCTGCAGGCCGAACTCACCAGCATGCTCAAGCCGGTGGAACAACCACTGCAGATCGTCGCCCAGAACAAGCCGTTCGTGATCCTGGTGGTGGGCGTCAACGGCGCCGGCAAGACCACCACCATCGGCAAGCTGGCGAAGAAGCTGCAGTTGGAAGGCAAGAAAGTCATGCTGGCCGCCGGCGACACTTTCCGCGCCGCGGCAGTGGAGCAGCTGCAAGTCTGGGGCGAGCGCAACAAGATCCCGGTCATCGCCCAGCACACCGGTGCCGATTCGGCCTCGGTGATCTTCGATGCGGTGCAAGCGGCCAAGGCCCGTGGCATTGACGTGCTGATCGCCGACACGGCGGGGCGCCTGCACACCAAAGACAACCTGATGGAAGAGCTGAAGAAAGTCCGTCGGGTCATCGGCAAGCTCGATGCCGACGCGCCCCACGAGGTGCTGCTGGTGCTGGACGCCGGTACCGGCCAGAACGCCATCAACCAGGCCAAGCAGTTCAACCAGACGGTGCAGTTGTCCGGCCTGGCCCTGACCAAGCTCGACGGTACCGCCAAGGGTGGAGTGATCTTCGCCCTGGCCAAGCAGTTCGGCCTGCCGATCCGTTATATCGGCGTTGGTGAAGGTATCGACGACTTGCGTACCTTTGAAGCCGAACCCTTTGTCCAGGCACTGTTTGCCGAGCGGGAGCGTTCATGATTCGTTTCGAACAGGTCGGTAAGCGCTACCCCAACGGTCACGTTGGCCTGCATGAGCTGAGCTTTCGCGTGCGTCGCGGCGAATTCCTGTTTGTCACCGGCCATTCCGGCGCCGGTAAGAGCACCTTGCTGCGCCTGCTGCTGGCCATGGAGCGTCCGACTACCGGCAAATTGCTGTTGGCCGGGCAGGACCTGGGGCAGATCAGCAACGCGCAGATCCCGTTCCTGCGGCGGCAGATCGGCGTGGTGTTCCAGAACCACCAGTTGCTGTTCGACCGCACCGTATTCAACAACGTCGCCCTGCCGCTGCAGATCCTCGGCCTGTCCAAGGCGGAAATCGCCAAGCGGGTGGACTCGGCCCTGGAGCGCGTAGCGCTGTCGGACAAGACCGATCTGTACCCCGGCGACCTGTCCACCGGTCAGCAGCAGCGCGTGGGCATCGCCCGGGCCATCGTCCACCGCCCGGCTCTGCTGCTGGCGGACGAACCCACCGGTAACCTCGACCCGCGTCTTGCGGCGGAAATCATGGGCGTGTTCGAAGACATCAACCGCCTGGGCACCAGCGTGCTGATCGCCAGCCACGACCTGGCACTGATCGCCCGCATGCGCCACCGCATGCTGACCTTGCAACGCGGACGCTTGATCGGCGACGGGGAGGCCGGCGTATGAGTGCTACACGTACCCCTAAAGTGGCGGAGCGCGTAGCGCCCAAGGCGTCCGAAGCACCACCGCCGAAGAAAAAGCGTGACGAGGACGACGGCCCGGATTTCGGCACCCTGCTGCACGCCTGGATCGAAAGCCATCGCGCCAGCCTGCTGGACAGCCTGCGGCGCCTGGGCAAACAGCCCATCGGCAGCTTCTTTACCTGCCTGGTGATGGCCGTGGCCTTAAGCCTGCCCATGGGCTTGTCGCTGTTGCTCAATAATGTCGAGCGCCTGGGCGGATCCTGGCAGCGCGCGGCGCAGATCTCGCTGTACCTGGATCTGGGGGCTTCTGCCACCGAGGGCGAGAAGCTCAGTGAAGAGATCAAGGGCCTGCCCGGTGTGGCGGATGCCGAGTTCATCAGCAAGGAAAAGGCCCTGGAGGAGTTCCAGCAGCAGTCCGGGCTGGGCGAGGCCTTGCGCGAACTGCCCCATAACCCGCTGCCGGGTGTAGTGCTGGTCACACCGAACGAAGTGGACAAGGCGACCCTGGAAGCCCTGCGCCAGCGGTTGTCGGAAATGCCCAAGGTGCAACTGGCGCAACTGGACCTGGTATGGGTCGAGCGGCTGGCGGCGATCCTCAAGCTGGGGGACCGCTTTGTCTTCGGCCTGACGGTGCTGCTGGTTTCTGCATTACTTTTGGTGATAGGCAATACCATTCGTCTTCATATTGAAAACCGCCGCACCGAGATAGAAGTGATTAAACTCGTCGGCGGCACGGACAGTTATGTTCGTCGACCCTTCCTCTATATGGGGGCGCTGTATGGTTTCGGCGCGGGGATCCTGTCCTGGGGTGTATTGGCGTTTGGCCTGAACTGGCTGAACGACGCGGTAATCGGTCTGGCTGGCTTGTATGGCAGCGATTTTGCCCTCGCGGGGGTGCCGGTTGCCGATGGTCTGTCGCTCTTGCTAGGGGCGGTGCTGTTGGGTTATATCGGTGCGTGGATTGCGGTGGCCCGTCATCTGAGGGAACTGGCACCGAAGTAATGTCTTTTTGCTTGTATTGACCTTTCAGCATTTTTGGGAACTTGTTTCGCGGTTTCCGGTCAATTTTCGCAGTGCTGAACGGCACGAGTTATGTGAGTCGGAGGTTTTTTCGTATGACCACTTCTTTGCAACCTGCTTACGCATTGGTTCCAGGCGCAAACCTGGAGGCTTATGTGCACACGGTGAACAGCATTCCATTGCTGACACCCGAGCAGGAGCGTGAACTGGCCGAGAGTCTCTACTATGAGCAGGATCTTGAGGCGGCTCGGCAGATGGTGCTCGCCCACCTGCGTTTTGTCGTACATATCGCCCGTAGCTATTCCGGCTACGGGTTGGCCCAGGCTGACCTGATCCAGGAAGGCAACGTTGGCCTGATGAAAGCCGTGAAGCGCTTCAACCCTGAAATGGGTGTGCGCCTGGTGTCCTTTGCCGTGCACTGGATCAAGGCGGAAATTCACGAGTTCATCCTGCGTAACTGGCGGATTGTGAAGGTTGCTACCACCAAGGCGCAGCGCAAGCTGTTCTTCAACCTGCGCAGCCAGAAGAAGCGTCTGGCCTGGCTGAACAACGAAGAAGTTCACCGCGTGGCGGAAAGCCTGGGCGTGGAGCCTCGTGAAGTGCGGGAAATGGAAAGCCGGCTGACCGGCCAGGACATGGCGTTCGATCCGGCTGCGGAAGCGGACGACGACAGCGCCTTCCAGTCGCCAGCCAACTACCTGGAAGACCACCGCTACGACCCGGCGCTGCAACTTGAGGATGCCGACTGGAGCGACAACTCCACCAGCAACCTGCACGAAGCCCTGGAAGTGCTGGACGAACGCAGCCGTGACATCCTCTACCAGCGCTGGCTGGCCGAAGAGAAAGCCACGCTGCACGACCTGGCGCAGAAGTACAACGTTTCGGCCGAGCGGATTCGCCAGTTGGAAAAAAGCGCGATGAACAAGCTGAAACTGTCCATCGCCGCTTAAGCCTGAAGCGTCATGCAAAACGCCCCGATTACCTCGGGGCGTTTTTGTTTGTGCGGTTGGCGTAGGAGCCGGCTTGCCGGCGAATCCCCGGCCCAGCACCCATCTCGAACATGCTCAAGAAGAACCGGCGCAAAGCCAAATCCGGGTTACTCCGCCCAGGGCGCCCTGCGCGACTCGTTCAGCCGATTCAAGTAATCGGCTCCACCCAACTGGCTCATCTGCCGCCGAACCCAGCCCGCCCGCTGCATCACATAAGTGCTGGGACGTGCTGCGCTCCACACCCTTGGATTGGGCAGGACAGCGGCTAGCAGGCTGGCTTGCTGGCGTGACAGATTGGCCGCGCTGACGCCGAAGTGATGGCGCGCCGCGGCTTCTGCCCCGAACACCCCTTCATCCCATTCGACACTGTTGAGGTAGACCTCAAGAATCCGCTGCTTGGGCCAGAACACCTCGATCAGCGCGGTGAACCAGGCTTCCAGTCCCTTGCGCAGGTAGCTGCGGCCGGACCACAGGAACAGGTTTTTCGACACTTGCTGGCTCAGGGTACTGGCGCCACGGATCGAGCCGCCCCTTTCGTTGTGGATCAACGCTGCCTGGATTGCATCGATATCGAAGCCCCAGTGCTCGGGGAATTTCTGATCCTCGCCGGCGATCACCGCCACCTTGAGGTTGTCGGAGATTTCATCCCAAGGCTTCCAGGTGCGCTGCAGGTCGATGGGATCATTGTCGATCCACGACTCGACCTTGCGTTCCACCATCAGGGCGGTGCCCGGTGGCGGTACGAAACGCAACAGCAGCACCAGCAGGACGCTGCCGACCACGAACCACATCAAGGCTTTTACAAGACGACGAAACAGATAACGCAGCATAGAGATGGCTTGGCCGAACCCGTTGAGCGCGCCATTATACAGACCCTTTGTGCTGAATCTGACTGGAGTTCCTCATGTTGCGTGGCTTCCTGATGCTGGCCGCCTTTTTCGGTTTCACCGGGGTTGCCCTTGGCGCTTTCGCCGCCCACGGTCTTAAAAATCGCCTGAGCACGGACTACCTGGCTATTTTTCATACAGGTGTTACCTATCAACTGGTGCATGCCCTGGCGTTGTTCGGCGTCGCCTTGCTGGCGGCTCATATTCCCGGGCGGCTGGTGACCTGGGCCGGCGCTGCCTTCACCCTGGGCATCCTGCTGTTCTCCGGTAGCCTGTACCTGCTGACCCTGACTGGCACCAGCAAGCTGGGGATCATCACCCCCTTCGGCGGTGTGGCCTTCCTGGTCGGCTGGTTCCTGCTGGGGCTTGCCGCCTGGCGCCTGCAAGTTGCCGGCTGACGCTTGTAGCTGACCTTTAGGTCATGATCGGGCTAGAATGCTGGCCCCTAAAAATGATGGCGGCCTTGGCATGCGCATTCAGTTGAACGGTGAATCCTTTGAACTGCCCGACGGCTCGACCGTTGCGGCCCTGCTGAGCCATCTGGAACTCACCGGACGGCGGATCGCGGTGGAACTCAACCTGGATATCGTTCCGCGCAGCCAGCACGCCGAAACCGCTCTCAACGAAGGTGACCAGGTAGAAGTGGTCCACGCCATCGGCGGCGGCTAGTCACTGGCTTCAACAGCGCTGCTGTCCATCTGCGCAGCGCCCAGGCCCGGCTCCGGGCCCTCTCATGGACGACATGCTTTCACCGGCCCCGGATTGAGGGTCACCAGCGCCCCGGGCCTGATAAAGAATTCTGCAAGAACCTCACCCCAACAGAGGATTTCCGATGAGCAACGTTCGTAGTGACAAGCCTTTCGTCCTGGCCGGTCGGACGTACCAGTCGCGTTTGCTGGTAGGCACCGGCAAGTACCGCGACATGGAAGAAACCCGCCTGGCCATCGAGGCCTCGGGTGCCGAGATCGTGACCGTTGCCGTGCGCCGGACCAATATCGGCCAGAACCCGGGCGAACCGAACCTGCTGGATATCCTGCCGCCGGATCGCTACACCATCCTGCCCAACACCGCCGGCTGCTATGACGCGGTCGAGGCCGTGCGCACCTGCCGTCTGGCCCGTGAGCTGCTCGATGGCCACAACCTGGTGAAGCTGGAAGTCCTGGCCGACCAGAAGACCCTGTTCCCCAACGTGCTGGAAACCCTCAAGGCCGCCGAAGTGCTGGTCAAGGAAGGTTTCGACGTGATGGTCTACACCAGCGACGACCCGATCATCGCCCGCCAGCTGGCGGAAATGGGCTGCATCGCGGTCATGCCGCTGGCCGGGCTGATTGGCACCGGGCTGGGGATCTGCAACCCGTACAACCTGCAGATCATCCTTGAAGAAGCCAAGGTTCCGGTACTGGTGGATGCCGGTGTCGGTACCGCTTCCGACGCCACCATCGCCATGGAGCTGGGGTGTGAGGCGGTGCTGATGAACTCGGCCATCGCCCACGCGCAGCAGCCGGTGATGATGGCCGAAGCCATGAAACACGCAATTGTCGCGGGCCGCCTGGCGTACCTCGCCGGTCGCATGCCGAAGAAACTCTATGCCAGCGCCTCTTCGCCGCTGGATGGTCTGATCAAGTAAGAGCCATTGATGACTGAATCAAACGACACGCCAATCCAGCCGGAAGCCGGCGACGAGCGCCAACACCGCCGCATCAAGAGTTTCGTGATGCGCGCCGGGCGCATGACCGAAGGCCAGCAACGCGGCCTGGACCAGGGCGCGCCGCTGTACGTGCTGCCCTTGGCCGACGCCCCGGTGGATTACGACCAGGTGTTCGGCCGTTCGGCACCACGCTCCCTGGAAATCGGCTTCGGCATGGGTCACTCGCTGCTGGAAATGGCGGCGGCGGCCCCGGAGCAGGATTTCATCGGCGTTGAGGTTCACCGCCCGGGTGTCGGCGCGCTGCTCAATGGCGTGCTGACCCAGGGCCTGACCAACCTGCGGGTCTACGATTGCGACGCCATCGAGGTGCTCAACCGCTGCATCGCCGACAACAGCCTGGACCGGCTGATGCTGTTCTTCCCCGATCCGTGGCACAAGAGCCGGCACCACAAGCGCCGCATCGTCCAGGCCTCCTTCGCCGAGCTGGTGCGCAGCAAGCTCAAGGTTGGCGGCATTCTGCACATGGCTACCGACTGGGAGCCCTATGCCGAATACATGCTGGAGGTGATGAACGTCGCCCCGGGTTATCGCAACCTGGCCGAAGACGGCAAGTGTGTACCGCGCCCGGCCGAACGCCCGATCACCAAGTTCGAGCGTCGCGGCGAGCGCCTGGGCCACGGCGTGTGGGATTTGAAGTTCGAAAAGCTCGCCTGAGCCCCGCGGACACGCTGCTGTAGGAGCTGCCGGGCGGCGTTCCGCTTGCCAGCGAAGAGGCCTTCAAGGTCGCCTTCGCCAGCCAGCTGGCTCCTACAGGGCTTTGATGAAGCCGACCGGCACCTGGTCGGTCAGCCACACCCCATTCTCTGCCTGATAGAAGGTGAAGCCCTGGGCCTGCATGGCCTGGGCGTCGATCTGCAGGATCACCACCTTGCCATAGCGCTGGCCCACGGCCCGGGCGGTGTCGATTTCCTGGGACAGGTGCACGTGGTGCCGTGAACCCGGGATCAGCCCCTTTTCGTTGATCGAATCCATGAAGCGCGTGGCGGTGCCGTGGAAGAGCACGGCGGGCGGTTGCTTTGCCTCAAGCTGCAATTGCACGGCCTTGTTGGAATGCCCCTGAACGGCACGAATCCGCCGGCTGTCAGCCGAGAGGGCGAAGCGCTTCTTGTCGTTGCCTTCGACCACCAGCTCGATCAGTTCCCGGCTCAGTTGCCGGCCGTTCTTGGCTGCACCGCTGATCAGCGCGTCGATATCGCCCCAGCCTTCGCTGTCCAGTTCCAGGCCGATGGCCTGGGGCTCGTGGCGCAGCACATAGCTGAGGAACTTGCTGGTGTCCTCGATGACTTTCTTGCTCATGTTCTTCCTTGATAACGGGGGCAGCCGTTGGATTGCGTTCGCCGGCTTGGTGTAGGAGCCGGCTTGCCGGCGAAGGGGCCCTGCGAATTAACGACGATCAGCGACCACGCCAATCAGCACCAGCACCACCAACAGCACTGGCGCCAGGCTGTAGTTGTTGAACTGGCTCAGGCCGCGGACGATCCACGGTGTGGCGTAGATCAGCGCCAGGCCGCTGCCCACCATGCACAGCAGGGCCATCAGCGGCACCCGCAGGGCGCCGGCGATGCCGCCCAGGCGCTGTTCGACCCAGCCCTTGATGTCCGCGCCGAACAGCACCAGCAGGCAGCCCACCAGTGCCAGGGCGATTTCCGAGAGGTTGCTGCGACTCCAGCGGGACACGGTGGCGAGCAGGTCGAGTACCAGATCCATGTGATTTCCTTAGATCAGAAAGTATTGCAGCAGGTCATTGAGAAAAAGTTGCCCGCGGGCCGTGGCCGCCAGGCGTGACGGTTCGACCTGCAACAAGCCGCTTTGTTCGGCCTGGCGCCGACCTTCGGCGAGGCTGACCAGGTCCAGGCCGGTGCGTTGGGCGAACAGCTCAGCGTCCACGCCATCGGTGAGGCGCAGGGCGTTCATCAGGAACTCGAACGGCAGCTCTTCGTTGCCCAGGGCCTTCTCGCCCGCCTTGAACTGCTTGGCCGGGTTCAGGTAGTCCTTGGGCAGGCGGGTCTTCCAGGTGCGCAGGATGCGCCCGTCCGGGTGGCTGAGTTTGCCGTGGGCACCGGCGCCGATCCCGATGAAGTCGCCAAAGCTCCAGTAGTTCAGGTTGTGCCGCGCCGCGCGCCCGGGCTGGGCGTAGGCCGAGACTTCGTACTGGGCATAGCCGTGTTCGGCCAGCAGGGCCTGTCCGGCTTCCTGGATGTCCCACAGGGTGTCGTCTTCCGGCAGTACCGGTGGCTGGTTCCAGAACACCGTGTTGGGCTCCAGGGTCAGCTGGTACCAGGACAGGTGGGTCGGCTTCATCGCAATGGCCTGGCGCAGGTCGCCCAGGGCATCGTCCAGGGACTGGTCCGGCAGGCCGTGCATCAGGTCCAGGTTGAAGTTGTCGAACCCGGCTTGGCGCGCCATGCCAGCGGCGCGAATCGCTTCATCGCCGTTGTGGATGCGGCCCAGGGCCTTGAGCTTATGTTCTTGGAAACTCTGGATGCCGATGGACAGGCGGTTGATGCCCAAGGCGCGGTAGGCGGTGAATTTTTCCTGCTCGAAGGTCCCGGGGTTGGCTTCCAGGGTGATTTCGATGTCGGGGGCAAACCGGATGCGCTGTTCCACGCCCTTGAGCAGCCGACCCAGGGCCTGGGCGCTGAACAGGCTCGGGGTGCCGCCGCCGAAGAAGATCGAGCTCAGCTCGCGACCGTGCACGGCGTGCAGGTCCTGGTCGAGGTCGGCCAGCAGGGCGTCGACGTACTCCTCTTCCGGTAGCGTCGGGCTGGCCGCGTGGGAGTTGAAGTCGCAGTAGGGGCATTTGCGTACACACCACGGGATGTGGATGTACAGCGCCAGGGGCGGCAACTGGGGCAGCGCCGCCCGGGGCGTATGCGCGCCGCCGAGAATCAGCGGCGACGCGGAGGGCTCGTGGCTCATTTCAGGCCCAGGCGTTGCCGCAGAATGGCCATGGCGCGGGCGCGGTGGCTGAGCTGGTTTTTCTCCTCGGGGCCCAGTTCGGCGCTGGAGCAGTTGCGTTCCGGCACCCAGAACAGCGGGTCGTAGCCGAAGCCGTGCTCGCCGCTGGCGGCGGTAAGGATGCGCCCGTGCCACAGGCCTTCGCAGAGGATCGGCAGCGGATCGTCGGCGTGCCGTACCAGTGCCAGGACGCAGACGAACTGCGCACCGCGCTCGGCTTGCGGGACATCCTTGAGGGCTTCGAGCAGCTTGGCGTTGTTCGCCGCGTCGCCCTGGCCGTCGGCGTAGCGGGCCGAGTAGATGCCCGGGGCGCCACCGAGGAAGTCCACTGCCAGGCCGGAGTCGTCGGCCAGTGCCGGCAAGCCGGAAATGCGTGCGGCATTGCGCGCCTTGAGGATGGCGTTTTCGACGAACGACAGGCCGGTTTCTTCCGGCTCGACGCTGCTGAACTCGCCGATCGAGCGCAATTGCACCGAAGCGCCGAGCATGGCCTGGAGTTCTTTGAGTTTGCCGGCGTTATGGCTGGCCAGTACGAGTTGCGTGAGGTTCATTATTCGCCCGGGAATAGCTCTTGGTTGAAGCTGAAGCTGTTGGTGTCACCGCCAGTCTGCACATTGATGGTGAACGTACGGTTTTCCTGCTGCTCCACCGGGAACTGGGCGATGTAGTAGATCGCGCCCTGCTCGGTGATCTGGCGGAATTTCAGCGGGATGCTCTTGCTGGTCAGGTCCTTGACCGTGCCACTGACCTGGCCGACCAGCGGCTTGCCGTCCTTGATCAGGGAAACGTTGATCACGCCCTGGTTCTTGCTGCGGACCAGCTCCGCCGCCCTGGCGATATCAGGCTGCAGGTAGGTGGAGTTGAAGGTGTTGTAGTGCACGGTGATGTCACCGAACACTTCCTGGCGTTCGCCCTTGATCGGGTCCGCCGCCAGGGCGCTGACGCTCAGGCAGGCAGCCAGTAGAAATGTAACCAGACGTCCCATGATGGTTCTCCTCGATGCAACGTGGTTTATACCGCGACCTTGTGATCTTGCAGGCCGGGACTGCTGACGCGGTAGATGCCGATCTCTCCTAAGAGATTAGGCCATAGCTTACTGGCCCACCCATGGCGGTGTTGTTGATCGACGGCAAGGCGGTTGATCACCCGGGCTTGCCGCTCGCGGCACAGTTCTTCGAAGTCCTCGAAGGTGCAGAAGTGGATGTTCGGCGTGTTGTACCAGGTGTACGGGAGGAACTCCGAGACCGGCATCCGCCCCTTGCTGGCCAGGTACCAGCGGCAGCGCCAGTGACCGAAATTGGGGAAGGTGATGATGCACTGGCGGCCGACCCGGAGCATTTCGTCGAGGATCTTGTCCGGGTAGTGCACGGCTTGCAGGGCCTGGGTCATGACCACGATGTCGAAGCTGTTGCTGGCAAAGTTGCCCAGGCCCTTGTCCAGGTCCTGCTCGATCACGTTGATGCCCTTGGCCACGCACTCGGCGATGTTGTCCGGGTCGTTTTCCAGGCCGTAGCCGGTGACTTGCTTGTGTTCCTGCAGCCAGCTCAGCAGCTCGCCGTTACCGCAGCCCAGGTCGAGGACGCGGCTGCCGGCGGGGATCCATTCCTGGATGATTTCCAGATCGGCTCTCATCGTGTCCTCACAAGGTAATGCGGTTCATGTAGTGGCTGAACGCCTGCAGGTAGCGCGGGATCGGGATCAGGAAGGCGTCATGCCCCTGCGGTGCGTCGATCTCCAGGTAGCAGACGTCCTTGCGCGCGGCCATCAATGCATCCACCAGCTCCCGGGAGCGGGCCGGGGAGAAGCGCCAGTCGGTGGTGAAGGACATCACGCAGAACTTGGCGGTGGCATGGGCGAAGGTCTTGGCCAGGTCGTCGTCGCAGTTGGCCGCCGGGTCGAAGTAGTCCAGGGCCTTGGTCATCAGCAGGTAGGTGTTGGCATCGAAACGCCCGGAGAACTCCTCGCCCTGGTAGCGCAGGTAGCTTTCCACCTGGAACTCGACGCTGTGGAAGTCGTAGTTGAGCTTCTCGCTCTTGAGCCCACGGCCGAATTTCTCGCCCATGGAGTCATCGGACAGGTAAGTGATATGGCCCACCATTCGCGCCAGCATCAGCCCGCGCTTGGGGATCACCCCCTGTTCCTGGAACGAGCCGCCGTGGAATTCCGGGTCGGTGAGGATCGCCTGGCGCGCCACTTCGTTGAAGGCGATGTTCTGCGCCGAGAGCTTGGGCGCCGAGGCGATGGCCAGGCAGTGCCGTACACGGTCCGGGTAGGTGATGGTCCATTGCAGGGCCTGCATGCCGCCGAGGCTGCCGCCGATCACTGCAGCCCACTGGCTGATGCCCAGGCGATCCGCCAGGCGCGCCTGGCTGTGTACCCAGTCTTCCACGGTAAGCACCGGGAAGTCGGCGCCGAACGGCTTGCCGGTGTCCGGGTTGAGGCTGCTGGGGCCGGTGGAGCCGTTGCAACCGCCGAGGTTGTTGAGGCTGACCACGAAGAACCTGTTGGTGTCGATCGGCTTGCCCGGGCCGATGCAGCTGTCCCACCAACCGGGCTTGCGGTCGTCGACGCTGTGGTAACCGGCGGCGTGATGATGGCCGGACAGGGCGTGGCAGATCAGCACCGCGTTGCTGGCGCTGGCGTTGAGCTGACCGTAGGTTTCGTAGATCAGGTCGTAGGCCGGCAGCGCACGCCCGCAGGCCAGAGCCAGGGGTTCGCTGAAGTGCGCTATTTGTGGCGTGACCAGACCAACAGAATCGGGGGGAAAGGCAGTTGGCATCGACCCTGCTCTCATTTAAATGAGGCGTAAGTCTAAAGACCGCTGCCCCCAGCGGCAAGCAAAGCCCGGGGCTGTGTTTCGTTGCGGGAAATGACGTGGGAGGTTCGCTGGCAAGCCAGCTCCTGCAGTGAACATGGGGTGCAGGAGCCGGCTTGCCGGCGAATCAGGCGGGGCGAGCCAGCCCCGGCAGGTCCGGCAGCTTCTTCGGCGCTTGCAGGCGCACCCGCTTCTGCCGGTTCAGCTCGCCGCTGACCAGGCTGACGTTGCTCTTGGGAATGCCAAAGGCCTTGGCCAGGAACGCCATCAGGTGCGCATTGGCCTTGCCTTCCACTGGTGGCGCGGTGAGGCGGATCTTCAACCGCTCGCCGTGCAGGCCAGCGAACTCGTCGCTGCTGGCCTTGGGTTGCAGGTGGCAATCGAGGATCAGATCGTCACCGTCCCAGCGGTAATAACTCATGCAGGCCGCCCGGGTCAGATCAGCAGGCGCAGGATGTCCGGCATCATGGTCATGGCCGCCAGGTTGTTGATCACCAGCATGTCCAGCAGCTTGAGCACCATGAATGCCAGGATCGGCGAGATATCCAGGCCGCCCATGCTCGGCAGGATGCGACGGAACGGGGCCAGGGCGGGTTCGCAGATCTGGTTCACCAGTTCGGCGCCGGGGTTGTGGCTGCCAGGGGCGACCCAGGACAGGATCACGCTGATGATCAGGGCGAAGAAGAAGATCTTCAGGAACAGCGCGGTGACGCCGATGATCGACCAGATCAGCAGTTGCAGCGGGTTGCCGGTGGTGCCGTAGGTCAGCAGCAGGGTCAGGGCCATCAGGGCCAGTTGCACCAGGATCGCCAGCAGCAGCGAGGACATGTCCAGGCCGCCGATGCTCGGGATGACCCGGCGCATCGGCTTGAGCAGCGGCTGGGTGGCCCGCACGATGAACTGGCACAGCGGGTTGTAGAAGTTGGCGCGCACCAGTTGCAGGACGAAACGCATCAGCACGATCAGCAGGTACAGGCTGCCCAGGGTTTGCAGCACATACACCGCAGCGGTGTTCAATCCAATCATCATTGGCTCCTTATTGGCCCAGTTGTTCGGCCATTTCGGCCGAGCGGTGCGCAGCGGCACCCAATGCTTTTTCCACCAGGGCTTCAAAGCCACCGGCCTGGAACGACTTGATGGCCGCTTCCGTGGTGCCTGCCGGTGAAGTCACGCGGCGGCGCAGCTCGGCGGCGTCAACGTCACTGGAGACCGCCATGTGGGCGGCGCCCAGGGCGGTCTGCAGAGTCAGCTGGGCGGCGGTTTCCCGGGGCAGGCCGAGCTTCTCGCCAGCGGCGGTCATGGCTTCGATCAGCAGGAAGAAATACGCCGGGCCACTGCCGGAGACGGCAGTCACTGCGTCCAGTTGCTGCTCCTGGTCCAGCCACAGGGCGATACCCACGGCGGACAGCAGCGCCTCGGCCTGCTGGCGTTGCTGGGCGCTGACTTCGGCGGTGGCGTACAGGCCGCTGACACCCTGGCGCAGCAGTGCCGGGGTATTGGGCATGCAGCGCACGATGGGCTGGGCGCCGAGCCAGCTTTTCATGCTCGAACAGGTGATGCCGGCGGCGATGGACACCATCAGCTGTTGCGGCTTCAGGCTCGGGCGCAGGGCTTGGCACACGGCTTTCATGGCCTGGGGCTTGACCGCCAGGACGATCACGTCGACGCCTTCGATGGCCTCGGCGTTATCGGCAAACACCTGGATGCCATGTTCGGCCGCGACTTTCGCGCGGGTCTGCTCGCCCGGGTCGCTGGCGCGGATCTGCGAGGCCTCCAGGCCTTTGGCCCGCAGGCCGCCGATGAGACTGGCCGCCATGTTGCCGGCACCGATAAAAGCGATACGAGTCGTGTTCATGACAGGTCCTTACAAGAGGTCGGGGTCAGTCGCATCAGGACTGACTGTAGTCGCGGGCACCGAACAGCGCGGTACCGATCCGCACCCAGGTGGCGCCTTGGGCAATGGCCGCTTCGAGGTCGTGGCTCATGCCCATGGAAAGGGTATCCAGGGGCAGCTTGAGGCTGTCCCGCAGGTCGTTGTTCAGGCGTTGTACCGCGGCGAAGGCGGCGTCCTGGGCAGTGCGGTCCTCGGTAGGCTCGGGAATCGCCATCAACCCCCGCAGTTGCAGGCGTGGCAAGGCACCGATGGCGCTGGCCAGGGCCGGCAGGTCGGCCGGGGCGCAGCCGGACTTGCTGGCTTCGCCACTGACGTTCACCTGGATGCAGATGTTCAGTGGCGGCAACTCGGCCGGGCGTTGTTCGGACAGGCGTTGGGCGATTTTCAGGCGATCCACGGAGTGCACCCAGTCAAAATGCTCGGCAATGGCACGAGTCTTGTTCGACTGAATGGGGCCGATGAAGTGCCAACTCAAGGGCAGGTCGGCCAGTTCCTGCTGTTTGCCCAGGGCTTCCTGCAGGTAGTTCTCGCCGAAATCCCGCAGGCCGGCGGCATGGGCCTCGCGCAGGGCGGCGGCTGGCTTGGTCTTGCTCACGGCGAGCAGCTGGACGCTGTGCGGGTCGCGCTGTACGGCCTGGCAGGCGTTGCGGATGCGCTCGGCTACTTGGGCAATGTTGTCTGCTATCGTGGACATTCGATTTCATCTCAAAAGTACCGGCGGCCCTGGCCACCGGTTGCCGCGTGAATCCACCAGACCTCGATTCTCCGCCGGCCCGAGCCACGCTCAAGGGTCGCGTCGGGCATCGTCCGCGGCCTGGCCATTGAATCTGCCAGGCGCGGGCGGGTCTGAAGCTCGCGGCATTCTACTGGAATTGGGGGGCACTATGGACATCACCGAACTCTTGCGCTTGAGCGCTTCCCGGGGCGCTTCGGACCTGCATCTGTCCGCCGGGCTGGCGCCGATGTTGCGCATCGATGGCGATATTCGCCCGCTGCCGGGCCCGGCCCTGGAAGGGCTACAGGTGCAGGCGCTGATCCATGAACTGATGAGCGAAGCACAGCGCCAGGCGTTCGCCGCCCGCAATGACCTGGATTTCGCCTATGAACTGCCGGGTGTGGCGCGGTTTCGGGTCAATGCCTTCCGGCACGCCCGGGGCGTCGGTGCGGTGCTGCGCCTGATTCCCGCGCGGGTACAGAGCCTGGAGGAGCTGGGACTGGGGGAAGTGTTTCGGCAGATTACCGAGGCGCCCCGCGGGCTGGTGCTGGTGACCGGGCCCACCGGCAGCGGCAAGTCCACCACACTGGCGGCGATGATCGACCACCTGAACCAGCACCGCCAGCAGCACATCCTGACCATCGAAGACCCTATCGAATTCGTGCATCCGCAGAAGAACTGCCTGGTGCACCAGCGCGAAGTGCAGCGCGATACCCAGAGCTTCGCCACGGCCTTGCGTGCGGCGCTGCGGGAAGATCCCGACGTGATCCTGCTGGGCGAACTGCGGGACCTGGAAACCATCCGCCTGGCCCTGACCGCCGCGGAAACCGGGCACCTGGTACTGGCCACCCTGCACACCTCGTCGGCGGCCAAGACCATCGACCGGCTGGTGGACGTGTTTCCGGGGGAGGAAAAGGCCCTGGTGCGCTCGATGCTGGCCGAGTCGCTGCAGGCAGTGGTCGCGCAAGTGCTGGTGAAGAAGGTGGGCGGTGGCCGGGTAGCGGCGCACGAGATCATGCTGGGCAGCCCGGCGATCCGTAACCTGATCCGCGAGGACAAGGTGGCGCAGATGTATTCGGCGATCCAGACGGGTGGCGCCCAGGGCATGCGCACCCTGGACATGAGCCTCAAGGCATTGCTCGGGCAGGGGTTGATCAGCCGCGATCAGGCGCGGGAGCAGGCGCGGATGCCGGAGAGCTTTTGACGGGGCTGGAAATGCATTCGCCGGCAAGCCGGCTCCTACAGGTGGGTGCAGGAGCCGGCTTGCCGGCGAAGCGGGGTATCAGCGTTGCACGACCCGCAGGGGCGCGTGCTCCTTGGGCAAGACCCGCTTGGCAACCACATAGTGGCTCTGCCAGTAGGGCTTCTTCAGGGTATCGATGGTCACTGCCTTGCCGCGCCGCGGGGCGTGGATGAAGCGGTCTTCGCCCAGGTAGATGGCGACGTGGTTGACCTTGCGGCTCTTGATGTTGAAGAACAGCAGGTCGCCCGGCTTCAGGTCCTTGCGCTCGACCTTCTGCCCGTGGCCGCTGGCCATGGCGTTGGAGGTGCGTGGCAGGTCCACGGCGGCGACATCGTTGAAGGCGTAGCGCACCAGGCCGCTGCAGTCGAAGCCTTTGCTTGGGCTGCTGCCGCCCCAACGATAGGGTGTACCGAGGACATTGACCGCGCGGCTGAGAACCGTGGTGCTCGGCCGGCCGGCGTTGTTGGCCACCAGCTTGCTGTCGGCCTTGCTCAGGCGGGTGGGGTGCTTGATGGTGCTCTTGTTCTTGGCGGTGACCGTCGAAACGTGAGGTTTCGGGGTGTAGCCATTAACGTTGGGAAGTCGTTGCTCACGGTTGGTGGCGTGGGCGGCCAGTGGCATTAATAGGCAAATGGTTAGCCATGTCTTGAAAAATGGACGCATTAGGCAAGGCTCTTATTGGTTAGCGCGCAACTTTATAACAGCTTTCAGGTCACTTCCGTGGCCGTTTGTCGATTCAACCTTGGGGTCAACTTCGGCAAAGAGGTGGCAACTTGACGCAGAAAACCGTCAGAAGTCAGGCAGTACAAGGCTTTGGCGGAACAGAAGGTAACATTGCCCGCACGTCGAATGCCTGTAAAAAAGTCACAAAGTTTTTAAGAATATTTATCTATCACCTGCAAAGAGGCACTTAATGAACACCTATCGTCAGGATGCATCCACCCATGACACCCACAGCAAGGTGATCGGTTACCTGTTGTGGATTTTCGGTTTTACCGGGGCCCACCGCTTCTATTACGGCAAGCCGGTGACCGGGACTATCTGGTTCTTCACCTTCGGTCTGCTGGGCATTGGCTGGCTGATCGACTTGTTCCTGATCCCGTCCATGGACCGGGAAGCGGACCTTCGCTTTACCGCAGGTCCGGTGGAATACAGCGTGGCCTGGATTCTGCTGACCTTCCTCGGGGTTTTCGGCGTGCACCGCATGTACCAGGGCAAATGGCTGAGCGGGGTGATCTACCTGTTCACCGGCGGCCTGTTCTTCCTGGGGGTGCTGTACGACTTCTGGACCCTGAACGATCAGGTATCGCTGGAGAACGCCAAGCGCCGTTGATCCCGTCATCGGCGCAGGCGGTGATGGCGCAGCCTGTAGCCATTGCCGCAGGGCGCCATCAGGAGCTGCGGCTCCTTCGGCGCCGTTCGCAGCCTGCGGCAGCGGCTACAGGGTGTTTGCCAGGCGATCAGCCCTGATAGCTGATATGCCCGTCCACCAGGGTGTAGCGCACCGCGCCCGGCAGGCTATGGCCGAGGAACGGGCAGTTTTCGCCCTTGGACAGCCAGCGCTCGCCGGCCACGGTGGAACTGGCCGGGTCGAACAGCACCAGGTCCGCCGCACCACCGGCTGCCAGCTTGCCTGCCGGCAGGCGCAAGGCCGCGGCGGGGCCGGCACTCAGGCGTGCCAGCAGGGTCGGCAGGTCCAGCAGGCCGTCCTGCACCAGGGTCAGGGCCAGGGGCAGCAACAGCTCGACGCTGCTGATGCCCGGCTCGGTGGCGCCGAACGGCGCCAGCTTGGCGTCCCGCTCATGGGGCTGGTGATGGCTGGAAATGGCTTGCACCACCCCGGACTTCACCGCTTCGCGCAGAGCATCGCGGTCGGCCCGCGAGCGCAGCGGCGGCTGCACGTGGTACAGGCTGGAGAAGTCGATCAGCGCCTCGTCGGTCAGGATCAGCTGGTACAGCGCCACATCGGCGGTGACCGGCAGGCCGCGGGCCTGGGCCTGGGCGATCAGCTCCACGCCGCGGGCGCTGGTCAACTGGCTGAAGTGGGCGCGCACGCCGCTCTGTTCCACCAGCAGCAGGTCCCGGGCCAGGGCCACGGTCTCCGCGCTTTCCGGGATACCCGGCAGGCCGAGGAAGCTGGCGGTGGCGCCTTCGTGGGCCAGGCCGCCTTCGGCCAGGTCGCGGTCCTGGGAGTGGAAGATCACCGTCAGGTCGAAGGTGGCGGCGTATTCCAGGGCGCGGCACAGGGTGCGGGTGCTGCGGAAACCTTCCAGGCCGTTGCCGAAGGCCACGCAACCGGCGTCACGCAATGCGATCAGCTCCGCAAGCTGCTCGCCTTCCAGGCCCTTGCTCAAGGCGCCAATGGGGAACACTTTGCTGTTGCCGGCCTCGCGGGCGCGGTCGAGGATCAGTTCGGCCACCGCCGAGGTGTCCAGTACTGGCTTGGTGCGCGGCGGGCAGCACAGGCTGGTGACGCCCCCGGCGGCTGCGGCGCGGGTTTCGCTGGCAATGCTGCCCTTGCGGCTGTAGCCCGGCTCGCGCAGGGCGACGCTCAGGTCCACCAGGCCGGGTGCGGCCACCAGGCCCTTGGCGTCGATGGTGGTAACGGCATTGAAGCCGCCAGGCGCGGCGCCAATGGCGACGATCTTGCCGGCTTCCAGGTGCAGATCGGTGGTTTGATCCAGGCCGCTGCTTGGATCGATGACGCGGGCGCCGAGAATGCTGAGCTTCACTGGGCGTTCTCCTGCTCGAATTGTCGCTGGGCGGTCTGCCCGCTCATGGCCATGGACAGTACCGCCATGCGCACTGCAATGCCGTAGGTCACCTGGTTGAGGATCACCGAGTGCGGGCCGTCGGCTACCGCCGATTCGATCTCCACGCCGCGGTTGATCGGGCCCGGGTGCATGACGATGGCGTCGGGCTTGGCCCCGGCCAGGCGCGCGGTGGTCAGGCCGAACAGGCGGTAGAACTCGCCTTCGCTGGGCAGCAGGCCGCCCTGCATGCGTTCACGCTGCAGGCGCAGCATGATCACCACGTCCACGTCCTTCAGGCCTTCGGTCATGTCGGTGTAGACCTTGACCCCGTACTGCTCGATGCCGATGGGCAGCAGGGTTTTCGGCGCGATCACGCGGATGTCCGGGCAGCCGAGGGTTTTCAGCGCCAGCATGTTCGAACGCGCCACTCGCGAGTGCAGGATGTCGCCGACGATGGCTACCGAGAGGTTCTCGAAGCCGCCCTTGTGCCGGCGAATGGTCAGCATGTCGAGCATGCCCTGGGTCGGGTGGGCGTGACGGCCGTCGCCGCCGTTGATGATCGCCACTTGCGGGCACACGTGTTCGGCGATGAAGTGCGCGGCGCCGGAATCGCCGTGGCGCACCACGAACATGTCGGCGGCCATGGCTTCCAGGTTGCGCAGGGTGTCCAGCAGGGTTTCACCCTTGCTCGCCGAAGAGGTCGAGACATTCAGGGTGATCACGTCCGCCGACAGCCGCTGGGCGGCCAGTTCGAAGGTGGTGCGGGTTCGGGTGGAGTTCTCGAAGAACACATTGCACACGGTCTTGCCGCGCAGCAGCGGGACTTTTTTCACCGCCCGGGCGCCGACTTCGAGGAACGAGTCGGCGGTGTCGAGGATTTCCGTCAGCAGCTCGCGGTTCAGGCCGTCGAGGGACAGGAAGTGGCGCAGCTGGCCCTGATCGTTGAGCTGCAGCGGGCGCTTGGCGTCTAGAGGCGTCATCGCAATGGACTCTTAAAAGGGCGAGTTAGAGGGCGAGGTCTTGGAGCTCGAGTTGAAGCGGCGCAGGACCGGACAATTTTACCCGCTCGTGGGCGGCCAGCGACAGGGTCGCGCCCACCACATTCGGACGGATCGGCAGTTCAGCGGCGTTCAGGTCCAGCAGGCAGACCAGGGTCACGCTGGCCGGCCGGCCGTAGTCGAACAGTTCGTTGAGGGCGGCGCGGATGGTCCGGCCGCTCATCAGCACGTCGTCGATCAGCACCAGGTGCTGGCCTTCGATCTCGAACGGCAGCTCCGAAGGGCGCACCTGCGGGTGCAGGCCGTTCTGGCTGAAGTCGTCGCGGTAGAAGGACACGTCCAGGGTACCCAGGGGCGAATCGCTGCCCAGGGCTTCCAGCAGGGCCTGGGCCACCCAGACGCCGCCGGTACGGATACCGATGAAGCGTGGCTCGCTGATGGCGCGCTGGGCCAGGTGGGCGTTGAGATCAGCGGCCATCTGGCTGATCAGGGCGGCGGGATTGGGCAGGCTCATGGTGGCTCCTTCGTGGGCTCGCGCCTGCTGCCGGGCAGCTGGGCGCGGGAACTTACGGCTGGTGTTGGGCCAGGAGGCGCGCAGCCCCGGGGCCGCGCATCTTCAGGATGTGGTCTCAGGTGTTCAACAGGCCGGCGTTTTCATCGAGCCAGCCTTGCAGCAGCAGGGCGGCGGCGATGGCGTCCACCGGGTTGTCGCGGTAACTGCCTTTCTGGCCGCCCCGGGCCAGGCGTTCACCCTTGGCCTCGAAGGTGGTCAGGCGTTCGTCGTGGGTATAGAAAGGCACATTGAAGCGGCCGTTCAGGCGCCGGGCGAACTTTTCGGCGCGCGCGCACATTTCGCTGGGGCTGCCGTCCATGTTCAGGGGCAGGCCCACCACCACGGCGTCGGGCTTCCATTCCTTGATCAGGGCTTCCACCTGGTTCCAGTCGGGCACCCCGTTCTGCGCCTTGAGGGTGCACAGCTCCCGGGCCTGGCCGGTGATGGCCTGGCCCACGGCAACGCCGATCTGCTTGGTGCCGTAGTCGAAGCCGAGGATCAGTCGCAGGGCCATCAGGCGTGGCCCGCCTGGCTGGTGAGCAGGCTGAGGTTGACCCCCAGGTGCCGGGCGGCGGCTTCCAGGCGCAGTTCGCTGCTGGTGTTGAACAGGATGTCGGCGTCGAAGGGGCAGGTCAGCCAGGCGTTGTCCGCCAGTTCGGCTTCCAGCTGCCCGGCTTCCCAGCCGGCATAGCCCAGGGCGATCAGGCTCTTGGCCGGGCCCACGCCATCGGCGATGGCGAACAGCACGTCCTGGGACGTGGACAGGGACAGCCCCTCGAGTTCCACCGTGGCCTGGTAGACCGGGCCGTTGGGATGCAGGACGAAGCCGCGATCGGTCTGCACCGGGCCACCGCTGAAAATGGGCACGTGCTGGCACAGCAGGGACGGCTCTTGGTCAGGGCGCAATTGTTCGAGGATATCGGCCAGGTTCAGGTCCTGGGGGCGGTTGATCACCAGGCCCATGGCACCACTGGCGTTGTGCTCGACGATGTAGGTCAAGGTCTGCGCAAAGTTCGGGTCGGCCATATGGGGCATGGCGATCAGGAAATGATGCTTGAGATAGCTTGGGCTGACATTTTTCATGAGCGCTAGTGTGGCGGTGGCGGGCTCGGCTGACAAGCTGGCGATGTGCGGCCATGGCGCTGTCGCGCGGACGATTGCCG
Organism: Pseudomonas sp. GW822-FHT06D10; assembly: GCF_058799535.1. Classification (NCBI taxonomy): domain Bacteria; kingdom Pseudomonadati; phylum Pseudomonadota; class Gammaproteobacteria; order Pseudomonadales; family Pseudomonadaceae; genus Pseudomonas; species Pseudomonas sp. GW822-FHT06D10. Next base: position 248,894 of record NZ_JBXALN010000003.1, on the reverse strand, counting down.
GCCGATCAGTTGCTGGAAAGCTTGTCGCCCCGGGCGAAGCGCCAGGTGCGGATGATTTCCAGGCGGTCGATGTCCGACAGGTCGCCGGTAAAGGGTGCGAACGGCGCCGCCAGGCGCACGATGCGCTGGGCCGCCTGGTCCAGCAGCGGTTGCCCGGAGGACTCCAGCACCAGCACTTCATACAGCGAGCCGTCACGGTTGATCGAGACCATCAGCCGCAAGTTGCCGTAGATCTGCTTGCGCCGGGCTTCCTCGGGGTAGTTGAGGTTGCCGATGCGCTCGACCTTCTTGCGCCATTCGTCCTTATACCAGGCGCCCTTGTCGCGCATGGTAGAGGCGGCGCTGAGGCGGTGGATGCGCGGGCGTTTGGCATACAACTGCTGTTCGTTGGCCAGCTCGGCTTCCAGGCTGGAAATCTCGCTGGACAGTTGCGAGCTGTCGAACGTCGGAGTGGGGGCTTTGGGCGTCGGGTCTTTCTTGACCTCTTCACGCTGGGTGACGGTCTTTTTCGGCTTGGGCGCGGTGGTGGCCACGGCGGCCTTGGGGGCGGTGTCCTTGACCTCGGGCTTGACCGAGGGCGGTGGCGTGACCTTCTTCACCGAGTTGTCCTGGAACGGTGCGACTTCGGTGGTTTTCGGAATGGCCTTCTTGTCCAGGGTGCCGCTGCCCTGCTGGTTGTCCTGGGCGAGGAAGTCGGCCTTCTTCGGCTTGGTCTCGCTCTTGAAGGTGGCCAGGGTGATTTCCAGGGTCTTGCTGATGGCCTTGGGCTCGGCGAAAGAAAAACCCAGGCCGAGGATCAGTGCCAGGTGCAGGAGCGCCGCCAGGAACAGGGTAAAACCCAGGCGATCGGCCGCACGCACGCCGCTATGGGCAAGCTCGGGGGGCAGATCGGACGGGAGGCTCATCGGCAGTTCGACATCACAGGAGGCATCACACAACCAACATCACGGTTTCACAGGCGGCGCATGATAACGCAATGTTGGTTTGTGCTTGGTTGTTCTACATCACTTGGCCTTGAGCTTCTGATCGATGGCATCCATCAGCATCGCGCCGATGTTGGTGCCGAAGGCGTTGTCGATTTCACGGATGCAGGTGGGGCTGGTGACGTTGATTTCCGTCAGGTGTTCGCCGATCACGTCGAGGCCGACGAACAGCAGGCCCTTGGCCCGCAGGGTCGGGCCGACCTGGGCGGCGATCCAGCGGTCCTTGTCGCTCAGCGGGCGGGCTTCGCCACGACCGCCGGCCGCCAGGTTGCCGCGGGTTTCACCGGCGGCGGGGATGCGCGCCAGGCAGTAATCCACCGGTTCGCCGTCGATCATCAGGATGCGCTTGTCACCGTCCTTGATCGCCGGCAGGTAGGCCTGGGCCATGATCTGCTGGCTGCCGAGCACGGTCAGGGTTTCCAGGATCACCGACAGGTTCGGATCACCCGCGCGGTGGCGGAAGATCGAGGTGCCGCCCATGCCATCCAGGGGCTTGAGGATCACATCGCCATGCTGGGCCGCGAACTCGCGCAGCACGTCGGCGCGGCGGCTGACCACGGTGGGCGGGGTGCACTGGGGGAACAGCGTGGCAAACAGCTTTTCGTTGCAGTCACGCAGGCTCTGGGGCTTGTTGACCACCAGCACGCCAGCGCTTTCGGCCTGTTCCAGCAGGTAGGTGGAGTAGACGAACTCCATGTCGAAGGGCGGGTCCTTGCGCATCAGGATCACATCCAGATCGCTCAGCGGGCAGTCGATCTCGGCATCCAGCTCGAACCACTTCTGCGGGTTGGCGAACACCTGCAGCGGGCGCATGCGGGCCCGGGCCACGCCGTCGCCCTGGTACAGGTCGCGCTGCTCCATATAGAAGAGGGTCCAGCCGCGCTCCTGGGCGGCCAGCAGCATGGCCAGCGAGCTGTCCTTCTTGTAGGAGATGCTGGCGATAGGGTCCATGACAATCCCGACGCGAACGCTCATGGGTGGATTCCTTTAAGAAAATGAGTGGGAGCGAGGCAAAAAAAGTGGCGTCAGAGTGGCGCTGACAGGGGCCTGGGTCAAGGAAAAACCACTGCCTGGCGTGGTCCATAGATTGCAGGGGGGAGAGTGTGCTAAAAAGGCTCGCAGGCCGGGCCCAAGCCTTGAAGTTCAAGGGTTTCACCCATTGCCCGGCGGTACCGGACCAAATCATTCGCTGGGGCGATGGCAGAGCAGATATGGAACAGCATTCCAACGCCTTGAAGGTGATGGTGATCGACGATTCGAAGACGATTCGCCGCACGGCCGAAATGCTGCTGAAGAACGTCGGTTGCGAGGTCATCACCGCAGTGGACGGCTTCGAAGCCCTGTCGAAGATCGTCGACCATCACCCCGGCATCATCTTCGTCGACATCATGATGCCGCGGCTCGACGGCTATCAGACCTGTGCGCTGGTGAAGAACAACAGCGCGTTCAAGTCCATCCCGGTGATCATGCTGTCTTCCAAGGATGGCCTGTTCGACAAGGCCAAGGGGCGCATCGTCGGCTCCGACCAGTTTTTGACCAAACCCTTCAGCAAGGAAGAACTGCTGAGCGCGATCAAGGCCCATGTCCCGGACTTTGTCGCGCTTGCGCCACAGTAGACACGCACAGCGACGCCCGGCCAGCAGGCCGCGCGCCTATACCGTATGGGGAAGACCATGGCTCGTATTCTGATCGTCGATGACTCGCCGACTGAAATGTACAAACTCACCGGCATGCTGGAAAAGCACGGCCATGAAGTGCTCAAGGCCGAGAACGGTGCCGACGGCGTGGCCCTGGCCCGGGAAGAAAAGCCCGACGCGGTGCTGATGGACATCGTCATGCCCGGCCTCAACGGTTTCCAGGCGACCCGCCAGTTGACCAAGGATGCCGAGACCAGCCATATCCCGGTGATCATCATCACCACCAAGGATCAGGAAACCGACAAGGTCTGGGGCACCCGCCAGGGCGCCAAGGATTACCTGACCAAACCGGTGGACGAAGAGACCCTGATCAAGACCCTGAACAACGTCCTGGCCGGCTGACAGCCGCGCCATGAGCCAATCCCAGACCGCCTTCGAGCTGCTGCTGGAGATCGACCAGCGCTGCCGCTTGCTGGCCGCCGACCTGCCGTCCCAGGAAACCCGCCAGCACAGCTGGAGCGGCATCGGCTTTCGCCTGGGCGAGCATTGGTACGTGGCCGCCATGGGCGAGATCAGCGAAGTCCTGCACGAGCCGCGCTACACCCTGCTGCCCGGGGTCAAGCCCTGGGTCAAGGGCGTAGCCAACCTGCGCGGGCGGCTACTGCCGATCATGGACCTGTGCGGTTTCTTCGGCCATGAGCTGTCGCCCCTGCGCAAGCAGCGGCGGGTCCTGGTGGTGGAGTACAAGGAGCTGTTCGCCGGCCTGCTGGTGGACGAGGTGGCCGGGCTGCAGCACTTTGCCCAGGACAGCCTGGAGCCCGGCATCACCGACTTTGCCGACGCCGCGGTCAACCCCTACCTGCAGGGCCAGTTCCGCCGCGATCAGGTCTGGCAGGTCTTCAGCCCCTTCGCCCTGGCCCGTTCGCCGGGGTTCCTGGAGGTGGCAGCGTGAAGGGCGCCCCGGCGCCTGGGCAACCCGTTGGCCGTGCCACGGGAAGCGCGTGTTTCCCTGGATCAACCCATGCTGCCCCGGCGTTGCGCGCGCCCCGGGCACTCGAATGCGGGACCGCCCGCTCGCCACAGGCCTGATCGATGACCAAAGCCAAAACCGGCAAGCCCCTGGAAGGCTCCCGCAGTCGCTCGCAGATCATCGTGCTGTTCATCGCACTGATCGTGTTCATCATGCTGTTGTTCGCCAACTTCGCTTACCTCAATACCCAGGCCACCTACGACAAACAGTACATCGGCCATGCCGGCGAGCTGCGGGTGCTGTCCCAGCGCATTGCCAAGAACGCCACCGAAGCGGCGGCGGGCAAGGCTGCGGCGTTCAAGCTGCTGGGGGATGCGCGCAACGATTTCGCCCGGCGCTGGGGCTACCTGAAAAAGGGTGACCCGGACACCGGGCTGCCCGGGGCCCCGGTGGCCTTGCGCCAGGAAATGCGCGCGGTGCAGCTGGACTGGGAAAAACTGCTGAAAAACACCGACGCGATCCTCGCCAGCGAGCAGACCGTGCTGTCCCTGCACCAGGTGGCGGCAACCCTGGCGGAAACCGTGCCGCAATTGCAGGTGGAGTATGAAAAGGTCGTCGAGATCCTGCTCCAGCGTGGCGCCCCGGCGGCCCAGGTGGCCATGGCCCAGCGCCAGTCGCTGCTGGCCGAGCGGATTCTCGGTGCGGTCAACACGGTGCTGGCCGGCGACGAAAACGCGGTCCAGGCCGCCGATGCCTTCGGTCGCGATGCCGCGCGCTTCGGCCAGGTGCTCAACGGCATGTTGCAGGGCAACCCGGGGCTGAAGATCAGCCAGGTGGAAGACCCGGATGCCCGGGGGCGGCTGGCGGAGATTTCCGAGTTGTTCGAGTTCGTCTCCGGCTCCGTGGACGAGATCCTCGAAACCTCCCCCGAGCTGTTCCAGGTCCGCGAGTCGGCGAGCAACATCTTCAGCCTGTCCCAGACCCTGCTGGACGAAGCTTCGCTGCTGGCCACCGGCTTCGAGAACCTGGCCGGCAGCCGCAAGCTGGACACCATCGGCGGCTACGTCCTGGGCCTGCTGGCCCTGGCTTCGATCATCCTCATCGGCCTGGTGATGGTGCGCGAGACCAACCGCCAGTTGCGCGAGACTGCAGAGAAGAACGAGCGCAACCAGAACGCGATCATGCGTTTGCTGGACGAGATCGAGGACCTGGCCGACGGCGACCTCACGGTCACCGCCTCGGTGACCGAGGACTTCACCGGCACCATTGCCGACTCCATCAATTATTCCGTCGACCAGCTGCGCGACCTGGTGGCCACCATCAACCTGACCGCCGGCCAGGTGGCCGCCGCGGTGCAGGAAACCCAGGCCACCGCCATGCAGTTGGCCGAAGCCTCGGAACACCAGGCCCAGCAGATTTGCGAAGCCTCCACGGCGATCAACGACATGGCCCAGTCCATCGATCAGGTGTCGGCCAACGCCGCCGAATCCTCGGCGGTGGCCGAGCGCTCGGTGGAAATCGCCAACAAGGGCAACGAGGTGGTGCACAACACCATCCATGGCATGGACAACATCCGCGAACAGATCCAGGACACCGCCAAGCGGATCAAGCGCCTGGGCGAGTCTTCCCAGGAGATCGGCGATATCGTTAGCCTGATCGACGACATTGCCGACCAGACCAACATCCTCGCCCTCAACGCGGCGATCCAGGCCTCCATGGCCGGTGACGCCGGGCGCGGCTTTGCCGTGGTGGCCGACGAGGTGCAGCGGCTGGCGGAACGTTCCTCGGCGGCCACGCGGCAGATCGAGACGCTGGTGCGGGCGATCCAGACCGACACCAACGAGGCGGTGATCTCCATGGAGCAGACCACCACCGAAGTGGTGCGCGGCGCGCGCCTGGCCCAGGACGCCGGGGTGGCCCTGGAAGAGATCGAAGGCGTGTCCAAGACCCTGGCGGCGCTGATCCAGAGCATCTCCAACGCGGCCCAGCAGCAGACCTCTTCGGCCGGGCAGATTTCCCTGACCATGAACGTGATCCAGCAGATCACCTCGCAAACTTCGTCCGGTTCCACCGCCACCGCCGAGAGCATCGGCAACCTGGCGAAGATGGCCAGCCAGCTGCGCCGCTCGGTGTCCGGCTTCACCCTGCCGGCCACCCGGGGCCCGGCCCCGAATGACAACCGCTGACACAAGGTTTTGACTGGAGTGGTTATGGTTGATCGGCACGACTATGTAGCCCTGGAGTGGGTCAAGGGCGAAATTGCCGAGACCCTCAAGCAGGCGCATCAGGCGCTGGAGCATCTGGCGGACGATCCCCAGGCCCTGGAGGCCATCGACCAGTGCCTGGAAGGCATTCACCTGGTCCATGGCAGCCTGCAGATGGTGGAGTTCTACGGCGCCGCGCTGCTGGCTGAAGAAATGGAAAAGCTCGCCCTGGCCCTGCAGCAGGGGCGCGTGGCCCAGCGCGACGAAGCCCTGCGCCTGCTGCGCCAGGCCATCGGCCAGTTGCCCCAGTACCTGGACCGGGTGCAGAGCGCGCGGCGCGACCTGCCGCTGGTTGTGCTGCCGCTGCTCAACGACCTGCGCAGTGCCCGGGGCGAGAGCCTGCTCTCGGAAACCAGCCTGTTCAGTCCGCAACTGCCCAGCCTGCCGCCCCTGAGCGACAAGGCCCTGGCGGCTTTGGAACCCCTGGAATTGCCCAACCAGTTGCGCAAGCTGCGACACATGTTGCAGACCGCCCTGGTGGACCTGCTGCGCGAGCAGGATGACGAGCAGAGCCTGGGCTACATGGCCAAGGTCTTCGAACGCCTGGAAGCCTTGTGCCAGGACGCCCCGCTGGCGCCCTTGTGGCATATCGCCTCGGCCCTGGTGGAAGGCATGCGCCACGACGAGATCGCCAACAGCCCGGCGGTGCGCAGCCTGCTCAAGGATGCCGACAAGGAGCTCAAGCGCCTGCTGGAACAGGGCATGGCCGGGATCAACCGGCCGGCCCCCGATGAATTGCTCAAGAGCCTGCTGTTCTATATCGCCAAGGCGCGCCATCCCACCCCATTGATGCTGACCATGAAAGAACGTTACGGACTGGATGACGCCTTGCCCGACAGCGCAGTGGTGGACGAGGAGCGGGCCCGCCTGGCCGGCCCCGACCGGGATGCCATGCGCTCGGTGCTGACCGCGGTGTGCGATGGCCTGGTGCGGGTCAAGGAACGCCTCGACCTGTTCGTGCGCAGCGACCGCCAGCACACCGATGACCTCGAAGGGCTGCTGTCGCCCCTGCGGCAGATCGCCGACACCCTGGCAGTGCTGGGCTTCGGCCAGCCGCGCAAGGTCATCATCGATCAGTTGGCGGTGGTCCAGAGCCTGGCCCAGGGCCAGCGCGCGCCGGACGACGCGGTGCTGATGGATGTGGCGGGGGCCCTGCTGTACGTGGAAGCGACCCTGGCCGGCATGGCCGGCACCGTGGAGCCCGAAAGCCGTGAGGAAAGCCGCCTGCCCACCACCGACCTGACCCAGATCCACCAGTTGGTGATCCAGGAGGCGCGGGTTTGCCTGCACCAGGCCAAGGACCTGATCGCCGAGTGCATCGAGGCCGACTGGGACGCCGAACACCTGCAGGCGCTGCCCGAGCTGCTGACCCAGGTGCGCGGCGCCCTGGCGATGATCCCGCTGCCCCGCGCGGCGGGGCTGATGCAGGCTTGCCAGCAGTTTGTCGTCGAACACCTGCTGGCGGCCCGTTCCCGGCCCGACTGGCAGCAACTGGACCACCTGGCGGATGTGCTCACCAGCCTGGAGTACTACCTGGAGCGCCTGAGCGAGGACCACGAGGCGCCGGGGGAGAAGATCCTCGATGTGGCCCAGCAGGGCCTGCTCGCCCTGGGCTATGTGCCGGTGGAGCAGGTGCCGTTGCTCGATCAGCCCTTGAGCCCCAGCGAAGCCCTGGTGATGCAGGACCTGCAAGAGCTGGACGATCCCCGGGTGGCGCAGTCCCTGGCGGATGTCCTGGCGGTGCCGGTCTCGGCCCTCAACCCGCCGGCCCTGATCACCCCGGGCAGCCTGTTGCCGCCGCCAGGGGACGAGGAGCCGGTGGACGATGAACTGCGGGAAGTCTTCCTCGAAGAAACCGAGGAAGTGCTGGAGATGCTGCGCGAGTATCTGCCGCGCTGGGCCGCGGCCCCCCATGGCACATCTGCCCTGAGCGAACTGCGCCGGGCCTTCCACACCCTCAAGGGCAGCGGGCGCATGGTGCGCGCGCTGGTGCTGGGGGAGCTGGCCTGGGCGGTGGAAAACCTTCTCAACCGGGTGCTGGAGCACAGCGTGGAGCCCGGTGTCGAAGCCCGGCAACTGGTGGCCGACACCCTGCAACTGTTGCCGGAACTGATTGCCGAGTTCGCCCAGCAGGCCCAGCGCCAGCGCGACGATGTCGACCGCCTGGCCGCCCGGGCCCATGCCCTGGCCAATGGCGCGCAAGGCTCGGCGCCAGTGCCGGCCGAGGCCTTGGACCCGCAGTTGCTGGAGATCTTCCGCACCGAGGCCCAGACCCACCTGGACAGCATCAACCGCTTTCTCGAGCAGGCCGCCGAACACGTACCGCTGCAGGCCAGCGACGAACTGCAACGGGCCCTGCACACCCTCAAGGGCAGCGCCTCCATGGCCGGAGTGCTGCCGATTGCCGAGCTGGCCGGCCCTCTGGACCAATTGGCCCGGGAATACCGGGCGCACTTGATCCCCCTGGACCTGGACGAGGTGGAGCTGCTGCTGGAGGCCGAAGGCCTGCTGCGCCGGGGCCTGCGGCAACTGGACAGCGACCCGCTGGCGCCCATCGATGGCGCCCGCTCCCTGGTGGGCCGCGCCCTGGCCCTGCTGGGGGAGCGCCTGGAAACCCTGCTCAGCGCCCCGGACAGCGCGCCCCGGGCCAAGCGCGACCCGCAGTTGATCAACAACTTCCTGGCCCAGGGCATGGACATCCTGCTGGATGCCGAAAGCCTGCTGCGCCGTTGGCAGCAGCACCCGGGCGAGCGTCAGGAACTCAGCGCCCTGCTGGATGAGTTGACCACCCTGGGCGAGGGCGCGCACCTGGCCGACCTGTACCCGGTGGACGAGCTGTGCGAAGCCTTGCTCGATCTCTATGGCGCGGTGGAAGAGAGCAGCCTGGCCGTCAGCGAGCGTTTCTTCCACGAAGCCGAAAGCGCCCATGATGCCTTGATCAACATGCTCGACGAGCTGGCCGCAGGCCAGGAAGTCAGCCCGCGCCCGGAACGGGTGCAGGCCTTGCGCGAGCTGCTGGATGAAGGTCTGGACCCTTCTGCCACGGGCCTGATCAAGAGCGATGGCAGCCGCGCCCTGAGCATCAGCGAACTGGGCGCGGCCACGGCCCGCCTGGAGCAGGCCGAGGCCCCGATGCAGGCGGACGACGAAATTGTCGAGATCTTCCTCGAAGAGGCGGTGGATATCCTCGAAAGCGCCGACCAGGCCCTGCAGCGCTGGCTGGCCGACCCGGACAATAGCGCGCCACTGTCTTCCCTGCAGCGAGACCTGCACACCCTCAAGGGCGGCGCACGGATGGCCGAAGTGGCCCCGGTGGCGGAACTGGCCCAGGAGCTGGAGTCGCTGTACGAGGGGCTGGTGGACCGGCGCTACAGCCACAGCCAGCACCTGGGCCTGCTGTTGCGCAGCAGCCACGAGCAACTGGCACTGCTGCTGGAACAGTTGCAGGGGCAGCATCCCCTGGACGAATCCCGGGCGCAGATCGAGGCTGTGCGGTCGTACCGGCAGCAGGCCGCCAGCACCGGCGAAGCGGCCCAGGGTACGGTCGAGGAAGACCGCGCGGCCCAGGACCCGGAGCTGCTGGAAATCTTCCTCGAAGAAGGTTTCGACATCATCGACAGCTCTGCCGCGGCCCTGGCCCGTTGGCAGGCCGAGCCCCAGGGTCGCCAGGAAGTGGAAACCCTGCTGCGCGACCTGCACACCCTCAAGGGCGGTGCGCGCATGGTGGAAATCGCCCCCATCGGCGATCTGGCCCATGAACTGGAATTTCTCTTCGAAGGCCTGTCCGCCGGCCTGCTGCAACCCAGCCCGGTGCTGTTCACCCTGTTGCAGAAGAGCCACGACCGCCTGGCCCAGATGCTCGATGCGGCCCGTGCCGGCCAGCCCATCGAGCCGGCCCAGAAGCTCATCGATGCGATCCACGACCTGAGCCATCCGCGGGTAGCGACCGGCGTTGCCGCAGAAGCTGCACTGCCCAGCACCAAGCCCGAGCCCGCTGCGCCCGCGGCGGAAGCGGCAGTGGCGGGGGACATGGTCAAGGTCTCGGCAGAGCTGCTGGACGACCTGGTGAACCTGGCCGGGGAAACCTCGATCTTCCGTGGCCGTATCGAACAACAGGTCAACGATGCGCGCACGGCATTGGGCGAGATGGAAACCACCATCGAGCGCATGCGCGACCAGTTGCGCCGCCTGGACACCGAAACCCAGGGGCGGATTCTCAGCCGCCAGCAGGTGGAGGCCGAGCGCCTGGGCTACGAAGAGTTCGACCCCCTGGAAATGGACCGCCACTCGCAGTTGCAGCAGCTGTCCCGGGCCCTGTTCGAATCGGCTTCGGACCTGCTGGACCTCAAGGAAACCCTGGACCGGCGCAACCACGACGCCGAGAACCTGTTGCAGCAGCAGGGCCGGATCAACACCGAATTACAGGAAGGCCTGATGCGCACGCGCATGGTGCCGTTTGAGCGCATGGTGCCCAGGCTCAAGCGCATCGTCCGCCAGGTGGCCGAAGAGCTGGGCAAGGACGTGGAGTTCGTGGTCGGCAACGCCGAAGGGGAAATGGACCGCAACGTCCTCGAACGCATGGTCGCGCCCCTGGAACACATGCTGCGCAACGCCGTGGACCACGGCCTGGAATCGGCCGAGGCGCGCCTTGCGGCAGGCAAGCCGGCAGAGGGGCGGATCAGCCTGGACCTGTCCCGCGAGGGCGGCGACATGATTTTCGACATGCGCGACGACGGCGCCGGGGTGCCCCTGGAAGCCGTGCGCAAAAAAGCCATCAAGCGCGGCCTGCTGGACCCCGAGGCGCAGCTCAGCGACCGCGAAGTGCTGCAATTCATCATGCAGCCGGGGTTTTCCACCGCCGAGAAGATCACTCAGATTTCCGGGCGCGGGGTGGGCATGGACGTGGTCCATGAAGAGGTGCGCCAGTTGGGCGGCAGCATGAGCATCGACTCGGTTGCCGGCCAGGGCGTGCATTTTCGCATTCGCCTGCCGTTCACCGTGTCGGTCAACCGCGCGCTGATGGTGCAGTGCGCCGACGAGCAGTACGCGATTCCGCTGAATACCGTGGAGGGCATTGTCCGGGTGCTGCCCGCAGAGCTGGACGGCTACTACCAGCTCGACCCACCGCGCTATGAGTACGCCGGCCAGTCTTATCAGCTGTGCTACCTGGGGGAGCTGCTGCACACCGTGCCCCGGCCGAAGCTGCTGGGCCAGGTGCAGCCGCTGCCGGTGCTGCTGGTGCACTGCAACGAGCAGCGCATCGCGGTGCAGGTGGATGCCACCGCCGGTACCCGGGAAATCGTGGTCAAGAGCCTGGGGCCGCAGTTCGCCGCGGTCCAGGGGCTGTCCGGGGCGACGATTCTTGGCGATGGTCGGGTGGTGCTGATTCTCGATTTGCTGGCGCATATCCGCGCCTTGCAGGCCCAGGCACCGCTGCCGCGCCTGGCGGGCGACGAGCCGGCCAGCGAGGTGCAACCGCCGCGACCGATGCTGGTGCTGGTGGTGGACGACTCGGTCACGGTGCGCAAGGTCACCAGCCGCCTGCTGGAGCGCCACGGCATGAATGTGCTCACCGCCAAGGATGGGGTCGACGCCATGGCGCTGCTGGCCGAGCACACCCCGGACCTGATGCTGCTGGACATCGAAATGCCGCGCATGGATGGCTTCGAGGTAGCGATCCAGGTACGCAACGACCCGCGCCTGCAACACCTGCCGATCATCATGATCACCTCCCGCACCGGCCAGAAACACCGCGACCGGGCCATGGCCATCGGCGTCAACGACTACCTCGGCAAGCCCTATCAAGAGTCGGTGCTGCTGGAAAGCATCGCCCTGTGGAGTAAGACCCATGCTTGATCACCGCGCCAGCACTCTCACCGGGCTGCTGCTGCCCCTGGCCGACCGTACCCTGATCCTGCCCAACGTGGCCGTGGCCGAGCTGATCGACTATCAGCAGGGCACCTTCGACCTGGATTCACCGCCCTGGTACCTGGGCCGGGTGCTGTGGCGCGAGCGGCGGATTCCGCTGATCAGCTTCGAGTCGGCCTGCGGTGGCAGGACCGTGATTGGCGAGCGGGCGCGGATCGTCGTGCTCAATGCCCTGGGCGGTCGCCCGGAGCTGAAGTTCATGGCCCTGCTGGTGCAGGGCATTCCCCGCTCCTGCAAGCTCGACAGCCAGTTGAGCTATGTCGACGTGCCCCTGGCTGCGCTGGAAAAGGCCGCGGTGCAGGTGGCCGAGCAGGTGGCCAAGGTGCCGGACCTGCTGGCCCTGGAAGAGCTGCTGGTGGCGGGGCTCTAGGTCTCTTGGCCGGCAAGCCGGCCGCTACACAACACCGCCGGTAGGAGCTGGCTTGCCAGCGAAGGCAGCCCCTCAGCCAATGCGCAACCTGTCCCGCACCTCCATCAGCGCATAGCCCAGCAGATTCAGGCCGCGCCACTGTTCCGGCCGGCTGGCCCTGGCGTCCTCTGCCGCCAGGCCGATGCCCCAGATCCGGTCCACCGGGCTGGCTTCCACCAGTACCTGGTCGCCTGTGGACAGCAGGTATTCACCCAGCGCCTGATGTTGGCTGAACTTGGCCAGGTTGCCCTGCACCACGATATCCAGGCGTGCTTCGGTCCAGCGGGCGTCATCGAAGCCGCGCACCTCGCGACCCAGTTGCTTCACGTCGGCGGGCGTCACGGCCTTGAGGATCCGCCCGTGGGTTTCCTGGTCGCCGAACAGCAGGGCCTTGCCGGCCATCATGAAATGCTCGGCGCTGGGGTACTGAATGCCATCGAGTTCCAGACCTGCGTCGAACCACTGGCTGAAACAGCTCTGGGAGATGCGTCCGTCCCGGGTGGGCTGGTGCCCCCAGAACATCAGGTAGTCGGGCTTCAGGCCATGCTTGAGCTGCTCCAGCAGCGCCTGGTTCGAGCGAATCGGTGTGTCCATGCTGACTCTCATCTTGGTCTGCCCAGGCCGCTCATGGGCTGGTACGGCGGGCATTGTGTACCGAGAGAGCATGAGAGTGCCATGGCTCCCAAATCATTACGCTGAGCGTAACGATCTAACGCCGCGCTTGATTGATGCCCCCCGTTTTCACTCCTAAGGTGACTGCCACGACAGCGAACCCGTGGAGTGAGCATGACAACAATAATTTCCCCCGACGCGCGCTGGTCGCGGCGGCGCAGCGAAAAGCAGCGGCGCCTCGAGCAGGTGCGGGCCATCGCCGATGGCGTGGTGTTGCCGACCGACAAGATCGTCGCGGCCCTGGAAGCGCTGATCCTGCCCGGCGACCGGGTGGTGCTGGAAGGCAACAACCAGAAACAGGCGGACTTTCTCTCCCGCTCCCTGGCCAAGGCCGACCCGACCAGGCTGCATGACCTGCACATGATCATGCCCAGCGTCGGCCGTTCCGAGCACCTGGACCTGTTCGAGCGCGGCATCGCCCGCAAGCTGGACTTTTCCTTTGCCGGCACCCAGAGCCTGCGCATCAGCCAGTTGCTGGAAGACGGGCTGCTGGAAATCGGCGCCATCCATACCTACATCGAACTCTATGCGCGGCTGGTGGTGGACCTGATCCCCAATGTGGTGCTCTCTGCCGGGTTCATGGCCGACCGCGCCGGCAACATCTACACCGGCCCCAGTACCGAGGACACGCCCGCGCTGATCGAGCCGGCGGCCTTCAGCGACGGCATTGTCATCGTCCAGGTCAACCAGCTGGTGGACGATGTCAGCGAGCTGCCCCGGGTCGACATTCCCGCGTCCTGGGTGGATTTCGTGGTGGTGGCCGACAAGCCGTTCTATATCGAGCCGCTGTTCACCCGCGACCCGCGCCATATCAAGCCGGTGCACGTGCTGATGGCGATGATGGCGATTCGCGGCATCTACGAAAAACACAACGTGCAGTCGCTGAACCATGGCATCGGTTTCAACACCGCGGCCATCGAACTGATCCTGCCCACCTACGGCGAATCCCTGGGCCTGAAAGGCAAGATCTGCCGCAACTGGACCCTCAATCCTCACCCGACCCTGATTCCGGCCATTGAAAGCGGTTGGGTAGAAAGCGTGCATTGCTTCGGCACCGAACTGGGCATGGAAAACTACATCGCCGCGCGCCCGGACGTGTTCTTCACCGGTCGCGACGGTTCCCTGCGTTCCAACCGGATGTTCTGCCAGCTGGCGGGGCAGTACGCGGTGGACCTGTTTATCGGCGCCACCTTGCAGGTGGATGGCGACGGCCATTCCTCCACCGTGACCCGTGGCCGCCTGGCCGGTTTCGGCGGGGCACCGAACATGGGCCACGACCCCCGCGGGCGCCGCCACGGCACTCCAGCCTGGCTGGATATGCGCCAGGATCAGAGCGATGCACCCCAGGCCATGCTCGAACGCGGCAAGAAGCTGGTGGTGCAGATGGTGGAAACCTTCCAGGAAGGCGGCAAACCGACCTTCGTCGAAACCCTCGACGCGGTGGACGTGGCGCGCAAGAGCGGCATGCCCCTGGCGCCGATCATGATCTACGGCGACGACGTCACCCACCTGCTGACCGAGGAAGGCATCGCCTACCTGTACAAGGCCCGTTCCCTGGAAGAGCGCCAGGCGATGATCGCCGCCGTGGCCGGGGTTACCGCCATCGGCTTGCGCCACAACCCCAAGGACACCGCGCGCATGCGCCGTGAAGGCCTGATTGCCCTGCCGGAAGACCTGGGCATTCGCCGCACCGACGCCAGCCGCGAGCTGCTGGCGGCGAAAAGCGTGGCCGACCTGGTGGAGTGGTCCGGTGGCCTGTACAACCCGCCCGCCAAGTTCAGGAGCTGGTAATGCACGCATTCAACCTGCAATCACCCACCCCGAGCCTGGCCGAGCGCCTGGCGGACCTGGCGGTGGACGCGCTGATCGACGAGGCCGACCTGTCGCCCAAGCCGGCCCTGGTGGACCGCCGTGGCAATGGCGCCCACACCGACCTGCACCTGGGCCTGATGCATGCCTCGGCGCTGTCGCTGTGGCCGGCCTTCAAGGAAATGGCCGACGCTGCCCTGCTGCTCGGGGAAGTGGGCCTGCCCCTGCGTGAAGCCCTGGGGCGCATTGGCCGAGAAGGCGAGCAGGCCATGCTCGCCACCACCGGCGGGGTGAACACCCATCGCGGGGCGATCTGGGCCCTGGGGCTGCTGGTGGCCGCCGCCGCGCTGGAACCTCAAGCCACGAGTGCCGGCAGTGTCGCGCTGGTGGCCGCGCGCCTGGCCTTGCTCGAAGACCGTTATGCACCACGCCCGTTGAGCCATGGCGCCCAGGTGGCGCTGCGCTACGGCGTGCGCGGTGCCCGCGAAGAAGCCCAGCAAGGCTTTCCCGCCGTGCTGCAACTGGGGCTGCCGCAGCTCAAGCGCAGCCGCGCCCAGGGCCATGGCGAACAGAATGCCCGGCTCGATGCCTTGCTGGCGATCATGAGCCGGCTGGCGGACACCTGCGTGCTCTATCGCGCCGGTGAGCTGGGCCTGCAGGCCATGCAGCAGGGGGCCCGGGCGGTGCTCGATGCTGGTGGCAGCGCCACCCTGGCCGGGCGTCGTCGCCTGCATGAACTGGATCTGCAACTACTGACCTTGAATGCCTCGCCCGGCGGCGCTGCCGACTTGCTGGCGGCCAGCCTGCTGCTGGACCGGATCGAATCCGGCGATGCTGTTAACCAGGGAGCGAACTGATGGAAACCTTGTCCTTTGAATTCCCCGCCGGCCAGCCCGGCCGTGGCCGCGCCCTGGTGGGCTGTGTCGGCTCTGGCGACCTGGAAGTGCTGCTGGAGCCGGGCCAACCCGGCAAATTGAGCATCCAGGTACAGACCTCGGTAAACGGCAGCGCATCGCGCTGGCAGCACCTGTTCGAGCGCATGTTCGACGGCCAGACGCCGCCGGCGCTGTTGATCGACATCCATGATTTCGGCGCCACCCCCGGGGTGGTGCGCCTGCGCCTGGAACAGGGCTTCGAGGAGATCGGCCATGACTGACAGCGCACGCTTGTTGAACAAGCACAGCTTCGTCGAGCTGGGTGCTCGGCAGCGGGCCCGGGCACTCCTGGATGCCGGCAGCTTTCGTGAGTTGCTGGACCCGTTCCAGCGGGTCATGTCGCCCTGGCTGGAGCGCCAGGGCGTAGTGCCCCAGGCTGATGACGGGGTGGTGATCGCCAAGGGCAGCATCGCGGGTTCGCCGGTGGTGATTGCTGCCATCGAAGGCGCTTTCCAGGGCGGCAGCCTCGGTGAAGTGGGCGGGGCGAAGATTGCCGGCGCCCTGGAGCTGGCTGCCGAGGACAACCGCAACGGCATCCCGACCCGCGCCGTGTTGCTGCTGGAAACCGGCGGCGTGCGCCTGCAGGAAGCCAACCTGGGGCTGGCGGCGATTGCCGACATTCATGCGGCGATTGTCGAGCTGCGCCAGTACCAGCCGGTGGTCGGCGTGGTGGCCGGCAGCGTCGGCTGCTTTGGCGGCATGTCGATTGCCGCCGGTTTGTGCAGTTATCTGTTGGTCACCCAGGAAGCGCGCCTGGGGCTCAACGGCCCGCAGGTGATCGAGCAGGAAGCGGGCCTTGAGGAATACGACTCCCGGGACCGGCCTTTCATCTGGAGCCTGACCGGCGGCGAGCAGCGTTTCGCCAGTGGCCTGGTGGACCGCTACGTGGCTGACGACGTGGCACTGATCCAGGCCCAGGTCCGTGAGCTGCTGGCCCTGGGCTTGCCGTCGCGGCAACGCAGCCGCGAGGCCGAGCTGTACCTGCAACGTCTGTCCCGTCTGGACACTACGCCGCAAATCGATGCGGCGACGGTTCGCGACCTGTATCAAGGAGACCGCCCATGACTGCTAGTTCCCTGCGGGGCCTGAACTGGTTCGACGCCTTGAGTGGCGATGCGACCCCCGTGAGCGGCCTGCCACCTTCCTTGAAAGTGGCCGACGGCCAGTTGGACGGGCAGCCGGCGCGCTTCATTGCGGTAGTGCCTGACCCCGACAACCGTTTTCCCCGCGCCCGCCAGGGCGAGGTCGGCCTGCTGGAAGGCTGGGGGCTGGCCAAGGCAGTGGATGAGGTGATCCGCGCCGATCAGGACCAGGAGCACAAGCGGGCGCTGATCGCCATTGTCGATGTGCCGAGCCAGGCCTATGGCCGGCGCGAAGAGGCGCTGGGCATTCATCAGGCCCTGGCGGGCGCCGCCGACAGCTATGCCCGGGCCCGCCTGGCCGGGCACCCGGTGATTGCCCTGCTGGTGGGCAAGGCCATGTCCGGGGCCTTTCTGGCCCATGGGTATCAGGCCAACCGCTTGATCGCCCTGCGTGACCCGGGGGTGATGGTGCACGCCATGGGCAAGGCCTCGGCGGCGCGGGTGACCCTGCGCAGCGTCGAGGAACTGGAAGCCCTGGCCGCCAGTGTGCCGCCCATGGCCTATGACATCGACAGCTACGCGGGCCTGGGCCTGCTGTGGGAAACCCTCTCGGTGCGGCAGATCGAACAACCGACGGCGGAGGATCTGGCCCGGGTCAATCAATGCCTGTTGGCGGCGATTGCCGATGTGCGGGCCAAGGGCGTCGACCTCGGCAGCCGTCTGGGCGCGGTGAACCGGGCGGCGTCGAGCCGAGTCCGGCAGTTGCTGCGGGAGCAGTGGTGAGCGGGTGCGGCCCCTGGCTGCCCCACGATCTGCTGTGGGGCATGACCCCGGCGCAGTTGCCGGGCGATGCGCCGGCCTGGGCCCATGCGGTGCTGGAGGCCGGACAGCCGGTGGTGGTGCGCCGGGCCTTGACTGCACCGGGGCAGGTTGCGGTGGGTTTGCGTGGTGTTTCCCGGGAACAGCGCTATCCGGCGCTGCTGGATCTGCAAGCCGTGCAGCGCGGGGTGCGCCCCGAGCAGCTGTGTCATGTACCGCCCCAGCGCCCATGGCCGGCGTTGCAGGCGTTGCAGCACTTGCGCGATGAACTGGATGCCCAGGAGTGGATCTGGGGCGTGAGTGGCAGTGCCGGTTTCGAGCTGGCCAGCGGCGTGGCGGCCTTGCATCAGCACAGCGACCTGGACCTGATCCTGCGTACCCCGGAGCTTCTGCCACGGGCCCGGGCCCGTGAATTGCTGGCGCTGCTGGACGGAGCCGGTTGCCAGGTGGATATGCAATTGCAGGTGCCCGGCGGCGCCCTGGCCCTGCGCGAATGGGCCGGGCCGGCTGCCCGGGTTCTGCTCAAGAGCGCCAGTGGCGCGCGCCTGGTCAGCGACCCCTGGAACCCTCAGGAGCAGGCGGCATGAGCAGCCTGCTGGTGTTTCCGGGCCAGGGCGCGCAGCAGCCGGGGATGCTCCAGCGTCTGCCGCAAAGCCCGCAAGCGCGGGCCTGCCTGCAAGAGGCCAGCGATGTGTTGGGGCAGGACGTACTGACGCTGGATTCACCCCAAGCCCTGGCCAGCACCCGGGCGGTGCAGCTGTGCCTGCTGATCGCCGGCGTGGCGGCGGCGCGCACTCTGTTGCAGCCCGATACTCGGGTGAACTACGTGGCGGGCCTGTCCATCGGCGCCTATCCGGCGGCGGTGGTGGCCGGGGCCCTGGAGTTTGCCGACGCCTTGCGCCTGGTGAGCCTGCGGGGTGAGTTGATGCAGCAGGCTTATCCACAGGACTATGGCATGACCGCATTGATCGGCCTGGAACTGGCGGCGGTGGAAGGGCTGCTGGCCCAGGTCCACAGCCCGCAGAGGCCGGTGTACCTGGCCAATATCAACGCCGACAACCAGGTGGTGATCGCCGGCAGCGATGCCGCGATGCATGCCGTGGCCGAGTTGGCCCGGGGTTGCGGGGTCGGCGTGGCCAAGCGCCTGGCGGTCAGCGTGCCGTCCCATTGCCCACTGCTGGAACAACCGGCCCAGGCCCTGGCTGCCGCCTTTGCCGAGGTACCCCTGCAACTGCCGAAGCTGGGCTACCTCAGTGGCAGCCGAGCGCGGCCCATGCGCTCCGTGGAAGCGTTGCGCGACGACCTGGCCTTCAACATGTGCCGCGTCGTCGACTGGCGCGGCACGGTGCAAAGCGCCTACGAGCGCGGGGTGCGCCTGCAGATCGAATTGCCTCCCGGCGCGGTACTGACCGGGCTGGCCCGCCGGGTGTTTGCCCAGGGGACGGTGATCGCCTTCGACGGCGCGCGCCTGGACACCCTGCAAGCCCTGTTGAATGAGGAGGGAAGCCGCGACCGATAGAGCACCGACTCAGGCTGACGAAGCACAAGAACAACAACTTCGACGATGCACTTTGAGGACAACAACAATGATTATCTACGGTGTGGCATTGCTGGCGATCTGTACGCTAGCGGGTGTGATTATCGGCGACATGCTCGGCGTGTTGCTGGGGGTGAAATCCAATGTCGGCGGAGTCGGCATCGCCATGATCCTGCTGATCTGCGCCCGTTTGTGGATGCACAGGCACGGCGGCATGACCAAGGATTGCGAGATGGGCGTGGGTTTCTGGGGCGCCATGTACATTCCGGTAGTGGTGGCCATGGCCGCCCAGCAGAACGTGGTGACGGCGCTGCACGGCGGCCCGGTGGCGGTGCTGGCGGCCATCGGTTCGGTGGTGCTCTGCGGTTGCACCATCGCCCTCATCAGCCGCACCCACAAGGGCGAGCCACTGCCGGCCGAGCCGCTGGAGCCGGGTGTGAAAGCCGCACCGGCAGGAGGGCGCTGAGATGTGGGATCTGATCGAGAAAGGCCTGGAGCACAACGGTCTGGTCACCGCCTTCGCCTTCGTCGGAGTGATCATGTGGGTCTCGGTGCTGCTGTCCAAGCGCCTGACGTTCGGCCGGGTACACGGATCGGCCATTGCCATTGTCATCGGCCTGGTCCTGGCCTGGGTTGGCGGCACCCTGACCGGTGGTCAGAAGGGCCTGGCGGACCTGGCCCTGTTTTCCGGCATCGGCCTGATGGGGGGCGCCATGCTGCGGGACTTCGCCATCGTCGCCACGGCCTTTGAAGTACAAGCCACCGAGGCGCGCAAGGCCGGGATGATCGGTGCCGTGGCGCTGCTGCTGGGTACGGTACTGCCGTTCATTGTCGGCGCGAGCATCGCCTGGGCCTTCGGCTATCGCGATGCGGTGAGCATGACCACCATTGGTGCCGGCGCGGTGACTTATATCGTCGGCCCGGTGACCGGCGCAGCCATTGGTGCCAGCTCCGACGTGGTGGCCCTGTCGATTGCCACGGGCCTGATCAAGGCGATCCTGGTGATGGTGGGTACGCCCATGGCCGCGCGCTGGATGGGCCTGGACAATCCGCGTTCGGCGATGGTCTTCGGTGGCCTGGCCGGCACCGTCAGCGGCGTGACCGCGGGGCTGGCAGCCACGGACCGGCGGCTGGTGCCCTACGGCGCCCTGACCGCCACCTTCCACACCGGGCTGGGCTGCCTGCTGGGGCCATCGCTGCTGTTCTTCATCGTCCGCGGCCTGGTGGGCTAACCCCTGCAGGAGCCGGCTTGCCGGCGAAGAGGCCCGTGAGGCATGCGCTGTTCTTGCGCACGCCTTCGCTGGCAAGCCAACTCCTACAAAAGGCCGGGCCGGCCGGCTTCTAGGGGGTTTGGCGGTTGGCGTACATCCGGCATTCGGCCAGCAGCGCCAACAGGTTCGGGTCGCGTTCCTTGGCCTTGAGAAACACCACGCCGATATGCTGCTGCAGGCGGTAGCGCGCCTGCAGCGGTATCAGTTTCACGCGGTTCTCATACACCGCCGCGATCCTCCCCGGCAGCAACGCATAACCGACCCCGGAGCTGACCATGCTCAGCAGGGTGAAGATGTCGTTGACCTGCATCGCCACCTTGGGTTCGAACCCCGCCTGCTTGAACACTCGCACCCCGTCCTGATGGGTGGCAAAGCCCTGGGTCAGGGTGATGAAGGTGGCGTCGCGCACGTCGGCCAGGTCCACTTCGCTCTGCTGGGCAAAGGGCGAATCGGCGGGGGTGGCGAGAAAAATGTCATCGGAAAACAACGGCAGTTGCTCGCAGTCCGGGTCATGGGCGCTGTCGTCCAGGGAAATCAGGATGGCGTCCACCTCCATGTTCTTGAGCTTGTACAAAAGGTCGATGTTGGAGCCCAGGATCAGGTCGATGTTCAGCTCGCTGCGGCGCAGCTTGAGGCCCATGATCAGCTGCGGCACGGTTTTCACCGTCAGCGAGTAAAGTGCGCCGAGCTTGAAGCGTTCTGCTGAAAAGCCCGCCGCTTCGCGGGTCAGGCGCACGCTCTCGACCACGTCCTGCACCAGCTTCTGTGCCCGTTCCTCCAGGACGAAGGCGCTTTCCAGGGGCGTCAGGTTGCGCCCTTCATGCTTGAACAGCGGGCAGCGCAGGGCATTTTCCAGGGAGTGGATGGCCCGGTGCACGCTGACATTGCTGGTCTGCAACTCGGCGGCGGCGCGGGCCAGGTTGCCGGTGCGCATGAAGGCCAGAAACACTTCGAGCTTTTTCAGGGTCAACTCTTCGTCGATGAGCATGGTCCGGACTCTGCTGAGGAGGGGCTGATGATGCCCGATCGGTCAGGACGTGGCCGCTGGTTTTTTCTCGGCCGCGCCCCAATAGACATATTGCGCTTTCAAGCTGCAGGCCTGAGCCTTGCGTGTTTTTTCAATGTTTCAAGGGTGAGCGACTGATGTATCACGGAGAAAGATTCAACGCCTGGACCCACCTGCTGGGGGCAATCGCGGCGTTTATCGGCGGCATCTGGCTGGTGGTGTTGGCCAGCCTGGATGGCAGCCCGTGGAAGATCGTCAGCGTGGCGATCTATTCCTTCACCTTGCTGGTGCTCTACAGCGTGTCCACGGTCTACCACAGCGTGCGCGGACGGGCGAAGAACATCATGCAGAAGGTTGATCATTTTTCGATCTACCTGCTGATTGCCGGCAGTTACACGCCGTTCTGCCTGGTGACCCTGCGCGGGCCCTGGGGCTGGACCCTGTTCGGCATCGTCTGGGGGCTGGCGCTGATCGGCATCCTCCAGGAGATCAAGCCGCGCTCCGAGGCGCGGATTCTCTCCATCGTGATCTACGCGGTGATGGGCTGGATCGTCCTGGTGGCGGTCAAGCCGCTGCTGGCGGCCCTGGGGCCAGCCGGCTTCGCCTGGCTGGCCACGGGCGGGGTGCTGTACACCGTGGGCATCATCTTCTTTGCCCTCGACAGCCGCCTGCGCCATGCCCACGGCATCTGGCACCTGTTCGTGATCGCCGGCAGCCTGCTGCATTTCGTCGCGATCCTGTTCTACGTCCTGTAGCGGCCGGCTGGCCGGCGCAGCGGGTCCTCTGGATTTGCGCCGGGCTGGCGGGCGTTTTCGCTGGCAAGCCAGCTCCTACGGGGCGGGGCGTTGTGGATTGGTGCAGGAGCCGGCTTGCCGGCGAAGAGGCCCTCTGGATTAGCACCGGGCTGACGGACGCTTTCGCTGGCAAGCCAGCTCCTACGGGGCGGGGCGTTGTGGATTGGTGCAGGAGCCGGCTTGCCGGCGAAGAGGCCCTCTGGATTAGCACCGGGCTGGCGGACGCTTTCGCTGGCAAGCCAGCTCCTACAAGGGGCGGTCGAGCTGGGCCTGGGCTTGGAGGGCGAAGATTTCCAGCAGGCTGGCCAGGGTGTGGGGCGGCGGTTCTGCGGCGCGGGTCACGGCGTACAGGGTGATCGGCAGCGGCGGGCTCAAGGGGCGGATAGCGGTGTTGGCCGTTGAGGCGCCCAGGGCGGTGAAGGGGTCGATCAGGGCCAGCCCGGCGCCGGACTCGACCATGGCCCGGGCCAGAGAATAGGTCTGCACGGCGATGCTCACCCGCGGCGGCGGCTCCACCGACTTGAGGTAGCTGTCGAGCCGGGCCGACAACGGGTCGGCGCTGCTCAGGCCAATCAGTGGCGCGTCCGCCAGCTCCTGCAGCGCCAGGGGCTGGCCGCGGCTGTGCTCGGGCCAGAAGCCCAGCGGCGCCAGGGCCACCAGCACACCTTGGGCCAGGGGTTGGGCGCTCAGGCCCGGGTGATCCGGGGGTTGCAGGGTCAGCGCCAGGTCGATTTCGCGCATCAGCAGGTTCTGTACCAGCTCGCGGCTATGGGCGCTGGACAGTTCGCACAGGCTGTCCGGGTAAAGGCGGGTCCATTCACTGATGGCGGGCGGCAGCAAGGCCAGGGCCAGGGCCGGTGTGGCGCCGATGCGCAGGCTGTGGCCCGGCGCCCGGCGCAGGTTCTGGGCCAGGCGCCGGACCCCTTGCAGGCTCTCGCTGACCTTGTCCACTTCCCGCTCCAGCTCCAGGGCTTCCGGGGTTGGCTGCAACTTGCCCCGTACCCGCAGGAACAACGGGAAACCCAACTGCAGTTCGGCGTGCTGCAAAACCTTGGTCACCGCCGGCTGGGAGACATGCAGCAACTGCGCCGCGCCGCTGATGGAGCCGGTCTGGCGGATGGCCTGGAAAATCTCGATATGACGAAGGCGCATGGGGCAGTCCATAACCTTTGTTTATGGGAGGTCCATCTTTATTCATTGTCCGGCGCCTGTCACCTGCCCCTAACCTTGGGCCATCGACCAACAGGCCAGGGGCAGTCATGAGTCAGCGGGTTTGCATCATTGGAGGGGGCGTCATCGGCTTGGCCAGTGCCTACGCCCTGGTCCGCCAGGGCTTTGAGGTGACCCTGGTGGAGGCTCAGGAGTCCCTGGGCAGCCAGACCAGTTTCGCCAACGGCGGGCAGTTGTCCTATCGCTATGTGGCGCCTCTGGCCGATGCCGGGGTGCCCTGGCAGGCCCTGGGCTGGATGCTCAAGGGCGACTCTCCGCTCAAGCTGCGGCCACGCCTGGACCCGGCGCAGTGGCGCTGGCTGGCGGGGTTCCTCGGTGCTTGCCGGCACTCGGTGAACCGGCGCAATGGCGCGCACCTGCTGCGCCTGGCGCTGCTCAGCCAGAGCACCCTGCAAAGCTGGCGCGAAGAGGATGGCCTACAAGGCTTCGACTGGCGGCGCAACGGCAAGCTGGTGACTTTCCGCGAGCAAAAAAGCTTCGAGCACGCCCGCCACAACCTGGCGGACAGCGGCCAGCAACAGGTGCTTTCCGCTGTCGAATGCACGGCCCTGGAACCGGCCCTAGGGGATACGCCCTTCGTCGGCGGTATCTATACCCCGGATGAAGAAGTGGCCGACTGCCACGCCTTCTGCCAGCAACTGGCCACGCGGCTGCGCGCTTCCGGGCGCTGCGAAATCCTACTGGGCCAGCGGGTGCGGGGCATTCACCATGGGGGGGATAAGGTCCAGGCCATCGACCTGGGGGAGCGCATGTTGCCGGTGGACCAACTGGTGCTGGCGGCCGGGCACCGCAGCGCCGAACTGCGCCTGCCCGGGCTCCAACTGCCGCTGTATCCGCTCAAGGGCTACAGCCTCAGCGTGCCCATCGGCCCGCAGCACCGGGCGCCGGACATCAGCATCACCGACTACAACCGCAAGATCGTCTATGCGCGTATCGGCCAGCAACTGCGGGTGGCGGCCATGGTCGACATCGTCGGTTTCGACCCGGCGCCAGACCCCGGCCGCCTGGCCCTGATGCGCCGTCAGGCAGCCCAGACCTTCGCCGAGGCCGGTGACTATCAGGCAGCCGTGGAATGGGCCGGCATGCGTCCGGCTACCCCCAGCGGCGTGCCGCTGATCGGGGCCACCGCCTACCGCAACCTGTGGCTCAACCTTGGCCACGGCGCGCTGGGGTTCACCCTGGCCTGTGGCAGCGGCCAATTGCTGGGCGAACTGATCGGCCAGCGTTGCACCAGTATCGACATGCAGGGCCTGACGCCCCGCGTTGCCTGAACGTTAAAAGGAGTCTTCAGATGAGTATCCAGCGTATCCACAGCAACGAGCGCCTGAGTGGCGCGGTGAGCTTTGCCGGACTGGTGTTTCTTTCCGGGCAGGTGCCGGGGGCCAGCAGCGATATCGGCGGCCAGACCCGCGAGGTGCTGGAGAAGATCGACGCCTTGCTGGCCGAGGCCGGCAGCGACAAGGAGCACCTGCTCAGCGCGACGATCTACCTCAAGGACATCCAGGCCGATTTCGCGGTGATGAACGAAGTCTGGTCGGCCTGGCTGTCCCCTGGCCAGGCGCCGGCGCGCACCACCTTGCAGGCGGCCCTGGCGCGCCCGCAGATCCTTGTCGAAATCAGCATCATCGCGGCCCGCCGCTAACTGCCCTTACCCACAACGGAGAATAACAATGCATAAGATCACGTTGCTCGGCTGCACCTTGGGGCTCCTGTTCAGCGCCATGTCCCAGGCCAATGAAGCGCCTCTGCAGGGCACCCTGGCGAAGATCGCCAACAGCGCCAGTATTACCTTGGGTTATCGCGATGCCTCGGTGCCCTTTTCCTACGTGGGGGATAACAGCGGCAAGCCCATGGGTTATTCCGTGGAGCTGGCGAGCAAGGTGGTGGAGCGCATCCAGCAGCAGTTGCACCTGCCCAACCTGAAGGTGAAATACAACCTGGTGACCTCGCAGACCCGCATTCCCCTGGTGCAGAACGGCACCGTGGACCTGGAATGCGGTTCCACCGGGGTGACGGCCGAGCGGCAGAAGCAGGTGGCGTTTTCCTACGGTTTCATCTACGTCAAAGGCCAGTTGCTGACCGCCAAGGACAGCGGGATCAAGAGCTTCGCCGACCTGCGGG
Organism: Pseudomonas sp. GW822-FHT06D10; assembly: GCF_058799535.1. NCBI lineage: Bacteria > Pseudomonadati > Pseudomonadota > Gammaproteobacteria > Pseudomonadales > Pseudomonadaceae > Pseudomonas > Pseudomonas sp. GW822-FHT06D10. The sequence goes on along the minus strand of NZ_JBXALN010000003.1, from coordinate 223,427 downwards.
GCAAGAACGTGGTGACCACGGCGGGGACCACCAACGAGCGCTTTCTCAAGAGCTACAACGTCGAGCACAAGATCGACATGTTCGTGATCAGCGCAAAGGACCACGGCGAGGCCTTCCAGATGCTCCAGTCGGGGCGTGCGGCGGCGTTCTACATGGACGATGCGTTGCTGTACGGCGAGCGGGCCAAGGCCCGGGATCCGCACAACTGGGTGGTGGTGGGGGAAGAACAGTCGCGGGAGATCTACAGCTGCATGGTGCGCAAGGATGACCCGCAGTTCCTGGCCCTGGTCAACGGCGCCCTGGCGGACCTGTACCGCTCCGGGGAGATCAACGGCATTTACCAGCGCTGGTTCCAGCAGCCGATTCCGCCCAAGGGCCTGAACCTGGAATTCCCCATGACCAGTGAACTCAAAGCGATCATCGCCCAGCCCACCAGCGATCCGGTGCAATAGCCACCACCAGGAGGGGTTAGAAGTCGCCCCACAGTTGCTGGGCCACGGCCAGGGCCACCACCGGGGCGGTTTCGGTACGCAGCACCCGCGGCCCCAGGCGCGCGGGGAGGAAACCGGCGCTGTGGGACAGCTCCACTTCGGCGTCTGTCAGGCCGCCTTCAGGGCCAATGAGGAACGCCAGGCTGGCAGGCTTGGCGTGGGTTTCCAGGGGCTGGGCCACGGGGTGCAGCACCAGCTTCAGGTCGGCCCGGGCCTGCTTGATCCAGTCCGCCAGCAGCACGGGCGGGTGGATCACCGGGACCTGTGAGCGGCCGCACTGTTCGCAGGCGCTGATAGCCACCTGGCGCCAGTGCAGCAGGCGCTTGTCGGCGCGCTCGTCCTTGAGCCGCACTTCGCAGCGCTCGCTGAAGATCGGGGTGATTTCGCTGACCCCAAGCTCCGTGGCCTTCTGGATCGCCCAGTCCATGCGCTCGCCCCGGGACAGTCCCTGGCCCAGGTGAATCCGCAGCGGTGATTCTTGCTGGCCGGCGAAGCTTTCATTCAGCTGGACCCGAACCCGCTTCTTGCCCACTTCCACCAGAGCCCCGCGAAACTCGGTGCCCGAGCCATCGAACACCTGCAGGGCAGCACCTTCGGCCATGCGCAGTACGCGCCCGATGTAGTGTGCCTGGGCTTCCGGCAACTCGTGTTCGCCTAGGCTCAGGGGGGCGTCGATAAAGAAGCGGGACAATCTCATCTGGGTTCTCTGTTGAATGTGAATCGGTGGAAAGCGTTCTGTGGCGAGGGAGCAAGCTCCCTCGCCACAACTAACGACCTGCTCTAGCCCGGATCGCGAAAGCCGGGGTGGAAGTCCTTGGGCACTGCCACGCTGACCTGGTCGCGGGTGGCGATATCGATGCCTTCACTGGCGACTTCGGCGAGGAAGTCGATCTGTTCCGGGGTGATCACGTACGGCGGCAGGAAATACACCACGCTGCCCAGGGGACGCAACAGGGCGCCGCGTTCCAGGGCGTGCTGGAAGACTTTCAGGCCGCGGCGTTCCTGCCAGGGGTAGGCGGTCTTGCTGGCCTTGTCCTGGACCATCTCGATGGCCAGGACCATGCCGGTCTGGCGTACTTCGGCAACGTGGGGGTGGTCCACCAGGTGCGCGGTGGCGCTGGCCATGCGCCGGGCAAGCGCGTGGTTGTTCTCCACCACATTGTCCTGCTCGAAGATATCCAGGGTTGCCAGGGCCGCGGCACAGGCCAGCGGGTTACCGGTGTAGCTGTGGGAGTGGAGGAAGGCGCGCAGGGTCGGGTAGTCGTCGTAGAAGGCGCTGTAGACATCGTCGGTGGTCATGCACGCGGCCAGGGGCAGGTAGCCGCCGGTCAGGGCCTTGGACAGGCACAGGAAATCCGGGCGGATGCCGGCCTGCTCGCAGGCGAACATCGTGCCGGTGCGGCCGAAACCCACGGCGATCTCGTCATGGATCAGGTGCACGCCATAGCGGTCGCAGGCTTCGCGCAGCAGCTTGAGGTACACCGGGTGATACATGCGCATGCCGCCGGCGCCCTGGATCAGCGGCTCGACTATGACCGCGGCCACTGTTTCGTGGTGCTCGGCCAGGGTCTGCTCCATGGCGGCGAACATGTTCCGCGAGTGTTCTTCCCAGCTCATGCCTTCGGGCCGCAGGTAGCAGTCCGGGCTCGGCACCTTGAGGGTGTCCAGCAGCAGGGCCTTGTAGGTCTCGGTGAACAGCGGCACATCGCCCACTGACATGGCGGCGATGGTTTCGCCGTGGTAGCTGTTGCTCAGGGTGACGAAGCGCTTCTTGTTCGGTTGGCCGCGGTTGATCCAGTAGTGAAAGCTCATCTTCATCGCCACTTCGATGCATGAAGAACCGTTGTCGGCGTAGAAGCAGCGGGTCAGGCCTTCGGGGGTGATCTTGACCAGGCGCTCGGACAACTCGATCACCGGCTGGTGGCTGAAGCCGGCGAGGATCACGTGTTCCAGCTGGTCCACCTGGTCCTTGATGCGCTGGTTGATGCGCGGGTTGGCGTGGCCGAACACATTGACCCACCAGGAGCTGACCGCATCCAGGTAGCGTTTGCCTTCGAAGTCTTCCAGCCAGACGCCTTCGCCTCGCTTGATGGGGATCAACGGCAGCTGTTCGTGGTCTTTCATCTGGGTGCAGGGATGCCACAGCACCGCAAGATCGCGTTGCATCCACTGGTTATTCAGGCCCATGTACAGTCTCCTGGAAGCGGCCCGCCAACGGCGCGGGCGAACAATCGGGCAAGCCTATGCAATGCATGGCCGCGGGACAACCTATTGTGCAAGACGCGCCACGGCGTGATGCGTCAGGTGCAAAGACGCCGCCTGCAAGACCCAGGGCACGGCACGAGGGAGCAAGGAGGCTGGCTTGGCGTGAGGCTTAATCTTTTCTTAACGCGCTCGGTCCAGACTACTGATCGTATTTCTCGATATTTCAAAGCAAAAAATTCCGCTTTAATTCGATAGGTAAATCGCTAGTCTTGATCTGCGTTTCTTACAGGATGCAACTGATGCAGTTACGTAATTCTTCTTCTCGCTATGGTTGGGTCAGCATTGTTCTGCACTGGGGCGTGGCCCTGGCGGTGTTTGGTCTGTTCGCCCTGGGCCTGTGGATGGTCGGCCTCGACTACTACAGCACCTGGCGCAAAGACGCGCCGGACCTGCACAAGAGTATCGGCCTGACACTGTTTGCAATCATGCTGCTGCGGGTGTTGTGGCGGTGGGTCAGCCCACCGCCGCCGGCCCCGGCCAACCATGGGCCGCTGACCCGCCTGGGGGCCAAGCTGGGGCACGCGTTCCTCTACCTCGGCCTGTTCGCGGTCATGATTGCCGGTTACCTGATCTCCACCGCCGACGGCGTGGGTATCCCGGTGTTCGGCTTGTTTGAAGTTCCTGCCCTGATCTCCGGACTACCGGACCAGGCAGATGTAGCAGGTGTGGTGCATCTGTACCTGGCCTGGGCACTGGTGATCTTTGCCGGTATCCATGGCCTGGCTGCGCTGAAGCACCACTTTATCGATCGTGATGCGACCCTTACCCGTATGCTGGGTCGCAAAGCCTGATGTTCAACCTTGACTCAAAAGGAATAGAAAGCATGTTGAAAAAGACTCTCGCCGCTCTGGCAATCGGATCTGCTGTATTGGCGGCCGGTCAAGTGATGGCAGCGGACTACGTGATCGACAAGGAAGGCCAGCACGCCTTCGTCGACTTCAAGATCAGCCACCTGGGCTACAGCTTCATCACCGGTACCTTCAAGGACCTGGACGGCAAGTTCAGCTTTGACGCGGCCAAGCCGGAAGACGCCAAGATCGAAGTCAACGTGCGCACCGCCAGCGTGTTCACCAACCACGCCGAACGTGACAAGCACATCACCAGCAAGGACTTCCTGGACGCTGGCAAGTTTGCCGACGCCAAGTTCGTCTCCACCAGCGTCAAGCCCACCGGCAAGAACGCTGATGGCAAGCTGACCGCTGACGTGGCCGGCGACCTGACCCTGCACGGCGTGACCAAGCCAGTCGTGGTCAAGGCCACCTTCCTGGGTGAAGGCAAGGACCCATGGGGCGGCTACCGCGCCGGCTTCGAAGGTACCACCAGCATCAATCGCCAGGATTTCGGCAAGATGATGGACCTGGGCCCGGCCTCCAACAATGTCGACCTGTACATCAGCTTCGAAGGCGTGAAAGCGAAGTAATGCTTCGTCTGTAGCCGCTGCCGCAGGCTGCGACAAGGCCCGCAGGGCCTTCGCGATCTCCCTCGCACAGCCCTTATAGGACTGATCGCAACCTGCGAAGGCAAAAAAACGCCCCCGACCATAAACCGGGGGCGTTTTTTATTGCCCGTCATGAAACGCGTAAACCGGTCAGGTCCTGGCGCCGGGTTCCCCGTCGTTTGCAGCCAGCGGCAGCGGCTACGGAAACGCCCTCGACCAGCCACCATGAAAAACGCCCCGGGCCTTGCGGCCAGGGGCGTTTTTCATTTCAGCGCGAGGCTCAGCGGTTGCGGGTCAGCAGCGCCGGCTTTTCGCCCCGTGGACGGCTTGGCAACTGATCCAGCTGCTCAGGCGTCGGGAAACGATCGGCCTTGGATTCCTTGTGCATGATCTTCGGCTGGTTGCCCCGAGGATTCTGCACGGCTGGTTCCTGGCGTGGCTGATCGTCACGGTTCGGGCGGCGATTGCGTGGCTCGTCGCGACGGCCCTGGCTGTCACGAGGGGCGCCGTTGCGCGGGCCGCCACTGCGCTTGGCCGGCGCGGTGCCGGTGGTGCTGCCGTTGCTGTTGCGCGGGTTGCCGGAGCGACCCTGGCCACCACCGGCACCGCCGCGTGGCGGATTGCCAGCGCCCGCACCCTGGGCTGGAGCCCCTGGACGGCGGCCGCGGCCCTGGTTGTTCTTGTTCTGGTATGGGCTGACGTAGTCAGCGCGGTTACCGAAGTTGTCCACGTCGTCGTCGAGGAACTCGTCCGGTGCGCGATCGGCACGGGGCGTCGGTTGACGCTGTTCGCGGGCCGGGGTGCCTTCACGAGGCTTCTGCTCGCGAGCCGGGCGTTCGCCACGGGCGGGTTTTTCCTTGCCGCCCTTGTCCTTGCCCTTGTCCTTGCGACCGCCACCACCGCCACCGCCGTTCGGGCCATCGCCGCGTGGGCCACGGGGATTGCGCGGGTTGCGCACGTCCGGACGCTCGCGCACTTCCGGCTTCTCGGCTTCCACGGCGCTGGCATCGAAGCCCATCAGATCACCGTCGGCGATCTTCTGCTTGGTCATGCGCTCGATGCTTTTCAGCAGTTTCTCTTCGTCCGGAGCCACCAGGGAGATGGCTTCGCCGGAGCGACCGGCACGGCCGGTACGGCCAATACGGTGCACGTAGTCTTCGTCGACGTTAGGCAGTTCGAAGTTGACCACGTGAGGCAGTTGGTCGATATCCAGGCCGCGGGCGGCGATATCGGTGGCGACCAGGATCCGCACTTCGCCGGCCTTGAAGTCGGCCAGGGCTTTGGTACGGGCGTTCTGGCTCTTGTTGCCGTGGATCGCCACAGCGCTCAGGCCGTGCTTGTCCAGGTACTCGGCCAGGCGGTTGGCGCCGTGCTTGGTCCGGGTGAACACCAGGACCTGTTCCCAGGCGCCAGCGGTGATCAGGTGCGCCAGGAGGGCACGCTTGTGGCTGGCCGGCAGGCGGAAGACCCGCTGCTCGATACGCTCCACCGTGGTATTCGGCGGGGTCACTTCGATGCGCTCGGGGTTGTGCAGCAGCTTGCCGGCCAGGTCCGTGATGTCCTTGGAGAAGGTCGCGGAGAACAGCAGGTTCTGGCGCTTGGCCGGCAGGCGGGCGAGGACTTTCTTGACGTCATGGACGAAGCCCATGTCGAGCATGCGGTCGGCTTCGTCGAGAACCAGGATTTCCACGTGGGACAGGTCGACGCTGCCCTGGCCAGCCAGGTCCAGCAGACGGCCGGGGCACGCCACCAGCACATCGACGCCACGGGCCATGGCCTGAACTTGCGGGTTCATGCCGACGCCGCCGAAGATGCAGGCGCTGACGAACTTCAGGTCGCGGGCGTACAGCTTGAAGCTGTCATGCACTTGCGCGGCCAGCTCGCGAGTGGGGGTCAGGACCAGTACGCGGGGTTGGCGCGGGCCATGACGCTGGGATTTGTCCGGATGACCGTTGGGAAACAACCGTTCCAGGATCGGAAGGGCGAAACCGCCGGTTTTACCAGTACCTGTCTGTGCCGCGACCATCAGATCGCGACCTTGCAACACGGCGGGAATGGCCCGCTGTTGCACCGGAGTAGGCTGGGTGTAGCCGGCGGCTTCGATGGCGCCGACTAAAGCCTCGGAGAGACCGAGGGAAGCAAAGGACATGAGTAATCCTGTTTTAGTGAGGGCTTGGCCCAAAGGGATAATCTTGCCGGGCGTGAATGGCGTTTAAGAGGACGCAATCCCGTCCGGTCCTGCTGGCCTGAAGGGTCATTCACCGACGGCTCGCGCGGGCCGGTTGGCTGCGCCGTAGCGGGGTGGAGAGGCCTTGAACAGGGTCCAGCGTCCGGGCGTGAGCCTGGCGGGAGGCCGGAGTATAACAGAGCAATCAGTGTGCGCTGCTTTCCTGCTGCTCAACGGTTTTTTCTGACTCGCGGGTTGATGAAGACCTGACTGGCGGCAGAGCAGGTTCAGCACCGTACTTGGCGCTCAGTTGGGCATAGGCCGGTTCGCGCTTGAAGCGCTTCAGTTCGGCGCCGAAGCGCTGTACCAGCAGGTCCATGCCGGCATTGCGGCGCACCGCCAGGTACTGGCTCTGGCGGCTGATGACAGTGGGGTTCTGGCTGACCTGGTCACGCAGCCCCAGGCTGTCCAGCAGGTGCTGGCCGACCCGTTTGTCGGTAATCAGCAGGTCGATCCGCCCCAGTAGCAACTTGCCGAAATTGGCTTCGTGGGTGGGGGCCGATTCGCGGTTGAACAGGGTCGAGTTGCTGAAATCGTCGCTGTACAGATAGCCGGGGGAAGTGCCGATGGTCAGGCCCTTGAGTTCGTTCAGGCGCTTGAACGGGTGTGGGCGCTGGTTGGCATAGAACATCACGAACTCCACGTCCGAGAGCGGTTCGTTGGGGTAGAGCAGGGTGCCGTCGCGCTGGTCGCTGTGGAAGATGTCCAGGGCGCCATCGGCCTGGCCGGTTTCCAGCATCGCCAGGCAGCGTTTCCAGGGCAGGAACTGCCACTGCACCTCTATGCCCAGGCGCTGGAAGACAATGGCCGTGGTTTCGTAGTCCAGGCCCTTGGCCGTGCCATTTTCCTCATAGACGTAGGGCGCCCAGGGTTCGGTGACAATACGCAGCTTCTCGCCATGGGCGGCAAGGCTCAGGCAAGTGCAGAGAAGGGCGGTCAGCAACCGGGCTATGACGGACATTGCTGGAGATTACGACGAGAGATCATGCAATTGCTAGAGGCAGTTCCGGACGCTCTAGCTCAAGGCTGCTGCAAACAAAAAGGCCCCGGTTTTCACCAGGGCCCGGAGCTTGGGTCGCAGCCTGTCAGCGTGGCAGCTGGAGGTTGTTCCAGATCGCCAGGCTCGGGTCGGCCTGGTTCAAGGTATAGAAGTGCAGCCCGGGTGCGCCGCCCTGGAGCAGGCGTTCGCACATGTCACTGATTACCTGTTCACCGAAGGCCTGGATGCTGGCGCTGTCATCGCCATAGGCTTCCAGCTGCTTGCGGATCCAGCGCGGAATCTCTGCGCCGCAGGCGTCGGAGAAGCGCGCCAGCTTGCTGTAGTTGGTGATGGGCATGATGCCCGGCACGATCGGGATGTTCACGCCCATCTTCTGCACGCGCTCGACGAAGTAGAAGTAGCTGTCGGCGTTGAAGAAGTACTGGGTGATCGCACTGTCGGCACCGGCATTGGCCTTGCGCACGAAGTTGACCAGGTCTTCCTCGAAGTTGCGCGCTTGCGGGTGCATTTCCGGGTAGGCGGCGACTTCGATATGGAAGTGGCTGCCGGTTTCCTCGCGGATGAAACTCACCAGGTCATTGGCGTAGCGCAGTTCACCGCTGGCCATGCCCATGCCCGAAGGCAGGTCGCCACGCAGGGCGACAATGCGCTTGATGCCGGCTGCCTGGTACTGCTGCAGCAGGCCGCGCAGGTCGTCCTTGCTGTCGCCGACGCAGGACAGGTGCGGCGCCGCAGGGACTTTAACTTCGCTCTCCAGTTGCAGCACGGTGTTGACCGTGCGATCACGGGTCGAGCCGCCGGCACCGTAGGTGCAGGAAAAGAAATCGGGGTTGTAGCCGGCCAGCTGACGGGCAGTGGCGAGCAGTTTTTCATGCCCAGCATCGGTCTTGGTGGGGAAGAACTCGAAGCTGTAGCGACGATCTTGGGACATGGAGGGGACCTCCAGTTGCAAGTAACAGGCGGCAAGCGCCAAGAAAAAGCGGAGGTGCGCTGGTTTCTCGTGCCTGCAGCCTGCTGCCTGAAACTGCTATAGCGATTAGGACAAGCACCAGGTCAGTTGCAGCAAGCAGAGCTTTTGGCTCTTTGCTTGCCGCTGATGACTTGCCGCCTGCAGCTGCTCTTAGTAGCGGTAGGCGTCTGGCTTGAACGGGCCTTCGACGGTTACGCCGATGTATTCAGCCTGTTGCTTGGTCAGTTGAGTGACCACGCCGCCGAAGCCGCGAACCATTTCCAGGGCCACTTCTTCGTCGAGTTTCTTCGGCAGTACTTCAACAGTCAGGCGCTCGGCTTTCTGGGCCGGCGACAGGTCGGCGTACTTCTGGCCGAACAGGAAGATCTGTGCCAGGACCTGGTTGGCGAACGAACCGTCCATGATGCGGCTTGGGTGACCGGTGGCGTTGCCCAGGTTCACCAGGCGGCCTTCGGCCAGCAGGATCAGGTAGTCGTCGTTCTGTGCATCGAAATCGCCAGGGCCGGTGCGGTGGATCTTGTGCACCTGTGGCTTCACTTCTTCCCATGCCCAGTTCTTGCGCATGAAAGCGGTGTCGATTTCGTTGTCGAAGTGGCCGATGTTGCAGACCACGGCACGCTTTTTCAGGGCCTTGAGCATGTTTGCGTCGCAAACATTGACGTTACCGGTGGTGGTCACGATCAGGTCGATCTTGCCCAGCAGGGCTTTGTCGATGCTGGCTTCGGTGCCGTGGTTGATACCGTCGATGAACGGTGAAACCAGCTCGAAACCGTCCATGCAGGCTTGCATGGCGCAGATCGGGTCCACTTCCGAAACCTTGACGATCATGCCTTCCTGACGCAGGGACTGGGCCGAACCCTTGCCCACGTCACCGTAGCCGATGACCAGCGCTTGCTTGCCGGACAGCAGGTGGTCGGTGCCGCGCTTGATGGCGTCGTTCAGGCTGTGACGGCAGCCGTACTTGTTGTCGTTCTTGCTCTTGGTCACCGAGTCGTTGACGTTGATCGCAGGAACCTTCAGCTCGCCCTTGGCCAGCATGTCCAGCAGGCGGTGCACGCCGGTGGTGGTTTCTTCGGTCACGCCGTGAACGCGGTCCAGTACCTGTGGGTACTTGTCGTGCAGCAGCTGGGTCAGGTCGCCGCCGTCGTCGAGGATCATGTTGGCGTCCCAAGGCTTGCCATCCTTGAGGATGGTCTGCTCCAGGCACCACTCGTACTCTTCTTCGGTCTCGCCTTTCCAGGCGAACACAGGAATTCCGGCAGCGGCGATGGAGGCTGCGGCCTGGTCTTGAGTCGAGAAAATGTTGCAGGACGACCAGCGTACTTCGGCACCCAGGGCAACCAGGGTTTCGATCAGCACGGCGGTCTGGATGGTCATGTGGATGCAGCCGAGGATCTTGGCGCCCTTGAGTGGCTGTTCAGCCAGGTACTTGCGGCGCAGACCCATCAGGGCCGGCATTTCCGATTCGGCGATGATGGTTTCGCGACGACCCCAGGCAGCCAGGGAGATGTCGGCGACTTTGTAGTCGGTAAAACCTGCAGGCGTGTTTACAGCGCTCATCAAGAGCCTCCATTCGTAGTGTGCGAATGGGCGCCGTTGTGCGTTTAGTGTCCATACAGGGAGCCCTGTACCAACAACGCCCCATCCGAGCCTGACAGGTCATGCCTGCTGCAGCGCCCCTCGGACAGGTGGCGGGAAAACGGTACCAAGTGCAGATGACCGTTTTGAAACGGTGGCGATTATAGCCGCCTGAGCCAGACTTCCAAAAGTGTTTATGTCACCTGGATGAAGATCGTTAATCGCGACCATAGTCGATGTTGCATAGAGCATGACTGCCCGGTCTGCCATTATGCCGGGCATCAATTGGCAGGACGGTCAGGAGTGCATATGAATTTCCACACCCGCAAGTGGGTAAAACCCGAAGACCTCAACCCCAACGGCACGCTGTTCGGCGGTAGCCTGTTGCGCTGGATCGACGAAGAAGCGGCGATCTACGCCATTGTCCAGCTGGGCAACCAGCGAGTCGTGACCAAGTACATTTCGGAAATCAACTTCGTCAGTGCTTCGCGCCAGGGCGACATCATCGAGCTGGGTATCACCGCCACCGAATTCGGTCGCACCTCGATCACCCTGACGTGCGAAGTGCGCAACAAGATCACTCGCAAATCCATTCTCACGGTGGAGAAGATGGTCTTCGTCAACCTGGGGGAAGACGGCCTGCCGGCGCCTCACGGCCGCACCGAAATCAAATACGTCAAAGACCAGTTCAAGGATGACGCTTCCGACGCCTGATGCCTTGCGCAGAAAGGAACAGCCCTGAGCCCAGCGTGTCGTAGCTAAATGACCCGCCTGGTTCAGGAGCCTTATGGACGCGCAAAAAGATGGCAAGACCCCCGGTCTCTCTGCTCAAGAGCAGCATGAGGTCGACCATAACCAGCCGCCCCGCGCGGCGGTCCTGCATGAAATCATCCGCACCCAGGGCGACCAGGAACTGGAGCGCAGTGTCGCAGCCCTCTGGTGGTCGGCCCTGGCTGCCGGCCTGACCATGGGCCTGTCGCTGATGGGCATGGGCCTGCTCAACTCCCGCCTGCCCGACGGCGAGGCCTTCAAGGTCATTGCCAGCTTTGGCTATTGCGCGGGTTTTCTGGCGGTGATTCTGGCGCGCCAGCAACTGTTTACGGAAAACACCCTGACTGCCGTGCTGCCGGTGATGAGCAAGCCGAGCCTGAACAACTTCGGGCGCTTGCTGCGCTTGTGGGGCGTGGTGCTGGTGGGCAACCTGTGCGGCACCCTGCTGGTGGCCTATGTGATGCTGCACTTGCCGATTTTCGACGGCAAGACCGATCAGGCCTTTCTGGAAATCGGCCGCAAGGTCATGGAGAACGACAGTGCACAGATGTTCGCCAAGGGCATCATCTCCGGCTGGATGATCGCCACCATGGTCTGGATGATCCCGTCCATGGAGAGCGCCAAGCTGTGGATCATCATCCTGATCACCTATCTGATGGCGCTGGGGGATTTCACTCACATCGTGGTGGGCTCGGCGGAAGTGTCCTACCTGGTATTTGCCGGCGAGTTGCCGTGGCGGGATTTCTGGATGGTGTTCGCCGGGCCGACCCTGGCCGGGAACATCATTGGAGGCAGTTTCATCTTCGCCCTGATTAGCCATGCCCAGGTGCGCAGTGAAAGTGGCAAGCCGAACAGGAACGCGGACCGGGCAGCGGCGCCCGATCCGCGGCAGATCAAAAAATGATCAGTGGGCCTCGGCCTTGGCCGCCGGGGCATCCTGGGTGACATGGCGCACCAGTTTGCCGATGGTCAGACCCTGCAGCAGGATCGACGACAGCACCACGATGTAGGTGATGCTCAGCACCAGGTCACGCTCCGGCCCCAGGGGCAGGGCCAGCGCCAGCGCCACCGAGACGCCACCGCGCAAGCCGCCCCAGGTCAGCACGCGGATAGTGCCCCGGGGCACGCTGCGCCAGCGCCGCAACAGGAGGATTGCCGGGGCCACGGTGAGCACGCGAGAGAGCACGATGGCCACGGCCAGCAGGCTGGCGGCCGCCAGGTGCAGCCAGTTGAATGGCAGCAGCAACAGCTCCAGGCCGATCAGGGCGAACAGCAGGGCATTGAGCATGTCGTCGAGCAACTCCCAGAAACCGTCCAGGTAGCGTCGGGTCATGTCGTTCATCGCCAGGTTGCGTCCCAGGTTGCCGATGATCAGGCCGGCCACCACCATGGCAATCGGCGCCGAGACGTGCAGCTCGCTGGCCATCGCCGAACCGCCGATGACCAGGGCCAGGGTCAGCATCACTTCGATCTGGTGCTGCTCGATGCTCTTGATCATCAGATACACCAGGTAGCCGATCAGCCCGCCGAACAGCACGCCGCCAATGGCCTCATGCACGAACAGCCAGGCCGTGGCAGCCACGGTCGGGGTTTCCCCCAGTTGAGCGATGCCCAGCAGTACGGTGAACACCACTACCGCGGTGCCGTCGTTGAACAGCGATTCGCCGACGATGGTGGTCTTCAGCGGCTTGGAAGCGTTGGCGGTACGCAGCACGCCCAGCACGGCAATCGGGTCGGTGGGGGAAATCAGCGCGCCGAACAGCAGGCAGTAGAGAAAGCTCACGTGCCAGCCGAACAGGCCGAAGATCCAGTAGGCCAGGCTGCCGATGACGAAGGTGGCGATCAGCACGCCGACCGTGGCCAGCAGGCCGATGGGCCAGCGGTAGCTGCGCAGGTCGTTGAGGTTGACGTGCAGGGCGCCGGCGAACAGCAGGAACGACAGCATCCAGTTCATCAGCAGATCGCCGAAGTCGATCTTGCCAATCAATTCTTCCACATGTTCTTCCAGGCCGGGGTAGCCCAGGTAGCTCAGGCCTTGCAGCAGCAGCGAGAACAGCAGGGCGGTGACCATCACGCCGATGGTCGGTGGCAAGCCGATAAAGCGGAAGTTGACGTAGGTGAGCAGCGTCGTCAGGCAGATAAAGGCAGCGACAAGTTCAAGCATCCGGACTCCTTTGGATGATTACAGAAAAAGCGACCTGAATGCTTTCAGGCTAAGGGTTTGATGTACCGGCGTCGGCGAGGGACACAGTTTTCGCCATCGTCGCCTGACCGCAGCCATTGACCACAGCCTCGACCCGACGTTGCAGGCACTTGGGGAAAAGTACCTCGAACATGCCCATGTTGCCGAATTGGCTGCTGGCACTGCCAAATGCGCCGGTAGCCCGTGCAAGCAAGGCCGCAGGCATGCGAGGATTCCCGGCTTCTGCCCGGATGTGCGGTATCCGGCTTTTTCAGGCAACCAGGGAGTGCAAGGTGCTGGCGACAAGTCTGGTTCTGGTGGCAGCGTTGTTGCACGCAGCCTGGAACACCCTGATCAAGTTCAGTGGCGAGCGCTTGCTGGTGGTGGCCTGCATGGACACCGTGGCCCTGCTGTTCGTGGCCATCATGCTGTTTTTTCTCGAATCCCCACCACTGGAGATCTGGCCCTGGATCATCGCCTCGGCGGCATTCGAGCTCTTGTATCGCTATCTGCTGATCCAGGCCTATCGCGTGGGGGATCTCGGGCTGGTGTACCCGTTGATGCGCGGGCTTTCGCCATTGGTGGTGCTGGCGTTGACCCTGGTCTTCGCCGGCGAGGCGCTGAGCACTCAGCAGGTCCTAGGCATTCTGCTGATTCCCTTCGGCATGCTCTGCCTGCTCTGGCAGGGCGGCGGTGGGGCGCGGTTGCCCTGGTCGATGCTGCCGGTGGTGGCGCTGATCGGCCTGTGCATCGGTTGCTACACCTATATTGACGGCCAGGCGTTGCGCCGCTGGTCGCACCCGCTGGATTATCTGACCTGGGTCACGCTGCTCAGCGCCTGGCCCTTTCCGCTGGTGGCGGTGCTCTGGAAGCGCCCGGCCTTTGCCCTGTTCTGGCGCGAGCAGTGGCGCCTGGGGCTGAGCGTCGGGTTTTGCGTGTTGTTCAGCTACGCTCTGGTGCTTTGGGCCATGCAACTGGGATCGATCGCCGAAGCGGCTGCGTTGCGTGAAATCAGTGTGATCCTGGTGGTGCTGTTCGGCATGCGCTACCTGAAAGAACCTTTCGGCCGGCCACGGCTCTTAGCCTGTGGACTGGTGCTGATTGGCATGTTGGTGATGAAGTTCTGAAGGCTCCCTAAAAACTCTAAAAAAGGATTTGCTCCATGACTGTCGCTTTCTGGTGTGTGTTGATTGCAATCATCCTGCCCTATCTCTGTACTGCCATCGCCAAGGGCGCCGGCAAATACGGGCTTCGCTACAACCATGACCCACGGGCGTTCCTGAGTACTCTGGAGGGTTTGCCCAAGCGTGCCCACAACGCGCAGCTCAACGGTTTCGAGGTGACCCCGGCATTCGCTGCGGCGGTGATCATCGCCCATGTAGCAGGTAACGCCGAGCTGGTGACGATCAACGTGCTGGCGGTGCTGTTTATCACCAGCCGCCTGCTGTACATGATCTGCTACCTGGCGGACTGGGCGATCCTGCGGTCCCTGGTGTGGTTCGTGGGCATGGGCCTGATCGCCAGTTTCTTCTTCGTTTCAGTCTGAGACACCCTTTTGCGGGAGCCGGCAAGCCGGCTCCCGCAGGGGCTCAAGGAGCGTCGGGCACTTCCGGCACCTTGGGCAGCGCTACGCCCTTGGGCCAGAGCATCCAGATCTGGCCCTGCTGCTTCATGTCTCCGGCCAGTTGCCCCGCGGCATCTCCCGTGCCCCAGAACAGATCGGCGCGCACCTCACCGGTGATTGCGCCGCCCGTGTCCTGGGCGGCTACCGGCCGTACCAGGCTGCTGCCATCCGGGCGGGTGGTGGACAACCACAGCAGGCTGCCCAGCGGGATCACCTTGCGGTCCACGGCCACGCTATAGCCTGACGTCAGCGGTACGTTCAACGAGCCCCGCGGGCCTTCATTGCTATCCGGGTTGCGGTTGAAGAACACGTAGCTGGGGTTGCTGCCCAGCAGCTCGGGAATCCGCGCCGGGTGGGCCTTGGCCCAGGCGGCAATGGTGCCCATGGTCACGTCCTCTTTCTTCAGCTCGCCCTGATCCACCAGCCAGCGGCCGATGGGACGGTAGGGGTGGCCGTTCTGGTCGGCATAGCCGATCCGCAATTGGCGTCCGTCATCCAGCTGGATTCGCCCGGAACCCTGGATCTGCAGGAATTGCAGGTCCATGGGGTCGGTCAGCCAGGCAATCACCGGGGCCTTGGTTCCCTTGCTTTCGATGGTCGCCGCATCGTCATAGGGCTTGAGTACCCGGCCTTCGAGCCGGCCACGCAGGCGCTTGCCCTTGAGCTCCGGGTAGAGGCTGTCCAGGGCGACGATGATCATGTCCTCCGGCACGCCGTATACCGGCACATTGGCCACCTGGGTCTGGGTCAGGCTGCCGGGATAGACCGGCTCGTAGTAGCCGGTGATCAGGCCGGTACTGCTGCCGTTGCCCGAGCGCAGGCCGTAGACCTGCAGGTGCTCCTTGAGAAAGCCGCGGATGGCCTCGGGGGTTTGTGGCACCGTCGCGGCTGCGGCGCAGGTGGCGCCCCACACCGGGTCGGCCTTGAGGCGGGTGCAGGCGCTGCGCCAGGAGCCGAAACCGGCCAGCAGGTCGTTGTCGGCGACGCTGGGCAGGGCGTCCCAGGTGGCGCTGTTGTAGGTGGCCAGGGCGTGGGTGGGGGCTGGCTTGGTATTGTCGCCGCCGTTGCAGCCAGCGAGCAGCGCCAGGGCCGGCAGGGCCCAGAGCAGATGGCGAGGCCAGCGGAGCGGGCTCGGGTTCATGCTGTATTTCCTTGAGAGGCTGCCCGCCGCATTGGTGATGGGGGACAACCCATATTATTAATAGGGCTATTGGTCTTTGCCGGGGAGGCGAGGATACTGGCCGCCGTTTCCGTGACCAGACCTGAAGCCACCATGACGCTAAAAAGACTTTCTGTTGTATTGCTGGCCTGCCTGACGCTTTCCGCCTGTGGCGGTGTCGATCCCAATTCTCCCCTGGGCCAGCGCAAGGCGATCTTCAAGCAGATGCTTAAGACCGGCGAGGACCTGGGGGGCATGCTGCGTGGGCGGATTCCTTTCGACGGCGCGCGCTTTGCCGAAGGCGCGGTGAAACTCGACAGCCTGTCCCATGAGCCGTGGAAGCACTTCCCCGAGGTCAAGGAGGAGGATCACAGCAGCGCCACCGATGACGTCTGGCGCAAGCAGGCGCGTTTCCAGGAGTTGGCCCGCACCCTGGAAGCCGCCACCGGTGAGCTGGTGACGATCAGCCAGGTCCAGCCCTACAAGGCCAGCAATCTGGGGCCGGCGGTGCAGAAGGTCGAGGATGCTTGCAGCGCCTGCCACAAAGAGTTCCGCAATCACTGATTGGCGGCTCTGCTGAGCAGGGCTGCGGCATCAGGTTGCTTACTTGTCCAGTTCGTCCAGGGCTTGCTGCAGTTCCTTGCGGGACTCGGCAAGCTTGTCCTTGCGCTTGTTGATCTTCTCCGAGTCACCTTTCTTCATGGCTTTTTCCAGGTCGGCCTGGCGACGGCTGACCTCATGCTTGGCCTCAAGCACTTTGTTTTCCCGCTCTTTCTTCAGCGAGGCGTCGGTGCAGTGGGCGGTCACTTCGCTCAGGGCGCGCTCCAGGCCGGCCTGCTGATTGCTGTTGCCGTGGGCCTTGGCCTGTTCGATCTGGTTCATGATGGCCTGGCGCTTGGCGGCGCAGCCGGTCAACTCGGGGGCCTGCTCGGCGGCCAGCAGTGGCGCGCTCATCAGGCTGCAGAGGGTCAGGGTGGCGAGCGATGGAAAAAGTTTCATTGAAGGCTCCAGGTGAAAAAGATCAAGAAATAACCAATAAAAATACTGACTGTTGTACCGGGAATGGGCTGTTGGAGCGTATTCCGGCTTGGGTGGTTCCACGTGCCATCGGGCTAAAAACCTTCGATACCGGCGCTGTTCAGGACGCCTTGCAAGGCCAGGACCTCTGGAGCGCGAAAAAACGCCACCAGTTGTGCGGCCCGCTCCGCTCCGATACCGGCTTCATTCTGCCAGTCCAGGCTGCTTTTCATGGCCAGGGCCTGCCATGGCCCGCTCAGGTCGGCCGAGCCACTGGGCGGGATGCCGAGGGCTTTGAGCCAGCGAGGGAAGGGCTGTTGCCTGGCGCTGTGCAGGCTCTCGAGCAAACGCTTGCTGCTGCGATCACCAAAGCCGGCAATGTTAGCAAGCTCTGCCTGATCCAGGGTCAGCCAATCCAGCAGGCCTTTGATACGGCCTGTTTCAACCAGCCGGGCCCAGGTCCGGCTGCCGATATTCTGCAGGTTCAGGCCTTGTTTGCTGCTGAGCCAGGTCAGTCGGGCCAGGAATTGTTCCTCGCAGCCGGGTGATGGCTGCCAGCAACTCAGGAAGTGAAAGTCGGCTTCTCGCGGGGGCTGGATGCTCTGGCGCAGGGTGCTTCTGAGTACCACTTCATCCAGGCGCGGGATGCTCAACCCGGCGAGACTGATGGCTACCTGATCGCCGGGAACGATATCCAGGGATCGCCAGCGTTGCAGTGAGCCGAGACTGACACGGCGGATCTGCCGATCGTCCAGGGTCACCGGCTCGATCTCCAGCAGGGGCATGATGCGCCCCGTGCGGCCGATACGAAAATCGACTTGACGAACGCTGGCCAGCACCTGGGCGTAGGGGTACTTCCAGGCGGCAATCCAGTATGGGGCCCTGGCCTGCCAGCGTTCGGCGGCGGGACGCCGGCTTTGCCGCAGGATGATGCCGTCACTGGCAAAGGGCAGTGGCGAGCGATACCAGCGGGCCCGCCACTGTTGTGCCTCGGCGAAGCCGCCTACGGGCCGGCTGTACTCGCGGGGTTCGGCAAAGCCAAGGTCTGCCAGTTGTTCCAGGCGTTCGCTCAACGTAGCCGGGCCCTGGGGCCAGTCCCAGACAAATAGCCCGATCTGCGCCGCCTCCGCCGCCGTCAGCTGTTTGCGCGCCATCCAGCCTGCCACCCGGTTGCGCGCCTTGAGGCTGCCGGAGCGAGCCTGGACATGCTGCTCCAGGCGCAGATAGAGCTCTCCTTGCAGCAACAGGTCGACGGGCCGTGGCAGTCGTTTGGGTATGGCCTCGATTTGCCAGGCTGCACGGGTCCAGTCATGGCCATGCACGCCGTCGCCACGGCTGAGTGCTTGCTGGAACTGCCCCCGGTGGTAGATCAGGGTCACCGCTACGCCGTCGACCTTGGGTTGTGCCCAGATATCATCGCGGCCCTTGAGCCACCCCGTCACGGCATTGGCATCGGCGAGTTTTTCCACCCCTGTGTGGGGGATGGGGTGGCGGATGCTGCCCCCGGCGCCGAGCAGGGGCTGGTCCATTGCCCGGGGAGCCTGGGGGAAGCACTGGCGCCAGGTGAGCAGGCGCTGGCGGGCCTGATCGTAGAGCTCATCCGCCACCAGTGACCGGCCGTCACGGTAATAGCTGCTATCCCAGCGCTGCAGTTGCTGCTGCAGGGCGGTGATTTCATCGGTGGCACGGGGAGCCGGCCAGTCGGGGCAGGCGGCCTGGGCGAAGAATGGAGTGAGGCTCAGCAGCACAACGGCTCTTGGCAGCATGGGGAGCATCCTTGCTCTGTGGGTCATGCGCTAAAGGCTAGAGGGGATTGGCTGAAGGCCAGGACGAAGGTGGTTGCGAGGTGTTTCCCCGTCAGGGAACACCTGTGCCCTTGCTCGCTCGCCCCCGTACCTGCAGCGGTTTGCGGGATGAGCTAGAAACCTCAGGCGACAAAAAAGCCCCGCCGGGCGAGCCGGGCGGGGCTTTGGATGTTGCCAGGTGAAGCTTACAGGCCGGCAGCGGCGCGCAGGGTGTCGGCGCGGTCGGTCTTTTCCCAAGTGAAGGTGGTGAAGGTGTCGTCACCCACGGTCTTGGTTTGCGGAGCCCGGCCGAAGTGACCGTAGGCGGCGGTTTCCTGGTACATCGGGTGCAGCAGGTCGAGCATGGTGGTGATTGCGTAGGGGCGCAGGTCGAACACTTCGCGTACCAGCTTGATGATCTTGTCGTCGCTGATCTTGCCGGTGCCGAAAGTGTTCAGCGAGATCGAGGTCGGTTGGGCCACGCCGATGGCGTAGGACACCTGGATCTCGCAGCGCTCGGCCAGGCCGGCGGCAACGATGTTCTTGGCCACGTAGCGACCGGCGTAAGCGGCGGAACGGTCGACCTTGGATGGATCCTTGCCGGAGAACGCGCCACCGCCGTGGCGGGCCATGCCGCCGTAGCTGTCGACGATGATCTTGCGGCCGGTCAGGCCGCAGTCACCCACCGGGCCACCGATGATGAACTGGCCGGTCGGGTTGATGTGGAACTGGGTGTCCTTGCTCAGCAACTCGGCAGGCAGCACGTGCTTGACGATCAGCTCCATCACGCCTTCGCGCAGGTCGTTGTAGGACACCTCGGGGTTGTGCTGGGTCGACAGCACCACGGCATCGATACCGACCACCTTGCCGCCTTCGTAGCGGCAGGTGACCTGGGATTTGGCGTCCGGGCGCAGCCAAGGCAGCAGGCCCGATTTGCGGGCTTCGGCCTGGCGCTGGACCAGTTGGTGCGAGAAGGTGATCGGCGCTGGCATCAGCACCTCGGTTTCGTTGCTGGCGTAGCCGAACATCAGGCCCTGGTCGCCAGCGCCCTGATCTTCCGGCTTGGCGCGGTCGACGCCCTGGTTGATGTCGGGGGACTGCTTGCCAATGATGTTCATCACGCCGCAGGTAGCACCGTCGAAGCCGACGTCGGAGCTGGTGTAGCCGATATCGCAGATCACATCGCGAACGATCTGTTCCAGGTCGACCCAGGCACTGGTGGTGACTTCGCCGGCAACAATGGCCACGCCAGTCTTGACCAGGGTCTCGACCGCTACGCGGGCGTGCTTGTCCTGGGTAATGATGGCGTCCAGCACCGCATCGGAAATCTGGTCAGCGATTTTATCCGGATGCCCTTCAGACACGGACTCGGAGGTGAAAAGGGAGTATTCGCTCATCTCGACGGTTTCCTAAAATTTACCGATGGTGAGTGTCGCCAGCCGGTCGCTGAAAATGGCGGACCTGGATCTGGAAACCATTACGTAAGCCTACATACAGGCTTTCCCCGGGAGTCAGTCCCGCAGCGGTGGCCCAACGGGCCAAATCATCTTGTTCGAACCCTAGCCAGAGATCGCCGCAAGCCTCTTTGGCCCAACTCTGGTTGTGGCTGCACAAGTCTGTCACTAACAGGCTGCCGCCTGGTTGCAGCAATTGGGCCATCTGCTTGAGGGCCTCGGCCGGCGCGGCGAAATGGTGCAGGACCATGTTCAGCACCACGCAATCGGCCTGCAGCTGTACACCGTTCAATGCATCGGCCAATTGCAGGCTGACGTTAGCCAATGTTTCGCGTTCGCACAGCTGGCGTGCCAGCTCCAGCATCGCCGGGCTGTTGTCCAGCGCGGTAACCCGGGCAAAGCGTCGGGCCAGCTCGGGGAGAAACCCACCGTCGCCGGGGCCGACTTCAATGGCCGTGGCCACTGGGTCGAAACTCAGTTTGTCCAGCAGCGCCAGCACACTGTCGCGGTACTGGGGCAGTCCTGCGATCAGGTCCTGCTGGGCGCGGAATTTTTCCGCCACCCGGGAAAAGAAGTCCTGGCTGGCTGCAGCCCGCTGCCGGTGCACCAGGCTGATCCGGGCCTGTACCTCGCCCGGCAGGTTCAGCTGGTCGACCTCTTCCAGCAAGGCTGCGTGCAGTTTGCCGCCCAGGAGCCCGGTATGGGGCAGGGCGCGGCGATAGAAAATCGCATTGCCTTCACGGCGGGTCGCCACCAGGCTGGCCTGGGCCAGGACCTTCAGGTGGTGGCTCATGCCCGACTGGCCGATGGCGAAGATCTGCGCCAGCTCCAGCACGCCAAACGAATCGTTGCTCAGTGCGCGCAATACATTCAGCCGCAGGGGGTCGCCGCCGGCCTTGCACAGGGCCGCCAGTTCGTCGCAATCGTCATGGCTGATGGCAGGCGCGGGCAGGTTCATGGGGCAGCAGTCTAGAGATGCCCGCAAATGCTCGCAAGGCCAATATCAAAAAGTTTTGATATTGGAGTCTGCAGGGGCTTTTCCAGAGCCTCTGCTTCTACAGTCAACGAGCGGCGAAGGGGTTTCATCAATGGATTGTGTCTTCAACAGGGGAAAAACATGCCTGAGTGACTATCTGTCATTGCCCCCGCCTGACGCCTGAGGGAAAATGCAGGCCTTTTTTCCGTTTCGTTTTATTCAATCCCCAGGAGATCAGCGATGCCAAGCCGTCGTGAGCGTGCCAACGCCATTCGTGCCCTCAGCATGGATGCCGTGCAAAAAGCCAACAGCGGCCATCCAGGTGCCCCTATGGGTATGGCGGATATCGCCGAAGTACTTTGGCGTGACTACCTGAAGCACAACCCGAGCAACCCATCCTTCGCCGACCGCGACCGCTTCGTGCTGTCCAATGGCCACGGCTCGATGTTGATCTACTCGCTGCTGCACCTGACCGGCTACGACCTGTCGATCGATGACCTGAAGAACTTTCGCCAACTGCACAGCCGCACCCCGGGCCACCCGGAGTTCGGTTACACCCCAGGCGTGGAAACCACCACCGGCCCGCTGGGCCAGGGCCTGGCCAACGCTGTGGGCTTTGCCCTGGCGGAGAAAGTCCTGGCGGCGCAGTTCAACCGTCCAGGCCACAACATTGTCGACCATCACACCTACGTGTTCCTGGGTGATGGCTGCATGATGGAAGGCATTTCCCACGAAGTCGCTTCCCTGGCCGGCACCCTGGGCCTGGGCAAGCTGATCGCCTTCTACGATGACAACGGCATCTCCATCGACGGCGAAGTCGAAGGCTGGTTCACCGACGACACGCCCAAGCGTTTCGAAGCCTATAACTGGCAAGTGATCCGCAACGTCGACGGCCACGATCCGGAAGAGATCAAGACCGCCATCGACACCGCGCGCAAGAGCCCGCTGCCGACCCTGATCTGCTGCAAGACCACCATCGGTTTCGGTTCGCCGAACAAGCAGGGCAAGGAAGATTGCCACGGCGCGCCACTGGGCGACGCGGAAATCGCCCTGACCCGCCAGGCGCTGAACTGGAACTACGGCCCGTTCGAAATCCCGGCCGACATTTATGCCGAGTGGGATGCCAAGGAAAAAGGTCGCGCTGCCGAAGCCGAGTGGGACCAGCGTTTCGCGGCCTATTCCGCTGCCTTCCCAACCGAAGCCAACGAACTGGTACGTCGCCTGAGCGGTGACCTGCCTGCCGACTTCGCCGAGAAGGCCGACGCCTACATCGCCGAAGTGGCCGCCAAGGGCGAAACCATCGCCAGCCGCAAGGCCAGCCAGAACACCCTGAATGCCTTCGGCCCCCTGCTGCCGGAAGTGCTCGGTGGGTCGGCCGACCTGGCCGGTTCCAACCTGACCCTGTGGAAAGGTTGCAAGGGTGTCAGCGCTGAAGATGCCAGCGGCAACTACATGTACTACGGCGTGCGCGAGTTCGGCATGACCGCCATCATGAACGGCGTTGCCCTGCACGGCGGCCTGGTGCCTTACGGCGCGACCTTCCTGATGTTCATGGAATACGCCCGCAACGCAGTGCGCATGTCGGCGCTGATGAAGAAGCGTGTGATCCATGTCTACACCCACGACTCCATCGGCCTGGGCGAAGACGGCCCGACGCACCAGCCGATCGAGCAACTGACCAGCCTGCGTACCACGCCGAACCTGGACACCTGGCGCCCGGCCGATGCCGTTGAATCGGCGGTGGCCTGGAAAAACGCGCTGGAGCGTAAAGACGGCCCTTCGGCGCTGATCTTCTCGCGCCAGAACCTGCAGCACCAAACCCGCGATGCCGGCCAGATCGCCGACATCAGCCGCGGTGGCTATGTGTTGAAGGACTGCGCAGGCGAGCCTGAACTGATCCTGATCTCCACCGGTTCGGAAGTCGGCCTGGCCGTTCAGGCCTACGACAAACTGACCGAGCAAGGCCGCAAGGTGCGCGTGGTTTCCATGCCTTGCACCAGCGTGTTCGATGCTCAGGACGCTGGCTACAAGCAATCGGTTCTGCCGCTGCAGGTCAGCGCACGTATCGCGATCGAAGCGGCTCATGCCGACTTCTGGTTCAAGTACGTGGGTCTGGAAGGTCGGGTGATCGGCATGACCACCTACGGCGAATCGGCTCCGGCTTCGGCACTGTTCGAAGAGTTCGGCTTCACCCTGGACAACATCCTGGGCCAGGCCGAAGAGTTGCTGGAAGACTAAACCCGGAAGCCGGGTTGTCTGTACTGACGCAATCGCGAGCAAGCTCGCTCCTGCAGGGATGTATACCGTCCTTGTGGGGGCGAGCTTGCTCGCGATGACGATGGCGCAGGCAGCACGAAGCTGATGGTTTCACCACCGGTCATTGAGAACCCCATGCCTCAACCGCGTCCCTACAAAGTTGCACTCAACGGCTACGGCCGGATTGGTCGTTGCGTCTTGCGTGCTCTGTTCGAGCGAGGGGCTGCGGCCGGGTTCGAGATCGTTGCCATCAACGATCTGGCCGACATGGCCAGCGTTGAATACCTGACACGCTTCGATTCCACCCACGGGCGTTTTCCCGGTGAGGTGAAGGTCGATGGCGATTGTCTGCATATCAATGGCAACTGCGTGAAAGTGTTGCGCAGTGCCACCCCCGAAGGCATCGATTGGGCGTCCCTGGGCGTCGATCTGGTGCTGGAATGCTCCGGTGCCTACCACACCCGCGAAGACGGCCAGCGTTTTCTCGACGCCGGCGCGCCGCGGGTGCTGTTCTCCCAGCCGATGGCCAGCGAGGCGGATGTCGACGCCACCATCGTCTATGGGGTGAACCAGGACTGCCTGAGCGGCGACGAACGGCTGGTGTCCAACGCCTCCTGCACCACCAACTGCGGCGTGCCGCTGTTGCGCCTGCTGGATCAGGCCATTGGCCTGGAGTACGTATCGATCACCACCATTCACTCGGCGATGAACGACCAGCCGGTGATCGACGCCTATCACCATGAAGACCTGCGGCGTACCCGTTCGGCCTTCCAGTCGGTGATCCCGGTGTCCACCGGTCTGGCGCGGGGTATCGAGCGCCTGTTGCCGGAACTTGCCGGGCGAATTCAGGCCAAAGCAGTGCGGGTGCCGACGGTGAACGTGTCCTGCCTGGACATCACCATGCAGACCGTGAGCGATACCGACGCCACCGAGGTCAACCGGATCCTGCGCGAGGCCGCCACCAGCGGTCCGCTCAAGGGCCTGCTGGCCTACACCGAGCTGCCGCATGCCAGCTGTGATTTCAATCATGATCCCCATTCGGCGATCGTCGATGCCAGTCAGACCCGTGTTTCCGGCCCCCGGCTGGTGAACATCCTGGCCTGGTTCGACAACGAATGGGGCTTTGCCAACCGAATGCTGGACGTAGCTGGGCACTACCTGCACACAGCCGCTCCACGCACTGACACTCAACTCTCTGTTTCTGAAGAACAGTAACCCAGGAATTGCGACCCATGACCGTGTTGAAGATGACCGACCTCGATCTGCAAGGTAAGCGCGTGCTGATCCGTGAAGACCTCAACGTCCCAGTCAAGGACGGTGTTGTCACCAGCGATGCGCGAATCCTGGCTTCGCTGCCGACCATCAAGCTGGCCCTGGAAAAAGGCGCGGCAGTGATGGTCTGCTCGCACCTGGGCCGCCCGACCGAAGGCGAGTTTTCCGCCGAGAACAGCCTCAAGCCGGTGGCCGACTACCTGAGCCGCGCCCTGGGTCGCGAAGTACCGCTGGTGGCCGATTACCTGGGTGGTGTCGAGGTCAAGGCCGGCGACATCGTGCTGTTCGAGAACGTGCGCTTCAACAAGGGCGAGAAAAAGAACGCCGACGAGCTGGCCCAGCAATACGCTGCCCTGTGCGACGTGTTCGTGATGGACGCCTTCGGCACCGCGCACCGCGCCGAGGGTTCGACCCATGGCGTGGCCAAGTTCGCCAAAGTGGCTGCTGCTGGTCCTTTGCTGGCCGCTGAGCTGGACGCGCTGGGCAAGGCCCTGGGCAACCCGGCCAAGCCGATGGCCGCGATCGTTGCCGGCTCCAAGGTGTCGACCAAGCTGGACGTGCTCAACAGCCTGAGCCAGATCTGCGACCAGTTGATCGTCGGTGGCGGCATCGCCAATACCTTCCTCGCCGCTGCCGGGCATCCGGTGGGCAAGTCGCTGTACGAGCCGGACCTGCTGGACACCGCTCGCGCCATCGCCGCCAAGGTCAGCGTACCGCTGCCGGTGGACGTGGTGGTGGCCAAGGAATTCGCCGAGAGCGCTGCGGCGACCGTCAAGCTGATCGCCGATGTGGCCGATGACGACATGATTCTCGACATCGGCCCGCAGACTGCCGCGCAGTTTGCCGAACTGCTGAAATCCTCCAGGACCATCCTCTGGAACGGTCCGGTGGGCGTGTTCGAATTCGACCAGTTCGGCAATGGCACCAAGGTCCTGGCCCAGGCCATCGCTGACAGCGCTGCGTTCTCCATCGCCGGCGGCGGCGACACCCTGGCAGCCATCGACAAATATGGCGTAGCCCAGCAGATCTCCTACATTTCTACCGGTGGCGGCGCCTTCCTCGAGTTCGTCGAGGGCAAGGTGCTGCCGGCGGTTGAAGTCCTGGAAGCCCGGGCCAAGGCCTGAGGCCTCGATTGGCCGGGCAAAGGAGTGTTCTGATGGTCAAGACGTTGCCACTGTTGATCGCCGTGGCGTTGCTGGCGGGCTGTTCCAGTGCCCCCAAGGCAACGCCTGCGGAGGATGCCGGCGAGGTGCAGAAAGGCTGCTACCAGGCTGACTGGCAGGCCGAGACGGCTCCGGTGATCAACAAGCGCCTGGGCCCTGAGGGCCTGGAGAAGTACGAGACGCCGTCAAAGGCCAGGGAACAGGGTTGCCCTTGACGGGTCAGATGGGTTAACGCAACGCGCCGGGGCCTGTTGGCCGCCCGCCGAGGAACATTGATGAAAGGTTTGATCGCCGTGGCGATGCTGGGCTTGTTGGCAGGTTGTGCCAACCTGAACCTGCTCAAGTCGCCGACCACTGACAACTGGACCACTTGGACCTGCGACAGCCAGGCCCAGGTGCTCTGGCGCTACACCGACGACAGCCGCAAGGCCGTCGACGTGCGCCTGGGGGGCGACGACCAGGTACGCCGCCTGAAGCTTGAGCCCAGCGGTTCGGGCTCGCTGTACAGCGACGACATGCTGGCGTTTCACGTCAAGGGGGAGGAAGGCCTGGTCTACTGGGTCGCCACCAATGACCTGATCGGCCGCGGCTGCAAGGCCATGTAGGGGCTGGCTTGCCAGCGGAGGCGGCCTCCAGACCTGTACAAGGTTCAAGGCCCCTTTCACCGGCGAGCCGGCTCCTGCGTGGCTGTAGAGATTTGGTTTTAACGAATGGAACAGAGCGGGTTGACCCCCGATCTGCAATCACTTGAATAGCAGTCGCCGCTACGGCAGGCTTGCACGATTAACGACCCTCGACCGGGAGAGACACACACAATGGCACTCATCAGCATGCGCCAGATGCTGGACCACGCAGCCGAGTTCGGCTACGGCGTTCCAGCCTTCAACGTCAACAACCTTGAGCAGATGCGCGCCATCATGGAAGCCGCTGACAAGACTGACTCCCCGGTGATCGTCCAGGCTTCGGCCGGCGCCCGCAAATACGCCGGCGCGCCTTTCCTGCGTCACCTGATTCTGGCTGCCATCGAAGAGTTTCCGCATATCCCGGTGTGCATGCACCAGGACCACGGCACCAGCCCTGACGTCTGCCAGCGCTCGATCCAGCTGGGTTTTTCCTCGGTGATGATGGACGGCTCCCTGGGCGAAGACGGCAAGACTCCGACCGACTACGAATACAACGTCCGTGTTACCCAGCAGACCGTGGCCATGGCCCACGCCTGCGGCGTCTCGGTAGAAGGCGAGCTGGGCTGCCTGGGTTCCCTGGAAACCGGCATGGCCGGTGAAGAAGACGGCATCGGCGCCGAAGGCGTGCTGGACCACAGCCAGATGCTGACCGACCCGGAAGAAGCCGCGGACTTCGTCAAGAAGACCCAGGTGGATGCCCTGGCCATCGCCATCGGTACCAGCCACGGCGCCTACAAGTTCACCAAGCCGCCTACCGGCGACGTACTGGCCATCGACCGTATCAAGGAAATCCACAAGCGCATCCCCAACACTCACCTGGTGATGCACGGTTCCTCTTCGGTGCCGCAAGAGTGGCTGGCGATCATCAACCAGTACGGTGGCGATATCAAGGAAACCTACGGCGTGCCGGTTGAAGAAATCGTCGAAGGCATCAAGTACGGCGTGCGCAAGGTCAACATCGACACCGACCTGCGCCTGGCGTCCACCGGTGCCATGCGCCGCCTGATGGCCACCAACCCCAGCGAGTTCGACCCGCGCAAGTTCTTCGGCGCCACCGTGACCGCCATGCGCGATGTCTGCATCGCCCGTTACGAAGCCTTCGGCACCGCCGGCAACGCCTCGAAGATCAAGCCGATCTCCCTGGAAGCCATGTTCCAGCGTTACCTCAAGGGTGAGCTGAACGCCAAGGTCAACTGAGCCTAAGCGTCGAACGAAGAAGCCCGCAGCGATGCGGGCTTTTTTGTATCCGGAATTCTTGCCTTCGTAGGCGCTGGCTTGCCAGCGAAGAGCGCCTTTGGGCGGATGCCGGGCTCAACGGCGCCTTCGCCGGCAAGCCGGCTCCCGCGCAGGAAGGGGTGTCAGGTCTTGTTGTGGTCGATGTCCAGCTTGGAAAAGGTCACCTTGCCGCCTTCGCTGGTATAGCCGGTGTTGTCCTGCACATAAACCCCGGCCTTGAAGTACAGCGGCTTGTCGCGCCAGGTCGCGCTCAGCTGGCTGTCCCACTGATAGCCGGCAGCGCTGACGCCCAGGGCGCCGCCCGGGCTCAGGTGGATCAGGTAGGAAAACTCCCGATCCATGGGCACGTTCTCGGCAATGGTGATGACACGGCCTTCCTCGTCGTCCGGGTGCAGGCGCACCTTGGCCACGATGTTGCCGCTGCCCTTGCTGGTCTTGTACTGGTACTCGACCTTCACCAGCGGCTTGGTGCTGTTGTAGGCGTGGATCTGGCCGATGACGATCTTGCCCGATGAGGGCACCTGGTTCACCGCCAGGGTCGCGTACAGCAGGTTGTCCGCTTCGGGGTAGGTCCAGTTGCGCAAGGTGCCATTGGAGTAGGTTTCGCGCAGCTCGGTGCGCGGGTAGATGGCGTTCTCGGTTTTCGAGCCGGTCACCGGCGACCAGAAGAACAGAGTGCCGGTATCGGAGTGGAAGTACTGGTCCTTGAACCCCTTGACCAGTGTCGGGGTATCGATGGTCGCCGGCGGGCTGCCGACGGGAACGCTGAGGTTCCAGGTTGCCAGGTCGATCATGGTGGTTTTCCGCAAGGCATGACTGATGCAGGTGGCCGAAGGCTTTAGCCTGCGCTTCTTAGGAGGTCTTTATAGCGCAGAAGCGGCGCTTGGCGAGGCCCGTATGGCGGATATCTGGCGTCAGCAAAATGTCGAAATGCCATCTATCCCGGTTTTTATGCGGCAACTCTGTGACCGTTAGTCGGGAGTCGTGGCCATTGGCGAAGTGATGGCGTGTTGGCAGCTTCTGCTTTTGAGGATCCGGGTCTAGAGTGAAACCTCAGGTTTTACCGGGTTTTTACACCCGTTCAGTCTTATTACAGACAAGAGAAGCAGCATGGAATGCGTGCAACCAGAGCCAGCCGAAGGCCACTCCACTCTTCTGATCGTCGATGACTATCCTGAAAACCTCCTCAGCATGCGTGCTCTGTTGCAGCGCCAGGACTGGCAGGTGATGACCGCCGCCTCGGGGGTCGAGGCCCTGGGCCTGCTGCTCGAACATGAAGTGGACCTGGTGTTGCTGGATGTACAGATGCCCGGCATGGACGGCTTCGAAGTCGCCCGCCTGATGCGTGGCAGCCAACGTACCCGGCTGACCCCGATCATCTTTCTCACCGCCAACGAACAGTCTCAGGACGCTGTGATCAAGGGCTATGCCAGTGGCGCCGTGGACTACCTGTTCAAACCGTTCGACCCACAGATTCTCAAGCCCAAGGTCCAGGCCCTGCTGGAGCATCAGCGCAACCGCCGGGCCCTGCAGCACCTCAGCCACGACCTGGAGGTGGCACGGGCCTTCAATGCCTCGGTGCTGGACAACGCTGCCGAGGGCATCCTGGTGGTGGACGAGGGCGGGTGCGTGCGTTTCGCCAATCCGGCGGTCTCGCGCCTGCTCAATGCCCAGGTCAAGGAGCTGGAAGGCTCGCCCTTTCTCGACTACCTGCAAAAGCCCCACGTTCCCGACTGGAGCGGCTCCGAGCTCTACGCCTGTTATCGCCGGGGCGAAACCTATCGCCTGCACGACGCTCAGATGCGCACCGTGCCCGGCCAGTTGATCAGCGTGGCCTTGTCCTGTGCGCCCTTGCCCAGTGACCAGAAGGCAATGGTGGTCACCCTGCTGGACATGTCCGAAGTGCGTCACCTGCACCAGCAACTGGAATACCAGGCCGTGACCGACCCGCTGACCGGCCTGCTCAACCGCCGCGGCTTCTATCAGACGGTGGAAAACATCCTGCTGCGCAGCGACCGCTCGGGAAAGTCCCTGGTCCTGCTCTATCTGGACCTCGACGGCTTCAAGCGGGTCAACGACTCCCTGGGGCACGACGCCGGCGACCGGGTGCTGCGCTGGGTTTCCGAGCAACTGAAGGACTGCCTGCACTCCTTCGACATTCTCGGGCGCATGGGCGGCGACGAATTCACCGCGCTGCTGGAGCTGAGCTTCCCCGAGCAGGCGGCGAAGATCGCCGAGAAGCTGATCGAACGCCTGTCCATCAACCAGCAGATCGATGGCCTGGAGGTGGTGCTGGGGGCGAGTATCGGCATCGCCATCTACCCCGACTGCGGCTCCAACCTGGACGGCCTGTTGCGGGCGGCGGACATCGCCATGTACGAAGCCAAGCGCGCCGGCCGCCAGCAGTACCGCTACTACGATCACGAAATGAATGGCCGCGCCCGTTCGCGGCTGATGCTCGAGGAAAGCGTGCGCAGCGCCGTGGAGCGCAAGGAATTCACCCTGGTGTACCAGCCCCAGGTGGCCATTGCCGACGGGCGCCTGCGCGGTTTCGAAGCCTTGCTGCGCTGGCGTCATCCGAGTGTGGGCGACGTGCCTCCGGGGCTGTTCCTGCCCCTGCTTGAGGAGGCACGGCTGATCAGCCGCCTGGGCAGTTGGATCTATCAACAGGGCGCGGCCCAGCGCAAGGACTGGGAGCAGGTGTTCAGCCCCGACCTGGTGCTGGGCGTCAGCCTCAGTGCCACCCAGTTCAACATGCCCAACCTGGTGGCCGAGCTGCGCCAGGTGCTGTCGCGCCATGGCCTGCAACCGCGCCAACTGGAGGTGGAGGTTACCGAGGCCGCCTTGACCCAGAACCTGGATGACACCCGCAAACAGTTGCAGCTCCTGCGTCAGCTGGGGGTGCGGGTGGCCCTGGATGACTTCGGCTCGGGCAGTTGTTGCCTGGCCTACCTGCGTGACCTGCAACTGGACACCCTCAAGCTCGATCGCCACCTGATTGCCCGCCTGCTGACCTCGCCAAGGGATGCCGCCATTGCCCGCTGCGTGATCGACCTGTGCAAGCAGTTCGACCTGCTGGTGATCGCCGAGGGCGTGGAAACCCTTGAGCAATACCAGTGGCTCAAGGCCAATGGCTGCGAGTATGTGCAAGGTTTCCTGGTGGCTCGGCCGCTGACCGCCAGTACCGCCAGCCAGTTTGCCCAGCCCTTTGACTGGAGCGCGCTACAGGCCTGAATTCGCTACACTGGCGCCTTTTATGCCCTGCGTTGCCCCTTCATGACCGCACTCAAATACCTCCAGGCCTATCCCGTCGCCTTGCAGCAGCAAGTGCGCCAGTTGATCGATGAACAGCGCCTGGGCGACTACCTGAGCCAGCGTTACCCGGGCCGGCACGCCGTACAGAGCGACAAGGCGCTGTACAGCTACGCTCTGGAGCTCAAGCAGGAATACCTGCGCAATGCGCCGGCCATCGACAAGGTGCTGTTCGACAACCGTCTGGACCTGACCCACCGTGCCCTGGGCCTGCATACCACGGTTTCCCGGGTGCAGGGCGGCAAGCTCAAGGCCAAGAAAGAGATCCGCATCGCTTCGCTGTTCAAGGAGGCGGCGCCGGAATTCCTGCGGATGATCGTGGTGCACGAGCTGGCCCACTTCAAGGAATCGGATCACAACAAGGCGTTCTACAAGCTCTGCGAGCATATGCTGCCGGGCTATCACCAGCTGGAGTTCGACCTGCGGGTCTACCTGACCTGGCGCGACCTGCAAGGCAAGGCGGGAGCGCCGGATTAACCCCTGAAGGCAAGGAGTGGGCGATGGATGTGAGCAAGACCAAGAGCAGTTTCTACCGCCGCCTGTATGTGGCGTACCTGATCGACAGCGGCCTGGCCAGCAGCGTGCCGGCGCTGACCGAAGTCACCGGCATGCCGCGGCGCACCGCCCAGGACACCATCGCGGCCCTGGCGGACCTGGACATCCTCTGCGAGTTCGAGCAGCAGGACGGCGCGCGCAACCATGCCGGGCGTTACCGGATCCACAACTGGGGCGCCATCGACAAGGGCTGGATCGAGCCCAACCTGCGGCAGATCAAGGCCGTGCTGGGCTATCCCTGAGGCTCAGGAGCGACGCATGCCGATGTGAGGAATACCGTCCTCCAGGTATGCTTCGCCCGCCACCTCGAAACCGTAGCGGCCGTAATAGGCCTGCAGATGAGCCTGGGCCGAGAGGTAGATCGGCGTTTGCGGCCAGTGCCGCTCGGCCTGCTTCAGCGCCTGCTCCATCAGGGTGTGGCCCAGGCCCTGGCCACGGGCCTGTTCAGCGATGACCACGCGGCCGATGACCACGTCGCCGCCCTGGGAAGTCGGGTCCAGCAGGCGCAGGTAGGCCAGCAACCGGTCGCCGTCCCAGGCCATCAGGTGGCAGGTATCGCCTTCAAGGTCGCGGCCGTCGACTTCCTGATAAGGGCATTTCTGTTCCACCACGAAGACTTCGGTGCGCAATTGCAGAATCGCGTACAACTGTTCCTTGCCCAGGTCGGTGTGATGTTTGCAGACCCATTCGATGGTCATCTTCATATCCTGTATTGAGTGCTGCGCGAAATAGTAAGCACATCGCCACGGGATGTCTTGCCGGTTGTCACGCAGAGAATGTTTCTGTGAGATGGGTCAAAATGCCACTACTGAGATCACTGGTATTTGTCTTCTTTGTGTAATCTGTTTTCAAGACCTGTGCATGGGTTCTGATGAGCTAATGTTAGGAGCTGGGCCGACCTGTGCCGCAAAGGCCGCGACCCTGGAGTATGGGCTGGAACGCGCTGGGCCCAGGGCCCGCTAAGGATCTATTAGCATGCTGCGACTGCATCGAGCTTTGGCTTTGATCGGATTGCTGTTGCTGGGCCAGAGCGCTTTTGCCGAAAGGCTGCGGCTGGTCGCCGATGCCTGGCCACCCTTTACCGACGCGACCCTGGTCAATGGCGGCGTGGCCACCGACATTGTCAGCACCGCCCTGTCCCGCGCTGGCTATTCCAGCGAATTCGAGCAGGTGCCCTGGGCCCGGGCCCTGCTGGGCATCGGCGAGGGGCGCTACGACGTGCTGGTGAATGCCTGGTACAACGAAGAGCGCACCCAGTTGGGGCAGTTCTCCGCGGAATACATGGTCAACCGCGTGCGCTTCATCAAGCGCAAGGACGCGCCGCTGGAATACAGCAACCTCAAGCAGCTGCATGAGTACCCGGTGGCAGTGGTGCGTGGCTACGCCTATTCCCCCGAATTCGACAATGACCCCGACCTGCAGAAGGTGCCGGTGCACAACTTCGCCATGGCGGTGCGCATGCTGGCGGCGGATCGGGTCAAGCTGACCCTGGAAGACGAATACGTGGCCCGCTACTACTTGGCCCGGGAGTCACCGCGGGTACGCAATGCCGTGGAGTTCCTGCCCAAGCCCCTGAGCGAGAACAGCCTGCATATCCTGGTCAGCCTGAAGAACCCCGAGCATGCGCAGATCGTGGCCAGGTTCGACAAGGAAATCGCTGCCATGAAAGCTGACGGTAGCTACGACCGCCTGCTGCGCCAGCACGGCATGTAACCGAAGATGCAGGAGCTGGCTTGCCAGCGAAAGCGACTCCGGACCGTGCATGAGTCTTGCGGCCCCTTTCGCCGGCAAGCCGGCTCCTACGGTTTTGCGTTGTCGCTGGTGTCCTTGATCAGATGCGCCGCCAGGGTCCGCAACGGGCCCAGCTGACGGCAGATCAGCGCCAGTTGGGTCTGCACCAGGCGCTGGCCTTCGTCGACCTCGTCGGGCATTTGCTCCAGCTCATTGGCCAGGGCTTCTTCGGCATCGCTCTGGATATCGATCGGGGTCTTGTTGGCCAGACCCTGGGCAATCTCGTCGATGCTGGCCGCCAGGCTGACCCCGGCGCCTTCGATCAAGTGCTCGCGAACCTCGTCCGGCAGCCGGGTTTCGCGGTGTGCGCCCAGGCCCGAGAGGTAGCTGAGCAAGGTGTGGGACAGCACCAGGAAGCGAAAGCCCACGTCCGCTTCCTTACGGAAATGCCCGGGCTCCATGAGCATGTTGGCCAGGGTGGTGGACAGCGCGGCGTCGGCGTTGTGGGCGTTGCGCCGGGCCAGGCGGTAGGCCAGGTCGTCGCTCTTGCCGGCGGCGTACTGCTGCATGATCTGGCGCAGGTAGATGCTGTTGCAGGTCAGGGTATTGGCCAGCACCTTGTTCAGGCGCCGGCCCTGCCAGTCCGGCAGGAACAGGAACACCGCCAGCCCGGCGATCAGGCTGCCCAGCAGGGTATCGAACAGCCGCGGCAGGAACAGCCCATAACCGTCGCCCACCTGGTTGAAGCAGAACAGCACCATCAGGGTGATGGCCGCCGTGGCCAGGGTGTAGCGGGTGGTGCGGTTGGTGAAGAACACCACCCCGGCGGCAATGGCGAACAGCGACTGCACCAAGGGGCTGGGGAACAGGTCGAACAGCGCCCAGGCGATGGTCAGGCCGATGGCGGTGCCGATGATCCGCTGGCCCAGCTTGCGCCGGGTGGCGCCGTAGTTGGGCTGGCAGACGAACAGGGTGGTGAGGATGATCCAGTAACCCTGGGAAGGGTGGATCAAATGCACCATGCCGTAGCCGATGCTCAGCGCCAGGGGCAGGCGCAGGGCATGGCGGAACAGCAGCGAGGTTGGCGTCAGTTGGGTGCGCAGGCGGGTCCAGACATCCTTGAAATTGCGTGGCGAACGGTCCAGCAGGCTGCTGTCGGTGGCGTCCGCCAGGGCGTCGGGGTTGCTGGCGTCGCTGAGCAGGCGGTCGAGGGTGCCGAGGTTGGCCGCCAGGGCTCGCAATGAGCGCAACAGCCCGCGCCAGGCCGGGTTGCTCTGGATACGCAGGTGTTCCAGGGAAGCGTGCAGGTCGCCCAGGGCCTCGGCGAAGGTGGCGTCATAGACGAACGGCTGGCGCAACTGGATGGATTCGGCCAGGGCACGGCAGGCCTTGCCCTGCTGGCGCAGCAGGCGCTGGCAGCGGAACAGCACGTCGCTGTGGAAAAACGCCTCGGTCAGGGCGTTGTACGGGTAGTGGGAAGAGCTGGCACGCTCGTGAATGTCCTGGGCCAGGAAGTACAGCTTCAGGTAGCGGCTGACCTTCGACCCCGGCCGGCCGTTGCCCACCCGGTGCAGGATGATTTCCTTGGCGACGTTGAGGGCCGCCACCACCTTGCCGTTCTGCTTGGCCAGTTCCAGGCGCCGGGCCTCCACGTCCAGCTGGCGGATGGGCTCGAACAGCGAGGACTTGAGCTTGAGGTAGTAACCCAGTTCGCGAAACAGCCGGGCCAGGCTCTGCTGCACCGGCTGGTTGGAAAACAGCGCCTGCCACAGCACCGACAGCAGGCCGTACCAGGCGGCGCCGGCCACCAGCAGCAGCGGCTCGTGCCAGAAATCGATCACCGCGCCGCCGCGCTGGTCGACGCCGATCATGGTGTAGACCGAGAGGATCAGGGTCGCCGAGGCGATGGCGCCATAGCGTTCGCCCAGCGCCCCCAGCATGGTCAGGCCGAAGCTGGCCAGGGCCAGGGCGATGGCGAAGATCCAGGGGTAGGGGAACAGCAGTTCCACCGACAGCGCGGCAATGCTGAAGCACACCAGGGTCACGGCCAGGGAATTGAGCCGGCCTTGCCAGCTGTCGTCGGTTTCCGCCAGGGCGCTGGCGATGATGCCGAGGAACAGCGGGATCAGCAGGGCCATTTCATCCTGATACCAGCACAGCGCCATGCTGCCGGTCAGGGCGATGAACACCCGCACGCTGTAGCTGAATTTATCCAGCGCCCAGAGGCGGCGCAGGGATTGGCGAAAAGAGGTCGAGGACATGGAGTAGGGCGGGCCTTCCGGGGCGATGCAGCTAAATTGAGCCAGTATTGACGACGGCGCAATGCCGTCGTCACATCGGCCGGCAAATTCTGTTGCCGTTGCCGGTCGGACACCTGTAGCCGCTGCCGCAGGCTGCGACAGGTCCGCAGGACCTCAGCGGACATCGGATCGCCGCGCCCCTTCGGGTCGTTCGCAGCCTGCGGCAGCGGCTACAGGGAGACGCAGCGGCTCAGACGTATTGGGCCGCCGCGTAGCCCGAGGCCCAGGCCCACTGGAAGTTGAAGCCGCCCAGGTGGCCGGTGACGTCCAGCACTTCACCGATGAAATACAGCCCCGGGCTCTTCAGCGATTCCATGGTCTTGGACGAAACTTCCCGGGTGTCGACGCCGCCCAGGGTCACTTCGGCGGTGCGGTAGCCCTCGGTGCCCGCCGGTACCAGTTGCCAACTGCCGAGTTTCTGCGCCACGTCCGCCAGCTCCGCCGGGGTGTACTGCTTCATCGGCTTGGAGACGAACCAGTGGTCGGCCAGCAGGCCGGCCATCTTCTTGGTGAAGATCTCCCCCAGGAGGGTCTTGAGCTCGCTGTTGGGGCGCTCGGCCTGCTGCTGTTGCAGCCAGCCCAGGGCGTCGTGGTCCGGCAGCAGGTTGATCTCGACGCTGTCGCCGGGCTGCCAGTAGGAGGAAATCTGCAGGATCGCCGGGCCGCTGAGGCCGCGGTGGGTGAACAGGATGTTCTCGCGAAAGCTCTGGTCGTTGCAGCTCACCAGGCAATCCACCGAGGTCCCCGACAGCTCGCTGCACAGTTCCTTGAGCTGGTCGGTGATGGTGAACGGCACCAGGCCGGCGCGGGTCGGCAGCAGTTCGTGGCCGAACTGTTTGGCCACCTGATAACCGAAGCCGGTGGCGCCCAGCGTCGGGATCGACAGCCCGCCGGTGGCGATCACCAGCGATTGGCACTGAACCTGGCCGAGGGTGGTGTCGAGCAGGTAGCCGCTTTCGACCTTTTCGATGGTCTGGATCGAGGTGTCCAGGCGCAGCTCCACGCCGACCTGATCGCACTCGTCGAGCAGCATGCCGAGGATGTCGCTGGACTTGTTATCGCAGAACAGCTGGCCGAGTTTCTTCTCGTGGTAGGGCACGCCGTGCTTGGCCACCAGGCCGATGAAGTCCCACTGGGTGTAGCGCGCCAGGGCCGATTTGCAGAAATGCGGGTTCTGCGACAGGAAGTTGGCCGGTTCGGTGTACATATTGGTGAAGTTGCAGCGACCGCCGCCGGACATCAGGATTTTCTTGCCGGCCTTGTTGGCGTGGTCCAGCAGCAATACCTGGCGGCCCCGGCCGGCCGCGGTCAGGGCGCACATCAGGCCGGCGGCGCCGGCGCCAATGATCACGACTTCGGTAGAACGCAAAACGGTGTCCTCAATAGAAGCGAACGGCCCTGTGGCAGCGGCTACAGGTCAAACAGTGGGGTTAGAGGACGCGCACGCGCAGCGAACGGCCCTTGATCTTGCCGTTGTTCAGGCGCTGCAGCGCCTGCATGACCACGGTGCGCTCAACCGCCACATACGACTGGAAGTCGAAGATCGCGATCTTGCCGACCTGGGCGCCCGGGATGCCGGCGTCGCCGGTCAGTGCGCCGAGAATATCCCCCGGACGTACCTTGTCCTTGCGCCCGCCGGCGATGCACAACGTGCTCATCGGTGGCTGCAATGGGGCGCCGCCCTGGGACTTGAGGTTATCGACCTGATCCCAGTTCAACGGGGCTTTCTGCAGTTGTTCGATGGCTTGCGCGCGATGGGCTTCGGACGGTGCGACGAGGCTGACCGCGATGCCTTTCTCGCCAGCGCGACCGGTACGGCCAACGCGGTGAATGTGGATTTCCGAATCGCGGGCCAGCTCGACGTTGATCACCATGTCCAGCGCATCGATGTCCAGGCCGCGGGCGGCGACGTCGGTGGCGACCAGTACCGAAGTACTGCGGTTGGCGAACATCGCCAGCACCTGATCGCGGTCACGCTGCTCCAGGTCGCCGTGCAGGCCGACGGCGGAAATGCCTTTGGCGGTCAGGTGATCGACGGTTTCCTGCACTTGCTGCTTGGTGAAGCAGAAAGCGACGCAGGAAGCCGGGCGGAAGTGGTGCAGGACTTTGGTCACTGCGCTCATGCGTTCTTCCGGGGAAATCTCGTAGAAACGCTGTTCGATCTGCGTGTCGTCGTGGAACGCTTCGGCTTTCACCGTTTGCGGATCGCGCATGAATTTCGACGCCAGTTGCTTGATGCCCACCGGATACGTGGCGGAGAACAGCAGGGTCTGGCGGCGCGACGGGGTCTTTTCGATGATGTCTTCGATGGCGTCGTAGAAGCCCATGTCGAGCATGCGGTCGGCTTCGTCGAGCACCAGCGTGTTCAGGCCGTCGAGCACCAGCGAACCCTTGCGCAGATGCTGCTGGATACGCCCTGGGGTGCCGACGATGATATGCGCACCGTGCTCCAGGGAGGCGATCTGTGGCCCGAACGACACGCCGCCGCACAGGGTCAGGACCTTGATGTTGTCTTCGGCGCGAGCCAGCCGGCGCACTTCCTTGGCCACCTGGTCGGCCAGCTCGCGAGTCGGGCAGATCACCAGGGCCTGGCAGCCGAAGTAGCGCGGGTTGA
Source organism: Pseudomonas sp. GW822-FHT06D10 (assembly GCF_058799535.1). NCBI lineage: Bacteria > Pseudomonadati > Pseudomonadota > Gammaproteobacteria > Pseudomonadales > Pseudomonadaceae > Pseudomonas > Pseudomonas sp. GW822-FHT06D10. The sequence goes on along the minus strand of NZ_JBXALN010000003.1, from coordinate 185,369 downwards.
TCGGGTTCAGCAGGCCGATGCCAAAGGCCGCGGTCTTGCCGCTGCCGGTCTTGGCCTGGGCGATCAGGTCCATGCCCTTGAGGATCACCGGCAAGCTCTGCGCCTGGATCGGCGTCATCTGGGCATAACCGAGGGAGTCGAGGTTAGCCAGCATGGCGGGAGACAGGGGCAAAGTATTAAAAGCGGTGGCAATGGTGGTCACGGGACTGGCCTGCAAAACAAAATGTCGCGCAGTGTATCAGTCCCGCTCCCACAACCTGCAAATTCTGGACGAGCAACCGCGCAGGGGCGGTTTTGTGTAGGCGCTGGCTTGCCAGCAAAAGCGGCCGCGAGGTTGGCGCAGGGCTCGGGGGCCTCTTCGCCGGCAAGCCGGCTCCTACGGGGGAGGTGCGTGGGTTCAGTGTTCGATGTGCTGCTCCTCGAGCTTGCGCGTGCGCCGGCCATCGGTGGGCGACAGCTGGAGGAAGATCGCCGCCGCCAGCATCGCCATGATGCCTACCGTGAGGAAGGTCAGTTGGAAGGCGCCGAGCACGGTGTCCACGCCATCGTTGCCCAACTCAGCGGTAAAGCCGCCCAGCAGTGCGCCGGCACAGGCCACCCCAAGGCTCAGGGACAGTTGCGCCACCACCGACAGCAGGCTGTTGCCGCTGCTGGCGGCGGCATCGTCGAGGTCGATCAGGGTCACGGTGTTCATCGCCGTGAACTGCAGCGAGTTGATCGCCCCCAGCACCGCCAGCATGCCCAGCAGCAGCGGGTAGGGCGTCTGTTCGCTGACCAGCCCCATACTGGCCAGCATGATGCCCAGGGCCAGGGTGTTGCCGGTGAGCACGATGCGGTAGCCCAGGCGCTCGATCAGTGGCCGGGCGATGGACTTGGCCAGCATTGCCGCGGCCGCCAGGGGCAGCATGCTCATCCCCGCCTGGGACGGTGAATAGCCCAGGGCTACTTGCAGCAGCAGGGGCACCAGGAACGGCAGGGCGCCGCTGCCCAGGCGGGCGAACAGGTTGCCCAGAATGCCCACGGCAAAGGTCCGCACCTTGAACAGTGACGGGGCGAACAGCGGGTTGTCGGTGTGCACGGCCCGCAGCCAGTAGGCCGCCAGGCAGGCCAGCCCGCCGAACAGCAGCAACATCACCCGCAAGTGCGGCAGATGCAGTTCCCCCAGGCCTTCCATGGCGATGGTGATCAGCACCATCGCCGCACCGAACAGCACAAAGCCCAGGCTGTCGAAGCGTGTGCGCTCGCTGCCGCGCAGGTCGGGAATGAAGCGCCACACCGCATAGCAGCCAACGGCGCCTACCGGCAGGTTGATCAGGAAGATCCAGTGCCAGGTCAGGTACTGCACCATCCAGCCGCCCATGGTCGGGCCGATCAGCGGCCCCAGAAGCCCGGGAATGGTGATGAAGCCCATGATCCGCACCAGTTCCGAACGCGGGTAGGCACGCAGCACCACCAGCCGTCCCACCGGCAGCATCAGCGCACCGCCCAGGCCCTGGATCACCCGGGCGCCAATCAGCTGGGTCAGGGTGTTGGACAGGGCGCAGAGCAGGGAACCGATGCTGAACAGCAAGATGGCGCCGAAGAAGATCCGCTTGGTGCCGAAGCGGTCGGCGATCCAGCCCGAGGCCGGGATCAAGAGGGCCACAGTGAGCATGTAGGCGATGATCACCCCCTGCATGCGCAGCGGGTTTTCCGCCAGGTCCTGGGCCATGGCCGGCAGGGCGGTATTGAGGATGGTGCCGTCCAGGGACTGCATGAAGAAGGCGATGGCCACCACCCAGGGCAGCCAGCGGGCGGTGGTGGCATCGAGTGGCGCGCGTTCGGGCATGGGACCTCTGGGTGAGTTCAGGTTTGAGGGCGGTTTCTACAGGGTCAGGGTCAGGCGGCTGACCAGCGCTCCGGGCAAGTGCATCGAAGCGGTCTGGCGCTGGCCGTAGGTACTGGCCGACAGCAGCAGCTCGCGTTGCTCGGTCAGGGCCTCCAGCTGCGAGCCCAGCAGGCTGTAGACGCTGTCATCGAAGCGCATGGTGCTCACCGGCGCCTGGATCTCGCCGTTCTCCACCCAGAAGGTGGCGAAGCGGGTCATGCCGGTCAGGCGCGCCGCCGGCAGGTCCGAGTAGTTCAGGTACCACAGGTTGCTGATGTACAGCCCGGTGCCCAGCTGCTTGAGGATCTCCTGCTGGGACAACCGCCCCGCGGCCATGTTCAGTGCACTGGGGTACTCGCCGCTGCCGGCACCATTGGTGGTCAGGCCGTATTCGGCGGCGCTGCGGGAGTTGATCAGTTGGGCATTGGCGCTGCCCGCGGCGATCAGTGACAGGTCGCTGCGCGGGTAGCCTTCGTCGGAAAACGCCGGGCTCAGGGAACCACTGACCTGTTCGTCGAGCGACACCAGCGGGTTCAGCGCGGCATCACCGGCATAGAGCTTCTGCAACGGGCTGTGCTTGCTGGCGATCGACTGGGCCGAGAAGCCGCCCCAGGCCAGCATGCCCATGATCTCCTCCAGGGCCGCCGGCGCCAGGTAGGCCCGGTACTGCCCGGGCGCCAGGGTGCGCAGTGGCCGGCCAAGGAATTCCAGTTGTTCCCGGGCCTGCTGGAAGCGCAGGGCGAAGGCCTGGCTGTCCCAGGCGTGCCCGGCGTAGCTGGCCTTCACCGCCTCGCCGTTTTCGTGGAACAGGCTGAAATCGAAGTTGAAGCTGTTGGCCTGGTGCCAGCCGAAGGCCCCGCCGGAGCTGGCGAAGCCACGGCTGATGGGGCCGGCAGCGTAGATGCCCACCAGGTCCAGGCCGGCGCCGGCGCGACCGATTTCTTCCACCACCTGCTCACTGCCGGGCAGCGGCTGGTCCTGCACGTGATGGCTTTGCCAATGGGTGTGGTTGAGCATCAGGTACGGGTCGGCCGGCAGCAGCGGCAGGGTCTCGCGCAGTTGTTGCAGGCCATCGGCCAGGCGCTGGCGATCCACCTCGGGGTCATTGCTCAGGGTGATGCTGAGGTCGGCGTGGCGGCCATTGTCGATCAGCTTGAAATGCACGCTGGCCTGTTGCACCTGCCCGGCCTGGCGCACCTTGGCGTGGTTGAAGCGAATGAACTCCGAGGCTTCGGCGGCGTAGCTCAGGGTGAACTGCTCGGTCTCGCGCAGCGCGTCTTTGAGCCACTGCACCAAGGCCTTGAATGGCTGGGCCTGATCGGCTGTCCTGGTCATCAGGCGTCTCCTCCAAATACATCAATCTTGCTGAATACGCAGGCCGGCGAAGCATGGCCGACGCGAATCACCTGGTTGGGCTCGCCCTTGCCGCAGTTGGGCGTGCCCAGCACCTGGAAGGTGCTGCGGTCGCCGACCGCGCTGAGGTTGCGCCAGAACTGCGCGGAAATCCCCCGGTAGTTGGGGTTCTTGACCACGCCGCGGAGTTCGCCGTTCTCGATCAACTGGCCCCATTCGCAGCCGAACTGGAACTTGTTGCGCGCATCGTCGATGGACCAGGAACGGTTGGTGGACATCAGGATGCCGTGCTCGATGTGCCCGATCATTTGCTCCAGGGGCTGGTCGCCGGGCTCGATGTTGAGGTTGGCCATGCGGTCGATCGGTGCACGGTTCCAACTGCTGGCGCGGCTGTTGGCAACGCCGTCGAGGCCGCTGCGGTATTGCGACAGGGCGCTGCCCAGGGGGCGTACCAGCAGGCCCTCGCGAATCAGGAACTGCTTGCTGGCCGCGGTGCCGTCGTCGTCGTGACTGTAGCTGGCCAGTTCCTCGGGGATCTGCGGGTCGAAAGTCACGTTGAGCAGCGAGGAGCCGTATTGCAGGCGGCCGAAATCCTGCTGTTTGACGAAGCTGGTGCCGGCGTAATTGCGCTCGTCGCCGAGAATGCGGTCCAGCTCCAGGGGATGGCCGATGGATTCGTGGATCTGCAGCATCATCTGGTCCGGCATCAGCAGCAGGTCCCGCGGGCCCTGGGGGGTATTGGGCGCCAGCAGCAGTTGCAGGGCCTGGTCGGCGACCCGCGGTGCGGCCCCCAGCAGGCCGCAGCGGCTGATCACATCGCCGGCGCCCTGCTGGCCGAAGTTCTCCCGGCCGAGGCTGCGGGTCTGGCTGTCGCTGCCGTCGTAGGCGGTCACGTCCAGGCCCGGGTAGACAAAACGCTGGGCCTGGCGCAGCTCGGCGCCGGCGCTGTTGAGGTAGATCTGTTCGACCTGGGTCACGCCGATGCCCACCTGCCAGTTCACCAGGCGTTCATCCTTGGGCACCGAGGCCGACTCATCGCCCAGCAGCTGATAGCAGTCGCTGAGGGAGGGGAAGGGCTGCTCCAGGTTGGGCGAGAAATAGTCCGCGCGGTGGCTGGAGACCGGTTGTTCACGCAGGTCCAGCAGGGCATGGGCGGCGATGACCCGGGCCTGCTGCTCGGCGCGGTCAAGGGCGGCCTGCAGGCCGCTTTGCGACAGGTCGTTGGTGGCAGCGTAGGCTTCCACGCCGCGCACCCGCACGGTCAGCATCGCCCCTTCGTCTCGGCCCAGGCTCGGCGGCTCGGCGACGTTCTTGCGCACCGACAGGTACTGGTCCGACTCGCGGACATAACGCAGGGAAAAGAATTCGGCGCCCGTGCGCAAGGCAGCGAAGCGCTGCTTGAGCTGGGGGTGAAAGTCGAACATGGAGGACCTCCTTGTGAGGCGCGATAGCGGGTCGACGCGTTTCGCCAGCAAACGGAACACCGCCCGGCGGTTCCTACAGGTATAGGTGCTGATGAGCGCGGGGGCGAAAGGGGATGTGCAAGTTGCAGAACTGTAGCCGCTGCCGAAGGCTGCGATCAAGGAAGTAGTTCTGAGGGAATGAAGGGAAGAGAAAAAGGGCGCCGACCCTTGCGGTCGGCGCCCGTCAGGCTTACTGCGCGGCGGGAGTCACATCGCGCATCGGCTTGCCACGTACCGGGGCTTCACCGGCTACGTAGTAGGCCGCGGTGCTGCGTGGCAGTGGCTGGCGGCCACGGATCTTGTCGGCGATTTTCTCGGCCATCATGATCGTCGGCGCGTTGAGGTTGCCGGTGGTGATGATCGGCATGATCGAGGCATCCACCACGCGCAGGCCTTGCATGCCATGCACGCGACCCTGGCCATCCACTACAGCCATGTCGTCGGTGCCCATCTTGCACGAGCAGGATGGGTGGAAGGCGGTCTCGGCGTGCTCGCGGACGAACTTGTCCAGTTGCTCGTCGGTCTGCACCTCGATGCCCGGGCTGATCTCGCGGCCGCGGAAGGGGTCCAGGGCCGGCTGCTGCATGATTTCACGGGTCAGGCGGATGCCGTCGCGGAATTCCTGCCAGTCCTGCTCGGTGGCCATGTAGTTGAAGAGGATGCTCGGGTGCTGGCGCGGGTCCTTGGACTTGAGCTGCACGCGGCCACGGCTCGGCGAGCGCATGGAGCCCATGTGCGCCTGGAAGCCGTGCTCTTTCACGCCATTGCTGCCGTTGTAGTTAATCGCCACCGGCAGGAAGTGGTACTGGATGTTCGGCCATTCGAACTCTTCGCGGGTACGGATGAAACCGCCGGCTTCGAACTGGTTGCTGGCGCCGATGCCGGTGCCGTTGAACAGCCACTCGGCACCGATGGCCGGCTGGTTCCACCACAGCAGCGATGGATACAGCGACACCGGCTGGGTGCAGGCGTACTGCAGGTACAGTTCCAGGTGGTCCTGAAGGTTCTCGCCCACGCCCGGCAGGTCGTGAACCACCGGGATGTCCAGGCTTTCCAGGAGGGCGCGGGGGCCTACGCCGGAACGTTGCAGCAGTTGCGGCGAGGCGATGGCGCCGGAGCTGACGATGACTTCCTTGCGCGCACGGGCCTCCACGCGCTCTTCAGTGCTGCCTTGCAGGTAGCTCACGCCCACGGCGCGCTTGCCTTCGAAGAGGATCTTGTCGGTCAGGGCGTGGGTGACGATGGTCAGGGTCGAACGCTTTTTCGCGGTGTCCAGGTAACCGCGGGCGGTGCTGGCGCGACGACCTTTGGGGGTCACGGTGCGGTCCATCGGGCCGAAGCCTTCCTGCTGGTAGCCGTTCAGGTCTTCGGTACGCGGGTAACCGGCCTGCACGCCGGCTTCGACCATGGCATGGAACAGCGGGTTGTTGCCGGCCTTGGGCGTGGTCACGCTGACCGGGCCTTCGCCGCCGTGGTAGTCGTTGGGGCCGATGTCACGTGTTTCCGCCTTGCGGAAATACGGCAGGCAATCCAGGTAGGTCCAGTCTTCCAGGCCTGGCAGCTTGGCCCAGCCGTCGTAGTCCATGGCGTTACCGCGGATGTAGCACATGCCGTTGATCAGCGACGAGCCGCCCAGGCCCTTGCCGCGACCGCATTCCATGCGACGACCGTCCATGTGTGGCTCTGGATCGGTCTCGTAGGCCCAGTTGTAGCGACGGCCTTGCAGTGGGAAGGCCAGTGCCGCCGGCATCTGGGTGCGGAAGTCGAAACGGTAGTCCGGGCCGCCGGCTTCCAGCAGCAGGACGGTGACGCCTTCATCTTCAGTCAGACGGGTCGCCAGGGTGTTACCGGCAGAGCCGGCACCGATGATGATGTAATCGAATTCTTGGGCCATTGGAGCCTCCGTGGAGAGCTGCAAGCCTCAAGCTTCAAGCTGCGAGAAAAGGCAGCGAAGCGGGCTTGGCGTTGAATGAGGAGCAGGCGGCAAGCCAGGCTGTTGCCCTGGCTTGCCGCTTGTAGCTGGCTGCTAGCGGCTGCTTAGAACACCGAGGCGTAGTCGCCCAGCTCGACCTGCACCGACTTGATGCGGGTGAAGTTGTTCAGCGAGCTGATGCCGTTCTCACGGCCCACGCCCGACTGCTTGTAGCCGCCAACCGGCATTTTGGCGTCGGACTCGCCCCAGGCGTTGATCCAGCAGATACCGGCTTCGAGCTGATGAATCACGCGGTGAGCGCGGTTCAGATCCTTGGTGACCAGGCCGGCAGCCAGGCCGAAGTCGGTGTCGTTGGCGCGGCGGATCACTTCTTCTTCGGTTTCGTAGGTCAGGATCGCCATGACCGGGCCGAAGATTTCTTCACGGACGATGGTCATGTCGTCGGTGCAGTCGGTGAACACGGTCGGTGCAACGAAGGCGCCCTTGGCGAATTCGCCGTCGGTCAGGCGCTCGCCGCCGCACAGTACACGGGCACCTTCTTCTTTACCCTTGGCGATGTAGCCCAGCACGCTTTCCATGTGCGGGAAGCTGACCAGCGGGCCGAAGTTGGTGTTTTCGTCTTCCGGGTTGCCGATGCGGATGCGTGCAACGCGCTCGGCGATCTTGGCTTCGAAAGCGGCTTTCAGGTGGCTCGGCACGAACACGCGAGTGCCGTTGGTGCAGACCTGACCGGAGCTGTAGAAGTTGGCCATCATGGCGGTGTCGGCGGCGCGATCCAGATCGGCGTCGTCGAAGATGATCAGTGGCGACTTGCCGCCCAGTTCCATGGTTACGTCTTTCAGCGAGGAGCTGGAAGCGCTGGCCATGACTTTCTTGCCAGTGTCGGTGCCGCCGGTGAAGGAGACCTTCTCGATGCGCGGGTGCTCGGTCAGCCAGGTGCCGACTTCGCGGCCGCTGCCGGTCAGGACGTTGAACACGCCATCCGGCAGGCCGGCTTCGGTGTAGATCTCGGCCAGTTTCAGGGTGGTCAGCGAGGTCACTTCGCTCGGCTTGAAGATCATCGCGTTACCGGCCGCCAGGGCCGGTGCGGATTTCCACAGGGCGATCTGGATCGGGTAGTTCCACGCGCCGATACCAGCCACTACGCCCAGGGGCTCGCGACGGGTGTAGACGAAGGAAGTGGTGCGCAGCGGGATCTGCTCGCCTTCGATGGCCGGTACCAGGCCTGCGTAGTATTCCAGCACGTCGGCGCCGGTGACGATGTCCACGTACTTGGTTTCGGAGAAGGCCTTGCCGGTGTCCAGGGTTTCCAGGGCGGCCAGTTCGTCGTTGCGCTCGCGGAGGATTTCCACGGCGCGACGCAGGATGCGCGAACGCTCCATGGCGGTCATGGCGGCCCAGATCTTCTGGCCTTTCTCGGCGCTGACCACGGCGCGTTCAACGTCTTCCTTGGTCGCACGCTGCACTTGTGCGAGAACTTCACCGTTGGCCGGGTTGATGGCATCGAAAGTGGCGTCGCTGCCGGCATCGGTGTAGCCGCCGTCGATGTAGAGTTTTTGCAGTTCGAAACGGGCCATAGTGTCCTCGCAAGTGCATTAAGTAGTGGGCTTGACCACCGGGCATGCCCCTAAGTTCGGGGCGCGCTGATCAGTGGCGGTTCAGGGGCCGAGCGTCTCTTTTGTGCTCTAGCGCTCCTGCTTAGCCAGTTGTAGATCCATGTATTCGTAAGCGATCCGTATCGCCTGGTCGGTGTCGAATGCATCACCCGACAAGGCACCACGCAGCCACAAACCGTCGATCAAGGCCGCCAGGCCGCGGGCTGCCTTGCGCGCATGGTAGAGCGGCAGGGCACGGCGGAACTGGCAACACAGGTTGGAATACAAGCGGTGGTCGTTGATCCGCTGCAACCTGTGCAAATCGGGCTGGTGCATGCTGGAAGCCCAGAAGGCCAACCAGGTTTTCATTGCCGGGCCGTTCACCTGGCTGGCATCGAAGTTGCCCTCGATGATCACTTTCAGATGAGCGCGCGGGCTGTCGTCCGTCAGGGCCTGGCGGCGTGCTCTGACGCCTTCGTTGAGCATGCTCATGATGTAACCCATCGTCGCTGCGATCAGGCCGTTCTTGTCCCGAAAGTAGTGACTGATGATGCCGTTCGAGACACCGGCCAAACGGGCGATCAGCGCAATGCTGGCGTCCCCCATTCCGACCTGATCGACCGCTTGCAGCGTGGCTTCGATCAATTGCTGGCGGCGTATGGGTTGCATACCGACCTTGGGCATCTGATACCTCTCCTTAGGCCTGTCGATTGGCGTATGACGCCCGTCGACTTGTGGGCCAGTCTATTTTGTTTTGATTGAACGTTCAATCAACAAAGAATAAGATCTGCGACAAATCGTCGCTGCCTGGGGAGTTTCTCCTGCTCGCAGATGGCGGAAAAACGACCTCCGAAAATGCCCGAAACTTACACGCGGCATAGCGTGGACCGGCAAGAGAGCACACGTGTTGAAGGGGCAGGACGCTCCGGGTTCCAGGCGACGAACTGCAGGTTCGTCATCGGCCCCGGATGCGGTTGCGCAACGCGGCTTTTGCGGTTTCGGGTGTTTTCGGGGTGTCTTTATAACACCCGATGATCGGCTGCCAACTAACCGATTGGTCGGGTGCCGTGTTGCCTTGTGTCCTTCTCTCGCACTGCCCGGAGCATCTGCGCAATGAGTTCTGCCTCTCTTATAAAGACCCCACCGGAGAAGGTGCGGGTCAACGGTTGGGTGTTCTACACCTCCACCGCGCTGATCCTGTTGTTGACCGCCATTCTGATCATCGCCCCGCAAGAGGCCGGCCGACTGCTGGGCATTGCCCAGGCCTGGTTGTCCCGCAGCTTCGGCTGGTACTACATGGTGGTGATCGCCGCCTACCTGGTGTTCGTGGTGGGCCTGGCGTTCTCCTCCTACGGCAAGCTCAAGCTGGGGACCAAGCAGGACACCCCGGACTTCAGCTACGGCGCCTGGGCGGGGATGCTGTTTTCCTCCGGCATCGGCATCTCGCTGCTGTACTTCGGTGCTTCCGAGCCCCTGGACCACTACTTCAACCCGCCGGAAGGCGTACCGGGCAGCAACCTGGCCGCACGCCAGGCGCTGCAGCTGACGTTCCTGCACTGGGGCCTGCACGGTTGGGCCATCTATGCCCTGGTGGGCCTGGCGGTGGCGTACTTCGCCTATCGGCATAACCAGCCACTGGCACTGCGTTCGGCGTTGTACCCGCTGGTGGGCGAGCGCTGGGTCAAGGGCGCGGCCGGCCACGCGGTGGACGGTTTCGGCATGTTCGTGACCCTGCTGGGCCTGGTGACCAACCTCGGGATTGGTTCGATGCAGGTGTCTTCCGGCCTGGAAAACCTGTTCGGCATGGAGCACAGCAACACCAACCTGCTGATCGTGATCATCGTCATGAGCACGGTGGCCACCATCGCCGCGGTGTCCGGCGTGGAAAACGGCATCCGCCGCCTGTCCAACCTGAACATCGTGCTGTTCAGCGGCCTGCTGATCTTCGTCCTGCTGTTTGGCCCGACCCTGCACCTGCTCAACGGCTTCGTGCAGAACATCGGCGACTACCTGAACGGTGTAGTGCTCAAGACCTTCGACCTCTATGTGTATGAGGGCGACAGCGCCAAGTCCGATCGCTGGCTGGGCCTGTGGACCCTGTTCTACTGGGCCTGGTGGATTTCCTGGGCGCCATTTGTAGGCATGTTCATCGCGCGTATTTCCCGTGGTCGCACCGTGCGTGAACTGGTGGCCGGCGTACTGCTGATTCCCCTGGGCTTCACCCTGGCCTGGCTGTCGATCTTCGGTAACTCGGCCCTGGATCTGGTGGTCAATCAGGGAGCCGTGGAGTTGGGCAAGACGGCGTTGGAACAGCCGTCCATGGCGATCTACCAACTGCTCGAGCACTACCCGGCCTCGAAGATTGTCATCGGTGTGTCGATCTTCGTAGGATTCGTGCTGTTCCTGACCCCCGCCGACTCCGGGGCGGTGATGATGGCCAACCTTTCGTGCAAGGGCGGCAACGTCGACGAAGACGCCCCGCACTGGCTGCGGATCTTCTGGTCGGTGGTGATCACCCTGGTGACCATCGGCCTGCTGTTCGCCGGCAACTTCGAAGCCATGCAGACCATGGTGGTACTGGCCGGCCTGCCGTTCTCGGTGGTGCTGATCTGCTTCATGTTCGGCTTGCACAAGGCCATGCGCCAGGACGTGCAGATCGAGCAGGAGCAGGCGCAACTGGCCGAGCGTGGCCGCCGCGGTTTCAGCGAGCGCCTGAGCCAGCTGGACCTGCAACCGACCCAGTCGGTGGTGCAGCGCTACATGGACAAGCACGTCAGCCCGGCCCTGCAGGAAGCGGCTGCGCAACTGCGCAACCTGAGCCTGGAAGTGCAGACCAACCTGGGCAAGTCGAAGAACCTGTTGGGCCTGCGCGTGGAAATGGATGAAGGCAATCCCTTCGTCTATGAAGTGAGCCTGGACGGCTACCTGGCGACGCCTAGCGAATCGACCCAGCCGGAAGGGGCCGACAGCGAAGTGCGCAGCCGTTTCTACCGCGCCGAGGTGTATCTGCACAACGGCAGCCAGGAATACGACTTGATGGGCTTCACCCAGGAGCAGATCACCCGGGATGTGCTCGATCAGTTCGAAAGCCATCGGCAGCTCCTTGGCCGTGTCTATAGCTGAGTGAAAACCGCCCCATCCTTGTAGGAGCCGGCTTGCCGGCGAAGGCGTCCTCAAGGGCGCTGCAAGGCTTCAGGGCCTGTTCGCTGGCAAGCCAGCTCCTACAGAAGGGGGTGGGTGGTTAAAGCAAAACGCCGCGATTGCTCGCGGCGTTTTTGTGTCTGCTGCTTAACCCAGGTTCTTGCCGAGCAGCGCGTGGTAGAGCTCGCTGTCGCCAAGGATGCCCACCACTTTCTGGTTGTCGTGGAGCACCAGTTTGTTGCCGGTCTGGTAGCGGATCTGCAGGGCATCGCGCATGCCGATGCTGGAGTCCACCAGGGTCGGGCGTCGGCCCAGTTCTTCCACGGCTTGCCCCGGAACCCAGTTCTGCAGGTCCAGCTGCGAGCCGTTGCGGCGTGCGCCCTTGATGGTGTTGCCTTCGGCCAGGTCGAGCCAGGAATCGCCGCCCGGGTCCAGGCATACCGAGCCGTTGACCCGCTTGCAGTTGTCCAGGCTGCGCATCAGGCTACGCCCGCACAGCACGTTCAGTGGGTTGGTGTGGGCAACGAAAGTCCGTACATAGTCGTCCGCCGGGTTGAGCACGATTTCTTCCGGGTTGCTGTACTGGATGATCCGTCCGTCTTTCATGATGGCGATGCGGCTGCCCAGCTTCAGGGCCTCATCCAGGTCGTGGCTGACGAAGACGATGGTCTTGCTCAGCTTGCGTTGCAGCTCCAGCAGTTCGTCCTGCAGGCCCTGGCGAATCAGCGGGTCGAGGGCCGAGAAGGGTTCGTCCATCAGCAGGATATCGGCGTCCATGGCCAGGGCACGGGCCAGGCCCACGCGCTGCTGCATGCCGCCGGAGAGTTCGTCGGGCTTCTTGTTGCGCCACTGGGTCAGGCCCACCAGCTCAAGCTTCTCGTCCACCAGCTTGCGCCGTTCCTTTTCCGGGCGGCCCTGCATCTCCAGGCCGAAGCTGATGTTTTCGCGCACGGTCAGCCAGGGCATCAGGGCGAACTTCTGGAACACCATGGCGATGCGCTTGGTGCGCATCATCTTCAGCTCGGCGGGGCTGCAGGAGGCGATGTCGATCTGCTTGCCTTCATGCTCGACGAACAGCTTGCCGCGGCTCACGGTGTTCAGGCCGTTGATGCAGCGCAGTAGGCTCGACTTGCCGGAACCGGAGAGGCCCATCAGCACGCAGATCTCGCCTTTCTCGATGTCCAGGCTGGCATTCTCGACGCCGACGATCTGCCCGGTCTTCTTCAGGATCTCGTTGCGGGTCATGCCCTGGTCCAGCAGCTTGAGGGGCTCGCGCGGGTCCTTGGAGAAAATCACGTCGACCTTGTCGAAGCGGATAATGCTCATGCGTCACCTCCTACTTTGGCTTCAGGTTGCTTGCAGATGCGGTCGAGCATGATCGCCAGCAGCACAATGGCCAGGCCGGCTTCGAAGCCCAGGGCGATATCCGCGGTATTGAGGGCGTTGACCACCGGCTTGCCCAGGCCATCGGCGCCCACCAGGGCGGCGATCACCACCATCGACAGCGACAGCATGATGCACTGGGTAATGCCGGCGGCGATGCTCGGCATGGCGTGGGGCAGTTCAATGCGCGACAACAACTGACGGCGCGAGCAGCCAAAGGCCTTGCCGGCGTCCATCAACTCTTGTGGAACATCGCGAATGCCCAGGTAGGTCAGGCGGATCGGCGCGGCGATGGCGAACACCACCGTGGAAATCAAGCCGGGTACCACCCCCAGGCCGAACAGGGTCAGGGTCGGGATCAGGTAGACGAAGGTGGGCACGGTCTGCATCAGGTCCAGCACCGGCCGCATCATGGTGTAGAACAGCGGCTTGTGCGCCGCGACTATGCCCAGCGGTACGCCGATGAGCACGCAGACCAGGGTGGCGAACAGCACCTGGGCCAGGGTTTCCATGGTTTCCTGCCAGTACCCCAGGTTGAGGATCAGCAGGAAGGACAGCACGACAAAGGCGGTCAGGCCCCATTTGCGCTGGATCAGGTGCGCCAGCAGGGCAATCAGGCCGATCAGGGCCAGGGGGTTGAACCAGGTCAGCGCGAACGTCACGCCGTGGATCATGGTTTCCAGGGTGGTAGCGATCGCGTCGAAGGTGCTGGCGCCGTGCTTCGTCAACCACTCGACGAAAGCTGCGATGTACTGGCCCAGGGGGATTTTCTGATCAGTGAGCATGGTATTGAACGTCCGCATGCAAGGGAAAAACAGCCCGGGCGGGCGAGCCCGCCCGGCGTAAGCGCACTACTTAATTTGAAGCTTGTGCAAGCTTGGCTTTCACGGCCTCCAGGCCAGGTTTACCGTCAATGGTGGTCACGCCGGCGAGCCAGGTATCGAGCACCTGAGGGTTCTGCTTCAGCCAGGCCTTGGCGGCCGCCTCAGGCTTCATCTTGTCGTCCAGCACGTTGCCCATCAGGGTGCTTTCCATGTTCAGGGTGAACGACAGGTTCTTCAGCAACTGGCCGACGTTGCTGCACTCTTCGGCATAGCCCTTGCGGGTGTTGGTGTAGATGGTGGCCTGGCCGAAGTTGGGGCCGAAGAACTCGTCGCCGCCGGTCAGGTACTTCATCTTGAAACGGGTGTTCATCGGGTGCGGTTCCCAGCCCAGGAACACCACCGCGGTGTCACGGCGCTGTGCGCGCTCGACCTGGGACAGCATGCCTGCCTCGCTGGATTCCACCACCTTGAAGCCGGCGTCCTTCAGGCCGAAGGCATTCTTGTCGATCATGGTCTGGATGGTGCGGTTGCCGTCGTTGCCCGGCTCGATGCCGTAGATCTTGCCGTCCAGTTCCTTTTTGAACTTGACGATGTCGGCGAAGTCCTTCAGGCCCTTGTCGTACAGCGACTCGGGCACCGCCAGGGTGTACTTGGCGTTTTCCAGGTTGGCCCGCAGGGTGGCCACGGTCCCGGCGTCGCGGTAGGGCTTGATGTCGTTTTCCATGGTCGGCATCCAGTTGCCGAGGAACACGTCCATGTTCTTGCCGTCGGCCAGGGACTTGTAGGTCACGGGCACGGAAATCATGGTGGTCTTGGTCTTGTAGCCCAGGGCGTTGAGCACGACGCTGGTGGTGGCGGTGGTCACGGTGATATCGGTCCAGCCGACATCGGAGAAGTTTACGGTGCTGCATTGTGCCGGTTCTGCGGCTTGTGCCAGAAGCGGCAGACTCAGCATGGCGGCCAACAACAACGACGGGGAACCTTTCATAGGGGGGACTCCTGGATGTTTTTTTGGCGGCGTTTGTACCGCGCTTATAAGTGTGGCGGTTGGTGTGTCGGGAACAGCTCTACCACCGTGCCTTGCAATCGAGTCGAGACTGATCATGTACCAGTGAAAATCTGTCGCCTACAGGGTGCGTCGTATCCAGTACAGGGAGGGTCGCATCCAGTGTCGGTGAGGTCGCTTACAGTGTTTTCGGGCGATTTTTCCTACAACTGAGCCGCAAAAAACGCCCAAAACCCCTGCGTTGCGCCTGGCGGCGTTAGTGGGCATGAGTGAGTCGGTGTCAGACGTCGCGGGCCTTGGCAAAAGCCTGATGATGCGCCCTTCTCGGCGGATTGCAGCTTGAGCGTAGCAGCTCCGTCAGAGGGCGTTTCCGGCGCCCGGACAGTGCTCAACCAGGAGTTACGCAGCAATGGCTATCAGTGTTTTCGACCTGTTCAAGATCGGCATCGGCCCCTCCAGTTCCCACACGGTCGGGCCCATGCGCGCAGCGGCTTTGTTCGTCCAGGTATTAAAGGAAAGGCAACTGCTGGAGCAGGTACGCCGGGTCGAGGTGCAGCTCTTCGGTTCGCTGTCCGCCACCGGCATCGGCCATGGCAGCGACAACGCGGTGATCATGGGCCTGATGGGGGAGTGGCCGGACGCGATCGACCCGTCGCTGATCGGCACGCGCATCGAGCTGCTGCGGGAAACCGACACCCTGTTGCTGGACGGGCGGCTGCCAGTGCCTTTCATCTGGGCCCGGGACATGCAGCTGGTGGACCGCAACCTGCCGTTCCACCCCAACGCCATGACCCTGGTGGCCGCGGGCGAAGAGGGTGAGCTGCACCGCGATACCTACTATTCGGTGGGCGGCGGTTTTGTCGTCGACCAGGCCCAGGCCGACAGCGGTGTGGCGGACCTGGACCGCAGCGAGCTGCCTTACGATTTTTCCAGTGCGGTGGAATTGCTGGGCCTGTGCCAGAAGCACAACCTGCGGGTCGCCGAACTGATGCTGGCCAACGAGAAGGTCTGGCGTTCGGAAGAGGAAATCCGCAGCGGCCTGATGGCGCTCTGGCGTGCCATGCAGGACTGCGTGGAGCAGGGGCTCAAGCACGAGGGCATCCTGCCTGGCGGGCTCAATGTGCGTCGCCGCGCGGCCAAGTTGCACCGTAGCCTGCAGGAACTGAACAAGCCCAATGTGATCGGCTCCACCCTCAGCGCCATGGAGTGGGTCAACCTGTTTGCCCTGGCGGTGAACGAAGAGAACGCCGCCGGCGGACGCATGGTCACCGCCCCCACCAACGGCGCGGCGGGGATCATTCCGGCGGTGCTGCATTACTTCATGAAGTTCAGCGAAGACGTCACCGACGCCAACGTGGTGGATTTCTTTCTCGGCGCGGCGGCCATCGGCATCCTGTGCAAGAAGAACGCCTCCATCTCCGGTGCCGAAGTCGGCTGCCAGGGGGAAGTGGGTTCGGCCTGCGCCATGGCGGCGGCCGGGCTGGCGGAAATTCTCGGGGCGACCCCGGAGCAGTTGTGCAACGCTGCGGAGATCGGCCTGGAGCACAACCTCGGCCTGACCTGTGATCCGGTGGGCGGGCTGGTGCAGGTGCCGTGCATCGAGCGCAACGCGATTGCCGCGGTGAAGGCGATCAATGCCGCGCAAATGGCCTTGCGCGGCGATGGCCAGCATTTCATTTCCCTGGACCGGGTGATTCGCACCATGCGTGATACCGGCGCCGACATGCACGACAAATACAAGGAAACCTCCCGTGGCGGCCTGGCGGTCAGCGCCGTGGAGTGCTGATTGCCGGCGCGCACAAATCGCTCACATGCCCAGGGGTGCGCCACCTTTTAGCGCGTCGTGAATAGACAAGTCGCCAACCGGGCCGGGCAGCCCCCGTGCCCGTGGCCCGGTTGTGCTTTGAGTGACACTCGCCCGCCCCTGTGCGAAGTGCCTGCCGCGCAAGTGCTACCTAACTGCTCACAGCTCTCTGGGCCTGGCCACCGCACGCCGACGGCGGCGCTTCTTATCCGCACATTGACAAGGGCTATGTAGACACGTCGCGACGTCGTTTTCAGGAGTTATTGAATGCCCATTCAACTTTAGGCATGGCAATTGCTCTGTGAATATCAAGCCCGTCTCCCTTGAGGAACAGGGCACATAAAAAGAGCCTCCGCCTGAGGCCATCACCCGCTTTGTGTGAGGAGATATCGCGATGACGTCGTTCAACTCCGGGGCCCAACCCCAGAACCGTGCGCCTCAATCCATCGGCTTTCTGCTGCTGGACAATTTCACGCTGATTTCCCTGGCCTCCGCAGTCGAACCCCTGCGCATGGCCAACCAACTGTCCGGTCGCGAGCTGTATCGCTGGACCACCCTCAGCGTCGATGGTGGCCAGGTCTGGGCCAGTGACGGTCTGCAGATCACCCCCGATGCCGCGATGCACAAAGCCCCCAGCCTCGATACCGTGATTGTCTGCGGCGGTATCGGCATCCAGCGCACCGTCACCCGCGAACATGTGTCCTGGCTGCAGAGCCAGGCCCGCCAGTCGCGCCGTCTGGGTGCGGTGTGTACCGGAAGCTGGGCCCTGGCCTGCGCTGGCCTGCTGGACGGCTTCGATTGCAGCGTGCACTGGGAATGCCTGGCGTCGATGCAGGAAGCCTTTCCCCGGGTGGCCATGAGCACCCGCCTGTTCACCCTCGACCGCAACCGCTTCACCAGCTCCGGCGGCACCGCGCCGCTGGACATGATGCTGCACCTGATCAGCCGCGATCATGGCCGCGAGCTGTCGGCGGCGATCTCGGAAATGTTCGTCTACGAGCGCATCCGCAACGAGCAGGATCACCAGCGCGTACCCCTCAAGCACATGCTGGGCACCAACCAGCCCAAGCTGCAGGAAATCGTCGCCCTGATGGAAGCCAACCTCGAAGAGCCGATCGACCTCGACGAACTGGCGGTGTACGTCGCCGTGTCCCGGCGACAGCTGGAGCGGCTGTTCCAGAAGTACCTGCATTGCTCGCCGTCGCGCTACTACCTCAAGCTGCGGCTGATCCGCGCCCGGCAACTGCTCAAGCAGACTCCCATGTCGATCATCGAAGTGGCGTCGGTCTGTGGTTTTGTCTCCACGCCGCACTTCTCCAAGTGCTACCGCGAGTACTTCGGTATTCCACCGCGTGACGAGCGCATCGGTTCCAACACCACCCAGCAGGTGGCGATGATGCCGCTGCCGCAAGCCATGGTTTTGGCGCCGCTGTCCGGGCCATTGTCGGCCCTGAGCCAGGCACGCAACGAATCGACCTTCGCCAGCGTGCGCCTGTAGTCACAGGCGTTTCTTGAAATACACCACGCGCTCGGTTTCCTCGAAACCCAGCGCGTGGTGCAGATCCTGGCTGGCCAGGTTGTCGAGGCTGGTGTCCGAGGCCATTTCCACGCATCCCTGTTGTTGCCCCCAATAGGCGACCTGCTCGATCAGGCGCTGGGCAATGCCCTGGCGACGATGCCCGGGGGCCACATAGATGCCTTCAAGAAAGACCACGGGGGAGCTGTCGGTGCCGTTGACGTAGTCGTGGCGCAATGCAGCCTCGGCCAGGCCCACGGCCTCACCGTTCTCGGTGCAGGCCAGCCAGCAGCCGTAGCGCTGGGGCTCGGCCAGAATCTGCTGGATTTCGGCCTGGTGTTCATCCTGCGGGCAATCGGGCCACAGGCCCTGGCGCAATTGCAGCCACCCGCCAGCGTTGGCGGATGAACCAGGTTCAATGGGGGTCATGAGCGGGCCTGTGGTTTGTGGAGGAAACCCACTTTAGCAACCCGCCCGGGCCCCGGGGGCGTTCACGCGCGTTTTTGCTGCTGGTACTCGGCCAGGGCCGGCAGTAGTTGGCGGTCGATGGCCTGACGTACGGCAGGCAGGATGGTCGCATTGCCGGTGAGCATCTGCTCGACCATGCCCTTGAGCGCCTTGGCCCGTGCATCGCTCAAGCCCCTTACCGCACATTCGCAGGCCTGCTCGGCGCTGGCGCCTGCGGGCATTTCGAAACCCAGGGCCCGGAGTTGTCCCAGCAGGTCGTCCTGGTCAATCAGATCCGCGTGCATCATGACTCTTATCCTTGTTCAGGGAGCGTGGTCGTGAGCCGATTCTGGTAGGGCGCCCGGGTGGCGGCAAGGGCAGATTGTCGCGATGGCCCGTTTACCTATGAACAGGTCGTTTTCGGCTAAGTCGATGGCCATGGCCGGTTGCCACAGCGTTGGGAAAAGGCGGCGCAATCAAGTCTTGCGGCGCTTGCTTGTGAGGCCTCGGGCTTGCCTGAAGGGTGGGGTAATGAGCGCTCCCGCCGCGCAAAGACACTCTGTGCAAGCGCTGGGTATTCGGTAGGATGGCCGCCGAGTGGCAAGCCATGGAGCTGGAGTGGATGAAAGTGCTGTTCAGAATGGGGTTCGCCTGTTTGTTGTTGATGGTTTCCGGCGCCGCTCTGGCAGCTCCCGAGTGCGGCGATTTTCTGAAGGCCATGACCGATCCACCGAAGTCCCTGGAGTTTTTCCGTTGTGAGTCGAAGCCCCAGGATCAGGGCGCACCGCTGACTGCCAGTTACCGGGTCAAAGGTAAGGACGCCCATGAGGTAGAGCGCTATCTGCAGCGGGAGTTGGGGGTTCAGGAGGGGCTCAGGTTTGTCTGCTGCGGCTGGGAAACGAAGGGTTTCATTTCCTATAGGGATAAAAAGACCGGGCGTAATTACCAGGTTGGCATGGGCTCTGAAGAGACGCCCTACAACCAGCGCCAGGATTGGCACAAGATCGGCTATTTCTATGTGACGGTGGTGCTGTATACCGAGGACATCTGAAGGCGTGGCAGTGGCCCTATTACCTATGAGCAGGTCGCTCTCGGCTAACTCGCGGGCAGGCAGAGTGGGCAGACTGAAACCAGCTCGCGTCGTGTCGGTTTGGTCACCTTCTCACCGCAGCTCCTCAGAAGTAGTCCCTGCCTCGATCCTGTCACGGCTTGATCGGGGCTTTTTTTTGCCTGTGGAAAGCTCTCCGGCAAGTTTCGCCGGCAAGCCGGCTCCCACGGGGGAGCCGGGGCGGGAGGGGTGAGGATCAGCGCTGCAGCACCAGGATCCTGGAGAGCAGTTCGTCGCGGTCGATGTAGCAGCCCTGGAAGTGCCGGGCGCCGCTGGCCGGGTCGAAGGCGTTGCGCGCGTGCAGGGTGCGGCGGTTGTCGAAGCACCAGAGCTGGCCCGGGTCCAGGCGGCGGATGACCCGGAACCTTGCTTCGCGGGTCAGGGCGATAAAGCGCCGGTAGGCGCGGTACAGCCGGGGCATCTGTTCTTCCGTGGTATCGAAGGGGCCACGCAGGAAATTGGCCATGCGAATTTCCGCCACTTCGCCCAAGGCATCCAGGGCGATGATCGGCGCCAGGCAGCGGTAGTCGCTGTGGCGGTCCTTGTTACGAAACTCGACGGGTATTTCACACAGCGCGCGGAAGGCGTCGGGGTCTTCGCGGCGCAAGGCATCGGCTATGGCAAAGCCGTCGACGAAAATGCTTTCGCCGCCTACCGCGTCATTCACCAGGCAATGCAGGAATTGCAGCCCCGGTTGCAGCTCGCGGGTCGGCAGATCGCTGTGCAGCGGCAGGTTGAAGGCGGTGTAGGCGTTGCTGTCGGCATCGGCCTTGGATTGCACGTTGAACAGCACGCCGAAATTGCTTTCGCGGATAAACGAAATACGCCGCGCAATCAGGGCCAGCGAGCCGGGTTCGGTGGGCGCGCCACGGACCTGGGTCAGGCCGGTATCGCGCAGGGCCAGCAACCATTGCAGGAGCACCTGGGGGTCCTCCATCAGCGCCTGGTACTGGAACTCGGGCAGTTGCAGGCTGGCGTCCCACAGCGAGTGCCGGGCCTTGGCGGCCTGCCGTTCTTCGCGCGACTGTCGATCATAGGCATGGGCCCGCAGCCAGCCGGGGTCGAAGCGGCTGCGGTGGCCGTCCGCCCAGTCGAGGTTCAGGCAGCCGTCGGCATCAATGCGTGCGGCGTTGCACTCGAGGTCTTCGGCAACATCGACGATTTCCAGCACCTGTTCGCGGGTCACGCTGTAGACGCATTGCGGGCAAGGGCAGTTGTCCCGCAGCCATTGATGGTGAAAAGGGCTGAGACGGCCGTCGGCCCAGTGCACCTGGAGCCGGTCCGGCAGGACCTGGACAGTGGCCAGTGCGCTGATCAACGGGTAACTGCGGTAGTCGGCAAGGGCGGCGGTGTTCACGGCGATCTCCTTTTCTTCTGAGGGCTATTTTGCCGCGGGCAGGGCGATCACCCGGCCGAGGCAGGCCGGGCGCGGCAGGTCCGCCTGCTCGGCGGCCAGGGTTTGCAGGCGTTGCAGCACCGGCTCGCTGAACGGCGCCGAACGCGGCCCGGCCAGGTCGACGTGGAGCAGCATTTGCTCGTTGCCTGCCAGCTCCCGGGGATCATCGAGTCTGTGCAGGCTGTGGTAGAGGTGCAGGCGCTTGCGATCGTGGCCGATGACCTGGGTGCGCACTTCGACCTCGGTGTCGAGCTTCACCTCATGCAGGTAGTTCAGGTGCAGTTCCAGGGTGAACAGCGAGTGGCCGCTGGCTTCGCGGTTGTCGCTGTCGAGCCCCAGGCGATCCATCAGGGCGTCAGTGGCATAGCTGAAGATCAGCAGGTAGAAGGCATCGCGCAGATGGCCGTTGTAATCGACCCAGTCGCTGATGATGCGGGTGCTGTAGGTGGTCAGGGCAGGCATAAGGTCACCGGATAACGGTAGGAGCCGGCTTGCCGGCGAAGGCGTCCGTTGGGTTTGCGCCTGGCTTGGCGGCCCATTCGCCGGCAAGCCAGTTCCTACGGGGGTGGGTTAGTCGTGAAAGTGCATGCCGTGTTTGGCCTTGGTGGTTTTCACCGCCTCCAGCACCGCCAGCAGGCAGTCATCACGATAGCGCTCCAGGGCCGCAATGCTGTGGGTGCCCAGTTGCTCGGCGGTGCCTTCGACCACGTCGTCGATCAGCTTGTCGGTCAGCTCCGGGGCTGGCAGGTAGGTCCAGGGCAGTTGCAGCGCCGGGCCGAACTGGGCCATGAAGTGGCGCATGCCGGCGTCGCCGCCCGCCAGGGTGTAGGTGAGGAAGGTGCCCATGAACGACCAGCGCAGGCCGGCGCCAAAGCGGATCGCATCGTCGATTTCCCCGGTGGTCGCCACGCCGTCGTTGACCAGGTGCAGGGCCTCGCGCCACAGCGCTTCGAGAAGACGGTCGGCGATGAACCCCGGGACTTCCTTGCGCACGTGAAGGGCGCGCATCCCCAGGGATTCATAGACCTTGATCGCGGCCTGGACCGCTTCGGGCGCGGTGCGCTTGCCGCCCACTACCTCCACCAGTGGCAGCAGGTACACCGGGTTGAACGGGTGGCCCACCACGCAGCGTTCCGGGTGGGTCGAGCCCTCGTAGAATTCGCTGGGCAAAAGGCCCGAGGTGCTGGAGCCGATCAGCGCCTCAGGCTTGGCCGCGGCGCTGATTCTGCTGTGCAGTTCCAGCTTGAGCTCCAGGCGTTCGGGAGCGCTTTCCTGGATGAAGTCGGCATCCTTCACGCATTCCTCGATGGTGTCGACGAAGCGCAGGCGCTGTTGTGATGCTCCGGGGGCCAGCCCTTGTTTTTCCAGCGCGCCCCAGGCATGGGCGACGCGCTTGCGCAGGGCCGCTTCGGCGCCGGGCGCCGGGTCCCAGGCCACTACGTCGAGGCCGTGGGCCAGGGCACGGGCCACCCAGCCGCTGCCGATCACGCCACTGCCCAGGGCGGCGAAAGTTTTGATGTCGGTGATAAAAGTCATCGCGTCTTCCTGGATAAAGAGTTCGTAGGAGCTGGCTTGCCAGCGAAGCTATTGGCGGCCTTGCGGGCCCCTTCGCCGGCACGCCGGCTGCTGCGAGCTCGGATGTGACGGCCTCTTCGCGAGCAAGCTCGCTCCTACGGGGGGAGAGGTGGATTGGGGTCAGCCGCGTTGCTTCAGGCCCATTTTCTGCCGGCCTTCGGCCGGGGTCAGGACCCGGGCGCCGAGGCGGCTGAGGATTTCCGTGGCCCGTTCCACCAGTTGGCCGTTGGTGGCGAGCACGCCGCGATCCAGCCACAGGTTGTCTTCCAGGCCGACCCGCACGTTGCCCCCCAGCAGCACCGCTTGCGCAGCCATGGGCATCTGCATGCGGCCAATCCCGAAGCCGGCCCAGACCGCGTCCGCCGGCAGGTTGTCGACCATGGCCTTCATGGTGGTAGTGTCCGCCGGGGCGCCCCAGGGAATGCCCAGGCACAGCTGGAACAGCGGGTTGTCCAGCAGGCCTTCCTTGATCATCTGCTTGGCGAACCACAGGTGCCCGGTGTCGAAGATTTCCAGCTCGGCCTTCACTCCCAGCTCCTGGATACGCTTGGCGCCGGCCCGCAGTTGGGCCGGGGTGGAGACGTAGATGGTGTCGCCGTCGCCGAAGTTCAGGGTGCCGCAGTCCAGGGTGCAGATCTCCGGCAGCAGTTCCTCGACGTGGGCCAGGCGGGTCAAGGGGCCGACCAGGTCGGTGTTGGGGCCGAACTCCATGGGGTTCTCGCCGCCGCCGATCTCCAGGTCGCCGCCCATGCCGGCGGTGAGGTTGACGATGATGTCGATGTCGGCCTCGCGAATCCGCTCCATCACTTCGCGGTACAGCGCCACATCGCGGCTGAACTTGCCGGTGGCGGGGTCGCGCACATGGCAGTGCACCACGGTGGCGCCGGCCTTGGCGGCTTCTACGGCGGCCGCGGCGATCTGTTTCGGGGTGACCGGCACGTGCGGGCTCTTGGCGGTCGTGTCGCCAGCACCGGTGAGTGCGCAGGTGATGATGACGTCGTGGTTCATGGTGCGGTTCCTTACAGGCGTGTTTGCTGAGGGCGTGAGGTGGCCGTGCGCAGCCCAGGGCGGGCTGCGGGGCGGCAGTGGCGGTGGCTTATTTGCTGGTCAGTTGCAGGTGCTCGGCGGCCGGCTTGCCATCGAAGGTGGTGACCCCTTCCAGCCAGCGCTGCTGGTCCTGCGGGTGGTCCTTGAGCCATTGCCGCGCGGATTCCAGGGCATCCTTGTGATCCAGCAGCGGCTGCATCATGCGGCTCTCGTCTTCGGCGCTGAAGGTCAGGTTGGTCAACAGCCGGTGCACGTTCGGGCACTGCTCGGCGTAGTCAGGCGCGGTGACGGTCCACACCGTGGCCTGGCCTTCGTTGGGCCCCAGGGCGTTTTCGCTGCCGCTGAGGTAGGTCATCTTGAAGTTGACGTTCATCGGGTGCGGCGCCCAACCGAAGAACACGATGGCTTCGTTGCGTTTCACCGCCCGGGCCACCGCCGACAACATGCCCGCCTCACTGGACTCCACCAACTGGAACTTGCCCAGGCCGAACTGGTTCTTGGCGATCATTTCCTTGATCTGGGTATTGGCTCCCGAACCCGGTTCGATGCCGTAGATCTTGCTCCCCAGTTCCTTCTGGAACCTGGCGATGTCGGCAAAGGTCTTCAGACCCCTGTCTGCCAGGTAGGCCGGCACGGCCAGGGTGGCGCGGGCGTCCTTGAGGCTCGGTTCGGCCAGGACCTTGACCTGGTTGGCGTCGACGAAGGGGGTGATGGTCTGGGTCATCAGCGGGTTCCAGTAGCCCAGGAACAGGTCCAGGCGCTGATCACGGATGCCGGCGAAGATGATCTGCTGGGAAGCACTGGTCTGCTTGGTCTTGTAGCCGAGGCCGTCGAGCAGGACCTGGGTCAGGGCGCTGGTGGCGATCACGTCGGTCCAGTTGACCACGCCCAGGCGCACGTTCTGGCAACTGGCGGCATCGGCGGCCAGGGCCCCGCTGCTCAGAAAAACGCTACCACTAAGCGCAAGCACACAGCTGCTGATCAGTCGTTTCATGATGCTTTCCTCGGCAGGTCGTTATTGTCGGTCCCGGCGTCTTTGTGCGCAGGTGTTGCCAAGGTACGCAGGCGCCGCCGGTGGCAAGCGCACAGCGGCGACCGACTCTTGCACTGCAGCGACCTGCCCCCTTGTGGCATGGGGGCATTTGGCGTATCACAAGGCCCACGCTGGCCGTCGACGGAGTGCGTTGCATGTCCCAGGACTTCTATTTCCTGCTGATGCCGGGGTTTTCCGCCATCGGTTTCATCTCGGCCATCGAGCCGCTACGGGTGGCCAACCGCTTTCGTGGCGAGCTGTACCGCTGGCATGTGCTGAGCGCCGACGGCGGCGCGGTGCTGGCCAGCAATGGCATGTCGGTGAATGGCGATGCGGCCCTGGAGCCGCTGAAGAAAGGCGCGACCTTGTGGGTGGTGGCCGGTTTCGAGCCGCTGAAGTTTCTCACCCCGGCCCTGGAGCACTGGTTGCGGCGGCTGGAGGTGGAGGGCGTGACCCTGGGCGGGATCGACACCGGTAGCGTGATCCTTGCCGAGAGCGGTTTGCTGGAGGGGCACCGGGTGACTTTGCACTGGGAGGCCATCGAGGCCTTCAAGGAGTCCTACCCGCAACTGAGCGTGACCCAGGAGCTGTTCGAGATCGATCGACGGCGCATCACCTGTGCCGGCGGCACGGCGTCCATCGACATGATGCTCGACCTGATCGCCCAGGCCCACGGCCCGCAACTGGCGGTCCAGGTCAGCGAGCAGTTCGTGCTGGGGCGCATCCGCCCGCGCAAGGATCACCAGCGCATGGAAGTCGCCAGCCGCTACGGCATCAGCAACAAGAAGCTGGTGCAGGTGATCGGCGAAATGGAACAGCACAGCGAACCGCCCCTGAGTACCCTGGCCCTGGCCGAGTCGATCAAGGTCACCCGGCGCCAGCTGGAGCGCCTGTTCCGCCTGCACCTCAACGACACCCCGAGCAATTTCTACCTGGGCCTGCGCCTGGAGAAAGCCCGCAAACTGCTGCGCCAGACCGACATGAGCGTGCTGGAGGTGAGCATTGCCTGCGGGTTTGAATCGCCGTCCTACTTCACCCGCAGTTACCGCGCGCGTTTCGTGCGGTGCCCGCGGGAAGACCGGCGCCCGTCGGGCGGCGGCCGCGAGCTGGCTTGACTCGGGCTCGGTAGCGCCGGCCAGCCGGCTCCTAGGGTTACTTTTTCAGCAGGGTGGCGCAGGCGGCTTTGTAGGCTTCGTGCTGGTATTTGTTGAGGCTCGCGGCCAGAGCGAAGCCGTGCTTCTTGTACTGGGCGTTGATGGTCTGGGGCGACAGCAGGGTCACCTCGCAATTCTCCAGCAACTGAAACACGCCTTCGATCTTGAAGGTGGTGGGGCCGCCGGCGAACTCGCCTTTCTTGCTGCGCTTCTTGATGGCGATGCGGGTGATCCCGTGTTCGCGCACGAAGGCCCCGACCTGGCTGGCGAAGGCCTTGACGTTGGCGGCCTCGTCATCGTCTTCCAGGGCGATTTTCTTGGTGGCCAGCGGCTGGTGTTGCACCGCGCCGTCTTGCAGGGTGGCGAGGGCGAAGATGGCTTCGCTGCCTTTGATCTCGATACCGCAGATGCTCATGGGGAACCCTTTCAATCAGTGAGTGAGGCGCAGCTTACAGCTCCAGCTGGTCGGCGCGTATGCCGAAGGCGGCGGCGATCTTTTCCCGGGTGGCCCGGCGCGGCCGGGCGACGCTTTCCTGCTGGGCAAAGGCCGGCTGGGAGATCCCCAGGCGCCTGGCGACTTCGTCCTGGGTGAGGTGCAGGTGCTCGCGCCAGGCGCGGATCGGCGTGGCGCCGTCGACCATGCGGCTGACCACGTCATGGGGTATCAGATCGGCTTCCTTGTACTGCGCCATGTACTGCGCGTAGGGAATCACCACGAATGCCGGGCTGCCGTCCGGGCCGTGGATGATCTGGATGTCAGTAGGTACGTTCATCACGTTTCTTGACCTCTTGAACACTGACGATGTGTATGGCTCCGTCCCAGTCGAACAGGACCCGGTACTGCCCGACCCGAAGACGATAGGCATAAGTGTGGCCGGACAGGGCTTTGACGTTGCCACTGGCGGGCATGTCGGCCAGCAGGGCAATCGCATCGCGAACCTGGACCTGATGCTCGTGGTGCAGTCGCATCAACTGCTTGACCGCTTTTCTACTCCAGAGGATCTCGTTCATGGCGGACTATATAAGTCTTTTATAAGCAATGCGAATCCTTGCTTATATTTCCTGCCCGGCCAAGTGCAGAACCTTGTCCCTTTGTTGCCCGCGCCAGCATTACCAGGTCGTGGACTGCCCGCGCCGGTCCACCTCGTACACCTTCTGGCGCAGCAACCGCTCCTTGAGCCAGCGCTCGGCCTTGCCCATCACCCGTTGTCGGGCCCAGAGCAGGTCGACGCCGATCAGCCAGTCGGTATGGGGGTAGGCCCCCAGTTGCAGTTCCACCAGCTCGCCCTTGGCCAGTTCACGCTGGATCAGTTGCCGCGGCAGGGTGGCCCAGCCCAGGCCGGCGCGGACCATTTCCAGCAGCGCCAGGTAGTTTTCCGCCTGCCACAGCTGGGTGGAGCGCAGGTATTCGCTGCTGGGCAGCTTGTTGGCGTGGGCGCTGAAGGCCAGGCGCCGGTGCACGTGCAGGTCGTCGAAGGTCACGCTGTCGAGCTGCGCCAGCGGGTGGTCCGGGTGGCAGACGTGCAACATGATCAGCTTGCCCAATTGCTGGAACTCCAGCTCCTGGGGGTAGCCCGGTTGCGAGAAGGCGATGCCCAGCACCGCCTCACCCCGGGCCACCAGCTCGCTGGCGTCCCCGGACAGCGGGTGGCGGATCAGCAGGTCGACATAGGGAAAGGCCTGTTCGAACTCCCGCAGGGCCGGCATCAGCGGGCCATAGGGGGTTTCGATGACGATCGACAGGTGTGGCTCCACCACCTGCGACAGGCAGTCGGCGTTGGCCTGCAGGGTCAGGCAGCGCTCCAGCACCGCCTCGGCCTGCAGCAGCATCTTCTGCCCGGTGGCCGTCAGCACCGGGCTGCGAGCGCTGCGGTCGAACAGCTCGACCCCCAGGTCCGCCTCCAGGTTGCCGATGGCCACGCTGACCGTGGACTGGGTCTTGCCCAGCTTGCGTGCGGCGGCCGAGAACGAGCCGCTTTGCGCGGCCTGTACGAACATCTGCAGTTGATCCAGCGAAAAGCGCATCGCGGCTCCCGGCCCTGGAAGAGGGCTGTCTGATCCATCGTTAAAAACGATGGCTGCTCATTTGTTTCATCGTATTCAAGCACAGATCATGGCCCCGACGTCCGTACTTCCTGCCGGCGGCGCTTGCCCCGGATGCCTGCCAAAACAAAAGCAAAAGCTGCACCTTCAGGAGACCTGCGACATGACAATTTCCCGCGTGCATCCCGTGGACGAGGTCCTGCCCGTCCGCCAGCTGTTCACCTTCGGCCTGCAGCATGTGCTGGTGATGTATGCCGGTGCGGTGGCGGTGCCGTTGATTCTAGGCAATGCCCTGGGCCTGACCCCGGCGCAGGTGGTGCTATTGATCAACGCCAACCTGCTGACCTCGGGCATCGCCACCCTGGTCCAGACCCTGGGGTTCTGGCGTTTTGGCGCGCGGCTGCCGTTGATCCAGGGCTGTTCGTTCATCGCCCTGGCACCGATGATCATGATCGGCAAGCAGTTCGGCCTGACCGAGGTGTTCGGCGCGGTGATCGCCGCAGGCGTCATCACCATTGCCCTGGCGCCGCTGTTCAGCCGTTTGCTGCGGTTTTTCCCGCCCGTAGTGATCGGCAGCCTGATCACCATCATCGGCATTTCCCTGATGCCGGCAGCGGCGATCTGGCTCGGCGGCGGCAACCCCGCGGCGGACGATTTCGGCGCGCCGGCCAACCTGCTGCTGGGGCTGGCCACGGTAGCGGTGACGCTGGTGATCTACGGCAAGTTCTCGGGCTTTATCGGCAACCTCAGCGTGCTCATCGGCTTGCTGGTGGGCAGCCTGATCGCCGCGGCGTTCGGCATGACCGACTTTGCCCAGGTGAGCCAGGCGGCCTGGTTCGAACTGAGCCGGCCCATGGCGTTTGGGGCTCCACAGTTTTCCCTGGTGCCGATCCTGATCATGACCCTGGCGATGCTGGTGATCATGGCCGAGACCACCGGCAACTGCCTGGCCATCGGCAAGCTCACCGGCAAGCCGACCACCCAGCGCACCCTGGGCGATGCGTTCCGCGCCGATGGCCTGTCGACCCTGCTCGGCGGCCTGTTCAACAGCTTTCCCTACAACGCCTTTACCCAGAACACCGGGCTGATCGCGCTGTCCAGGGTCAAGAGCCGCTTCGTGGTGGCTGCGGCCGGGGCAATCATGGTGCTCATGGGGCTGTTTCCCAAGCTGGGTGCCCTGGTGGCCGCGGTGCCGACCCCGGTGCTTGGCGGTTGCGCCATCGTGATGTTCGGCATGACTACAGTGGCCGGCATCCAGGAACTGTCGCGGGTGCCGTTCGAAGGTACGCGCAACGCCATCGTGGTGGCGGTGTCGGTCAGCGTCGGGGTGCTGCCGATGTCCTTCCCGGCGCTGTTCGCCCATCTGCACGGTCCCCTCAGGCTGGTGCTGGAAAGCGGCATCTTCCTTGGCGCCATCACCGCCATCGTTCTCAACCTGCTGCTCAACCCCCGTGAGGCCGCCACCCAGGTGCTGGCAGCCCATGTCGAGCTCAATGACTGACGTTTTTCTCGCCGCCATTGCTGTGGCGGCTCCTGCCCATGAAAAGGAGGTCAAGATGACCCAGATTCTTTCTTCCATCCCTGCCGGCGTCACCGAACTGGACCTGCACTTGCTGCGCCAGAGCATCCAGCTCGCCGAAGAGGCCAAGGCCCGCGGCCGTCATCCGTTCGCGGCCCTGGTGGCCGATCGCGACGGCAAGGTCATCGCCAGCGCCGGCAACAACTCGATGCCCCCCGAAGGCGACCCGACCCAGCACGCCGAACTGGCGGCAGCGGCGCTGGCGGCCAAGCGCCTCAGCCCCCAGGCCCTGGCCGAGTGCACCCTGTACACCAGCGCCGAGCCCTGCTGCATGTGCGCCGGGGCCATCTACTGGACCGGCATTGGTCGGGTGGTCTACGCCTTGTCTGAACATGAGCTGCTGGAGTTGACCGGCGACCACCCGGAAAACCCGACCTTTTCCCTGCCGTGCCGCGAAGTGTTCGCCCGTGGGCAGCGGCAGATCCCGGTGTTCGGGCCGATGCTTGAGAGCGAGGCCGCGCTGGCGCACAAGGGCTTCTGGAAATGAACGGCGGCCTATCCATCCATGTGGTGGACGTCGCCAGCGGCAAGGTGGCCGAAGGCATGGCGGTGCGGGTGCGCCGCCTGGGCGGCGAGCTGCTCTGCGCAGGGCGAATTGCCGGCAACGGCTTGCTGAGCGAGCTTGCCGAGCGCTCGGCGAGCTTCGGCCAGGGCGTCTACGAAGTGGAGCTGGACGTGGCGGCGTTCTATCGCGAGCAAGGCCAGGCGCTGCCGCCGGTGCCCTTCCTCGAGGTGCTGGTGTACCGCTTCGGCCTGGATGATCCGCGCCAGCACTACCACCTGCCGTTCAAGCTCACCGCCTGGGGCGTCTCGTGCTTTCGCGGTGGCGCCTGACCCGGCGCTGACCTGTAGGAGCGAGCTTGCTCGCGAAATGCTCGCAGCCACCACAACCGGTTTGCCAGAGCGCTTTTCGCGGGCCGGCCCGCTCCTAGCGGTGGCGGGTCATTCCTGGGCGATGGATTCGATGAACTCCGAGCGTTCGTCGCTCATGCGCGCCAGGCAGTCATTGGTGGCGATGGTGTAGGCCTTGGTGCCGGGCTTGGCCGGAAAGGACTCCATCGCGCAGTCGGCGTCGCGCTGCTTCTGCCACAGTTGCTGGGCATTTTTGACCTTGGCGCTGATGTCGGCCAGTTGCCCTTTGTCGCTGCCATAGAGGGTACCCAGGCGTTCCAGCAGGCTCTGCACGTTGTCGCCCAGCAACTGTTCGGCGGTGGTCCTGTTGTAGGTCGCGCATTCCAGGGTCTGCACGTCGTTTTCCACGCCGTCGCAGGGCGTGTTGTCGGCCTCTTCGGCCGCCTGTACGCCTGTCGTTATCAGTAACAAGGCCAGGAAGATCGGTTTCATTGCAGCGCTGCCCTCATCCAGTGACGCTTTCGTTGAAGCGGCGAATTCTGGCGCAAGCCCCGGGCAAAGAACAGAGGCCACCCATGCCCTCCGTCCGGCCCTTTGTCGGCGCTTGACGCTTTCGGCAATTCCCCTGTCGTTTTTGCACCCAGGCGCCCCGGCCCTCAAGCATATGCTGACCCCAAAGCGCCGGCAGACGATTCGGCGCATGAATCGCCAATAAGGGGACAGCCTGATGAGCCCAGCCGAACTACACGCCGACAGCATCGTTATCGACGGGCTGATCATTGCCAAGTGGAACCGCGAGCTGTTCGAGGACATGCGCAAGGGCGGCCTGACCGCAGCCAACTGCACCGTGTCGGTTTGGGAAGGTTTCCAGGCCACGGTCAACAACATTGCCTCCAGCCAGAAGCTGATACGCGAAAACAGCGACCTGGTGATGCCCGTGCGCACCACCGCGGACATTCGCAAGGCCAAGGAGCTGGGCAAGACCGGCATCCTCTTCGGCTTCCAGAATGCCCATGCCTTCGAAGACCAGATCGGCTACGTCGAGGTGTTCAAACAGCTGGGCGTGGGCATCGTGCAGATGTGCTACAACACCCAGAACCTGGTGGGCACCGGCTGCTACGAGCGTGATGGCGGGCTCTCCGGGTTCGGCCGCGAGATCGTCGCCGAGATGAACCGCGTCGGGGTCATGTGCGACCTGTCCCACGTTGGTTCCAAGACCAGCGAGGAAGTGATCCTCGAATCCAAGAAGCCGGTCTGCTACTCCCACTGCCTGCCGTCGGGGCTCAAGGAGCACCCGCGCAACAAGTCCGATGCCGAACTGAAATTCATCGCCGACCACGGCGGTTTCGTCGGCGTGACCATGTTCGCGCCGTTCCTGGCCAAGGGCATCGATTCGACCATCGACGACTACGCCGAAGCCATCGAATACACCATGAACATCGTCGGTGAAGATTCGATTGGCATCGGCACCGACTTCACCCAGGGCCATGGCCAGGACTTCTTCGAGTACCTGACCCACGACAAGGGCTACGCCCGGCGCCTGACCAACTTCGGCAAGATCATCAACCCCCTGGGCATCCGCACCGTGGGTGAGTTCCCCAACCTCACCGAGACCCTGCTCAAGCGCGGCCACAGCGAGCGCGTGGTGCGCAAGATCATGGGCGAGAACTGGGTCAATGTCCTGAAGGACGTCTGGGGCGAATAACGCCACCCCCCCACAGCACATTCCTGTAGCCGCTGCCGCAGGCTGCGATCGGCTCCGAAGGAGACGCGCTCTTGCGGCCCTCGGAAGGCTCTTCGAGCCTTTTCGCAGCCTGCGGCAGCGGCTACAGACGTACTTATCCACAGAATTCCGGAGTTTTGAAACATGGCCAAGATCGCCCCGCAATTGCCTATCGAAGTCGACAGCGAAACCGGTGTCTGGACCTCCGACGCCCTGCCGATGCTCTACGTGCCACGGCATTTCTTCGTCAACAACCACATGGGCATCGAGGAAGTACTGGGCGCCGAGGCCTATGCCGAGATCCTTTACAAGGCCGGCTACAAGTCCGCCTGGCACTGGTGCGAAAAAGAAGCCGAATGCCACGGCCTGGAAGGCGTCGCGGTGTTCGAGCACTACATGAAGCGCCTGTCCCAGCGCGGCTGGGGCCTGTTCAAGATCCAGGACATCGACCTGGATAAAGGCACCGCCAGCGTCAAGCTCGAACACTCGGCGTTCGTCTACGTGTACGGCAAGGTCGGGCGCAAGGTCGACTACATGTTCACCGGCTGGTTCGCCGGCGCCATGGACCAGATCCTGGCCGCCCGTGGCAGCAAGATCCGCACCGTGGCAGAGCAGGTTTACGGTGGTTCCGAAGAAGGCCACGACGATGGCCTGTTCGTCGTCAAACCGTTGTAAGCGGAGTTAAGAAAAATGGCTTTCGAAGCGATGTTCCAGCCGATCCAGATCGGCAAACTGACCATCCGCAACCGTGTGCTGAGCACCGCGCACGCCGAGGTCTACGCCACCGACGGCGGCATGACGACTGAACGGTATGTGAAGTACTACGAGGAAAAGGCCAAGGGCGGCATCGGCCTGGCGATCTGTGGCGGTTCCTCGGTGGTGGCCATCGACAGCCCCCAGGAGTGGTGGAGCTCGGTGAACCTGTCCACCGACCGGATCATCCCGCATTTCCAGAACCTGGCCGACGCCATGCACAAGCATGGCGCCAAGATCATGATCCAGATTACCCACATGGGCCGGCGCTCGCGCTGGGACGGTTTCAACTGGCCGACCCTGATGTCGCCGTCCGGGGTGCGCGAGCCAGTGCACCGCGCCACCTGCAAGACCATCGAGCCGGAGGAGATCTGGCGGGTGATCGGCAACTACGCCCAGGCCGCGCGCCGGGCCAAGGCCGGTGGCCTGGACGGTGTCGAGCTGTCGGCGGTGCACCAGCACATGATCGACCAGTTCTGGAGCCCGCGGGTCAACAAGCGCACCGACGAATGGGGCGGCACCTTCGAGAAACGCATGCGTTTCGGCCTGGAAGTGCTCAAGGCGGTACGCGCTGAAGTGGGCGATGATTTCTGCGTGGGCATGCGCCTGTGCGGCGACGAATTCCACCCGGACGGCCTGTCCCATGAGGACATGAAGCAGATCGCCAAGTATTACGACGACACCGGCATGCTGGACTTCATCGGCGTGGTGGGTTCGGGCTGCGACACCCACAACACCCTGGCCAACGTGATCCCCAACATGAGCTTCCCGCCGGAGCCGTTCCTGCACCTGGCGGCGGGCATCAAGGAAGTGGTCAAGGTGCCGGTGCTGCACGCGCAGAACATCAAGGACCCGAACCAGGCCACGCGGATTCTCGAAGGCGGTTACGTCGATATGGTGGGCATGACCCGCGCGCACATGGCCGACCCGCACCTGATCGCCAAGATCAAGATGGGCCAGATCGACCAGATCAAACAGTGCGTCGGCGCCAACTACTGCATTGACCGCCAGTACCAGGGCCTGGACGTGCTGTGCATCCAGAACGCCGCCACGTCCCGTGAGTACATGGGCGTGCCGCACATCATCGAGAAAACCACCGGCATCAAGCGCAAGGTGGTGGTGGTCGGTGCCGGACCGGCCGGCATGGAAGCCGCCCGCGTGGCGGCCGAACGTGGCCATGACGTGACCCTGTTCGAGAAGAAGGATGCCATTGGCGGGCAGATCACCACGGCCTCCAAGGCGCCGCAACGAGACCAGATCGCCGGCATTACCCGTTGGTATCAGTTGGAACTGGCGCGCTTGAAAGTCGACCTGCGCCTGGGCACCGCGGCGGACAGCGCGACCATCCTCGACCTGCGCCCCGACGTGGTGGTGCTAGCCGTGGGCGGCCATCCGTTCATCGAGCAGAACGAGCACTGGGGCGCCGCCGAAGGGTTGGTGGTCAGCAGCTGGGACATCCTCGACGGCAAGGTGGCGCCGGGCAAGAACGTGCTGGTGTACGACACCATCTGCGAGTTCACCGGCATGTCGGTCACCGACTTCATTGCCGACAAGGGTTCGCAAGTGGAGATTGTCACCGACGACATCAAGCCGGGCATCGCTGTGGGCGGCACCTCGTTCCCTACCTACTACCGCAGCCTGTACCCCAAGGAAGTGATCATGACCGGGGACCTGACCCTGGAGAAGGTCTACCGCGAGGGCGACAAGCTGGTGGCGGTGCTGGAGAACGAATACACCGGCGCCCGGGAAGAACGGGTGGTGGATCAGGTGGTGGTGGAAAACGGCGTGCGTCCCGACGAGGAGCTCTACTACGGGCTCAAGGAAGGTTCGCGCAACAAGGGCCAGATGGACGTCGAGGCGCTGTTCGCGATCAAGCCGCAGCCGTGCCTGAGCGAGACGGGGGAGGGCTACCTGTTGTTCCGCATCGGCGACTGCGTGTCCCAGCGCAACACCCATGCCGCGATCTACGACGCACTGCGCCTGTGCAAGGATTTCTAAGCCACTTCCTGTAGGAGCCGGCTTGCCGGCGATCGGCACTGGCGAGATACCGCGTGCCGCCTGATCGCTGGCAAGCCAGCTCCTACAAGGCCCCAGGTCTTTGGGAGCTCCACCATGTTGAACACCCTTCTTCCCATTCTGTTGTTCGCCGCCATCGGCCTTGCGGTCCTTGGCGCGCTGCGACGCGTGGCCATGTGGCGCCGGGGGCGAGCCTCCAAGGTCGATCTGATTGGCGGCCTGCTGGCCATGCCCAAGCGCTACATGGTGGATCTGCACCACGTGGTGGCCCGGGACAAATACATGGCCAACACCCACGTGGCCACGGCGGGGGGCTTTGTCCTGGCCGCCGTGCTGGCGATCCTGGTGCACGGTTTCGGCCTGCACAACCGCATCCTGGGTTATGCCTTGCTGCTGGCCACCACGCTGATGTTCGTCGGCGCGCTGTTCGTCGCCAAGCGCCGGCGCAACCCGCCGGCGCGGCTGTCCAAAGGGCCGTGGATGCGCCTGCCCAAAAGCCTGCTGGCATTCTCCGTGAGCTTCTTCGTGGCGACCCTGCCGGTGGCCGGGATCCTTCCGGAAAACTTCGGTGGCTGGCTGCTGGCGGCGCTGCTTGCGCTGGGTGTGCTCTGGGGCGTGTCCGAGCTGTTTTTCGGCATGACCTGGGGCGGGCCGATGAAGCACGCCTTCGCTGGCGCCCTGCACCTGGCCTGGCACCGGCGCGCCGAGCGCTTTGGTGGCGGGCGCTCCACCGGCCTCAAACCGTTGGACCTGGAAGACCCGAACGCGCCTTTGGGGGTGGAAAAGCCCAAGGACTTCACCTGGAACCAGTTGCTGGGCTTCGACGCCTGCGTGCAGTGCGGCAAGTGCGAGGCGGCATGCCCGGCCTTCGCCGCCGGCCAGCCGCTGAACCCGAAGAAACTGATCCAGGACATGGTGGTCGGCCTGGCCGGCGGTACCGACGCGCAGTTCGCTGGCAGCCCGTACCCTGGCAAGGTCATCGGCGAACACGGCGGCAACCCGCACCAGCCCATCGTCAACGGCCTGGTGGACGCCGAGACCCTGTGGTCCTGCACCACCTGTCGGGCCTGTGTCGAGGAATGCCCGATGATGATCGAACACGTCGATGCCATCGTCGACATGCGTCGCCACCTGACCTTGGAGAAGGGCGCCACGCCGAACAAGGGCGCCGAGGTCCTGGAAAACCTCATTGCCACCGACAACCCCGGCGGCTTCAACCCCGGCGGGCGGATGAACTGGGCGGCGGACCTGAACCTGTCCCTGCTCAGCGACAAACAAAGCACCGACGTGCTGTTCTGGGTCGGCGACGGCGCCTTCGACATGCGCAACCAGCGCACCCTGCGGGCCTTCGTCAAAGTGCTCAAGGCGGCCAAGGTGGACTTCGCCGTGCTCGGCCTGGAAGAGCGCGACAGCGGTGACGTGGCCCGGCGCCTGGGCGACGAAGCGACTTTCCAGCTGCTGGCCAAGCGCAACATCCAGACCCTGGCCAAGTACCGCTTCAAGCGCATCGTCACCTGCGATCCCCACAGCTTCCATGTGCTGAAGAACGAGTACGGCGCCTTCGATGGCAACTACCTGGTGCAGCACCACAGCACCTACCTGGCCGAGCTGATCGGCGCCGGTGCGCTGAACCTGGGCCAGCACAAGGGCAGCAGCGTGACCTATCACGATCCTTGCTACCTGGGTCGTTACAACGGTGAGTACGAAGCCCCTCGGGACGTACTGCGTGCCTTGGGCATCGAGATCAAGGAAATGCAGCGCTCGGGCTTCCGTTCCCGTTGCTGCGGCGGTGGCGGCGGCGCGCCGATCACCGACATTCCGGGCAAGCAACGGATTCCCGACATGCGCATGCAGGACATCCGCGAAACCGGCGCCGAGCTGGTGGCCGTGGGTTGTCCACAGTGCACGGCGATGCTCGAAGGGGTGGTGGAGCCGCGGCCGATGATCAAGGACATCGCCGAACTGGTAGCCGATGCCTTGCTCGAAGACGCCGCCCCGAGCAAAGCGCCGGCGTCGGTGAAACCTGAACCTGCGGAGGTGCACTGATGAGCGACATTATCCGCCGCGATCCCCGGGCCGAGTGGATCGCCCGCAACCGCCTGCACCCGCTGCACGCGGCCATGCAGTCGGCGCAACACAGCTGGATGGGGCCCAATGGCCTGATCCGCAAGAACCCCCACGGCATCGGTTTCATCGGCCCCAACGGCCTCAAGCGCATCGACCGCAGTGGCGCCCAGCAGGGCGGCAGCGCCAAGCGCACGGCAGCGGCCGAGGTGCAGTTGCCGCTGCATCAAGTGGCGCAGCCGGCGTTCTACATCAGCGTGGTGCCGGACATGGTCGGTGGCCGCCTGAGCAGCCACGACCGCGACCTGCTGGGCCTGGCCCATCAGTTGGCGGGCCAGGACGGCGCGGTGCTGGCGGTGGTGTTCGGCGAACACAAGGAATCGGCCTTCGCCACCGCGGGTGTCGACCGCCTGCTGGTGCTGCAAGGCAGCGAGTTCGAAGGTTATGCACCGGAGCAACGGGTGCAGGGCCTGCGGGCTGTGGATAACCAGTTCAGCCCGCGTCACTGGCTGCTGCCCGACAGCCGCACCGGCGGCGGCGAACTGGGCCGGC
Organism: Pseudomonas sp. GW822-FHT06D10; assembly: GCF_058799535.1. NCBI lineage: Bacteria > Pseudomonadati > Pseudomonadota > Gammaproteobacteria > Pseudomonadales > Pseudomonadaceae > Pseudomonas > Pseudomonas sp. GW822-FHT06D10. Next base: position 148,142 of record NZ_JBXALN010000003.1, on the reverse strand, counting down.
GCTTTGCCGCGGCCCTGGGCGAACGCCCGGCGACCCGGGTCTGGCAGGTCAAGGACGGGCAGTGCATCGGCCGTGCCGGCGCCGGCCTGCAGGACCTGGCGCGGCCGGTCGCGCGCTTGATCCTGGCCGCCGCCGAATGCGCGGAGCCGGTCAGCGAAACCCGCCACGAAGCCTTGCCGGTGGAGTTATCCACAAGCGTGGCCCGCAGCCTGGCGCGGATCGAAGACCTGGGCGCAGTGGCGGTGGACCCGGCGGCGATTCCCATGGCCGAGGCCGAATTCATCTTTTCCGGGGGCAACGGGGTCAAGGACTGGCCGCTGTTTCACCAGACCGCCGCCGCCCTGGGGGCCACCGAAGGCGCTTCGCGGGTGGCGGTGGACGACGGCTTCATGGCCCGCGACCGGCAAGTGGGGGCCAGTGGTATCTGGGTCACCGCGCGGGTCTATGTGGCGGTGGGGATTTCCGGAGCGATCCAGCACCTGCAAGGCATTGGTGCCTGCGACAAGGTGGTGGCGATCAACCTCGACCCGGGTTGCGACATGATCAAGCGTGCCGACCTGTCGGTGATTGGCGACAGCGCGGAGATTCTCAAGGCCTTGATCGCGGCGGTAGCGGCCTACCGCAACGACGCCAAGCGCGATGCGGCTTAAGGGGATGTTATGCACAGCAATGTAATCAGCCTGATTTCGATTGGCGCCCACCCCACCTCCGGCCGCCCGCGGCGTGCCGAACAGGATGCCCGGGCAGTGGAACTGGGCCTGCAACTGGCCGGTGCGCAGTTGCAGGTGCTGCATGCCGGCGATGTAGCCGAGCCGGCCCTGCGTGCCTACCTGGGCATGGGCCTGGAACAGCTGCATGTGCTGGAGCAGCCGGCGGGCGCCGATGCCCTGCCGGCACTGGCCCAGTACCTGCGTCATGCCGGCGCCCAGGTGGTGCTCACCGGCAGCCAGGCGGAAACCGGCGAGGGCTCGGGGATGCTGCCATTCCTGCTGGCGGAAAACCTCGGCTGGCCGCTGGTGGTGGGGCTGGCCCAGGTCGAGTCCCTGGGGGATGGCGTGGCCCATGTCCTGCAAGCCTTGCCTCGCGGCCAGCGACGCCGGCTCAAGGTGCGCCTGCCATTCCTCGCCACTGTGGATAACGCCGCCCCCAAGCCGCGCCAGAGCGCCTACGGCCCGGCGCGCCGGGGTGTGCTCGAAGCCGACCAGGTGCTGGTGGTGGAGGACGAGTTGTTCACAGGCTCCAGCCTGCAACCGGCCAAGCCGCGCCCCAAGCGCCTGAAAGTGATCAAGGCCAAGAGCGGCGCCGACCGCATGAAAGCCGCTACCGCCAAGGCCAGCGGCGGCACCGGCCAGGTACTCAAGGGCGCCAGCCCTGAGGCGGGTGCCGAAGCCATTCTCAAATTGCTCATCGAAGAAGGCGTAGTGCGCTGACCTCAGGGTTATGCACAACCCCTTGCACCGCTGTTCGCTGGCAAGCCAGCTCCTACGGGAGGGAAATGTACCCATGCCCTGTAGGAGCCGGCTTGCCGGCGAAGAGGCCAGCGCGGTTTTGCACAATTCCCGGGCGCAGCCGTGCGCTGGCAAGCCAGTACCCACAAGGGGAAATGCACCGATGCCTTGTAGGAGCCGGCTTGCCGGCGAAGAGGCCGGCGCGGTTTTGCACAATTCCCGGCCGTCTTTCGCGACAGGGGGGGTAGGGTTACTCACAATCCCTGTGTGCGGACCTGTGGATAAGGTGTTCGCGCCTCGCTCCAGCCCTTGTGTAGCAGGCCCTGGCGCCGCCTGTACGATTTTTGATCAGGCTAAGTCGGCGTTTTTTATGGCGTTTTTTCCATGATGGGAAAACCCTCGGGCAGACTTTTGCACAGCAGTTGCCCCCAAAGTCTGTTGGCGCTTCTGTGGATAAGATGTTCGCTTAGCGCTGTATCCCTTGCAGAACGGGGCTTTCAAGATTTTGTTCAAAAAACGACCAAATGCTGGTTTTTCCGCAGAATATCCTGGCGTGGCCCTGATAATGCACGGCTTTTGGCGGTTTTCCACAGTGCCTGACTAGTGCACCCGAGTTGCCCCCAAAGTCTGTTGGCCGTTCTGTGGATAAGGTGTTCGCCTTCCTCTGTAGCCCTCTGAATACGTGGCTTTGATGGCTGTGTTCAAAAAATGATCAATGCCTTGTGAAACAGCACTTTCTTCATAAGTCACGGATTTTATTGCCATTGCCCGGCGAAATATCCCCATGCCAGAGGAACTTGCCCACAGTTGCTGTGGGCCAAGGTGTGGATAAGGTGTTCGTCGAAGGCTGCACCTCTTGTAATCCATGGCTTGCACGGCAATAGATCAAATTTCATACAGTTCTAATGGCTGCCTTGACACTGGCAAGTGGCCTGTCTTCGCCGTTGCCACACGGACTTGGCGGTTAGTTATCCACATCCGGTTTTCGGGGGAGGGGGCAGGCAATGGACTGGCGTTTATCACAGGCTTGTGCGATCGGCGCCTCCGTCGATGCACCTGCGGGCGCGCCACCAACCAGCGCGCCCCGCCTGCGCCAGCGGCTACAGAAACTGCATCTGTAGCCGCTGGTGAGCCTGCGAGGCTGTGTAAAGGTGCGCAGGACCGTGCCGGGCGGTCTCCCGCCGGATGTGCTTTATCCAGTGACCGGCACACCCTTGAGGTAAGGCGCCGGTTCCGCCCCCAGGTTGCTCAGCATGCGCTCGCTGTACCAGTCGACGAAGTTGACCACGCCGAACTCGTAGGTCTTGGAGTACGGGCCGGGCTGGTAGGCGGTGGAGTTGATGCCGCGCTGGTTCTCTTCCGCCAGGCGCCGGTCCTGGGCGTTGGTGGCGTCCCACACCTGGCGCATGCGCTCGACGTCGTAGTCCACGCCTTCCACGGCGTCCTTGTGCACGATCCACTTGGTGGTGACGATGGTTTCCTGGGCGCTGATGGGCCACACGGTGAACACGATGATGTGGTCGCCCATACAGTGGTTCCACGAGTGGGGCAGGTGCAGGATGCGCATCGAGCCCAGGTCCGGGTTCTTGATCCGGCCCATGAGTTTGGCGCAGCCCTGCTTGCCGTCCAGGGTCATGGACACGGTGCCCTTGAGCAGCGGCATGCGCACGATGCGGTTGCGCAGGCCGAAGCTGGCGTGGGCGTAAGGGATCTTCTCGGCTTCCCAGGCGGCAGCGGAGGCGGCCACGTGGTCCTTGAACGCCTGGTCGGCCCGCGGGTCGGTGACGTCGTCCCATTCCAGCAGGGTTTTCAGCAATTCGGGGTGCGAGCCGCCGCAGTGGTAGCACTCGCGGTTGTTCTCCAGCACCAGCTTCCAGTTGGCCTTTTCATGCAAGGTGGTCTGCACCGCCACCTTGGTGTTCTCCATGTCGTAGGGCTCCATGTAATGGGCCAGGGTCGCCAGGAAGTCGTCGATGGCCGGCGGGTTCTCGGCCAGGGAGATGAAGATGTAGCCGCCGGCGGTCTTCACGTTCACCGGTTTCAGGCCGTATTGCTTCATGTCGAAGTCGGCGCCCATCTCGGTGCCGGCGAACAGCAGGCGGCCGTCCAGTTCGTAGGTCCACTGGTGGTAGTGGCAGACCAGCTTGGCGACCTTGCCCTTGTCGCTGGTGCACAGCCGTGAGCCGCGGTGGCGGCAGACGTTGTGGAAGGCGTGGACCACGCCGTCGGCGCCGCGGATGACGATGATCGGGTTCTTGCCGATCTGCAGGGTGATGTAGTTGCCCTTGGTAGGGATCTCGCAGGTCATGCCGGCGATCAGCCATTCCTTCTGGAAGATCTCCTGCATGTCGATATCGAACAGCCTTTCATCGCAGTAGAACGGCTGCGGCAGGGAAAAGGTCCGCTCACGTTCCTGCAGCATCTGTGCAGTGGCCTTGCGTGCAGGTTCCAGCGGATCGCCCAAGCTCAGGGTTGCGGTGACGTCCATCGTTCAAGTCCTCATGGCCGTTCAGTGCGGCCGGCGAATTAATTAGTGGCTACGGTGGGTGCTACGCAAGTCACGAAAAAAACGGCTGTTGTCGTTGAGGCGAGTGTGGGTCCGCAGGCGCCAAGAACCTTATCCATGGGCGACATGGCCCAATCTGTTCCCGACGCGCCAGCCCCGGCAGCTGGGGGCTGGTCGCGATAAGCATGTGAATGTCGCAGATAGGTAAATGGGCGCGAGAAGCCTTACGCAGAATCGCTGACAAGACGCCGACCGTCGGCCGTGGAGAACAGCATGTCCAACACCTTCCTCAACCCGGTAACCACCCAGACCTGGGCCAATGGCCGTCACATCGTCCGTTGCGTCAAAGTCATCCAGGAAACCTGGGACGTGCGGACCTTCTGCTTCATGGCCGACCAGCCGATCATGTTCTTCTTCAAGCCTGGGCAGTTCGTCACCCTGGAGCTGGAGATCGAGGGCCAGCCGGTGATGCGTTCCTACACCATCTCCAGCTCGCCCTCGGTGCCCTACAGCTTCTCGGTGACCATCAAGCGCGTGCCCGGCGGCAAGGTCTCCAACTGGCTGCACGACACCCTGCACGAAGGCCAGGAACTGGCGGTGCACGGGCCGGTGGGGCTGTTCAACGCCATCGACTTTCCGGCGCCGAAGATCCTCTACCTCAGCGGTGGCGTCGGCATTACCCCGGTGATGTCCATGGCGCGCTGGTTCTACGACACCAACGCCAACGTCGACATGGTGTTCATCCACAGCGCCCGTTCCCCCAAGGACATCATTTACCACCGCGAGCTGGAGCACATGGCCTCGCGGATCGACAACTTCAGCCTGCACCTGATCTGCGAAAAGCACGGCCTGGGCGAGCCCTGGGCTGGTTATCGCGGTTACCTGAACCACAAGATGCTGGAGTTGATGGCCCCGGATTTCCTGGAGCGGGAAGTGTTCTGCTGCGGCCCCACGCCCTATATGAGCGCGGTCAAGCGGCTGCTGGAAGCCGCCGGTTTCGACATGGCTCGCTACCACGAGGAATCTTTCGGCGCGACCCCGGCCGAAGCCCGGGCCGATGCGGTGGAACACGCCGAACAGGCGGCCGAGGCGCCGGAGCCGGACCTGGCGGATCTGCATCAGGTGGAGTTCACCGCTTCGGGCAAGAGCATCCGCGTGGCCCCCGGGGAAACCGTGCACGCGGCGGCGGCCAAGCTTGGCCTGATGATTCCCAAGGCCTGCGGCATGGGCATCTGCGGCACTTGCAAGGTGCTCAAGCTGGGGGGCGAGGTGGAGATGGAGCACAACGGTGGGATCACCGAGGAAGACGAAGCCGAAGGCTACATCCTGTCCTGCTGCAGCGTGCCCAAGGGCGACGTGCGCGTGGAGTTCTGATCGCCGGCAAACCGGCCCCTGCATCCGTTTGCTGCAGGAGCCGGCTTGCCAGCGAACAGGTGCAACCTGATCCTTCGGTTACTGATACAACGCCGGGCGCCGATCCAGGTGCACATGGTTATGTTCACTGATGGACTTGTGCCAGGCCTGGGTCAGGTCCAGCTCCGCCAGCAGCAACTGCTCGGCGCTTTCCCTATCCCTGCCCGCCAGTGGATAACCGTCGGCATCGACAATGGTCGAGCCGCCCACCCAGTTCACTCCACGTTCCTCGCCGCAACGGTCGCAGGCGGCGATGAACATCCGGTTGACCGCCGCATTGGCCTGCACCCGGACCATCTCCGCCGGCCGCTCGCCGAGCGGGCGCGGGCCATCCGGCCAGTTCACCGGGGCGCACAGCAGGGCCGCACCGGCCAGGGCTGGCAGGCGCACCCACTCGGGAAACTCCAGGTCGTAGCAGATCATCATGGCGATCGGCCCGAAGCGGGTCGCCACCACCGGCGGCGGTTCGTCGCCTGGGGTGAAGATCAGGTTTTCCCGATCCCACAGGTGGGCCTTGCGGTACAGCGTCAGCCTGCCTTCGGGTTCGACCAGCGCCGCGCTGTTGGCCACGCGCTCCTGGTCCAGGCGCTCGCAGAAGCCGCCGACGATCACCACCTGCAGCTCTTCGGCCAGGGTTTTCCACAGGCTCAGGGTCGGCCCGTCGAGGCTTTCCGAGAGTGCCAGGGCTTCATTGCGGTCGCTGAACACATAGCCGCTCTGCACCAGTTCCGGCAGCACCACCACCTGGGCGCCGCGGGCGGCGGCCTGGCGTATCGCCTCGGCGCCCAGGGCGCGGTTGTACTTAAGGTCGCCGATGCGCGGGGCCACTTGCTGGCAGGCCACCTTGAGGGATGCCTGAGGAATCATTGCGCGCCTCCTTCCAGTTGCTGCTCGCTGGCCTGGATGGCCAGGCGCTCCGCGTCCAGGTCCAGGTTGCGGGTCAGCGCCCAGTAGACCAGCGCGGCCACGGCAAGGCCAACCACGAAGGCAATGTCGGCGCCGCCCAGGGCCTGGGACAGCGGGCCCTGGAAGAAGCTCAGGGACATGAACGGCACCATCGCCAGCAGGCCGAGGAAATACGCCAGCAGCCCGGCGCTGGACCAGCGGCCATAGATCCCGGCGTGATTGAAGATGTCGCTGATGGCGTAGCGACCTTTGCGCACCAGGTAGAAGTCCGCCAGGTTGACTGCGGTCCAGGGCACCAGGAAATACAGCATCAGCAGCACGAAAGTGTTGAAGCTGCCCAGGTAGCTCTCGGGAATGTTCATGGCGATGAGAAAGATCACCACCGCCACCAGCACGATTCCGCAGACCCGGCTCTTGAGGTTGGGCTTGATCGACTTGAAGCCGTCGATGGCGCTGATGCCGGTGAGCATGGCGCCGTAGCAGTTGACCGCCATGATGCCCACCAGCGCCGGCACTGCGATCAGCACGGTGAAGGTGCCGAAGCCGGGGATCACCCGGTTGCCCACTTCGCGCACGCTGGCGATGGCATCGGGAGAGGGCAGGGCCGAGGCCAGGAACGCCCCCAGGGACATCAGCCACAGGGCCGAACCGGCAGCGCCCAGGTAGGTCCAGAAGATCACCTGGCGCGACGGCGTCTTGTGCGGCAGGTAGCGTGAGTAGTCGGAGACGTACACCGAATAGCTGATCTGGTAGCCGGCGGCGGCCGACAGCTGGATCAGGAACGCCGACCAGGAGAACTGCGGGTCGGCCAGGGCCGAGTCGGCCTGCAGGGTCAGCAGGGCACTGACGGTGAGCACCGCGAACACGCTGATCATCACGTAGGTCAGCCAGCGCTGCACGGTGTGCAGCAGGTCATGGCCGATCACCGCGATCAGCACCGCCACGGCGATCATCAGGGTGTACCAGGGCGCCCGGGGCCCGGGAATCACGGTGTTGATGGCATCGGTGGCGAGAATCACGTTGAACACGTTGAAGCCGATGTAGACGAACACCACGGCGGTGAACGGCACGATGGCGCCGCGCAGACCGAACTGGGCGCGGGACTGGATCATCTGCGGCAGCCCCATGCGCGGGCCCTGGTTGGCGTGGAAGGCCATGCAGAAGGTGCCCAGGCAGACGCCGATGACGATCGCCAGGATGGCGTATTGCAGGGCGAGGCCCAGGGCTGCGCCGGTGAAACCGGTGACCATGGTGGTGAGCACGAAGTTGCCGGTGAACCAGAAGGGGCCCTGGTGCCAGACCTTGCCGTGGCGTTCATCGCGGGGCACGTAGTCGATGGAGCGGGTTTCGATCTTCAGGCCGGGAGGCTGGGCTTTCTCGGTGACGCAAGAAGAAGTCGTCATGGGGTACAGCCTTATTTTTATAGGTCGACCCCGGAGTCTCGGACAAACGCTGCGGTTGTTGAATCAGTGGGGGCAAATAATCAGTTCAGGAATTTGTGAACTGATGAAGGGGGCGTGCTTGACGGGCCTCTTCGCTGGCAAGCCAGCTCCTACGGGGTGGGAGGTGCGCTGGCCATTGCAGGAGCCGGCTTGCCGGCGAAGGCGTCGGTGAGCGCGACGCCCGGGTTGCGGGCCTCTTCGCTGGCAAGCCAGCTCCTACAGGCGGGGGTGGTGGGTCAGGCGCTCATGACGGTGCGGATGTCGGCTGCCAGTTCGCGCACGCGGTCTTCCTCGGTGTCCCAGGAGCACATGAAGCGCGCGCCGCCCTTGCCGATGAAGGTGTAGAAGCGCCAGCCCTTGGCCGTCAGTGCGGCAATGGCCGGTTCCGAGAGTTGCAGGAACACGCCGTTGGCCTGCACCGGGAACATCAGTTCCACGCCAGGGATGTCGGCCACCAGTTGGGCCAGCAGCTGCGCGCAGTGGTTGGCGTGGCGGGCGTGCTTGAGCCAGGCGTCGTTTTCCAGGAGGCCGACCCAGGGCGCGGAGAGAAAGCGCATTTTCGAGGCCAGCTGGCCAGCCTGCTTGCAGCGGTAGTCGAAGTCTTCCGCCAGCTTGTGGTTGAAGAACAGGATCGCTTCACCCACCGCCATGCCGTTTTTCGTGCCGCCAAAGCACAGCACGTCCACGCCGGCCTTCCAGGTCAGCTCCGCCGGGGTACAGCCGAGGAAGGCGCAGGCGTTGGAGAAGCGCGCGCCGTCCATGTGCAGGTTCAGCCCCAGTTCCTTGCAGGTGGCACTGATGGCGCGAACTTCTTCCGGGGTGTAGACACTGCCCACCTCGGTGGCCTGGGTCAGGGTTACCACCCGCGGCTTGGGATAGTGGATGTCCTGGCGCTTGAGGGCGATCTCGCGGATCGATTCCGGGGTCAGCTTGCCGTTCTGGGTGCCGGCGATCAGCAGCTTGGAGCCGTTGGAGAAGAACTCCGGGGCGCCGCACTCGTCGGTTTCGACGTGGGCGGTTTCCGAGCAGATCACGCTGTGGTAACTCTGGCACAGCGACGATAGGGCCAGGGAGTTGGCGGCGGTGCCGTTGAAGGCGAAGAACACTTCGCAGTCGGTTTCGAACAGTTTGCGGAAATGATCCGAGGCGCGAGCGGTCCACTGGTCGTCGCCGTAAGCGCGCTCGTGGCCGTGGTTGGCCTGCTCCATGGCGGCCCAGGCTTCGGGGCAGATGCCGGAGTAGTTGTCGCTGGCGAATTGTTGGCTCTTGTCGGTCATGGCCGGCTCCGTGGTCGATGATGGTGCGCACTTTAACCAAGAATAATGGCCCAGCACACGCTCTGTTTATGCCGGAATAATGCATGGCCCATAAGGATTTATGCGTGACGCGATGCTGAAACCCGACACTGCCCGGCGCGACGGGGCGCTGGATGCGCTGAAATGGCTGGCGCTGCTGAGCATGGTCCTCGATCACCTGCGTTATGTGGGCCTGAGCCTGGACTGGCTTTACGTACCCGGGCGCCTGGCGTTTCCCTGGTTCTGCCTGGCCATGGCGGTGAACCTGACCCGGGCCAGGGATGAAATCGACCGCCGGCCCGGCCCATGGCGCTACCTGGGCTGGTTGCTGCTGTTCAGCCTGCTGAGCGAGATTCCCTATCGCCTGTTCATTCCCGACCCCGATACCTTGAATGTGTTGCCCACCCTGGCCCTGGGCCTGCTGGTGGCTCGCGGCTGGCAGCGGCGCAGAGGCCTGGACCTGGGGCTTGGCCTGCTGGCCTTGCTGCTGGCGGTGGTTTTCAGCGAGCGGCTGATGTTCGGCGCCTTCGGGGTGTTGCTGCCGCTGGCCCTGGTACTGGTGTTGCGCCGGCCCTGGTATTTCAGCCTGCTGCCTGGGGCGCTGTGCCTGGCGGCCAATCAATGGGAAACCTTGTTCCCGGCGGCGCGCCTGGGCAATCAGGTGGCGACCTGCGGTATTGCCGCTTGTCTGCTGGCGCCGTGGCTGGGGCTGATGCTGCTGCGGGGGCTGCGTGGCAGGTCGGTGCCGGCCATGCGCCGCTGGGCCTACCTGCTGTACCCGGCGCACTTTCTCCTGCTGCTGGCCCTGCGCGCAGCCCTGTAGGAGCCGGCTTGCCGGCGAAGGCGCCCGTGAGGATTTGCGCCCGGCTTGCGGGCCTCTTCGCTGGCAAGCCAGCTCCTACGGCAGAGGGCGTTGCGCTGCGGTGGAGGACAGGCCCGATCCAGAGCCGTTGGCGGGTGGTGCGGGCAGGCATTTATCTCCGCACGCCAGGGCATGTCGTAAACGCACCTTTGCGTGGCGTCCATAGGCATTTGAGTTCCCCTTCCCGGTCATACCATCGCATCCAAAGGGCGTAGCTGTAAGGCTCGCCTCACCGAGACGAAAGGCGCACCGCCGCCGCTGGGAGAGACGTGATGTTCAGCAAGCAAGACCAGATCCAGGGTTACGACGATGCACTGCTGGCGGCCATCAATGCCGAGGAACAACGCCAGGAAGATCACATCGAGCTGATCGCGTCGGAAAACTACACCAGCAAGCGGGTGATGCAGGCGCAAGGCAGCGGGCTGACCAACAAGTACGCCGAAGGCTATCCGGGCAAGCGCTACTACGGTGGCTGCGAGCACGTGGACAAGGTCGAGGCCCTGGCCATCGAGCGCGCCAAGCAACTGTTCGGTGCCGACTACGCCAACGTCCAGCCGCACTCCGGTTCTTCGGCCAACAGCGAGGTGTACCTGGCCCTGCTGCAGGCCGGCGATACCATCCTCGGCATGAGCCTGGCCCATGGCGGCCACCTGACCCACGGGGCCAAGGTGTCGTCCTCGGGCAAGCTGTACAACGCGGTGCAGTACGGCATCGACACCCGCACCGGGTTGATCGACTACGACGAAGTCGAGCGCCTGGCCGTGGAACACAAGCCGAAGATGATCGTCGCCGGCTTCTCGGCCTACTCCAAGACCCTGGACTTCCCGCGCTTCCGGCAGATCGCCGACAAGGTCGGGGCGCTGCTGTTCGTCGACATGGCCCACGTCGCCGGGCTGGTGGCTGCCGGGCTGTATCCCAACCCGCTGCCCTATGCCGACGTGGTCACCACCACCACCCACAAGACCCTGCGCGGTCCCCGTGGCGGGCTGATCCTGGCCAAGGCCAATGAAGAGATCGAGAAGAAACTCAACGCCGCGGTATTCCCCGGCGCCCAGGGCGGTCCGCTGATGCATGTGATCGCGGCCAAGGCGGTGTGCTTCAAGGAAGCGCTGGAACCTGGCTTCAAGGCTTATCAGCAGCAAGTGATCGACAACGCCCAGGCCATGGCCGGCGTATTTATCAAACGTGGCTACGATGTAGTGTCCGGCGGCACCGACAACCACCTGTTCCTGGTCAGCCTGATTCGCCAGGGCCTGACCGGCAAGGATGCCGATGCCGCCCTGGGCCGCGCCCACATCACCGTGAACAAGAACGCCGTGCCCAACGACCCGCAGTCGCCGTTTGTCACGTCCGGCCTGCGCATCGGCACCCCGGCGGTCACCACCCGCGGTTTCAAGGTCACCCAGTGCACCGAACTGGCGGGCTGGATCTGCGACATTCTCGACCACCTCGGCGATGCCGACGTCGAGGCCAATGTCGCCCGTCAGGTGGCGGCCCTGTGTGCTGATTTCCCGGTTTACCGCTGAGAGCCGCAACTGGAGCAATGACTATGCAACGCTATTCGGGCTTCGGCCTCTTCAAGCACTCTCTCAGCCACCATGAAAACTGGCAGCGCATGTGGCGCACCCCGACCCCGAAGAAAGTCTATGACGTGGTCATAGTCGGCGGTGGCGGGCATGGCCTGGCCACTGCCTACTACCTGGCCAAGGAACACGGCATCACCAATGTTGCGGTGGTGGAGAAGGGCTGGCTGGGCGGCGGCAACACCGCGCGCAACACCACCATCGTGCGTTCCAACTACCTGTGGGACGAGTCGGCGCAGCTCTACGAGCATGCGATGAAGTTGTGGGAAGGCCTGTCCCAGGACCTCAACTACAACGTGATGTTCTCCCAGCGCGGGGTCTACAACCTGTGCCATACCCTGCAGGACATCCGTGATTCCGAGCGCCGGGTCAGCGCCAACCGGCTCAACGGCATCGACGGCGAACTGCTCAACACCCAGCAGGTGGCGGACGAGATCCCCTACCTGGACTGCTCGAAGAACACTCGCTACCCGGTGCTCGGCGCCACGGTCCAGCGCCGCGGCGGCGTGGCCCGTCACGACGCCGTGGCCTGGGGCTTTGCCCGCGCCGCCGACGCCCTGGGCGTGGACCTGATCCAGCAGACCGAAGTCATCGGTTTTCGCAAGGAAAACGGCGTGTGCATCGGCGTCGAGACCAACAAGGGCTTTATCGGCGCCAAGCGCGTCGGGGTGGTCACCGCCGGCAACTCCGGGCACATGGCCAAGCTCGCGGGTTTTCGCCTGCCGATCGAATCCCACCCGCTGCAGGCGCTGGTGTCGGAGCCGATCAAACCGATCATCGACAGCGTGATCATGTCCAACGCGGTGCACGGCTACATCAGCCAGTCGGACAAGGGCGACCTGGTGATCGGCGCCGGTATCGACGGCTGGGTCGGCTACGGCCAGCGCGGTTCCTACCCGGTGATCGAGCACACCATCCAGGCCATCGTCGAGATGTTCCCGGTCCTCTCCCGTGTGCGCATGAACCGCCAGTGGGGCGGCATCGTCGACACCAGCCCGGACGCCTGCCCGATCATTTCCAAGACTCCGGTGCCGAACATGTTCTTCAACTGCGGTTGGGGCACCGGCGGCTTCAAGGCCACCCCGGGCTCGGGCAACGTGTTTGCCGCGAGCCTCGCCAAGGGCGAGATGCATCCATTGGCCGCCCCTTTCTCCATCGACCGTTTCCACAACGGCGCGCTGATCGACGAACACGGCGCTGCTGCGGTCGCCCACTAAAAGGACAACTACCTATGTTGCATATCTTCTGTCCTCACTGCGGCGAGCTGCGCTCCGAAGAGGAATTCCATTCGTCCGGCCAGGCGCATATTCCACGGCCCCTGGACCCCAACGCCTGCACCGACGAGGAGTGGGGCGACTACATGTTCTTCCGCGACAACCCTCGCGGCCTGCACCACGAGTTGTGGATCCACGCCGCCGGTTGCCGCCAGTACTTCAACGCTACCCGCGACACCGTCACCTACGAAATTCTTGAGACCTACAAGATCGGCACCAAGCCGCAATTCACCGCCAAGGCTGCTGGAGAGAAGGTATGAGCCAGACCAATCGCCTGTCCAACGGCGGACGCATCGACCGCAACAAGGTCCTGACCTTTACCTTCAACGGCCAGAGCTACAAGGGTTTTGAGGGCGACACCCTGGCCTCGGCGCTGCTGGCCAACGGCGTGGACATCATCGGCCGCAGCTTCAAGTACTCCCGGCCCCGGGGCATCTTCGCCGCAGGCTGCGAGGAGCCCAACGCGGTGCTGCAGATCGGTGCCACCGAAGCCACCCAGATCCCCAACGTGCGCGCCACCCAGCAGGCGCTGTACCAGGGCCTGGTGGCCACCAGCACCAACGGCTGGCCCAGCGTCAACAACGACATGATGGGGATTCTCGGCAAGGTCGGCGGCAAGCTGATGCCGCCGGGCTTCTACTACAAGACCTTCATGTACCCGCAATCGTTCTGGATGACCTACGAGAAGTACATCCGCAAGGCGGCGGGCCTCGGTCGCTCGCCCACCGAGAACGATCCGGACACCTACGACAACATGAACCAGCACTGCGACGTGCTGATCGTCGGCGCCGGCCCCGCGGGCCTTGCCGCCGCCCTGGCAGCGGCCCGCAGTGGCGCCCGGGTGATCCTCGCCGACGAGCAGGAAGAGTTCGGCGGTACCCTGCTGGACAGCCGCGAGAGCCTGGACGGCAAGCCGGCGGCGGAGTGGGTGGCCAGTGTGGTTGCCGAACTCCAGTCGCTGCCGGATGTGTTGCTGCTGCCGCGGGCCACGGTCAACGGCTACCACGACCACAACTTCCTGACCATTCACGAGCGTCTCACCGATCACCTCGGCGACCGCGCGCCCATCGGCCAGGTACGCCAGCGCATCCACCGGGTACGCGCCAAGCGCGTGGTGCTGGCCACCGGCGCCCACGAGCGGCCGCTGGTCTACGGCAACAACGACGTGCCGGGCAACATGCTGGCTGGCGCGGTCTCCACCTATGTGCGGCGCTACGGCGTGGCCCCGGGCAAGAAACTGGTGCTGTCCACCAATAACGACCACGCCTACCGTGTGGCCCTGGACTGGCTCGACGCCAGCCTGCAAGTGGTGGCCATCGCCGATGCGCGGCACAACCCGCGCGGCGCCCTGGTGGAAGAAGCCCGGGCCAAGGGTATTCGCATCCTCACCTCCAGCGCGGTGATCGAGGCCCGTGGCAGCAAGCACGTGACCGGCGCGCGTGTAGCGGCCATCGACGTCAAGGCACACAAGGTCACCAGCCCCGGCGAATGGCTCGACTGCGACCTGATCGCCAGCTCCGGCGGCTACAGCCCGGTGGTGCACCTGGCCTCGCACTTGGGCGGCAAGCCGGTGTGGCGCGAAGACATCCTCGGTTTCGTGCCCGGTGAAGCGCCGCAGAAACGTGTGTGCGTCGGTGGCATCAACGGCGTCTACAGCCTCGGCGATACCCTGGCCGACGGTTTCGAAGGCGGTGTGCGCGCCGCCAGCGAAGCCGGTTTCCAGGCCGTTGAGGGCGTTCTGCCCAAGGCCCTGGCCCGTCTTGAAGAACCGACCCTGGCGCTGTTCCAGGTGCCCCACGAAAAAGGCACGGCGCGTGCGCCGAAGCAATTCGTCGACCTGCAGAACGACGTCACTGCGGCCGCCATCGAACTGGCGACCCGCGAGGGCTTCGAGTCGGTGGAGCACGTCAAGCGCTACACCGCCCTGGGCTTCGGCACCGACCAGGGCAAGCTGGGCAACGTCAACGGCCTGGCCATCGCCGCCCGTTCGCTGAACGTCAGCATCCCGCAGATGGGCACCACCATGTTCCGTCCGAACTACACGCCGATCACCTTCGGCGCCGTGGCCGGCCGGCACTGCGGACACATCTTCGAGCCGGTGCGCTTCACCGCGCTGCATGCCTGGCATGTGAAGAATGGCGCCGAGTTCGAAGACGTCGGCCAGTGGAAACGCCCCTGGTATTTCCCGAAAAACGGCGAAGACCTGCATGCCGCGGTCAAGCGTGAATGCCAGGCCGTGCGCGACAGTGTCGGCCTGCTGGACGCCTCGACCCTGGGCAAGATCGACATCCAGGGCCCCGATGCCCGGGAGTTCCTCAACCGCATCTACACCAATGCCTGGACCAAGCTCGACGTGGGCAAGGCCCGCTACGGCCTGATGTGCAAGGAAGACGGCATGGTCTTCGACGACGGCGTCACTGCCTGTCTGGCCGACAACCACTTCCTGATGACCACCACCACCGGCGGCGCGGCCCGCGTGCTGCAGTGGCTGGAGATCTACCAGCAGACCGAATGGCCGGACCTCAAGGTGTACTTCACCTCGGTCACCGACCACTGGGCCACCATGACCCTGTCCGGGCCCAACAGCCGCAAGCTGCTGAGCGAAGTCACCGACATCGACCTGGACAAGGACGGCTTCCCGTTCATGACCTGGAAGGAAGGCCTGGTGGGTGGCGTACCGGCGCGGGTGTTCCGTATCTCGTTCACCGGCGAGCTGTCCTACGAGGTCAACGTCCAGGCCGACTACGCCATGGGCGTGCTGGAGCAGATCGTCGAGGCCGGCAAGAAGTACAACCTGACCCCCTATGGCACCGAGACCATGCACGTGCTGCGGGCCGAGAAGGGCTTCATCATCGTCGGCCAGGACACCGACGGTTCCATGACCCCGGACGACCTGAACATGGGCTGGTGCGTGGGCCGGACCAAGCCGTTCTCGTGGATCGGCTGGCGCGGCATGAACCGTGAAGACTGCGTGCGCGAGCAGCGCAAGCAACTGGTGGGCCTCAAGCCGATCGACCCGACCCAGTGGCTGCCGGAAGGTGCGCAACTGGTGTTCAACCCCAAGCAGGCAATCCCGATGAGCATGGTGGGCCACGTGACCTCCAGCTATGCCCACAACTCCCTGGGTTATTCCTTTGCCCTGGGCGTGGTCAAGGGGGGGCTCAAGCGCCTGGGCGAGCGGGTCTTCGCGCCGCTGGCCGATGGCCGGGTGATCGAGGCGGAAATCGTTTCCTCGGTGTTCTTCGACCCCAAAGGCGACCGCCAGAACATCTAAGGCACAACACGCTCCTACAGGGTGTTATCAACAGAATTCAGGACAGGTGCTCTATGACCGCAGTCAACGTTTACCAACAGCGCCCCACCACCGGGGCCAAGGCCGAGTCGTCGTTGCACCACGCCGACCTGCCGAGCCTGGTGGGCAAGGGCCGCAAGAACGCCGGGGTGACCCTGCGCGAGAAAAAACTCCTCGGCCACCTGACGATCCGTGGCGACGGCCACGATCCGGCCTTCGCCGCCGGCGTGCACAAGGCCCTGGGCATCGAACTGCCGGGCGCCCTGAGCGTAGTGGTCAAGGGCGA
This sequence comes from Pseudomonas sp. GW822-FHT06D10, assembly GCF_058799535.1. Classification (NCBI taxonomy): domain Bacteria; kingdom Pseudomonadati; phylum Pseudomonadota; class Gammaproteobacteria; order Pseudomonadales; family Pseudomonadaceae; genus Pseudomonas; species Pseudomonas sp. GW822-FHT06D10. The sequence goes on along the minus strand of NZ_JBXALN010000003.1, from coordinate 131,835 downwards.
GACCAGCCTGCAATGGCTGGGCCCGGATGAGTGGCTGCTGATCGTGCCCAGCGGCGAAGAGTTCGCCGCCGAGCAGAACCTGCGGGCCGCCCTGGGCGACCTGCATATCCAGATCGTCAACGTCAGCGGCGGCCAGCAGATTCTCGAATTGTCCGGGCCCAACGTGCGCCAGGTGCTGATGAAGTCCACCAGCTACGACGTGCACCCCAACAACTTCCCGGTGGGCAAGGCCGTGGGCACGGTGTTCGCCAAGTCGCAACTGGTGATCCGCCGTACCGGCGAAGACACCTGGGAGCTGCTGGTGCGCCGCAGCTTTTCCGATTACTGGTGGATGTGGCTGCAGGATGCCGCGGCCGAATATGGCCTGAGCGTCCAGGCCTGAGCCCAGCTTGGCCTGGTAGGAGCGAGCTGGCTCGCGAACTCGCGAAGGATGGATTTTCCGGAAGACCACAGCGCCCTTGGATTTTTCGCGAGCAAGCTCGCTCCTACAGAGAACCGACCGCGCTGCGGTTGCCCCAACGAACAGGAGTTATCCCGCATGAGCCGCGCCCCCGACACATGGATTCTCACCGCCGACTGCCCCAGCGTGCTCGGCACGGTGGACGCGGTGACCCGCTTTCTGTTCGAGCAGGGCTGCTACGTCACCGAGCACCATTCCTTCGATGACCGGCTCTCGGGCCGTTTCTTCATTCGCGTGGAGTTCCGCCAGCCCGATGGCCTGAACGAGCAGGGTTTTCGCGAGGGCCTGGCACAGCGGGCCAAGGCCTTCGAGATGAACTTCGAACTGACCGCGCCGCACTACCGGCCGAAGGTGGTGATCATGGTCTCCAAGGCTGACCACTGCCTCAACGACCTGCTCTACCGCCAGCGCATCGGCCAGTTGCCCATGGACGTGGTGGCGGTGGTGTCCAACCACCCGGACCTCAAGCCCCTGGCCGACTGGCACCAGATTCCCTACCACCACTTCCCCCTCGACCCCAACGACAAGCCGTCCCAGGAGCGCCAGGTGTGGCAGGTGATCGAGGAGTCCGGCGCCGAACTGGTGATCCTTGCCCGCTACATGCAGGTGCTGTCGCCGGAGCTGTGCCGCAAGCTCGATGGCAAGGCCATCAACATCCACCACTCGCTGCTGCCGGGCTTCAAGGGCGCCAAGCCTTATCACCAGGCCTACAACAAGGGGGTGAAACTGGTGGGAGCCACGGCGCACTACATCAACAACGACCTGGACGAAGGTCCGATCATCGCCCAGGGCGTGGAGGTGGTGGACCACAGCTATTACCCCGAGGACCTGATCGCCAAGGGCCGGGATATCGAGGGCCTGACCCTGGCCCGGGCGGTGGGTTATCACATCGAGCGGCGGGTGTTCCTGAACGGCAACCGGACGGTGGTGCTCTGATGATTCCCAGGGCTGCTGCGCAGCCCTTCGCGAGCAAGCTCGCTCCTACAGGCGTTGCGCCTGTTCGCGCGAAAGCGATTTTGAAAACGAAACAGCATCTGTACCCGAGCAATCCACGTGTTTCCCCTTTGGGTTACGCGGTTCCATAACAACAACAGCGAGGTGAAAGCATGTCTGGTAATCGTGGTGTCGTGTATCTGGGCAGCGGCAAGGTCGAGGTACAGAAAATCGACTATCCAAAAATGCAGGACCCGCGCGGCAGGAAGATTGAGCATGGCGTCATCCTGCGCGTGGTCTCCACCAACATCTGCGGTTCGGACCAGCACATGGTCCGTGGTCGTACCACCGCCCAGGTCGGCCTGGTGCTGGGCCATGAAATCACCGGCGAGGTGATCGAGAAGGGCAGCGACGTCGAGAACCTGAAGATCGGCGACCTGGTCTCGGTGCCCTTCAACGTGGCGTGCGGGCGCTGTCGCTCCTGCAAGGAACAGCACACCGGAGTCTGCCTGACCGTCAACCCGGCTCGCGCCGGCGGTGCCTATGGCTACGTCGACATGGGCGACTGGACCGGCGGCCAGGCCGAATACGTGCTGGTGCCTTACGCCGACTTCAACCTGCTGAAACTGCCGAACCGCGACAAGGCCATGGAGAAGATCCGCGACCTGACCTGCCTCTCCGACATCCTGCCCACCGGTTATCACGGCGCCGTCACCGCCGGTGTCGGCCCTGGCAGCACCGTCTACGTGGCCGGTGCCGGTCCGGTGGGCCTGGCGGCCGCTGCTTCGGCGCGCTTGCTGGGGGCCGCGGTGGTGATCGTCGGTGACGTCAACCCGGTACGCCTGGCCCACGCCAAGGCCCAGGGTTTTGAAATTGCCGACCTGTCCAAGGACACCCCGCTGCACGAGCAGATCGCCGATTTGCTCGGCGAGCCGGAAGTGGATTGCGCCGTGGACGCCGTGGGCTTTGAAGCCCGTGGCCACGGCCATGCCGGTGCCCAGCACGAAGCACCGGCCACCGTGCTCAACTCCCTGATGGGCGTGGTGCGGGTGGCGGGCAAGATCGGTATCCCTGGCCTGTACGTCACCGAAGACCCGGGCGCCGTGGACGCCGCGGCGAAGATGGGCAGCCTGAGCATCCGCTTCGGCCTGGGCTGGGCCAAGTCCCATAGCTTCCACACCGGCCAGACCCCGGTGATGAAGTACAACCGCCAACTGATGCAGGCCATCATGTGGGACCGCATCAACATTGCCGACGTGGTAGGGGTTGAAGTCATCAGCCTCGACGACGCCCCCCGCGGCTATGGCGAGTTCGATGCCGGCGTGCCGAAGAAATTCGTCATCGACCCGCACAAGCTGTTCAGTGCTGCCTGAGACTTGAGGCGATAGAAGAAAAAGGGCGACCCACGGGTCGCCCTTTTGCGTTGTGGCGTAAGCCCGAGACCGCCGCGAGCACTTCGTACCCCGTGGCTAAAAACACCCCCCAGTAGCCGCTGTCGAGCTTGCGAGGCTGCGCAAAGGTCCGCAGGACCTTGCTTGGCGATCCTGCGTCGGGCACTGCCGATACCGAGTCAGAAACCCTTGCCCGGGTAGTCGACCCAGTGTTCTCCACTGAGGATGTACTGCGCGGCGGCCTCGCTAAACACACCGGGCGCATCCCGCTGGAAACGCGATCGCCACTGAGGCAGCCACCAGTAGTTGAGCGCCGTGCCTCTTGGGAAAAGCACCATGCTCAGGACGGATTGGTCGATGAGCCCGCGCTGATACAACTGGTGAATGCGGTCCATGAAATCCAGGTAGTAGCCGATGGGCAGCGAGAGCATCAGCACGGCGGTATGGAATTTTTCCGTGGGCGCTCGTTGCGGGTTTTCCAGCAGGCCCAGGGCTTCGCAGTAATGGGCCTGGGGCTGGCGAGCCAGGGTCTGGGCCGCCGGGACTTCGAGAATGATCAGTGAGTGGATCTCCTCTTGCCAGTCGGCGCCGTGGGTCTCCTGGAAGTACTGGCTGATGACCTCGGTCAGGGGGCCGGTGGCATGGGCTGCGTCCGAGCAACGGTTGCCGTCGATGGGGCGGCCGATGATCCAGATGACGAGGGGGATGGCCAGGGCCAGGGCGATGCAGCTGTAGAGGGCCGTTCTGATTGGAGATCGTTTCACTGCAAGTGCCGAAAGGTGCGGGGGGCTTGCGCGGCAACCCGGGGCTGGCGCAGACCCTGTTGGTGAGTGGGCAGGGCAGTTTAGCGTTGGCGGCTTCGCTGGCAAGCCAGCTCCTACACAAGCCTTGCAGGAGCCGGCTTGCCGGCGAAGATTGCCGTCAGAGCGCCGCCAATTGCCCCTGGTACAGCACCGGCCCGGTGGGTTGCCCGGTAGGCGAGCCGCCGTGGGGTTCCAGGCTCACCGCCAGGGCGATCGGGGTGCCCAGCAGTTCGCGTTGGGCCGGGCTCAGGTTGATCTTGCCTTGGCCGCCTACCGGCACCACGCCGAGGGAAATCGGTTTGCCATCGGCAGGAATCGCCCAGAGTTCCAGGCTGCGGTCCAGGCCTATGGCAGCCAGGGCCAGGGGTTCCACTTGCAGGTACTGGGCGTGGGCCTTGATCTGCAAGGCCGGTTGCTGGTCGGCGCTGAGCAGGGTGGCGCTGTAGCGTACCTGGTCGTCCTGCCGGATAAAGCCGATGTACAGGGTGGCCAGCACGGCGCAGGCGGCGATCGCCAGGCGCAGGCGCATCCACAGCGGGTTTTTCTGCGGCATGTGCAGGACCTGGGGCTGGATACGCGCCTGGATGCCTTGCCACACATGCTCCGGCACTTCCTGCTCGGGCAGGCCTACGGTCAGGCTGGCGAGGCTCTCCTGCCACTGCGCCAGTTCCTCGCGCAGGGCCGGGTCGTCCAGCAGGAGCATGTCGAAGCGCCGGCGCGCGGCGCCCTGCATCAGGCCGATGGCGTAGTCGGCGGCGAGGGCGCGGCGCCGTTCGGGGGTTCGATAATTCATGATTCAAGGCACCTGCGCAGGCGTTCCATGCCGCGGCGGATCCAGGACTTGACCGAGCCCAGGGGCGCGGCCAGTTGCTCGGCCAGTTCCGAGCAGGACAGGCCCTGGAAGTAGGCCACGGTGATGGATTGGCGTTGCATGCCCTCCAGGCTTTCCAGGCAGCGGTTCAGGGCCCGGGCCTGGCGGGCGCTGTCCAGTTGTTCGTGGGCCGAGGGGGCGTCGTCCATCAATTGCTGTTGCTCCCCCTCGCCCAGGGGCCGCTCGCGGTGCTTGCGCAGTTGGTCGATGGCCTGGTTGCGGGTGATGTTGATCATCCAGGTCAGGGGGGCGGACAGGTGCGGCTGGTAGCGCACGGCGTTGTTCCAGATGCGCACGAAGCTTTCCTGCAGCACCTCCTCGGCCAGGTCGCGGCGGCCCATGAAGCGCAGGGCCACCCCATTCAGGCACGGGGCAACGCTGCGGTACAGGGTTTCGAAGGCGCGGCGATCGCCCAGTGAGCACTGGGCCAGCAAGTGCCGCAGTTGATCGGGGTCGAGAGCGGAAATGGCGGTTCTCCAGGCAGGTGGCAAATGAATGGACCACGGCTGGCAACGGTCGATCCAGCCAGAGGGTAGTCCAGGGTGGGCGGTTGTTCCATTCACGGGTTGCGACCTCCTGCTACGGCCGGTGCCGATGTTCCTGCGCCGGTCGTCGTTGCTGCATATACGCAGAGCGGCGAGCCGTGGATGCGTGATTCTCGACTAAAATCCACAGGGTGCGGGCGCCGCTGCGCCACTTTCGGAACATTCGCCCGATGCTTCAGTCAAAAGGCTGTTTTCCAGCCATCCGAACACGGGTGGTTTCCTGCCCCATGAGGTTGTTTCGATGAATATTCCACGCGGTTTCGCCTTGGCTACCCTGATGACCCTGGCAGCCGGTTCGGCCCTGGCCGGCGGTTTCAGCCTGAACGACGCGGCCAATGCCATTTCCGGCATGCAGGGCGGCGACAAGGCTGCCGCCGCGGCCCCCACTTCCCAGACCGCCGGCCTGCTCGGAGCCCTGGGTTCGCAACTGAATGTCACTCCCCAGCAAGCCATCGGCGGTACGGGCGCCATGCTTGGCCTGGCGAAGAACCAGTTGAGCAGCACCGACTATTCCCAGTTGAGCAAAAGTGTCCCGGGCCTGGACAAGCTCTCGGGCAGCAACGCCCTGGGCAGCCTGGGTGCCCTGAGCGGCCTGCTGGGCCAGTCGTCCGGGCAGACCAAGGGCCTGGACAGCGCCCTGGGCGACGTCAAGGACACCAATGACCTGAACAACGCCTTCGGCGCCCTGGGCATGGACAGCGGCATGATCGGCCAGTTTGCGCCGGTGATCCTGCAGTACCTGGGCCAGCAGGGCGTTGGCGGCTCCCTGCTGCAAAGCCTGAGCGGCATCTGGGGCGTGGCCAAGTAGCGCGCTCCGGCCCCGGCGCCTGGCGCGCCGGGGCCCTCCCAGTTTCCTGCAATCCTGGTCTTTACCTTTCCCGGAGTTTTCGCCGAATCGGGCCTGTGCTATATCTCGCGCCCCGTTTTCCAAGGAAGCTTGAACGCGATGTTCATGGATGCACTGAAGATGTCTCTGCCCGCCGATGCGGTGCTCGGTTTCATGCTCTACATGCTGGGCGCGGCCCTGGTCTTTGCCCTCTATGCGTTCATCTATACGCGCCTGACCCCCTATAACGAATTCGCCCTGATCCGCGAGGGCAACAGCGCGGCTTCCATCGCCCTGTCCGGTGCTTTGCTGGGTTTTGCCATTCCGGTGGCCAGCGCTATTTCCCATTCAATCTCGATCATCGACTTCCTGCTCTGGGCCGGCATCGCCGCGGTGGTGCAGCTGCTGGCGTTCTTTGTGGTCAGCCTGATCCTCAAGGGCCTGTCCCAGCGCATTGCCAGCCAGGAGTACGCGGCGGCGATCCTGGTGGCATCGGTTTCTGTCGGTGTCGGCCTGCTGAACGCGGCCTGCATGACTCCTTCGGTCTGAGGGCGCGGCCATGAAACGCAGCAAGAGCGTGCGCCTGGTGCTGCTGGGCAGCGTGCCGTTTGCCCTGGCCGCCTGTGACGGCCAGCCCCAGGCGACCCGGGAAGTTCGCCAGACCCAGAATTTCAGCAGCGTCAGCGAATGCGAACGGGCACAGATTCCGTCCGCCATTTGCCAGGCCGCCCGCGATGACGCCCGCGAGCGTGGGGAGCGTGTGGCCCCGCGTTACCTGGACCTGCAACGTTGCGAGGAGGATTTCGTCACCGCCAACTGCATGGTCTCGCGCGATAACCGAGCCTATGTACCGATTTCCAGCGGTTTTGCCCTGACCTCCCAGCGCACGCTGCCGGACAAGCCCGAAGAAGAACAACAGACCAGCTCCAGTGGTGGTGGTGGTGGTGGTGGTGGTGGTGGTGGTGGTGGCTCCAGCTCGGGCTCGCGCTTCTGGCGCTGGATCGGCCTGGATTCGACCCCTGAACCGCGCTATTTCAGCGAGGCTCTGTACAAGCAGCGCGATGGTCGTGGCGGTACCCAACTGAGCACCCTCAGCCAGCAGGTGGAGGCCGGCAAGACCTTCTCCGGCGCCAGTGGCGGGCGCTTCGGGATATCCAGCCCGGAACACTTCACCAGCGCCGGCAACCCGCTGGCCGGCGCCCATGAAGTGGTCAGCCGCAGCGGCTTCGGCTCCTCCAGCCGCAGCAGTTGGAGCTTCGGTTCTTGAAGCGCATCCCCAGCACCCCGCGTGCGGACTGGCAAGCCACGGCGGAGCAACTGGGCTTTGCCTTCCACACCTTCGACGGTGAGCCTTACTGGGACGAGTCGGCCTACTACCGCTTCAGCCTGCGGCAGATCGAGGACGACCTGGAAGACCCGACCCAGGAACTGCACGAGCTGTGCATGGCCCTGGTGGCCGAGGTGGTGGACAGCGAGGAACTGCTGGAGCGCCTGGCTATCCCTGCGGCCTTTCATGAGATGATCCGCCAGTCATGGAAGCAGGGCGACCCCCACCTCTATGGGCGCATGGACCTGTGCTACGACGGCACCGGCCCGGCCAAGCTCCTGGAAACCAACTACGACACGCCGACCTCGCTGTACGAGGCGAGCTTCTTCCAGTACGTCTGGCTCGAACAGCAGATGCAGCGCGGGCAATTGCCGGCCGGCTGCGACCAGTTCAACAGCATCGAGGACAAGCTGCTCCAGGCCTTCGTCCAGGGCGGCTTCAAGTCGCCGATGCACTTTGCCTCGGTCAGGGATTCGCTCGAAGACCGCGGCACGGTCGAATACCTGCGCGACATTGCCCGTCAGGCCGGCCTGGGGACGCGGTTGCTCGACATCGAGGACATCGGTCTGAATGCCGGCGGGCGTTTCGTCGACCTGCTGGGCACCCCCATCGACAGCCTGTTCAAGCTCTACCCCTGGGAGCACCTGTTCAACGAAGCCTTTGGCCCGGCCATTGCCGGCAGCCGCACGCAGTTTGTCGAGCCGCCGTGGAAAGCCATTCTCTCCAACAAGGGCGCGCTGGCCCTGCTCTGGGAACGGCATGCGGGGCACCCGAACCTGCTGCCGGCGTTTATCGACGACGACCCCGCCGCCAGCCTGGGCCCGGGGTGGGTGCGCAAGCCGTTCTTTTCCCGAGAGGGCGCCAATGTGGAAATCTGCACCGAAGGCGGCGAGCATTTGATCGAGGCCGGGCCCTACGGCGGCGGGCCCTGCATCCGCCAGCAGTTCCACCCCTTGCCGGTGTTTGCCGGCAACCACACGGTGATCGGCAGTTGGGTGATCGGGGACCAGCCGGCGGGTATCGGCATTCGTGAGGACAACTCGCCGATCACCAAGGACAGCAGCCGCTTCCTGCCCCACGTGATCAGCGATTGATCAGCGGCTTTCGCCCAGCAACTCGCTGATGCGCTGGTCCTTGTCGGTCCACAGCCGGTTGACCCAGTCCTGCACCTGCTGGCGGAACGCCGGGTCGTTTTCGTAATCGCCCTGCCACAGCGCGGGGTCCAGTTCGCGGGTGCGGATGTCGATGATCACCTTGGGCACGCTGCCGCAGATCAGGTCCCAGAAACCGGGAATGCGTTCCTGGGGATAGACCACGGTGACATCCAGCATGGCGTCCAGCTGTTCGCCCATGGCCGCGAGGACAAAGGCCACGCCGCCAGCCTTGGGCTTGAGCAGGTGCTGGAAGGGCGAGCCCTGCTGCTGGCGCTTGGCCGGGGTGAAGCGGGTGCCCTCCAGGTAGTTGACCACGGTCACCGGCTGGCGCTTGAACAGCTCGCAGGCAGCCTTGGTGATTTCCAGGTCCTTGCCTTGCAGTTCCGGGTGCTTGGCCAGGAAGGCCTTGCTGTAGCGCTTCATGAAGGGGTAGTCCAGGGCCCACCAGGCCAGCCCCAGGAACGGCACCCAGATCAGTTCCTTCTTGAGGAAGAACTTGAAGAACGGCGTGCGCCGGTTGAGGGTCTGGATCAGGGCCGGGATGTCGACCCAGGATTGGTGGTTGCTCACCACCAGGTAGGAGGTGTCGACCCGCAGGCCCTCGCCGCCGCGTATGTCCCAGCGGGTGGGGATGCACAGGGCGAAGATCAGCTTGTCGATCTCGGCCCAGGTCTCGGCGATCCACATCACCGCGGCCGAGGCGTAGTCGCGCAGGCGCCCGGGCAGGACCAGCTTGAGCAGGGCGAACACCATCAACGGGCCGAACAGCACCAGGGTGTTGAGCAGCAGGAGCAGGGTGACGAAACAGCCGGTGAGCAGGCGGCGCATAAGGCACTCTTTGCAATCTTTTGGGCGCGCCATGATAAGCAGCTTCGGCGGGCAGGCCAAATTCTAGTGTGCTGACGAATGTTTCACCTGGGGGCGGGTAGGGTGGGTGGCAATTGGCTGGAGTGTCTATCGGGGCCCTTTCGCCGGCAAGCCGACTCCTACGGGGCTCGGGTAGAACCAATTCGTTGGCTGCGGTCTAAAATCCCGCTGCCCCCTTTCTTCAAGGAATCCACCGTCGTGAAATCTGTCCTTGCTCTTGTGTCTCTGTTGGCGCTGCCGGTGATGGCTGCCGAGCCGACCCTGTATGGCCGTTACGAATACATCCGCCTGCCGGAAATCGGCGAAACCCTGCAAGCCAAGATGGACACCGGGGCCCTGACCGCTTCGCTGTCGGCCAAGGATATCCAGACCTTCACCCGCGATGGCGAGGACTGGGTGCGCTTCCGCCTGGCCACCAAGGACGCTGGCAGCAAGGTCTACGAACACAAGGTGGCGCGCATCAGCAAGATCAAGAGCCGTTCCGACGAGGACGATGACCGGGAAGAGCCGCAGGCGGCCAAGCGCCCGGTGGTGGAACTGGAAATGTGCCTGGGCAACGTCAAGCGCACGGTGGAGGTCAACCTCACCGACCGCAGCAGCTTCAACTACCCGCTGCTGATTGGCGCCAAGGCCCTGCGCGAATTCGGTGCGGCGGTGAACCCGGCGCGGCGTTATACCGCCGATAAACCCGACTGCTGATTGACGACTTACCAGGCATCCGGCACCGTTCGCCCACTGAATTTGCGTGCTTGGATGCCATGCCCCATATCCTGATTGTCGAAGACGAAGCGGCGATTGCCGACACCCTGATCTTTGCCCTGCAAGGCGAAGGCTTCACTACCACCTGGCTGAGCCTGGGCCGTGCGGCCCTGGAGCATCAACAGGCGAGCCCGGCGGACCTGATCATCCTCGACATCGGCCTGCCGGATATCAGCGGCTTCGAAACCTGCAAGCAACTGCGGCGCTTCAGCGAGGTGCCGGTGATGTTCCTCAGTGCCCGGGACGGCGAGATCGACCGGGTGGTGGGCCTGGAAATCGGTGCCGACGATTATGTGGTCAAGCCCTTCAGCCCGCGGGAAGTGGCGGCGCGGGTCAAGGCGATCCTCAAGCGCATGGTCCCGCGGGTGGCTCCCGAGGCGGTCGCGGCGTTGTTCGTGATTGACCCTGAGCGGGTGCAGATCAGTTACCGTGGCCAGCCCCTGAGCCTGACCCGGCATGAGTTCCGCCTGCTGCAATGCCTGCTGGAACAGCCCGAGCGGGTGTTCAGCCGCGAGCAGTTGCTGGACGCCCTGGGGGTAATGGCGGATGTGGGCTATGAGCGCAACATCGACAGCCATATCAAGAGCCTGCGGGCCAAGCTGCGCCTGGTGGCGGCCCAGGCCGAACCGATCCAGACCCATCGCGGCCTGGGCTACAGCTACAGCCCGAGCCACGCCTGATGACCTTGGGGCTGCGGATCTTCCTGGTCTATTTGCTGTTCATCAGCCTGACCGGCTATTTCGTGCTGAGCACGGTGATGAAGGAGATTCGTCCCGGGGTCCGCCAGTCCACCGAGGAAACCCTGGTGGACACCGCCAACCTGCTGGCGGAGATCCTGCGGGATGACTTCAAGGCCGGCACCCTCAGCGAGAACCGCTGGCCGCAGCTGTTGCGTGCCTATGGCGAGCGGCAACCGGCGGCGACCATCTGGGGCCTGCCGAAGAATCAGGTCAACCACCGCATCTACGTGACCGACGCCAAGGGCATCGTGGTCCTGGATTCCAGCGGCCTGGCGGTGGGCCAGGACTATTCGCGCTGGAACGACGTGTACCTGACCCTGCGCGGCCAGTACGGCGCGCGCTCGTCGCGCTCGCTGGCCGACGATCCCAATTCCTCGGTGATGCACGTGGGTGCGCCGATCCGCGACAACGGCCAGATCATCGGCGTGGTCACCGTGGCCAAGCCCAACAGTTCCCTGCAGCCCTATGTCGACCGCACCGAGCGGCGCCTGCTGTGGTACGGCGCCGGGCTGATCGCCATGGGCCTGCTGTTCGGTGCCTTGCTGTCCTGGTGGCTGAGCGCCGCGCTGCGGCGCATGACCGCCTATGCCCTGGCGGTCAGCGAAGGGCGCCGGGCCGAGTTGCCGCACTATCGCGGCGGTGAAATGGAACAGTTGGCCACGGCGGTGGAACACATGCGCACCCAGCTCGAAGGCAAGGCCTACGTCGAGCGCTACGTGCATACCCTGACCCACGAACTGAAAAGCCCCCTGGCGGCGATTCGCGGGGCGGCGGAGCTGCTGCAGGGCGAAATGCCCCTGGAACAGCGCCAGCGTTTCGTCGGCAATATCGACAGCGAAAGCGCGCGCATGCAGCAGTTGATCGAGCGCCTGCTGAACCTGGCGCAGGTGGAGCAGCGCCAGGGCCTGGAAGAGCGGGTGAATGTGCCCCTGGCGCCGTTGTGCAAGGAGCTGCTGAACAGCCAGCACGGGCGTATCGAAGGCAAGCAACTGCAGGTGGAACTTCGGGTGTCGGCGGACCTGGCCTGGTCCGGCGAGCCGTTCCTGCTGCGCCAGGCCCTGGGCAACCTGCTGACCAATGCCCTGGACTTCAGCCCCGTGGGCGGCCTGTTGCGTTGCAGCGCGCAACCTGTGGAGGAGGGCGTGGAGCTGGTGCTGTTCAACCAGGGCGAGCCGATTCCGGACTATGCCCTGCCACGCCTGTGCGAGCGGTTCTATTCCCTGCCGCGCCCGGACAGCGGACGCAAGAGCACCGGCCTGGGGCTGAACTTCGTCGAGGAAGTGGTGCAGTTGCATGGCGGCCAGATGCGTATCGACAACGTTCCGGGCGGGGTGCAGGTGACCTTGCGCCTGCCCTGAGCGGGGATTCTCCACAGACTCTCCACATTGCTTCCATAAAACCCCCATAGCCGCGTTCCAGACTCTCTCCCATTCGAACCGGGAGAGCCTCATGAACCGCAACCTGACCTTCAAACTCGGGGCCATTGGCCTGTTGATCCTGCTGTTGCTGATACCGCTGCTGATGATCAGCGGCCTGATCAGCGAGCGCCAGAGCCTGCGCGACGGCGTGCTCGACGATATTGCCCGCAGTTCCAGCACCCAGCAGCAGATCCGCGGCCCGGTGATGGTGGTGGATTACCGCAAGACCGTGCGCACCTGGAAGACCGACGAAAAGACCAAGAAGCGCTATCAGGAAATCGGCGAGGAGCAAGGGCGCATGTTCTTCCTGCCGGAACACTTCGAGCTGGACGGCAAGGCCCAGACCGAGCTGCGTGCCCGGGGCATCTACGAGGCTCGGCTGTTCCACGCCGACAACCACATCAGCGGCCATTTCGCCGTGCCCGAGCAATACGGGATCAAGGAAGATTTTGCCGACTACCAGTTCGACCAGCCCTTCCTGGCGGTGGGCATCAGCGATATCCGCGGCATCGAGAACGCCCTGCAACTGCAACTCAACGGCCAGACCCTGGACTTCGCCCCGGGCACCTTTGTCAGTTGGCTGGATGAAGGCGTGCATGTGCTGCTGCCGCCCCTGGACCTGAAAAAGAACACCCGCCTGGATTTCGCCTTCGACCTGCGCCTGCAGGGCACCGGCCAGTTGCAGGTGCTGCCGGTGGGCAAGACCAGCAAGGTCCTGCTGACGGCCAACTGGCCGCACCCGAGCTTTATCGGCAACTACCTGCCGGTGCAGCGTGAAGTGACCGAGCAGGGCTTTTCAGCCATCTGGCAGACCTCGTTCTTCTCCACCAACCTGGAACAGGCCATGGAGCGTTGCGCATTCGGCACGCAATGCCAGGACTTCAACGGCCGCAGCTTCGGCGTGAGTTTCATCGACCCGGTGGACCAGTACCTGAAGAGCGACCGGGCCATCAAATACGCCTTGCTGTTCATCGGCCTGACCTTCGCCGGCTTCTTTCTCTTCGAGGTACTCAAGAGCCTGTCGGTGCACCCGATCCAGTACGGGTTGGTGGGCGTGGCCCTGGCGTTCTTCTACCTGTTGCTGCTGTCGCTATCGGAGCACCTGGGCTTTGCGCTGGCCTATGGCGTATCAGCGGCAGCCTGTGTGGGGCTGATCGGCTTCTATGTCAGCCATGTGCTGCACAGCTGGCGTAACGGCGCGCTGTTCGCGATCGCGCTGGCGGCCTTGTACGGCCTGCTCTATGGCCTGCTCAGCGCCGAGGATTACGCGCTGCTGATGGGCTCGCTGCTGCTGTTCGGGCTGTTGGGCGTGTTCATGGTGCTGACCCGCAAGCTGGACTGGTATGGCATTGGCCAGCGCAAGGCAGCGCAGCCTTTGCAGTTCGATCTGGAGGCCGTCCATGAGTAGGTCATTGGGTTTGCGTGAGGATCAGCGCCAGCGGGAGCATCTGGCGCAGCGCATCGGTCAGTTGTTTCCGCTCGATGCCTGGTGGCTGGTACGCCAGCAAGCCATGCCCCGTGCTGCAGGAGCCGGCTTGCCGGCGAAGAGGCCCGATCGCCTGACCGATTAGACCGGCGGCCGGGTCGCCAGCATCGACGGGCGCTGGCTGATCTCGAAGTACCAGGCGGCCAGCTGGGGATGGTCCTGGCGCCATTCCAGGTCGGGGTGGCGGAAATCCAGGTAGCCCAGGGCGCAGGCAACGCTGATGGCGGCAATATCGAAGTGGCTGGCCAGTTCGGCAATCGCTTCGGCTTCCAGCACCGCCAGGGCTCGGCGGATCTTGTCGCGCTGGCCGTCGAGCCACTGTTCCCAGTGTTTTTCCGGGGCACGCAGGGCCAGCTCGTAGCGCACCAGTACCGAGGCGTCCATGATCCCGTCGGCCAGGGCCGCGAGCGTCAGGCGCCGCCAGCGGGCCGAGCCGTCCCGGGGGATCAGCGGGTTGCCGACGTGCTGCTGGTCCAGGTAGTCGAGGATTACCCGGCTGTCGTACAGCACCTGGCCGTTGTCCAGGCGCAGGGCGGGGATCTTGCCCAGGGGGTTGTCCTGGTTCAGCGCGGCGTCCGGAGCTACCGGGCTCAACTGGCTGGCTTGCAGGGCGACCCGGTTCAACTGCCCGGTTTCATGCAGCAGCACCATGACTTTGCGTACGTAAGGTGATGCCGGGTTGTGGAACAGCGTCATGCTTGGGGTGGACATGAATATTCCTCGCGGGTGGAAGTCTCGCAGCCCGGGGATCTTAGCGCAGCCTGTGGCATTGGCCACAGGGGCGATTGGCGATACAGACGAGGAGTGATGAGTGCGCAGGTCCTATCTTCTACACGGGTTGTACAGCCTGGCCCTGACCCTGTTGGGCGCGCTGGCGGTGTATCTGGCCTTGCAATACGAGTTCCGCCGCAAGGGTGAAGGGGAGCCGGAGCTGATCATGGCGTTCGCCTACATGGCCTGGTACTGGGCCCTGCCGGCACTGGCCCTGCCGGGCCTGGGCTGCGCACTGCTGGCCTGGCGCGGGCCCGACCCGGTGACCCAGCCCTGGCGCTGGAGCCTGGCGGCCAGCTATGTGCCGCTGCTGGGGCTGGCGTTGTTCAGCGTGCTGGTGGCCATCGAGGCGCTGCTGGAAAATCGCCTGTTCATCCCGGTGATGCTGATCGGCCTCGGGCTCTCGATGTACCTGTGGCGTGGTTTCCCGGCGCCAGGTTCAGTCCGCCGGCTTGCGCCGCAACAGGCCGCGCAGGGCGATCAGCGTCGGTAGGCCCAGGCCCAGCCAGCTCAGGCTGTCCCAGGCCCCGTCTCCCAGTAGCGCCGCGAACAACCCGGCGGCGCAGAGCAGGCCAATGCCCAGGGGCGCGGCGAAGACCTTCCAGAAGTTCGATTGCCGGGGTTTCATGGGCGCACCTGCGGCATCGACTTGCCGGCTCGCCGGCGGACTAGCCACAGGTACAGGCCGCTGCCCAGGACAATGATGGTCAGCACGTCCATCGCCGCCCACAGCACCTTCATCGGCATGCCGCCGTAGTCGCCGAAATGCAGCGGCTGGGACATGCCCATGGCGTCCATGTACCAGGGCCGCCCGGCCACGGCGGTGACCTGCAGGCTACTGGCGTCGATCAGCACCGGGGTCAGCAGGTGTGAAGTCAGGTGGCTGCTGCCCTTGAGGAACACCGCGTAGTGATGCTCGCTGGAAAAGCGTGTGCCGGGGAAGGCGATGAAGTCCGGCTGCATGCCCGGGGCGGCTTCCCTGGCGATATCCAGCAGGCGGCTGGCCGGCGCCAGTGAGGTCAGTGGCGGCGCGTCGCGGTAGGGCGCGACCATGGCGCTGAGGCTGTCGTTGCGCCAGGCGGCGATGATCAGGTCGGCACAAGCGCTGATCACGCCGGTAACGCCCACCACCAGGGCCCAGGTCAGGGTTACCACGCCGATCAGGTTGTGCAGGTCGAGCCAGCGCAGGCGGCTGGACTTGTCCTGGCGCACCGTGGCGAACTTCAGGCGGCGCATGAACGGCAGGTAGAGCACCGTGCCGGAGATGATCGCCAGCACGAAGAGGATGCCCATGAAGGCCAGCAGCAGCTTGCCCGGCAGCCCGGCGAACATGTCCACATGCAGGCGCAGCATGACCATCATCAACCCGCCATTGGCCGAGGGCATGGCCACGGCCTCGCCGGTGCGGGCGTCGAGCATGAAGGTGTGGGAGGCGTTGGGCTCGGTGCCGGCGGTCCTGGCCATGATGGTCATCACGCCATTGGGTTCGTCCTCGTCCCAGCCGAAGTACTGCATGACCTCACCCGGGCGATGAGCCTCGGCGGCCTTGACCAGCTGTTGCAGGTCCAGGTGCGGGGTGTCGGCAGGCATCTCCCGCAGTTCGGGGGAATCCCCCAGCAGGTGGTCGATCTCGTGGTGGAAGATCAGCGGCAGGCCAGTGAGCGCCAGCATCAGCAGGAACACCGTGCAGATCAGGCTGGTCCAGGTGTGGATAAAGGACCAGCGGCGGATTGTCTTGCTTTTCATCGAGGCTCCAATGGCAAAAGGGCCGCGGTTCAGGCGGCCCTTCGGCGAGGGTTTTCCCTTCTTAGAATTTGTAATTCACGCTGGCCATGACGTTGCGGCGGTCGCCGTAGTAGCAGTAGGTGCCGTCGCAGGTCGACATGTATTCCTTGTCGAACACGTTGTTGGCGTTGAGGGCCACGCTGGCGCCCTTGAGCGAGCTGTCCAGGCGGCCGAGATCGTAGTGCACCGCGGCGTCATACACGGTGTAGGACGCGGTATCGCCGTCGGATTTGCGCGCGACATAGGCCAGGTTGCCTGCCGGCACGTTGTTGGTCTCGCCGATATAGCGGGCGCCGAAGCCTACGCCGAAGCCGTCCAGCAAGCCGTTGTGCCAGGTGTAGTCGGCCCAGATCGAGGCCTGGTTTTCCGGGGTCAATGGCAGTGGGCGGTTCTTGTCCTGAGGGTCGCCGACCTTGGTCATCTTGCTGTTGGCATAGGTATAGGCCGCCGTCAGCTTGAGGTTCTCATTGACGTTGCCCACCGCTTCCAGCTCGAAACCACGGACCTTGGCTTCCCCCAGGGGCCGGCTGACACCCAGGCTGTCGGTAAGGACGATGTTCTGCCGGGTCAGGTCGTACACCGCGGCAGTGAACAGCATGTCGCTGCCAGGAGGCTGGTACTTGAGGCCCAGTTCGTATTGCTTGCCGGTGCTGGGCTCGAAGGCCTGGCCCTTGGCGTTGCCGCCGGGTTCGGCCTGGAAGGATTCGGCGTAGGAGATGTAAGGGGTGAAGCCGGAATCGAAGACGTAGCTGAGGGCCGCGTTGCCGGTGAAGGCCTGGTCGTTGCGCTCATCGTGGGGCTTGTTGGCGATGTTGTAGAACCGGGATTCGGTGTGCAGCCAGTCCTGGCGCCCGCCCAGGGTCAGGCGCCAGTTGTCCAGGGCCATCTGGTCCTGGACGTAGAGGCCGGTGCCCTGGCGCTTCTGGTTGTAGTCGTTGTAGGCAAAGTAGGCGACTTTGCTGAAATCCTGACCGTAGACCGGGTTGATGATGTTGCTGGTTGGCGCTTCACCGTACAGCCACTTGTAGTTGGTGTTGACGCGCTGGTAGTCCAGGCCCAGCAACAGGGTGTGCTTGAGCTCGCCGGTGTCGAAGTCGGCCTGGAAGTTGTTGTCCACGGCGAACTGGCTGATGTCCTCGTTGACGATGTTGGCGCCACGGCGCACGGTGCCGTCGGCACTCACCGCCTGGTCGGGCTTGTTGGGCCAGTAGCTGCCACCGGCGGTAATGCCCTGGAACGACAGATCGCTCTTGGTGTAGCGCAGGTTCTGGCGGAACTGCCAGACGTCATCCAGGCGGTGCTCGAAGGCGTAACCCAGTGCGTAGTAGGTCTTGTCGTAGTATTCCCAGCTCGGATCGCCAAGGTTCTTGTGGTACTTGATCTCGCCCGCCGGGCTCGCCAGTTTGGTGCCCTGCAACGGCAGGAACTGGCTGGTGATGCCGGTATCGTCACGATTGAACTGGCTGAGGAAGGTCAGCTTGGTGTCTTCGTCAATGTTCCAGGTCAGGCTGGGGGCCAGGTTGTAACGCTTGTCCTGGTTGTGCTCGATGGCGGTGTTGCTGTCGCGGACCACGCCGCTGACGCGATACAGGAAACGCCCTTCGTCATCGATGGGGCCGGTGCTGTCGAAGCTGATCTGCTTGCGCTGGTAACTGCCGATCTGCAGTTGCACTTCGTGGCTGCTGCTGTCTTCCGGGCGGCGGCTGACCATGTCCAGCAAGCCCCCGGGTGGTGTCTGGCCGTAGACCGAAGACGCCGGGCCGCGGAGCAGGGCTACACGCTCCAGGTCCCAGGTTTCCAGCTTGGGCATGGTGTAGGTGCCCTTTGGCAGGGGCAGGCCATCGAGGAACTGGGTGGGTTCGAAGCCCCGCACCTTCAGCCACTCGGCGCGGCTGTCGCTGCCGTAGCTGCTGGCGGTGACGCCGGGCATGTAGCGCACGGCATCGTCGAGGTTCTGTACCGCACGGTCGCTCATCTGCTCACGGGTAGCGACGGAGATGGAGCGAGGCACTTCACGCAGTTCGGTATCGGTCTTGGTGCCGACGGCAGTGCGCTTGGCCATGTAACCCTCGACTGGACCCCACGCCGTTTCATAGCTGCTCTGGCCGCTGATATTGGTTTGCGGCAAGGCCACCACGCCTTCCGGTGTCGCCACCAGGCTGTAGGTGCCGGCGCTGCTGTGCTCCAGTTGCAGGCCGGTGCCACGCAGGGCCTCACGCAGGGCGCCCGGCGCATCGAACTGGCCCTTGACCGGAGCCGAAGTCTTGCCCGCCGCCAGGGACGGATTCAGGCTCAGGGCCAGGCCGGCCTGGCTGGCGATCTGGTTCAGGGTGCTGGCCAGCGGTGCGGCCGGCAGGTTGTAGGCGCGCACGCTGGTGGACTGTTCGGCAGCCATCAGCGCCGGGCTGGCCAGGGGGGCGCAGAGGGCGATGGCAACGGCCAAGAGACTGGGGCGCAACAGGGTGTCTAGCGGGCGGGACATACGGCGGCTCCTGAATGGAAATGTTTCGCAATTGCCTAGGTGCCGGACGAGATTGGAAAAGTGATAGGGGCGGATTGAAAATAATTTAGATTTAGACTGATTGAGGCTAATTCGCCGGCAAGCCAGCTCCTACGGGATCGGTGCAGGAGCCAGCTTGCCGGCGAAGGCTGCGACACCGACCTCAGTGCTTGGCGTCGGCCTTGGCCACCACCGTCACCCACCAGGGAGTGTGCCGTTCGATCTTCACCGGCAGGGTCGGCAGCAGGGCATTGAGCGCGAGGTCCGTGTCCTGCAATGGGAAACTGCCGGTGATCCGCAGGTCGGCCAGTTCCGGTGCGACGCCCAGGTGACCACGGCGGTAACGGCCCAGCTCATCGATCAGGTCACCGAGCCGGGCGTTGTCCACCACCAGCATGCCCCGGGTCCAGGCGTCGGCCCCCAGGTTCAGGGCCTGCAGCGGGCCGAGGCCATCGCGGCGCATCAGCACTTGCTGGCCTTCCTTGAACACGTGCTCGTCCTGACCGGCTTGCGGCCGCGCCGCCACCGCCGATTGCAGCACCCCGAGGCGGGTGCCCTGGTCCTCGCGCTTGACCAGGAACCGCGTGCCCAGGGCGCGCATGCGGCCGTCGCGGGTTTCGACGATGAACGGCCGGCTGTCGTTGTGCCCGGTCTCGATCAGGATCTCGCCTTCCTGAAGCACGATCCGCCGCTGCTTCTCGTCGAAGCGCACATCCAGCGCACTGTGGGTATTGAGGTTGATCACCGTGCCGTCGGCCAGGCGCAGGGTGCGCTGCTCGCCGGTGGCGGTGCGCTGGTCTGCCAGCCAGTAGTCCATCGGCAGGTAGCGTTCCCCGGCAAACAGCGCCAGGGCGCCGAACAGCACGACGCTGGCGACCCCGCGACCCAGCTTGCGTACCCGCCGGCGCAAGCCTTCGCGCGATTGCAGCAAGGCGTTGCGGGCCGGGCCGGTGGCCACGCCAAAGCGCTGGTCGAGCATGCCCAGCTGGCGCCAGGCGCGGGCGTGTTCTTCATGGGCAGCGTGCCACTTGGCAAACTCTTCGCGCTCCACGGCACTGGCGCCGCCATCCAGCGACAGCTGCCAGGCGATGGCGGCATCCAGCACCTGGGCCGACACCGGCTTGGAACTCATGGGGGTCATAGCGGCTCCCCGTACAGGGCGATGTAGCACTGGCGGATGCCCTGGGCCAGGTATTGGCGCACCCTTGGCACCGAGACCCCCAGGCGTTCGGCGATCTCGGCGTGGCTCAGGCCGTCGAGGCGGTTATAGAGGAAGGCCATGCGCGCCTTGCTGGAGAGCTTGCCCAGCAGGCGGTCGATGGCCTTGAGGTCTTCGAGGATCATCTGCTGTTCTTCGGGCGACGGTTGTTCGCCTTCGGGGATCAGCATCAGTTCGCTGAGGTAAGCCTGTTCCAGCGCGGCGCGCCGGAAATAGTCGAACAGCAGGCCCTTGGCGATGGCCACCAGAAACGCCCGCGGCTCCCGGGGCGCCTTGAGTTCGTCGCGGCCCAGCAGGCGCACGAAGGTGTCCTGGCTCAGGTCCTCGGCCCGCTGGCTGCAGGCAACGTTGCGCCGTAGCCAGGCCAACAGCCAACCACGATGGTCGCGATACAACGCACCAACCAGCTCATTGTGAGGGCTTTGGACTGACGACAACGGAACTCACCAATCGAGAAGTTTAAACTAACGAGAATTATTCGCGATTGTGGCAGAGGCGAAACAGTGGCGCAATTCACGCTGGTCGGCTGCCTTGTGGCTGAAAGAGGGCGGGTGCCCAAGACAAGGAACCAGTTGTGTCGAGGAAACTGGCTCCCGTTGGCGTGCGCAGCGCGCCCAAGGCGTTGTATCAGTTAGATCCAGGACTCAGGTTCTACGGCCGCTGCGCGGCCGAGCGGGAGCAAGCTCCTTCGCCACAGTACGGATGCTCAGAACGAAGGTGCCTGCTGCCGGCGTTTCCACTGGCCCAGGCGCTGTTGCAGGTTCAGCGGGCTGTGGATCTGCTGCTGGCGGGCGCGGTTGAACAGGATCAGCGCCAGCTCCGCGGTGGCCAGGGCATCGGCCGCCGCGTTATGCCGCTCCACCACTTGCAGGTTGAACCAGCGCACCCAGTCGTCCAGCCCGGCTTCGCGGATCTGGGCCTGGGGGCACAGCAGCGGCGCCATGTCCGCTACATCGAGGAAGCTGTGTTGCAGGCGGTAGCCCAGGCTGTCCTTCAGCGCCCGGCCGAGCATGTGCTGGTCGAACGGGGCATGAAAGGCCAGCAGCGGGCTGTCGCCGACGAACTCCATGAAATCCAGCAGGGCCTCCACCGGATCACAGCCGGCGGCGATGGCGCTGGGCCCCAGGCCGTGGATCAGCACGCTGGGGCTGAGCTTGTGGCCCTCGCGTTGCAGGGTGCGCTCGAACTGCTGGCTGAAGTCGATGGCACCGTCTTCGATCACCACCGCGCCAATGGACAGCACCTGGTCGCGGTTGAGGTTGAGGCCGGTGGTTTCCACGTCCACCACTACCCAGCGCTGCTCTCGCAGGCTGCTTTCATTCAGCTCGGTGAAGGCCGGTAGCCGATCGCGACGCTGTTGCTGCTCGGCACTCAGCAGGCTGACTGCGGGGCGGAACCAGGCAAACAGGCTCATAGCTGGTACCGCAAGGCCAGGCTGCTTTGCAGGCGCTGGGCCTGGCGCAGGGATTCACGCAGGATGCGCCGGTCCAGGTGGTTCAGGCTGTCCGGGTCGACCCGGTTGGAATAGGGCTGGTTCTCCCGGGTCTGGCGCTGGTGCTGCTGCATGCGGGTCTGCTGGATGAAGTGATAGGCCTCTTCATAGGCGGCGCCGTCCAGGGGCTCGATCACTTGTTTGGACACCAGCTGGCGCAGGCGCTCCAGGGTATTGATCGCGCCGATGCCGTTGGCCAGGGCCAGCAACCGGGCACCGTCGACGAAGGGGGTGAGGCCCTGGACCTTGAGGTCCAGGGTGGCCTTTTCGCCATTTTTCCTGGCCAGCACGAACTCGCGAAAACGCCCCACGGGCGGGCGCTGGCGCAGGGCGTTTTCCGCCATCATGCGTTGGAACAGACGGTTGTCCGCCACCTGGTCGAGGATGCCCCGACGCAGTTGTTCGGCGCTCTGTTCATCGCCCCAGACCACCCGCAGGTCGAAATAGATGCTCGAACCCAGCAGGTTTTCCGGGGTGGCCTCGCGGATGAAGGCCGCGAAGCGCCGGGCCCATTCAGCACGGGACAGGCACAGCTCGGGGTTGCCGGCCATGATGTTGCCCTTGCACAGGGTGAAACCGCACATGGCCAGGCTCTGGTTGATCTGCTGGGCGATGGGTAGCAGCTTGCCGCGGATTTCTGCCGCGTGGGCCGCGTCCCGGGCCTCGAACAGGATGCCGTTGTCCTGGTCGGTGTGCAGGGTCTGTTCGCGTCGGCCTTCACTGCCAAAGCACAGCCAGCTGAAAGGCACGCCGGGGTCGCCCTTGTCGGCCAGGGTCAGCTCGATGACCCGGCACACGGTGTGATCGTTGAGCAGGGTGATGATATGGGTGATCTGGGTCGAGGAGGCGCCGTGGGCCAGCATGCGCTCCACCAACTGGCCGATCTCGCCCCGCAGCGCCACCAGGTGTTCGACCCGGGGCGCGTTGCGGATGGTCCGCGCCAGGTGCACCAGGTCGACCCGCTGCAGGGAAAACAGATCGCGCTCGGAAACCACCCCGCACAGGCGCTGTTCTTTCACCAGGCAGACGTGGGCGATATGCCGCTCGGTCATGGCGATGGCGGCGTCGAAGGCGCTGTGGTCCGGGCTGAGGAAGAACGGCGCCTGGGTCATGTGCTGTTCGATGGGCTGGTTGAGGTCCTGGGTGCCGTCGGCCACCACCTGGCGCAGGTCGCGCAGGGTGAAGATCCCCAGCGGGGCCTTGCGTTCGTCCACCACGACGATGCTGCCGACCTGCTGCTCATGCATCAGCGCCACGGCTTCGCGCAGCGGCGTCTGCGGTGAACAGGCCACCGGATGACGCATGGCCAGCTCGCCCAGGCGGGTGTTCAGGGAATACTGGGTGCCGAGGGTTTCCACGGCTTTCTGTTTGACTTGCTGGTTGACCTGGTCCAGCAGGCTGCTGACTCCACGCAGGGCGAAGTCGCGAAACTCCGCGGACAGGGCGAACAGCTTGATGAAAGCGCCCTTGTTCAGTTGCAGGCAGAACGTATCTTCGGCGGCGCGATGCTCGGTGCGGGTCGCGCGCTCGCCCAGCAGCGCGGCCAGGGGGAAACACTCGCCGGAAGTGATTTCGAAGGTGGTCTCGGTGCTGCCCTTGGCGGCGTGTGTGCGTTCGCCCACCACGCGGCCCTGCTTGACGATATAGAAGTGCTCAACCGGGCCGTCGGCCGGCTTGATGATGCTGTCGCCGGGGCCGTAGAAGCGCAGTTGGCATTGTTCTACCAGGTAGGCCAGATGCAGCTGCTCCATCTGGTTGAACGGCGGGAACCGTTGCAGGAACTGCACGGTCCCCTGGATGTTCTGCAACACCGCGGTCTTCCCGGCCTGGGTGAAGGCGTCCGCTTTACTCATAACGATTACCGCAGTCTTTTTGGATTTGTTGTGGTCGGATCACGGCATGGTCGGCTGCAACGTCTGGGGTGCCCATTGGACGTAAGTCTAGGTAGCGCCCTAGGGGCCGGACATTTGGCTTTGAAGCGTCGGCAATCAATGCGAAAAAGCTCTGATCAAGACTCTTGGCAATTTTTCCGACGAAGTGCACATTGGAGGCCTGCTTAGCGATGTCTGACCACTGTGCTAGGGGATTGATCTGTTCATGTAGAGAAATGTATGCCCGACCACGATATTTTGAGTGACGCCGAGCGCGAGGCCCTGAGTGCGGTCATGCTGGAACCGGATCTGCCGCCCCAGCGGGTGCTGATCGCCGATGACGACAAGGATGCACGGGAGCTGCTTGCGGAGATTCTTGGCCTGGATGGCATCCGTTGCATCACGGCGGCCAGTGGCAAGGCCGCACTTGAGTTGCTTGAATCGAATAAATCCATCGGCCTGTTGATCACCGATCTGCGCATGGCGCCCTGCAATGGCCTGGACCTGATCCGCCAGGTGCGTGAATCGGAGCGGGCGGCGCTGCCGATCATCATCATTTCCGGCGACGCCGATGTCCGCGATGCCATCGCCGCCATGCACCTGAGCGTGGTGGACTTCCTGCTCAAGCCGATCGACACCACCAAGCTGCTGGCCCTGG
Source organism: Pseudomonas sp. GW822-FHT06D10 (assembly GCF_058799535.1). NCBI lineage: Bacteria > Pseudomonadati > Pseudomonadota > Gammaproteobacteria > Pseudomonadales > Pseudomonadaceae > Pseudomonas > Pseudomonas sp. GW822-FHT06D10. The sequence goes on along the minus strand of NZ_JBXALN010000003.1, from coordinate 107,959 downwards.
TCAAGCACGAGCTGGGCGTGGTGCTCTAGCCGATCCCTTGCCACACAGGCGAAAAAAAGCCCCGGCCTTGCGACCGGGGCTTTTTTAATTACTGCTGGTTACGCGGGCTTACAGACCGTTCTTGGCCTTGAACTCGCGACGCCGGCGGTGCAGGACCGGCTCGGTGTAGCCGTTTGGCTGCTTGGTGCCTTCGATCACCAGTTCCAGGGCGGCCTGGAAGGCGATGTTGCTGTCGAAGTCCGGTGCCAGGGGGCGGTACAGCGGGTCGCTGGCGTTCTGCCGGTCAACCACCGGAGCCATGCGCTTGAGGCTTTCCAGCACCTGCTCCTGGGTGACCACGCCGTGGCGCAGCCAGTTGGCGATGTGCTGGCTGGAGATACGCAGGGTGGCGCGGTCTTCCATCAGGCCGACGTCATTGATGTCCGGCACTTTCGAACAGCCCACGCCCTGGTCGATCCAGCGCACCACGTAACCGAGAATGCCCTGGGCGTTGTTGTCCAGTTCGTTCTTGATCTGCTCCGGCGTCCAGCTCGGGTTGACCGCCAGCGGGATGGTCAGGATGTCGTCCACCGAGGCGCGGGCACGCTTGGCCAGTTCGGCCTGGCGGGCGAATACGTCGACCTTGTGATAGTGCAGCGCGTGCAGCGCAGCGGCGGTCGGGGATGGAACCCAGGCAGTGTTGGCGCCGGCCAGTGGGTGAGCGATTTTCTGTTCGAGCATCGCTGCCATCAGGTCCGGCATCGCCCACATGCCCTTGCCGATTTGCGCGCGACCTTGCAGGCCGGTGCTCAGGCCGATATCGACGTTCCAGTTCTCGTAGGCGCCGATCCATTTTTCGGCCTTCATGTCGGCCTTGCGCACCATGGCGCCGGCCTCCATGGAGGTGTGGATTTCGTCGCCGGTGCGGTCGAGGAAGCCGGTGTTGATGAACACCACGCGCTCGCTGGCCGCCTTGATGCAGGCCTTGAGGTTGACCGTGGTGCGGCGCTCCTCGTCCATGATCCCGACTTTCAGGGTGTTGCGCGGCAGGTTCAGCACCTCTTCGATGCGGCCGAACAGCTCGTTGGTGAACGCCGCTTCTTCAGGGCCGTGCATCTTCGGCTTGACGATGTACATCGAGCCGGTGCGGCTGTTCTTGCGCGACGTGTTGCCGTTGAGGTTGTGGATCGACGCCAGGCTGGTGACCAGGCCGTCGAGGATGCCTTCCGGCACTTCGTTGCCATCCTTGTCGAGGATCGCATCGATGGTCATCAGGTGGCCTACGTTGCGCACGAACAGCAGCGAGCGACCGTGCAGTTTCACCGGCTCGCCATTGACCCCGGTGTATTCGCGGTCGGCGTTCATGGTGCGGGTGAAGGACTTGCCACCCTTGGAAACTTCTTCCGCCAGGTCACCTTTCATCAGGCCGAGCCAGTTGCGGTAGATCACCACCTTGTCGTCGGCATCCACTGCGGCGACCGAGTCTTCGCAGTCCATGATGGTGGTCAGGGCCGCTTCCATCAGCAGGTCCTTGACCCCGGCGGCGTCGGTCTGGCCGACCGGGCTTGTGGCGTCGATCTGGATCTCGAAGTGCAGGCCGTTGTGCTTGAGCAGGATCGCGGTAGGGGCCGCAGCGTCGCCCTGGTAGCCGATCAGTTGCGCGTCGTTGCGCAGGCCGCTGTTGCTGCCGCCCTTGAGGCCGACCACCAGCTTGCCGCCGACGATCTTGTAGCTCACCGAGTCCACGTGGGAGCCGGCAGTCAGCGGCGCGGATTCATCGAGGAAGGCGCGGGCGAAGGCGATGACCTTGTCGCCGCGGACCTTGTTGTAGCCTTTGCCTTTTTCCGCACCATCGGCTTCGCTGATGGCATCGGTGCCGTACAGGGCGTCGTACAGCGAGCCCCAGCGAGCGTTGGAAGCGTTGAGGGCGAAGCGCGCATTCATCACCGGCACCACCAGCTGCGGGCCGGCCATGTGGGCGATCTCTTCATCGACGTTTTGCGTCGTGGCCTGGAAATCCGCCGCTTCTGGCAGCAGGTAACCGATGTCTTGCAAGAAGGCTTTATAAGCCACAGCGTCATGCGCCTGGCCGGCACGGGACTGGTGCCAGGCATCGATACGTGCCTGGAAATCATCGCGTTTGGCGAGTAGGGCTTTGTTCTTCGGCGCCAGGTCGTGAATGACCTTGTCTGCACCGGCCCAGAACGAGTCGGCGGTGAGGCCGGTACCGGGAATGGCTTCGTTGTTCACGAAGTCGAACAGGACTCTGGCGACCTGCAGGCCACCGACTTGAACGTGCTCAGTCATTGCTTGCCTCACTCTGCTCAGCTATTTCGCTTTTCAGCTCTTCAAATTAACAATGAAGCCGGCGGCCATTTAAAGCACAACCCTGTTCTCCAGTACATGCCATCGCTGGCGGCTGGGTCCTTCCAATCAACGGCGGAGCCTTGCTGACGGGCTGTTGCGGGGGTTGCGATCAGGCCTTGGCGGACATCGTTCCAACGTTATGTAGTGCGCGCTGCGGCATACTACATGATGAACTGCGGTTGTGAAAATTAGACTAAAAGCGTCGTTCCGCGACTTTAAAGTGCAGTGCGGTCACGCAGGGGAATGCGATGTTCTCAAAAAGCCGGTGGATTGTTCCATATAAATACAAAAAGTTGTACACGATTTGTGTTTTGCCTTGCGCACCCTCGTAGGAGCCGGCTTGCCGGCGAATGGGCCTTCGGGGTTGGCGTCGGCCTTGCGGGCGCATTCGCTGTCCTGCACAAGCTGCTGCCATATGGGCTGGAAGGCGCGGGGAATGAGGCTGCCTATACTGGATCTTTCATTGCTCAAAGAGGGCTGCGCCATGGACCATCTCGTTCTCACGGTATTCGCCCCGGACAAGGCCGGCCAGGTCGAGCGCATTGCCCAGTGCATCGCCGAGCATGGCGGCAACTGGCTGGAAAGCCGCCTGTCACGCATGGCCGGGCAGTTCGCCGGGATCCTGCGGGTGGCAGTGCCGGCCGAAGCCTACGATGAACTGGTGGATGCCCTGCAAGGCTTGTCGGCCCAGGGCATTCGCGTGCTGATCGCCGAAAGCGGCGTGGAGCAGTCCTGCACCTGGAAACCCATCGCCATGGAACTGGTGGGCAACGACCGCCCGGGAATCGTGCGCGACATCACCCGGCTGCTGGCCGAGCAGGGGGTGAACCTGGAGCGCTTGGTGACCGAGGTGCGCCCAGCGCCCATGAGCAGCGAGCCGCTGTTCCACGCCGAGGCGATCCTTGCGGTGCCCCTGACCCTGTCCCTGGAAGTGCTGCAGGCGCGCCTGGAAACCCTGGCGGACGACTTGATGGTGGAATTGGTCCTGCGCAGCGAGCCCTGAGCCTTGTGAGGGTTATCCCAGTAAACCGTGCATGTGCCTGTGGATAACCTGTAGAGACCAGGCCCTGGCCCAGAGCCAGCGCGGCGTTGCGCCAGTTGATCAAAAAACCAGCAGTTTCAAGGGCTTGTGCACAAAGGGCGGGGATCAGGCTGTGGATAACCTTGGGAAGAACTGCTGCAAGCCACGAAGAACGTGGCCTGCAGGGCTTTGTACGTTTATTGATCAGCGACGCCCGCGCAGGCTGAGCCAGGCATCCACGCTGTATACCGCCAGGCCGGCCCAGATAAACATGAAGGCCAGCAGGGTGCTGGAGGACAGGTGCTCGTCGAACAGCAGCACGGCCTGCAGCAGCACCAAGGTGGGAGCCAGGTACTGGAGGAAACCCAGGGTGGTGTAGGGCAGGTCCCGCGCGGCAGCGTTGAAGCACACCAGAGGTACCAGGGTCACCGGGCCGGCAGCCACCAGCCACCAGGCCTGGGAACTGCTCCAGAACTCGGCATGGGCACTGCTGGCATCGGGGTGCAGCAGCAGCCAACCCAGAGCGATGGGCACCAGCATCCAGGTTTCCACCACCAGGCCGGGCAGGGCCTTGACCGGCGCCTGCTTGCGGATCAGCCCGTAGAAGCCGAAGCTCAGCGCCAGCATCAGCGAGACCCAGGGCAGGCTGCCTACCTGCCACACTTGCTGGGCCACGCCCACCGCCGCCAGGATCACCGCCAGCCACTGCATGCGCCGCAGGCGTTCGCCAAGAATCAGCATGCCCAGCAGCACGTTGACCAGTGGGTTGATGTAGTAGCCCAGGCTGGCTTCGAGCATGCGCCCGTTGTTTACCGACCAGACGTAGGTCAGCCAGTTGGCGGCGATCAGGGTGCCGCTCAGGGCCAGGATCGCCAGGCGCCTGGGGTTGTCTCGCAGTTCGCGCCACCAGCCGGGGTGCTTCCACACCATCAGCAGCAGGGCGCCGAACAGCGCCGACCAGAGCACCCGGTGGATGATGATCTCGACCGCGGGAACGCTGGCGATAGCTTTGAAATAGAGCGGGAACAGACCCCAGATGATGTAGGCGGTCAGACCCAGGATGTACCCGCGGCGCGGGTTGGCGGCTTGCATGCAGAATCCTTGCTTAGGCAGCTAACAAAGCCGCAATTGTAAGGACAATTGTCTAGACCTGTCCTGACTTTTACCCCGCCGCCCACTGTGGACGCCGGCTTGCCGACGAGGGCAATCTCTCGGGCCCTTTCGCTGGCAAGCCAGCTCCTACGGCTGGCGCCCTGGTGTGGACGCCGGCTTGTCGGCGAAGGCGGTTTCTCGGGCCCCTTTCGCTGGCAAGCCGGCTACTGCAGGCCGGGTCAGAACAGCTTGAGGGGTTCTTCGTTGAGGGCCGCCAGCTGTTCGCGCAAGGCCAGCACCTGATCGCCCCAATAACGCTCGCTGCCGAACCAGGGGAAACTGTGGGGGAACGCCGGGTCGTCCCAGCGTCGTGCCAGCCAGGCGCTGTAGTGCATCAGGCGCAAGGCTCGCAGTGGTTCGATCAGGGCCAGCTCCCGCGGGTCGAAATCATGGAACTCGCTGTAGCCATCCATCAACTCGGACAACTGGCCCAGGCATTCCTGGCGGTCGCCGGCGAGCATCATCCACAGGTCCTGCACCGCCGGGCCCATGCGGCAGTCATCCAGGTCGACAATATGGAACATCTCGTCGCGGCACATCATGTTGCCGGGGTGGCAGTCGCCGTGCATCCGGATGTTCTGGTGTGGCGTGGCCTGGTAGACCTCTTCCACCCGCTTGAGCAGGTCCCGGGCCACCGACTCGTAGGCTGGCAGCAGGCTCTTGGGGATGAAGTTGCCCTGCAGCAGGGTTGCCAGGGAATCGTGACCGAAGTTCTTCACCCCCAGGGCTTCGCGGTGTTCGAACGGGCGGGTGGCACCCACCGCGTGCAGGCGGCCCAGCAACTGGCCGAGTCGGTAGAGCTGGTCCAGGTTGCCTGGCTCCGGTGCGCGGCCGCCGCGGCGGGGAAACAGGGCGAAACGAAAGCCCGCGTGTTCGAACAGGCTGGCGCCGTCGTGAATGATCGGCGCCACCACCGGCACGTCGCATTCGGCGAGTTCGAAGGTGAAGCGGTGTTCTTCCAGGATCGCTTCGTTGGTCCAGCGCTGGGGCCGGTAGAACTTGGCGATCAGTGGCTCGCTTTCGTCGATGCCGACTTGATAGACGCGATTTTCGTAGCTGTTGAGCGCCAGCACGCGGGCGTCGCTGAGAAAGCCGATGCTTTCAACGGCGTCCAGGACCAGATCGGGGGTCAGTGTTTCAAACGGGTGCGACATGCTTACTCCTGCGCGCAGCAGGCTGCCGCGTCCGGCCAAGCATGGTAACGCAGACGGGGAGCCAGCGGGGGAGGGTTTGCCGGTGGTTCGGCCGTGCGTCGGGGTCGCCGCCCAGCCGGTTCCTACGGGTGCAGAAGCCGGCCGGGCGCGAGGCGGGGTCAGGCGCCGATGACGCCGCCGTCTTCCCGGGTGATAGCCATGACCGAGGAGCGTGGCTTGCCGTTGAGCAGGTGTTCGGGGAATGTCGAACCGCCGTTTTCCCCAGGGTGCTGGATACCCACGAACAGGGTCTTCTGGTCCGGGGCGAAGGCGATGCCGGTGACTTCGCAACCCACCGGCCCGACCATGAAACGGCGGATCTCACCGCTGTCCGGATCGGCGCAGAGCATCTGGTTGTTGCCCATGCCGGCGAAGTCGCCGCTGTTGCTGTAGTCGCCGTCGGTGAGGATCCACAGGCGCCCGGCCTTGTCGAAGCCCAGCCCGTCGGGGCTGTTGAACATGTTCTGCGGGGTGATGTTGGACGACCCACCCTTGGGTTGGCCGGCGTGCACCCCCGGGTTGCCGGCCACTACGAACAGGTCCCAGGAAAAACTCATGGCACCATGATCGTCGCCGCCGGTGCGCCAGCGCAGGATCTGCCCGTAGACGTTCTTCTCCCGCGGGTTGGGGCCGCCTACCGGCTGGCCGTCCTCGCCACGCTTGGAGTTGTTGGTCAGGGTGCAATAGACCTGGCCGTCCTTGGGGCTGACCACTATCCATTCCGGGCGGTCCATGCGCGTGGCCTGGACCACGCTGGCGGCCAGGCGAGCCTGGATCAGCACCTGGGCCTGGTCGGCGAAGCCGCTGCTGGCGTCGATGCCGTTCTTGCCGTGGGTCAGCTCGATCCACTGGCCCTGGCCCTTGGGGTGGTCCGGGTTGCCGTCGCCGGCATCGAAGCGCGCCACGTACAGGGTGCCGTGGTCCAGCAGGTCGCGGTTGGCCTTGGGGTTGCGGTGGTTGATCTTGTCGCGGCTGATGAACTTGTAGATGAATTCGCCACGCTCGTCGTCGCCCATGTAGACCACGGCGCGGCCGTCGCGGGTTTCGGCCAGGGCGGCGTTCTCGTGCTTGAAGCGACCCAGGGCGGTGCGCTTGACCGGGGTCGATTGCGGGTCGAACGGATCGATCTCCACCACCCAGCCGTGACGGTTGAGTTCGTTGGGGTTCTTCGCCAGGTCGAACCGCGGATCGTGCAGGTGCCAGTTGATCTCCTTGCTGGCCACCACGGCGCCGTAGCGCTTCTGCGCGGCGTCGAATTTCTGCTCGGCGTTGCTGCTGCCGAAGCAGTCGGTGAAGTTCTCTTCGCAGGTCAGGTAAGTGCCCCATGGGGTCTTGCCGTTGGCGCAGTTCTGGAAGGTGCCGAGGACTTTCTTGCCCTTGGGGTCGGCGCTGGTCTTGAGCAGATCGTGACCGGCGGCGGGGCCACTCAGGCGGATCGGCGTGTTGCCGTGGATCCGTCGGTTGTAGCGTGAGCCCTGGACGAACTGCCACTGGCCATTCTTGCGCTGCACTTCAATCACCGACACGCCTTCGCTGGCCTGGGCCTTGCGCACGTCTTCGGCGGATTGCGGCAAGCCGCCATGGGGATAAAGGTAGCGGTAGTTGGTGTATTCGTTATTGATGGCCATCAGCGCGCGGTGGCGGTCGTCCGGGAAGGCGAACAGGCTCATGCCGTCGTTGTTGTCGCCAAACTGCACTTCCTGGGCCCGGGCGGTGCCATTGCCGCTGGGGTCGAAGGCCGGGCCGTTCTTGGCCAGGGGCTGGCCCCAACTGATCAGTACCGAGGACTTGTAGCCAGGTGGCAAGGTGATGCTGTCGCTGGTAGCGGCAGGGATGCCGGCAAAGCCCAGCAACTGGCTGGTGCCGGCGCTGACGCTGGCGGCCAGGGCGCTGCGGCTCAACAGGTTGCCGCCCAGGAACAGCGCTGCACCGCACAGGGCGCCGGCACCGATGAAACCGCGGCGGCTGAGGCCGACCATCTGTTCCAGGTCGGTGGGTTGGTCTTCTTCTAGTAACAGGCTCATATCAGGCTCCCTGCAGGTTTTTGCAGCCACCTTAATGAGCCCCCATGACGAATATGTTGCAGTGAAATGGCGGTGGAGCCTTGGTCAGAGCGGGGTTCCGATCAGCACGTGGGACGGTGAGAACTGCACCTGGACGGTCGAGGATTCCTTCAACTCCAGGGTCTTGAGCAGCAACGGCTCGGCCAGGGCGCACAACGTCTGACCATTGGGCAGGGCAATTCGCACCTCGCAGGGGCCGTCCTCGGCGTCGAGAATCTGCTCGATCGTGCCCCTCAGGCAATTGTGTCCAGTTGTTACTTGGGCGCCCGCGGCTTGTACGTCCAGCCAGCCAGCCTTGATCAGTGCCACCACTTCGGTCCCCGGCAGCAGTTCCAGGCGCAGGGTGCTGTCGTGGGTGATCTGCGCCTGGAGTTGCAGGCCCTCGGGCAGTTCCAGGACGATCAGGTCGTTGCAGCCCTGGCTTTCGACAGCCCGGACCTTGCCATGCAACTGATTGCGCGCGCTGGTGCGCAGCATCAGGCGGCTGAGCAAGTCGAGGTCGCTGGTGTCTTCCGCCGCTTCCAGTACCTGGGCCTGCAGAGCTTGCAGGCGCTGGTAAAGACGCAGCACCCGCTCGCCCTCGGCGGACAGCTTGGCGCCGCCGCCGCCCTTGCCGCCGACGCTGCGCTCCACCAGCGGGCTCTGGGCCAGGTTGTTCAGTTCGTCGATGGCATCCCAGGCTGCCTTGTAGCTCAGGCCGGCGCTTTTTGCCGCGCGGGTGATGGAGCCTTGTTCGGCGATGTGTTGCAGCAAGGCAATGCGTTGCGGGCGGCGGACGATGTGCTGGGTCAACAGAGTGGGCAAGGACATGGCGGGGGCGCTTTGAACACTGGGGTGGGACTGGGAGTTTGCGGCTTGGGCGGCGAGAGTCAAGTCAGTCGCCGGTGCCGGGGCTTGGGGTCCTGGCCAGGCAGTAGATATCCACCCGACGGGCACCGGCGTCGATCAGCAAACGGGCCAGGGCCTGGGCGGTGGCGCCGGTGGTCAGGACATCGTCCACCAGGGCCAGGTGTCGTCCTGCAACCTGGGCCTGATCTGCAAGGGCGAAGGCCTGGCGCAGGTTGCGCTGGCGCGCCCGGGCATCCAGGCCCTGCTGGGCGGGGGTGTCTTGGGTGCGCAGGAGGAGCTTGGGTTGCACCACCAATTGCAACGAAGCGCCCAGCCACTGGGCTAGCATGCCTGCCTGATTGAAGCCGCGCTGGCGCAGCCGCCTGCGGGACAGTGGCACCGGCAGCAGGCAATCAGGCCGTGGCAGGCCTTCATCGAAGCGATAGTGGAGGAACTGGCCGAGAAGTTCGGCCATCAGCCGGCCAAAAGGCCATTTTTCATGGTGCTTGAAACGGCTGATCAGGCTGTCCACCGGGAAATCGTAGCGCCAGGGTGCGATCACCCGCTGAAACGCCGGCGGCTCTTGCAGGCACTGGCCACAGGTGAGGCCGGGCCCAGGCAGGGGCAGGGCGCAGACTGAACACTGGGCGCCGAGCCAGGGCAACTCGTCCAGGCAGGGAGCACACAGGGCCAGGGCCGAATCGCTGGGTTCGTCACACAATAAACATGCCTGATTGTTTTTTAACCAGATGTAAACCGGTCCTTTGTATCTGGGTTGACAGTGCATGGCTCTTCCTTAAATATGCCGAACATCCGTGTCGCGGCTGTGGGCTTTCCTGTCCTGCGCCGCTTGCCAAGCATAATCAAGGAATCGCCCATGAGCGCCAGCACCACCGCCACCCTGCGTCATGACTGGACTTTGGCTGAAGTCAAAGCCCTGTTCGTCCAGCCCTTCAATGACTTGCTGTTCCAGGCGCAGACGGTGCACCGCGCGCATTTCGACGCCAATCGGGTCCAGGTTTCCACGCTGCTGTCGATCAAGACCGGCGCTTGCCCGGAAGATTGCAAATATTGTCCGCAGTCCGGTCACTACAACACCGGCCTGGAAAAGGAAAAGCTCCTTGAGGTGCAGAAGGTCCTGGAAGAGGCCGCCCGGGCCAAGGCCATCGGTTCTACCCGTTTCTGCATGGGCGCGGCCTGGAAGCACCCTTCGGCCAAGGACATGCCCTATGTGCTGGAGATGGTCAAAGGCGTGAAGGCCTTGGGCCTGGAAACCTGCATGACCCTGGGCCGTCTCGATCAGGACCAGACCGAGGCGCTGGCCAAGGCCGGCCTGGACTACTACAACCACAACCTCGATACCTCGCCGGAGTTCTACGGCAACATCATCACCACCCGCACCTACAGCGAGCGCCTGCAGACCCTGGCCTATGTGCGTGACGCGGGCATGAAGATCTGTTCCGGCGGCATTCTCGGCATGGGCGAATCCCTGGATGACCGCGCCGGCCTGCTGATCCAGCTGGCCAATCTGCCGGAGCATCCGGAGTCGGTGCCGATCAACATGCTGGTGAAGGTGGCGGGTACGCCGCTGGAAAATGCCGAAGAGGTAGACCCCTTCGACTTTATCCGCATGCTCGCGGTGGCGCGGATTCTCATGCCGCAATCCCATGTGCGGCTATCGGCCGGCCGTGAGGCGATGAACGAGCAGATGCAGGCCCTGGCGTTCTTCGCCGGCGCCAACTCGATTTTCTATGGCGACAAGTTGCTGACCACCGCCAACCCGCAGGCCGACAAGGACATGCAGTTGTTCGCGCGCCTGGGCATTCAGCCCGAAGCCCGCGAAGAACACGCCGACGAGGTGCACCAGGCCGCCATCGAACAGGCCCTGGTGGAGCAGAAAAGCAGCGAGCAGTTCTACAACGCCGCCGTCTGACCTTCTGCCGTAGGAGCCGGTTTGCCGGCGAATCTCGCGAGCCTCATGGATTTCGCGTCGCCTGCTTCGCCGGCAAGCCAGCTCCTGGCGATGAACTGCCCGTAAGCCAACATCGAGGCCTGCATGTCTTTTGATCTCGCCGCGCGCCTTGCTGCCCGCCGTGCCGAACACCTCTATCGCCAGCGCCCGCTGCTGCAGAGCCCCCAGGGGCCGCAAGTGGTGGTCGACGGTCAGCCATTGCTGGCCTTTTGTAACAACGACTACCTGGGCCTGGCCAACCATCCGCAAGTGATCGAAGCCTGGCGTTCCGGTGCCAGCCGCTGGGGCGTGGGCGGTGGTGCTTCCCATCTGGTGATCGGCCACAGCACGCCCCATCACGCCCTGGAAGAGGCGCTGGCCGAACTCACTGGCCGCCCTCGGGCGCTGTTGTTTACCACCGGCTACATGGCCAACCTGGGGGCGGTGACGGCGCTGGTGGGGCAGGGCGATACGGTGCTGGAGGATCGTCTCAACCACGCGTCGCTGCTCGATGCGGGGCTGCTTTCCGGTGCGCGCTTCAACCGCTATCTGCACAACGATGCGCACAGCCTGGCCAAGCGTCTGGAAAAGGCCACCGGCAATACCCTGGTGGTCACCGATGGGGTGTTCAGCATGGACGGCGATGTCGCCGACCTGCCGGCCCTGGCTCGGGCAACCAAGGCCCGTGGCGCCTGGCTGATGGTGGACGATGCCCATGGTTTCGGGCCGCTGGGGGCCAATGGCGGCGGGCTGGTGGAGCATTTCGGCCTGGGGCTGGATGAGGTGCCGGTACTGGTGGGCACCCTGGGCAAGGCTTTCGGCACCGCCGGGGCCTTTGTCGCCGGCAGCGAGGATCTGATCGAAAGCCTGATCCAGTTTGCCCGGCCTTATATCTACACCACCAGCCAGCCGCCAGCCCTGGCCTGCGCCACCCTGAAAAGCCTGGAGCTGCTGCGCAGCGAGCATTGGCGGCGCGAGCACCTGGCGGCCTTGATCCGTCAATTCCGCCAGGGCGCCGAGCAGATCGGCCTGCAGCTGATGGACAGTTTCACCCCGATCCAGCCGATCCTGGTGGGCGACAGTGCTCGGGCTGTGCGCCTGTCGCAGATGCTGCGTGAACGGGGAATCATGGTCAGCGCCATTCGCCCGCCTACCGTGCCGGCCGGCAGCGCGCGGCTGCGGGTGACCTTGTCCGCGGCCCACAGCGAGGCCCAGGTGCAGCTATTGTTAAGCGCGTTGGCAGACTGTTTCAGAGAACTGCAAGCGGAGCCGAGCCATGCGTGATCGACTGATTCTGTTGCCGGGCTGGGGCTTGGGCGTGTCGCCGCTGGAACCTCTGGCGGCGGCCTTGCAGGGGCTGGATGAACACTTGCGGGTGGAGATCGAGCCCTTGCCGGAGTTGACCTCCAGCGACCCGCAGGACTGGCTGGACGAACTCGATGACGCCGTGCCGGACAATGCCTGGCTGGGTGGCTGGTCCCTCGGCGGCATGCTGGCTTCGGAACTGGCGGCGCGCCGTGGTGAGCGCTGCTGCGGCCTGCTGACCCTGGCCAGCAATCCCAGTTTTGTCGCCCATGAACAATGGGCCAGTGCCATGGCCGGGGAAACCTTCGACGGCTTCCTGGCCGGCTGCGCGGCCGATCCGCGAACCACCCTCAAGCGTTTTGCCTTGCTCTGCGCCCAGGGCGCCGCGGACACGCGGGGCCTGTCGCGGTTGCTCCTGAGCGGCGCGCCGACCACGGCGCCGGCGGTGCTGATGGCCGGGCTGGAGTTGCTGGCGCAGTTGGATACCCGCGAAGCCTTGCAAGGCTTTCGCGGGCCGCAGTTGCACTTGTTTGCCGGGCTCGATGCTCTGGTGCCTGCCGAGGCGGGCGGTGAATTGCTGGCCTTGCTGCCGGATATTGAAGTTGGCCTGATTGAACACGCCAGCCACGGATTTCTCCTGGAGGACCCCCATGGAGTGGCGGGAGCGATCCAGGCTTTCTTGCATGAGTCCGGTGATGACTGATCTTTCTCTGACTGCCTTTCCCGGTCGCCTGCCTGACAAGCGCCAGGTCGCGGCTTCGTTCTCCCGCGCGGCGGCCAGCTACGACAGTGTCGCGGAGCTGCAGCGTGCGGTCGGGCAACAATTGCTCAGCCGTCTGCCCCCGGGCCTTGAGCCACGGTGCTGGCTGGACCTGGGCTGCGGCACCGGGCATTTCAGCCGGGTGCTGGGGCAGCGTTTCAGTGCTGCCCAGGGGCTGGCCCTGGATATTGCCGAGGGCATGCTCAATCACGCCCGGCCTTTGGGTGGCGCGGACCATTTCATCGCCGGGGACGCTGAACGCCTGCCGTTGCAAGGCGACAGTTGCCAATTGATCTTCTCCAGCCTGGCGGTGCAGTGGTGCGACGATTTCTCTGCCGTGCTCAGTGAAGCGATGCGGGTGCTCAAGCCGGGCGGCGTGCTGGCTTTTGCCAGCCTGTGCGTGGGTACTTTGCAGGAACTGCGCGATAGTTGGGCACAGGTCGATGGCCAGGTTCACGTCAATCGCTTCCGTGAGTTCGAACGTTATCGACAGCTGTGTGAAGCCAGTGGCTTGCAAGTGCGCAGTCTGGAAAAGGCGCCCCATGTCCTGTATTACCCGGATGTGCGCAGCCTGACCCATGAGTTGAAAGCCCTGGGCGCGCACAACCTCAACCCCGGACGCCCGGGCGGCTTGACTGGACGGGCGCGGATCGCCGGGTTGATCGATGCCTACGAGGGTTTCCGACAGGCCAAGGGCCTGCCGGCGACTTATCAAGTGGTCTATGCCGTGCTGGAGAAACCGCTATGAGCCCTGCCTACTTCATTACGGGTACCGATACCGATGTGGGGAAAACCACCATTGCGGCCGGCTTGCTGCATGCGGCGCGTCTGGCCGGCCTGAGTACTGCTGCGGGCAAGCCGGTGGCTTCGGGTTGCGAGCTGACGGCCAAGGGCCTGCGCAACGCCGATGCCCTGGCATTGCAGGCGCAGTCTTCGTTGCCGTTGGCCTATGCAGAAGTGAATCCGGTTGCCTTCGAACCGGCCATCGCCCCTCATCTGGCAGCGCGAGAGGCCGGGGTGGCGCTGACCGTGCAGTCGCTGTTGACGCCCATGCGCCATCTGCTGGCCAAGGGCGCGGACTTCACGCTGATCGAAGGCGCGGGTGGTTGGCGGGTACCCCTGGCAGACCAGGACAATTTGTCGGATCTGGCCATGGCGCTGGGGCTGCCGGTGATCCTGGTGGTGGGCGTGCGTCTGGGTTGCATCAATCATGCGTTGCTGACGGCCGAAGCCATCGCTCAGGACGGCCTGCAACTGGCGGGGTGGGTGGCCAATATCATCGATCCAAAGACCTCTCGTCTGGAGGAAAACCTCGCAACCCTGGCCGAGCGCTTGCCGGCCCCGTGCCTGGGCAGGGTGCCGAAACTCAAGCCGGCCAGCGCCGAGGCGGTGGCCGAGCATTTGCAACTGGATCTGCTGGACTAGATTTTGCCTATTGCAAGGCATATTGCCATTAGTGTTTTTGACGGGTGTTTTCTTGACGGGTCTGCTTCAATGACACCTGTCACTCATTCTCAAGGTCGAGTTCTCCCATGCAAATCTCCGGGAACACCGCTTTCTACGCCGGGCTGAACGCTATCCAGACCGGGCAGAATCGCGTCGATCAAGCCGCCGGCCAGATTGCCAGCACTGCAGTTGAACGCTCTGCCGGCAGCCAGTCGTCGGATGTTCAGGTTGACCGCCTGCGCGCTGTGGATCGCAGCCAGGAATCGGATCTGGCCAGCAGCATGGTGGAGATGTCCATGGGCAAGATCCAGGCAGAACTGGGCGTCAATGTCGCCAAGGCCTCGGATGAAGTCCTCGGCACCCTGATCGATACCTACGCCTGATTACCCTCTGCAAAAGCCCGGCCTCCCAGAGAGACCGGGCTTTTTCATGCCTTTTCTGTTGATAGCGGCTCTCGCTGATTCCTTTCCCTGACTGATTGCCGGTGCGTCGGCTCCTACACTTCATGGCAGTGCCGTGGGTGTTCGCCTGCGTATGCATTTTGTTTCGATGACGAAAGGCATTGGCGCGACGCTTGACAAGATTTGGGCGTAAACGTATGTTTCAAACAACTGTTTGACCGCTATAAAAACTCAACGCGGTTGTTCATTCCCGGTTACATCAGCAGAGGTTTATCGCTATGCCTGACTACAAGGCCCCCTTGCGTGATATTCGCTTCGTTCGTGACGAGCTGCTCGGCTATGAGGCGCATTATCAGAGCCTCCCGGCTTGCCAGGACGCCACTCCGGACATGGTTGACGCCATTCTCGAGGAAGGTGCCAAGTTTTGTGAGCAGGTGCTGGCTCCGCTGAACCGTGTGGGCGACCTGGAAGGTTGCACCTGGAGTGAATCCGGCGTTAAGACCCCCACCGGCTTCAAGGAAGCCTACAAGCAATTCGTCGAAGGCGGCTGGCCAAGCCTGGCTCACGACGTTGAGCACGGTGGTCAGGGCCTGCCTGAATCCCTGGGCCTGGCGGTCAGCGAAATGGTTGGCGAAGCCAACTGGTCGTGGGGCATGTACCCTGGCCTGTCCCATGGCGCGATGAACACCATTTCCGAGCACGGTACTGCCGAGCAGCAAGAGGCCTACCTGACCAAGCTGGTGTCCGGCGAATGGACCGGCACCATGTGCCTGACCGAGCCGCACTGTGGCACCGACCTGGGCATGCTGCGCACCAAGGCCGAACCTCAGGCCGATGGTTCCTACAAAGTCACTGGCACCAAGATCTTCATCTCTGCCGGTGAACACGATATGGCCGACAACATCGTCCACATCGTTCTGGCCCGCCTGCCGGACGCACCGGCCGGTACCAAGGGTATTTCGCTGTTCATCGTGCCCAAGTTCCTGCCTAACGCTGATGGCAGCGTAGGTCAGCGCAACGCCGTGAGCTGTGGTTCCCTGGAGCACAAGATGGGGATCCACGGTAACGCCACCTGCGTGATGAACTTCGACGCGGCCACCGGTTTCCTCATCGGCCCGGCGAACAAAGGCCTGAACTGCATGTTCACCTTCATGAACACCGCGCGCCTGGGTACCGCTCTGCAAGGCCTGGCCCATGCCGAAATCGGCTTCCAGGGCGGCCTGAAGTACGCTCGCGATCGCCTGCAAATGCGCTCCCTGACTGGCCCGAAAGCGCCGGACAAGGCTGCCGACCCGATCATCGTGCACCCTGACGTGCGCCGCATGCTGCTGACCATGAAGGCCTTCGCCGAAGGCAACCGGGCAATGGTCTACTTCACTGCCAAGCAGGTCGATATCGTCAAGTACGGTGTGGATGAAGAAGAGAAGAAGAAAGCCGACGCACTGCTGGCGTTCATGACTCCGATCGCCAAGGCGTTCATGACTGAAGTTGGTTTTGAATCCGCCAACCACGGTGTGCAGATCTATGGCGGCCACGGCTTCATCGCCGAGTGGGGCATGGAGCAGAACGTTCGCGACAGCCGTATCTCGATGCTGTACGAAGGCACCACCGGTATCCAGGCGCTCGACCTGCTGGGCCGTAAAGTGCTGATGACTCAGGGCGAGGCTCTGAAAGGCTTTACCAAGATCGTCCACAAGTTCTGCCAGAACAACGAAGGCAACGAAGCCGTCAAGGAATTCGTCGCACCTCTGGCTGCACTGAACAAAGAATGGGGCGAGCTGACCATGAAGGTCGGTATGGCTGCCATGAAAGATCGCGAAGAAGTCGGCGCGGCCTCCGTGGACTACCTGATGTACTCCGGTTATGCCTGCCTGGCCTACTTCTGGGCCGACATGGCACGCCTGGCGGCTGAAAAGCTGGCAGCCGGCACCACCGAAGAGGCGTTCTACACCGCCAAGCTGCAGACCGCGCGTTTCTACTTCCAGCGCATCCTGCCGCGTACCCGAACTCACGTTGCAACCATGCTTTCGGGTGCCAACAACCTGATGGACATGAAGGAAGAAGACTTCGGCCTGGCTTACTAAGCCCGACCGCAGTGGTTCGAAAAGCCGTTCGCCCCTTGGGGCGAGCGGTTTTTTTATGCCCGCAGAATCTTCATGAAAATTCCCGACTAAATCGCTAAGCAGAAGCGATTTCCTGCCGTTAAAGAGATGGCAATGTGATGTCCATCACACCGCGTGTGCTTAACTTCAATAAATGAAGGCACAATGCCATTCATTGATCAGCCGGGTCGGAGTTTTACCCTTGCCGCGTTCTTTCGCTGTACGTTTCAGTCACTTTGTACCGTCTTTACTGCTTCTGCTTGCGGGGCTGGCGGCCGCCTACGTCAAGGACCTCAACGTCTTCTTCACCTCGCTGTTCAACGTGCTGCCAACCTTGGTGCTGTTGCTGGGCGGGGCGTATTGCGCGGTGTATCGGCGCCAGCGCGAGCTGTTCTTGATGGTCACCGTGTACATCGCCTATTTCCTGCTGGACACCCAGACCGACTACTACCGGGACAACGGTAGGGTCCGGGAAGACGCGGCGGTGGTGTTCCATCTCTGCTGCCTGTTGCTGCCCCTGTTGTTTGGCCTGTTCGCTGCCTGGCAGGAGCGCACGCACCTGTTCCAGGACATGGTGGCGCGTTTTGCCGTGCTGCTGGCCTTCGGCAGTGTGGCTCTGGGGCTCGAGCAGAGTTACCCGCAGGCTCTGCTGAACTGGTTGGCGGAGATCCGCTGGCCGGCCCTGCATGGCAGTTGGATGAGTTTGATCCAGTTGTCGTATCCAGTGTTCTTCGCGGCCTTCCTGCTGCTGGCGATCCAGTACTGGCGCAGTCCGCGTCCGCTGCATGCGGCGCAACTGGTGGGGCTCCTGGGGCTGTTCTGGATGCTGCCCAAGACCTTCATCCTGCCGTTCACCCTGAACATCATGTGCAGCCAGGTGATGCTGATGATCGCTGCTGCTGTCGCCCACGAGGCCTACCAGATGGCGTTCCGCGACGAGCTGACCGGCCTGCCGGGACGCCGCGCGCTTAACGAGCGCATGCAGCGCCTGGGGCGCAACTATGTGCTGGCGATGACCGACGTCGATCACTTCAAGAAATTCAATGACACCCACGGACACGATGTGGGCGACCAGGTGTTGCGCCTGGTGGCCAGCAAGCTCTCGAAAGTCACCGGGGGCGGCCGGGCCTACCGTTACGGAGGCGAGGAGTTTGCCGTGGTGTTCGCCGGCAAGACCATGGACGAATGCATGCCGCATCTGGAGATGATTCGCGAGATCATCGCCACCTACAACATTCAATTGCGTAATCAGGACAACCGCCCTCAGGACGACCAGCAGGGGCGCCAGCGGCGCGGTGTCGCTGCCGCGTCCAGTGTCTCGGTGACCATCAGTATCGGCGTCGCCGAGCGGCTGGCAGAGCACCGGACTCCGGAGGAAGTGCTCAAGGCTGCAGACCAGGCGCTCTACAGCGCCAAGGGGGCGGGGCGTAACTGTGTCATTGCATTCGGGCAGAACCGCCGCGGTGCGGTGCGCATGGATACAGCTGCGGGTTGAGTGATGATGGCGCATTCAGCGCCTGCACAGTCATTGGCAGGCTGAGGGCGGCGGCAGTAGGTTGGTCTGATCTGCTGCCGGAGAAACCACCATGCCCGAGTATCAAGCCCCCTTGCGCGACATGCGCTTTCTGATCGATCACGTCTTCGACTTTCATGCCAGTTACGCGGCGTTGGGGGCCACTGACGCCAGCCCGGACATGGTCAGTGCCATCCTCGAGGAAGGCGCGAAATTCTGCGAAAACGTCTTGGCCCCATTGAACCGTTCCGGTGACGAGGAAGGTTGCCACTTTGATAACGGCGTGGTCACCACGCCCAAGGGCTTCAAGCAGGCCTTCGCCCAGTACGTTGAAGGCGGCTGGCACGGGTTGGCCGCCGATCCGGCCTATGGCGGCCAGGGACTGCCCCACTCGCTGGGGCTGGTGATCAGCGAGATGGTGGGCTCCAGCAACACCTCCTGGGGCATGTACCCGGGCCTGACCCACGGTGCCATGTCGGCTATTCATGCCCACGGCAGCGCGGAACAGAAGCAGTTGTACCTGGGCAAGCTCACCGCCGGGCAATGGACCGGCACCATGTGCCTGACCGAAGCCCATTGCGGCACTGATCTTGGCATCATCAAGACTCGCGCGGTGCCCCAGGCAGACGGCAGCTATGCGGTGACGGGGAGCAAGATCTTCATCTCCGCCGGCGAGCACGACATGAGCGAGAACATCGTTCACCTGGTGTTGGCCAAGCTGCCGGACGCGCCGGCCGGAACCAAGGGTATTTCGCTGTTCATCGTGCCCAAGTTCCTGCCGGATGCGGCAGGTGAGGCCGGCGAGCGCAATGGCGTGAGCTGCGGCTCCATCGAGCACAAGATGGGGATCAAGGCGTCCGCGACCTGTGTACTGAACTTCGACGGTGCCAGGGGCTTTCTGATTGGTCAGGCCAACAAAGGCCTGAACTGCATGTTCACCATGATGAACCACGCCCGCCTGGGGACCGGAATGCAGGGCCTGTGTCTGGGTGAAACCAGCTTCCAGGGGGCGATCAGATACGCCAACGATCGTTTGCAGATGCGGTCGCTGACCGGCCCCAAGTCTCCGGACAAGGCGGCGGACCCGATCATTGTCCACCCTGATGTGCGGCGCATGCTGCTGACCATGAAGGCGTTCAACGAAGGCAACCGGGCCCTGGCCTACTTCACGGCCCAGTTGCTGGATGTGGCGCATCTGAGCCGCGATGAAGCCCAGCGCCAGGACGCCGAGAACCTCCTGGCGTTCCTCACCCCGATCTGCAAGGCCTTCATGACCGAGACCGGGCTGGAAGTGACCAACCACGGCATGCAGGTGTTCGGCGGTCATGGGTTTATTCGCGAATGGGGCATGGAGCAGTTGGTACGTGATTGCCGCATTGCTCCGATCTATGAAGGTACCAATGGCATCCAGGCTCTGGACCTGCTGGGCCGCAAGGTGCTGGGTAGCCAGGGCAAGCTGCTGCTGGGCTTTACCCGGATTGTGCACAAGTTCTGCAGCGCGCATGCCGAGCATCCGCAGCTCCAGGCTTATGTCGCGCAACTCGATGCCTTGAACCGTCAGTGGGGCGAGTTGACCACCAAGGTCGGCATGGCAGCCATGAACAACCCCGACGAAGTGGGGGCTGCGGCCTTGGATTACCTGATGTACAGCGGCTACATCGTCCTGGCCTATTTCTGGTTGCGCATGGCTCTGGTCGCACAGCAGCAACTGGACGCCGGGCAGGGCGACCAGGACTTCGCCACCGCCAAGCTGATCACCTGCGAGTTCTATTTCAAGCGCCTGCTGCCCCGTACGGGGGCTCATCGGGCGGCCATCGAGGCCGGCAGTGATTGCCTGATGAAGCTTCCCGCGCAGTTGTTCGCCTTGTAACTGCTAGGGCGGCACGAACAAAGCCCGCTGCTGCGGGTTTTTTCGTGCTTGGGAATATCTGTGACTAAAAATTACATAAAGGTCACTAGTTGACCCTATGTGTCGCAAAAGTTGTTCGGGTACACTCTGGTTTTCTAAATGGGTCCGTTTCGGCCCGCTTTTTTAGTTCTTGCGAGGTTTGCCATGGCTGACTACAAAGCGCCCTTGCGCGATATGCGCTTCGTCCTCAATGAAGTTTTCGAGGTCGCCAAACTCTGGGCCCAGTTGCCGGCTCTGGCTGAGACTGTGGATGTCGAGACGGTCGAGGCGATTCTGGAGGAAGCGGGCAAAGTCACCGCCAGAAGCATCGCTCCGCTGAGTCGCGGTGCCGACGAGGAAGGTTGCCACTGGGACAACACCGTGGTGACCACCCCTGAAGGTTTCCCACAGGCCTATCAGACCTACGCCGAAGGTGGCTGGGTCGGCGTGGGTGGCGATCCCGAGTTCGGCGGCATGGGCATGCCCAAGGCGGTATCGGCCCAGGTCGAGGAAATGGTCAACTCCGCGAGCCTGGCCTTTGGCCTGTACCCGATGCTGACTGCCGGGGCCTGCCTGTCGATCAACGCCCATGCCAGCGAAGAGCTGAAAGCCACCTACCTGCCGAACATGTATGCCGGTGTCTGGGCAGGCTCCATGTGCCTGACCGAGCCCCATGCCGGTACCGATCTGGGGATTATCCGCACCAAGGCCGAGCCTCGAGCCGACGGTTCCTATGCCATCAGCGGAACCAAGATCTTCATTACCGGTGGTGAGCACGACCTGACGGAAAACATCATTCACCTGGTGCTGGCCAAGCTGCCGGATGCGCCGGCTGGTCCCAAGGGTATTTCCCTGTTCCTGGTGCCCAAGTTCATGGTCAATGCCGATGGCAGCCTGGGCGAGCGCAACCCGGTGACCTGTGGTTCGATCGAGCACAAGATGGGCATCCAGGCTTCGGCCACGTGCGTGATGAACTTCGATCAGGCCATCGGTTACCTGGTGGGTGAACCGAACAAGGGCCTGGCGGCCATGTTCACCATGATGAACTACGAGCGTTTGGGGGTAGGTATCCAGGGGCTGGCCACTGGCGAGCGTTCCTACCAGAACGCTATTGAATATGCCCGTGATCGCCTGCAGAGCCGCTCGCCTACCGGCCCGCAAGCCAAGGACAAGGTAGCCGACCCGATCATTGTGCACCCGGATGTGCGGCGCATGCTGCTGACCATGAAGGCTGCAAACGAAGGCGGCCGGGCATTTTCCACCTATGTGGCGATGCAGTTGGATACCGCCAAGTTCAGCGAAGATCCGGATACCCGCAAGCGCGCGGAAAGCCTGGTGGCACTGCTGACCCCGGTGGCCAAGGCTTTCCTGACCGACCTGGGTCTGGAAACCACGGTTCATGGCCAGCAGATCTTCGGCGGCCACGGCTATATCCGTGAGTGGGGCCAGGAACAACTGGTACGCGATGTACGGATTACCCAGATCTACGAGGGCACCAACGGTATCCAGGCTCTGGATCTGGTGGGACGCAAGATCGTCGGGAGCGGCGGTGCGTTCTATAAGCTGTTCGCCGACGAGATCCGCCATTTCACCGCTACGGCGGATGAGCAATGGGGGGAGTTCACCCGCCCGCTGAACGCGGCGCTGGACAATCTGGATGAGCTGACCGCCTGGGTATTGGACCGGTCCGCCAGCAACCCCAACGAAATCGGGGCAGCGTCGGTGGAATACCTGCAGGTATTTGGCTACACCGCCTACGCCTACATGTGGGCACTGATGGCCAAGGCTGCGTTGGGCAAGGAGCAGGAAGACGACTTCTATGCCAGCAAACTGGGGACGGCGCGGTTCTACTTCGCCCGCCTGCTGCCGCGTATCCACTCGCTTAGCGCCTCGGTCAAGGCCGGTAGCGAATCGCTGTTCCTGTTGCAGGCTGAGCAGTTTTAACCAGCAAGGGCGTTTGTAAGTCATCTCTTACATAACGTGCTGCTGATCGTCCATATCGGTAGATGACGGCTGAAGCTAATCTACTTCACATGGACGTCGCGCAGGAAGCGCAAAGCAACAACACGGACACGTAGGATTCCGCCAGGATGGTGGAGTGAAAAGGATGTCAGGGAAACAGTCTGCAAAGCCCCGCTTCGGCGGGGTTTTCTTTTGTCCGGGTTTTATATTTTGGCAGGCTTATCCCGGCACCTCCACGGCGGAAGTTCCCCCCAGGCGCGGTTCCTGCGCATTCATCGAGTCTTCCAACAAGCTGCGCAGCAGCTCCAGCGTCCCCTGCTGACGCTGCAGATCCCGGCAGACCAACCCCACCTTTAGCGGCACCCTGGGCTCGCTCAGCGGCTTCCACAACAGTTCCTTGTTGCCGTGCTGCTGTTGGGAGCGTCCGGGAAGCACGGTGGCCAGCCGTGTATGGGGCAGGCTGTCGAGAATCCCGGCCATGTTGTTCAGCTCCGCCTGCACCTGCGGGCGCCGCCCCAGATTGGCCAGTTGAGCCTGCCAGATCTGGCGGATCTGGAACTCCTCTCCCAACAACAGCATCGGCAACTCTGCTGCCTGGCTCATGGAGACCTTCTTGAATTCGCGCAGCGGATGCTGCTCCGGGATGACCAGAGTCAGTTCATCTTCGTACAGCGGTACCCCATGCAGACCTGGCTGGCGTGGCGGCAAGTAGCTGATGCCGATATCCAGCGAGCCATTGAGCAGGCGCCTTTCGATCTCCAGGCCGGTCAATTCATAGATCTGCACCACAAGATGGGGCTGGGCCTTGCGTACACGCTCAAGCATCTGCGGTACCAGGCTGGTATGCACGGTTTGCAGTACGCCGATCGCCAAGGTGCGCAGCGCCTGGCCCTTGAAGTTGCGCAAGGCTTCGCGGGCCTGTTGCAAGCCGTCGAGCAGGGGCAGGGCGTGGTTGTACAGCGTATGCGCCGCCAGTGTCGGCAACAGGCGTTTACTGCTGCGCTCGAACAGGCTGACGTCGAGGTTCTGTTCCAGCTGGCGGATCTGCTGGGAAAGCGCCGGTTGCGAGATCGACAGCCGTTCGGCGGCACGTCCCACATGACCTTCTTCATACACCGCGACGAAATAACGCAGTTGCTTAAAATCCATAAGTATTTCTTATCGAAAAAGCTTAAAAAACGAAATGGCCCGAAGCCCCTGAGGGGCCTAGTCTAGCGCCTATTCACAAGGCTTACAGGGCCACGAAGGGCGATGAATACCGTTTGCGTCGATGGTGTTTACATAGGCAAGGCAAAAAATCTCGGCCAGGGTCTGGTCTGCGACACCGACAAGTACCCGGTTGCCAACCGACTCTGGTTGTGGCCACAAGGCCTGGGCAGCGATGAGCACGGCGATCCGCGCTTTCACACCGGTCCCGAGCGCGCCTTGCATCATTACCCCGCTGAACACTATGACCACTGGCGCAAACGTTACCCACAGTTCGCCTGGTGCGCGCCGGCCTTCGGTGAAAACCTGTCCACCCATGGCCTCACCGAAGAACAGGTGTGCCTGGGCGATCTGTTTCGCTGGGGCGGTGCGCTATTGCAGGTCAGCCAACCGCGTTCGCCCTGCTATCGCCTGAGCCATCGCTGGGGCCTGGCCAATCTGCCGCAACAGGCCCAGGACAATGGTCGTTGCGGCTGGTTTTACCGGGTCCTCAAGCCAGGCTTCGTACAAGCGGATGAACCTTTTGAACTGATTCAGCGCAGTTACCCCGGCCTCACCGTGGCCTGGGCCTTGCACTGTTTTTTCCAGGAACCTCTGGAGCATGCTGGCTTGAAAACCCTCATTGATTGCCCGGCGCTTTCCTCGCGCTGGCGTGATATCGCTATCAAGCGCATGCGTACTGGCCGGGTTGAAGACTGGTCCGCGCGCCTGCTGGGGCTGCCGCTGGAGGGCCTGCGGGCATGAATCTGTTCAACCTGCGCCGCACTGTGCCGAGCCTGGAAGATCTGGCCGTCGAGCCCTATGCAAACGCTTCGGCCCCGGCCTTTTCCAACGAGTGCCTGATGCCCAGTGTGCAGCGTCCCCAACCGGTCTTCGTGCGCGGCCAGGGCTCTTGGCTATGGGACAGTGAAGACCGTACTTACCTGGACTTCACCCAGGCCGGGGCCGCCAATAGTCTTGGCCACAGCCCGTCGGTCCTGGTCGCCGCGCTTGCCGAGCAGGCGCAGTCGCTGATCAACCCGGGTTCCGGGTTCTACAACCGTGGGATGCTCAAGCTGGCCGATCGCCTGTGCCGCAGCACCGACAGCGACCAGGCCTACCTGCTGAGCAGCGGCACTGAAGCTTGCGAGGCCGCAATCAAGCTGGCGCGTAAATGGGGGCAACTGCATCGTGGCGGCGCGGCTGGCATCATCACTGCCAGCCAGAGCTGCCATGGTCGTGGCTTTGCTGCGTTGTCGGCGGCTGGCAGCGGCGCTCCGGGCAATCGTTTCGGCCCCGGGCTGCCGGGTTTCAGCCAGGTGCCGTTCAACGATCTGCCGGCCTTGCACGCGGCGGTGGATGCGCAAACCGTGGCGATCATGCTGGAGCCGATCCAGAGTGAGGCTGGTGTCATTCCGGCGACCGAGCATTACCTCAAGGGTGTCGAGCGCCTGTGCCGTGAACTGGGCATCCTGCTGATTCTCGATGAGGTCCAGACCGGCATCGGCCGCTGCGGCACCCTGCTGGCCGAACAGCTGTATGGCGTGCGTGCCGACATCATCGCTCTGGGCAAGGGGCTCGGCGGTGGCGTGCCACTGGCGGCGTTGCTGGCACGGGGCAAGGCCTGCTGTTTCGAGGCGGGCGAGCTGGATGGCACTCACCATGGCAATGCGCTGATGACCTCGGCCGGCCTGGCGGTCCTGGACAGCCTGCAGGAGCATGGCTTTCTCCAGCAGGCGCGCCATAACGGCCAGTACCTGGGGCAGGAACTGACCCGCCTGGCGAGCCGGTATGCACAGGGCCAAGTGCGGGGGCAGGGTTTGTTCTGGGGCATGACCCTGGCGGATGAGTCCGCCGACGCGGTGGTCAAGGCTGCCCTGCATGAAGGCTTGCTGCTCAGCGCGCCGCAACCGGACTGCCTGCGTTTTACCCCGGCATTGAGTGTCAGCAAAGGCAATATCGACGAGATGCTCCTGCGCCTGGCTCGGGCTTTTTCCCGGGTGCGCACGGCGCAATTGCACTGTCGCAAGGGAGTGGCCGTCTGATGCGTGTACTGATCCTGCAACATTCGCCTGCCTCCGGGCCGGGGCGGATCAACCAGTGGCTGCTGGAGCGGGCGAGCGCCGTGCACATCTGCCATCTGTACGCCCAGGCACGTTTGCCGCGGCTCGATAGTTTCGACCTGCTGATCGCTCTGGGTGGGCCCATGAGTGTGCACGACGAGGCCCAGACTCCTTGGCTGGCCGCGGAAAAACGCCTGTTGCGCAAGGCCCTGTCTGCCGGCAAGCGCGTGCTGGGCATCGGCCTGGGTGGCCAGCTCCTGGCGCAGGCGCTGGGGGCGCAGGTTCGCCCCAGTGCAGCGCGGGAGATTGGCTGGTGGCCTGTGGAAAAGTACCCCAATGCCCAGGACTCGCCTTTGGGGCTGGCCTTGCCGGAACGTCTGATGGCCTTTCATTGGCACGGCGAAAGCTTCGATCTGCCCAAGGGCGCGTTGCCGCTCTATCGCTCGGCGGCCTGCGATCACCAGGGCTTTATCTGGCAGGAGCGGGCCATCGGCTTGCAATGCCTGTTGCAGAGCGACTTGCACAGCATCGAGGCACTTTTGCAGGCGCGCCCCAACGGTTGGCTGAGCGCTGAACACAGCGCCGAGCCCGATAGCGTCGAGGATCAACAGGCGATTCTCGCCGGAATCCCGCATTGCAGTGGCCTGGCACCCACTCTGTTCCGGGTGCTGGATTACCTTTCCGGGCCACATGCGACCTTACGTTGACTGACTTCCTGAACCGTCTCGCGGTATAACGCATCGCCCCGTGTCCGATTTTTCGCACGGGGCGTTTTTTTATCTCCAGCTTTTTCAAACCCCCTCTTTGTTCTTGCAACCTCCTTCAAGTACCGGCTCGTTGTACGGGCGCCATGGCCATCAAGCTGTTGAGCGTGGTGCAGGAACATGGCCTCCAGATCCTCGCCCGAGTGGCAGCGCGGCCTCGAATCGCTCTGAACCCTGGCGTATGGCCAAGGTCGATTGCAGGTAAGGCTCATTCGAGCCGATTGTTATCAGGAGCTGCCCATGGACTTGATCCGCATCATCTTCGCCATTCTCTTGCCGCCCCTGGGGGTCTTCCTGCAAGTGGGGTTTGGCGGCGCTTTCTGGCTGAACATCCTGCTGACCCTGTGCGGCTACATTCCGGGGATCGTGCATGCGGTGTACATCATCGCCAAACGCTGATGGTCTGCCCGTTCCAGGGGAACGGGCAGTAGCTGATCAGTGCTGTGCCTGCAGCACACGGCGGTAAAACCGCCACTCCTGCTCCAGGGCGTGGGCCTGGTTGCTGGCCTTGCGAAAGCCGTGGCGCTCATCGGGATAGTAGTGGGCCTCGGCGGCGATGCCCTGGTCCTGTAGTGCCTTGAGCATGTCGCGGGTCTGCTTGGGCACCACCACCGCATCCTGCTCCCCCTGGAAAAACACCACCGGCACGCCGATGCTGCTGGCGTGGGCCAGGGGAGTACGGGCCAGATAACGTTCGCTGTCGCGTTCAGGATCGCCGATCAGCCAGTCCAGGTAGTCGCCTTCGAACTTGTGGGTGGCGCGGGCCAGGCTGATCGGATCACTGACTCCGTAGAGGCTGGCTCCGGCGCAGAAGACCTTGGCGAAGGCCAGGGCGCAGAGGGTGGTGTAGCCCCCCGAGCTGCCGCCGCGTATGAATGCCTGTTGCGGATCGATCAGCCCCTGCTCATCCAGGTGGGCCACCACGGCGCAGGCGTCTTGCACATCCACCTCGCCCCAGCGCAGGTGCAGGGCCTGGCGATAGACCCGGCCATATCCGGTGCTGCCGCGGTAGTTCAGGTCGGCCACGGCAAAGCCGCGCTGGGTCCAGAACTGGATACGCGGGTCGAGTATCGGGTAACAGGCCGAAGTCGGGCCGCCGTGGATGAACACCACCAAGGGCGGCCGGTTGACACCGTTCATGGCCGGGTAGAAGAAGCCGTGGGCCTGGCCGTCGCCGCTGGGGTAGCACAGGGTCTGCGGGCGGCTGATGCGTTCCGCCGGCAGAGGGGCAATCCCTCCCGCCAGGACTTGGACCTGCCGGGTCTTGCGGTCTATGGCGATAACGGCCGAGGGGCTGACAGGCGAGGCCGCGATGCAGTACAGGTAGTGCTGGTCTAGCGCCAGGCTGCGGAAGCGGCTGTAGTCGCTGCCAAAGTCCTGCTGGAAACCGTCGTCCTGACGCAGCCCGAGGCGGCCAAAACCCTGCTCGGTCCAGCTGCCAAACCAGGCATCGCCGCCCAGGGGCAGCCAAGTGCAACTTCCCAGTTGCCAAGGCGCCGGGGCATGGTCCGCGGCGGTGCTGGGCAACGGCCGCAAACCATCGCTCGATTCGGCCCAGGGTTGCCAGAAACCGCCGCGATCGCTGAGACAATACAGATGATCGTGCTGGTCGAAGCGCGGCTGTTGCAGTGACTCTGGCTCGCCATCGCCCGCCACGCAGCGGGGATCCCCCCAGGTCCCGTTGCCCAGGCGCTCAGCAAGCATCAGGCGGGTGCTGGTCCAAGGTTGATGGGGCCGGTCCCACTCGATCCAGGCCAGGCGCAGACCATTGGGGCTGAGGGTAGGAGCGGCATAGAAGTCGGCCCCGGCAGCCAGTAGCCGGCGTTGACCGGTGATGCTGTCAATGCTCACCAGTTGGTGTTGTTCGGCGCACTCCTCGACGGCCAGCACCTGGCCAGCGTGGCATCGCAGGTCACCGTAGCGGCACGTGCCTTGAGTCAAGGCGCTGGGCGCTCCACCGGCCAGGGGCTGGCGATACAGCTGCTGGTCCGCCTCGTTGACGAACAGCAGGGCATCATCGCTGAGGCAGAAGGCGCCACCACCGTATTCATAGACCCGGCTGCGCACGCTGAAGCCGGCCGGCGTCAGGCACTGGGCCTGGCCCTGATGCCACTGCCAGATCCGGCAGCGGCCGTCCTCGGGACGATATTCATTCCAGAACAGGCCGTGGGTCGTCAGTTGCAGTTCGGCAAAATCGACCCCGGCCGTAGTGGCCTGGCTGGCGCTGAAGGGCTCAACCCTTGGCGATGAGGCGGGAGTTTCGTTCATTGCGAAAAGCCAGTTGCTCGATGGTGTGGGTGGCCGTTTCAGACTCTTCACGGGCCTGGAGGATCATCCCATGGTGTGGCGATTTGCTGCACACCGGATCGGCATTGCTGGCATCTCCGGTCAGCATGAAGGCCTGGCAGCGGCAGCCGCCGAAGTCCTTTTCCTTCTCGTCGCAGGAGCGGCAGGGTTCGGGCATCCAGTCGTACCCGCGAAAGCGGTTGAAACCGAATGAGTCGTACCAGATGTGCTGCATGCTGTGGTCGCGCACATTGGGGAACTGCACCGGCATCTGCCGTGCGCCGTGGCAAGGCAGTGCGGTGCCGTCCGGAGTCACGGTGAGGAAGATGCTGCCCCAGCCGTTCATGCAGGCCTTGGGGCGCTCCTCGTAGTAGTCCGGAGTGACGAAGATCAGCTTGCAGGGATGCCCTTGGGCTTCCAGCCTGGCGCGGTATTCGTTGGTGATGCGCTCGGCGCGCACCAGTTGTTCCTTGGTCGGCAGCAGGCCCACGCGGTTGAGCTGGGCCCAGCCGTAGAACTGGCAGGTGGCGAGCTCGACGAAATCGGCTTCCAGGGCGATGCACAGCTCGATGATGCGGTCGATCTTGTCGATGTTGTGCCGGTGGGTGACGAAGTTCAGCACCATCGGATAGCCGTGGGCCTTGACCGCACGGGCCATCTCCAGCTTCTGCGCGAAGGCCTTTTTCGAACCGGCCAGCAGGTTGTTCACCTGTTCGTCGCTGGCCTGGAAGCTGATCTGGATATGGTCCAGGCCGGCTTTCTTGAAGTCGCTGATCTTCTGCTCGGTGAGGCCGATGCCGGAGGTGATCAGGTTGGTATAGAAGCCCAGCTTGCGCGCCTCGCCGATCAGTTCGGCCAGGTCCTGGCGCACCAGCGGCTCGCCGCCGGAGAAACCCAGCTGCGCTGCACCCATTTCCCGCGCTTCGCGAAATACCTTGATCCACTGCTCGGTGCTCAGCTCCTTGCCCTGCTCGGCGAAGTCCAGGGGGTTGGAGCAGTAGGGGCACTGCAACGGGCAGCGGTAGGTCAGCTCGGCCAGCAGCCACAGCGGCAGGCCAACTTCCGGTTTGCCGGGCAGAACCGCCGGTTCAGGCGAGTTCGATCCAGTGCTGAGCACGGGCGACCTCCATGAACTGCTCGATATCTTCACCGAGCTCCGCCACCCCCGGGAACTGGATTTCCAGCTCGCTGATGATCGCCGCAACGTCACGTTCGCCATCGATCAGGCCGCCAATCAGGGCGGCACTGTCGTTGAGCTTGATCATGCCCTCGGGGTACAGCAGGACGTGGCCCTTTTGCGCCGGTTCATACTGGAAGCGGTAGCCGGGGCGCCAGCGTGGGGTTTTACTGTGGTCGAAACTCATAGGGTGATCCCCTTATGCCAGACCCGCTGATCGGTGACGCTGTGATAGGGCGGGCGGTTCAGTTCATAGGCCATGCTCATGGCGTCGAGCATGCTCCAAAGGATGTCCAGTTTGAACTGGAGAATTTCCAGCATGCGTTCCTGGCCGGCACGGGTGGTGTAGTGCTGCAGGGTGATCGCCAGGCCGTGCTCGACATCGCGGCGGGCCTGGCCCAGGCGGGTGCGGAAGTACTCGTAGCCAGTGGGGTCGATCCATGGGTAATGCTGGGGCCAGCTGTCCAGGCGCGACTGGTGGATTTGCGGCGCGAACAGTTCGGTCAGCGAGCTGCTGGCCGCCTCCTGCCAACTGGCCCGGCGAGCAAAATTGACATAGGCGTCCACGGCAAAGCGCACACCGGGCAGCACCAGCTCCTGGGAGCGCAACTGGTCCGGGTCCAGTCCCACGGCCTGGCCCAGGCGCAGCCAGGCCTCGATGCCGCCGTCCTCGCCCGGGGCGCCGTCATGGTCCAGCAGGCGCTGGATCCATTCGCGGCGAATCTCCCGGTCCGGACAGTTGGCGAGGATCGCCGCGTCCTTCATGGGGATGTTCACCTGGTAATAGAAGCGGTTGGCGACCCAGCCCTGGATCTGCTCGCGGGTCGCCCGGCCTTCATACATCGCCACGTGATAAGGGTGATGGATGTGGTAGTAGGCGCCTTTGGCGCGCAGTGCCTGCTCGAATTCGGCGGCGGACAGCGGGGTGTCGGTCATGTGTGTTCTCCGGGGGACAGCCCTTTCGCGGGCAAGCCCGCTCCTTCGCAAAGGGGCCAAGGCTCGTGGGGCGAGCTTGTGGGCGATTCGCCCTACAGCTCAATACTCATTCCGTCGTAAGCCACTTCCACCTTTCGGCGTACCAGTTCGGCACGTTCGGCGGAGTCTTCATCGAGGATCGGGTTGGTGTTGTTGATATGTATCAGCACCTTGCGCTGGCGCGGCAACTGTTCCAGCACTTCGAGCATGCCGCCGGGGCCGTTCTGCGCCAGGTGGCCCATTTCCCGGCCGGTACGGGTGCCCACGCCACGACGCTGCATTTCATCGTCTTCCCACAGGGTGCCGTCCACTAGCAGCACATCGCTGGCGGCCATGATCTCCAGGAGTGGCGCGTCGACCTTGCCCAGGCCCGGCGCATAGAAGAGTTTGCCGCCGCTGCGCAGGTCTTCGACGATCAGGCCGATGTTGTCCCCCGGGTGCGGGTCGAAACGGTGTGGCGAATAGGGCGGCGCTGCGCTGCGCAGGGGCAGCGGCGTGAAGCGCAGGTTGGGGCAGGCGGGGATGCTGAAGCTCTGGTCCAGCTCGATGCGGTTCCAGCTCAGGCCGCCGTTCCAGTGGCTGAGCATCTTGAACAGCGGGAAACCGGTGCTCAGGTCTTCATGGACCATGTCGGTGCACCAGACCTGGTGCGGGCAGCCTTCACGCAGGCTGAGCAGGCCGGTGGTGTGGTCGATCTGGCTGTCCATGAGGATGATGGCGCCGATGCCGGTGTCCCGCAGGGCGCGGCCCGGTTGCATGGGGGCGAAGCTTTGCAACTGCGCGCGGATATCCGGAGAGGCGTTGCACAGCACCCAGTTCACCCCGTCATCGGAAATCGCGATGGACGATTGAGTGCGCGCCTGGGCCCGCAGGCTACCGTCGCGAAATCCGGCGCAGTTCACGCAGTTGCAGTTCCACTGCGGAAAACCACCGCCGGCGGCGGAACCTAGAATCTGGACAAACATGGACGCTCCCTGGGCTCAAGACTGAAAAAAGGACGGAGAACTGAAAATAAAAACGCCCCGGACGGGCCGAGGCGTTGCGCTGCGTTTCTGGCCAGAGGCAGAAATTAGCGGCTGGCGAAGTACATGGTGACTTCGAAGCCGATACGCAGGTCGGTGTAAGCAGGTTTGGACCAGGTCATAAAATTGCTCCTTTGAGGTGGGTGGGACGGGTGTTGCCTATACATATAGTCCACCTCCGGCGGGAGATGTTCAGATGCTTAGGAGGCTATCTTACTAAATTCCCGCTGAAGGTTGCCCGCAATTCTGAAGAAAGCTCATTGCAGCGCTGGTAATGATCATTCTGCCACTTGCCAGGGGGCACCCGGGCACGGCCTGTTGGCCAGCGCGCTGCAGCCGCCGGCAGCCTCTCTGAGTTGTCGGGCGGCCTGGATCGCGATGGCGGGTGTCAGGGCCTCTATGCAGCCTTGCAACTGCTGCAGGTAATCCGACGAATGGCCGGCCAGTTTTACCTGCCACAACAGCTCCATGGCCTGTTCCTGAGGCAGGGTCGCGGGCTGCAACTGTTGAGCCAGGGCCTGTCGCTGATCATTCCAGCTGGGCTCGTCGAGTGCCTGGAGTTGTTCGGGCAGGTGCTCAAGGAATTGTGCGATGTGCTGAAGTATCTCGGTGACTGTCGCGCCGGGGGATTGCACGCCGAACAACAGACCCGTCCGGCCGTTGCGCTGGCGAACGGCACTGAAGACGCCATAACCCAGTTGCAGCTCCACCCGCAGGCGCTGATAGAACGGGGTCTGGCAGAGCTGGCCGAGCAGGCGCCATGCGGCTTCATCGGCAAGGCTGGCGCTGGGCACTGGATAGAACAGCAGCAGGGCATGCTCACCGGCACTCCCGGGCAGGTTCTGCCACTGCTGGCCGGTGCCTGCTGGCACCGGCCGGCAGAGGGTGGCGTCCGCTGTGCCGGGCATCTGTTGCAGGGTTCGGCTCAAGGCTTCCTGGATGGCGGCTGGCAGCGCCAGGCCCAGTCCGTCCCAGCGAGCGCTGGCCCAGAGTGCTTGCAAGGCCTCTGGGTCGGGCTGGGCCGGGCTGTCGGGCTGTGGCTGTTCGCTGAATGCCTTGAGCAATTGGCGGATCGGCAGCAGGGGCGCTTCAGCATTGACGCTTGCCTGCTCATGCCAGAACGACTCGGCAGGTCGCCCCAGGGCTTTCAATGCTTGCAGTAGCACTGCGGGCATGGGGGACGGCAAACCGTGCAGTTTCAGCAGCCAGTCTTTGCCACAAGAGGTGAAAATCAGCTCTACGCCGGCCTGGCGGGCATCGTCGCGCAATGTCGCCAGGCTGCGCAGCAACCGGGCATGCAAGCCCATCGGGGCAGGCGAGGCCAGTTGCCAGCGCAGAGTCAGGGCGCTACCAGAAGGATCTGCTGGCAGCGCCTGGCTGAAGCTCAGGGCCGAGCTTTCCTTGCGGCCCCGGGAGCGATCCTGGGCAAAGGTGCGCAGCCCGCGATGAGCGCTGGTCTGCCCACGAATCAACCCGGCCCGTGGTGCCTCGATCGTGCTGCGCAGAAAGGGGTTGGCAGGAGGCAGGCGCCAGTCGTGGCTGAAGTGCTCCACAGCCTGGGGTTGCAACTGCTTGAGCACCTGCTTGAGGGCGGCCAGCCCCGACTCATCCAGCCCATCGGCAGCTTGGCGGCTGTCGCGTCGGGACAGTTCCAGGGCGCTGGCAACTTCGATCTGGCGCTGTTGCAGCAAGGCATATTCTTCGCGCAACGGTGCCCAGTCGGCCTGGGCACTGAAGAACCCCAGCCACTCTGTCAGCAGCTCGCGTACCTGAGCCGGGGCTGATGCCGCCACGCTGGTCAGATCGAACTCCAGGTGCAGCAGGGCCTGGCCGGCGAACTCATACAGGAGCGTGGCCTTGAGGCTGTGAGCCAGTTGGCGCTGCTGGAGTTCCGCCAGCAACCCGCCGGGCTTGGCCGATTGCAGCCAGGTGCAGAGAAAATCCACAGCGGCAGTCGCGCCCGCGGGCAGCCGCTCTAGAGCAAACAGCAGGTCCAGCCGCTGGCCGCTGAGTTGTTGGTAAGTCTGTTTGCCTGTGGCCATTAGGGCGGGAGGCGCTGTCTGCTCAAGGTGTTGACCGCTCGGCAGGCAACTGCCGTAGCGTTCCGCCAGGGCTCGGAGCTCCTCCAGTGGCTGCGGGCCGGCGAGGCTCAAGACCATTTGCCCGGCCTGGTAATACTCGCGATGGAACTGCTGCAAGGCCTGCTGGAAGGCGTTATTGGGCAGGTTCAGGCTGTAGCGGTTGCCAGCGTGGAAGGCCCTTAGCGGGTGCGCGGCATGAAGACCGTCAAACAGTGCGAACTGACGCTGCGCTGTCGCATCCCGGGACCAGGCGATGAACTCCGCGTGCAGGACTTCCCGCTCACGGTGTTGGTCCTCCAGGCTCATGCGCGGTTGAGCGAGCATCTCGCACAGACGTTCCAGGCCACCGGCGAAGGCGCTGGCCGGCAGCTCGAAAAAGAACTCGGTGGCACGTTCGCAGGTTCGCGCGTTCAGTTGCCCGCCCTGGGCCCGTACATAGGCCATCAGCCCCTGTTCGACAGGAAAGCGCTCGGTCCCGAGAAACAGCAGGTGTTCCAGAAAGTGCGCCAGGCCCGGCCAGGCCAGCGGCACATCGTGGCTGCCGGCGGCGACCCGCAATGTCGCGGCGCAGCGTTTCAAATGGGGAGCATGACGTAGGGAAACCCGCAGGCCGTTGGCCAGGGTTTCCAGTGGGGGCAGAGGGTGATTCGGCGCGGGCATGAGCACTTCCAGAACAGAGAAGCGCTCATGCTAGCGGATATCCCCGGATCAGCGCTTGCTCAGGTCGTCGTAAAGCTCGGGGCGGCGATCGGACAGGTAGCGGTTGAGCGCCCGGGATTCGCCCATCAGTTGGCGGTCCAGGGTGCCGATGATCAGGGCCTCGTCGAGACCGGCCAGGGCAATCCGGCTGCCGTCGGGGGCGGCGATGCTGCTCTGGCCGCAATAGCGGATCTGTTCTTCATGGCCACAGTAGTTGGCATAGGCCACGTAGCACTGGTTCTCGAAGGCCCGGGCACGGATCGTCACGTCGGCGACGAAGTCGTAAGGGATCATGTTGGCGGTCGGCACCAGAATCAGCTCCGCGCCTGCCAGGGCCAGGCGTCGTGCATTCTCCGGGAACTCGATGTCGTAGCAGATCAGAAAGCCGAGTTTCCAGCCGTCCAGTTCCACCAGCGGAAAGTCATCTTCGCCGGCGCTGAACATCGAATGGTCGAGGTCACCGAACAGGTGGGTCTTGCGGTAGTTGCACAGGCGCTGCCCCTGGGCGTCGATCAACTGCACGGCGTTGTAGATCTGGCCGTCGGCGCTGCGCTCCGGGTAGCCATAGAGGATCGCCGTGCCGGAGGCCTGGGCGATGGCGGCGATGCGCTGGGCCGAAGGGCCGTCCTGGGCCTCGGCCAGAGCGCCCACCGCTTCCAGGCCGATGTTGTAGCCGCTGAGAAACATCTCCGGCAGCACCAGCAGATCGGCATCGGTGGCCTCCATGGCCACCTGATGCAGGCGTTGCAGGTTGCCGGCCACATCCAGCGGCCTCGGCGGGCACTGATACAGGGCGACGCGCATGGTCTTCACTCCACTCACTGACAGACCGGCCACTGTAGCCGCTGTCGCAGGTTCGTACGACATCCCCGCAGGGCAAGCCTGCGGGAACGAGCGCCTGCCCGGCCGCCGGTTTCAGTCGGCCAGGGCAATCGGCCCGATCTCGTGGAACACATCCCCCGGGCCCGGATTCTCGGCGTGGGTAGCGCCACCGAAGTGCTTCATGATCCCCCACACCGCGTTCAGCGAGGTCTGCACCGCACCCTCGACCCAGGCCGGAGTCCAGGAGACATCGTCACCAGCGATGAAGATACCGCGCTGCTCGGCGGGCATGTCGTCCTGCATGAAGTGCGCGTACATCCGCTGGTTGTAGCGGTAGTGGCCCGGCAGCGCGCCCTTGAAGGCGCCGAGGAAATGCGGATCGGCCTCCCAGGAGACGGTGATCGGGTCGCCGATGATACGGCTGGCGATATCCACCTTGGGGTAGATCTTCTTCAGCGCATCCAGGGCCAGCTTCACGCGCTTTTCCACCGGCTGCGGGAGCATCTTCAGGGCATCGCTCATCCACGAGTAGGACAGGCAGATCACCCCCGGCTTGTCGTCGCCGTTGTCGAACAGGTAGGTGCCGCGGGTCAGGCGGTCGGTGAGGGTCATGCTCATCAGGTCGCGACCGGTTTCCGGATCCTTGTCCTTCCAGAACGGCCGGTCGACCATGACGAAGGTCTTCGACGACTGCATGTAGCGAGTGCGGTCCAGGGCCATCCACATCTTTTGCGAGAACAGCGATTCCTCGCATTCGATCTGGGTGGTCAGCAGCCAGCTCTGGCAGGTGGTCAGCACCGCGGCGTATTCCCGGGTATCGCCCCAGTTGTCGGTGACGCTGAAACGGCCATCGGCGGCCCGGGCAATGCGCTTGACCCCGGTACGCGGCGCGCCGTGGTGCAGCGAGCTGAGGCTGGTACCGGCCGGCCAGTGGGCACAACGCTCCGGCACGTGGCGCCAGATGCCCAGGGGCACCT
Source organism: Pseudomonas sp. GW822-FHT06D10 (assembly GCF_058799535.1). Lineage (NCBI taxonomy): Bacteria > Pseudomonadati > Pseudomonadota > Gammaproteobacteria > Pseudomonadales > Pseudomonadaceae > Pseudomonas > Pseudomonas sp. GW822-FHT06D10. Next base: position 71,977 of record NZ_JBXALN010000003.1, on the reverse strand, counting down.
GCTCGACGCCGCCCACCACCAGGTGTTGGTGGTCGTCGCAGTTGGTCATGACCACGCGGAAGATTTCCAGCATCGAGTTGGGGAAGTCCGAATCCCAGCCGCCGGTGCCGAAGCCCACCTGGCCGAACACCTCACGGTGATGGAAAGACAGCTTGGCGAAGGCCTTGGAGGTGGCGACGAAGTCGTAGAAGGTGCGGTCGTCCCACAGCGGCACCAGGGTGTTCCACAGTTCCTTGAGGCGCGGCACGTCGCGGTCACGGATTGCCTGCTGGATTTCGCTGAAGCGCGAACCATCTTCCAGGGCATCGGCCCAGGCATCGGCGACTTCCTGGAACAGCGCCGGCAGGTCGGCGAGTTTCTGGGCGTAGTGGGTCTGGCCTTCGAGGTCGATGACGGTACTGCCCGAGGCCGGGGTCAGCGGGTTGGGAAAGGGCTTGGTTTCAAGGCCGAGCTTGTCGACGTAATGGTAGAAGGCCGTGGACGACACCGGAAAGCGCATGCCACCCAGCTCGGCGATGACCCCCTCGGCTCCCTCAAAGGCCTGGGAGCGCAGGCGGCCGCCCATTTTCGAGGCTTCATAGACCACTGGCTTGAGGCCCAGCTTCATCAGCTCGTAGGCCGCCACCAGCCCGGCGATACCGGCGCCGACAATCGCCACTTCGGTGCCGTGCCGTGCCTGGGGAATGCTGCCCAGGCCGGCAGGATGCTCGATCCAGTCGTCGAAGGCGAAAGGGAAGTCCGGGCCGAAAATGGTGATCGGCTTCTTACCGTCTGCAGGATGGCGATTGTTCTTGTTCATGGCTGACCTTGGCGGGCGGCTCAGCAGAGTGCTGAGTATAGGAAAAGATGGCAGCCATTCTAGAGAGGGTGAAACACGTAAATAAGACGCAAACTGTCGTCGTTATGCTCGGTTATTTATCGATATGACGAATTTGTGCGTCAGATTGGCTGATTGGCAGGGCGCACCTTACAGCGCGTGCCCGCGATCGATCTTGCTGCTGAGAATGATCGAGGTGGTGGTTTTCTCCACGCCGTCAACGCTGCCGATCTGGTCCAGCAACTGGTCCAGCTGTTCCGGTGAGTCGGTGCGCAGCCAGGCCACATAGTCGAATTCGCCGCTGACCGCACACAGTTGCTGGACCTGCGCCATGCCGCTCAGGCGCCGCAGCACTTCCTTGCCAGAGCGCGGCTGGACCTTGATGCCGACATACGCCTGCAAGCCGCCATCGACTACCCGCTGCCCCAGGCGCACGCCATATCCGGTAATGACCCGGGTCTTTTCCAGGCGGGCCAGGCGCGAGGTCACGGTGGTGCGGGCGATACCCAACTGCCGGGCCAGCATCGCCACGCTTTCGCGGGCGTTGATCTGCAAGGCTGCGATCAATTGACGGTCGACTTCGTCAAGAACGGGAGGGCGGCTATCGGACAAGGTGGGCTCCAGCACGGCTATCGGGGGAGCGCACATGTTACAGGCTCCCGTGAACACCCGCCGCAGCTCCCGGAGAACATGGCGCAAGCGACAGCTACGCTCTGCAAGTCGGGAATTTTTTTGAAACAAATGACCTGCGACAGATTGTCATAAGTAACTGGTTAGTACATTCTCGCCGTCAGGTTTTGAAGATGGGAGAGTTTTTAAGATGAAAAACACGGGGGCTGCCGCCGGCAGCAAATGGTTGCTCGGGGGGCTGGGTATCCTGATTGCCCTGATCGGGCTGGGCCTGGCCGCAGGCGGGGGTTACCTCCTGAGCCTGGGCGGCAGTGCCTATTTCCTGTTGATGGGCCTGGCGATGCTGGTGTCCGGGCTGCTGATCGCGCGGCGCAACCCGCGTGGTGCCTGGCTGTATGGGGTGGCCCTGGTGCTGACGGCGATCTGGGCGGTCTGGGATGCGGGCCTGGAATACTGGCCGCTGGTCTCGCGGGTACTGACCTTCGCCGTGATCGGCCTCGTGGTGGCGCTGATCTACCCGACCCTGGTGCGTGCCTCCGGAGCCCATGCCGGGCGCGGTGCCTATGGCCTGGCTGGGCTGTTGGGGATCGGTGTGGTCGCGACCCTGGCCTACATGTTCGTGCCGACCCATGTGGTCAAGGCAGACAAGGTGCCAGCGGTCCAGCCGGTGGCTCCCGGGGCGGAACAGAAAGACTGGGCCCACTGGGGCAATACCACTGCGGGCAACCGCTTCGCCGCACTGGACCAGATCAACAAGGGCAACATCGACCAGTTGCAGGTGGCCTGGACCTTCCGCACCGGTGACCTGCCCGAAAGCAACGGCGCTGGTGCCGAAGACCAGAACACACCCCTGCAGATCGGCGATACCGTCTACACCTGCACCGCCTACGGCAAGGTGTTCGCCCTGGACGCCGACACCGGCGCCGAGCGCTGGAAGTTCGACCCTCAGGGCTACGCGCCAAACTGGCAGCGCTGCCGCGGCCTGGGTTATTTCGACGCCTCTGCCACCCCGGTAGCCGATGCTTCGGTGCCTGCTGCTCCGGTGGCCTGCACCAAGCGCCTGTTCCTGCCGACCGGTGATGCGCGCCTGATCGCGATCAACGCTGAAACCGGCAAGCCCTGTGAAGACTTTGGCAACCAGGGCACGGTCGATCTGAAAACCGACATGGGCGAGATCAAGCCGGGCTACTACCAGCAGACTTCGACACCGTTGGTGGCGGGTACCGTGGTGATCGTCGGCGGCCGGGTGGCGGACAACTTCTCCACCGGCGAACCGCCGGGCGTGGTTCGGGCTTTCGATGTGCGCAGCGGCGAGCTGATGTGGGCCTGGGACCCGGGCAACCCGGCCACCACCAAGCGCCCGCCGGCGGGTGAAACCTACACCCGTGGCACGCCCAACGTCTGGTCGGCAATGTCCTATGACGCCAAGCTGGGCCTGGTGTATCTGCCCACTGGCAACGCCACCCCGGATTTCTTCGGCGGCCAGCGCACCGAGTTCGACGACAAGTGGAACTCCTCCATCGTCGCTATCGACGTGAAGACCGGCCAGGTTCGCTGGCACTTCCAGACCACCCATCACGACCTCTGGGACTTCGACCTGCCGGCACAGCCGCTGCTGTACGACATTCCGGACGACAAGGGCGGTGTGCAACCGGCGCTGGCCCAGGTCACCAAGCAGGGCGAGATATTCCTGCTCAACCGTGAGACCGGCAAGCCGATTGCCCGGGTGGAAGAGCGCCCCGTGCCCCAGGGCAATGTGCCGGGCGAGCGGTATTCGCCGACCCAGCCGTTCTCGGTGGAAATGCCGTCGATCGGCAACCAGACCCTGACCGAGTCCGACATGTGGGGCGCGACTCCCTTCGACCAGCTGATGTGCCGTATCCAGTTCAAGGGCATGCGCCATGAGGGTGTGTACACCCCGCCGGGCCTGGATCATGCGTTGCAGTTTCCGGGCTCCCTGGGCGGCATGAACTGGGGCAGCGTGTCGGTGGACCCCACCAGCAACTACATGTTCGTCAACGACATGAGCCTGGGCCTGGCCAACTACATGATTCCCCGGGACCAGATCGCCGCCGGTGCCAGTGGCATCGAGATGGGCGTGGTGCCCCAGGAAGGCACGCCGTTCGGCGCCATGCGCCAGCGCTTCCTCTCGGCGGCGGGCATTCCCTGCCAGAAGCCGCCGTTCGGCACCATGTCGGCCATCGACCTGAAGACCCGCAAGCTGGTGTGGCAAGTGCCGGTGGGTACCGTGCAGGACACCGGCCCGCTGGGGATCCGCATGCACCTGCCGATCCCGATTGGCATGCCGACCCTGGGCGCGTCCCTGGCTACCCAATCCGGTCTGCTGTTCTTCGCCGGTACCCAGGATTTCTACCTGCGGGCCTTCGATACCGGCAATGGCAATGAGATCTGGAAGGCGCGCCTGCCCGTAGGCAGCCAGTCGGGCCCCATGACCTACGTGTCGCCCAAGACCGGTCGCCAGTACATCCTGCTCACCGCTGGCGGTGCGCGGCAGTCGACGGATCGTGGCGACTACGTGATTGCTTACGCGTTGCCCAAGAAATAAGCGCAGCCTGGCAGCAGCATGAAAAAGCCGCGCAATGCGCGGCTTTTTCATGGCCGCAGGCAACGGGCTTCAGCCCCCTTGCGATTTGGGGAAGGCGGGGCATGTTCCGGGAGGGCGTTGGTGGTTGACTGCAGGGGAGTGTAAATAAGAACTGTCTTAGATACTGTTTGTGGGTATTTTGCTAAAAAGCCGCCTTTTCCAGATCCCGAAATAGTGGGAATGAATAAGGATGTCGGCATGACGTACAGGCTGTCTCTTTCAGGCTTTCAGGATGCGGTCGAGCATTTCCACACGGTGGTCGAGGCCCTGGACTTCTATGAAAGCCTTCAGGAGAGGGAGAGGGAGGGGGGGGCACCTGGCGCTGGCCATGCAGAATTGCACTGCCTGCAAAGGAATACCTTCGTCGTCCTGCTTCCGGGAATCAGTGTGCAAACCGTCACCGAAGAACTGGAAACCGTGTGGGAGTGGGCGCCGGAAGATCGCCTGAAGATTCGCCCCATGTTGAAAGAGCGCTATCGGACCAAGACTTGATGAGGTTTGCTTTTCAAGCAACAGACACATAAAAGCCGCGCATTGCGCGGCTTTCTTGTTTGGTGGGCCCACACGGACTTGAACCGTGGACCAAAGGATTATGAGTCCTCTGCTCTAACCAACTGAGCTATAGGCCCTCAGTAGGCGCCGGATTATAGCGATGGTTTCTCGGCTGTGCTATCCGAAAAATCGGAAACTCGGATCCGCAGGAAGGTCGTACAGAACTCCTCGGCTTCAAGGGGCAGGCTGACGATATAACCCTGGATCTGTTCGCAGCCTTCCAGGGTGAGGAAGGTCTGCTGCTCCTGGTTTTCCACGCCTTCGGCAATTACCGTGAACTGCATGCTGCGCCCCAGGGCGATGATGGCGCGGACTATCGCCACGTCGTGGGGGTCGTCCGGCAGCCCGCGGACAAAGGACTGGTCGATCTTGAGAAAATCCAGGGGCAGGCGCTTGAGGTAGCTGAGGGACGAGTAGCCGGTGCCGAAGTCGTCGATGGCCAATTGCACGCCCAGGCGCTTGAGCTGATGCAGCACTTCCAGGGCTTCTTCGGCCTGGCTCATGATGAAATTCTCGGTGATCTCCAGCTGTAGCATTCCGGGCTGCAGGTCATAGTCGCGCAGCAGTTGCTCGATGCGCCCCAGCAGGTTGGGCTGGCGCAACTGGGCGCCGGCGAGGTTCACCGACAGTGGGCCGAAATCCTCAAAGCGCCGGTTCCAGTTGTTGAGTTGCAGGCAGGCCTGTTCCAGTACCCAGTCGCCGATCAGCAGGATCATGCCGTTTTCTTCGGCCAGGGGAATGAAGTGCTCGGGGGGCACATCGCCGAAAGTGGGGTGATGCCAGCGGATCAGGGCTTCGGCGCCCACCAGCTCGTGGTTGCTGAGGCTGATCTTGGGTTGGAAATACAGTGACAGCTCGTTGCGCTCTATGGCTCGCCGCAGCTCGTGCTCCAGGGCTACCCGTTCGCTGGCCTGGGCGGTCAGGTCTCGGGTGTAGCGCTCCACGCGGTTGCGGCCCTTGGCCTTGGAGCGATACATGGCGGCGTCGGCGTTCTTGATCAGGGTGGCGACATCGCAGCCGTCCTTGGGGTACAGGCTGGTGCCGATGCTGGCACTGATGAAGAACTCGTGTTCGCCGGCCTGGAAGGGGGCGGTAAAGCAGTTCAGCAGCTTGGTGGCGATGTGATCGGCATCGCTGGCCTGGTGCAGGCCCGGCAGCAGGATGATGAATTCGTCGCCACCCAGGCGGGCCACGGTGTCGATATCCCTCAGCTGTTCCTTCAGACGCACGGCGATGCCCTTGAGCAGCAGGTCGCCCACCGGGTGGCCGAGGCTGTCGTTGATGTGCTTGAACCGGTCCAGGTCGAGGAACAGCACCGCGCCCTGGCTGCCGTTGTCCTGTTGGTTATTGAGGGCACTGAGCAGCCGGCTTTCGAACAGGGTGCGATTCGGCAGGCCGGTCAGGGGGTCGTGGTGAGCCTGGTAGTCGAGCCTCGCCTGGGCGTGCTTGAGGCTGGAAATATCGGCGAACACCGCGACGAAATGGGTGATCTGGTTTTCCCGGTTGCGCACCGCGTTGATGGTCAGCCAGTTGGGATAAAGCTCACCGTTCTTGCGCTTGTTGGAGATCTCACCCTGCCAGTGGCCCTCCAGGGTCAACTGATGCCACATCGCGGCGTAGAAGGCGCTGTCATGCAGGCCCGAGGCAAGCAGGCGCGGAGTGTGGCCCAGGGCTTCACGTTCGCTGTAGCCGGTGATTTCGCTGAAGGCGCGATTGACTGCGCTGATGCGCTGCTGGGTATCGGTGATCATCACGCCTTCGGCCGTGCTTTCGAATACGGTCGCCGCCTGTTGCAGCTTCTCCTGCATCAGGCGTCGGTCTGTGATGTCCCGGGCGATGGTCAGCATGCAGTCGTCACCGCCGATGGGCAGTGGCCGGCTAGACAGCTCGCAGAGGCGGATCTGGCCATCGTTGCGCCGGATATGGCAGTTGAAGTCGCGGACAAAACCATCGCGCTGCAGCAGGTCGAGCATCTGCTTGCGCTCATTGAGATTGACCCAGATGCCCAGGTCCAGGGTCGAGCGGTCCAGCGACATGGCGCTGTTGAAGCCGGTGATGCGACTGAAGCCTTCGTTGACCTCGATCAGTAGCCCGTCGCGCTGACGGGTCAGCAGCAGGCCATCGGGGGAGGCATGGAAGGCCTTGGCGAACTTCTCCTCGGAGGTCTGCAGTTGTTGCTGGGTCTCCTTGAGCTGGGTGATGTCGCGCACCACCACCACCAGCGCCGGCGTGGTGTCGAGGTCGAAGGGCTCAGCGGAGATCAGGCCGGTGAACAACTGGCCGTTATGCCGGCGAAAAGGCATTTCCAGATTACGGATGCTGCCGGCCTGCAAGCGTTGCAGCAGCCCCGGCCCGACCCCGGGGATGCCCCAGATATTGAGCTCGGTGGCGGTCTGGCCAACCACGCTTTGCGCGCTCAGGCCGATCTGCTCCTCGAAGGCCTTGTTGACTTCCAGCAGGCAGCCGTCGGACAGCCGGGCAATCACCAGGATGTCCGGACATTGCTGGAACACCGAGGCGAACTTCTGTTCGGACAGGCGCAGGGCCTCTTCGGTGTGCTTGGTCTCGCTGATGTCGATCATCAGCCCGCGCATCACCGGTTCGTGGCCATGCTCGATCAGGCTGACGATGTCGCGCACCCAGAGGCAGCGGCCGTCGGCGGCGATCACCCGGTAATCGAGGCTGTGATCTCGCCCGGCCTGCACTTCGTGATCGCAGAAGGCCTGGGCCCGGGTCAGGTCCGCGGGGTGGATGATGTTGCGCCAGAAGCCGGGAATCAGCCAATGGGCCAGGGGATAGCCCAGCAGGGCTTCGGCATGGGGCGAGACATAGCTGTAGGTAAAGTCGCTGATGCGCGCTTCCCAGGCAATCGCGGACAGGCTTTCCACCAGGCTGCGGTAGTGGTATTCGCTGCTGCGCAGTTCCTGTTCCAGGGCGACCCGCCGGGAAATTTCCGAGCTCAAGCGGCGGTTGATGCGGATCACCACCGCCAGCACGGTGACCAGCAACAGAAGACCGGGCAGGCCATACATCAGGACATCCGACCAGAAGGTCCTGTGGTCGAGCACGCTGCCCACCCAGTGTTGCTGGATGGTGCTGATTTCCTCGGGGCTGAGGTCGGCGAGCACCTTGTCGAGAATGCTTACCAGGACCTTGTTTTCCTGCGGGACGCCCATCGCCAGCTGATAGCGATAGGGGGTTTCGCCGCTGACGTAGAGACCGTCGAGCTTGAGCTGACGCAGGCTCCAGACACTGGAGGCAAGGTCGCCGACCACGGCGTCCACTTCGTCGGTGGCCAGGGCCTGCAACGCCGAGCTGACATTGGGCATGGCCACCAGGTTCAGGTCCGGGTGGTGGGTGCGCAACAGTTCGTGAGGGGCGTAGTTTTCCACCACCGCTATCTTGAGGCCGTACAGTTCCTTGAGGTTGTGGGGTTGCGCGCCGCCTTCATGGGCGAGGATGACGATGGGGAAGTCCAGGTAAGGCCGGGTGAAGGCCATGTAGCTCTGGCGTTCGGGGGTCGACATGATCCCGGGCAGCAGGTCCAGCTTGCCCTGCTTGGCGTCCTCTAGCACCGCGGTCCAGCTGGCGGGCTCGACGGGCTTGAGGTTTACGGACAGGCGCTCCTGGATCAGATGGATGTAGTCCGCGGCCAGGCCCTGATAACGGCCTTCTTCATCCCGATACTCGAAAGGCGGCCATGAAGCGTCCACACCCAGGCGCAGTTCCGGGTGAGTCTTGAGCCAGCTACGTTCTTCGTCGGTGAGAGTCAGCGCGCCAGCCGTTGCGGTCCAGGTGAGCAGCGCCAGCAGGAGCATGGCCGACAGTCTGGGCATAACCGTCTCGTTATGGCACGGGGAATGTTTCGAGTGTAGACGGGCTATGGGGTGGGGAAAGAAGGACGGGCTGCAAAAAGCAAAACCCCCAGCTGGGCTGGGGGTCTTGGGCTTACTCGTCGAGGAAGGAGCGCAGATGCTCGCTTCGCGTCGGGTGGCGCAGCTTGCGCAGCGCCTTGGCTTCGATCTGGCGGATCCGCTCACGGGTCACATCGAACTGCTTACCGACTTCCTCGAGGGTATGGTCGGTATTCATGTCGATGCCGAAGCGCATGCGCAGTACCTTGGCTTCACGGGCAGTGAGGCCGGAGAGTACTTCGCGAGTTGCTTCCTTCAGGCTCTCAACCGTGGCGACATCGATTGGCGACTGCATGGTCGAGTCTTCGATGAAGTCGCCCAGATGGGAGTCTTCGTCATCACCGATCGGGGTTTCCATGGAGATCGGCTCTTTGGCGATCTTCAATACCTTGCGGATCTTGTCCTCAGGCATTTCCATGCGTTCGCCCAGCTCTTCCGGAGTCGGTTCGCGACCCATTTCCTGCAGCATCTGCCGGGAAATACGGTTGAGCTTGTTGATCGTCTCGATCATGTGCACCGGAATACGGATGGTGCGGGCCTGGTCGGCGATCGAGCGAGTGATCGCCTGACGGATCCACCAGGTGGCATAAGTCGAGAACTTGTAGCCGCGACGGTATTCGAACTTGTCCACCGCTTTCATCAAGCCGATGTTGCCTTCCTGGATCAGGTCGAGGAACTGCAGGCCACGGTTGGTGTACTTCTTGGCGATGGAGATCACCAGACGCAGGTTGGCTTCAACCATCTCTTTCTTCGCGCGGCGGGCCTTGGCCTCACCGATCGACATGCGACGGTTGATGTCCTTGATCTCGGCGATCTTCAAGCCGGTTTCGACTTCAAGAGCGGTCAGCTTCTGCTGGCAACGGATGATGTCCGGCTGCAGGCGGGCGATGGCTTCGGCGTACTTGCTCTTGCCTTTGGCCAGGGCGTCGGTCCAGCTTTCATCCACTTCGTTGCCCGGGAACTGGCGCAGGAAGTCGGCACGTGGCATGCGGGCATCACGCACGCAGAGCTGCATGATGGCGCGTTCCTGCTGGCGCAGGCGATCCAGGGCACTGCGTACACGTTCAACCAGGCCTTCGAATTGCTTCGGAACCAGTTTGATCGGCATGAACAGTTCAGCCAGGGCCAGCATTTCGGCGATGGCTTGCTTGTTCTCGCGGCCGTGTTTCTTCAGCGCCTTGCGGGTGACTTCCATCTGGTCGGCGACGGCGCCAAAGCGCTGTGCGGCGATGACCGGATCCGGACCGCTTTCGGCTTCTTCTTCGTCTTCGGTCGCTTCCGCTTCTTCGTCTTCGCTGTCGTCATCCGCTTTCGCGGTCTTGGTGTCGACAGGCGGTGGCACTTCGGCGGCAGGCGGCGTAATGCCGTCATCCGGGTCGATGTACCCGCTGAGAACGTCGGACAGGCGTCCACCTTCGGTGGTGACGCGAGTGTACTCGGAGAGGATGTGATCAACCGTGCCAGGGAAGTGCGCGATTGCGCCCATCACTTCACGGATACCCTCTTCGATACGCTTGGCGATTTCGATTTCGCCTTCACGTGTGAGCAGCTCTACCGTGCCCATTTCGCGCATGTACATGCGCACTGGGTCGGTAGTGCGACCAATGTCGGTTTCCACAGCCGCCAACGCTGCGGCGGCTTCTTCAGCTGCTGCTTCGTCGGTATCGGCTTCGGCCAACAAAAGGGCATCCGCATCCGGAGCACTCTCGAATACGTTGATCCCCATGTCGTTGATCATGCGGATGATGTCTTCCACCTGTTCCGGATCTGAAATATCCTCCGGCAGGTGGTCGTTGACCTCCGCGTAAGTCAGGTAACCCTGCTCACGTCCACGGCTGATCAACTCTTTGAGGCGAGACTGCTGTTGCGCTTTTCCGGACATAACACCCTATCCACTGAAGGTCTTGGCGGGCAAAAAACAAGCCGAGGATTATACCCGAGCTATGACCTCACGCGCCAGTTGAGGTCGGGTTTGATGCGGGAACATTGCGTTTTAGAAGCTCAACCAGCTGTTTTTTCTCTTCGCTGCTGAGCTCGCTTTGACGCGATTTCCTGAGAAGTTGCTCTAAAACACGCTCGCGTTGGCGAGCTGACAAACTATTAATGGTGTCGAAAAACTGTTGTTCAAGGTTATCTCCGTCGATCAGCCATTCTTTTTCCGCCAATGCGGTGAGCAGATGCCCTTGCTGGGTGCCGTGCCAGCGCGCCATCAATTGATGAATAGAGCGTAGCTTAGGATTTTTCTGCACGGCTTCGATCAGAGCCACCAGCAACTGGGTATTGGTGTTGTCGTCATCGGCAAAATGCCCGGCATCTTCAACTTTTTCTGCCAGTTGAGGGTGATGCAGCAAAGTGCGCAAGGCTGAAAGGGTCGGCGGTTCCACTGCAGCGGGAATGCGCGGGCCGCGTGGTTGGTCGCGGTCGCCCTGGCGCTTGCCCTTGCCGTTCTTGTCCCAGGGTTTGTTTTCCCACTTCTTGCCGCCGGCATTTTTCTTTGGCGTCCACTCTTGTTGTGGGGCGTACGCCTCCTGATGCGGCTCATGGTAGTCGGCGTAATCCGGCATCGCGTCGTAATCGATGCCTGCGTCGTAGGCGGGTGGCGCTTCGGGCGGTGCGCTGTGGGCCAGTTGGTTGACCGTTTCGTTGGTCAGGCCGGTGATTTCGCTCAGGCGCTGGCGCATCAGGGTGCGCAGGTTGGCCCCGGGGATCTTCTCGATCAGGGGCGCGGCCAGGGTCGCCAGATGGGCCTTGCCTTCCAGTGAGCGCGGATCGGCTTCATCGATCAGTTGCTGGAAAAAGTAATCGGCCAGCGGCTGTGCGTGCTGGTTGATTCGAGCGCGGAAGGCATCGGTGCCTTCGGAGCGGACCAGGGTATCCGGATCTTCGCCTTCGGGAAGGAACAGAAAGCGCGCGCGGCGCCCGTCCTGCAAGCAGGTCAGGGTCGCCTCCAGGGCGCGCCAGGCGGCCTTGCGCCCAGCCTGGTCACCGTCGAAGCAGAACAGTACGTTGGGTACGATGCGGAACAGGCGCTTGAGGTGTTCTTCGCTGGTGGCGGTACCCAGGGTGGCCACGGCATTGCGCAGGCCTTGCTGGGCCAGGGCGATGACGTCCATGTAGCCCTCGACAACGATGATTTCGTCGAGGTTGCGGTTGTTCTTGCGGGCTTCAAACAGGCCGTAGAGTTCCTGGCCCTTGTGAAAGACCGGGGTCTCCGGAGAGTTCAGGTATTTGGGCTTATCGTCCCCCAGAACCCGGCCACCGAAGGCGATGATTCGACCGCGAGTGTCGCGGATCGGGAACATCACCCGGTCGCGAAAGCGGTCATAGCGCTTGCCGGTCTCGGCGTTCTCGATCAGCAGGCCGGCATCGATCATGGCTTTCTGCTGCAGGGTGTCGCTGCTCAGGTGTTTGAACAGGTTGTCCCAGCCAGGCGGAGCGAAGCCCAGGCCGAAGTCCCGGGCGATCTCGCCGGTAAGGCCGCGCCCCTTCAGGTAGTCGACCGCAGCCTTGCGCGCTGGATGGCTTTTCAGGGCCTGGCGGTAGTAGTCGGCGGCGGCGGTGAGCAGCGGATACAGCGGTGAGTCGGTGGGTTGCCGAGGCTTGCGCTGGCCGCGGCTGCTCTCTTCGCGGGGGATTTCCATGCCAGCCGCCTTCGCCAGTTCCTCGACGGCCTGGGGAAAGTCCAGGTTGTCGTGGTCCATGATGAAGCCGAGGGCGTTCCCGCCTGCGCCGCAGCCGAAGCAGTAGTAGAACTGCTTGTCGGGGCTGACGCTGAAGGAGGGGGTCTTTTCCTTGTGGAAGGGGCAGCAGGCGGTGTAGTTCTTGCCGGCTTTCTTGATTTGCAGGCGTGAACTGACGACATCGACGATGTCGGTGCGGTTCAGAAGGTCGTCAATAAAGCTCTGGGGAATAAGCCCGGCCATGGCGTTCTCGTCATCACTGCGCGCAAAGATAGCCCTGGCGACACTGTCGAAAGCTCAGGTGGCGGCCAAGCGTGAGGTTGCGCGGCTCGACCCTGGTTTTCGGCGTGATCGCAGTCGGGAAGTGTATCTGCCGAACGTCCACTGACGTTAGTTTCAATCAGTATTCGACTATTTGAAGATGTCGCGCTGAGTCCGACAGTGGCTTTGGGCGGGCCTCGGATAGCTCATTAAGCGGGCGCTGGAGAAGGGCGCCTTGGGCTGATCGTCTGTAGGAATCAGAAAAGGGTGTGCTCGTCAGTAGCCTTGGAAGGCTCGTCAGAAAAGACGTGCACCGCTGGCAAGAAGCCAGGTCTGACGTGGTGAAGCAGAATCGTCTGGGTCGCATGGGCGGCTTCGACGGTGAAGCATCAAGCGTATTCCGCAAATGCCATTAGCCCGGCTGAGGGCCGGGCTTGGCAGAAGCTTGCAACGAACGTCTGTGTATTAGTACAGACGTACGGCGCGGCGCTGTTCGCGCTGAACTTTCTTGGCGTGACGCTTAACAGCAGCAGCTGCTTTGCGCTTACGCTCAGAAGTCGGCTTCTCGTAAAATTCGCGGCTACGAACTTCAGCCAGAACACCGGCTTTTTCGCAGGAGCGCTTGAAACGACGCAGAGCTACGTCGAAGGGTTCGTTCTCTTTAACTTTGACGGCTGGCATCCAGAGCTACCTTCATTCATTACCGGGGTCAACGTTCTCGTCGCAAAAATCGCGGCTGAGGTCGTCGGTTTTTAAGGGTTGCGGATGTTAACCCCTCAACGCTCGGAATGCAAAGCCTCTGATCGAAAACCGCTGGTCGGGCGCGGGAGTGGCGACTATTATGCGCGCCTTCGAATTCAGCCTCTACAAGGCGCAAACCCATGCTAGTACTGGGATTAGAAACGTCCTGCGACGAAACCGGCGTCGCGTTATACGACAGTGAGCGGGGCCTGCTGGCCGATGCGCTGTTCAGCCAGATCGACCTGCATCGCGCCTACGGTGGCGTGGTGCCGGAGCTGGCCTCCCGGGATCACGTCAAGCGCATGCTGCCCTTGATCCGCCAGGTGCTGGCCGAGGCCGACTGCGTGCCTACCGAGATCGACGCGATTGCCTACACCGCTGGCCCCGGCCTTGTCGGTGCCTTGCTGGTGGGGGCTTCCTGCGCCCAGGCGCTGGCCTTTGCCTGGGGCATTCCAGCCCTGGGCGTGCACCATATGGAGGGCCACCTGCTGGCGCCGATGCTGGAGGAGCAACCTCCGCAATTCCCGTTCGTCGCTTTGTTGGTGTCCGGTGGTCATACCCAGTTGGTTCGGGTCGATGGTATCGGCCAATACGAGTTGTTGGGCGAGACCCTGGATGACGCCGCAGGCGAGGCATTCGACAAGACGGCGAAGATGATCGGCCTGAATTATCCGGGCGGCCCCGAGATTGCGCGCCTGGCGACTCAGGGCGTAGCGGGGCGCTTTGTCTTTCCGCGGCCGATGACCGATCGCCCGGGGCTGGATTTCAGCTTCAGCGGCTTGAAAACCTTCGCTTTGAACACCTGGCAGCAGTGCGTCAGCGCTGGAGACGACGGCGAGCAAACCCGTTGCGACATCTCCCTCGCGTTCCAGCAGGCGGTGGTGGAGACTCTGACCATCAAATGCAAGCGTGCCTTGAAGCAGACCGGTCTCAAACGTCTGGTTATTGCGGGAGGTGTAAGTGCCAACAAGGCATTGCGCGCCTCGCTGGAAAAGATGCTGGCTGAAATGAAGGGCAATGTGTTCTACGCCCGTCCCGAGTTCTGCACCGACAACGGAGCGATGATCGCCTTTGCCGGTTGCCAGCGCTTGCAGGCCGGGCAGCAGGAAAGCCTGGCGATCAGCGTACAGGCGCGTTGGCCGATGGAGCAGTTGTCAGCTCTCTGATTTCATGCGGGGAGGCTCGGGCTGAGGCCTTTACATCTGAGGGATTCAAAAATGCCGTTCGCGCCCGGCAAACAGGTCGCGTAAATTGCCGCGGTGGCGCCAGACGATCAGCAGTGTCAGCACGCTCATCGGCAATAGCGCCTCCGGTTCCTGCCAGGCCAGCAGTGGCAAGGTCAGGGGTGTGGCGATCAGTGCGGCCAGTGAACTGGTACGAGTGAGATAGAAGGTCAGCGTCCAGGCGGCGATGGCCAGCAGCGCGGCCGGGGGGTAGAGCCCCAGCAGCATGCCGGCGGCGGTGGCGACACCCTTGCCGCCGCGGAAGCGGAAGTACAGTGGAAACAGATGGCCGAGGACGGCATAGAGCCCCACCCAGGCCTGTTGTTGCAGGGACAAGCCCGCGAGGTGGGCGATCAGCACAGGCACCAGGCCTTTGCACAGATCTCCCAGCAGGGTCAGGACTGCGAGCTTCTTGCCGGCCAGGCGCAGCATGTTGGTGGCGCCGGCATTACCCGAGCCACTCATTCGCGGGTCGGGATTACCCGTAAGGCGGCTGAGCAAAATGGCGAAGGACAGAGAGCCGAGCAGGTAGGCGAAAATCGCCAGTAACCAAAACATGCTAACTATTCCGGGCGAGGAAGCCCTGATTCTAACGGCGCATTGCGCCCTTGTCGTGCTGCGGAGAAGAGTGCTTGGACAGAGTGTTTATCGAAGGGCTGGAAGTGGACACCGTGATTGGTGCCTACGACTGGGAGCGCGGCATCCGACAGTGCCTGCGTCTTGATCTGAGCTTTGCCTGGGACAATCGCCCGGCAGCTGCTGGAGATGATCTGACGCTGGCATTGGACTATGCCAGTGTCTCCACCCGGATCCAGGCGTTTGCCGAGCATGCCCAGTACCAGTTGGTGGAAACCTTTGCCGAGCGCCTTGCCGAGGTTCTGATGAATGAATTTCACATCCCTTGGTTGCGCTTGAAACTGACCAAGCCTGGCGCCGTTCCGGCTGCCTCGGGTGTGGGTGTGGAGATCGAGCGCGGATGTCGCTGACTCAGGTGTATCTGGGGCTCGGTAGCAATATCGAGCGTGAAGTTCATCTGCGGGCCGGGCTCGATGCCCTGGCCGGTTTTCTGGTGGATATGCGTTGCTCGCCGGTGTTCGAAAGCCAGCCGGTGGGGATCAAGAGCGGCCCGTTTTTCAACTTGGTGGTGACGGCTTTTACCGACTTGCCTCTGACCGAGCTGGACCGGCGCCTGAAGTTCATCGAGGCCGATAACGGCCGTTATGCCCCTGATCGGAGAGGCCTGCCGCTGGATATCGATGTATTGCTCTACGGTGAACTGACCGGCAATTTCGATGGCCTGATCTTGCCCCGGGCAGAGATTCTGAAGAACGCCTTCGTGCTTTGGCCGCTGTCGCTGATGGCGCCCGAGCGGGTGCATCCGCTGGCGGGCAAGAGCCTCGGGGCGCTCTGGGCTGAGGCGCAGATCGATCAGGTGCTGGCCCCGGTCGCCTTCGAATGGCGGGGTATGCAATTGACCCCTCCAGACCTGTAGCTACCCTCGGCTAATCGCGGACCAGGCGGGGCGGTCCGCGACTCACTCAAGGCGCGTGTTGTTCCTTGTAGGCCTTGATGGCCTTCAGTCGCTCCAGCCTTAGTGCCTCGCCCAGTTGCGGCCCCTTGAACCCCTGTTCCAGCAAGGGTTGAACCGCAACCTTGCGCGCCGCCTCGGCGGCTCCTCGCAGATAATCGGCCTGTGGATAAGGCCGCGACTCCAGCCCAAGACGGCCGCGAGCATCCATTTCGCATGCCGCTATGAACTCTTCGAAACGCTGTGGGCGTCGGAACACGTCGAAACTTTGCAATAGTTCCAGGAGTGTCGAGGCCTTGAGTTCCAGCGCCTTGTGGCCGTGGGTATGGTACTGGCCCACCAGCAGTGCCAGCTCCTGGCATTCCCGGGGCGCCTTGAAGCGTTCATTGACCGCCTTGATCAGTTCCAGGCCTGTGCGCTCATGGCCAATGTGCCGTGGCCACTCCTCCTCGGGTGTCAGCCCCTTGCCAAGGTCGTGGAGCAGGCAGGCCCAGCGCACGCTGAGGGGTTGCTGATGCAACGCGGCTTGCAGCAGAACGCTGAGGGTGTGCGCGCCGGTGTCTATCTCCGGGTGGTGGACCGGGGGCTGAGGTACGCCGAACAGTGCGTCGATTTCGGGCATCAGCACCGCCAGCGCGCCGCAGTCGCGCAATACCTGGATAAAGACCTGGGGCTGATCCTCCATCAGGGCGCGAGATATCTCTTTCCAGCTGCGTTCGGCCGTCAGGGCCTGAAGCTCACCGGATTCACTGAGTTCGCGCATCAGCTCGAGTGTCTCTGGCGCCACGCGAAAACCCAGCCCGGCGTAGCGGGCGGCGAAGCGGGCGACCCGCAGTACTCGCAGGGGATCTTCGGCGAATGCCGGGGAAACGTGGCGCAATAGCCGCTCTTCAAGGTCCTTCTGGCCGTTGTAGGGATCGGTGAGGCGGCCCTGTTCATCTTCGGCCATGGCGTTGATGGTCAGGTCGCGACGGATCAGGTCCTCTTCCAGGGTGACTTCCGGGCTGGCATGGAAGGTGAAACCGCCATAACCCCGCCCACTCTTGCGCTCGGTGCGGGCCAGGGCATATTCCTCGCCGCTCTTGGGGTGCAGGAACACCGGGAAGTCTGCGCCCACGGGGCGAAAGCCCTTGGCGAGCATCTCCTCTGCGCTGGCACCCACTACCACCCAGTCGATATCGGTAACCGGCCTGCCCAGCAGGCGATCGCGCACGGCGCCGCCGACTTTGTAAATCCGCATAAAAAAACCTCCGTTAGCGCGACAGGATAACCCTTGTATCGCGCATCCGGAGGCTTGTTATCGGGCTTAAAGGTGGATAACCGCCAGGTCCAGGCGACCGTAGTCGTTTTCGGTGTGATCGCTCTTTGGCGGTACGTGGTGGGTTTTCATCACCTGATCGCCCTGCAGGGTTTCCAGGTGAATGTCGAAGCCCCAGAGGCGGTGCAGGTGCTTGAGCACTTCGTCGGTGGAATCCCCCAGGGGTTTACGGTCGTGTTGCTGATGACGCAGGGTCAAGGAGCGGTCGCCCCGGCGGTCGATGCTCCAGATCTGCACGTTGGGTTCGCGGTTGCCCAGGTTGTATTGCGCGGCCAGGGTTTCACGGATGATCCGGTAGCCGCTTTCATCATGGATTGCCGGTACCAGCAAGTCGTCCTTCTGGTCGTCGTCCATGATGCTGAACAGCTTGAGATCGCGGATGACCTTGGGCGACAGGTACTGCAGGATGAAGCTCTCGTCCTTGAAGCTGCTCATGGCGAACTTGATGCTCGACAGCCAGTCGGTGCCGGCCAGTTCCGGGAACCAGCGCCGGTCCTCTTCCGTGGGCTCCTCGCAGATGCGTCGGATGTCGCGGTACATGGCAAAGCCCAGGGCATAGGGGTTGATGCCGTTGTAGTAGGGGCTGTCGAAGCCTGGCTGGAATACCACGCTGGTATGGGAGGTGAGGAATTCCATCATGAAGCCATCGGTGACCAGGCCCTCGTCGTACAGATCGTTCATCAAGGTGTAGTGCCAGAAGGTAGCCCAGCCTTCGTTCATCACCTGGGTCTGGCGTTGCGGGTAGAAGTACTGGGCGATCTTGCGCACGATGCGCACGATCTCGCGCTGCCAGGGCTCCAGCAGTGGCGCGTGTTTTTCGATGAAATAGAGGATGTTTTCCTGAGGTTCGGCGGGGAAGCGCGCATTGTCCTTGTCGCTGTACTTGTCCGCGCCCTTGGGAATGGTGCGCCACAGGTCGTTGATCTGTTTCTGCAGGTGTTCCTCCCGGTCTTTCTGCCGGCGCCGTTCTTCCTCGGCGGAAATCGGGTAGGGCCGCTTGTAGCGGTCGACACCGTAGTTCATCAAGGCATGGCAGGAGTCCAGCAGATCTTCCACGGCATCGATGCCATGGCGCTCCTCGCATTGCATGATGTACTGCTTGGCGAACACCAGGTAGTCGATGATCGAGCTGGCATCGGTCCAGGTGCGGAACAGGTAGTTGCCCTTGAAGAAGCTGTTGTGGCCATAGCAGGCGTGAGCCACCACCAGCGCCTGCATGCAGATGGTGTTCTCTTCCATCAGATAGGCAATGCAAGGGTCGGAGTTGATGACGATTTCGTAGGCCAGGCCCATCTGGCCCCGGCTGTAGGATTTTTCGGTGCTGAGGAAGTGCTTGCCGTAGGACCAGTGATGATAGCCCAGGGGCATGCCCACCGAGGCATAGGCGTCCATCATCTGCTCGGCGGTGATCACTTCAATCTGGTTGGGGTAGGTGTCCAGGGCATAGCGGGCCGCGATACGGCTGATTTCACGGTCGTAGGCCTGGATCAGCTCGAAGGTCCATTCCGAGCCGGTGGAGATGGGTTGGCGCTTCTGCTCTCTGGCGGTCATGTCACTAACCTGCGCTGGAAGAGTTCACGGAAGACCGGATAGATGTCTCCGGCCGAAACCAGTTGCTGCTGGGCGAATGTATCGGAAAAGGCCTCGGCGATGCGTTCGTACTCGAACCACAGGGCCTGGTGCTCCCGCGGAGTGATTTCCACGTAGGTGTAGTACTGCACGAACGGCATGATCTGGTTGATCAGGATGTCGCGGCAGATCGGCGAGTCGTCGTTCCAGTTGTCGCCATCGGAGGCCTGGGCGGCGTAGATGTTCCACTCGTTGCTCGGGTAGCGTTCGGCCATGATCTCCTGCATCAGCTTCAGGGCGCTGGAGACGATGGTGCCGCCGGTTTCCCGGGAATAGAAGAATTCCTCTTCGTCCACTTCCCGGGCACTGGTGTGGTGGCGGATGAACACGACGTCGATCTTGTCGTAGTTGCGCTTGAGGAACAGGTACAGAAGGATGAAGAAACGCTTGGCGATGTCCTTGGTGGCCTGGGTCATGGAGCCGGAAACGTCCATCAGGCAGAACATCACCGCCTTGGAGCTGGGGTTGGGCTGTTTCACCAGCAGGTTGTACTTGAGGTCGAAGGTGTCGAGGAAGGGCACGCGGTGAATCCGGGCACTCAGGCGCTCGATTTCCGCCTCAAGCTCCTGGATATCACCGAAATTGTCCGGTTCTTCCCGCTTCAGGCGCGCCAGTTCTTCCTTGGCTTCGCGCAGCTTGGCCCGGCTGCTGCCGGACAAGGCAATGCGCCGAGCGTGGGCCGAACGCAAGGTACGGATGATATTGATCCGAGCCGGGTTGCCTTCGTTGCTGATCCCGGCTCGTACGGTCTTGAAGGTGTCGGTGCCGGTCAGGTTGCGTTTCACCAGGTTGGGCAGTTCCAGGTCCTCGAACATGAATTCGAGGAATTCCTCCTGGGTGATCTGGAACACGAACTCGTCCATGCCTTCGCCGGAATTGCCGGCCTTGCCCCGGCCGCCACCGCCCCCACCGCCGCCTTGAGGCCTGGCAATGTGCTCGCCGGCAGTGAATTCCTTGTTGCCTGGGTGAACCACGGTCTGCTTGCCGCCACGGCCGTGGTGCAGCACCGGCTCGTCGATATCCCGCCCGGGAATGCTGATTTGCTCGCCATGCTCCATGTCGGTGATGGAGCGCCGGCTAACCGCCTCTTCGACGGCCTTTTTAATGTGGTCACGGTAGCGCCGCAGAAACCGCTGGCGGTTTACCGTGCTCTTGTTCTTGCCATTGAGACGTCGGTCGATCACATAGCTCATGGGCCCCTCCGGGGAGCTTCAAGACATAAGCTTCAAGCGGTAGGCAGCGTTGCAGCAGAGCCCGCAAGGGCTCTACGGCAAGGTGCCCGCAGCTTGGGGCTAGAAGCTTGCAGCTGCTTTACTGCGACTTTCTGACCCGCAGATACCATTCGGATAGCAGCCGTACCTGTTTGTCGGTGTAGCCGCGCTCGACCATTCGTGTGACGAAGTCGTTGTGCTTCTGCTGATCCTCCTTGCTCGCCTTGGCGTTGAAGCTGATGACCGGCAACAGGTCCTCGGTGTTGGAGAACATTTTCTTCTCGATGACCACCCGCAGCTTCTCGTAGCTGAGCCAGGTGGGGTTCTTGCCGTTGTTGTTGGCCCGGGCGCGCAGGACGAAATTGACGATTTCGTTGCGGAAATCTTTCGGGTTGCTGATCCCGGCCGGTTTTTCGATCTTTTCCAGTTCCTCGTTGAGGGCCACGCGATTGAGGATTTCGCCGGTCTCCGGATCGCGGTATTCCTGATCCTGGATCCAGAAGTCCGCATAGAGCACGTAGCGGTCGAAGATGTTCTGGCCGTACTCGCTGTAGGACTCGAGGTAGGCGGTCTGGATCTCCTTGCCGATGAATTCGATGTAGCGCGGTGCCAGGTATTCCTTGAGGAAGCGCAGGTAGCGCTCGCGGGTTTCTGCCTGGAACTGCTCTTGCTCGATCTGCTGTTCCAGCACGTACAGCAGGTGCACCGGGTTCGCCGCCACTTCGTGAGGGTCGAAGTTGAAGACCTTCGACAGGATCTTGAAGGCAAAGCGAGTCGACAGCCCGTTCATCCCCTCATCGACGCCGGCGCTGTCACGGTATTCCTGGATCGACTTGGCCTTGGGATCGGTGTCCTTGAGGTTTTCGCCGTCATACACCCGCATCTTCGAGTAGATGTTGGAGTTCTCCGGCTCCTTGAGGCGCGAAAGCACGGTGAACTGCGCCAGCATCTTCAGGGTGTCGGGGGCGCAGTGGGCCTTGGCCAGGGAGCTGTTGAACAGCAGCTTGTCGTAGATCTTCACCTCATCGGTGACCCGCAGGCAGTACGGCACCTTGACGATATAGATCCGGTCGATGAAGGCTTCGTTGTTCTTGTTGTTGCGGAAGGTGTGCCATTCCGACTCGTTGGAGTGGGCCAGCAGAATGCCGGTAAACGGAATCGCCCCCAGGCCCTCGGTGCTGTTGTAGTTGCCTTCCTGCGTCGCGGTCAGCAGTGGGTGCAGCACCTTGATCGGTGCCTTGAACATTTCGACGAATTCCATCAGGCCCTGGTTGGCCCGGCACAGTGCCCCGGAGTAGCTGTAGGCGTCGGCGTCGTTCTGGGGGAATTCTTCCAGCTTGCGGATATCCACCTTGCCCACGAGGGCCGAGATGTCCTGGTTGTTCTCATCCCCAGGCTCGGTCTTGGCCACGGCAATCTGGTTGAGGATCGACGGATAGAGTTTCACCACCCGGAACTGGCTGATGTCGCCGCCGAACTCCGACAGGCGCTTGGTGGCCCAGGGCGACATGATGGTGTTGAGGTAACGCCGGGGAATGCCGAAGTCTTCTTCGAGAATCGCGCCATCTTCCGTGGCGTTGAACAAGCCCAGCGGTGATTCGAAGACCGGAGAGCCCTTGATGGCGTAGAAGGGCACTTTCTCGATCAGTTGCTTGAGTTTCTCGGCGAGGGAGGATTTACCACCGCCCACCGGCCCCAGCAGATAGAGGATCTGTTTCTTTTCTTCCAGGCCCTGAGCGGCATGACGGAAGTAGGAGACGATCTGATCGATGCATTCTTCCATGCCATGGAAGTCTTCGAACGCCGGATAGCGGCGAATCACTTTGTTGGAGAAGATTCGCGACAGCCTCGAATTGGTCGAGGTATCCAGCAATTCGGGCTCGCCGATGGCCAGCAGCAGGCGCTCGGCGGCCGAGGCGTAGGCGCTTCGATCCTTCTTGCACAGCTCCAGGTATTCCTGCAGCGAAAACTCTTCCTGGCGTGTGGATTCGAAGCGTTGTTGGAAGTGGCTAAAAATACTCATGACGTCACCTCGCTCGATACGTGGAGCCGGCGTCGGATCAGTCAGTCAAGTGCTGGCATGCAGCTGAGTTTCCAGCTGCTGTTTACCCCCCAGAACACTTTCAAAGCTATCGACCTTGAAAGCTAGTACCGATGACCCGCTCGCCGGTGTACCGGCTCTCCCCTGATTTGGATGGCCTGAGGCTAAGGATAGTTCGGAATCCGGGAGGTCAAGGCGAGATGGGGAATTAGTTGCCCGCTACCGTTCGTCTGGTACTGCGTCAGCCCGCGTCGTACGCGGGCTAGAGCGTCGGAAAAAAATTATTCAGGGTTGCCCTGAGCGGTTTCCGCCGGATAAGTGCTGCGCCACAGTTCGAAGCCGCCATCCAGGCTGTAGACGTCGGAAAAGCCCTGGCTGACCAGGTAGGCCGCCGCGCTCTGGCTCGAGTTTCCGTGATAGCAAACCACTACCAGCGGAGCGTCGAGGTCAGCAGCGCGGATGAAGTCGGAAATGGAGTGATTGTCCAGGTGTTGCGAGCCACTGATGTGGTTTAGTGCGTAGGTTTGCGGATCGCGGATGTCCACCACCACGGCACCTTGCTCGCGCAGTGCCTGGGCCTGTTCTGGGGGGATGCGTTTGAATTCGCTCATGGCGGGCTCCTGGAGCTTGATAATCAGCGCCGGCTAGCGCTTTGCCGGTGCCGGCAGGGGGGCGGGGGAAAGAGCGGCGGTGCGGCCCTGGGCATCGCATTCGCAGGTCAGGCGTACTCCGCTATCGACATTCAGCAGGGTCATGGCCCCGCCCCAGACGCAGCCGCTGTCCAGGGCGAAGATGCCGGGCTCGTTGCAATGGCCTTCCAGGGCTGCCCAGTGGCCGAAGATGATCTTCAGGTCCCGGGTCTTGCGCTCCTTGTGGCTGAACCAGGGGGCGTAGCCCGGTGGTGCGGTGTCCAGGCCCTCCTTGCTCTTGAGGTCCAGCTTGCCGTCGCTGGTACAGAAGCGCATGCGGGTGAAGTAGTTGGTGATGACCCGCAGGCGGGTCACGCCTTTGAGATCACTGTCCCATTTCGCTGGATCATTGCCATACATGCCGTCCAGGAAGGGGTCGAAGAGGTTGTCGTCGCGCAACGCTTCTTCGACTTCGGCGGCACATTTCTGGGCTTTCTTCAGCGACCACTGGGGGGCTATGCCGGCGTGGACCATGGCGATGTTGCGGGCTTCGTCGTAATGCATCAGCTTCTGCTGGCGCAGCCACTGCAAGAGCTCCTCGCAATCGGGAGCCTCCAGGATCTCGCGCAGAGTGTCGGATTTCTTCAGGCGCTCGACGTTGCGCCAGACGGCCAGCAGGTGCAGGTCGTGATTGCCCAGCACGCAGACCAGCGAGTCGCGGATCGAATACAGGTAGCGCAGGGTTTCCAGCGACTGCGGGCCACGGTTGACCAGGTCGCCCACCAGCCACAGGCGATCCCGTGCGGGATCGAAGGCTACTTGTTCAAGCAGGCATTGCAGAGGTTCCAGGCAGCCTTGCAGGTCGCCGACGGCGTAGGTCGCCATCAGTGCAAGGCTCCGGGCACGGCCAGGCGGAAGGGCGCAATGACGGCGTCGAACTGTTTGCCATCCTCGGCGAGCATCTGATAGCTGCCCTGCATGTTGCCAACCCGGGTGGTCATTACCGTGCCGCTGCTGTAGGTGTGGCTTTTGCCTGCGGCGATCAGCGGTTGCTGGCCCACCACGCCGGCACCACGGACCTCTTCGACATGCCCGTCGCCATCGGTGATCACCCAGTGCCGGGACAGCAGCTTGGCTGGAAGGGAGCCATTGTTCTGCACGGTGATGGTGTAGGCGAAAGCGAAGCGGTTCTGCTCGGGTTGCGATTGGTCTGCCAGAAAGCGAGTGACGACGCTGACGTCGACCTGGTAACGAGGATCGGACATGCAAGAGGCCTTTAAAGCAAAGCGGGACGCGGGACAGGACTGATGGAGGTCAGTCTAGGTCAAGTATCGGGTAGTAGACCAGACATCCTGTCTGGCGTCCTACCCGATATCAACCGAGGGCGTTTCAGTCGGTGGCGGGCTTGGGCTGGCCTGCCAGCTGATCGGCCAGGCGCACGAAGGCGGCCAGGTCCAGTTGCTCGGGACGCAGGCTGCCGTCGACGCCGGCGGCCTCGATCTCGGCGCTGCTGAGCAGTGCCTTGAGGGTGTTGCGCAGGGTCTTGCGGCGCTGGTTGAAGGCTTCGCGCACGATGCGCTCCAGCAGGCGATGATCCTTGGCCGGGTGTGGCAGTACCGCGTGGGGCACCAGGCGCACGATCGCCGAGTCGACTTTTGGCGGCGGATTGAAGGCGCCCGGGCCGACATTGAACAGGT
The DNA here is from genome assembly GCF_058799535.1 of Pseudomonas sp. GW822-FHT06D10. Classification (NCBI taxonomy): domain Bacteria; kingdom Pseudomonadati; phylum Pseudomonadota; class Gammaproteobacteria; order Pseudomonadales; family Pseudomonadaceae; genus Pseudomonas; species Pseudomonas sp. GW822-FHT06D10. The sequence goes on along the minus strand of NZ_JBXALN010000003.1, from coordinate 47,501 downwards.
GCTCCACACGGCAGTGATACTGGACCATGATCGACAGGCGGCCCCAATCACCACCGCCAGGGCCGGCAGCCAGGCGTTCGACCACTTCCTTTTGCAGCATGAAGTGCATGTCGCGGATCAGTCCGGCGTTCTGCAGCAGGTGGAAGATCAGCGGAGTAGAGATGTTGTAGGGCAGGTTGCCGACCACCCGCAGGCTGCCTGGCGCTGCGCCCAGGGTGTTGAAGTCGAACTTCAGGGCGTCGCCCTGGTGCAGGTTGAAGTTGCTCTTGCCGGCGAACTGCTGGTTGAGGATCGGGATCAGGTCCTTGTCCAGTTCCACCACGTCCAGCTGGGCGCCGCTGCCCAGCAGGCCCTCGGTCAGGGCGCCCTGGCCCGGGCCGATTTCCAGCATGCGGTCCTCGGGCTTGGCGTGGATGGACCGCAGGATGCGGTCGATGACGCCAGCGTCATGCAGGAAGTTCTGGCCGAAGCGCTTGCGCGCCCGGTGTTGGTATTGCTCGGTCATATACGGTTCTCGGCCATCTGGTAGGCGGTTTCCAGGGCGACCTGCAGGCTGCCGGTGTCGATCTTGCCGCTGCCGGCCAGGTCCAGGGCGGTGCCGTGGTCGACGGAGGTGCGGATGATCGGCAAGCCGAGCGTCACGTTGACGGCCGCGCCGAAGCCTTTGTATTTCAGCACAGGCAAGCCTTGGTCGTGGTACATCGCCAGCACTGCGTCGCAGTGCTCCAGATATTTGGGGGTAAACAGAGTGTCGGCAGGCAACGGACCGCGCAGGTCCATGCCTTCGGTGCGCAGGCGCTCTAGGGTAGGTTCGATGATGTCGATTTCTTCGCGGCCCAGGTGACCGCCTTCACCGGCGTGGGGGTTGAGTCCGCAGACCAGGATGCGTGGCCGGGCGATGCCGAACTTGTGCTGCAGGTCGGCATGCAGGATCCGCGTGACCCGCTCCAGGCGCTCGACAGTGATGGCGTCGGCGATTTCCCGCAAGGGCAGGTGGGTGGTTACCAGCGCCACGCGCAGACCGTGGGTGGCCAGCATCATCACCACTTGCTCGGTGTGGGTCAGGTCGGCGAGGAATTCGGTATGGCCGGAAAAGGCGATTCCGGAATCGTTGATCACGCCTTTGTGCACGGGGGCGGTGATCATGCCGGCAAAGTGCCCGTCCAGGCAGCCCTGGCCGGCGCGAGTCAGGGTTTGCAGGACAAAAGCCGCATTGGCCTGGTCCAGCTGGCCGCTGATCACAGGTTTGGCCAGGGGCGAGTCCCAGACATACAGGCTGTTCGCCGGGGCGGGTTCAGTCGGCAGTTGCTCCAGGGTTACCGGCAGCAGATCGACGGCCACGCCCAGTTGCGCGGCCCGCTCGAGGAGCAGGTCGCGGCTGGTAATGGCAATCAGGGGATGAGGCTGGGGTTGCGAAGCGAGCAGCAGGCACAGGTCAGGACCTATACCCGCCGGCTCGCCGGGTGTCAGAGCGAAACGTCTGGGTTTCACTGTGCGGCCTGTTCAGCGCCGGGCAGCTTGATTTCGACGTAGGCCTCGTCACGGATCTGCCGCAACCAGGTCTGCAGTTCTTCGTCGTACTTGCGGTTACGCAGGACGGTCATGGCTTGCTGTTCGCGGGCCTGGCTGGTGCTGTCGGTGGCGCGACGGCCAAGGACTTCCAGTACGTGCCAGCCGTAAGGGCTCTTGAAGGGCTTGGACAGTTGACCTTGTGGGGTCTTGGCCATCACTTCGCGGAATTCCGGCACCAGGGCGTTCGGGTCGATCCAGTTGAGGTCGCCGCCGTTGAGGGCGGAGCCTGGGTCTTCCGAGTAGCTTTTCGCCAGTTCGGCGAAGTCTTCGCCGGCCTCGATGCGATCGTAGAGTTTCTGCGCCAGGCGCTTGGTCTCTTCTTCGCTGCGAATTTCGCTTGGCTTGATCAGGATATGACGCACGTGCACTTCGTCACGCACCTGATTACCGCCGCCCCGTTTGTCCAGCAGCTTGAGGATGATGAAGCCGCCAGGGGTACGGGCCGGTTGGGTAATGTCACCCACGGCCATGGCGCTCAGTTCGCGATCGAATGGAGGGGGCAGTTGAGCCGCTTTGCGCCAGCCCATGTCGCCGCCTTCCAGAGCGTTGTCGCTGCCGGAGCGGGCGATTGCCAGCTGGGCGAAGTCCGCACCCTGCTTGAGCTGCTGGTACACCTCCATGGCCTGGCGGGCAGCACTCTGAATGGCTTCGGAGTTGGCGCTTTCCGGGGTCGGGATCAGGATATTGGCCAGGTGCAGTTCTTCGGAGAGCTGCATCTTGCCCAGGTCCGAGGCCAGGAAGTTCTTCACTTCCTGTTCCGATACCTGGATGCGTTCGGCCACACGGCGCTGGCGCACACGGCTGATGATCATCTCGCGGCGAACCTGGTCACGGGCGTCCTCATAAGAGAGACCATCGTGGGCCAGGGCGGCACGGAATTGCTCGATGCTCATGCTGTTGCGCTGGGCAATGGTGCCGATCGCCTGGTTCAGTTCTTCATCGGTGATGCGGATGCCGGAGCGTTCGCCAATCTGCAGTTGCAGGTTTTCAACGATCAGGCGTTCCAGAACCTGTTGCTCCAGGACGCTGGTAGGCGGTACGCCACCGCCACGCTTGGCGATGGTTTGCTGGACTTCGTGAACCCGCTGGTCCAACTGGCTCTGCATGACCACGTCGTTGTCGACGATGGCCACGACCTTGTCGATGGACTGTACTGCGGCGCTGGCCGCAGTACTCAGGAACAGCGCGCCCAGCATCAGCGGGCGCAGACAATCAGAAAGCTTGGTCTTCACGTTCACGATAACCTTGGATGCCTTTGTCGAGGAAGCTCTCTACTTTGGTGCCCATGACGCCACCGAGACCCTTCAGAACAATTTGGAGGAAGATGCCGCGGTCGCCTTTCTCGTTCTCAGGAGCGTTCTGACTGAACTCGTCATACTTGACCCAGTAACGGCTGATCAGGCGCAGTTTCCAGCAGCAGTTGTCGTATTCGAAACCACCGAAGGCCTCGAGCGTGCGGTTACGGTTGTAGTCGTACTGCCAACGGCTGATGGCGTTCCATTGCGGCACGATCGGCCAGATCACCGAGAAGTCATGCTGCTGGATCTTGTAGTAGTCCTTCACGTAGCCCGGAGTGCCCGGAGTGCCGTAGTCGCCACCCATTTTCCAGGTACCGCTGTTCTGGTCGTAGCGAATCTGGTCGTTGCGATAGCGATAGCCGGCGTTGACCACCTTGTTCGGGTTGTCTTCAGGCTGATAGTGGAACATCGCACTGCCGGAACGCGGGCTGTGGCTATCCGGATCCCAGTTGTACTCGGCGTTGGCACGCCAGTCGCGGTTGAAACGGTATTCGTACTCAAGGGCGTAAGGCGAGACGTTGGAGGTGGCGTCGGCGCGGGTACGGTAGTCGATGCCGGGCAACTGAACGGTGCGGTCCTTGAAGTACATGGCCTGGCCTACGCTTACGCGCTGGCGCTGGAAGCCGTTGTCTTCGATCCAGCGACTGGTTACACCCAGGGACAGTTTGTTTTCGTCGCCGACACGGTCAGAACCCGAGAAACGGTTGTCCCGGAACAATGACGCGTAGTTAAAGGTGGGTTCGCCAGTATCGAATACCGGGATGTCCTTCTGATCTTCTTCAGGAACGTAGAGGTAGAAAGCGCGCGGCTCCAGGGTCTGACGATAGTTCTTGCCAAACCATTGGGTGTCCCGGTCGAAATACAGACCGCCATCGACGCTGGCGATTGGCACACCACGATTTTGCGAGCTCTTGTACGACTCGCCCAAGGCAGCGGCTCTGTTCCTGTTGATGACCAAGTCGTTTTTGCCTTGGGCATCCAGATCAAGATTGTACTGGGTGTACATGTACTTCAAGGACGGCGTCAGGTAACCGTAGCTCCAGTTCAGCGGCAGGCTGACACCAGGCTTGAGATTCAGACGGTCGCCGTTGGCACGGGCCAGGCCAGCCACGTTAGTATCCAGGCGCGGATTGCCTACCAAGCCGGTAAGCGGGTCAATAGGCCCGCCATCCTTATCGGTGTAATTACCTTTCAGCAGATCCCGCTCAAACCGAACCAGCTCGGTCTCATAGGTGAAATCCAGACCTTGCGGATGGTACGGCAGCGCGCCGTTGAAGGTGATTTGCGGCAGCTTGTTGTACGGAGTGATGTTGGACACGCTGGCCAGTTCGTACGCCTGCACGTTCAGGCGTGCGGTGTAGTCGTCGCCACGGTAGGTCACGGCGCCTTGCTGGTTGACGTAATCGGTAGACTTCACGCCGATCTGATCGGTTTCCAGGTCCTGGAAGTAGTACGGATCACTGATCTTGGTGTAGTCGACTTCGGTCATCAGACGCTGATCAAGCCCGCCCTTGTGCTGCCAGTTGAGCATGTAGCGGGTTTTTTCGTAGTCGGTCTGCTTCTTGCGATCGGTGTCGTCGTCGTTGAGGTACGCGGCGCCGAACTGACCCTCGCTGCTCTTGGTCAGGTAGCGGAACTCGCCTTCCATCAACAGGCCGCGCTTGGCCATGTAGCGTGGGTACAACGTGGCGTCGTAGTTGGGCGCCAGGTTGAAGTAGTAGGGGGTAACCAGCATGAAACCGGTGTCGCTGCTGGTGCCGATGCTCGGTGGCAGGAAGCCGGACTGGCGCCGATCGTCGATCGGGAAGTAGATATACGGGGTGTAGAGCACCGGAATATCTTTGACCCGAAGGGTCACGTTGGTCGCGGTACCGAAGCCGGTGGCCGGGTTCAAGGTGATGTTGTTGCCCTTGAGCTGCCAGGCGTTGCTGTTCGGTTCGCACGTGGTGTAAGTACCATCCTTGAGGCGGATGATGGCGTTTTCCGCACGCTTGGCGTACAGCGCATTACCGCGGACGCGGGATTTGTGCAGAACGTACTCGGCGTTGTCGACCTTGGCTTCACCAGTGTCCAGTTGGACGTCGGCGTGGTCGCCTACCAGCAGCGCGCCATTGTCGCGTACGCGTACGTTGCCGCTTAGTTCGCCGCGGTTCTCGGCCTGGTACAGGCTGGCCTCGTCGGCCTCGACCTGCATGCTGCCCTGGCGCATGACCACGTCACCGGCCAGGGTCGCCACCTGTTCTTCCTGCTGATAGCGGGAAGCCTTGGCGCCGATAAAGGTCGGAGCGTCACTTTTATTCGTCTTGTCATTCATGCCAGGACGAATCGGTTCGATATAGGAACCAGAGCAGTAAGGACCGGTCTCGGCCAATTGAGCTGCGGTGAGCTTCTCGCGCGGTACCCAGTCGAGGTGGCTGTAGTCCGCACTGCGGGACTTCAGGCCACGGCCCTTGGCCTCGGTCACCAGCTTCGACTTGTCGCCGCTGGCTTCTTCGCCCGTAGCATCGGCTGCCGTAGCGACGCTGGAGCTGACCGAGTTGGCGTCGTGGACCGGGCGCGGCGGCAGTTGGGCGGCGCTGGTTTTCGGCGCACAGGCCCAGCCACCCGAAGCAGAGACTGAGCAGTCATACTGTTCCGCGGCGACCACGAAGGAAGTGGCTAGAGGTTGCAGGGCCAGCAAACTGCCGGTAACCAGCAACGGAAATTTTTTACGAAACGCGGGGGATTTCAATGCCATCTTATTAGTCCGGGCTTCCTGCGTGCCATCTGCCCGCGGTGTGGGCCGCACGCCTCTCGATGGTCTGAAAAAGATGCTGGATAATAAAGCATGACCCGCTTGACGGCTAGCGCCGTCGGAGACCCTTGTAATGCCTGACCAAGATGTACGCTTGCAACACCTGAAAGTTTGGCTCGATGAGCAGTTGGCGATTGTTTATGCAGCACAGGGCTGGGGTGAAGTGCCCCCGGCAACATTGACCGCAGCCAGCAGCGACGCGAGTTTCCGTCGTTATTTCCGTTGGCAGGGCGCGGGTCGCAGCTTCGTGGTGATGGACGCTCCGCCCCCCCAGGAAAACTGCAAACCCTTCGTGGATATCGCCCGTTTACTGGCGACTTGCGGCATCAACGTGCCGAAAATTTATGCAGAAGATTTGCCTCGCGGCTTCCTGTTGCTCAATGACCTGGGCAATCAGACCTACCTGGAAGTGATCAACGAACATAATGCCGACGCACTGTTCGAGGACGCATTCCAGGCCTTGCTGGCCTTCCAGCAGTTGCCGATGGACGCGCCCCTGCCCAGTTACGACGTGGCCCTGCTGCGCCGTGAGCTGGAGCTGTTCCCCGAGTGGTACATCGGCCGTGAACTGGGCATCAGCCTGAGTCCGCAGCAGCGCGAGCAATGGCAGCGTGCCAGCGACCTGCTGATCGACAGCGCCCTGGCGCAACCCAAGGTGCTGGTGCACCGCGACTATATGCCACGCAACCTGATGCACAGCGAACCGAACCCCGGCGTGCTGGACTTCCAGGATGCGGTCTACGGCCCGGTGACCTATGACGTGACCTGTCTGTTCAAGGATGCCTTCCTCAGTTGGCCGGAGTCCCGGGTACAAGGCTGGCTGAGCCAGTACTGGCACCAGGCGCGGGCGCGGGGAATCCCGGTGCAGGACGACTTTGACGAGTTTCTGCGGGCCAGCGACCTGATGGGCGTGCAGCGTCACCTCAAGGTGATCGGTATCTTCTCGCGGATTTGCCACCGCGATGGCAAGCCGCGCTACCTGGCCGACGTGCCGCGCTTCTTTGCTTACATAGAGGCGGTGACGTCCCGACGCCCCGAGCTTGCAGAGCTGTCGCAACTGCTGCTCAGCTTGCGCCAGCCGGCGGGAGCCCATGCATGAAGGCGATGATCCTGGCAGCCGGCAAGGGCGAGCGCATGCGCCCCCTGACCCTGACCACTCCCAAACCTTTGCTGCCTGTAGCGGGCATGCCGCTGATCGAGTACCACCTGCGGGCCCTGGCGGCGGCAGGTTTTCGCGACATCGTCATCAACCATGCCTGGCTCGGCCAGCAGATCGAGGATGCCCTCGGCGATGGTCAGCGCTGGGGCCTGAACATTCAGTATTCGGCCGAAGGCCAACCGCTGGAAACCGGCGGCGGGATTTTCCAGGCATTGTCCTTGTTGGGGGACGCGCCGTTCCTGGTGGTCAATGGCGATATCTGGACCGACTACGATTTTGCCGCCTTGCGCCGGCCCCTGGCCGGGATGGCTCATCTGGTGATGGTGGACAACCCGCCGCACCACCCCAGTGGTGGCGACTTCTGCCTGGTAAACGGCCAGTTGCACGACCGCCAGCCAGGCGCAGCGGCGCTCACGTTCAGCGGCATATCGGTGCTGCATCCGCGGTTATTCCAGGGTTGTGTTGCCGGTCCGTTCAAGCTGGCGCCGCTATTGCGCGAAGCCATGGCCCAAGGCCAGGTCAGTGGCGAACATATGCAGGGGCACTGGATCGATGTCGGCACCGTCGAACGTCTGGCCCAGGTTGAACACTTGCTGCAAGCGAGTCGCTGATATGTGGTGGCCAGGGACTCTGATCGGAGCCGGAGCTGGATTTGCAATCGCCAGTATTCCGGGGGCCATGCTCGGTGCGTTGCTGGGGCAGGCGCTGGACCGGCGCCTGCAACTGCACAGCTGGGCGCAGGTGCGTGAACGTCTGGGCGGTCGCCCGGCGTTGCGCAATGATGAATTGCTGTTCGTGCTGCTGGGGCGGCTGGCCAAGAGTGATGGCCGGGTGATGGACGGGCATATCCAGCAGGCGCGCCAGGAAATGCGCTCGCTGGAGATGAACGATGCGGCCCAGCGCCGGGCGATTGCCGCGTTCAATCGCGGCAAGTCGGGCAATGACCGTCTGCGCGGCTATCTGCGTCGCCTCGCGACCCAGCCCCATGCCGCCGAAGGCGTGCTGCGGGCCTGTTGGCGCATGGTCTGGGCCGACGGCCGGGTCGGGCCGGCGGAGCGCGAACTGATCCAGCTCTGGGGCAAATGGCTGGGCTGGACCCGTGAGCAGGTGCAGGCGCTGGCGCAGGACTACGGTCCGGCGAGGAAGTCACTGGCCGAAGGCGCCCTGACTTATCAAGAGGCGCTGCGCCTGTTGGGGGTTGCAGCTACCAGCGAGCCGGCGCAGATCAAGCGGGCCTATCGGCGCCTGCTCAGTCGCCATCACCCGGACAAGATCGCCGGCAACGGCGCCAGCGAGGCACAGGTGCGTGAGGCTACGGAAAAGACCCGGGAGCTGCACAGCGCCTATGCCCTGATACGCCAGCGCCGGGAATTCCGCTGAGGGTGCAGGCCGCGATTGCCGCTGCGGCAGTCGCGGCCTGTGGGCTCAGCTATCGGTGTTCTGAGGGTTCAACCAACCGCGTACCCGGCGGAACAGCTGCTCTTGCTGGGCGGTGTTGTTGCCGGGCAGGGCCTTGAGGGGAATCTGGCTGAAGTTCGAGTGCTTCAGGCGCTTGCTCGCTTGCAGTCGCTCCAGGGCGGCTTTTTGCGCCAGAGGCTTGTCGACATAGAAGAAGTCGGCAGTGGCCAGCTTCAACGTAGGCGTGATCTCCACCAGTTGCGGTTTGCCATTGGCCGGGGACTGGGCTGCTACCATCACCAGCTTCTGTACCTGGGCCGGCTGTTTCTCGCTGAGGTAGCGTGCGGCCCAGTAGGCACCCGTACCATGACCCAGGAGCACGATACTGCGGGCGTTCTGCTGTTCGGCAAAGGCCAGGGCAGCATCGACGCGGGTGAAGATGCGCTCGGCATCCGCCTTGACCTGCTCTTCCGTGCTTTCTGCTACTACCCGGTCGGCCACGTCGGCTTCGCCGCCAGCGACCTGCTCGATCGGCTTGGCCTCGGTGCTGGCATCCTTGGCGGTGTTGGCCTTGTCCGTAGGGGCCGGTGCGGCTTCGACCACCCGTGGTTGCGCGGCCTCGCTGAGCATGTCGGGCAGGGTCAGGCTCAGGCTGGCCCACTCGGTGTCCGGCAATTTGTTGCGCAAAGGTGCAATGGCTTGCGGCCAGTCAGCGGTTTCACCCGCTCCCGGGAGGATAATCACCACGCCCTTGGGGTCGCTGGTGTTGGCCGGCTTCCACAGGGCCAGGAAGGTATCGCCGCCGGCTTGCAGTTGCTGCTGTTCCAGGGCGGGCAACTGGCGCTCCAGGGCGGCGGCGTCTTCCTGGCTACGCTCAGGCAGGGGTTGGCGTTGCGCCGGTTGTTCCTCGGGAGTCTTGGTTTCTGGAGCCGGGTCGGCAGCTTGCACAGAAAAGGTCCAGGGCAGGATCAGCGACAGGCACAATGCGGGCAGTGCCGAGCGGTGGACAAGGGGCATCGGATATTCCAGGCCAGAAGTAATTCCGGCAGCCTAATGGGTTGGTCAGTATTTGTCAGGGTGTGAGACTTCAGATGATGCGTTTTCGCTGCCTTCTGCTTATCGGCTGTCTGTGCCTTCCCTTGATAGGCCGTGCGGCCCCGGCGCCCCAGGTGCCGACTGCGCCCTTGAGCCTGGAACAGCGCCAGTGGCTGGCGCAGCACCCCGAGTTGCGGGTTGGGCTGGTGCTGCAGGCGCCGTTCGCCCAGTACGACCGGCGCCTGCAACGGCTGTCCGGGGCCAATGTCGAGTTGATGCAAGCCCTGGCCAAGGCGCTGAACATCGAGCTCAGCTGGCGTAACTTCCCTGACCAGGCACAGCTGGAGCGGGCCCTGCGCGACGGCGAGGTGGACATGGCCCCGGGCCTGACCCAGACCCCGGCCGGCCTGCGCCTGTGGCTGTTCAGCGACCCCTATATGCGCGTGCCGCAGCTGGTGGTCGGGGAGCGCAAGGGCGCAGGTGCGGTGGAGCTGGAAAAACTCGACAGCCAGGCTCGGGTCGCCGTGCGCATGCCCAGTGCGGTGGCCGATTACCTGCGCCTGACTTACCCCAACCTCAACCTGCAAGGGGTGCCGCTGGAGCGCCAGGCCCTGCAGTTGCTGCTGAGCCAGCAGGCCCGCTACGCGGTGGTGGACGAGGCTCAGCTCAGTCGCCTTTCGGGGGAGGCGGAGTTCGCCGGGCTGGCCGTGGTGGGGGATATCGGCCTGCCGCAATTGCTGCGGGTAGCCACCCGCCGCGATTGGCCGGAACTGGCGAGCATTGTCGAAGCGGCCTTGCATGCGATCCCGGCCAAGGAGCTGGAGCAGCTCCATGGCCGCTGGCTGCAGCCCAAGTACCCGCGGCTTGGCGAGTCCCCCGGGGTCTGGCAGAACCTCAGCCTGCTGTTGGTGATCCTGCTGCTGGCGAGTCTGGCGATCGTCTTCTGGCAGCGCCGCCAGCAGCGCAGCCTGGAGCACCGCCTGCTGGCGGCGCGGGAGGACATCGCCTTGCGTGCCGCCAGCGAGGAAGCCCTGCGCCTGACCCAGTTCTCCATCGATCAGAGCACCGTGGGCATTCTCTGGGTCAATTGGGACAGCCATGTGCGCTACGCCAACCGGGCAGCCGAAGAGATGCTCGGTTACCCGGCGGGCGGAGTGATCGACCGGCCGCTGATCGATTTCGAGCCCAACCTGCATATGGATCGCTGGCTCAACCTGTGGAAGCGGGCCCGGGCCAGCGAGGAGGGCGTACAAAGTTTCGAGACCCAGTGTGTGCGCGCCGATGGCAGCATCCTGCCGGCGGACGTGTCCCTGAGCTTCCTGCGCTTTCGCGACAGCGAATACCTGGTGGTCTATCTCAATGACGTGACCGAGCGCCGTCGCGCGCTGGCGGCCCTGCGCGAAAGCGAGGCGCGTCTGCAGGGGATTGCAGCCAACGTGCCGGGCCTGGTGTTCCGCCTGGAGCGGGCGCCGGTCACCGGGCAGATCGACTTCGCCTATATCAGCGAAGGCAGCGAGACCCTGGTGGGCTACTCGCCAGCAGTGCTGGCCCACCGGGACAAGGGCCTGCGCAGCCTGGTGCACCCGGACGACAAGGCCAGCTATCACCAGACCCAGGACCAGGCCCTGGACACCGACAGCGACTGGTCCTGGCAGGGTCGCATCCTCACTCGCCAGGGGCAGCAGCGCTGGGCCGAGATCAAGGCCATCACCCGGCGCCTGGATGACGGCGCGTTCGTCTGGGACGGCATTGTCTGGGACATCAGCGAAAGCAAGCGCATCGAGCTGGAGCTGGCCAGCTCCCGTGAACAGTTGCGGGAGCTGTCGGCGCACCTGGAAAGCGTGCGCGAAGAGGAAAAGGCTCGCATTGCCCGGGAAGTCCATGACGAACTGGGGCAGATGCTGACTGTGCTCAAGCTGGAAACATCCATGTGTGAACTGGCCTATGCCCAGCTCGACCCGGGCCTGCATGAGCGCCTCAACAGCATGAAGCGCCTGATCGCCCAGCTGTTCCAGCTGGTGCGGGATGTGGCTACCGCCTTGCGGCCGCCGATCCTCGATGCGGGCATCGCCTCGGCCATCGAATGGCAGGCCCGCCGGTTCGAGGCCCGCACCCAGATCCCTTGCCTGGTCCAGGTGCCGGACAACCTGCCACGCTTGAGCGACGCCAAGGCCGTCGGCCTGTTCCGTATCCTCCAGGAGGCCCTGACCAATGTCATGCGCCATGCCCAGGCGCATACTGTGGAACTCACCCTGACCCTGGAAGCACACGAGTTGTGCATGAGCATCAGCGATGACGGCCTGGGCTTCGACACCGCTTCTGCACGTCCGACGTCCTTTGGCCTGGTGGGCATGCGCGAGCGGGTGCTGATCATGGGCGGGAGCCTGTCGCTGCACAGTGAGCGGGGCGAAGGCACCACCCTGAGTGTCCGGGTGCCCCTGGACCAAGAACAATAATGAGGAGACGCGCGTGATCCGTGTACTGGTAGCCGAAGACCACACCATCGTTCGCGAAGGCATCAAGCAACTGATTGGCCTGGCCAAGGACCTGGTCGTGGTGGGCGAGGCGAGCAACGGCGAGCAGTTGCTGGAGACCCTGCGTCAGGTGCCCTGCGAAGTGGTGCTGCTGGATATCTCCATGCCCGGGGTGAACGGCCTGGAGGCCATTCCGCGGATCCGTGCCCTGAGCAATCCGCCGGCGATCCTGGTGCTGTCGATGCACGACGAGGCGCAGATGGCCGCCCGGGCGCTGAAGATCGGCGCTGCCGGCTACGCCACCAAGGACAGTGATCCGTCGCTGCTGCTGACGGCCATTCGCAAGGTGGCATCCGGCGGCCGTTATATCGACCCGGACCTGGCTGACCGCATGGTCTTCGAGGTCGGCCTGACCGATACCCGACCCTTGCATTCGCTGCTTTCCGAGCGTGAATTCTCGGTTTTCGAGCGCCTGGCCCAGGGCGCCAATGTCAACGACATTGCCCAGCAACTGGCCCTGAGCAGCAAGACCATCAGTACCCACAAGGCGCGGCTGATGCAGAAGCTCAACATCACCTCCCTGGCCGAACTGGTGAAATACGCCATGGAACACAAGCTGCTCTGACACCCTCTGCGGTGCTCTCCCTCCCCTTGGGGGAGGGCACTTATCCATTTGCGACATTCCGCGCTTTCAGGCTTTCGCCGTTTCTTGCCGCTTGCAGCCTGCCGTTTGCCTCCGCCCTTATCCAATCGCGCCATTCTTGTAGGGCAATCCCTACACGCAACCTTCCAGAGGGCTGAGGCGAATCTCTCCTGGCCCCCGATTTGCGCGCTCTGCAGGCTCCTCTAGGCTTGTTCCACAGCCGTCTAAAACAAAAGGTGCGGGTATGAGCGAGGTCGTTTCAAGTGCTGGGGCCAACGATGTTCTGGTCAGCTTTCGTGGTGTGCAGAAGAGCTACGACGGCGAGAACCTGATCGTCAAAGACCTCAACCTGGAAATTCGCAAAGGCGAGTTCCTCACCCTGCTGGGGCCGTCCGGTTCCGGCAAGACCACCAGCCTGATGATGCTGGCCGGTTTCGAAACCCCGACCGCCGGCGAGATCCAGCTGGCCGGGCGCTCGATCAACAATGTGCCGCCGCACAAGCGCGACATCGGCATGGTGTTCCAGAACTACGCGCTGTTCCCCCACATGACCGTGGCCGAGAACCTGGCCTTTCCGCTGTCGGTACGCGGCTTGAGCAAGACCGATATCAGCGAGCGGGTCAAGCGGGTGCTGAGCATGGTCCAGCTCGATGCTTTCGCCCAGCGCTACCCGGCCCAGCTGTCCGGCGGCCAGCAGCAGCGGGTGGCCCTGGCCCGGGCCCTGGTGTTCGAGCCACAGCTGGTGCTGATGGACGAACCCCTTGGGGCCCTCGACAAGCAACTGCGCGAACACATGCAGATGGAGATCAAGCACCTGCACCAGCGCCTGGGCGTGACCGTGGTTTATGTGACCCACGACCAGGGCGAAGCCCTGACCATGTCCGACCGGGTGGCGGTGTTCCACCAGGGCGAGATCCAGCAGATCGCGCCGCCGCGCACTCTCTACGAAGAGCCGAAGAACACCTTCGTCGCCAACTTCATCGGCGAGAACAACCGCCTCAACGGCCGCCTGCACAGCCACAACGGCGAGCGTTGCGTGGTGGAGCTGGGGCGTGGCGAGAAGGTCGAGGCGCTGGCGGTGAATGTCGGCCAGGTCGGCGGCCCGGTGACCCTGTCCATCCGCCCGGAGCGGGTGAGCCTCAACGGTTCCAGCGAAAGCTGCGTCAACCGCTTCTCCGGCCGGGTGGCGGAATTCATCTATCTGGGCGACCACGTCCGGGTGCGCCTGGAAGTCTGCGGCAAGAGCGACTTCTTCGTGAAACAGCCGATTGCCGAGCTCGATCCTGCGCTGGCAGTAGGTGACGTGGTGCCGCTTGGCTGGCAAGTCGAGCACGTTCGCGCGCTCGACCCGCTTCTAGAGGCGAATTGATCGCCCCCCTGCAACACCAACCTGCACGTGGAGAACACAATAAATGTTGAGATCCCTGAAATTCACCGCCCTGGCACTGGGCATGATGGGTGCGGCGCACGCCATGGCGGCGGGCCCGGACCTGACCGTGGTGTCCTTTGGCGGGGCGAACAAGGCGGCCCAGGTCAAGGCCTTCTATGCCCCTTGGGAAGCGGCGGGCAAGGGCAAGATCATCGCCGGCGAATACAACGGCGAGATGGCCAAGATCAAGGCCATGGTCGACACCAAGAGCGTGTCCTGGGACCTGGTAGAAGTGGAGTCCCCGGAACTGTCCCGCGGTTGCGACGAGGACATGTTCGAGCAACTGGACCCGGCGCTGTTCGGTAACAGCGAAGACTACGTCAAGGGCGCGATCCAGCCGTGCGGCGTGGGCTTTTTCGTCTGGTCCACGGTACTGGCCTACAACGCCGACAAGCTGAAAACCGCTCCGAGCAGTTGGGCTGATTTCTGGGACGTCAAGCAGTTCCCGGGCAAGCGCGGCCTGCGCAAGGGCGCCAAGTACACCCTGGAGTTCGCCCTGATGGCCGACGGCGTCGCGCCCAAGGACGTGTACAAGGTCCTGGCCGGCAAGGATGGCCAGGACCGTGCCTTCAAGAAACTCGATGAGCTCAAGCCCTACATTCAGTGGTGGGAAGCCGGCGCCCAGCCGCCGCAGTACCTGGCTTCCGGCGACGTGGTCATGAGCTCGGCCTACAACGGCCGGATCGCCGCGGTGCAGAAGGAAAGCAACCTGAAAGTGGTGTGGAACGGCGGCATCTACGACTTCGACGCCTGGGCCATTCCAAAAGGCCTGGACAAGGCTCGCGCCGAAGCGGCGAAGAAGTTCATCGCCTACTCGGTGCAGCCGCAGCAGCAGAAGACCTATTCGGAGAATATCGCCTACGGCCCGGCCAACACCCAGGCCGTGCCGCTGCTGGCCAAGGACATCCTCAAGGACATGCCGACCACTCCGGAAAACATCGCCAACCAGGTGCAGATAGACGTCAGCTTCTGGGCTGACAACGGTGAGCAACTGGAACAGCGCTTCAACGCCTGGGCTGCCAAGTAACCACCCCCTGCCGTTGTAGGAGCGAGCTTGCTCGCGAAGGCGTCATCAGCATCAACCTTGATGGTGAAGCACAGTCTTCGATGCGCGGCCAAGCCCGCTCCTGCCGCCGGGTGGTTTGTATTCGAAAGATCGATTTGCGGAGTTTGTCATGACCATCACCGTTCCCCTGAACGCGGTCACCGGCCCGACCCTCAAGCAGCGGCTGGCCCGTGCCGAGCGGGTCAACCGCTGGAAGGCCCAGGCGCTGATCGCGCCCCTGGTGCTGTTTCTGCTGCTGGTGTTCCTGGTACCGATCGTGGCGCTGCTGTACAAGAGCGTCGGCAACCCGGAAGTGGTCGGTGGCATGCCGCGCACTGTGGCGGCCGTGAGTGCCTGGGACGGTCGTGGCCTGCCTGCCGAAGGGGCCTACAAGGCGTTGAGCGAAGACCTGGCGGACGCCCGCAAGAATCAGACCCTGGGCGACCTGTCCAAGCGCCTGAACATGGAGTTGGCCGGCTACCGCAGCCTACTGACCAAAACCGCCCGCGCCTTGCCGTTCAAGGCCGAGCCCGAATCCTATAAAGAAGCCATGGAAAGCCTGGATGAGCGCTGGGGCGACCCGGCCTACTGGCAGGCGATCCGCCGCAACACCAGCAGCCTGACCCCGTACTACCTGCTGGCGGCGGTGGACCATCGCATCGACGACCTGGGCGAACTGGCGCCGGCCACCCCGGACCAGTCCATCTACCTGGACATCTTCGCCCGCACCTTCTGGATGGGCCTGGTGATCACCGCCATCTGCCTGGCCCTGGCCTATCCCCTGGCGTACCTGCTGGCCAATCTGCCGGCGCGCAAGAGCAATCTGCTGATGATCCTGGTGCTGCTGCCGTTCTGGACTTCGATCCTGGTGCGGGTGGCGGCCTGGATCGTGCTGCTGCAATCGGGTGGCCTGATCAACAGCGCGCTGCTGGCCATGGGGGTGATCGACAAGCCCCTGGAACTGGTGTTCAACCGCACCGGGGTCTACATCTCCATGGTGCACATCCTGCTGCCGTTCATGATCCTGCCGATCTACAGCGTGATGAAAGGCATCTCGCCCACCTACATGCGTGCGGCGATCTCCCTGGGCTGCCATCCGTTCGCCAGCTTCTGGCGGGTGTATTTCCCGCAGACCTACGCCGGGGTCGGCGCTGGTTGCCTGCTGGTGTTCATCCTGGCGATTGGTTACTACATCACCCCGGCATTGCTGGGCAGCCCGAACGACCAGATGGTCAGCTACTTCGTCGCCTTCTATACCAACACCAGCATCAACTGGGGCATGGCCACGGCCCTGGGCGGCCTGCTGTTGCTGGCGACCATCGTGCTCTATCTGATTTACAGCTGGCTGGTGGGCGCAAGCCGCCTGCGCCTGAGCTAAGGAGAGAATCGAAATGCTGAGCCCCTACATGTCGCCCGTCGAACGGGTCTGGTTCTACAGCTTGCGGATTCTCTGCGGCTTGATCCTGTTGTTCCTGGTGTTGCCGGTGCTGGTGATCATTCCGCTGTCGTTCAACTCCGGCAGTTTCCTGGTGTACCCGCTGCAGGGCTTTTCGCTGCACTGGTACCAGGACTTCTTCGCCTCTGCCGAGTGGATGCGCGCGCTGAAGAACAGCGTCATCGTGGCGCCGGCCGCAACCTTGCTGGCCATGGTCTTCGGCACCCTGGCGGCCATCGGCCTGACCCGCGGCGATTTCCCCGGCAAGGCGCTGGTGATGGCCCTGGTGATTTCGCCGATGGTGGTACCGGTGGTGATCATCGGTGTGGCCAGCTACCTGTTCTTCGCCCCGCTGGGCATGGGCAACAGTTTTTTCTCGCTGATCATCGTGCACGCGGTGCTTGGGGTGCCCTTCGTGATCATCACCGTGTCGGCAACCCTGCAGGGCTTCAACCACAACCTGGTGCGGGCCGCGGCCAGCCTGGGCGCCTCGCCGCTGACCACGTTCCGCCGGGTGACCTTGCCGTTGATCGCCCCCGGGGTCATCAGTGGCGCGCTGTTCGCCTTCGCCACCTCGTTCGATGAGGTGGTGGTGACCCTGTTCCTCGCCGGCCCGGAGCAGGCCACCCTGCCGCGGCAGATGTTCAGCGGCATCCGCGAGAACCTCAGCCCGACCATCGCCGCTGCGGCCACGTTGCTGATCGCCTTCTCGGTGATCCTGCTGCTGACCCTGGAATGGCTGCGTGGGCGCAGCGAGAAACTGCGCACGGCTCAGGCCTGAGCCCCTCGGGCGGCCTTGTACTAAGGTCTGGGCCGCCCCGTCCCCTCTGCTTGTCGTTCACCCGTAAACTGCGCGCTTCCCATGCTTACTGTGGAGTCGCGGGTGAACTTCAACGATGCCAGTTTCGAAGAGCTGCTCAATGCGCTGCATGACGGCGTCTACATCACCGATGGCCAGGGCCAGACCCTCAAGGTCAACCAGGCCTACGAGCGCCTCACCGGCCTGAACGGCGCCGAGCTGCTGGGGCGGCCGATGCAGGAACTGGTGAAGAGCGGGGTGATTTCCCAGTCCGCTTCACTACGGGTACTGCAGGACGGTCGGCCGGTGTCGGTGATGCAGAGCCTCAGCCACGGCAAGAAGTTGCTGGTCAGTGCCACGCCGATCCTCGCCGCCGACCAGAGCATTCGCTATGTGGTCAGCACCGTGCGCGATATGACCGAGCTGCTGCGCATCAAGCGCGAGCGCGACGAGTTGCAGCAGCTCAAGCAGCTGCGCACCAGCACTGCGCGGCTGCATGCGGGCCAACGTGACGACCTGTTGCAATCACCGCTGATGGCCGACCAGGAGGTTTCCGGGCGGGTCTTTGCCCAGGCCCGGCAAGTGGCCGACTGCGACGTGAAGGTGCTGCTGCAGGGGGAGACGGGTGTGGGTAAAACCCTGGTGGCGCAATTTATCCACAACGCCAGTGCTCGTGCCCGCGAACCGTTCCTGGCCCTCAACTGCGGGGCGCTGCCGGAGAACCTGATCGAGGCCGAGCTGTTCGGCTATGCCCCGGGTGCCTTCACCGGTGCCGGCAGCAAGGGCAAGCGCGGGCTGCTGGAGCTGGCCCACAACGGTACGCTGTTTCTCGACGAGATCGGCGATCTGCCCCTGGCGGTGCAGGTCAAGCTGCTCAAGGTCATCGAAGAGAACCGCTTCATTCCGGTGGGTGGCCTGGAGCTCAAGGAAGTGGATGTGCGCATCATCAGTGCCACCCATCACGACCTCAAGCAGCGGGTGGCCGAGGGCAAGTTCCGCGCCGACCTGTATTACCGCCTGAATGTGGTGCCCATCGCGATCCCGGCCCTGCGCGAGCGCAGCGAGGAAATCGGCCCCTTGCTGGAGTACTACCTGGAGCACTTCAACCAGCGCTATCAGCGTCAGGTGCAGTGGAGCCTGGAAGCCCTGGAACTGCTAGGCGAGTACGCCTGGCCGGGGAACATCCGCGAGCTGATCAACGTGGTGGAGCGCCTGGTGGTGACCTGCTCCGGCCAGGTGATAGAGGCCCTGGACCTGCCGGAGGACCTGATCGAGCAACAGGCCCGCAACACCGACGACAGCCGCCTGCCGCTGCGCAAAGTGCTGGAGAACGCCGAGCGCCAGGCGATTCGCGCGGCCCTGCAACTGCACAAGACCACCCGCCTGGCCGCCAAGGCGCTGGGGGTGAGCCAGGCCACGGTGGTGCAGAAGATGAAGCGCTGGGAACACTCTGATTAGGATTCTGATCAGAGCTGCCTGCAGCGATCAGCAATTCAATCGCGACGGCCCGGTCATTCCCCTGGATTTCCTTCCAGAGCCTTGTAGATCAAGGCTTTGCGTATCTTGGCACAGCTTTCGCTCTACAGCCTGCGAGCCCATTCGAGAGTGGCCGCCTGACGGCGCTCTTGCCACAACAATTAAACAAGGCCGAGCTGATGAGTATTTCTGCGTTCAAGATTGCCAACAAACTGATTACCGGCCAGGGCGCCATCGAACAGCTGGACGCCGAACTGGCGCGCCTGCAGATCAGCAACCCGCTGATCGTCACCGATGCGATCCTGGTCAAGTCCGGCACCGTCGATCTGGCCCTGGCCCACCTGGGCGGGCGCGCCTACCGGATCTTCGACGAGGTCCAGCCGGAGCCGGAAATCGCCATAGTCCAGGCCTGCACCCAGGCTTACCGGGCCGGTGGCCACGATGGCCTGATCGGCCTGGGCGGCGGCAGCGCCATTGATATCGCCAAGGCGGTGGCGGCGTTCGCCGGCCATGAAGGCGCGCTGGAAGAACTGTTCGGGGTGGATCAGGTGCAGAGCAAGGGGCCGCCGCTGATTGCCATTCCTACTACTGCGGGCACCGGTTCGGAGGTGACCAACGTGGCGATCCTCTCGGACAAGGTGGCCCAGTTAAAAAAGGGCATCGTCAGCGATTACCTGCTGCCGGACGTAGCGCTGGTGAGCCCGGTGATGACCCTGACCTGCCCGCGCAGCGTCACCGCCGCCAGTGGCGTCGACGCGCTGGTGCATGCGGTGGAGTCCTACCTGTCGCTCAACGGTTCGCCGATCACCGACTCCCTGGCCCTGGGCGCGATCCGCCTGATCGTCAGGGCGCTGCCCAAGGCCTACGCCAACCCGGCCAACCTGCAGGCTCGGGAAGACATGGCCACCGCCAGCCTGATGGCCGGCATGGCCTTCGGCAATGCCGGAGTCGGTGCGGTGCATGCCCTGGCCTATCCCCTGGGCGGGCGCTTCAATATCGCCCACGGGGTGAGCAACGCGCTGCTACTGCCCTACGTCATGGCCTGGAACAAGATGGCCTGTGTCGAGCGCTTTCGCGATATCGCCCAGGCCATGGACCTGCCGATCGCCGGGCTCAGTGATGGCCAGGCCGCAGAGCAGGCGGTCCAGGCCATGGCTGCGCTGTGCGCTGCGGTGGACATCCCCACGGGCATGCGCAGCTTCGGTGTGCCCGAGGACGCGATCCCGGCCATGGCCGTGGAAGCGGCGGGTATCCAGCGGCTGATGCGCAACAACCCGCGCCAACTGAGCCCCGGCGATATCGAGCAGATCTACCGGGCTGCCTATTGATCGATCCTTGCCCGTGCCAACTGGCGCGGGCCGCTTTACACCGCCACCAATACCAATAAGACAGGTGCAGTTGATGCCAACGCCTTCCGACACTCGGCACGAAACGCCGTACATCGCCCTTGGCCCGTTCAAGGTGCGTTTGCCCTTTATCCACTACAAATTCGAGCTGCCGGACTACCTGCAAGGCTTGCTGATGTGCGCCGTCGACCTGGCGGCCATTCCACTGATGACCGAGTTCCTCGGCATGCCCTTCGAGATGGCCTTGGCTGTGGTCATGCTCAACGGCTTGTTGTACCTGGCCCACCACCTGCTGGGCGACCCCGTGGTGCCCGGCTGGATCACCCCGGCGGTGCCGCTGCTGATGGCCTATTGCGCGCAGTTTCCCGTGGGCCCGGAGCGTGTCCACGCGTTGATTGCCTTCCAGCTGATGCTCGGGGTGTTCTCCATCGCCCTGGGGGCCACCGGCATGGCGCGTAAGGTGGTGGGCTTCGTGCCCTCGGCGATCAAGTCGGGAATCATTGTCGGCGCCGGGCTCAGTGCGGTGACCGCGGTGTTCCAGGTGGGCGGCAAGTTCGACAGTTTTCCCTGGACCATTTCCATCGCCATCGGCATTGCCTTCTACCTGATCTTTTCCCAGCACTTTGCCCAGCTCAAGCTGCGCAACCGCGTCTGGTGGAACTTCGCCAAGCTGGGCATCCTGCCGATCATCCTGCTGGCGGTAGTACTGGCGCCGCTGTTCGGTGAAGCGCCGTGGCCGACCATCCAGTGGGGCCTGAGCAAGCCGGACTTCATCGGCCTGTGGAACAACTACACGGTGTTCGGCCTGGGCATGCCGCCGCTGTCGATGTTCATCAGCGCGCTGCCGACCATGCTCGCGGTGTACATCATCGTCTTTGGCGACGTGCTCAGCGCCAAGGTGCTGCTGGACGAGGCCGAGCAGATCCGCACCGACGAAAAGGTCGACTACGACCCGGACCGCTCGCACCTGATCTTCGGCGGGCGCAACGCATTCATGAGCATCTTCGGTCCGGACATTGCCATGTGCGGGCCGAAATGGGCGGCGATGCTGGTGGTGGTGATCGAGCGCTTCAAGGGCGGGCCCAAGGCCATGAAGTCGATCTATGGCGGCATGGGTTCGTTCCGCTGGGGCACCAACACCGGCTTGCTGCTGTTGCCGGTAGTGACCCTGGTGCAGCCGATTCTCGGGGTCGCGCTGGCGCTGACCTTGCTGATCCAGGGCTACGTCAGCGTGCGCCTGGGCATTCTCGAGGCCCGTAGCCAGCGTGACCTGGGCATCGCAGGGGTGATCGGTGCAGTGCTGGCGATCAAGGGCGCCAGTTGGGGCTTTGCCATTGGCGTGGTGCTGTGCCTGCTGATCTATGGCAAGAACTTCTTCAAGGGCGAGAACGACCGGACTTTCAGCAAGGACCTGGGCGCCGCGGACGCAACTCCCGTCCCGGGTGCCCAGCCAGGGCCCCAGGCCAAGCCCGCCCGGGCGGTGGAAAGCGAGGTGGCTTGAGCCTTCGCGGGCAACGTGAGCACTGTCGTGATGCCGATCGGGCATCGCGACAGCCCGGTTGCGCAATCCCCAGCTACGCTTGTGCCGGCTCCCACCTTTATATAAGAGGCTGCGCACATGAGTATTTCCTCTTTCAAGATCGCCCATAAATTGCTGACCGGCAGCACCGCCATCGAGCAACTGGCTGCCGAGCTGACCCGCCTGGATGTCGATAACCCGCTGATCGTCACCGATACTGCCCTGCTCAGGTCCGGCACGGTGGAGCTGGCGCTGGCCCACCTGGGGGAGCGCAGTTACGAAGTCTTCGACCGGGTGCAGCCCGATCCGGAAATCGCCATCGTCGAGGACTGCATGCAGGTGTACCGCGAGGGCGGGCATGACGGGCTGATCGGCCTGGGCGGCGGCAGCGCCATCGATATTGCCAAGAGTGTCGGGGCCTATGCCGGCTATCACGGCGCCCTGGAGGACCTGTTCGGCATCGACCAGGTGCCGCGCAAGGGGCCGCCGCTGATCGCCATTCCCACCACCGCAGGCACTGGTTCGGAAGTGACCAATGTGGCGATCCTCTCGGACCGGGTCGCGCAATTGAAGAAAGGCATCATCAGCGACTACCTGCTGCCGGACGTGGCCCTGGTCAGCCCGCAGATGACCCTGACCTGTCCACCGCGTGTCACCGCGGCCAGCGGCGTCGATGCCCTGGCGCATGCCATCGAGGCCTACCTGTCCCTCAATGCTTCCGCGATCACCGACTCCCTGGCCATCGGCGCCATCAAGCTGATCGTCAAGGCTTTACCCAAGGCCTTTGCCAACCCGGCCCACCTGCAGGCCCGGGAGGACATGGCCACTGCCAGCCTGATGGCCGGCATGGCCTTCGGCAATGCCGGGGTCGGTGCGGTGCATGCGATGGCCTATCCCCTGGGCGGACGCTTTCATATGTCCCACGGGGTCAGCAATGCCTTGCTGCTGCCCTATGTCATGACCTGGAACAAGATGGCCTGCGTCGAGCGTATGCAGGATATCGCCGAGGCCATGGGGGTACAGACCGCGCACCTGAGTGCCAGCGAGGCGGCCGACCGGGCAGTGGAGGCCATGGCAGCGTTGTGTGCGGCGGTGGAAATTCCCAGCGGCTTGCGCAGCTTCGGCGTGCCCGAGGATGCGATCCCGGCCATGGCCGTCGAGGCCGCGGGTATCGAGCGCTTGATGCGCAACAACCCGCGCCGGCTGAGCCCCGCCGATATCGAGAAGATCTATCGCGCGGCCTACTGATCATCGCGGTTACGGTGTGCGCTCCAAAGCATGAGGTATACAATGCGCGCCATCGTGATTCTGCTCAAAAAAGGTGCGTCATGCAGCCCTTCGCTATTGCTCCGTCGATTCTCTCCGCCGACTTCGCCCGTCTGGGCGAGGAAGTGGACAATGTCCTGGCCGCCGGCGCCGACATCGTGCATTTCGATGTCATGGACAACCACTATGTGCCGAACCTGACCATCGGCCCGATGGTCTGCGCTGCGCTGCGCAAGTACGGGATCACCGCGCCGATCGATGCACACCTGATGGTCACTCCGGTGGACCGCATCATCGGTGACTTCATCGAAGCGGGCGCCACCTACATCACCTTCCACCCGGAAGCCACGCTGCATGTGGACCGTTCCCTGCAGATGATCCGCGAAGGCGGTTGCAAGGCCGGCCTGGTGTTCAACCCGGCAACTCCGCTGGACGTGCTCAAGTACGTGATGGACAAGGTCGACATGGTGCTGCTGATGAGTGTCAACCCGGGCTTTGGCGGGCAGAAGTTCATTCCGGGCACCCTCGACAAGCTGCGTGAGGCTCGTGCCTTGATCGATGCCTCCGGGCGGGATATCCGCCTGGAAATCGACGGTGGGGTGAACGTGGGCAACATCCGCGAAATCGCTGCCGCAGGCGCCGATACCTTTGTGGCAGGCTCGGCGATCTTCAATGCGCCGAACTATCAGGAAGTCATCGAGAAAATGCGTGCCGAACTGGCGTTGGCGCGACCATGAGCGCCTTTGAGCAGCTGTTCCAGGGGCGCCTGCCACGGCTGGTGATGTTCGACCTGGATGGCACCCTGGTCGATTCGGTACCGGACCTTGCGGCCGCCGTGGATCAGATGCTGCTCAAGCTGGGGCGCAAGCCTGCCGGTGTCGAGGCGGTGCGTGAGTGGGTTGGCAACGGTGCGCCCATGCTGGTGCGCCGGGCCCTGGCCAACAGCCTGGAGGCCCAGGGTGTCGACGATGTCGAGGCCGAGTATGCGCTGGAGCTGTTCAATACCGCCTACGAGGACAGCCACGAGTTGACCGTGGTCTATCCCGGTGCGCGCGAGACTCTCAAGTGGCTGCACAAGCAGGGCGTGGAAATGGCCCTGATTACCAACAAGCCCGAGCGTTTCGTGGCCCCCTTGCTGGACCAGATGAAAATCGGTCGGTATTTCCGCTGGATCATCGGCGGCGATACCCTGCCGCAGAAGAAACCCGACCCGGCGGCGCTGTTCTTTGTGATGAAGATGGCCAGCGTGCCGGCCTCGCAATCACTGTTCGTCGGCGATTCGCGTAGTGACGTGCTTGCAGCCAAGGCAGCGGGGGTCAAGTGCGTCGCCCTGAGCTACGGCTACAATCACGGCCGGCCGATTGCCGAGGAGTCGCCGGCGCTGGTGATCGACAACCTGCGGGCGCTGATCCCCGGTTGCTTAGAACCTGCCGCTGAGATAACGTTGCCCGACGCTGTTCCATCCCATTCTGGAAACTCCATCGTGGTGGTCACTCGCAAACTCTGGATGAAAGTCATCAAGGCCCTGGCCCGCTGGCGTTGGCGCGCCTGATTTTTGTCTGGCCGGCCCCGCCGGCACGTTTGCATACCTGACTGTTAGACCCTCAAGCCACGAGGCACCCCATGATTCGCGAAGAATTCCTGCGTTTGGCCGCAGCCGGTTACAACCGTATCCCGCTGGCCTGCGAAACCCTTGCCGACTTCGACACCCCGCTGTCGATCTACCTGAAACTGGCCGACCAGCCCAACTCCTATCTGCTGGAGTCGGTGCAGGGCGGTGAGAAGTGGGGGCGTTACTCGATCATCGGCCTGCCGTGCCGCACTGTGCTGCGGGTGCACGGCTTCCAGGTCAGCGTGACCCATGATGGCGTGGAGATCGAAAGTCACGAAGTGGCCGACCCGCTGGCCTTCGTCGAGGAATTCAAAGCTCGCTACAACGTCCCGACCATCGCCGGCCTGCCGCGTTTCAACGGTGGCCTGGTGGGCTATTTCGGCTATGACTGCGTGCGTTATGTCGAGCCGCGCCTGGGCCCGTGCCCGAACCCGGATCCGATCGGTGTGCCGGATATCCTGTTGATGGTCTCCGACGCGGTAGTGGTGTTCGACAACCTGGCGGGCAAGGTGCACGCCATCGTGCTGGCCGACCCTGGCCAGGACAACGCCTTCGAAGCCGGCCAGGCACGTTTGCAGGAATTGCTGGCGCAACTGCGCCAGCCGATCACTCCGCGTCCGGGCCTGGATTTCAGCAAGCAGCTGGCCGCCGATCCGCTGTTCCGCTCCAGCTTTACCCAGGCTGACTATGAACGGGCCGTGGACACCATCAAGGAATACATCCTGGCCGGTGACTGCATGCAGGTGGTGCCGTCCCAGCGCATGTCCATCGATTTTTCGGCGGCGCCCATCGACCTGTACCGGGCGCTGCGCTGCTTCAACCCGACCCCTTACATGTACTTCTTCAACTTCGGTGATTTCCACGTAGTGGGCAGCTCGCCGGAAGTGCTGGTGCGGGTCGAAGACAACCTGATCACTGTGCGGCCGATCGCCGGTACCCGCCCGCGGGGCGCCTCCGAGGAGGCCGACCTGGCCCTGGAGCAGGACCTGCTGTCGGACGCCAAGGAGATCGCCGAGCACCTGATGCTGATCGACCTGGGACGCAACGACACCGGTCGGGTCTCGGAAATCGGTTCGGTGAAACTCACCGAAAAGATGGTCATCGAGCGCTATTCCAACGTGATGCACATCGTTTCCAACGTCACCGGCCAGCTCAAGGCCGGGCTGACGGCCATGGATGCGCTGCGGGCGATCCTGCCGGCGGGCACTCTGTCCGGCGCACCGAAAATCCGTGCGATGGAAATCATCGACGAGCTGGAACCGGTCAAGCGTGGGATCTATGGCGGCGCCGTGGGTTACTTCGCCTGGAACGGCAACATGGACACCGCCATTGCCATTCGCACGGCGGTGATCAAGAACGGCGAGCTGCATGTACAGGCCGGCGGCGGGATTGTCGCCGACTCGGTGCCGACCCTGGAGTGGGAAGAGACGCTGAACAAGCGTCGCGCAATGTTCCGTGCCGTGGCACTGGCGGAACAGACCCCTGCATCCAAGGCTTGAGGAGTTGCTGTCGTTGATTGGTTTTGTGAGGATCCTGATGTCTATCAGGTCCTCATCAAATCCAGTGCTGTTGTGTATATCAATCGAGCGCGGGAGCGATAAGCGCCCAGCTGCTGCACTGATTAAGGCCCCGAGCATTGCGCCCTAAGGTCCTAGGCCTGCCTGATATTTTCCTGCGGCTTTTCGAAGGCAACGAACAGTTGGTCTGCGGTGATAGTGCCAAGGTCCAGGCGCATGTTGGCTTCAAGCATGGCGAACAGGCGGGTGAATACATCGAATACCTTGCAGTGTTCTTCCATGCCTGAGAACGGGTTGTCGATCTTCTCGGCGATCAGCGAGCTTTCCTGTACGGCGTCATAGACCTCACGCAAGGTGATATCGCTGGCTGGGCGTGCGAGGGTCAGGCCGCCGTGGGCGCCGCGCCATGACTTCAGAATATTGGCTTTGACCATCAACGACACGAGACTGCGTACCCGGGTGGGATGAGTCTTGACCCACTTGGCAATGGTCTCGGTACGCAACCTCTGCGGCGCGTTGGCCGCTACGAACGAGAGGATGTATGAGGCGGTGATCAGGCGGGTCGACTGACTCATCTAGTTTGAATTCTCTCTTCAGTGGTAGGGCAGTAGCGACATTCCGATCTGCCCCTTCGAACCGATAGTACTGACAAAACCCCGCCTAGCAAGAGCCTCGCTCGTAAAGAAAAGGGGATTGGCAGCGACCTGTTTTTGAGCTTAATGTATTTGTCACGATGACAATTACAAATATTTTGCATCAGTGCGTGCGAGGTCGGCTGAATCCTTTTCTCTGCGGTTCAACAGAGGCAATGCCATGAGCGATAACAACAACAAAATAACTCAAGCGATGCACGACAGCGGCCTGCCGCGTCGGGATTTTCTCAAATACAGCGCAGCGGCGGTTGCCGTGGCCGGGGCGTTTTCAATGGGCTTGCCGCAACGCGGCTGGGCCGGGGAGGCCACCCCGAAAGCGGGCGGCGTGCTGCGCATGGGCCTGGCCGGTGGCAGTACTACCGATTCTCGTGATCCAGGTTCATGGAGCGACACCTTTACCTTTGTCGGTTTCTCGGCGGTGTACAACACCCTGAGCGAAATCGGCGTCGATGGTACGGCGATCCCCGAGCTTGCCGAGCGCTGGGAATCCAGCCCCGATGCACGCATCTGGACCTTCACCTTGCGCCAGGGGGTGACCTTCCATAACGGCAAGACTCTGGATGCTGGCGATGTGGTCGCCTCAATCGGGCATCACCTGGGCGACAAGTCCACCTCGGCGGCCAAGACTGTGCTCGGCGATGTTGCGAAGGTCAGCGCCCAGGGCAATGACACCGTGGTGTTCGAACTGCATTCGGGTAATGCCGACTTCGCCTACGTGGTGGCCGATTATCACCTGGTGATCATGCCCGCCAAGGACGGCGCCGCCGACTGGCAGGCCGGGATCGGCACCGGTGGTTATCGCCTCAAGGGCTTCGAACCCGGCGTGCGCATGGACCTTGAGCGCAGCCCGGATTACTGGAAAGCCGGCCGCGCGCATTTCGCCAGCGCCGAGTTGCTGGCCATCGCCGATGGCGCCGCGCGGGTCAACGCCCTGGTCACCGGCCAGGTCGATGTGATCAACAAGGTCGATCTCAAGACTGTCGCCTTGCTCAAGCGCAACCCCAATCTGGTCATCGAAGAGACCAAGGGTGCCCAGCACTACACCTTCCCGATGCTGACCGACAGCCAGCAGTTCCAGGACAACAACATCCGTCTGGCGCTCAAACATGCGATCAACCGCGAAACCCTGCTGGCCTCGGTGCTTTATGGCTATGGCCAGATTGGCAACGACCACCCGATCCAGCCCGGTAGTCGCTTCATCAACAGCGCCCTGGAACAGCGTGGCTATGACCCGGACAAGGCGCGTTTCTACCTGCGCCAGGCTGGGGTCGATTCGCTCAAGGTGCGCCTGCAGGCCTCCGATGCCGCTTACACCGGAGCGGTGGATGCCTCGGTACTGTTCAAGGAGCAGGCACGCCAGGCCGGTATCGACATCGACGTGGTGCGCGAACCAGCCGACGGTTTTTTTTCCAATGTGTGGATGAAGCAGCCCTTCACCACCTCGTTCTGGTACAGCAGCCTGACCGCCGACCGCATGTTCAGCATCGGCTACGCCAAGGGCGCGGCCTGGAACGAGACGCACTGGGACAACGCCCGTTTCAACCAGCTGCTCAACGCCGCTCGCGGCGAGATGAACGCACCGCTGCGCCAGGAGATGTACAACGAAATGCAGGCCCTGTGCCGTGACGAGGGCGGGGCGATCGTGCCGCTGTTCGCAAGCTCCGTGGCCGCACGCTCCAAGCGCGTGGCCCACGGCGGGCTGACCGCGCCCTACGGCGAGCTCGATGGCCTGCGCTTGATCGAGCGCTGGTGGCAGGCGTAAGCCCGACACTTTTTGCACCTTTCTTCGTTGATCCTGTTCGAGGAGCTGTACGGTGAATAGCCTTTGCAAACTGTTGCTCCAGCGCCTGGCCCTGGGCCTGTTGTCGCTGTTGGCGGTGTCGGTGATCATCTTCCTGGCCGTTGGCATGCTCCCGGGCGATGTCGCCCAGGCCATGCTCGGCCAGGCGGCAACTCCCGAGACTGTCGCTGCCTTCCGTGCCCAACTGGGCCTGGACCTGCCGCCGCTGACCCGCTTCGGCCACTGGGCCTGGCAACTGCTGCACGGTGACCTGGGCCTGTCGCTGGCCAACCAGCGGCCGATTGCCGAGCTGATCGGCACGCGCCTGGGCAACACCTTTAGCCTGGCCTTGCTGGCAGCGCTGGTGTCAGTGCCGGTAGCCTTGCTGCTGGGCATGCTCGCGGCGCTGTACCGCAACAGTTGGTTCGACCGCCTGCTCAACACCAGCGCCCTGAGCGCGGTGTCGTTCCCGGAGTTTTTCGTCGCCTATATCCTGATCCTGGTGTTCGCGGTCAAGCTCAACTGGTTGCCGAGTATCTCCAACCTGGCCCCGGGAGCATCGTTCGCCGAGGTGCTGGAGCGCTCGCTACTGCCGGTGCTGACCCTGAGCCTGGTGGTGGTCGCGCAAATGATGCGCATGACCCGCGCGGCCTTGATCAACGTGCTGGCCAGCCCCTATATCGAGATGGCCCGGCTCAAGGGCGTCAGCCAGGCGCGGATCATCTTCCACCACGCCTTGCCCAATGCCCTGGCACCGATCATCAATGTGGTGGCACTGAACCTGGCCTACCTGGTGGTCGGCGTGGTGGTGGTCGAGGTGGTGTTCGTCTATCCGGGGCTCGGCCAGTTACTGGTCGACTCGGTGTCCAAGCGCGATATCCCGGTGGTGCAGGCCTGCAGCCTGATCTTCGCCGCCACCTACATCCTGCTCAATACCACGGCCGACGTGCTGTCGATTGCCAGCAACCCGCGCCTGATGCATCCGAAGGGGTAAGCCATGAGCCTGATCAAAGCGTTGTTACGGGCGCCCATGAGCGCCCAGTTCGGCCTGCTGGTGATTGTTGCCTACATCCTGGTGGCGCTGTTCGCGCCGGTGCTGGCGCCGTATGGCGAGACTGAAGTGGTCGGCGAAGGTTTTGCGCCCTGGGGCGGGCAGTTCCTGCTGGGTACCGATAACCTGGGCCGCGACATGTTCAGCCGCCTGGTGTATGGCGCGCGCAACACTCTGGGGATTGCCTTCCTGACGACGCTACTGGCCTTTGCCGTCGGCGGTTTCTGCGGGCTGGTAGCGGCGATCAGGGGCGGCTGGATCGACCAGGGCCTGTCGCGGCTGGTGGATATCCTCATGGCCATCCCGCAGCTGATCTTTGCCTTGCTGATCCTCAGCGTGGTCGGCACCAACGCCACCTCGCTGGTGCTGGTGATCGCGCTGCTGGATGCCACCCGGGTGTTTCGCCTGTCACGGGCGGTGGCGATGACCGTGGTGGTCCAGGACTTCGTCGAGGCCGCCCGGCTGCGTGGGGAAGGGCTGTGGTGGCTGGTCAGCCGCGAGGTGCTGCCCAATGCCGCCGCGCCGCTGATTGCCGAGTTCGGCCTGCGTTTTTGCTTCGTGTTTCTGTTCATCAGTGCGTTGTCGTTCCTGGGCCTGGGCATCCAGCCGCCGACCGCCGACTGGGGCAGCATGGTCCGCGACAATGCCGTGCTGATCACCTTCGGCGATATCAGCCCGCTGCTGCCGGCCCTGGCAGTGGCGCTGATCACCGTCAGCGTCAACTTTGTCGTGGACTGGGTGCTGCATCTATCCAGCGGCCTGAAGGAGTGCTGAGCATGACCGTTCATCCAAGTGACAAGCCGCTACTGGAAATCCACGACCTGCGTATTGAAGGCCATTATCAGGACGCTTGGCACCCGCTGATCAAAGGCATCGACTTGAGCTTGCAGCGGGGCGAAGTACTGGGCCTGATTGGTGAATCGGGCGCGGGCAAGTCGACTCTGGGCCTGGCCTCCATGGGTTATGTGCGCGACGGTTGCCGTATCACGGGTGGCTCGGTGCGCTTCGATGGCCAGGAACTGGTGGGCGCCAAGCCCGAAGCCCTGCGCAAGCTGCGCGGCCTGCGTATCGCCTATGTCGCGCAAAGCGCGGCGGCCTCGTTCAACCCCGCGCACCGGCTGATCGACCAGCATGTCGAAACCGCGGTAAGGAATGCTGGTATCGAGCGTGCCAAGGCACAAGCCGAAGCAGTGGAGCTCTACCGCATACTGCGTCTGCCCAACCCCGAGCAGATCGGTCAGCGCTACCCGCACCAGGTCTCCGGCGGTCAGTTGCAACGGGTGATGACCGCCATGGCCATGGCCTGCCACCCGGACCTGATCATCTTCGACGAACCGACCACGGCGCTGGATGTCACCACCCAGATCGAAGTGCTGGTGGCGATTCGCGATGCGGTGAAAACCTACGGGAGCGCCGCCTTGTACATCAGCCACGATCTGGCAGTGGTGGCGCAAATGGCCGATCGCATCATGGTTCTGCGTCACGGCAAGCTGGTGGAGGAGGCCGACACCCGGACCATGCTCGACGCCCCACAGCAGGATTACACCCGATCGCTGTGGGCAGTACGTAGCTTGCGCACCGAACCCAAGCCGTGCCCACCGCAGGCAACACCGCTGCTGGAGGTACGCAGGGCCAGCGCCAGCTACGGCCATCAGCCGGTGCTGCATGATGTCTCGCTCAAGCTCTATCGTGGTCAGACCCTGGCGGTGATCGGCGAGTCGGGCAGCGGCAAGAGCTCTACGGCCCGCTTGATCACCGGGTTGTTGCCGCCGACCAGCGGCCAGGTGTTGTATGACGGAAAAGCGCTGCCAGCTGATTATCGCCAGCGCAGCAAGGAGCAATTGCGCCGATTGCAGATGATTTACCAGATCCCCGACACCGCGCTCAACCCGCGCCAGCGCATCGTCGACATCATCGGCCGGCCGCTGAGTTTCTATCTCGGCCTCAAGGGCCAGGCGCTGCGCCAGCGGGTCGCCGAGCTATTGGAGATGATCGAGCTGGACCCGGCGTTGTACATGGATCGCCAGCCCCGCGAACTGTCTGGCGGGCAGAAGCAGCGGATCTGTATCGCCCGGGCTCTGGCGGCCGAGCCGCAACTGATCATCTGCGACGAAGTCACCTCGGCCCTCGACCAACTGGTGGCCGAAGGCGTTCTGAAGCTGCTCAACCGCATCCAGCAGCAACTGGGCGTGGCCTACTTGTTCATCACCCACGACGTCGCCACCGTGCGCGCCATTGCCGACGAGGTACTGGTGATGCAGCGTGGGAAGGTGGTCGATCACGGCTGCCGGGAGGAGATCTTTACCCCGCCGCACCGCGACTACACCGGCTTGTTGTTCTCCAGTGAGCCAGAAATGGATCCGGACTGGCTCGATCATTTGCTGGAGAAAAGGGCGCTGGTTTCCTGACTTGGCCATGGCAAGAAAAGCGCCCCTTTGCTCAAGTGGCCGTGCTTCTGGGGCCAGAAGAGGCGGAACGCCCCTTGAGCCGCACGGCTAAGAAGGCGCAAACAGGCTGCCACCACACCTTAAAGAGCGCCGTTTCGGTGATGGACTTGTGGCGTTTAAAGGGCTTCCAAGCCATCTGCCGAGGCGGGCTGCGCAAAGCGGTTTGCATGTCGTGCCGCCCGGCGCTCTGGAGCGCACGGCATACGCGGGGCCAGCCATGCATTGCGCTCCAACGGAGTGGGGCAGGTATCAACCAGCGGAGTGAGTGCCGCAAGACCCAGCGGCAAATTGCAATCGACGCAGCCCCTTGATGAACGGTACAATCGCGCCTCGAAGCTCGGCTGCGGAACGCCGTCGAGTGCTCAATTACGGTTAGGTCCTATGCTTTGCATTGCAACGATTCGTTTTAGTCAGTGGTGGCGCTTCCAATAGGAAGCGGCACGTCGTTGCGGTTTTTTAACCGAACCCTGCCGCCGTAATCGGCAAGCAGGGATCAAGGATCTAATAGCTCTCCGGCACGGCGGCTCCAAACCCCAGGAGAACGCTGCATGCCAATCAGTCTCCCCACGCAGTACAGCTTCGCCCGGCGGCAATGCCATCGGGTGCATCGTCATGCCCAACGTTCTGCCGGCTTGCGCTGGCGATGGCCGACGATGGCGTGGCGAGCTGAGCGACATTGCATAGATAAGGCGGTTCAATTCCATCACCTTGTCTGCCCTGCCGGCAGCTTGCAGCATTCGGGTGCGCAAGCTCGCCCGGCACGCTCCACTGCGCTTGTGTATATCAATGTGCATATCGACACCCTGAGTTGCATGCACACCTACTTTAAAATCAATAAGTTGGAGCATGTATGCTGCTGATGATTGATAACTACGACTCCTTCACCTACAACGTCGTCCAGTACCTGGGCGAGTTGGGAGCTGAGGTGAAAGTAGTGCGCAATGACGAACTGAACGTGGCTCAGATCGAGGCGCTCAAGCCCGAGCGCATCGTGGTCTCGCCCGGGCCTTGCACGCCGACCGAAGCCGGTATTTCCATCGAGGCGATCAAGCATTTCGCCGGCAAGCTGCCGATTCTCGGCGTATGCCTGGGGCATCAGTCCATCGGCCAGGCCTTTGGCGGCCAGGTGGTGCGTGCCCGGCAAGTGATGCACGGCAAGACCAGCCCGGTGTTCCACCGCGACCTGGGGGTGTTCAACGGCCTGAACATGCCGCTGACCGTAACCCGTTACCACTCGCTGGTGGTCAAGCACGAGAGCTTGCCCGAGTGCCTCGAAGTCACGGCCTGGACCCAGCTGGAGGACGGCTCCGTCGACGAGATCATGGGGTTGCGCCACAAGACGCTGAATATCGAGGGGGTGCAATTTCATCCCGAGTCTATTCTCACCGAGCAGGGCCACGAGCTGTTCGCCAACTTTCTCAAACAGAGCGGCGGCACGCGCTAAGGACTTTTCATGGATATCAAGACTGCCTTGAGCCGTATCGTCGGCCACCTGGACCTGAGCACCGAAGAAATGCGTTCGGTAATGCGTGAAATCATGACCGGCCAATGCACCGATGCGCAGATTGGCGCCTTCATGATGGCCATGCGCATGAAAAGCGAAAGCATCGATGAGATCGTCGGTGCGGTATCGGCAATGCGCGAGCTGGCGGACCGGGTCGAGCTGAAAACCCTGGATGGCGTGGTGGATGTAGTGGGCACCGGCGGCGACGGGGCGAACATCTTCAACGTGTCCACGGCTTCCTCCTTTGTGGTCGCCGCGGCCGGTTGCACTGTGGCCAAGCACGGCAACCGCGCGGTGTCCGGCAAGAGCGGCAGCGCCGACCTGCTGGAAGCGGCCGGGATCTATTTGAACCTGACCCCGGTCCAGGTGGCGCGCTGCATCGATAACGTCGGCATCGGCTTCATGTTTGCCCAGTCCCATCACGGGGCGATGAAATATGCCGCCGGCCCGCGTCGCGACCTTGGCCTGCGCACCCTGTTCAACATGCTCGGCCCGCTTACGAATCCGGCCGGAGTCAAGCATCAGGTGGTAGGCGTGTTCACTCAGGCGTTGTGCCGGCCCCTGGCCGAAGTCTTGCAACGCCTGGGCAGCAAGCACGTTCTGGTGGTGCATTCCCAGGATGGTCTGGACGAGTTCAGCCTGGCTGCGCCCACCTATGTGGCCGAGCTGAAGAATGACCAGATCACCGAGTACTGGGTACAGCCCGAGGATCTGGGCATGAAGAGCCAGAGTCTGTTCGGCCTGGTGGTGGAAAGCCCGGCGGCCTCCCTGGAGCTGATCCGCGATGCCCTGGGGCGCCGCAAGACCGAGCATGGCCAGAAGGCCGCCGAAATGATTGTGCTCAATGCGGGGGCGGCGCTGTATGCCGCCGATCATGCCAGTAGCCTGAAAGAGGGCGTGGCCCTGGCTCACGACGCCTTGCACACCGGCCTGGCCCGGGAGAAGCTCGAAGAGCTGGGTGCCTTTACCGCGGTGTTCAAGCAGGAGAATGAAGGATGAGTGTGCCGACAGTTCTGGAAAAAATCCTCGCCCGTAAAGCCGAGGAGGTTGCCGAGCGCAGCGCCCGCGTCAGCCTGGCCGAGCTGGAGACCCTGGCGCGTGCTGCCGATGCACCACGGGGTTTCGCCCGGGCCTTGCAGGACCAGGTCAAGCTCAAGCAGCCGGCAGTGATAGCCGAGATCAAGAAGGCTTCGCCGAGCAAAGGCGTGATCCGTGAGAACTTCGTTCCGGCGGACATTGCCAAGAGCTACGAGAAAGGCGGTGCCACTTGTCTGTCCGTGCTGACCGATGTCGATTACTTCCAGGGTGCCGATGCGTACCTGCAGCAGGCCCGCGCCGCCTGCAAGCTGCCGGTGATCCGAAAGGATTTCATGATCGACCCGTACCAGATCGTCGAAGCCCGTGCCCTGGGCGCCGACTGTGTATTGCTGATTGTCGCTGCGCTGGATGACGCGCGGATGGCGGAGCTGGCGGCGGTGGCCAAGGGCGTTGGCCTGGATGTGCTGGTGGAAGTGCATGATGGTGATGAGCTGGAGCGGGCGTTGAAGACCCTCGACACACCGCTGGTTGGGGTCAACAACCGCAACCTGCACACCTTCGAAGTCAATCTGGAGACCACCCTCGACCTGCTGCCACGCATTCCCCGCGAGCGCCTGGTGATTACCGAGAGCGGCATCCTCAACCGTGCCGATGTCGAGCTGATGGAAATCAGCGATGTCTATTCGTTCCTGGTGGGTGAGGCGTTCATGCGTGCCGAAAGCCCGGGCAGCGAATTGCAGCGTCTGTTCTTCCCTGAGCGCGGCGTGCCGGTCAGCGGCTCGACCCTGGACTGAACCCGTGACAATGAACAAGCCGGCGATGCCGGCTTTTTCATGCCTATCGCCAAGGATTTCTACTGCCATGACTCAACCCCTTGCCTTGACTGTCGAAGCCGGCCTGCAGGCCGAGCAAGATCTGCTGGCCCTGGTGTGTACCGGTGAACAAGAGTTCGGCCTGCTGTTCTGGCAGCCCAGTGACCGGGCGCTGGTGATGCCTCGGCGCTTGAGCCGCCTGCCTGGATTTGAACGGGCCTGCGAGGAGTCGGCCGCCAACGGCTGGCCGGTGCTGTTGCGCGAAACCGGCGGCGAGCCGGTGCCGCAGTCGGCGGCCACGGTGAACATCGCCCTGGTCTACGCCCCGCCGCGCAGCGAAGGGGATCAGGGCCGGATCGAAACCGCGTACCGGCGCCTGTGTCAGCCGATCTGCGACCTGCTCAGCGAACTGGGGGGCAACCCGTCATTGGGCGAAGTGGAAGGGGCGTTCTGCGATGGTCGCTTCAACGTCAACCTGGACGGACGCAAGATGGTCGGCACCGCCCAGCGCTGGCGTCAGAGCAAGGGTGGCCAGCGGCCAGTGGGCTTGGTGCATGGTGCCTTGCTGCTGGATAACGAACGCGATTCGATGGTGAGCGCGGTCAATACTTTCAATCAGGCCTGTGGCCTGGAACAGCGCTGCCGGGCCGAAAGTCATATCGCCCTGCACGAGGCCTTTGCGGCGCCCGATGCGCTAGTGCGGCTGGAGAGCCTGTACCGGCAGATGCTCAAGGGCTTCCTGGCGGATTAGCGGGTGCCGAACACCACCATGGTCTTGCCCTTGACGTGAACCAGGTTGCGTTCTTCCAGATCCTTGAGGACGCGACCGACCATTTCCCGTGAACAACCGACGATCCGGCCGATTTCCTGGCGGGTGATCTTGATCTGCATGCCATCCGGGTGGGTCATGGCGTCCGGTTGCTTGCACAGCTCCAGCAGGCAGCGGGCCACCCGCCCGGTCACGTCGAAGAACGCCAGGTCGCCGACCTTGCGCGTGGTGTTGCGCAGGCGCTGGGCGATCTGCCCGCTGAGCACATAGAGGATGTCCGGGTCGTTCTGCGACAGTTCGCGGAACTTGGCGTAGCTGATCTCGGCAACCTCGCACTCTACCTTGGCGCGCACCCAGGCGCTGCGCTGCTGCTCATGGCCGGCCTCTTCGAAGAGCCCCAGTTCGCCGAAGAAGTCTCCGGCATTGAGGTAGGCGATGATCATCTCCCGACCGTCATCGTCTTCGATGAGGATGGTCACCGAACCCTTGATGATGAAGTACAGGCTGTCGGACACATCACCGGCGCAGATGATGTTGCTCTTGGCCTGATACCGGCGGCGTTGACAGTGCATGAGCAACTTGTCGAGATTTTTGATCTTGGGGGTGGGGGCAATAGCAACCATGGTTGTATCCCGAAAAGACTGCACGGTATGAGGTGTTTTTTTTATGGGGCGTAAAACGAAGGTGTTGAACGCTGGCGATGCGCCAGTCATTTGGCGTCAGCTTAACAGACACGTCCTTGGCTCAATTAAGATTTTTCTTATCGAAAACCGGTAATGAGGGACAAACGGTCAAAGCGCTGTGGCTGGAAAACCCTGTGCTAAGCTGGCGCCCCTTTTTTAACAGTGGAGTCTTGGCGATGAAGGCACGCATCCAATGGGCTGGCGAAGCCATGTTCCTCGGCGAATCGGGCAGTGGCCACGTAGTGGTGATGGATGGCCCGCCGGAAGCCGGTGGCCGCAACCTGGGTGTTCGCCCTATGGAAATGCTCCTGCTCGGCGTGGGCGGTTGCAGCAACTTCGATGTGGTCAGCATTCTCAAGAAGTCGCGCCAGGCGGTTGAAAGCTGCGAGGCGTTCCTGGATGCCGAGCGTGCCACCGAAGACCCCAAGGTCTTCACCAAGATCCACATGCATTTCGTGGTAAAGGGCCGAGGCCTCAAAGAAGCCCAGGTCAAGCGGGCCATCGAGCTGTCTGCCGAGAAATACTGCTCGGCGTCGATCATGCTCGGCGCGGCCGGTGTGGCCATCACTCACGATTACGAAATCGTCGAGCTGGGCTGAACCCGCGCGGATTCTGGCGGTAAAAGAAAAGGGCGCTTCGATAGCGCCCTTTTTGATGCCCGTGGTTTGGAATCAGATCCGGTAGGTGCTCTTGGTCATGACCTTGGCCAGCAGGCTCATGCCGAATTTCACCGGCGCCGGGAAGCGGAACCCGCCGGCTTCGAGCGCGGTTTCAGCGTGATGTTCTTCGTCGATGCGCATCTGTTCGAGAATCGCTCGGGACTTTTCGTCTTCGGCCGGCAGTTGCTCCAGATGCTCGTTCAGGTGCTTGCACACCTGGTCTTCGGTGGCGGCAACGAACCCCAGGCTGACCTTGTCGCTGATCAGGCCTGCCGCGGCGCCGATGCCGAAGGACAAACCGTAGAACAGCGGGTTGAGCACGCTCGGGTGGCTACCCAACTGGCGGATGCGCTGTTCGCACCAGGCCAGGTGGTCGATTTCTTCTTCGGCGGCATGTTCCATGGCCTGGCGTACCTGAGGCAGCTTGGCGGTCAGGGCCTGGCCCTGGTACAGCGCCTGGGCGCAGACTTCCCCGGTGTGGTTGATGCGCATCAGGCCGGCCACGTGCCGGGTGTCCTCGTCACTCATCTGCGCTTCCGGCTGCACGATGGCCGGCGACGGGCGATAAGGTTGGCCGCTGAAAGGCAGCAGCGTGCGCATCGCCATATCGGCTTGCAACAGCAGGCGGTCGATCGGCGAGTAGTGACGTTGGGTAGTCATGCTTATCTCCGGGAGAAATCTCGGCGGCCAGTTTACTCCAATCAAAGGAGCGAAAACTGCGCTGGATCAGCGCACCCTCGTCCTCGATGGTCCGAGAGGGCGCTGCGCAAGGGGGGGGGGCGGGCAATCAGCCCGGCGGCCAGTTCATCTGGCGCTGACCCAGCACGTGCATGTGAATGTGATACACGGTCTGCCCACCCAGCTCGTTGCAGTTCATGACGACCCGGAAGCCGTCTTCGCAGCCTTGCTCCTTGGCCAGGCGCTGGGCGGTGAACAGAATGTGTCCGGCCAGGGCCTTGTCGTCCTCGGTGAGGTCGTTGAGGGTGCGGATGGGTTTCTTCGGGATCACCAGGAAATGCACCGGCGCTTGCGGGGCAATATCGTGGAAGGCCAGAACCTGGTCGTCCTCGTAGATGATCTTCGCGGGTATTTCTCTGTTGATGATCTTGGTGAACAGAGTATCCACAGCTGTTTCTCCATTGGGTTGGTCCGGGCCGAGTGTACTCAGGTGCACAAGGTGCGCCCAGCCCCGACTCTTAACGTGGGCAGTAGGCCCGATTGACGTAACCGACGATCTTGCGGGTCAGCCAGCGTGAACTCAGGCGGGCGCTGAAGGCCATCCAGCGGTTCAGGCGTCCGGGAATGATGATGGCGCGGTTCTTTTCCAGGGCGCGCACCGCATACAGCGCGACCTCCTCGGGGCTCATG
Source organism: Pseudomonas sp. GW822-FHT06D10 (assembly GCF_058799535.1). Lineage (NCBI taxonomy): Bacteria > Pseudomonadati > Pseudomonadota > Gammaproteobacteria > Pseudomonadales > Pseudomonadaceae > Pseudomonas > Pseudomonas sp. GW822-FHT06D10. The sequence goes on along the minus strand of NZ_JBXALN010000003.1, from coordinate 8,920 downwards.
AGCAGCTTGCTGTCCTTGAGTTTGGTGGTGTCCATTTGTGCGGTGCGGAAAAATGCGGTGCGGGTCGGCCCCGGGCAGAGTACCGAGACCTTCACCGCGCACTTCTTCAATTCTTCGCGCAACCCTTCGGAGAAATGCAGGACATAGGCCTTGCTGGCGTAGTAGCTGCTCATCCAGGGGCCGGGATAGAAGGCTGCCACCGAGGCGACATTGAGGATCTGCCCGCCGCCCAGCAGCGCCATGCTGTTGCCCAGGGCATGACACAGGCGGGTGAGGGCGAGGATGTTGACCTCGATCAGGTCCTGCTCGGTCATCCAGTCCTGGGCCAGGAACGGGCCGCTGGTGCCGATGCCGGCGCAATTGACCAGCAGGTCGATCTGCCGGTCACCCTCCTCCAGCTCCAGCAGGAAACCGGACAGGCGCAGTGGTTCGCCCAGGTCGCAGGCGCGGAACAGCACTTCGACGCCGAAGCGCTGGGTCAATTCCAGGGCGATGCATTCCAGCTGATCACGCTGACGGGCCACGAGAATCAAGTTACGGCCGCGCCGGGCCAGTGCTTCGGCCAGGGCCAGGCCTATGCCGCTGGAAGCACCAGTGATCAGAGCGTAACGGGTCATGCATTTCTCCATCGCAACGGCCGGCGGCCTGCGACGGGGGAGGGTCGCAGGCTCGGGCGCGTTTATTCTTGCTCGGATTCTACAGGGGCGGCGATATCGGCAGGTTCGGCATCTTCATCGGCGCTGCTGGAGTCGATGCTTTCGCTGTAGCTGGTTTCGCTGTAGCGATCTTCCAGGGAGCTCAGGCCGCCGGCCACCATGCCCACGATCAGCACGACGATCAGGACGACCCACATCCAGGACAGCACCTTGACGGCGGTGGTGTTGGGCGGTGGTGGTGCGCCGTAGCGGTTGGCCACGTTGCTGCCCGGGCTGACCATCAGCACCAGAGGGAAGATGCTGCCGACGATGGGCACGAAGTTCAGCAGCCACAGCCAGCCCGACCAGCCGAGATCGTGCAGGCGCTGCACGCTGATCTGAATGCTGACCACGAGGAAGCCGATGAAGACCACGATACCGCCGACAATCCCCAGGCCGGTGAGCAGGGTGGAATTGAACACCGCCGCGGACAGGATACCGAAGAAGGCGCCTACCCCGACCACGGCCAGCATGGCCACCGTCAGGACCAGAGTCCAGGCCAGGTAGCGCAGGCGACCGATACGGCCTTCGAAGCTGAATACGTTGAGTGCGGCGTATTGTGGGATTGCATCGCCTACTACGGCTTGCGGGGGCGCATAGGGCGACTCGCTGAGGCTGCTGGCCCTGGGTGTGGGGGTTACTGCGTCTAGATCCAGCTTCAGGGCCTGCTCGGATTCGATGCGGGCATCGATCCCGGCGTTCTTCAATGCTTCCAGATAGCGCTGGGCGTCGGCCTGCGTCAGGTCGCGCTTGAGCTCCACCTGCTGGCCGCTGAACAGGCGTTCTACGGCGGCCGCATCGCTTTTGAACAGTTCGGCGAGGTTCAGTTGGGCAGTGGCTTTTTCCACGCCGGGCAGCAATGTGCCGTCGAAAACGATCTTGTAGCGGGTTTCGCTCATGGGGGCATCCCTGTCACTTGAAAAGAAGGTTTACATAAAAGACTGACAGTTTAAGGCCAGCGCCCCTCGGCTGGCCAAAAAACTAATGAGAACGGGTTAACGTGGCCAGCGTTTGCTCAGTTGGCTGGCGCGTTGCTGGGCCGCCTGATATTCGCTGTCCAGGCGCGCGATCAATTGGTCGACGCTGGGCAGGTCGTCGATTTCACAGACCCCCTGGCCTGCGGACCAGACGGTTTTCCAGGCTTTTGCCTCATCGCTGATGGGTTTGAGCTTGGAGCCGAAGTTGATCTCACCTTTGCCTTGCAGGGCGGCCAGGTCGAAACCTGCGTTCTCCAGGCTTTGGCGCATGAAGCTGGCAGGTACTCCGGAAACCGCGGCGGTATGCACGATGTCGGCGGCTCGAGAGCTGAGTAGCATCTCTTTATAGGCATCCGGTGCGTGGCTTTCGGTGGTACCGATAAAGCGGGTGCCCAAGTAGGCGAGGTCGGCGCCAAGCAGCTGGGCGGCAAGAATCTCGTGGCCCCGGTTCAGGCAGCCGGCCAGTAGCAGGGTCTTGTCGAAGAACTGGCGGATCTCGGCGACCAGAGAGAAGGGGCTCCAGGTGCCTGCATGGCCACCCGCTCCGGCTGCGACGGCGATCAGCCCATCGACACCCGCCTCGGCGGCTTTCTCTGCGTGCCGGCGGGTGGTCACGTCATGAAATACCAGGCCGCCGTAGCTGTGCACGGCGTCCACTACTTCCTTGACCGCGCCGAGGCTGGTGATGACGATCGGTACCTTGTGCTCGATGCAGATCTGCAAGTCGGCCTGCAGCCGTGGGTTGCTGTTGTGCACGATCAGGTTCACGGCGTAGGGAGCAGGGTTCTCCAGCTTGGCCAGGCCCGCTTCGATCTCCTCCAGCCAGGCCTTGAAACCGCTGCTTTCGCGCTGATTGAGGGCGGGAAAGCTACCCACCACACCATTGCGACAGCAGGCCAGGACCAGTTCCGGGTTGGAGATCAGAAACATCGGCGCGGCCACTAGAGGCAGGCGCAGACGTTGTTCGAGCAAAGCGGGCAGTGACATTGGAGTACCCCCAGGGAAGCGACTAGTTAGAGTTAGAACGGCCGTACAACGACCAAAATTACAATAGCCAGCAATATCAGAACCGGTACTTCATTGAACCAGCGATAAAAGACATGGCTGCGGGTGTTTTCGCCACGGGCGAAGCGCTTCACTTGCGCGCCGCACATGTGGTGATAGCCGATGAGGATGACCACCAGGGTCAGTTTGGCGTGCATCCAGCCGCCCTGGCCGAAATACGCGCTGGGGTTGAGGCTGATCAGCCAGATGCCAAAGATCAGTGCCGCGATCATCGCAGGCCCCATGATGAAACGGTACAGCTTGCGTTCCATCAGGCAGAAGCGCTCGCGGCTGATGTTGTCCTCGCTTTGGGCGTGGTAAACGAACAGGCGTGGCAGGTAGAAAAGGCCGGCAAACCAGCAGACCACGCTGACGATATGAAAGGCTTTGAGCCATAGATAGAGCATTTTTAGTTATTCCCAGGTTCACGGTGGCGAAGATAGTAGAGGGTAGAGCGTCCGCACGTCACCTTGACGGTTGTCGCAGGGGCGCGCCGCCCCTATTATCGGCAGCTTTCCAGTGGGTTCGTTGAGGGCAGGTTTATGGTCAAGGTCGGTATCGTCGGCGGCACGGGTTACACCGGTGTCGAACTGCTGCGTCTGTTGGCACAGCATCCGCAAGCGCGAGTGGAAGTCATCACTTCGCGATCCGAGGCTGGCCTGGCCGTTGCCGACATGTACCCGAACCTGCGTGGCCATTACGACGGCCTGGCGTTCAGCGTGCCGGATATCAAGACCCTTGGTGCCTGTGACGTGGTGTTCTTTGCCACCCCCCATGGCGTGGCGCATGCACTGGCTGGCGAACTGCTGGCTGCGGGGACCAAGGTCATCGATCTATCGGCGGACTTCCGCCTGCAGGATGCCGATGAGTGGGCCAAGTGGTACGGTCAGCCTCACGGTGCCCCTCAATTGCTGGAGGAAGCGGTCTACGGCCTGCCGGAAGTCAATCGCGAACAGATCAAGAAAGCCCGTTTGATTGCGGTTCCTGGCTGCTATCCAACCGCAACCCAGCTCGGTTTCCTGCCGCTGCTGGAAGCCGGTCTTGCCGACACTTCCCGGCTGATCGCCGACTGCAAATCCGGTGTCAGCGGTGCTGGCCGTGGCGCCAGCGTCGGGTCGCTGTACTCGGAAACTTCCGAGAGCATGAAGGCCTATGCGGTCAAGGGGCACCGTCATTTGCCGGAAATCCGTCAGGGCCTGCGCCGGGCAGCAGGCAAGGAAGTTGGCCTGACGTTCGTACCACACCTGACGCCGATGATTCGCGGTATCCACTCCACGCTCTACTCCACGGTGGTGGATAAGTCGGTGGATCTGCAGGCGTTGTTCGAGAAGCGTTATGCCAATGAGCCGTTTGTCGATGTAATGCCGGCCGGCAGCCATCCGGAGACCCGCAGTGTGCGGGGTGCCAACGTGTGCCGGATTGCCGTGCACCGGCCGCAGGATGGTGATCTGGTAGTGGTACTGTCGGTCATCGACAACCTGGTCAAGGGCGCTTCGGGCCAGGCGGTGCAGAACCTCAATATCCTGTTCGGCCTGGATGAGCGTCTGGGGCTGTCCCACGCGGGCATGCTGCCTTAACGTCGTTTTTGCGTGAACAAAAAGGCCCGTCTGACGGGCCTTTCTGCTTTATACGGGTGGCTGTACGACTATTGATATACCGTAACAATAGTTGACCGCTTTTCTGGGAGAAGCGGATAATGCGCGTCATTACGCAGTATGGCGGCTTAACGCCGGGAGATAGTCAGCATGAGCGTTGAATCCTTCACCCCCACGGCTTTGCAATTCACTCAAGGTGCAGCGCACAAGGTGAAGACCCTGGTCGATGAAGAGGGTAATGATCGCTTGAAGCTGCGCGTATTCGTTACGGGCGGCGGTTGTTCGGGGTTTCAGTACGGTTTCACTTTCGATGAGGAAGTGGCCGAGGATGACACCATCGTCGAGCGTGAGGGCGTGAGCCTGGTGGTCGATCCGATGAGCTTCCAGTACCTGGCCGGTGCTGAAGTAGACTACCAGGAAGGCCTGGAAGGTTCGCGGTTCGTGATCAAGAACCCCAATGCCACCACTACCTGTGGTTGCGGGTCGTCGTTCTCGATCTGACCAGCCGGCAGTAGCCATTCGCCGAACGCCGCAGGGGCTTGGGATCCTGCGGCGTTTTGCTGTCTGCTGTTCAAGCCGGGTAGATGGCGCCTAGTACACGCAGGCCACGGGCGCCGGTGACGCTGGGCCGGTTGGCAGCGATGCCTTCCAGGCAGCAGTGGGCCAGCCAGGCAAACGCCATAGCCTCTACCCAGTCGGGATCTACGCCATACGCCGCAGTGCTGCTGACCCGTGTTTGCGGGAGGAGGGCTGCCAGGCGGCCCATGAGCGCTGCGTTATGCGCGCCGCCGCCGCACACCAGCAACTCCTGGGTGTCACTTTGAGCACTCTGCAGCGACTCGACGATGGTTAGAGCTGTCAGCTCCAGAAGGGTAGCCTGCACGTTTTCGGCGGCAATAGCGCCCCGTGCCCTCAGATGCCGCTGTAGCCAATCAAGATTGAATACCTCGCGCCCGGTGCTCTTCGGGCCTTGGGTGGCGAAGAACGGGTCGCTGAGCAGGGCTTGCAGTAGGGGCGGATCAACCTGGCCGCTGGCAGCCCATTGGCCATTGCGGTCGAAGTTCTCTGCGCGTTGGGCCTGGATCCAGGCATCGAGCAGGACGTTGCCCGGGCCACAGTCGAATCCGGCCACCGGCTTGGCGGTTTCGATCAGGCTCAGGTTGCTGAACCCGCCGACGTTCAGCACGGCGCGGTTTCCCGGGCGCTGGTCGAACAGGGCTTCGTGAAAGGCCGGAACCAGCGGCGCGCCTTGCCCGCCCGCCGCCACGTCGCGGCTGCGGAAGTCGCTGACGACAGTGATCCCGGTCAGCTCAGTGAGCAGGGCCGGGTTGCCGATCTGCACCGTGAACCCGCGGCTTGGCTCATGACGCACGGTTTGTCCGTGGCTGCCGATGGCGCGAATGTCTTGGGGGTGCAGTTGCTGTTGTTGCAGAAGCTGGTTGATGCCCTGGGCGGCCAGCTCGACCCAGTGCTGTTGGGCGATGGCGGAACGGGCGATCTCGTCGGGGCCACTGGCGCACAAACCCAAGAGTTCGGCGCGCAGGGTATCGGGCATGGGGATGTAGCGAGTGGCGACCAATCTGAGCGCCGGGCTTTGCTCGATCAGGGCGATGTCCAGGCCATCAAGGCTGGTACCGGACATCACACCTATATAGAGCCCCATGGCTTAGCGCTTGCTCGAGGCCAGCATCGTGGCCTTTTCCTGATCCATCCGGGCCATCAGAGGCTGGCTCTGCTGCAGGAAGCGTGCTCGTTCGGCCTTGGCGATCGGGTCGGCCATGGGCAGCTTCTGGCCCAGCGGATCCACGTGGACACCGTTGACCTGGAACTCATAGTGCAGGTGCGGTCCGGTGGACAGTCCGGTGGTACCGATATAGCCGATGACCTGGCCCTGTTTCACCGAGCCGCCAGTCTTCACACCCTTGGCAAAGCCCTGCATATGGCCGTACAGGGTGCGGTAGGTGTTACCGTGCTGGATGATCACGGTATTGCCATAACCGCCACGACGGCCAGCTAGCAACACCTTGCCATCACCGGCAGCCTTGATTGGCGTGCCCCGTGGCGCGGCATAGTCCACGCCCTTGTGGGCACGGATCTTGTTCAGGATCGGGTGCTTGCGGCCCATGGAAAAGCGCGAGCTGATGCGAGCGAAATCCACCGGTGTACGGATGAATGCTTTGCGCATGCTGTTGCCATCAGCGGTGTAGTAGCTGCTGGAGCCCTGTTTGTTGGTGTAGCGCACTGCGGTGTAGGTCTTGCCGCGGTTAGTGAAGCGCGCGGAGAGGATATTGCCTGTGCCGACTATCTTGCCGTTGGCGACTTTTTGCTCATAGATCACGTCGAATTCGTCACCCTGGCGAATATCCTGGGCGAAGTCGATGTCGTAGCCGAAAACGTTGGCCATATCCATGGTCAGGCTGTGGGACAGCCCGGCGCGGGCGGCAGACTGCGAAAGCGAGCTGTTGATGACGCCGTGGACATAGGCAGAACGAACCACTGGTTTGGTGATCACGCGGCTGAACATAAAGCCCTTGGGGCCTTTGGTCAGGGTGATGGTTTCCAGGTCGCTGACTTTGCTATGCAGGTTGTTCAGTTGGCCATCAGGCGTCAGCTCGAACTCCAGCTTCTGGCCATGCTTGAGCTGGGAGAACTGCTTGGCCTGCTTGTCGCTGGCCAGTACTTCATGGACAGAAGTGGCTGGCAGGCCAACCTTTTCAAAGAGTGTGGAGAGGGTGTCGCCCTTGGTGACCAGAACTTCCCTGTGGCCGGGGGCTTTTGGCTCCTCCACGGCAGCAGGCACAGGTGCGGTTTCTGCGGTTTGCGTGGTGTCTTCGGCGGTGTTTTCGATCTGTGCGAAAGGTGAGGCAACGGCCTCGCTTGTGGCTTGTTCGGTGGATGCGGCGTCTTGATCTTGTGTCAGTTGCTCGATCGGGCTTTCCAGATCAAGGCTCAATGTCGTTTTTTTTGCTTCTACATCACTGGATGGAAATACCAGAAGAGCCAAGCTGAGAAGGGCTGCGATGCCACTTGCAGCGAGCAGGTGGCTCTTCGGATAAAGCGGTGGCGCTTTAGACGGTTCGGTGGTCATAGGTAATTTGACTTTGAAAAGATGAAATGGAAAAGATGAATGACATGATGAAGATGAAATAACTGTATAAAATATAACCAAATCATCTGTGACGCAAGGGCGCGGGCACTCTGCTTTCGGAATGCTCCCGTACGCCGGGCAAAACTTGTAATTAGTCCATGATCTTGTATGGTTGGTTCCCTTTTGAATCTGAGCCTTGCGGGTCTGTTATGAAGTCGGTTGAAGAGCAGCTAGCGCTGATCAAACGTGGTGCGGAAGAGTTGTTGGTCGAGTCCGAGTTGATCGAGAAGCTCAAGCGCGGCGAACCGCTGCGCATTAAGGCTGGCTTCGATCCGACGGCGCCGGATCTGCATCTCGGGCATACCGTACTTATTAATAAGCTGCGTCAGTTCCAGGACTTGGGTCACCAGGTAATCTTCCTGATTGGCGACTTCACCGGCATGATCGGTGATCCCAGTGGCAAAAGTGCCACACGCCCACCCTTGACTCGCGAGCAGGTCCTGGAAAACGCAGAGACCTATAAAAGCCAGGTCTTCAAGATTCTTGATCCTGCCAAGACTGAGGTGGCTTTCAACTCCACCTGGATGGACAAGATGGGGCCGGCGGACTTCATTCGTCTAACTTCCCAGTACACCGTTGCGCGGATGCTCGAGCGTGACGACTTCGACAAGCGTTATTCGACCAATCAGCCGATTGCCATTCATGAGTTCCTGTATCCGTTGGTGCAAGGCTATGACTCGGTGGCATTGCGCGCCGATGTCGAACTGGGCGGTACCGACCAGAAGTTCAACCTGCTGATGGGGCGTGAGCTGCAGCGCGGTTACGGTCAGGAGGCTCAGTGCATTCTGACCATGCCATTGCTCGAAGGGTTGGATGGCGTCAAGAAGATGTCCAAGTCTCTGGGTAACTATGTCGGTATCCAGGAGGCGCCTGGCGTGATGTACGGCAAGCTGGTGTCCATTCCTGATGCGTTGATGTGGCGTTACTTCGAGTTGCTCAGCTTCCGCTCCATGGATGAGATCAATGCATTCAAGGCGGATGTAGATGCTGGCGCTAACCCGCGTGACATCAAGATCAAGCTGGCCGAAGAGATTGTTGCGCGCTTCCATGGTGAAGAGGCTGCTGCAAATGCTCACCGTGCCGCAGGTAACCGCATGAAAGATGGCGAGCTGCCTGATGATCTGCCGGAAATCGAGCTGGTTGCTGCCGAGGATATGCCGATTGCGGCTGTCCTTAATAAGGCAGGGCTGGTGAAGAACGCCGCAGTGGCTCGGGATCTTCTGGGTTCGGGTGGTGTGCGGGTGGATGGTGAGGTTGTCGATCGCACCTATATATATGCAGTAGGTTCAACCCATGTGTGCCAAGCCGGCAAGAAGGCATTTGCACGTATTACGCTTAAATCCGAATAAAACTGAAAATAGGTGTTGACGGCGAATTATATCTCTCTATAATTCGCCCCACTTCCGGCGCAGTCGAAACGGAAAACTCCTTGAGATTCAACGAGTTACGCAGTTTTCGATA